>CAVPXH010000001.1:0-739274 GCA_963709685.1 uncultured Actinomycetota bacterium
GGAAGTTCTGCTTCACCATCACCGCGCACCCGGCGGTCAGGAACCCGGCCCCCAGCGCACAGGCGGAACGCGCGCCGTCGGGTCCCCTGCACGGCGGCCAGGGTGAGTGCCATGCCCAGCATGACCAGCGGGACGGCCAGCAGCTCCCCGTCGGCCTCGTAGGCCCACAGAGCGCCGGGGTCACCGCCAGCACACCGGCCACGGCCGCGGCCCACCTGGCGCCCCGGCTCCCGCCGACGAGCCGGCGCCGACCCGCCCAGGCGGCGGCCAGCACGAAGACCAACCCACCGGATGCCCAGGGCGACCAGCCGGATCCCGAAGTGCCACGGGACGGCGGCGGCCAGCTTGTACAGCGCGAACAGCACCGGCGGCCGGTCGACCCAGTAGTGACCCCGTAGAGGTTGGGCCCGCCCAGGTGCCACGCGCGCGCCACCAGCAGGTAGCCGGCCTCGTCCGAGCGCAGCGGGCGTGGTCAGGTAGGACAGTCGCGCGAGCGCCAGGGCCACCGTCAAAACCGCGACGACGGCGGGGGTGGTGAGCCGCGCGCGCAGGCGCGGCGACACGGGTGCGGAGCATCTCCGCCTCCAGTCTCACCCGCCAGGCTGAGCGTTTGGTGAAAGACACTCAGCCCCAGAAGATGCGCTCGACGACCTGGCGGGCGCGCCGGGTGACGCGCAGGTAGTCGTTGACGAGCTCGTCGGACTCCCCGGGCCCGTAGCCGCACATGTGCGCCACGGCCGCCCGCTCCCGGGGGTCGCGGGGCAGCGAGTCGGGCCCCTGCCGCGGACCTGGGTGATCGCGTTGCGCAGCCGGGTGGCGGTGCGCCACG
The DNA here is from genome assembly GCA_963709685.1 of uncultured Actinomycetota bacterium. Taxonomy (GTDB): domain Bacteria; phylum Actinomycetota; class Actinomycetes; order Propionibacteriales; family Nocardioidaceae; genus Nocardioides_B. The sequence goes on from CAVPXH010000001.1 coordinate 830, forward strand.
CCTCGGACAGCGCGTCCGCGTCGTCCTCGGCGAGCAGCCCCGCCTCCACCGCGCCGCCAGCGCCTCGAGCGTGCGGGTGGTGCGCAGCCCGTGCAGCCGCCGGCGTGCTGCAGCTGCAGCAGCTGGACGGTCCACTCCACGTCGGCGAGGCCTCCGCGCCCGAGCTTGAGGTGGGTGGCCGGGTCGGCGCCGCGCGGCAGCCGCTCGTCGTCGACGCGCGCCTTGATCCGGCGGATCTCCCGGATGTCGTCGTCGCCGAGCCCCGCGCGGGAAGCGCAGCGGGTCGATCAGCTCGGTGAACCGGCGCGCAGGGCGCGGTCGCCGACGATCGCCTCGGCCCGCAGCAGCGCCTGCGCCTCCCAGACCGCCGACCACTTGGCGTAGTAGGCGGCGTAGGAGTCCAGGGAGCGCACCAGCGGTCCCTGCTTGCCCTCCGGCCGCAGCTCGGCGTCGACCTCCAGCGCCGGGTCGGTGCCGGGCAGCGCGAGCAGCCGGCGCAGCTCGTTGGCGACCTCCTGGGCGGCCCGCGCGGCCTCCTCGGCGGTGGCGTCCTCGAGCGGGTCGTGCACGAACATGACGTCGGCGTCGCTGCCGTAGCCGAGCTCGTGGCCGCCGAAGCGGCCCATCGCGACGATCGCCATCCGGGTCGGCAGCGGCCGGCGCCGCTGGCGCTCGACCGCCGGCCCGGCGACCGCCAGGGCGGCCTCGAGGGTCGCGGCGGTGAGGTCGGTGAGCGCGTAGCCGACCTCCGCCACGTCGAGCTGGTCCACAGGTCGGCCACCGCGATCCGGAACAGCTCGCGGCGCCGGATCGCCCGCACCGCGTTGATGCCCTCCACGGGGTCCGGTGGCGCAGCCCGGCGGCGACCATCTCCTTCTCCAGCGCCTCCCGAGCGCGCGGCACCAGCCCGCCGTCCTTGCCGAGCATCCGCACCCCCTCGGGCTCGCGCTGGAGCAGGTCGGTGGCGTAGCGGCTGGAGGCGAGCACCAGCGCCAGCCGCTGGGCGACCTGGCCCTCGTCGCGCAGCGGCGGAGGTACCAGTGCGTCGAGCCGAGCGCCTCGGAGATCTGCCGGAACCCGAGCAGCCCGGCGTCCGGGTCGGGGGCGTCGGCGAACCACTCAGCATCACCGGCAGCAGCGTGCGCTGGATCGCCGCGGTGCGGGAGACGCCCGCTGGTCAGCGCCTCCAGGTGCCGCAGCGCGGCGACCGGGTCGAGGTAGCCGAGCGCGGCGAGCCGCTGCTCGGCCGCCTCCGGCGTGAGCCGGGCCTCGTCGCCGGGGAGCTTCGCCACCGCGGCGAGCAGCGGCCGGTAGAAGAGCTTCTCGTGCAGCCGGCGGACCTCCCTGCTGTGCCGCTTCCACTGCTCGTCGAGCTCGGCGACCGGCTCCTGCAGGAACCCCATCGACCGGCCGAGCCGGCGCAGCTCTCCTCGTCCTCGGGCACCACGTGGGTGCGCCGCAGCTGGGGGAGCTGCATGCGGTGCTCGAGCGTACGCAGGAACCGGTAGGCCGCGTCCAGCGCCGCGCCGTCGTCGCGGCCGACGTACCCGCCGCGGGTCAGCTCGGCCAGCGCGCTCAGCGTCGTCGGCGCCCGGACCGCCTCGTCGGCGCGGCCGTGCACCATCTGCAGCAGCTGCACGGCGAACTCCACGTCGCGCAGCCCGCCGGCGCCGAGCTTGATCTGGCGGTCCGCCTGGGGGCGGGGATGTGCTCGAGCACCCGGCGGCGCATCGCCTGCACGTCGGTGACGAAGCCCTCCCGCTCGGCGGCCGACCACACCATCGGGGTGATCCGCTCGACGTAGGCCCGCCCAGCTCGGGGTCGCCGGCGACCGGGCGGGCCTTCAGCAGCGCCTGGAACTCCCAGGTCTTCGCCCACCGCTCGTAGTAGCCCTGGTGGCTGGCGAGCGTGCGCACCAGCGGCCCGGCCTTGCCCTCCGGGCGCAGCGCGGCGTCGACCGGCCAGATGGTGCCCTCGCCGGTGTGGTCGGAGCAGATCCGCATCAGGTTCGCGGCCAGCTGGGTGCCGGCCCGCACGGCCGCGTGCTCGTCGTGCCCCTCGGCCGGCTCGGCGACGAAGATGACGTCGACGTCGCTGACGTAGTTGAGCTCGTGGCCGCCGCACTTGCCCATCGCGACCACCGCCAGCCGGCGCTGCGTGGCTGCTCGCCGAGCCGGGCCCGGGCGATCGCCAGCGCCGCCTCGAGCGTGCCGGCGGCGAGGTCGGAGAGCTCGGCGGCGACGTCGTCGACGCCCACGCCGTGGGCGAGGTCGCGGGCGGCCAGCCGCAGCAGCAGCCGGCGGTACTCCACCCGCAGCGCGTCGACGGCCTCGGCGTCGGGCAGCGTGGCGACCGGGGCTCGCCGCGGCGGGTCGGCGCCGACGGCCTCGAGCAGGCGGCGCGCAGCACGAACGCCGCGGGGCGGGTGGAGCCCAGGGCCGGGTCGGTCAGCTCGCGCCAGTGCTCGGGGTGGCGGAGCAGGTGGTCGCCGAGCGCGGTGCTGGCACCGAGCACCGACAGCAGCCGCATCGCGGTGCCCTCGTCGTCGGCCAGCGCCTCGAGCAGCGTCGTCGCCGTCCTCGAGCCGGTCGGCGAGGTCGGCGAGCGCGTCCACGGCCTGGTCGGGGTCGGCGCGCGGCGCCAGCAGGTGCACCAGCTCGTCGGCCGCCGGGCCGAGCCGGCCCAGCGCCGCGCCGGGCGGCTCGGCGTCGCGGAAGCCGAGCCGCGCCAGCCGGCCGGTACGTGGTGCCGGCGCGCCGGGTCACGCCGCGGCCCACTCGGCCCGGCAGCGGCGGCGAACCCGGCGGCGAGCGGCTGCCAGGGGCCGCCGCAGCTCCTGCTCGGCGGCGCGCCACGTCGGCGACGTAGGCGTCGACGTCGACGCCCCGCGCGCGCGCGTGGTCGCGGTCGTCCTCGGCCCAGCCGGCGCACGATCTCCTCGCCGGCCTCGGGGTGCCACTGCACGCCCCACACGGTGGGGGCGAACCGGGCGGCCTGCAGCTCGCCGTGCGGGCGCGGGCGAGCAGCGACCGCGCCCGGCGGGCAGCCGCGTGACGACGTCGTTGTTCCACTGCACCGCCGCGGCCGGCGGCGCGAGCGGGCCCGAGCAGCGGGTCGTCGCGCCGCTCCGCGGGCCAGCCGACGTCGAGCACGCCGATCTGCTGGCCGCGCGGGTTGCGGCCGACCTCGCCGCCGAGCGCGACGGCGGCCAGCTGGTGGCCCAGGCAGATACCGAGCGTCGGCACCCCCTCGGCGCGGCGCGCCGCACCAGCTGCTTGAGTCGGTGCCGAGCCAGGGGTGCCGCGTCGCGTCGGCGTCCATCGACCCGCCGAGCACGACCAGCCCGGCGTGCCGGGGAGGTCCCGGGCAGCGCGTCGCCGGCGTAGGGCCGGCGTACGTCGAGGCGCGACGCCGGCCTCCACCAGCCACTCCCCCATCCAGCCGGGCGGGCACATGGTCTCGTGCTCGACGACCAGCACGGTTGCTGCACTCACGCCGGCCCGAAGCTAGCGCCCGACGACCCTCGTCGGTGCCCGGGCAGGGGCCAGAGCGAGCAGCAGGATCCAGACCGCGATCAGCACGCCCGGCGCCGCATAGCGGCTCCACAGCGAGCGCCAGGTGACGGTCACCAGCACTGCGATCGGGCCCCCCACGCCGCCGAGCCACTCGCCGGCGAGCGTCAGCTCATCGCCCGCGCCGGCACCAGCAGCAGAGGAGACCAGCCCGACTGGGTCGCGCCCGCGACGAGCACCAGACGCCGAGCGCGGGAGCAGGGCGGAGGCAACGACGACCATCCCACCAGCGTGAGCTGCCGTGCCCGGTCGGGCAGTAGGCTCGGCTGCGGCTACGTAGATCGGTCACCGGGCGCCCCCTCAGAGGACCGGCAGCATCCGGTCGCGCTCGAAGGCGGAGACCTGGCCGCGGTACTCCTCCCACTCCGCGCGCTTGTTGCGCAGGAAGAAGTCGTAGACGTGCTCGCCGAGGGTCTCGGCCAGCAGCTCGGAGCTCTCGGCGACCCCGATCGCCTCGTGCAGGTCTGCGCGGCAGCGGGTCGATGCCGAGCGCCTTGCGCTCGCGCTCGTTGAGCGACCAGACGTCGTCCTCGGCCTCGCGCGGCAGGTCGTAGCCCTGCTCGATGCCCTTCAGGCCGGCCGCGAGGATCACCGCGAAGGCGAGGTAGGGGTTGCACGCCGCGTCGATGGTGCGCAGCTCGATCCGGGTGGACTGGCCCTTGTTCGGCTTGTACATCGGCACCCGCACCATCGCCGAGCGGTTGTTGTGGCCCCAGCAGATGTACGACGGGGCCTCGCCGCCGCAGATCAGCCGCTTGTAGGAGTTGACCCACTGGTTGGTGACCACGCGTGATCTCCGTGGCGTGCTGCAGGACGCCGGCGATGAACTGCGCGGCCGGTCTTGGACAGCTGGTACTCCGCACCGGCCTCGAAGAAGGCGTTGCGGTCGCCCTCGAACAGCGACACGTGGGTGTGCATGCCCGAGCCGGGGTGGGTGGTGAACGGCTTGGGCATGAACGTCGCCCAGATGCCCTGGCTCAGCGCCACCTCCCGGACCACGGTCCGGAAGGTCATGATGTTGTCGGCGGTCGACAGCGCGTCGGCGTAGCGCAGGTCGATCTCCTGCTGGCCGGGGCCGCCCTCGTGGTGGCTGAACTCCACCGAGATGCCCATCGACTCGAGCATCGTGATCGCCTCGCGGCGGAAGTCGGCGCCCATGCTCTGCGCGGTGTGGTCGAAGTAGCCGCTGCGGTCCACCGGCACCGGCTCGTCGCCCGGCCCGGGGGTGTCCTTGAACAGGTAGAACTCGATCTCGGGGTGGGTGTAGAAGGTGAACCCCTGCTCGGCGGCCTTGCGACAGCGTGCGCTTGAGCACGTAGCGCGGGTCGGCGTACGACGGGGAGCCGTCGGGCATCACGATGTCGCAGAACATCCGCGCGGTGGACGGCCCCTCGCCCGCGCCACGGCAGGATCTGGAACGTCGACGGGTCGGGCTTGGCGAGCATGTCGGCCTCGTAGACCCGGGCGAACCCCTCGATCGCCGAGCCGTCGAAGCCGATCCCCTCGGCGAAGGCGCCCTCGAGCTCGGCCGGCGCGATCGCGACCGACTTCAGGTACCCGAGCACGTCGGTGAACCAGAGCCGGACGAACCGGACGTCGCGCTCCTCGAGCGCGCGGAGGACGAAGTCTTCCTGCTTGCCCATGAGGGCTCCTCCGCGGTGTCGACCATCTCGACGTTGACAGACTCACCCGTGCACATGCTGTCCCGTCCATGTTTCGCCCGGGTTAGCGAGCCCGGCCTCAGCCCTGGGGCACGTTGCGCTCCAGCTCCGCCAGCCAGGCCTGCGCGTTGCCGTCCGGGGCGCCCGCCACTCCCCCCGCGGGGACAGCGCCCCGCCGGCCGACGACCTTCGGGCCGTTCGGGAGCGCGGAGCGCTTGAACTGCGCGAAGCCGAAGAACCGCTCGAGGAAGACCTCCAGCCAGCGGCGGATGGCGGCCAGGTCGTAGGCGTACTGGCGTCCTCGTCGAAGCTCGGCGGCCACGCGCCGGCCGTCGGGGTCGCGCCAGGCGTGCCGGGCCAGGAAGGCGATCTTGCTGGGCGGGAACCCGTAGCGCAGCACGTGGAAGAGCGTGAAGTCCTGCAGCGCGTAGGGGCCGATCGTCTCCTCGGTGGACTGCGGCTTGTCGCCCTCCTCGGCCGGGACCAGCTCCGGGGTGATCTCCTGTCGAGGATCTCCCGCAGCATGTCGTTGACCTCGTCGTCGAACTGGCGCTGCTGGCCACCCAGCGGATCAGGTGCTGGATCAGCGTCTTCGGCACGCCGGAGTTCACCGCGTAGTGCGACATCTGGTCGCCGACGCCGTACGTGCACCAGCCGAGCGCCAGCTCGGACAGGTCGCCGGTGCCGAGCACGATGCCGCGGCGGTGGTTGGCGAACCGGAACAGGTAGTCGGTGCGCAGCCCGGCCTGGACGTTCTCGAACGTCACGTCGTAGACCGGCTCGCCCTCGGCGAACGGGTGGCCGAGGTCGCCGAGCATCTGCCGGGCGGCGGGCCGGATGTCGACCTCCTCGAAGGTCACGCCGAGGGACTCGCGAGAGCCGGGTGGCGTTGCTCTTGGTGGTGTCGCTGGTCGCGAAGCCGGGCATCGTGAACGCGAGGATGTCGCTGCGCGGGCGGCCGAGCCGGTCCATCGCTTCGGCCGCGACGATGAGCGCGTGGGTGGAGTCCAGGCCGCCGGAGACGCCGATGACGACCTTCGGGTTGCCGATCGCGCGCAGCCGCTGCTCGAGCGCCGAGACCTGGATGTTGTAGGCCTCGTAGCAGTCCTGGGCGAGCCGTCCGGGTCGTCGGGCACGAACGGGAACCGGTCGAGCGGGCGCCGCAGCCCGAGGTCCCTGCGCGGCGGGTCGAGCGTGAACTCGACGGTGCGGAACCGCGGCCCCCCCGGTCCTCCAGGGTGCGCCGGTTGTCGTCGAAGGTGCCCTGGCGCATCCGGTCCTGGCGGATCCGCATCAGGTCCACGTCGGCGATCGAGCACCGCGGCCCCTCGGGGAACCGCTCGGTCTCGGCGAGCAGCTCGCCCATCTCGTAGATCATCGTCTGGCCGTCCCAGGACAGGTCGGTGCTCGACTCGCCCGGGTCCGGCCGCGGCGTACACGTAGGCCGCCAGGCAGCGCGAGGACGCCGAGCGGACCAGCAGCCGACGGTCCTCGGCGCGGCCGACGGTGATCGGGCTGCCGGAGAGGTTGGCCAGCACCGTCGCGCCGGCGAGCGCGGCCTCGGCGCTCGGCGGCACCGGCACCCACATGTCCTCGCACACCTCGACGTGCAGCGCCAGCCCCTCCACGTCGGTGGCGCGGAAGAGCAGGTCCGGGCCGAACGGCACCTCCACGCCGCCGAGCACGAGCGACTCGCCACGGCGGTCGTCGCCGGGGGCGAAGTGCCGGCGCTCGTAGAACTCCCGGTAGGTCGGCACGTACGACTTCGGCGCCACGCCGAGCACCCGGCCCCCGTGCACCACCACCGCGCACGTTGAGCAGCCGGTTGCCGTGGCGCAGCGGCGCGCCGACCACGAGCACCGGCGTGAGCGCGGCGGACGCCCGGCGATCGGGCCACCTGCTCCTCGACGGCGTCGAGCACCGCCTCCTGCAGGAACAGGTCCTCCACGGAGTAGCCGGTCAGCGCCAGCTCGGGGAAGACCGCGACGGCCACACCCTCGTCGTGGCAGGCGCGCGCCTCCTGCAGCACCGCGTCGGCGTTGGCGCGCGGGTCCGCGACCGCCACCGGCACCGCGCAGGCCGCGACGCGTGCGAACCCCTGGTCGTACAGCGATGTGAACTCCACGCCCGCGAGTCTCCCAAAACGGGACCGAGCATGCGCAAGTGAGCAACAGCACGGGGGTACGGCGGTCCCCGCAGGTCTAGCCTGGGCCACGGTCCCGGGACTCCACCAGGGAGCCTGGAGAACACGTCCGGAGGAACTCATGAGCGAGACGACCGCGCCGTACGGCTCCGGTCCCGCGCCGGCCGGCGCACCCGTGCGTCGGGTGCGCACCCATCACCTGCGGGAGATGAAGGAGCGCGGCGAGAAGTGGGCGATGCTCACCGCCTACGACATGTACACGGCGGCAGACGTTCGACGAGGCCGGCATCCCCGTGCTGCTCGTCGGGCGACTCGGCGTCGAACAACGTCTTCGCCAACGAGACGTCGCTGCCGGTCACCGTCGACGAGCTGATCCCGTTGGCCCGGGCGGTCACCCGGTCCGTGCGCCGCGCCCTGGTCGTCGCCGACCTGCCGTTCGGGTCCTACCAGGCCTCGCCCGGAGCAGGCCTTCCACACCGCGGTCCGCTTCATGAAGGAGGCGAACGCGCACGCGGTCAAGCTCGAGGGCGGCGCGGAGATGGCTCCCCAGGTGGACCTGCTGACCTCCTCCGGCGTCCCGGTGATGGCCCACATCGGCTTCACCCCGCAGGCCGAGCACAACCTGGGCGGGTACCGCGTGCAGGGGCGCGGGGACGCCGGCCAGCAGCTGGTGGCGGCCGCACAGGCGCTGGAGGCCGCGGGGGCCTTCGCGTTGGTGATGGAGATGGTCCCCGGCGACGTGGCCGCGGAGATCACCAAGACGCTGTCGATCCCGACCGTGGGCATCGGCGCGGGTCCCGCGTGCGACGCGCAGGTCCTCGTCTGGCAGGACATGGCCGGGTTGCGCACCGGCCGGATGCCGCGGTTCGTCAAGCAGTACGCCGACGTGCACGGGGTCCTGCTCAAGGCGGCCCAGGACTACGCCGCGGACGTGGCCGACGGTTCCTTCCCCGGCCCCGAGCACACCTTCTGACCAGGCCCGCGCCGCACGCCCCCTCCGCGGACGTCATACGCTCCGGTCGCGGGCACAGCCCCTTCGTATGACGTCCGGCGGTCAGGCGTGCGGGCCGAGGCCGAGCATCAGGCCGAACCACAGTCCGATCGCGACGACGGGCAGCAACAGGACCCGGTACGGGTGCCGCGCGAACCACACGGCCCCGAGCACGAAGAGCACCAGCCAGGCCACCGGCATGACCGCCGAGTGCAGCCAGCTCGGCAGCGCCAGCGCGGAGTACCCGTAGAGGAACAGCGCGACCGCGAGCCCGGCCATCCCGATGAAGGGGCCGGACTGGTCCAGGTTGCCGCGCGTCGCCACGCTCACGGCTGCGTGTCGTCGGACGCCTCGTCGTTCCAGTCCGGGTCGTGCTCCCACGCCTCGTTGCGCTCCTGGACCTTCTCGAGCGCGTGCTCGGCCTCCTCCGCGGTGTCGTACGGGCCGAGCCGGTCCGCGTTACGGCAGCCCTCGTCCCCTTCGACGGCGTGGTGCTTGAGGCAGAACCAGTACTTGCCCTCGCTCATCGGCTCACTCCTCGTCGTGCGACCGGCTTCCGGGCCGGTGTGCCCGGCGACAGGGAACCTACACTCGACGCGTGACTCCCCTCGCGCCCGCCACCGTGTCGCCGCGCCGTCCCGTGCCGGCGCACATCTCCCGCCCCGAGTACGTCGACAAGCCCGCCCCCACGCCGTACGACGGGCCGGAGGTCAAGGACGAGGAGACCATCGCACGGATGCGCGTCGCCGGCCGGGTCGCGGCCCAGGCCCTGCGGCTCGTGGGCGAGCACGTCGCCCCGGGGGTGAGCACCGACGAGCTGGACCGGATCGGCCACGAGTTCCTCTGCGACCACGGCGCCTACCCCTCGACGCTGGGCTACCGCGGGTTCCCCAAGTCCCTGTGCACCAGCGTCAACGAGGTCGTCTGCCACGGCATCCCCGACAGCCGGGTGGTCGAGGACGGCGACATCGTCAACATCGACATCACCGCCTACCTCGACGGCGTGCACGGGGACACGAACGCGACGTTCCTGGCCGGCGACGTCGCCGAGGAGACCCGGCTGCTCGTCGAGCGCACCGAGGAGGCGCTGCGCCGGGCGATCAAGGCGGTGCGTCCCGGACGGCAGGTGAACGTGCTCGGGCGGGTGATCGAGTCCTACGCCAAGCGGTTCGGGTACGGCGTGGTGCGGGACTTCACCGGGCACGGGATCGGGGCCGCGTTCCACTCCGGGCTGATCATCCCGCACTACGACTCGTCGTACTACGACGCGGTGATCGAGAAGGGGATGACCTTCACCATCGAACCGATGCTCTGCCTGGGCACGCACGAGTGGGACATGTGGGACGACGGCTGGACCGTCGTCACCAAGGACGGGCGGCCCAGCGCCCAGTTCGAGCACACGCTGCTGGTCACCGACACGGGGGCCGAGGTCCTGACCCTGCCGTGAGCCGGCCCGCGTTCAGACCAGGTCGTCGTAGGAGCCGTGGCCGGACTCGACGAGCCGGCGCTCCACCCTCAGGACGCTCGCCTCGTGCTCGGCGTCGCCGGACATCACGGCCGCCAGCCGCAGGTGCGGCAGCGCGGCGGCGTACCTCGACTGCCGCTCCAGGACGCGGCCGAGCGCGAAACGGGCCCACACGTCGGTCGGGCAGGTCTCGACCAGCAGGGTGAGGTCCTGCTCGGCGCGCGCGAGCTGGGCGCTCTGGAAGTACGCCCAGGCGCGCAGTGTGCGCAGGCTGGCCGAGTCGGGCTCCGCCGCCACGGCGGGCTCGAGCAGTTCGAGCGCGGCCTTCGGCTCACGCTCCTCGAGCAGGCGCCACGCGTGGTGGTAGGCGTCGACGGGGTGGTTGGTGCGGGGTGGCTGAAAGTCGAACGTCACGGTTGTCCTCCGTCGAGCCAACACGCGCCGACACCGGGACATTCCCACCAGTCGCTCCGGCAGGGTCCTCACCCCTGGGGCCGGTAGAGGCGCGGGGTCTGTCCGACCACCGCGCTGCGGTGGCTGAAGGGCTGGTCGACGTAGTGGGTCCGCGCTGGGTGCGGCGTCGTGCAGGATGTCGCTCGGCAGTCGCACACGTTGCGGCGGTAGTCGATCGTCCGGGTGAAGCCCGGGCAGCGCCGGCTGCCGTCGTCTCCCCGGAAGTAGCGCTCGCCCCGCCGGTGCCCCGGCTTGGACGTGAGCACGGCCTGCAGGTGGTAGTCCGGGGTCCGGATCTCGTTCCCGTACTGCTGGGTGCCCACCCGACGGAGGTCCACGAAGCGCATCCGGATGCGCAGCGCGTCCGTTCCGTAGGCGACGACCACCCGTGTGACGTCCGCGAGCGGGAAGCTCCGTACCGGGACCGACCGCTCGGACGCTGCGGGCGGGGCCCGGTGCGGCCAGGGTCGATGTGCCCGAGCAGCGCGCCGGGTGTGGTGGATGAGCTGGCCTGTAGGCCGGGTTCTGTCCCCGCGCGCCTTGCGGCTCACGCGGTCGGCGACCATCCATCTAGGGCTGCCGTCGCCGACAGCCTCGTGCGGTCTACCCGCGGACTCGGGCGGGCCGCCCTCGATCGTCCGCGCAGACGGTGCGGTCTCGCGACCGAGCCGTCCTCTTGACCTTGCTCCAGGTGGGGTTTACCGAGCCGCCCCGGTCACCCGAGGCGCTGGTGGTCTCTTACACCGCCGTTTCACCCTTACCGCCACCGTGCCGGAGCCCGGCGACGGCGGTCTGTTTTCTGTGGCACTGTCCCGCGGGTCACCCCGGGTGGGCGTTACCCACCACCTTGCCCTGTGGAGCCCGGACCTTCCTCGGGGGCTCGTGTCACCACGAGCCCACGCGGTCGCCCGGCCAGCTCATCCAGGCTCCAGCGTATCGCCCGCCGGGACGTCGTACGCCGCGGGCGCCTGGCCGGCCGGATCGTATGACGTCCGCGGGGAGGTCATCCGCCGCGGCCGGTCGCACGGCCACCCCGTATGACGTCCGGCGGGGGGTGAGGCGCGGCCCGCGCATAGGGTTGCCCCGTGCTGATCCTGCTGCCGCCGTCGGAGGGCAAGACCGCCCCGTCCCGCGGCAAGTCCCTGGACCTCTCCACGCTCAGCTTCGGCTCCCTGCACCGGCCCCGGGCGGAGATGCTCGACGCGCTCGTCGACCTGTGTACGACGGACCGCGACCCGGACCCCGACTCCGCCCGTGCCCACGCCGCCCGGACCCTGGGACTCGGCTCGACGCAGACGGTCGAGGTCGACCGCAACGCCCACCTCGCGGACGCGCCGACCGCTCGCGCCGAGCACGTCTACACCGGCGTGCTCTACGCGGCGCTCGACCCGGCGACGCTGGCCGGTGCCGCCAAGCGACGTGCCACCGGTTGGCTGGCCATCGCCTCGGGCCTGTTCGGGCTGCTGCGTCCGCACGACCGGATCCCGGCGTACCGACTCTCCGGCGACGTGACCCTGCCCGGTGTCGGCTCGGTGGCGGGATTCTGGAGCCGCCACCTCGACGCGGCGGTGCACGAGGCCGCCGGCGGCGGGCTGGTGATCGACCTGCGCTCGTCGACGTACGCCTCCTTCTGGCGCCCCACGACCGACCTCGCACCCCGCACCGCGACCCTGCGGGTGCTGCACGAGGTCGACGGCAGGCGCAAGGTCGTCTCGCACTTCAACAAGGCCACCAAGGGCCGGCTCGTGCGAGCCCTGCTCGAGGACGGCGGCTCGCCGCGGACCCCGGCCCAGCTGGCCGACCACCTCGCCGCGCTGGGCTGGAAGGTGGAGCCCGGCGAGCACGGGCGCACGGGCACCCGGCTGGACGTGGTCGTCACCGACCTATGAACGCCTCCTCCAAGGGCCGCGCGTTGAACAGCCGCAGCGAGGCGTTCCCGTCGGCGTAGAACGACAGCACCGTGACCGAGGCCGGGGCCAGCTCCATGCGGAACACCGCGTCCAGCGGCGCACCCAGCGTCCGCGCCACGAGCACCTTGATCGGGGTGACGTGGCTGACCACCAGTGCGGTCCGGCCGCGGTAGGTCTCCAGCAGCACGTCCAGGCTGCCCAGCACCCGCTCCTGGACCTGCGTGAAGGTCTCCCCACCGGTCGGCGCGTGGTGCAGCGAGCCGAGCCAGGCCTCCAGGTCGTCGGGGTAGGCCTGCTGGACCTCGGCGAAGGTCTTGCCGTCCCAGTGCCCGAACTCCATCTCCGCCAGGCCGTGCTCGACATCGACGCTCTTGTCGAGCCTCTCGGCGATGATCTCCGCCGTCTCGCGGGTACGACGGACCGGGGAGCTGACCACGGCCGCGACCTCCTCGGCCAGCGGCGCCAGCCAGTCGGCCGTCGCGCGCGCCTGGGCGCGGCCGTCCGCGGTCAGCCCCGGGTCCTGGCCGCCCAGCCCGCTGGAGAAGCGCTTGTCCTCGGTGTGCGCGGTGACACCGTGACGGACCAGCACCAGGGTCGTCGGAGTGCTCTGTGCAGCCCAGCCCCGCGCGGGCGGCGTCGTCTCGGACGACGGCGCCTCGGACGACGGCGCCTCGGACGACGGCGCCTCGGACGGCGTCGTCCCGGACGTCGAGGGGGCGGCCGGGACCGCACGGCCGGTCGCCGCGTCCAGGGCCTCGTTGAGGAGCCGGTCGGCGTGCGCGTTCTGTGCCCGGGGGATCCAGGTGTAGCGGGTCCCCGTCGGGGCCAGCCGGTCGGCGGCCGCGGCGAGCGGCTTCATGTCCGGGTGCTTGATCCGCCAGCGGCCCGACATCTGCTCGACCACGAGCTTGGAGTCCATCCGCACCTCGAGGGCGGCGCCCTCGGCGTGCTCGTGGTAGAGCTCGAGGCCGGCCAGCAGGCCGCGGTACTCCGCGACGTTGTTGGTGGCGACCCCGATGTGCTCGGCACGCTCGGCGATCACCTCCCCGGTCTGCGCGTCGCGCAGCACCGCGCCGTACGCCGCCGCGCCCGGGTTGCCCCGCGAGCCGCCGTCCGCCTCGATCAGGACGGCGCGACGTTCTCCGGCCATCAGACGCCGGACTCCGAGGTCCGCACCAGGATGCGGTTGCACTCCTCGCAGCGGAGCACTTCGTCGGTGGGGGCCTTCGCGATCGCACTGAGGTCGGCGGCGGTCAGCTCGAGGCTGCAGCCGCCGCAGCGGCGGGCACGCAGCGGCGCGGCGCCCACGCCACCCTTCTGCTCCCGGATGCGGGTGTAGAGGCTCATCAGGTCCTCGGGCAGGCCCTGCGCGGCGACCTTGCGCTCGTCGGCGACCTTGGCCGCCTGCTCCTGGAGCTCGGCGGCCTTCTTCTCGCGCGCCGCGGCGACCTCGGCGATCTTCTCGTCGAGCACCTCCACGCGGGCGAGGAGCTGCTCGAGCTCACCCTGCGCGGTCTCCAATCGCTCCATCACCTCAAGCTCGACGTCCTCGAGGTCGGAGATGCGGCGGTCCAGGGACACCAGCTCCTGCTGCATGTGCTGCAGGTCCTTGGGGTTGCTGATCTGGCCCGCGTCCATCCGCTGCTGGTCACGCACCCGACGCGTCTTGACCTGCTCCACGTCCGCGTCGGCCTTGCGCTGCTCACGGGTCAGGTCGTCCACGCGGACCCGGGCGTCGCGGGCCTGGTCGGTCACCTGGGCGCGCTCGGTCTCCAGCGCCTGCAGCTGGGTGGTCTCCGGCAGCGTACGGAGCTGGTGGCGCAGCTGGTCGACCTTGGCGTCGAGCTCCTGCACGTCGAGCAGCTTCAGCTGGGAGAAGGCGTCGGCTTTCAGGGGTCGCTCCTTGATGTCGGGGGCGGTCAGCTGCCGACCCGGAAGGTCCAGGGGTCGGTGTTGGTGGCGCTGACGCGGGTCTCCACCGTATCCCCTCGCTCGCGCAGGGCCTCGAGCAGTTTGCGCTGCGCCACCGGCAGCCAGGTCCACTCCGCGGCCCAGTGCGGGATGTCGACCAGGGCCGGGCCCCGGTGCTCGAGGAACTCCCCCGCCCGGTGGTGGCGCAGGTCCGAGGTCACGTAGACGTCGGCCTCGATGCCGAGGACGGCGTCGAGGAAGGAGTCCCCCGCACCGCACACCACGGCGACGGTCTGCACCGGGCGGTCGGGCGAGCCGCCGACCCGGACCCCGGTCGCGGTCGGGGGCAGTGCGGCGGCGACCTGCTCGGCGAAGCCCCGCAGGGTGGTGGGCTCGGCGAGCCGGCCGACACGCCCGTGGCCGCGTACCCGTCGGCCGGCCGGCCGGTTGGCGAGCTCCAGGACGTCGTACGCCGGCTCCTCGTAGGGGTGCGTGGCCTGCAACGCGGCGATGACCCGGCCCCGCGCCGCGCGCGGCAGCACCGCCTCCACCCGCACCTCGGGGACCACCTCGACCTCGCCCACCTTGCCGATCATCGGCGTCGCGCCGGTCAGCGGCCGGAAGCGACCCTCGCCGTCCATGGAGTAGGTGCAGGAGTCGTAGTCGCCGATCGCGCCGGCACCGGCCCCGGTGAGGGCCTCGCGCACCGCGTCGGCGTGGGTGTGCGGGACGAAGGTGACGATCTTGTCGAGCCGGTCGCGCGCGGCCGGAAAGAGCACCTCGGACTCGTGCAGCCCGAGTGTGGCCGCCAGCGACTCGTTGACGCCCTCGGGCGCCATGTCGGCGTTGGTGTGGGCGGCGTACAGCGCAGTCCCCGCGCGCAGGAGGGTGTGCACGACCCGGCCCTTGGGCGTGGTCGCCGCCACGCTGTGCACGCCGGCCAGCAGCAGCGGGTGGTGGACCAGCAGCAGGTCGGCCTCCCAGCCGACGGCCTCCTCGACGACCTCCTGCACCGGGTCCACGGCGAGCATGATCCGCTCCACGGGCTGCTCGGGGTCGCCGCACACCAGGCCCACGGCGTCCCAGTCCTCCGCGGTCGCCGGGTCGTACCACTCCTCGAGCAGCGCCAGCACGTCTCGCAACCGCAGTGTCATGGCGCCGAGCCTAGTGGGCGAGCCGCCGCACCGGCCGGGGCGGGAGGAGGGTTCCCGCCCCGCCCCGGCGCTGGTGCGTGGACCTCGGTCAGTTGGTGGTGACGGAGAAGTCGGTCACGTCGAACCGGCTGTGCTGCCCCGCGGTGGAGCACACCTCGATGCCGTAGTCGACCTGTCCGAGGGTGGAGGTCTTCGAGTACCTGCCGTCCTGCATGAGGTACGTCATGAACGCCTTGAGGTCGAGCGTTCCCGACGGGTAGGCGGCGCCGTTGGCGGGCACGAAGGCGACGTAGGAGTTGTCGCTGGTCGCCCACAGGTCCCACGTCTTGCCGCTCACGGTGATGTTGCGTGCGACGACGCTGCCGCTGGGTGTCTGGTTACGGTTGTCGGTCCAGATCATGAGCTCGTTGGCGTTGCCGCCGACGCCGTTGATCCAGATGTCCCAGGCGACGTCGTAGGTGCCGACCCCGGACGACGTGCCGGCGTAGGTGCCGGTGATGGTGTTGAAGGAGCTGATGGCCGGCTCATAGCCGGTACCCCAGTCGTGGAAGTCGTAGTGGACGTTCGGGTAGGCCTTGACCGAGCTCTGGTCGAGGTTGGTGGGGACGTAGTCGTCGGTGTACCAGGAGCCATGGGAGCACACGCCCATGGTCTGGCTCATGCCGGGTGCGGGGTTCCAGATGTCCGCGTCAGCGTAGTAGGCACCGAGCCCTTGGGATCCCTGTCCGTCGAACACGAGCGCGGGGTTGGTGCAGACGGCGCCGGTGGCGGTCGACGTAGTGCTCGACGTGGGGCTGCCGCTCGTGCTGGGTGTCGGCGTGGGGCTGCCGCTGGTGCTGGGTGTCGGCGCTGCCGTGGTCGGCGCTGCCGTCGTCGGTGCTGCCGTGGTCGGCGCGACCGTGGGCGCGGGACTGGTCGTGGCCGGGTCCTGGGTCGGTGTCGGTGTCGGGTCCGCGGTGGTGGTCGTGGGAGCCACCGCCGAGGTGCCGGTCGCGGACGGCGTGGGGCTTGCGGTGCACCGGCGGCGGTTCGGGTGTCGGTCGCAGTACGACGTCTTGCTGCCGTGCACCGCCGCCGCGAGGCGGTGGGCGTGGCCGTGGTGGTGGCGGTGGCTGGCGGCCGCCCAACTCGGCACGGCGATCAGGATCAGGAGGGCGATGGGGAGGGGGATGTACTTACGCACGGGAGTTCCTTCGTGAGGTCTACGAGGGGTGGGACGCCTCGCACGGGGCGGGAGGCGTGTGGGGAGAGCACCGCGGCGGGCTCAGTACCAGTGGTGGGCCTGCCAGAACGACCAGGCGCCGGCAAGGGAGCCGTAGTGGGCGCGGCAGTAGCCGACCATCCACCGCAGCTGCGTCTCGCCGTTGGTCGCCCAGTCCGCACCCGCGGTCGCCATCTTCGAGCCGGGGAGGGCCTGCGGGAGCCCATAGGCGCCCGACGACGGATTCCGCGCGAACCGGTTCCAGCCGGACTCGCGGGTGACGATCGCGTCGAGCGCGTAGAACTGGCCGCCCGCCAGCGCGCGGCCGTACGCCTTCAGCTGGGCCACGCTCTGTCCGCCACCGGGCAGGGGTGCCCGGTCGCCGCCGCGGGACAGCGCGACGGTGCGCGCGGTGTGGCGGTGGGCGTGGCGGTGGGGGTGCCGGCAGTGCAGTCGCAGGTGCTCGCCGACGCGGATGAGGTTGACGTCGTGGATCTTGCGCGGGTTGCAGCGCGCCACGCGTGGCACGGTGGTGCCGTGCCGGCGGGCGATCGCGCTGAGGGTGTCGCCCCGGTGGACGGTGTACGCGAACGTGGGTACGGCCGCGCCGAGAGCGATGAGCAGGGTGGCGAGGATGCTGACCTTGCGGCCACGCTTCGGCTGCCACGCCTTGTGCTGGGTGGGCTTGCCCTTGTGGGTGCCCCTTCTTGTCAAGTGCCTTGCCATGGCGGGTTGTCGACTCCAGAGAGATCGGGTGTGTCGGTTGCTTGGCGTTGTCACGCGCGCTCGTCGTCTGCGTCCGACCGTTCGGCGAGCCGCGGGTGCTGCTCCTTTCAGTCGTGGGAGTGCGCACGGGCGCGTGGGGCACCGGCGCGTGGGGCACCGGCGCGTGGGGCACCGGCGCGTGGGGCGCGGGCCGTGGAGACCCGGCCCTTGGGGCAGCACCGCGGGCGGACGTGCAGGTCCGCCACCAGGGCGTGCTGCCGGGCGGAAGGCGTCGTCGGGGCGGAGCGGGCCGCGGCGGGCCTCACTCGTGCGGCGCGCGGCGTGCGCGAGACGGCGCGTGGGGCACCGTTTCGCACGTTTCGCCGCGAACTTCGGCGTGTCCCTTACGGTCGCCGTGCCGAGCGCGCGAAAATGCACGCATGGGATAGACCTCCCTTTCAGGTCTGTTCCACAGGCCCCCGGGTGACGCGGCAACGTCACTGGGGGCCGTCCCCGAACTTGAAGCGACACGTTACGTCTGCCCGATGCTCGGGTGAAGTCGCGATGGCGACTATCTAGACCTGTTCCCGTGGTTTGCGACGTCGCTCGATCCACGCCGGTGGCGCGGCTCGGCCGCGGTCCCGACCGGGCGGGATGCCTAAGAAACGCCGTCGGCGGCGCCAACCTCCACCGCCGTCCGGTAAGCGCGCCCGCCGGCCGGGGTGGCGCGGACCGCCAGCCGCCGCCGGTCCCGGGGGTCACGCTCGCGGGTCACGTGCCCGCTGCGCTCTAGTCGGTCGAGCACCCGGCTCATCGTCTGCTCCTCCACATGGGACAGCGCGGCCAGCTCGCGCTGCGTGTGCGGCCCCTCCATGAGGGCGTGCAGCGTCAGCAGGCCGGCGTGGACCCGATTGCTCAGCATGCTCAGCAATCGGGAGGTGTGGATGGACTCGAGGCGGCGCTGGGGCGGGCTTTTCTTGCTGAGCCTGGGCGTGGCGATGATCATCGTCGACGCGACGATCGTCAACGTCGCCGTGCCGCAGATCATCCGCGACCTCGGCATCAGCCCCACGGTCGCCCAGTGGGTGCAGGAGGCCTACACCCTGGTCTTCGCGGCCCTGCTGCTGACCGTCGGGCGACTCGCGGACCGGGTCGGCCGCCGGCGGCTGTTCGCGACCGGCGTGGTCGTCTTCGGGCTCGCCAGCGTGCTGGCCGCACTGAGCGGCTCCGGCGGCATGCTCGTCGGTGCACGGGTGCTGCAGGGCGTCGGGGGCGCGGCCATGCTGCCCACCTCGCTGTCGCTGCTCAACGCCACCTTCCGGGGCCGCGAGCGCGGGATCGCGTGCGCGGTGTGGGGCTCGACCATCGGCGGCGCCGCGGCGCTCGGTCCCCTGCTCGGCGGGTGGCTGACCACGACGTACTCCTGGCGCTGGGCCTTCGGTGTGAACATCCCCGTCGGCCTCGCCGTCCTGGTCGGCACGGTCCTCCTCGTCGAGGAGTCCCGGGACACCCACACGCGTGCCGGGGCGGACCTGCTCGGTGCGGCGCTGTCGGTGCTCGGGTTCGGCGGGCTGGTCTTCGGGCTCATCGAGGGTCGGCACTACGGCTGGTTCACCGCGCTGCAGCCGTTCGACCTCGGACCCCTGAGCTGGAACGGCAGCCTCTCCCCCGTCCCGGTCGCCCTGGCGGTCGGGGTCGTCGCGCTGGCCGCGTTCGTGGCCGTCGAGCGCCGGCGCAACCGGGTCGGCGCGGTGGTGCTGCTCGACCTCGACCTGTCCCGGGACACGAGGAAGACACACCGAGCCGGTGAGCGGAGCAGACGTGGGCGCAGCAGGGATCGAACCTGCGACCACTGGTTTGTAAGACCAGTGCTCTACCGCTGAGCTATGCGCCCCCGAAGCGCGGGTCAGCCTACGCGAGCCGCGCCGGGCGCCACAAAACCGGCGCCGGACACGCGTACGGCCGCTGGCGTCTCGGGTCACCAGCGGCCGTAGCAAGCAATATTCAACAACGCGGGACGCTACGTTCGTCCTGCGGTTCGGCCCAAAGCCGGGAATTCTTTACCTTGCCTCAGGCGGTCAGCCGGCCGAGCACCGTGAGCTGCTCACCGAGGTCGCGGGGGTCGGGCAGCGCGTGGTGCACCTGCCACCGGACCACGCCGTCCCGGTCGATGATGTACGTCGAACGCCGGGCGCAGCCGCGCTTCGCGTCGAAGACACCGTACTGCTCGGCCACCGCGCCGTGCGGCCAGAAGTCCGACAGCAGCGGGAACTCCAAGCCGTCGCGGTCGGCGAACGCCCGGAGCGCGAACATCGGGTCGCAGGACACCGCGAGCAGCGCGGCACCGGCGGCACGCAGGTCCGGCAGGTGGTCGCGGACCGCGGCCAGCTCCCCGGTGCACACGCCGCTGAAGGCGTAGGGGTAGAACATCAGCACCACTGCGTGCTCGCCACGGAAGGACGACACCCCCAGGCTCTGCCCGTGCTGGTCCTGGAGCCGGAAGTCGGGCGCCCGCGTGCCGTCCGCCACCGTCACGTGGTCTCCTTGGCGGGCTCGGTGTCGAGGTCCTTCTTGAGGATCTTGCCGGTGGCGTTGCGCGGCAGCTCGTCGAGGAACACGATCTCGCGGGGCACCTTGTAGCGCGCGAGGTTGTCCTTGACGTAGGCCTTCAGGTCGTCCTGGGTCGCCGCACCCGGCGCGGAGAGTACGACGAACGCGCGCAGCCGCGTGCCGAACTCGGGGTCGTCGACGCCCACGGCGGCCACCTCGACCACCGCCTCGTGACGGGAGAGGCAGTCCTCGACCTCCTTGGGGAAGACGTTCTCCCCACCGGAGACGATCATCTCGTCGTCGCGGCCCTCGACGAACAGCCGGCCGGCCTCGTCGAAGCGGCCCACGTCACCGGTCGACATCAACCCCTCGTGCATGTCCTTGTGCCCGCCACCGGTGTAGCCCTCGAAGAGGAGGCCGTTGCCGACGAAGATCCGGCCCGAGGCGCCCGGCGGCACCTCACGGCCCTGCTCGTCGAAGATCCGCACCACCGTCGCGTGCGGGGGCTTGCCCGCGGTCCCGGGCGCCTCGCGCAGGTCCTGCGGCGTGGCGATCGTCGCGTAGGCCACCTCGGTGGAGCCGTAGGTGTTGTAGAGCGTGTCACCGAACTGGTCCATCCAGTGGGTCCCGAGGTCCCCGGGCAGCGCCGAGCCGGAGGCGGCCACCACCTTGACGTGGCCGAGGTCGTAGGAGTCCAGGGTCTCCTGCGGCAGCTGCAGGATCCGCTGCAGCATCACGGGGATCACCACGAAGGAGTCGCAGCGCTGCTCGGTCACCGTGCGGAGCGCCTGCTCGGGCTCGAACCTGCGGGTGAGCACCACGGTGGAGCCGAGCAGCATCGACAGCGCCCAGTGCGCCCAGCCCCAGGTGTGGAACAGCGGCGCCGCCACGTGCGTGCGCCACCCTGACCTCAGCGGCAGCCGCGACAGCAGCGCGACCGCGGCGTCGATGCCCGCCTCGCTGCGCGGTGCGCCCTTGGGTGTGCCCGTCGTACCGGAGGTGAGGATGACGACCCGGCTGGACTTGCCCGGGGCACGGGGCGGCTCCGGGGAGCCGGAGTCGATCAGCGACTCGAGCGTCTCGCACCCGGGGTCCGCGGAGTCGCACCAGGCGAGCACCCGCTGGTCGACGTCCGCCTTGGCCAGCAGGTCGGTGAACTCCTCGTCGTGGACGACCACGGTCGGCCGCTCCCGGTCGAGGACGTCGACCAGCTGGGGGCCGGCGAAGGCGGTGTTGAGGTAGAGGATGTCCGCGCCGAGCTTGGCGGCGGCGATGCTGGCGTCGGCGAACCCGCGGTGGTTGCGGGCCATGATCGCCACACCGTCGCCGGCGCCCACACCGCGGCGCCTCAGGGCGTCGGCGAGCGCGTTCGTGCGCCGGTCGAGCTCGCCGAAGGTCAGCTCGCCGAGGTCGTCGACCAGCGCCGTCCGGTCGGCGTTGAGGATCGCCTGCGCACGGAAGCCGCCGGCAGGCCCGGTCCCCCAGTGCGCGAGCGCCACGGCGGTCCTGAGCAGCAGCTGCGGCGGGTAGGGCTTGATGATCCCCGCTCGCGTCAGCACCCGCAGCGTGGTGAGCTGCTGGACGGCGAGGCCCGTGGCCTTGTCGACGATGGCCAAGAGGACCTCCTGGGACGGACGGGGCGTGACGCTTAAACGTAACGAGCAGTTACACCGGGGGTCACGAGGCCCCCGCGCCGCACCTCAGTGGGCCGTCTTCGGGGCCACCAGCCGGGTCGCCGTCCAGTCGTTGCAGATCGCTGCCGTCGAGGTCGTGGAGAGGCCCGCGATGGGGGCCGCCTCGGCCACGTCCGCGGGATCCACGGCGCCGGGCCGCCCCACCTTGGGGGTCAGCAGCCAGATCACCCCGCCGCCGACGAGGTCGGTGAGCGAGTCGACGAGAGCGTCGACGAGGTCCCCGTCGTCGTCGCGCCACCACAGCACCACGGCGTCCACGACGTTGCCGTAGTCGCCGTCCACCATGTCCGCGTCGATGGCGTCCTCGATCTCGACCCGGAGGTCGTCGTCGACGTCCTCGTCCCAGCCGAGCTCCTGGACGACCATCCCACGCTTAAGCCCGAGCCTGTCCCCTCCGGTCTGGGTGGCAGTGCTGTCCGGGCCACCCGAGGTCGCGCTCACCTGACTCCTCCAAACAGTCGCGGTCCGTCGGTGTCCCCGCGGCCCTGGCAGTTCATTGTCCACCGCGTAGTCCACCGGAAGTCGACGGCAGACGCAAGATGCGTCACAGGTGTCGCCCCTACTGGGCGGTAGATTCCGTGCGCGCGATGCGCGTGACACGATGAACGATGGAGACCCGGCGATCCCGGCGTCTCCGCCCGAAGTTGGAACGTGACCTACACGCAGACGTGAGAACAGAGGCATCGTGGCAACAGGTTCTGAGCAGTCTTCCGGACAGTCGTCGGCCGGGCGCCCCTCGGTGATCCACGAGGGACTTCCCACCCAGCTGCCCGACATCGATCCCGACGAGACCAACGAGTGGCTCGAGTCCTTCGACGCGCTGCTCGGCGGTCGCGGGCGCGACCGCGCGCGCTACGTCATGTTGCGCCTGCTCGAGCGTGCCCGCGAGAAGCAGGTCGGCGTGCCGGCGCTGCGCAGCACCGACTACATCAACACGATCCCGCCGGAGCGCGAGCCGTGGTTCCCCGGCGACGAGGACCTGGAGCGCCGCATCCGGGCGTTCATCCGCTGGAACGCCGCGGTCATGGTGTCCGCGGCCAACCGCAAGGGGCTCGAGGTCGGCGGCCACATCGCCACCTACCAGTCGGCGGCCTCGCTGTACGAGGTCGGCTTCAACCACTTCTTCCGCGGCAAGGACCATCCCGGTGGCGGCGACCAGGTCTTCATCCAGGGCCACGGCTCGCCGGGCATCTACGCCCGCGCGTTCCTCGAGGGCCGGCTCACCGAGGAGCAGCTCTCGCACTTCCGCCAGGAGGTGCAGCACGGGGTGGGCAAGGGGCTCCCGTCGTACCCGCACCCCCGGCTGATGCCGGACTTCTGGGAGTTCCCCACGGTGTCGATGGGGCTCACCGCGCTGAACTCGATCTACCAGGCGCGGTTCAACCGTTACCTGCACAACCGGGGCATGAAGGACACCAGCCAGCAGCACGTGTGGGCGTTCCTCGGTGACGGGGAGATGGGCGAGCCGGAGTCGCTGGGCGCGATCGGTCTCGCCGCACGCGAGGAGCTCGACAACCTGACGTTCGTCATCAACTGCAACCTGCAGCAGCTCGACGGTCCGGTGCGCGGCAACGGGAAGATCATCCAGGAGCTCGAGTCGACCTTCCGCGGCGCCGGCTGGAACGTCATCAAGGTGGTGTGGGGCCGCGAGTGGGACGACCTGCTCGCCCGCGACGTCGACGGCGTGCTGGTGAACAAGATGAACACCACCCCCGACGGCGCCTTCCAGACCTACTCGGTGGAGTCCGGCGACTACATCCGCGACAGCTTCTTCGGCAGCGACCCGCGGCTGCGCCAGATGGTCGAGCACATGAGCGACGACCAGATCCGCAAGCTGCCCCGCGGCGGCCACGACTACCGCAAGGTGTACGCCGCCTTCAAGGCCGCCACCGAGCACGTCGGGCAGCCGACGGTGATCCTGGCCAAGACCATCAAGGGCTGGACGATCGACGCTCTCGAGGGCCGCAACGCCACCCACCAGATGAAGAAGCTGACCAAGGACGACCTCAAGAAGTTCCGCGACCGGCTCTACCTCCCGATCAGCGACCGCGAGATCGACGAGGCGGAGGTCGCGCCGTTCTTCCACCCGGGCAAGGACGCCCCGGAGATCCAGTACATGCTCGAGCGCCGTCGCCAGCTCGGGGGCTCGCTGCCCAAGCGGGTCAACCGCTCGACGCTGCCCAAGCTCCCGGGCGACGATGTCTACTCCGAGCTCAAGCAGGGCTCGGGCAAGCAGGCCGTGGCGACCACCATGGCGCTGGTGCGTCTGTTCAAGGACCTGATGAAGGACCCGGAGATCGGCAAGCGCATCGTGCCGATCGCGCCCGACGAGTACCGCACCTTCGGCATGGACTCGATGTTCCCGACCGCCAAGGTCTACAGCCCGCACGGGCAGACCTACGAGTCGGTGGACCGCAAGCTGCTGCTGGCCTACAAGGAGTCCACCGAGGGCCAGCTGCTGCACGAGGGCATCTCCGAGGCCGGCGCGGTGGCGTCCGCCACGGCCGCGGGCTCGGCGTACACCACGCACGGCGAGCACATGATCCCCTTCTACATCTTCTACTCGATGTTCGGGTTCCAGCGCACCGGCGACTCGATCTGGGCGATGGCCGACCAGATGGCCCGCGGCTTCCTCATCGGCGCCACCGCCGGGCGGACCACGCTCACCGGCGAGGGGCTGCAGCACGCGGACGGGCACTCGCCGCTGCTGGCAGCGACGAACCCGGCGGTCGTGCACTACGACCCGGCGATGGCCTACGAGATCAGCTACATCGTGCAGGACGGCCTGCGCCGGATGTACGGCGGCACCGAGGAGCGCCCGCAGGGCGAGGACGTCCTCTACTACCTCACCGTCTACAACGAGCCGACCGTCCAGCCGAAGCAGCCGGACAACCTCGACGTGGACGGCCTGCTGCGCGGCATCTACCACGTCGCCGTACCCCCGCAGGTGCACGGCGACGGCGGCAACGTGCCCAGGGCGCAGCTGCTGGCCTCCGGGGTGGCCTTCCCCTGGATCACCGAGGCCCAGCGGTTGCTCGCCGAGGACTGGGGCGTGGCGGTCGACACCTGGTCGGTGACCTCCTGGAACGAGCTGGCGCGTGACGGCGTCGCCGCCGAGGAGTGGAACCTGCTGCACCCGTCCGAGGCGCCGCGGGTGCCCTACGTCACCAACAAGCTCAAGGAGGCCGAGGGGCCGTTCATCGCGGTCACGGACTTCATGCGCGCGGTGCCGGACCAGATCGCCAAGTGGGTCCCCGGCGAATTCCGTGCGCTGGGCACCGACGGGTTCGGCTTCGCCGACACCCGGGCCGCCGCACGCCGGTTCTTCCACGTGGACGCCCAGTCGATCGTGGTGGCCACCCTCGAGGCGCTCGCCGACCGCGGCGAGGTGAAGCGGGAGATGGTCCAAGAGGCCTTCGACAAGTACCGCATCGACGACCCCACCGCGGTGCGCGGCGTGAAGCAGGAAGGCGGAGATGCCTGAGCCTGCCTGACCCGGCGCGACGCCGTCTACGCGACCGGCCTCCGGGTCGCTGGGCGCCGCCGACTCCAGTGCAGCTGCCGCGGTCTGGTCGGCGGCGCTCGCGCGCTCCCCCGGCCCGCGGGTGCAGCAGGCGCGCCTCAACGGTCAGCACGCGCGCCTCAACGGTGCAGGACGCGCGCCTCAACGGGTCAGGCGATGTCCATCTCCGCGAGGGAGTCGTCGACCGGGCTCGGCAGTGTGCCGCCGGCCGTCAGGAGCGCCCGCCAGCGCCCCCGATCGTGGGTCGCCGGCTCCGTGCTGCGCACGAAGTCGTTGACGATCTTGACGAACCGGTGCGGGTGGTCCTTGTGCGGGAAGTGGCCGGCGTTAGCGATCACCTCGACGGTCGCGCTCGGGGCGAGCTCGCCGGCGACGGCGGCGTGACCGGCGGGGATGACGGCGTCGTCCTTGCCCCACACCACGCACATCGGCATGGCCTGGGTGAGGTAGGCCCGGTCGGCCATGGTGACCACCTGACCGCGCCGGTCCACCACCGCCGACACCACGTGCCGGATCGCCGCGCGGGCATGGCGGTCCTTGAAGGACTCGACGATGTCCGCCACCTCGTCGAGGTCGCGCGTCATCGGCAACCGGCAGCGCGAGAGCCGACGCAGCGCCGCGGTGGCCAGATGGCGGTAGCCGGGCAGGGTGAGCAGCGCCATCGCGGCGCCGAAGCCGGGCACGGTGATCGCCCGGATCGCGGGCGTCACCTCCGGGCCGAGGCCCCCGGGCGCCACCAGCACCAGCCGCTCGGTGCGCTCGGGGAACTGGTAGGCGAACTGCATGGCCACGCCGCCGCCGAAGCTGTGGCCCACCACGGTCACCCGGTCGACGCCGAGGACGGTGAGCAGGTCGCGCATCCCGTTGGCGTAGCCGCCGACGCTGTAGTCGGCCCGCGGCTTGGCGCTGCGCCCGTGGCCGAGCAGGTCCGGGGCGATCACGGTGTAGCGGCGTGCCAGCGAGGAGATCACCGGATCCCAGGTGGTGTGGTCGCAGCCGAGCCCGTGGAGCAGCAGCAGCGCCGGGCCGCTCCCCGCCTTCACGAACGCGCGCTTGTGCCCGTGGATGGTGAGGTACTGCACCTCGAGTGGCTTCGGCATGAGACTCCTCACGTGCGTGTCCGGAACTGTAGCCAGACACCGGTCCGAACTACGCGTTTTGCCTTTCGGAACTTGAGATTTCCGGGAAAACGACATGCCCGGTCCAGGCCGTTTCCAAACCTGCGGACGCCGGTCCGGGGCGCGGCCGCACTAGGCTGCGGTCCATGACCGTCCGGGAGGAGGGCCGACCGCGCGAGGCCATCGCGCGGCGGCTGCAGAACGCCACGGGCACCCTCACCGCCTCGGCCCTGGCCCGGATGGAGCGGGACATGCCGTGGTTCCGGCAGCTGTCGGCGGAGGACCGCTCCTGGATCGGCCTCATCGTCCAGGCCGGCATCAACGCGTTCGTGGCGTGGTACCGCGACCCTGGCGCCGGCACCCCGGTGACCACGGAGATCTTCGGCGGCGCCCCACGGACGCTCACCGGTGTTGTGAGCCTCCACCAAACGGTCGAAATGGTGCGACTGAGCATCGAGGTCGTGGAGGAGAACGTCGTCGACGCCGTCGGCGAACGCGACGCCGGCCCGGTGCGCGACGCCATCACCCGCTACGCGAGAGAGGTCGCGTTCGCCACCGCCGAGGTCTACGCGCGTGCTGCCGAGCTGCGCGGCGCCTGGGACGCCCGCCTCGAGGCGCTGGTGGTCGACTCGGTCCTGCGCGCCGAGGCGGATGAGACCATCCGGTCCCGGGCCAGCGCCCTCGGCTGGGAGGCCACCGGGGACGTGGTGGTCGTGCTCGGACGGGTGCCGGACCTCACCGGGCGGGCCCGCGAGGCGATCATCGACGACGTACGCCGTTCCGCCCGCCACGTCGGCCTCGACGCCCTCGGTGCGGTGCAGGGCGACCGCCTGGTCGTCGTGCTGGGGGGCGTCGCGGACCCCGACAAGGCAGGTGTCGCCGTGGAACGGCACTTCGGGTCCGGTCCCGTGGTCGTCGGGCCCGTGGTGGGCGACCTGGCGAATGCCAGCGTCTCCGCGCGTGCCGCGGCCGCCGGTCTCCGGGCCGCCCCGGGCTGGCCGGAGGCACCCCGACCGGTGAGCGCCGACGACCTGCTCCCCGAGCGCGCGCTCTCCGGCGACGGCCACGCGCGGCGCCAGCTCGTCCACGACGTCTACCGACCGCTGCTGGAGGCCGGGTCCTCGACGCTCGAGACGGTCGCGGCCTACCTCGAGCAGGGCGGGTCGATCGAGGGCACGGCGCGCGCGATGTTCGTGCACCCGAACACGGTGCGCTACCGCCTGCGCCGGGCCGGGGACGTGACCGGCCTGACGCCGTCCGACCCCCGCCACGGCTACACCTACCGGCTCGCCCTCACCCTGGGCCGGCTCACCGTGCCCGACCGGACGTCCGCGGTCGAGTTGTAGGGTTCCCACAAACCCGGGGGGCGAATCTTCGTGAGCGTCGAGGGCGCATCCGCACCCCTACGACGGGCACAGTGGGGTCGTGCTCGTCATCGTCGCTCCCGGTCAAGGCGCCCAGACCCCCGGCTTCCTCGCCCCGTGGCTCGAGATCCCCGCCTTCGGCGACCGGCTCGCCTGGCTGTCCGCGGTCGCCGGCCTGGACCTCCTCCACTACGGCACCGAGGCGGACGCGGACACGATCCGCGACACCGCCGTCGCCCAGCCGCTGCTGGTGGCCTCCGGGCTGCTGGCCGCGCTGGAGCTGTTCCCCCACCCCGCGGACGCGTTCGGCCGCATCGGGGCGGTCGCCGGCCACAGCGTCGGTGAGCTCGCCGCCGCGGCCGGCGCCCGGGCGATCACCGCCGAGCAGGCGATGGTCCTGGTCCGCGAGCGCGGCAAGGCCATGGCCGCCGCCGCGGCCGCGACGCCCACGTCGATGACCGCGGTGCTCGGC
Source organism: uncultured Actinomycetota bacterium (assembly GCA_963709685.1). GTDB lineage: Bacteria > Actinomycetota > Actinomycetes > Propionibacteriales > Nocardioidaceae > Nocardioides_B. Next base: position 28,717 of record CAVPXH010000001.1, read on the forward strand.
GGCGACCGCGAGGAGGTGCTGGCCACCCTGGCGAGGCACGGGCTCACCGCCGCCAACGACAACGGTCCGGGCCAGATCGTGGCCGCCGGCACCACCGCGCAGCTGCAGGCCCTGGCCGAGGACGCCCCGGCCAAAGCGCGCCTGGTGCCGCTGTCGGTGGCCGGCGCCTTCCACACCGAGCACATGGCGCCCGCGGTCGACGTGCTCGGCGGGCTGGCGAGGTCGGTGTCCACCCACGACCCGCGCACCCCGGTCATCTCCAACCGCGACGGGCAGGTCGTGCACGACGGCCGCGAGGTGGTGCGCCGCATCGTCACCCAGGTGCGCACCCCGGTCCGGTGGGACCTGTGCATGGAGACCATGCTCGACCTGGGCGTGACCGGGCTGCTCGAGATGCCGCCGGCCGGCACGCTGACCGGCATCGCCCGCCGGGCGATGAAGGGCGTGGAGACGTTCGCCCTCAAGACGCCCGACCAGCTCGACGACGCCCGCGCGTTCATCGACAAGCACGGCACGCCGTCCCCGCTGGACACCTCCCCCACGTGGCGGATGCTGGTCGCGCCGGTCAAGGGCACCTTCCACCAGGTCGACGGCCTGCGCGAGGGCGACGCGCTGGCTCCCGAGGCCACCGTCGGCGCCGTGCGCAGCCGCGGCCAGGACACCCCGGTGGCCGCCCCGCACGGCGGCACCATCGTCGAGTGGCTGGTGCAGGACGGCGACCTCGTCTCCCCCGGCCAGCCGCTGATCCGCCTGCACCCGGAGGGGGTCGCATGACCAGCCTGAGCAGCTCCCGCGGCGCCGAGCACGCCGCCGTCCTCGGGCTCGGCGCCTACCGGCCGAGCCGGGTGATCCCGAACTCCGAGGTCGTGGGGCCGATCGACTCCAGCGACGAGTGGATCCAGCAGCGCTCCGGCATCAAGCAGCGCCGCTGGGCCGCCGAGCACGAGACCGTGCAGCTGATGTCGGTGGAGTCGGCGAAGCTGGCCGTCGAACGCTCCGGCGTGGACCCGCAGGAGATCGGCGCCGTGGTGGTGGCCACCGTCTCCCACATGTTCCAGACGCCCGCGGCCGCCACCGCGATCGCCTACGAGCTCGGGCTCAACCGCCCGTCCGCGTTCGACATCTCCGCGGCCTGCGCCGGCTTCTGCCACGGCATCGCGCTGGCCTCGGACATGGTTCGCGGCGGCAGCGCCCGCTACGTGCTGGTGATCGGCGTCGAGCGGCTGTCCGACATCACCGACCCCACCGACCGCGGCACCGCGTTCATCTTCGCCGACGGCGCCGGGGCAGCCGTCGTGGGTCCGTCCGAGGAGCCGGGGATCAGCCCGGTCGTCTGGGGCTCCGACGGCGAGCACTTCGACCACATCCGGCAGCGGGACGACTGGCGCGACGTGCTCGCCTCCGGCGAGGGCCGGATGCCGCACCTGACCATGAAGGGCAACGCGGTCTTCCGCTGGGCGTCCTTCGAGATGGCCAAGGTCGCCCAGGAGACCCTGGACCGCGCCGGCATCACCGCCGCCGACCTCGACCTGTTCGTCCCGCACCAGGCGAACATGCGCATCACCGACGCGATGGCACGCTCCATGAAGCTGCCCGAGCACGTGCGGATCGCCCGCGACATCGCCGAGCAGGGCAACACCTCGGCCGCCTCGATCCCCCTCGCCCTCGACCGGATGATCGCCGACGGCGAGGCGAAGAGCGGCGATCTCGCGCTGTTCATCGCGTTCGGAGCCGGCCTCGCCTACGCCGCCCAGGTCGTTCGAGTTCCCTAGCACCAGTCCCCGGGTACGCCGTACCCGGACCACACCCCGCAGCACACCCAACAGAAGGAGACCAGCCAGATGGCCAGCACCGAGGAAATCCGCGCCGACCTCGCCGAGATCGTCAACGAGGTCGCCGGCATCCCCGCCGACGACGTCCAGATGGACAAGTCCTTCGTCGACGACCTGGACGTGGACTCGCTGTCCATGGTCGAGGTGGTCGTGGCCGCCGAGGAGAAGTTCGACGTGAAGATCCCCGACGACGAGGTCAAGAACCTCAAGACCGTCGGTGACGCCGTCGCCTTCATCGAGCGCGCCCAGAACGGCTGACCCCCTTGCCGACGGTGTCAGGGCCCTCCCCCGCGCAGCGGCGCAGGGCTCTGACGCGTCGGTGTCCCCAACCTGCGACCCCACCGAGGTGAACGAAGCAATGAGCGCCACGCGAGTCGTCGTGACCGGACTCGGCACCACGTCCCCTGTCGGCGGCGACGCCCCGAGCACCTGGGCCGCCCTGCTGGCCGGTACGTCGGGCGTGCGCCCGCTCGAGCACGAGTGGGCCGAGCAGCTGAGCGTGAAGATCGCCGCCGAGGTGGCGGTCGACCCCACCGAGGTGCTCGAGCGGGTCAAGGCGCGCCGCCTGGACCGCTCCGGCCAGCTGGCCCTCGTCGCGGCGCTGGAGGCCTGGGCCGACGCCGGCTACAAGGTCGAGGACCCCGACTCCGCCGGCGTGGACCCCGAGCGTCTCGGTGTCGCGATGGCCTCGGGGATCGGCGGCGTGCAGACGCTGCTGTCCAACTACGACGCGCTCAAGGAGAAGGGCCCGCGCCGGGTGTCGCCGCTGGCGATCCCGATGCTGATGCCCAACTCGCCGGCCGCCAACATCGGCCTGGCGATCGGTGCCAAGGCCGGCGTGCACACGCCGGTGTCGGCCTGCGCCTCCGGCAACGAGTCGATCGCGCTGGGCATCGACATGATCCGTCTCGGCCGCGCCGACGTCGTGGTGTGCGGCGGCACCGAGGCGGCCGTGCACGCGCTCCCGATGGCGGCGTTCGGACAGATGATGGCGCTCTCCAAGCGCAACGACGACCCGCCGGCAGCCTCACGTCCGTGGGACAAGGGCCGCGACGGCTTCGTCCTCGGCGAGGGCGCCGCGGTCCTCGTGCTGGAGTCCGCCGAGCACGCCGAGGCCCGAGGGGCGCGCGTCTACGCCGAGGCCGCCGGCGCCGGGATCACGGCGGACTCGCACGACATCGCGCAGCCCGACCCGTCCGGCCTCGGTGCCACTCGCGCGATGCGCATCGCGCTACGCGAGGCAGGCATGGAGCCGGGCGACATCGCGCACATCAACGCGCACGCCACGTCGACCCCGCAGGGGGACGTGGCCGAGGCGGGCGCCATCCGTCACGCGCTGGGTGACGAGGCCGCCGGCCGTGCCGTGGTGACCTCCACCAAGTCGATGACCGGGCACCTGCTCGGGGCCGCCGGCGCGTTGGAGTCGCTGGCCACCGTGCTCGCCCTGCACCACCGCGTCGTACCCCCGACCATCAACCTCGAGGACCCCGAGGACGTGGGCCTCGACATCGCCACGGAGCAGCGAGCCCTTCCCGAGGGCACGATCGCGGCGCTCAACAACTCCTTCGGCTTCGGCGGCCACAACGTCGCCATCGCCTTCCGCAGCGTCTGACGCACCTGCTTCGGCCCCCGAGAGGAGCCCGTATGACGACCACCCAGGCAGCCCCGGCCCGCAAGCCCAAGCCCCCGCGCGAGGAGGACCCGCGCAACCCGAACCACCGGCTCGCGGCGCTCTTCGACGAGGGCACCTGGAGCCTGATCACCGAGGACGACGGCTCGGGGATGCTGGCGGCGGTGGGCAACGTCAACGGCACCCACTGCGTCGCGTTCTGCTCCGACGCGACCGTGATGGGCGGCGCGATGGGCGAGGTGGGCTGCAAGGCGGTCGTGCACGCCTACGAGCGCGCGCTGGCCGACCAGGCGCCGATCATCGGCCTGTGGCACTCCGGGGGCGCGCGGCTGGCCGAGGGCGTGCTGTCGCTGCACGCGGTGGGCCTGATCTTCCACGCGATGACCAAGGCCTCCGGCAAGATCCCGCAGATCTCGGTGGTGCTCGGCCCCGCCGCCGGTGGCGCGGCCTACGGCCCGGCGCTGACCGACATCGTGATCCTCGGCCCGGAGGGGCGGATCTTCGTGACCGGCCCGGACGTGGTCCGCTCCGTGACCGGCGAGGACGTCGACATGCTGCGCCTCGGCGGCCCCGAGCCGCACGGCCGCCGCTCCGGCGTGGTGCACATCCTCACCGAGTCCGAGCAGGAGGCCATCGACCGGGCTCGGGGCGTCGCGAGCCTGCTCGGCGCCCAGGGCACGCTCGAGCTCCAGCAGGTCCAGGACACCGACCTGGCCGCGATGCTGCCCGAGTCGAAGAAGCGTGCCTACGACGTGCACCCGCTGGTGGAGGCGATCCTCGACGAGGGCACGGCCCAGGAGCTGCACGCGCGCTGGGCGCCGAACATCGTCACCGCGCTGGGCCGCTTCGGCGGACGAACCGTCGGCGTCATCGCCAACAACCCCTTGCGGCTCGGCGGCTGCCTGGACTCGCTGTCGGCGGAGAAGGCCTCGCGGTTCGTGCGGATGTGCGACGCGTTCGGGGTGCCGCTGATCGTGCTGGTCGACGTGCCCGGCTACCTTCCCGGTGTGGGCCAGGAGTGGGACGGCGTCGTACGACGGGGGGCCAAGCTGCTGCACGCCTTCGCCGAGTCCGTCGTACCTCGCGTGACGCTGGTGACCCGCAAGACCTACGGCGGCGCCTACATCGCGATGAACGCCCGCTCGCTCGGCGCCACCAAGGTCTTCGCCTGGCCGGGCGCGGAGGTTGCGGTGATGGGCGCCATCGCCGCGGTGCGCATCCTGCACCGGCGCAAGCTGGCCGAGGTGTCCCCCGACATCCGGGCGCAGGTGGAGGCCGAGCTCGCCGCCGAGCACGAGCGGATCGCCGGCGGCGTCGACAAGGCCGTGGAGATCGGCGTGGTCGACGAGGTGGTGGAGCCGTCCGCCACCCGCACCGCGCTGGCCGCGGCGATCGCGGACGCCGGCCTGGTGGAGCGTGGCGCGCACGGGAACATCCCGCTCTGATCCGACCTGCGGCGAGGGGTCACCGAGGCCCGGGCACGCCGGTGAGGTGGGCGAGTTGGTGACTCCTCGGCGGGAGGGCCGGGCGCGTCGGGGGGCCGGGTGCGTGCCGGGGGCGCGGCCCCTAGGGTGAGGGCCGTGCGTGCCATCGACCTCATCGAGGACTACCCGATCGTGAGAGCAGACACGCCGGCGCAGGAGCTGGCCCGCGACATGGGTGCGCAGCGGCTGCCCGGGGTGGTGGTCGTCGACGACGAGGGCCTGCCGATCGCGGTGCTCGGCAGCCCGCAGGTGCTCAAATGCCTGATCCCCGGCTACCTGCAGGACGAGCCGTCGCTCGCGGCGGTGTACGACGAGGAGGCGGCGGACGCGATCGTGTCGCGGCTGAGCGGCCGGACCGTCCGGGACCTGCTGCCTCGAGAGGACCGCCGGTTCCGGCTGCCCGTCGTGGAGCCCGACGCCAACGTGCTCGAGTGCGCCGCGATGATGGCGGCGCTGCACGTCCCGCTGCTCGTGGTCCGCGACGAGCAGCGCACGCTGGGCGTGATCACCGCCTCGCGGCTCCTGTCGGTCCTGGTCGGCTGAGGCAGATGGACTTCTCCCACGTCGCGGCGGTCGTCGTCTTCGTCGGTGCCTACGTGCTCATCGCCACCGAGCGGGTGCACCGGGTCGCCGCCGCGCTCGGCGGCGCGGCGCTGATGCTGGCGCTCGGCCTCACCGACGGCGCCGCGGCCTTCTACTCCCCCGACGCCGGCATCGACTGGAACGTCGTGTTCCTGCTGCTGGGCATGATGGTCATCGTCGGCGTCATCCAACGCACCGGCCTGTTCGAGGCGCTCTCGATCTTCGCGGCCAAGCGGGCACGCGGGCGCCCGTTCCCGGTGATGGTGCTCCTGATCGTGATCACCGCGGTCGCCTCCGCGCTGCTCGACAACGTCACCACGGTGCTGCTCATCGCGCCGGTGACGTTCCTGGTCTGCGAGCGGCTCGGGGTCGCGGTGGTGCCGTACCTCCTCGCCGAGGTGATGGCCTCCAACATCGGCGGCACCGCGACGCTGATCGGCGACCCGCCCAACATCATCATCGCCAGCCGCTCGGGGTTGACGTTCAACGACTTCCTGGTGAACCTCGGGCCGTTCGTGATCGTGCTGCTCGTGGTCTTCATCGGCATGGCCCGACTGCTCTTCCGCAACGCGTTCGTGGCCGACCCCGAACGCGTCGCCGAGGTCATGCGGCTCTCGGAGCGGGAGGCGATCACCGACCGACGGCTGCTGTGGCAGAGCCTGGCGGTGCTCGGGCTGGTCCTCCTCGGGTTCGTGCTGCACCCGGTGCTGCACTACGAGCCGTCGGTGGTCGCGCTGCTCGGCGCCGGCCTGCTCGTGCTGATCTCCTCGGTCACCACCGAGGACGCCATCGCCGAGGTCGAGTGGGAGACGCTGGTCTTCTTCATGGGCCTGTTCGTGATGGTCGGCGCGCTCGTCGAGACCGGCATCATCAAGGCGCTGGCCAACTGGCTCGCCGACGTCACCGGCGGCCGGCTGCTGCTGACCACGATCGTCCTGCTGCTGGTCTCGATGCTGCTCTCGGGCATCGTCGACAACATCCCGTACGTCGCCACCATGGCCCCCGTCGTCGCGGCGCTCACCCAGACCCACCCCGGCGACAGCGGCCAGGTGCTGTGGTGGGCGCTGGCCCTCGGGGCCGACCTCGGCGGCAACGCCACCGCCGTCGGCGCCAGCGCCAACGTGGTCGTGCTCGGGATGGCCAAGCGCTACGGGTCACCGATCAACTTCTGGGAGTTCACCAAGTACGGCATCCTCGTGGTCGCCGTCTCGGCGGTGCTGGCCGTGCCCTACCTCTGGCTGCGCTACTTCGTGCTGGCCTGAGCCGGCACGGCCAGCTGCTGGCGGTAGAACGCCACGGCCCGGCGCATCAGCACCGCGGTGGCCCGCGGCCCGAAGTGGTGCCCCTGACCGGGGTAGGTGCGCAGCTGCGCGTCCACGCCGTGCGCCCGCAGCGCGCGCACCGTGGCCCGGCTCCACCGAGGCGGGCAGACGTCGTCGGCCGTGCCGTGGTTGACCAGCACCGGCACGGCGACCCGACCGAAGTAGGCGCGGGAGCTGGCCTGCCGCCAGAACCGCGGGTTGCTGCGCGGGGTGCCGTAGCCGCTGACCACCAGGCGCCGCAGCGGCGCGTCGGGCGCCGCCCAGCGGTGGAAGTCCTCGGCGGCCCGGGAGCTCAGCGGCGAGTACAGCACCGCGGCACGCACGGCGTGCGGCCGGGCCACGAGCGCCTGCAGGGTGACCCCGCCGCCCATGGACCGGCCGAAGTAGACCAGCCGTGCGGGGTCCACGAAGGGGAGCCGGGCCCGGCGCAGGGCACGCACCGCGTTGAGCAGGTCGTCGGGGTAGCCCAGCGGACGGGCGACGAACGCTGCGGACTCGCGCGTGGAGCCGCCGTAGTTGCGGTAGTCGATCTGGAACGCGACGAAACCGTGCTCGGCGAAGTAGGCCTGCTCCCGTACCAGGGTGCCGCCGGTGCGGTACGCCGCGGGCGGGACGTACCCGTGGGCGATCACCACGACCGGGTGCGGTCCGGGCGCGGTGGGCACGTCCATGATCCCCGCGATCCTCAGCCCGTCGCCGGTGTAGCGCACCGCGTAGCGGGTGAACGCCCCGGCGCGCTGCAGGACGCGGGTGAGGCGCAGTCCGTGCCCGTCGTACCGGTGATGGATGAGCGCCGGGATCGACACCAGGTTGAACGGGGTGGTCGTGTCGTTGTGCGCGGCACGCAGCACCGGGACCGACCGGGCCGCGCGGACCGCGACCAGCGTGTGCGGCGCAGGGGCCACCGGAGCCGGGGCCGCGCCGGAGAACGGCACGGCACAGGAGCCCAGGAACAGCAGGAGCGGGAGAAGCGCCAGGGTGCGACGGGCGCGGCGGGTCCGAGATGCCACCCGACCATGGTCCGTGCCCGAGCCGGTTCGCGCAGGAGAATCGACGACGACGTGCCGCACACCACGCACCTGGCCCCACCCACCGCTCCCGTTCACGAGGAGCGCAACAGTCGGCACGAGGCGGAGATTCCCGCCGCCGGCCGGGCGCCGGGCCCGGACTCAGACGACCTGGTGCAGCCAGCGCACCGGGGCGCCGTCGCCGGCGTGCCGGAAGGTCTCGAGCTCGTCGTCCCACGGCTTGCCGAGGAGCTTGTCGATCTCGGTGAGCAGCGTGGTGTCGCCGAGGGCGGCCTTCACCACCGCGGCCTTGAGCCGGTCCTCCGGGATCATGATGTCGCCGTGGACGCCGGTCACGGCGTGGAAGACGCCGAGGTCGGGCGTGTAGGAGTAGCGGGCACCCTCGGTGCCTCCCTGCCCGTTCAGGGTGGGCTCCTCGGTCACCTCGAAGCGCAGCTGGTTCCAGCCACGCAGCGCAGAGGTGATGGCTGCCGCCGTCCCCGCGGGTCCCGTCCACGAGAACTCCGCGCGGTACGTGCCGGCCTGCGCGCCCTGCGGCGTCCACTCCAGGTTGACGGCATTGCCGAGCACACCGCCCACGGCCCACTCGATGTGCGGGCACAACGCAGACGGCGCAGAGTGGACGTAGAGCACGCCCCGTGTCGCTGTACGTGTGGTCACCGTGGCCTCCTGTAGATCCGGCGTCGAGGTACGCCTTCCCCAGCGGTCTCGCGCGGACGTCCAGAGGTCCGGTGAACAACAGGTGTGTAGTTGTGTCCCCATTGTGCAGCACAACAGGGCTCACGCACCACATTGACACCGATTTCCCCGGCGGTCACGTCAATCGGCTCCGGAGCGTCGGACCGGCTCCCAGGTCTCCGCGACGGTTCGCCTGGTCGAAACATCACCGTGGCCGCGGCGAAACGTGGGTCGCGCACGCTGGAGCCGCACCCGGACGAGGGAGGACTCCATGACGGTTCCACGGGTCACCACGCGGGACGGCGCGGCGGCGGATCTCGCCGCGGCCCTCGCGCTGCACGAGCAATGCTCGGCGACCAGCCTGCGCCGGCGCTTCCACACGCCGCTGCCCCGGGTGCCGGCCCGGATGGTGCGCGGGCTGCTGTGCCCCCCGCAGGGGTGGAGCCGGCTGGCGCTCGACGGCCCGACGGTCGTGGGCATGGCGTGCGCCGCACCGCTCTCGCCGGACGCCGTCGAGGTCGGTGTGCTCGTCGCGGACCGGGAGCAGGGCCGTGGCATCGGCACCCTGCTGCTGCGCGAGACGGCGGGGCAGGCAGCAGTACGCGGCTACCGGGCCGCACGCTGCCTCACCGAGCGGGACAACGAGGCGGTGCTGCGGACTGCGCGCCGCACCGGACTGCCCACCACGGTGGGGTGGGACGACGGTCTCGTGGTCGTCGAGCTGCTGCTCGCGCCGGCGGGGCTGCCGCAGCCGGCCTGAGCCGCGGCACCCGTGGACTCCTGCGCGTCCCCGGCGCAGACTCGGAGACGGGTCGGCCACGCCGGTCGCCCGCGCACCCCGAGGAGGAGCCCGTGAGCGGAACGTACGTGGTGGTCGGCGGCGGCCTCGCCGCGGCCCACGCGGTCACCGAGCTGCGCGAGGCCGGTTTCGACGGCGACCTGGTGCTCTACGGCGAGGAGCACCACCTGCCCTACGAGCGCCCGCCGCTGTCCAAGGGGTACCTGCTCGGTGACGCCGACCTCGACTCCGTCTTCGCCCACCCGCCGGAGTGGTACGACGAGCACGAGGTCGACCTGCGGCTGGGCACCGCGGTGACCGCAGTGGACCCGGCGGCGCGAAGCGTCGTCGCCGGAGACAACCGCCAGACCTTCGACCGGCTGCTGCTGGCCACCGGCGCAAGGCCCCGGCGGCTGGCGATGGCCGATGACAGCGGGGCGCCGGTGGCCTACCTGCGCACCATCGAGGACAGCAACCGGCTCAAGGCCGCGTTCGGCGAGGCCCGGCGGATCGTGATCGTCGGCGGCGGCTGGATCGGCCTGGAGACCGCCGCGGCGGCACGCACCCTCGGCTGCGAGGTCACCGTGCTGGAGTCGCTGGAGCTGCCGCTGCTGCGGGTGCTCGGCAAGGAGGTCGCGCAGGCCTTCGCCGACCTGCACGTGCGCCAGGGCGTCGACCTGCGCACCGGCGTGACGCTGAGCGGAGTGGAACGCCACGGTGAGCGGGCCGTCGTACGCCTGGCCGACGGCGCGGAGCTGACCGCCGACCTGCTCGTGGCGGGCATCGGCGTCACGGCGAACACCGCGCTGGCCGAGGCGGCGGGCTTCGCGGTGGACGACGGCATCCTGGTCGACGAGCGGCTGGCCACCTCCGCCGAGGGCGTGTTCGCGGCCGGCGACGTGGCCAACGTGGCGCACCCGGTGCTCGGCCGGCGGGTGCGCGTGGAGCACTGGGACAACGCGATCGAGCAGGGCAAGCTCGTGGCGCACAGCATGCTCGGTCACGACGTGCGCTACGACCGGACGCCGTACTTCTTCACCGACCAGTACGACTGGGGGATGGAGTACCTCGGCAGCGTCGGCCCCGACGGCTACGACCGGGTGGTGCTGCGCGGGAGCACCGTCGAAGGCGTCTTCACCGCCTTCTGGTTGCACGGGGACACCGTCCTGGCCGGGATGCAGGTCAACGACTGGGACGCCACCGATGCGCTCCGCGAGCTCGTCGGCCGACGTGTGGACCCGGCGCGGCTCGGCGACACCACGGTCCCGCTGGCCGAGCTGACCGCCGACTGAACCGGCTCAGCCGCCCAGCGCCATCAGCCCGGTGAGGATCTCCTCGGTCAGCCCGAGCCCGCCGAGGTGGCTCTCGCCGGGCATCGGGATCATCGTGGCGTCCGGCAGCCGCTCCACCATCCGGGCGCCGTGGGCGAAGGGGATGATGTGGTCCGCGTCGCCGTGGAACCACAGGACCGGGACCCGCACGTCCTGGAGGCGGAAGCCCCAGTCGCGCGCGAACAGCAGCAGGTCCGACAGCGGCGCGCTCACCTGCTTGCGGCTGCCGTTGAGCAGGTCGTCGATGAACATGGCCTTGAACTCCGGGCGGCCGAGCAGGCGCTTGTCCCCCTCCGGCTGGACGGCGGCGTAGAGATCCAACGCCCGGCCGGCGAACGGCTTGGCGAGCCGGATCGCCACGGTCAGCGCCACGCTGACCGGCATCCGGGCGGCCGACACCGACGGCGCCAACCGGGCGGCCAGCCCCACCAGTCCGCCGGGGACGGCATCCGGGCCGACGACCGGGGCGACCCCGCCGATCACGGCCACGCCCCGGACCCGGTCGGGGAGCGCAGCGCCCGCCGCGAGGACGTACGGCCCACCGCCGGACAGGCCGAGGAGCCGCATCGTGTCGATGCCGAGCGTGTCGGCGAGCAGCACCAGGTCGGCCGTCCAGTCCCTCACCGAGTCGTAGACCCACGGGGAGGACGAGCCGATCCCCGGTCGGTCCACGCCGATGATCCGCAGCCCCTGCTGCTCGGCGAAGGCGCGGGCCTCCAGGGGGATCTGCCGCCGCGCCCCGGGGGTGCCGTGCATCCACACGATCGCCGGCCCGTACGCCGACCCGAACTCGGCGAAGCCCAGACGACGCCCATCCCGGACCGCGACGGTGCCTTCCAGCCGTGGCCGTTCGACGTCGCCCATGTGGGCATCGTGGCACAGCCCGAAATCGGCGGTACACCCCGATCTGCCGGCCGCCTGCTCGTCGAAACGGGTCTTTCGGCCGTGTCTTTCCCGATGAGCGCCGCGCGCCGCCCCCCACAGGACACAATGCCCTCAGCGTCGTGGCCGTGGGGGCCTCACGCGTAGTGAGGGAGCACTGAGCCCATGAGTCCACGACGGCTGCCCTTCTCGGGCACTCGGCCAGCCCGGTCCTCGCGCGGGATCGCTGTCACCACTGCGGCCGCCGCGCTCGCGCTGAGCGGCCTGGTCGCCGCACCCGCCCAGTCCGCCCCCGATCCGCACGACTGCCCGGCGGCGTTCCCGGTCGACGCGGTGGTGCCGGACATGGCCGTCAACGGGCTCACCGTCACCCACGGCATCACCCCCGAGCCGTTCACCGGCACCACGCTGGGCGTGCTGCACGACGGCGTCGGCCCCGGCCTCGACATGATCCTGGTCCGGCTCTCCTCCCCGGAGATCGACAAGGCCGGTATCTGGGAGGGGATGAGCGGCTCCCCGGTCTACGCCCCCGACGGGCGACTGCTGGGTGCGGTCGCCTACACGCTGGCCAGCGGCACCACCCCCGTCGCCGGGGTCACGCCGGCCGCGGCCATGCAGAAGCTGCTCACGCCGGAGGGCACCGGCTCCACCGCCAGCACCGCTGCTCGGAGCGTGCCGCTGCCCACCGGCATGGCTCGGCGGCTGGTGGCCAGCGGCTCGGCCAGCGCGGCCGAGGCGGGATCGGGCCTCGCGCCGCTGCCCGTGCCCCTCCACATCTCCGGGCTCGCCGCCCCCCGCGTCCGGCAGCTGTCCCGGGCGTGGGGGCTCCACGGCGTGGACAGCACCGGCACCGGGACGAGCGACGAGGTCGTCCCGATCGTTCCCGGCGGCAACGTCGCGGCCTCGATCTCGTACGGCGACGTGACCACCGCCGGCCTCGGCACCGTGACGGCCGTCTGCGGGAGCCAGGTGCTGGCGTTCGGACACCCCATGAACTCCACGGGAACCGCACGGATGACGATGCACGGTGCTCGCGCGATCTACGTGCAGGAGGCACCCGACGCCAGCTTCAAGGTGGCCAACATCGGCGCTCCCGTCGGCACCGTCGACGGCGACCACCGGGCCGGCCTGCACGGGGTGCTGGGTCCGGCACCGCACCGCACCGTGGTGACCTCGCACGTGTCGGTCGGCGACAGCTCCCGGAACGGCACCACCTGGATCAGCGACCCGGGGGCGGTCCCGGAGATCGCCGTCGCGCACGTGGTCGCGGACCAGGACGCGGTTCTCGACGGCATGGGCGGCGGCAGCGGCTCGTTCGTCTGGCGCATCCGGATGCACACCCAGGACGGCACCACGCTGCTGCTCCGCCGCGCCGACGCGTTCGCGAGCCCCCGGGACATCTCCTACGGCACCGTGCAGACCCTCGCCGACACGCTCGCCACCTTGCAGGCAAGCAACCTCGGGGTCTCCATCGACGCCGTCACCACCCGGTCGGCGCTCTCCCACCAGGTCGCGCGCTACACGCTGGACCGCGTGCAGCTGTGGCGCGACGGCGCCTGGCACCGGATGGACGCGTACGGCACGACCGTGCTGCGCCCGGGCCACCACGCCTACCTGCGCGTGCTGCTCTCCTCGGCACAGCTCGGCCGGCTGGTGGTGCGCACCCACGTCCGGGTGCCGCGCGCGATGGCCGGCCGGACCGGGACGCTGCAGGTCCTGGGCGGGGACAGCCTGGCCGGCCCCACCGCGACCTCCGGCACCGCCGCCGACCCGTTCCCCGTGACGGCCGGCAGCGGCTCGGGTCGGCGCGTGGGCTCGGTGGCCGAGCTGGCCCGCCGACTGCGGCGCACCCCGCGCCACGACGCGGTGCTCGCGCAGCTGCTGTGGGCCCCGGCGCCCGGCAAGCCGGTGCGGCGTGCGGCGGGCCGCGCGGTGACCGGGCAGGTCGTCGACGGCGGCCTGAGCTTCCAGGTCACGGGAGGACGCTGACCGGCACGGCACGCATCGGGCCGCCGTACGACGGGTAGGGGGCGGTCATGGCACGGATCCGCGTCGGCATCTCCGGGTGGCGGTACGCCGGCTGGCGCGGCGACTTCTACCCGGTGGGCCTGGTGCAGCGCCACGAGCTCGCCTACGCCGCGCAACGGCTCAGCTCGGCGGAGATCAACGGTTCGTTCTACTCGCTCCAGAGGCCGTCCTCCTACGCGCGGTGGCGGGAGCAGACGCCGGAGGACTTCGTGTTCGCGGTCAAGGGCGGCCGGTTCATCACCCACCTGAAGAAGCTGGTGGGAGTCGAGACCGCGCTCGCGAACTTCTTCGCCTCCGGGGTCCTCGCGCTCGGTCCCAAGCTGGGGCCGTTCCTGTGGCAGCTGCCGGAGAACCTGCGCTTCGACGCCGCACGGCTCGAGGGGTTCTTCACCCAGCTGCCGCGGACCACCGGCGAGGCGGCGGCGCTGGCCGCGCGGCACGACGCGAAGGTTCCCGACGACCGCGCCTTGACCGTCGCGGAGGACGAGCGCCCGCTGCGCCACGCGCTGGAGTTCCGCAGCCCGACGTTCTGCACCCGGGAGGCCTACGACCTGCTGCGCCGCCACGACATCGCCTGCGTGGTGGCCGACACGGCCGGGCGGTGGCCGTTCGTCGAGGAGGTCACCAGCGACTTCATGTACGTCCGGCTGCACGGTGACGAGGAGCTCTACACCAGCGGGTACGGCGAGCCGGCCCTCGCCCGGTGGGCCGGGCGCTGCCGTCGCTGGGCCGCCCAGGGCCAGGACGTCTACGTGTACTTCGACAACGACGCGCGGGGCCACGCGCCCCACGACGCGGTGGCCCTCCAGGCGTTGGTCGGCGGTCGGGCGGGCGTGCGGGCGGCTAGGTGACCGCGCGCGCCAGCCGCACCGGTCCCTCGGCGGCGAGCAGGTCGTCGAGGAGCAGCGGCCGTTCGTCGGGGCCGGACAAGGGCACCCGCCAGTTCGGGTACTCGTCGGTGGTCCCGGGCTGGTTCTGGGTGCGCCGGTCCCCCACCGCGTCGGTGAGGGCCACGCAGAGCATGCGCGCCGGCGTGAGCGTGAGGTAGCGGTGCAGCGCGACCACGGTGTCCTCCACGGTGGCGTGCTCGGCGAGCAGCCCCCGTGCGCGCAGCTCGTCCAGCCAGGACTCGCGCTCCTGCTCGTCGGCGGCGACCTCCTCCTCCAGCGGTCGGGTCAGGAGGTCCAACCGGTGGCGCAGCTCGACGTGCGCACCGGTGAGGTACCCCGCGGACGGGGGCAGGTCGTGGGTGGTGACCGACGCCAGGCAGTACTCCCGCCACCGTTCGGCGGGCAGCGGGCGCCCGTCCTCGTCGCGCTCGAACCAGAGGATCGAGGTGCCCAGCAGCCCCCGGGAGGCGAGGTAGTCACGAGCCGACGGCTCCACGACCCCGAGGTCCTCGCCCACCACGACGGCCCCCGCGCGGTGCGCCTCCAGAGCGAGCACGCCGACCAGCGCCTCGTGGTCGTAGCGGACGTAGGTGCCCTCCGAGGGCGGTCTCCCCTCGGGGATCCACCACAGCCGGAACAGCCCGATGATGTGGTCGACGCGGACGCCGCCGGCGTGGCGCAGCACGGCGGCGATCAGGTCGCGGAACGGGGCGTAGCCGAGCTCCTCCAGCCGGTCCGGCCGCCACGGTGGCTGGCTCCAGTTCTGGCCGATCTGGTTGAAGGCGTCCGGCGGGGCGCCCACCTCGATGCCGGTGGCGTAGGTGTCCTGCAGCCGCCAGGCGTCGGCCCCGCCGGGGTGCACCCCGACCGCCAGGTCGTGCACGGTGCCCAGCCGCATGCCCGCGTCGACGGCCTTGGCCTGCGCCAGCTGCAGCTGCTCGTCGACCACCCACTGCAGCCACGCCTCGAAGTCGAGGTCGTCGGCGTGGTCGGCCGCGTACGCCGCGACGGCGGGCGAGCGCGGGTCGCGCAGCTCCTCCGGCCAGCGCCGGTAGTCGGTCCCGTGCTCCTGCGCGATCACGCTCCAGGTCGCGAAGTCGCGCAACGCCTGCCCGTGGCGGTCCCGGAACGCGTCGAGCTCGAGCTGCCGGCCCGGCGTGCGCGGCACGTCGTGGACCAGGCGCAGCACCCGTCGTTTCGCCGTCCAGGAGGTGTCCCGGTCGACGGTGTCGGCGTCGTCGAGCGCGTCGTGCACCTCCCCGGCGAGCCGCACGGCCTCCGCCCGCGCGGCGGCCGGCAGGTCGACGTACTCGGGGACCCGCTCGACACGCAGGTAGAGGGGGTTGAAGAACCGGCGCGAGGTGGGAAGGTACGGCGAGGGTTCCATCGGCGCCGTCGGCTCCGCGGCGTGCAGGGGGTTGACCAGCAGGTAGTCCGCACCCAGCCGGGCCCCGGACCACACGGCGAGGTCGGCGAGGTCCACCAGGTCGCCCACCCCCCAGGACCGTCGGGAGCGCACGCTGTAGAGCTGCGCGGCGAACCCCCAGACCCGGCCGGCGCCGAGCCGGTCGGGAAGCCCGAGCCAGCCGGGGGTGACGATCAGCGGGACCGCGGCCCGCGCCTCACCGGACCGGGCGTGCAGGGTGTGGTAGCCCAGCGGCAGGTCGGCCGGGACCGCGAACGTCGCCTCGCCGACCTCCCGGCCCTCGACCGCCTGGGGGTCCACCCAGCGCTCGACCTGACGCAGGTCGCGGCGGGTGCCGTCCTCGAGCTCGACGGCGACCGCGACCGGCGCGCCGTGGTCCACGTGCACCCACACCTCGCGCTCGTCGCCGTGGCGAACCACGACGCAGGGCGGGAGCATCCTGCGCCACCGTTCCTCCGCGCGACGGCGCAGCGCCGCGGCGGGGTCGGCCACGTCGACGCCCATCGCGGCGAGCACCCGGGTGACCGTCTCCTCGGGTACGTCGACGTGGCGCCCCTGCCAGTCGGTGAAGTCGGTGGCGACGTCGTAGGAACGGGCCAGCTCGGCGAGCGCAGGAGGCAAGGACGGCATTGCCCGATCATCACCGATGCGCCGGTCGCGCAGACACCGGGGTGTGCGCGCCGGGTCAGGTCGCCGGTTTGAGCGGGTCGTGCCCCAGCGACATCAGCCGGCGGCGCCAGCCGTCGTCACCGGCGACCGGCTCGAGCGGGTCCTCCCCTCGCTCGGTGCGCACCTCGGTCACGACCGCCTCCATCACCCCGACGTCCTCGGGGGTGAGGTCGGTGCGCCGCTTGCCGAGGATGTGCACGACCTCCTGCCCCACGGGTCCACCGGCGCGGTCGGGCAGCGCCTCGCCGTCGGGAGCCGAGGCCTCGGCGCGCAACCATTCCGACAGCTCGCGGGAGGTCATGTTCACGACGCGGTGGAACTCCTCCCACAGCTCGTCGCTGACGTGGCTCTCTGCCATGCGTGGTGCCTCCTCGGGTGCGTTGGTGCCTTCCCCTGCTCGCTACCCGGCGGGCGCGGCGGCCATTCGCCGGGCACCGGAATGCCCGGGCGGCCCGCGATCCGGTGCGCACGCATGAGCGATACCCCCGCGGGGCACACCGCCGGGAGACCTGACCGCGACCGCCGGCCGGGCCGTGCGGGTCGCCCGTGACCGGTCGGACCGAGAGGAGCACCGCACGCGATGGAGAAACACTCATCACCGGCGGCCTGGGTCGAGGCGCTCGGCTGGTTGAGCCTGGCGCTCGCCTTCGCCTCGGGACTGGCCATTCTGTGGGACATCTTCGGCCGCGGCTACCGCCAGAAGATGAGCATCATGAACCTGGTCTACCCCCTCACCGCGTTGTACTGGGGGCCGCTCGCGCTGTGGTTCTACGTCAAGCACGGCCGGCGCAGCTCGATGCCGGTGATCGACAAGAGGGGGATGCCCGACCCGGACACGATGCCGCGATGGGTGGTGCTGAGCAAGGCCGTCATGCACTGCGGTGCCGGGTGCACCCTCGGTGACATCGCCGGCGAGTGGCTGGTGCACTCCCTGGGGCTGTCGATCGGCGGCAAGGCGCTGCTGGCCGACATCCCCATGGACTTCGTCTGGGCGTGGACCCTGGGCGTGGTGTTCCAGTACTTCACGATCGTGCCGATGCGCGACATCGGCAGGCTGAAGGGCATCTGGGCGGCGATGAAGGCCGACACGCTGTCGATCCTCGCCTTCCAGGTCGGACTCTTCGCGGGGATGGCGATCTACCAGGAGCTCCTGTGGCCGCATCCGCTCCCCAAGACCACGGCGACCTACTGGATGTTGATGCAGCTGGCGATGATCCTGGGGTTCTTCACCGCGATGCCGGTGAACAACCTGCTGATCAAGCGGGGCCTGAAAGAGAAGATGTAGCCACTTGCGCGATACCTCATAGGGGTATAGGTTCGCGGATGGAGACATACCCCCGGCGGGTACGAAGGGACGCATCCGTGCCGCACAAGCAACCCGGTTACATCACCGAGAAGCAGGCGCTCCTCAACCGGCTCAAGCGCATCGAGGGGCAGGTCCGAGGACTGCACCGGATGGTCGACGAGGACACCTACTGCATCGATATCCTCACCCAGGTCTCGGCCGCCACCAAGGCACTGGAGAACGTGGCGCTGTCGCTCCTCGACGAGCACCTGCGCCACTGCGTCGTCGACGCCGCCCGGGCCGGGGGCGAGGAGTCCGACGAGAAGATCAGCGAGGCGTCCGCGGCCATCGCCCGCCTCGTCCGTTCCTGAACCAGCTCAGAAGGAGAAGCCCCATGGCGACCCAGACGTACTCCGTGACCGGCATGACCTGCGACCACTGCGTGCACGCGGTGACCAGCGAGCTCCAGGAGCTCGACGGTGTGCAGGACGTGACGGTCGGCCTCGAGGCCGGCGGCACCTCCACCGTGACCGTGACCAGCGCCGAGCCGCTCGAGGACGCCAAGGTCGCCGAGGCCCTCGACGAGGCGGGCGACTACCAGCTCGCCTGAGCCGCACACCCACCCGGACCGCGACCGCGGCGGCCGCGGCCCGGGGCATTCCCACGAGGAGAGCAGTGCCATGTCCCAGCCCGCGACCGTCCCCCAGCCGGCTGTTCCCGAGGACTCCCAGGCCCTCGAGCTTTCCATCGGAGGCATGACCTGCGCCTCCTGTGCCGCCCGCATCGAGAAGAAGCTCAACAAGCTCGAGGGCGTCTCCGCCTCGGTCAACTACGCGACCGAGAAGGCGAGGGTCACCTTCTCGGGGTCCGTGACCGCGGAGGACCTCGTTGCCACGGTCGAGAAGACCGGGTACACCGCGGAGCTGCCGGCGCCTCCGCCGGAGCCCGGGGCGCAGCCGGCTGACCAGACCGCGGCGTCCCCCGCCGACGACGAGGCCGCCGGTTGGTGGCAGCGGTTGTGGGTGGGCACGGTGCTCACGGCGCCGGTCCTGCTGCTGGCCATGGTGCCGCCCCTGCAGTTCGACAACTGGCAGTGGCTCAGCCTGACGCTCGCCTCCCCCGTCGTGGTCTGGGGCGCGCTGCCCTTCCACCGGGCGGCGTTCACCAACGCCCGGCACGGCGCCGCGACGATGGACACCCTGATCTCGGTGGGCGTCACCGCCGCCTACCTCTGGTCGCTCTGGGCACTGTTCTTCACCGACGCGGGGATGCCCGGTATGCGGATGACGTTCGACCTCGCCCCGAACGTCACCGGTGCGCAGACCGACATCTACCTCGAGGTGGCCTCGGCGGTCACCGTCTTCATCACCGCCGGTCGCTACTTCGAAGCACGGGCGAAGCGCCAGTCCGGTGCGGCACTGCGGGCCCTGCTCGACATGGGCGCCAAGGACGTGGCGGTGCTCCGGCCCACCGACGGCGGCGAGGCGGAGGTCCGCGTCCCCGTGCCGCAGCTGTCGGTCGGCGACCGCTTCGTCGTCCGCCCGGGCGAGAAGATCGCGACCGACGGCGTCGTGGAGTCCGGCACCTCGGCCGTGGACGCCTCGATGCTGACCGGCGAGCCGGTGCCGGTGGAGGTGGCCCCCGGGGACGCCGTCGTCGGCGCCACCGTCAACGCAGGGGGCCGCCTGGTGGTGCGCGCCACCCGGATCGGTTCCGACACCCAGCTGGCACAGATGGCCAAGCTGGTCGAGGAGGCCCAGAGCGGCAAGGCGCAGGTGCAGCGCCTGGCCGACCGGGTCTCGGGGATCTTCGTCCCGGTCGTGATCGCGCTCTCGCTGCTGACCCTCGCCGCCTGGCTGCTCACCGGCCACAGCGCCACGGCATCGTTCACCGCCGCCGTGGCCGTGCTCATCATCGCCTGCCCGTGCGCACTCGGCCTGGCGACGCCGACGGCCTTGCTGGTCGGCACCGGTCGCGGCGCCCAGCTCGGGATCCTCATCAAGGGCCCCGAGGTGCTGGAGTCGACGCGCGTGGTGGACACCGTGGTCCTGGACAAGACCGGGACCGTGACCACCGGTCACATGCAGCTGGTCGAGGTGGTGCCGGCCGAGGGGGTCGATGCCTCCGAGCTGCTGCGGCTCGGCGGGGCGGTCGAGCACGCCTCTGAGCACCCGATCGCCACCGCGATCGCGACCGGCAGCCTCGATCGGCTCGGCACCGGGCTGCCCGAGGTCGACAGCTTCAGCAACGCCGCCGGGCTCGGTGTCGCCGGTGTCGTGGACGGCCACGCGGTGGTGGCTGGCCGCCCCGGGTGGCTGGCCTCGGAGTGGAGCCAGCCGCTCGACGACGCGCTCGCCTCGGCGGTGGCCGCCGCGGAGGACCGGGGCCGCACGCCGGTCGCGATCGGATGGGACGGCGCGGCGCGCGGCGTCCTGGTGGTCGCCGACACCGTCAAGCCGACGAGCCGGCAGGCCGTGGCCGAGCTCAAGAGCCTGGGCCTGCGGCCGGTGCTGCTCACCGGCGACAACCAGCGGGCGGCCCGCGCCGTCGCGACCGAGGTCGGGATCGACGACGTGGTCGCCGAAGTGCTGCCGGCGGAGAAGGTCGCCGTGGTCCAGCGGCTCCAGGAGGAGGGCCGCACCGTGGCGATGGTCGGCGACGGCGTCAACGACGCGGCCGCGCTGGCGACCTCGTCGCTCGGGATCAGCATGGGGACCGGCACGGACGTCGCCATCGAGGCCTCCGACCTGACGCTGGTACGCGGGGACCTGCGGACCGCCGTCGACGCCATCCGGCTCTCGCGACGCACGCTCGGGACGATCAAGGGCAACCTGTTCTGGGCCTTCGCCTACAACGTCGCCGCGCTGCCGCTGGCCGCGCTCGGGTTCCTCAATCCGCTCATCGCCGGCGCGGCGATGGCGTTCTCCTCGGTGTTCGTCGTGAGCAACAGCCTCCGCCTGCGCCGGTTCCAGCCGGTGGCCGACACCCGTTCGACGTAGGCCCCCTCCACCGCGCAGTACTCCCCCACCGCGGTGGTCGACACCGGGTCGCGGCCGCGTGCCGGGTCACCCGCTTCAGGTGAGCCGTTCGTACCGACCTGGACCGACACTGACGTGGAAGGACGTCCTGTCGCCGAAAAGAGGGAGTAGAGATGTCGTTCTGGAATGTTGTGTGGATCATTTGCATCACGTTCTTGTTCATGGCGTACCTCATGGTGCTGTTCACCATCCTGACCGACCTCTTCCGTGACAAGGAGACGTCCGGGTGGGCGAAGGCGGCGTGGGTGGTGGCCCTGATCTTCCTTCCGCTCATCACGTCGCTGATCTACCTGGTGGCGCGGGGCCGCGGGATGTCGGAGCGGCAGGCCGAGGGCGCCCGGGCGATGAAAGAGGCCCAGGACAGCTACATCAAGGAGGTCGCCGGCAAGACCTCCCCGGCCGACCAGATCGCGCAGGCACGGGCCATGCTCGACGCCGGCGTGATCACGCAGGCGGAGTACGAGCGGATCAAGGAGAAGGCGCTGGTGTGAGAGCCGGACACCGCCGGTGGGCGGGCGGGCCGAGGCCCGCCCGCCCACCGGCTCCTCAACCTCAGCCCTGGTAGTTCTTGACCTCGCTGCCGTGCGCCATGATCGCGTAGATCACCAGCACGTCGAGCGTGATGATCGTGAGCGCCCACAGCGGCGCGGCGGGGATGAAGGCGAAGTTGAGCACCATGCTGAGGGCAGCCACCGCGACGCCCAGCACCCGCGCCCACATGGCTCCGGTCATCAGACCGACGCCGGCCACCAGTGCCAGCGCACCGAACGCCAGGTGCGTCCAGCCCCACACCGTGTAGTCGACGGAGACCACCAGCCGGCTGCTGACCACGGCGTAGTAGGTGTCGTTGAGCAGGGCCACGATGCCGGCCATCGCCTGGAAGGCGCCCAGGGCGATCATCATCATCCCGCCGAAGACGACCCAGCCCGCCCAGGCCGTCGGCGTGGGCGGCGGCGCCTCCCGCCGGACCGGCGCCCGCCCGGCCCCGGTCGTCGTACTCTGTCGGACGTCACTCATGACAGTCCCCTTTCCCCACAGGCGCGCCAGTGCGCGCCTGGCACCTTCACCGTCGCGGCCGGTCGAGGCGGTCGCCTCACCCCGGCGGGGTGAGGCCGTCACACCCCGGGTCCGGGCCGGCGGGCCGAGGCGCTCCGGGCCGCGCTCGGCTCATCCCCCTCGGGTGAGGTCCGGGAGGCGCCGCGGTCCTAGCGTCGCCGACATCGGGCCGCACGGGCGGTGAGGCGGCACGGCGAGGTGGTGGCGGGATGCAGCGCGAGACCGGTGCACGCAGCCCGTTGGCGCGTGCCGTGGCGGCCCACCGACCGGGTTCCGCCATCCCGCACTCGGTGGTGGTGCTGCCGTCCTACGGTCTCCCGCCGTCGATGGTCGCCCACTACGGCGACCGGATCCCCGCACTCGAGCACCGGCAGCTGGTGACGATGCTCCGGCTGCCGCGGGTCCCCGGTTGCCGGATGGTCTTCCTGACCTCCGTCCACCCCGGGCCGGACGTCGTCGACTACCTGCTGTCGCTGGTCCCTGACGCGCAGCGCGGAGACGTGCGCGACCGACTGGAGATCGTGTCGGTGGAGGAGCCCTCGCCCGGCTCGGTCACCGCGAAGATCCTCGACCGGCCGGACGTGGTGGCGCGGGTGCGGCGTCTGACCGCCGGCAGGCCGGCCTTCGTGGAGCCGTGGAACGTCACACAGCAGGAGCGGACGCTGGCCCGCCGCCTGCGGTTGCCGCTCTTCGGGAGCCCGCCGGGACTGTGGCCGCTGGGCTTCAAGAGCAACGGCCGGGCGCTGCTGCGGTCGGCCGGCGTCCCGGTCCCCTACGGCTGCGAGAACGTCCGCACCGTGGACGAGGTGGCTGCGGCCGTCGACCGGATCCGTCGGCACCGCGCCGCCGCGCCCGGCGTGGTGGTCAAGCTGGACAACAGCGGCACCGGCGACGGCAACCGCATCCTGTCCTTCGAGGGCACCGCGGACGCCGCGGTCGGGGCGGGCCGCCAGGCACTGGAGCCGTGGTACCTCGAGGAGCTGCTCCAGGGAGGCGTGGTCGAGGAGCTGCTTTCCGGGGCGGAAGTCACGAGCCCGAGCGTGCAGCTCGAGATCATGCCCGACGGCGGGGTGCACGTGCTCGCCACCCACGAGCAGGTGCTGTCCGGCGCCGCGGGGCAGGAGTACGACGGGTGCCGGCTGCCGGCGAGTCCCGACTACGCCGACCAGCTCGCCGGCTACGGGCGGAAGGTGGGGGCGGCCCTGGCGGGCCGGGGTGTTCGCGGCCGGCTCAGCGTGGACTTCCTGGGGGTCCGCGGACGACGCGGGCGCTGGGCGCTGTACGGCCTGGAGGTGAACCTCCGGCGCACCGGGACGATGCACCCGCTGGCGGTGCTGGCGCACCTCACCGAAGGCTGGTACGACGAGCGCCAGGGCCGGTGGCTGCTCGAGGACGGCACCGAACGGTGCTACCGCGCCACGGACAACCTGGTGGACCGGGCGTGGCTCGATCGCCCGCCGGTCGACGTCGTCTCGGCCCTGGCGCGGGCGGGGCTGGCGTTCGACCGCTCGCGCGGCACGGGCGTGGTGGTGCACATGTTCACGGCCCTCCGCGTGGACGGGCGGCTCGGGCTCACGGCGATCGGCCGCTCGTCGGGGCACGCCGAGGAGCTGTACGACGCCGCGTGCGAGACCCTGGCGGGGGACCCGCGAGCCGTGCACCCGGCAGCGGGTGCACGGCTCTCGGCGGGTCAGCTGGCGCGCGGCTCGTTCAGCTCGGCGAGCACCGTGGACAGGTCGATGTCCGCGTCGCGGTTGTAGGGCAGCTTCGCCAGCAGCATGCCCATGGCGCAACTGTTGGTGACGGCGGCGCCGGCCAGGCCGGCCCCGATGGCGCCGGAGAGCCACTTGGCCTTCGGCGCGACGGTGCTGGTGAGCACGCCGCCCAGCACGAGGGAGCCGGCGACGAGCCGTACCTGCCGCTCGAGGTCCCAGCGCGTGGGCCGCCGGTTGACCGGTGCCCCGCTGTGCTCCCAGGCACTGATCCCGCCGGCCAGCACGTGCAGGTTGCTCATCCCGGTCTCGGCCAGCAGCGTCTCGGCCTGGCTTGCCCGCCCACCGGAGCGGCAGATCAGCACGACGTTCTCATCGAGGTGGCGGCGCAGCTCCTCCCGGTGCTCGCGCAGCAGGTCCAGGGGCACGTTGTAGGAGCCCGGAATGTGCACGCCGGCGAACTCCGCCGGAGTCCGCACGTCGAGCACACGGGGGGCGTCGGAGGCGGCCATCCAGCTCCGCAGCGACTCGACGTCGAGGCGGGTGGGCTTCGTACCGACAGCAGTGGTGGTCAATGGAGTCCTTCCCGAGTGTGATTGCTTGACATGCGCCGCGCCCCGCCGGACCCCGGCGGTCACGGCGACGGGCCACCGGCTGCGGCCGGCGGCCCGGTTCTCCCCGCGGTGACGGTTCAGGCAAGCAGCGCGGGGAAGCTCTGCGAGGCGGTGTAGAGCGCGATCGCCACGAGCAGCACGCTGAACGCCAGGCCGAGCACGCGCGGGTTCACCCGGCTCGCGGCCCGGGCACCCAGCAGGCTCCCGACGACGGCGGCGCCGGTCAGTGCCACTACGGGCACCCAGTCCAGGTGCACGCCGGTGCCGACGCGGGTGGCGAACGCCGCCGCGCTGTTGATGGTGATGACCGCCAGCGACGTGCCGACGGCGATCGGCATGGGCAGCCGCAGCGCCAGCACCAGCGCGGGTACGACGAGGAAGCCGCCGCCGACACCGAAGAACCCGGTCATCAGCCCCACGAAGAGGGCGGTCACCACGATCTTGGCGGCCACCGGACAGTTGCAGGCGAACGTCGGGCCGCACCGCGATGATCGGGTCGTCGAGGGTGGGTGCCGGTTCGTTGCGGTCGCGCCCCCGTGGGCTGAGCTGGCGTGCCAGCATCACGGCGGCCACCACCAGCATGAGCACGGCGAACAGCGCGAGCAGCAGCGTGGGGTCAACGTGCACGGACAGCATCCCGCCGACGGCGGCGCCGGCCATGCCGATCACGCCGAAGGCAACGCCGCGGGCCAGGTAGACGTTGCCGGCGCGCCATGCGGCGACCGCTCCGGTGAACGACGAGATCCCGACGATCAGCAACGACCCGGTGGTGGCCGCGACCGGCGACTGGTCGAGCAGGTAGACGAGGATGGGCACCGCGAGGATGGACCCGCCGCCGCCGAGGGCGCCGAGGCTGAGCCCGATGAAGACCCCGGCGGCGATGGCGATACCCAGCATCAGGCAGCCACCAGCGGCAGGCCGGCGTCCCGGGCGTTGTCGAACGCGTCGTCGACGGCGACCAGCGTGCGTCCCGCCGCGGCCAGGAACGAGGCCGCGACCGAGGCGCGGTACCCGCCAGCGCAGTGCACCCAGACCTCTCCGTCGGGAACCTCGTCGAGGCGCCGCGGCAGCTCGTGGATCGGGATGTTCACCGCCCCCTCGATGGCGGACTCGGCGAACTCGTCGGCACGTCGCACGTCGAGCACGACCACCGGCCGGTGGTGCCGCACCTGTGCCAGGTCGGCAAACGTGGCCACCGGGAACGAGCCCAGGGCTTCGGTGGTCCACCGCTCCGGACCGCCCGTGCCGGCCGCGGCGGGGCGGTCGATGCCGATCCGCACCAGCTCGCGCTGCGCCGCGGTGACGTCCTCGGCGGTCTCGCCGAGCAGGGTGACCGGGGTCCCCCACTCGATGAGCCACCCGAGGTAGGTCGCGAACTGTCCATCGAGCCCGAAGTTCAACGTGCCCGGCGCGTGGCCGGCGGCGAAGGCCGTGCGGGTCCGCAGGTCGACGACCCACTCCCCCGCCTCGATCCGCCGGCGCAGCTCCTCGGCCTCGGCGGGCTCCGGCAGCGAGAGGTCGGGCGCCGTCGGCCCGGCGGCGTTCCCGGGCATCATGTGGGCGTAGTAGGCCGGCCACTCGCTCAGACCGGCCAGCAGGCCGCGGACGTACTCCTCCTCGGACTCGGTGAGCACCGGGTTCGACTTCTTCTCGCGCCCGATCGTGGAGTCGGAGGCCTCGGACTGCGAGGCGGAGCAGAAGCTGCCGAAGCCGTGGGTGGGGAACACGTCGGTGTCGTCGGGGAGGGCCTCGGCCAGCTTGTGCGCGGAGGAGTACTGCAGGCGCACCAGGGCGTCGGTGTTCTCCTCGCCGAGCAGGTCCGGGCGTCCGGTCGCGCCGTACAGGAGGGATCCCCCGGTGAAGACGGCGACCGGCTCCCCGTCCTCCTCCAGCGCGTACGACAGGTGGGTGAAGGTGTGACCGGGGGTGGCGATGGCGCGCACGCGCAGCCGGTCGCCGACAGCGACCTCGTCGCCCTCGCGCACGGGCACCCGCTCGTAGCTGACCTCGTCCTCGGCGTTGACGTAGTAGGCGGCGCCGGTCTTCTCGGCCAGCGTGAGGCCGCCGGTGAGGTAGTCGTTGTGGATGTGGGTCTCGAACACGTGGCCGATCCGGACGCCCTCGGCTGCCGCGAGGTCCAGGACCCGGTCGATGTCCCGCTGCGGGTCGACCACCAGCGCCACGGTGCCGTCGTGCACCAGGTAGCTGCGGTCGCCGAGGCTCGGTGTCTCGACGGGGATGATCTTCGCCATGGTCGGGGCTCACGCTCCTTCGCTGTATCGGATACCCTCTGGGGTATTGGCTCCTGCCAACGTAACACACGGGCAAACACGGTCACGCCGCCCCGGGGAATGCCCCGGGGGGTTGCCATGTTCTATACCCCAGCAGGTATCACGCATTCCCGGAAGGACCACCCGAGCATGAGCACCAAGAACCTCACCGCCGCCGACTTCGAGCAGACCGTCACCGAGAACGACATCGTCCTCGTGGACTTCTGGGCCTCGTGGTGCGGCCCGTGCCGCATGTTTGCCCCGACCTACGAGAAGGCCTCGGAGGCCAACCCGGACATCGTCTTCGGCAAGGTCGACACCGAGGCCGAGCAGTCCCTGGCCGCTGCGGCCAACATCACCTCGATCCCGACGCTGATGGCCTTCCGCGAGGGCGTCCTCGTCTTCGCCCAGCCCGGCGCGCTCCCGCCGCAGGCGCTGGACCAGGTCATCACCGCGGTGCGTGACCTGGACATGGGAGAGGTCCACGCGAAGGTCGCCGAGCAGCAGAACGCGGCCGGGCGATGAGCACCCGCCCTCGGCGAGCCGTGTCACCGGTGCCCGGAGACCCGGCTCGCCGGGCGCCGGCCGCGTGCGGTCCGGCGCCCGGTCCGGAGCCGGGCGAGCTGCCCACCGCCGCGACGGTGCTCGACCCCGCGAAGATGACCGCGGTGGTCAACCGG
The DNA here is from genome assembly GCA_963709685.1 of uncultured Actinomycetota bacterium. Classification (GTDB taxonomy): domain Bacteria; phylum Actinomycetota; class Actinomycetes; order Propionibacteriales; family Nocardioidaceae; genus Nocardioides_B. Next base: position 55,932 of record CAVPXH010000001.1, read on the forward strand.
CTCAAGCGGGCACAGGGGCAGCTGGGCGCCGTGATCCGGATGCTCGACGAGGGCCGCGACTGCGAGGACGTCGTCACCCAGCTGGCGGCCGTGAGCCGAGCGCTGGACCGGGCCGGATTCACCATCGTCGCCACCAGCCTGGAGGAGTGTCTCGCCCGCGGCGGGGAAGCCGCCTCGGTGGACGTCCAGCGGCTCGAACGGCTCTTCTTGTCACTGGCCTGAGCCCGCGTGCTGAGACGCATGTGACAGGAATGGCGCCCTCGCACGGCGGGTACGTCGCGCCCAGGCCCACCGTAGAAAGGAGCTGCATGCCCACGTCCACGGCACTGCCCCGGACAGCCGGCTCGGTGGCGAACCCGAACCGCACCCGGCTCGCCAGCGACGGCGACCCCGTCTCCTCGCGACCGACGAGCCCCGGCACGGACGGCGAGGACCAGCGCCCCCAGCCCTGAGCATCCGCAACGAGCCACGCCACGGGCCGCGGCGCGATCGGCGTCGCGGCCCGTGTCATGTCCGGGGCGTGGCAGCATTCCTGCCATGACCGCACAGGGACTGGACATGGAGGGCCGCGTTGCCCTGGTCACCGGGGCCGGCAGCCCCACGGGGATCGGGTTCGCGGTGTGCCGCAGGCTGGGCGAGCTCGGGGCGGCCGTGACGCTCACCGCCACCACGGAACGGGCGCACGATCGCGCCCGCGAGCTGCGCGAGGCGGGTGTCGACGCGCGGGGCGTGGTCGCCGACCTGACGGACCCGGCGGCGGCCGAGGCCGCCGTCGCCGCCGCGGCAACCTCTCGGGGCCGCCTCGACATCCTGGTCAACAACGCCGGGATGGTGTCGGTCACCGACGCCGGCGCGATGTCCGGGGGCGTCGACGGGCTGCCGTACGACGAGTGGCGGGACAGTCTACGTCGCAACCTCGACACCGCCTTCCTGACCACCCGGGCGGCACTGCCCGCCATGCGCCGCGCCGGGTGGGGACGCGTCGTGATGGTGGCCAGCGTGACCGGGCCCGTGATGGCGATGCGCGAGGACGCTGCCTACGCCGCCGCGAAGGCCGGCATGGTGGGCCTGACCCGTTCCCTGGCGGTCGACCTCGCCGCCGACGGCATCACCGTGAACGCCGTCGCCCCCGGCTGGATCGCGACCGGGTCACAGACCGAGGCCGAGGCGCGCGAGGGCGAGGTGACGCCGATGCGGCGCAGCGGGAGCCCGGAGGAGGTCGCCTGGCCGGTGGCCTGGCTGTGCACGCCGGGCGCCTCCTACCTCACCGGCCAGTGCCTGGTCGTCGACGGCGGCAACGCGATCGCCGAGGAGCGCGCGCGCTGACTCACCGGTCCAGCGTGGCCGCCAGCGCCTCGACGAGCCGGTCCCCGTGCTCGTCGCCGAAGACCAGCGGCGGCCGCACCTTCAACGTGGCGCGGTGGCGCGCCGTCCGCCCGACCAGCACGCCTCGCTCCCGCAGGCCCTCGACGACCCGCGCGGCGCGCTCCGCGTCGGGAAGCCCGGTGCCCGGGTCCACGATGTCGACCCCGACGGCCAGCCCCCAGCCACGCACCGCCCCCACGTCGGGCCGGCCGGCGGTGGCGTCGCGCAGCGCGCCCACCAGGCGTGCCCCCACCGCCGCCGCGCGGTCGACGACGCGATCCTCCTCCAGGGTCCGCAGCACCGCGAGCGCGGCCGCGCAGGCGGCGGTGCCCCCACCGAACGTGCTGAAGTAGTCGGTGCCCTCGACGAACGGGTCGACGAGCGCGGCCGGACCCGCGACCGCTGCCACCGGGTAGCCGTTCCCCATCGGCTTGCCGAACGTGACCAGGTCGGCCGGGACGTCTCCGGCCACGAAGCTCCAGAGCCCCGCCCCGGTGCGGCCGTAGCCGGCCTGCACCTCGTCGGCGACGTAGAGGCCGCCGGCGGCGTGGACCGCCTCGGCGGCAGCGACCGTCCAGTCGTGGGCAGGCCCGAGGATCCCGTCGCTGGTGAACACGCCGTCGACCAGCATCGCGGCCAGCCCGTGCCGGGAGGCCGCCAGGCTCTCCACGGCCTCCGTCACCGCGGCCGCAGAGGCCGGCGGCGGGTCCACCAGGCGCATGTGCGCCGGCCCCTCGGCGGCCCCCCAGCTCTCCGGGGAGAACGGGAACGTCGCCTCGGTGATGCCGTGGTACGCCCAGCGGGTCGCGATACCCCCCGAGGCTCGGGTCGCGTGCCGCGCGATCCGCCAGGCCAGGTCGTTGGCCTCGCTGCCGGAGTTGACCAGCAGCACCCGGTCGAACCGGTCCGGCAGGGTGGCGAGCAGCCGCTCGGCGAGCTCGACCGGCGCCTCCTGCAGGTAGCGGCTGTTCGTGTTGAGCGTGGCCAGCTGCGCGCAGACCGCCTCGACCACCGCGGGGTGCGCGTGCCCGAGGACCGGCACGTTGTTGTAGGCGTCGAGGTAGCGACGACCGTCCGCGGCCTCCAGGTACACGCCACGTCCCCCGACGACGTGCAGCGGTCTCGCGTAGCTGAGCTCCAGGCCGCCCAGCGTCCGCGCGCGGGCACGGTGCAGGTCCTCGGTCTCCCGACGCGCGTAGGGCAGCCCTCGCCCCGCGCGCGCGGAAACCGGTGCACCGGCCCGCACCGCGGTGACGAACCGGGCCGACAGCGTGTCCAGCCCGGCCTCGAGCATCGCCGTGAGTGACCGGTAGGCCTCGTCGTCGATCGCCGGCGCAGCTCCGTGCTCGCGGGTCCGCCAGGCGGTGATCAGCACCGACGCGGCGTAACGGGCCGCCATGAGGTCGGGCACGAGGGCCAGCTCGGCGGGTTCGAGGGCCGTGACCTCGTCGTACCCGGCGATCAGGTCGGGCACGAGGTCCAGGCCGCCCTCGCGGCCGCTGAGCACGTCCGCCGCCGCCACCGCCAGGTCACACACCAACGCGGTGTGCGTCATGTCGCCGAAGTCGGTGATCCCGGTGATCTCCAGCGTGTCGTCAACCAGGACGTTGGTGGGCGCCAGGTCGTTGTGCACCACCTGGGCGCGCAGCCCGCGCAGCTCGGGGGCAACGCGCGACTCGAACCGGTCGAGCACCGCCTGCACCTCCGGCCGGCGGGCGGCTTCGACGCTCGCCAACCACGGTCGCAGCCGCGGGAGCCGGCGCACGTCCCAGGCGATCGGGTACGCCGCAGCCGGGTGCACGAACCCCCGCAGCGCCCGGCCGAGGCGCGCCGTCGTACGCCCCCAGCCCCGCAGCTGAGAGGCGGCGAGCTCGTCGGAACCGGGGTGCCGACCCTCCAGCCAGGTCATCACCCACGCCAGCGACCGGCGTCCGTCGAGCCCGGTGACCTCCTGCCACGGGCGTCCTTCCCGCGTCGCCACCACCGCGGGCACGGGCAGGTCGGGGGCTACCGCCCGGATGTGACGCAGCGCCGCGTGCTGGAGGTCCAGGACCGGCGCACCGTCCGCGGGATTGTGGATCTTCAGCAGGAAGCGGCCCGCGGGGGTCTCGAGCCGGAAGTTGCGGTCCCGCTCCCCGTGCAGGGCGGTCAGCTCCCCCGCGAGGCCCCAGGTGGAGCCGAGCCATGGGTGGAGGGCTCCAGGGTCCAGGGCGGGAGCGGGCACGGCGAGCGGATCGGGCGTGGGAGCGGTCACCGGCACATTGTGGCCGCTGTGCGCGCCCCGGCCCCCACCGGCCCACGCCTCGCCGGCCCGGACCCGGGCGGCCCGATTGACGGCGCTGGCTAATATCTATAGCTTTGTTGTTATGACAACGAGCCAAGCGCGGAGAGACGCCATGACCGCCGACGGACCCGAGACCAGGACACTGTCGCGCGGCGAAGGCGCCGTGGCCTATGACGTGCAGGGAGACGGCCCCCTGGTCGTGTGCCTGCCGGGGATGGGTGAGCTGCGCAGCGGCTACCGCTACACCGTCGGACCCCTGGTCGCCGCCGGGCTCACCGTCGCCACGATGGACCTGCGCGGCCACGGCGACAGCGACGCCTCCTTCAGCTCCTACGACGACGTCGCGGCGGGCAGCGACGTCCTCGCACTGATCGAGGAGGTCGGCCGGGGTCCCGCTGTCGTGGTCGGGAGCTCGATGGGCGCCGGTGCGGCTGCCTGGGCCGCCGCCGAGCGGCCCGACCGGGTCGCCGGCCTGGCACTGCTCGGCCCGTTCGTGCGCAACACCCCCATGAACCCGCTGCTCGCCTGGGCCTTCCGCGCCGCGATGGCCGGCCCCTGGGCACCCGCCGTCTGGTCCCGCTACCTGCCCTCGCTGTACCCGAGCCGCCGGCCCGACGACTTCGAGGAGCACCGCGCCGCGATCCGGGCGAGCATGCGCCGGCCCGGACACGCCCGAGCCTTCCGTGCCACCACCCGCACCAGTCACGCGCCGGCCGAGGCACGCCTGCCGGAGGTCGCCGCACCGACCCTGGTGGTGATGGGCCAGGCGGACCCCGACTTCCCCGACCCGACCGCCGAGGCGGCCTGGATCGCCGCGCGCCTCGACGCGCACCAGCTGCTGGTCGCCGGGGCGGGCCACTACCCGCACGTGGAGCGTCCCGATCTGGTCAACCCGGCCCTGGTGGACTTCGCCACCACGGTGCTGCCCCGTGCCTAGAGCCGGCCTGACGACCGCGAAGCTGGTGGAGGAGGCCGCCCTGCTCGTCGACGAGGTCGGCTGGCCCCAGCTGTCCCTCGCTGCCCTGGCCGAGCGGTGCGGCGTGAAGCAGCCGAGCCTGTACAAGCACATCGCCGGGCTCGACGCGCTCCGCGCCGCGGTCAGCGCCCTCGCGTTGCGGGAGCTCGGTGCGGCCATGACCGACGCCGTCCTCGGCAGGGCCGGACCCGACGCAGTGTTCGCCCTGGCCGATGCCTACCGCGACTACGCGCGCGCCCACCCCGGGCGCTACGCCGCGACCGTGGCCGCCCCGAACGACAGCGCCACGCAGGCGCAGCAGGAGCACCAGCAGGCCGCGGCCTCGGTGCTGCGGGTGGTGGAGGCCACGCTGGCGGGCTACGGGCTGGCCGGTGACGACGCGGTCGACGCCGCCCGTGCGCTGCGGGCGGCCCTGCACGGGTTCGTGCACCTCGAGGCCGCCCATGCGTTCGGGCTCCCCACCGACATCGACCGCAGCTACCGTCGGCTGGTCGTCGGCATCAACACCACCATGGCCGGCTGGGCCGACGACGGGCTCCCCCGAGAGGGCGAGCACCGCTCATGAGCCCGTGCGGCAGCATCGGGCGCGGGTGGTCGCAGAAGCGGTCCCCGGCCGCACAGGCGCGCATTCCGTGACCACCGGTGGCGCGGGGTGGGTCACCCCTCGAGGCCGTCGGACCGGGTGAGCGCGCCGAGGCCGAAGTCCAGCTCGGTGCGGCGCGGGGCGTGGCCGAACTCGGCGTGCGCGGCCCGCCACTCCTGCCCGGCCAGCAACGTGCCGAGCACGTCACCGAGCAGGGACTGGGCCGCGCTCTGCGCCTCGGTCGGCGTCGCGTGGGCGCGCAGCGTGCGGTAAGCCTCGTGGTCCCCGACCAGGACCCGCCCCACGAACCCCCAGTTGTCCGAGGCGGGCACGGTCTCGACGGTGATGGTCATCTGCTGCTGAGTCTGCTGGGTCATGCGGTCATCCCTCCACGGCCGGCGGCCAGCCGGACCTGACGCTCAACCGGCTGCGACGAGCCGCCCGACTCACCATCGTATGCCCGCGGTGCCCGCTCCGTGCCCGGGCCACGAAGCCAAGGCGCCCCGCCGGTGGGTGCCGGCCGGCTGCGGCGAGAGCCTAGGAGACGGCGGCGGCCTTCCGGCGGCGCGGACTCGCCTCGGCGGCGGCGACCGCGGCCTCCACCTTCGCCGCCGGCCCGGCGATGAAGAGGTACTCGGTGTTGCGGAGGTGGGACACCGACCCGACCCTCTCCCCCGCCGGGTTGAAGATCCCGATCTGCGCGCCGACGTAACGCTTGCTGTCGAACGCGACGAGGCGCACGTCCTCGTGCCCCGCCTCGCGGAGCACCCGCACCATCTCCTCCGAGGTGATCCACGACTCGTCGTTGTAGGACACGACGACCACCTCGGCGCGCGTGCGGCCGATGACGCTGCTCAGCGCGGCCGGCATCGCCCGCTTGCTGTTGAAGACGCTCTTGGTCGCCTCGTCGCGGCTGTCGATCCGCTTGCAGGCCACGCCGTAGTGCTCGGGAGCGTCCCAGCGCACCAGGGTCTCCCAGACGTGGTAGTTGGTGAAGTAGCGGTGCTGGTTGTACGGCGGGTCGAGGTACACCAGGTCCGACGGGCTCGAGCTGCTCCACCGTGACCGACGCGTCCCCGCGGACGGTGAACCCCGCACCGGGCAGCAGCTCGGGACGGCGCAGCTCGAGGTCGTGGTAGGCCCGCGGTGCCCACTGCTTCAGGTAGGCCATCTGGACTCCGGTCGTGGAGTCGACGCGGTCGGCCGCCAGCAGCAGGCTGGTCAGCAGCACCGGGAAGAGCGGAGAGCCGGGGTACTCCTGCTCCAACGCCGTCGCGGATCGCGTCGATGCGGGCGCCGTTCTTGGGCTGGAAGAACCTCGAGCGCTCGCAGAACGTCTCGGTGAAGTAGCCAGGCTGCCCCGGCAGCGCCTGCAGCCGCCGGAGCTCGGCATCGAGCTCGCTCAGGTCGACCGCGCGGGCGTCCGTGGCGATGTAGCAGTCGCTGAGCACCTCGCTGTACGTCGCGAGTGTCCACGGCGGTCACCACGAGTCCGCGCCGCTTCAGCTCCTGGGCCACGCGCGTGGTCCCGGTGAACAGGTCGACCGCGGTCCGCGCGCCGACGCACACCGCGATGTCACCCAGGACGGGCAGCAAGGTCCGCTTCGAGCCCAGGTACTTGATCACCAGGGCACCCTACGGCGCGTCGCGCCCGCCGCCGGTCACATCGGCCGGCGGCGAAGCCGGTGCTTGTCGACGGCGACCACGAGTGCGGTCACCGAGGCGGCCAGGAAGATCCGCAGCCAGGTGGTCGCACCGATCGGCGCCGTACCGAAGATGTCGTTCATGACCGGCAGGTAGGTGAGAGCCACCTGACCGACCGCCTGGATGGCCACGCCGACGAGCAGCGGCTTGTTCGTCAGCGCACCGGTGCGCCAGGTGGGGCGGGTGAGCGAGCGGCAGCTGAACAGGTAGAACGCCTCGATGGTGACGAAGAGGTTCACCGCGGCAGTGCGGCTGACCGCCATGGGGGCTCCCTGCGACCGCTCGAAGGAGAACATCCACCAGGCCCCCGCGGTCAGCAGCACGGAGACCAGCACGGTCCGGAACACGACGGCGCCGGTGAGCAGGGGCCGGCGCGGGTCCCGCGGCGGACGCGTCATGATGCCCGGTTCCTTCGGCTCGAAGGCCAGCATCAGTCCCAGCGCCGCCGCGGTGGTCATGTTGATCCACAGGATCTGGGTCGGCAGGATCGGCAGGGCGGAGCCGAGCAGGATGGCCGCGAGGATCACCAGGGCCTCCCCGGTGTTGGTCGGCAGCGTCCACACGATGAACTTCACCAGGTTGTCGAAGACGCCGCGCCCCTCCTCCACGGCCGCCTCGATGGTGGCGAAGTCGTCGTCGGTGAGCACCATGTCGCCGGCCTCCTTGGCCACCTCGGTGCCCGCACGCCCCATCGCGATGCCGATGTCGGCCTGCCGCAGCGCCGGGGCGTCGTTGACGCCGTCTCCGGTCATGGCGACCACGTGGCCGTGCCGCTGCAACGCCTGGACGAGCCGGAGCTTCTGCTCGGGGGCGACGCGGGCGAAGACGTGCGCCTTCTCGGTGGCCGCCGGGAGGGCCTCGTCGTCGATCTCCTCGAGCTCGGCGCCGGTCAGCAGCTGCTCGTGGTCGCCCGCGGCCAGCAGCCCCACCCGGCGGGCGATGGCCGTCGCGGTCGCGGCGTGGTCACCGGTGATCATCTTGACCGAGATTCCGGCGGCTCGACAGCTGCGTACGGCCTCGGCGGCGGTGGCGCGGGGCGGGTCCTGCATCGCGTGCAGGCCGGTGAAGGTCATGCCCATGGCCTCACCACGAGCCACCGGGTCCAGGTTCGCGTGCCCGAGCGTGAACGCCGTGCCCAGCACTCGCATGCCGTCACGGGCCAGGCGCTCTGCGGCGCGGAGCACGAGATCCCGCTCGAGCGGTGAGACCGATCCGTCGGCGTGCATCTGCCCCGTGCACCGTTCGAGCACCCTCTCGACGGCGCCCTTGACGAGCACCACGCCGTCGGCGGAGTCCGGTCGACGGTGCGAGGTGGCCATGTACTGCCGTGTGGAGCTGAACGGGATCGTGTCCAGCCGGGGCAGGCCCTGCGGCGTCACGCCCAGTCGCTGCGCCGCCACGAGCATGGCCGTCTCGGTCGGGTCGCCGATGCCGGACCCGTCCTGCGCCAGCCGGGAGTCGTTGCAGTTGGCGCCCGCCAGCACCGACCAGCGCGCCGCCTCATCGGCGTCGAGCAGGTCGGGCGCGCCGCGGACCGCCTCCCCGCCCGGGACCGGAAGCTCGCCGTCGACGGTCCACAGCAACACGACCGTCATCCGGTTCTCGGTCAGGGTGCCGGTCTTGTCCGCGCAGATGACCGTCGCCGCGCCCAGCGTCTCCACCGCCGGGAGCCGCCGGACCACCGCACGTCGCCGGGCCATCCGGCCCACACCGATGGCCAGCGCGACGGTGACCGCCGCCGGCAGCCCCTCGGGGATCGCACCGACGGCAAGGGCCACCGCGGCGGTGAACATCTCCGACGCCGGCTCTCCGCGCGCGACCCCGATCCCGAAGGTGACCGCAGCCAGCACGAGGATCACCACGGTCAGCAGCATGCTGAACCGGGCCAGCTTGCGGGTCAGCGGAGTCGCCAGGGTCTCGGCGGTCCCGACGAGCCGGTGGATGCGGCCGAGCTCGGTGTCGCCACCGGTGGCGACCACCACCCCGGTGCCGGCTCCGCTCACGACGAAGGTGCCCGAGTAGAGCATGTTGCGGCGGTCAGCGACCGGCGTGGAGGACGGCAGGGAGACCTGGTCCTTGGCGACCGGCAGCGACTCACCGGTCAGCGGCGACTCATCGGCACTGAGCTCTGACTCCGCGAGCAGCCGCAGGTCGGCCGGCACCTTGTCGCCCGCGTCCAGCACCACGAGGTCACCGGGGACCAGCTCACCGGACGGGATGACCAGGCGTCGGCCCTCGCGGACCACTCGTGCCTCCGTGAGCACCATCGACCGCAGGGCCTCCAAGGCCGCCTCCGCCTTGGACTCCTGGACGAAACCGACGGCGGTGTTGACCGCGACGACGCCCAGGATCACGCCCGCGTCGACGTAGCTGCCGAGGAGGAGGGTCACCAGCCCGGCGCCCAGCAGCACGTAGACCAGGGGGTTGTGCATCTGGCGGAGAAGGCGGACCACCGGTCCAGCCGACGCAGTGCGGGGAAGCTCGTTGGGCCCGTAGTCGTCCAGCCGCCGCCGCGCCTCCGCGGCGGTGAGACCCTCATGCGGATCGGTCTCCAGCAGCAGCACCAGCTCGTGCGCCTCGAGCTCGTGCTGTGTCCGCCCCTCCAGGAGCGGCGTGGCGGTGCCCATGTGCCAAGTCCACCCAACCCGGCACTTCTCACCCCAGTGCCGATGGTCCCGCAAAGCCACGGTGAGCCATCCCGATGCCCGGTCCGTGCCTTCGCGGGACCAATGCCGGCCGTGGGCGGGACCTGTGGGTCTGTGCCGGGTGCAGCGGAGCACCGAGGCTGGGGTCGAGACTGCGTCGACGGCCGAGGGGGATCATGAGCGACCGGTCCCACCAGGAGCTCTTGGTGCAGAGCCTCACCGAGTTCAGCGACACGCTGCTGGTCACCTACGACCTCGACACCGTGCTGGAGGACCTGGCGGCCCGCCTCAACACCCTGCTCGGCCTCGACGGCACCGGGATCACCCTGGAGCAGGCGGGGCGGCTGCAGGTGGCGGGCGCCCTCCCTGTCGAGCTGGCGACCCTCGAGCGCGTCCAGGTCGACAAGAGCTCCGGTCCGTGCATCGACGCCCTGCGCACGGGCCGCGTGGCGGCCTCCGCGGACCTGCGCCAGGAGAGCCGCTGGCCCGCCTACCGAGCCGCGGCGGGCAAGGCGGGCATCGCTGCCGTCGCGGGGGTTCCACTGAAGCTGCAGGAGCGGACCTTCGGCGCCATGGACCTCTACTCCTGTGCGGCGCGCGCGTGGACCGAGGAAGACCTCATGGTCGCGAGGGTGCTCGCCCACATGGCGACCGGTTACCTGGTCAACAGTGCCAAGCTGCGGCAACATCAAGAGCTTGCCGAACAGCTGCAGAGGGCGCTGGATACGAGGGTGATCATCGAACAGGCGAAGGGCATCGTGGCTCAGGCCCGCGGCGTCGACGTCGAGGTGGCCTTCGAGCTCATCCGAGGCTACGCCCGCACCCGTAACCGGCGCGTCCGGGAGGTCGCCGCCGCGGTGGTCCACCTGGGCCTGCTGCCCTGAGCACGGCAGACTGCAGCGGCATGAGACTCGGCTCGCTGATGGCCGTCGCGACCATGAGCCTGGCGTTCGCGACGGGGTGCGGCACCGGCACGGCCTCGCGACCCGGAACCGACGGGGCCGGTACGACGGACCTGAGAATCCTGGTGAGCAGACAGCCCGGCGCAGGCCGGCACACCTACACCCTGCGCTGCGGTCCACCGGGCGGGACGCACCCGCGGCCGGCCGCGGCCTGCCGGCTGCTGCGCAGGCTGCCCCACCCGTTCGCACCGCTCCCCGCGAACGCCATGTGCGCCGAGATCTACGGTGGCCCGCAAACGGCAACAGTCACCGGCACGTGGCGCGGCGAGCCGGTGCACGCCCAGTTCCGGAGGACGAACGGCTGTGAGATCGCCCGCTGGGACCGGCACGCGGCTCTGCTGGTCGAGCCCGGCGGCGTGCCACGCAGCTGACCCGGCTCGGCACGTCGGCGGTCACCGCGCTCGACGTACCGTGGAAGTGCGAGGTCGGTGCTCCGGGAGGCGGTGGGCGCATGAGGGCCGAAGAGCTCCAGCACGCGAGCCGGGTCGCGCTCGATGCTCTGCGCACGGTCATCACGGTCGCCGAGGACCTGGGTGAGGATGCCGACCTGGCCGCGGTCCTCGAGAAGGTCGCCTCCACCGCCCTGGACGGCGCCGAGGCCGAGCAGCTTGTCGCAGCGCTGATGACCCAGCTGCTGCTGGCCATGGAGCTGCTCGACCCCGACGACCCGGCCGCAGCGGTCGACGCGCTCGCGCTGCTCCCGCTGGACTTCAAGCTCGGGGAGGAGCGGTAGCCGGTCCCGGCCTCCCGGGGACGCGTCGCTCAGCTGCCCGCGGTCAGCTCCACCAGCTTGGCGACGGTGTTCCAGTTGCGGGTGGTGGTGAGGACGCCCGCCGGCCCGGACCTCGACAGCGCGTCGGCCAGCTTGGAACGGCCGAGGCCGTCCGGGGTGTAGAGGTAGCGCACGCGGTCGCCGTACCGCACCTCATCGGGGAGGAACCGGGCCGCATCCGCGGGCGCCAGGCGCGGCTCGGCGACGGGCTCGGACAGGAACGTGACGTGCAGCTGCCTGCCGTCCAGCGACGCCGCCGGGAAGGGGCAGTCGTCGACCACCGCCTTGAGGTGGGCGTGCGCACACACCAGGACATCGCCGCCGCACCCGAAGCGCGCCTCGATCGCCTGACCCAGCTCGCGTGCCAGGGCGCTCTCGTCGCCGCGCCCAGCCGTGAACGTGGCGTTGCCGCTCTGCAGGTAGGTGCGAACGTCACCGAAGCCGAGCTCGCTCAGCAGCGCCCGGAGCTCGGCCATCGGGAGCCTGTTGTGGCCGCCGACGTTGACGCCGCGCAGGAGCGCTGCATAGGCGGTTGTCGTCACGACACCACCGTAGGGCCTGCCGGTGACACGCGCCCGCGGGCCGGGGCCTACGCTGCGGTTCCCCTGCGCGGCGAGGAGACGCTGCCGGCCAGCAGGTGCTTGCAGCGCGCCACCTCGACCGGTCCCAACGTCACCGGTCCAACCGCTGTGGCCAGGTCGAGGAAGCGGCCCGCCGTGCTCACCTGCGACGCGCCCAACCGCGCCAGCTCTGCACCTTCGAGGTCTCGTACCACCAACATGTCACCGACCGGGGTCTCCCCGTTGCGCCGCCGCACCAGCAGCCGGCGTCCGTCCAAGGCGACCAACTCCATCGGCTCTCCACGCTGTCGTTCCGTCACTGTTCCCCCCGGTCGCTTTCCGCCCCTGCCACGAGTCACCGGCCCCGCGTCTGCGACGAGGCTCCTCGATGACGAGGTCCACGCTCCGGCCTCCCCGTGGCCCTGCCAAGGTGCCGAAAAGCCGTCACCGTCGGGACGAACGTCCCCCGCCCACCCGGAGCGGCCAGGACGGGTCAGGCTCGTTTTGCCCGTTTGCTCCTCACGACAGAATGGGCGGCCTACGACGGGGGAGGTGCACATGTCGAAGCCACGCCGGACACCCGGTCCCGGCGAGCACCGGCCCGCGGAAGGGACCGTGCGACCGGTCCGTTGCCACGCCTGCCAGGCTTTCGCTCGTATCGACGCGTCCACCGGCAACATCGAAGCGTCGGACGGAAGCCGTGGACGCATCACCTACGCGGACCACGTGGCCGTGATCTGGGACTGTCCCAGCTGCGGATACCCGCACGCCGAGGACCTGGGCCGGTGAGCGCGGACCGAGGGCGGGGCCTGCGCACAGGACACGCTCGGGGCGTGGGCCGGGAAAAGCGCCGACCGGCGAGCGAAAACTCAGGCCCGCCCGCTGGTGCTCAGGTTCCCATCCCCGGCATCCAGCCGGTACCCTGCGCGTTCGCACGGCCCCCAATGCGGAAGACAGGGACGGTTTGCGGGCTCTCGGTGGCCAACGCGACCCTCTTCGTCGTCAGGAAGGCGGCGTCGGCTCCGGCCCACCCACCGCCGAGGAGAGCATTCGAGCCGACCTCCACCTCCACGTCGTCCGGCACCTCGTCGAGGGCAGCCCTCAGCTCTCCCACTGTGATGCCGTTCACCTCGCCCCACCACTGTGATTGGTCCTGAGCGAGGAAGCCCCTGAAGTGCTTACCGCACCGACGGCACACCTTGTTGGTGTCCCGATCTCCGGCCGGGTGGCTCGACGGCAGTGGTGTGCGCACGTACGAGTGAATGCCGAGGCGACAGAGTAGGTTCATCACCGGCCCCTATGTCGTGAACACCGAAGGTCTCTTCAGCGTGCCGAAGCGCGACCGGTCGTCACAGGGCTGCAAGTCCCCAAACCTGGACAAGGCTTACGTCGGTGCGCGGGAACGACGTTCAGGCGTCATCGCAGGACGCGCCGGGCCACGACGGGCAGGCGGTTGACCAGCGCCAGCGGCAGACGGGACGCGTGGGCAGCTATGGTCGGCGGCATGCCCGCGCGCTCGCTCGGCTTCCGGACCGATCTCGCCCTGCTCCGGTCCAGCGGCAGCCAGGTCGAGGATGCGGGCAGCCACCTCGTGGTCCGGACGCCCCGGATCCCGACGTACTTCTGGGGGAACTTCATCCTCCTCAAACAGCCTCCCGCGCCGGGATCGGGCAGCCGCTGGCTCGCCTTGTTCGGGCGGGCATCTCCGGAGGCTCGGCATCGAGCATTCGGCGTCGATGGAAACCGAGGAGTCGCCGGAGACCTGAGTGCGCTGGTTGATGTCGGACTTCAACCGCAGGTGAGCATCGTGATGACCGCGCAAGCGGTCTCCGATCCGCCGCACCCGAACCGTGAGGTCGAGATCCGTCCGCTGCGCTCGGACCACGACTGGACTCAACGCGTCGACCTCACGGCCGCCGTCAACAGTCACCTACCGATGGACTCGTTCCTGGAGTTCGCCGGGCGCAAGGCGACGAGTGAGCGCTCGCTGGTCGACGACGGGCTCGGCAGATGGCTCGGCGCGTTCGCAGCGGGCCGGCTGGTCGCTTCGCTCGGCCTGTTCACCGCCGGTGACGGCCTCGGCAGGTTCCAGAGCGTCGAGACGCATCCCGACGCACGTGGCCGCGGAGTCGCCGGAACTCTGGTTCACGCAGCAAGCCGCTATGGGCTCGAGACGATGGGACTTCGCAACCTGGTCATGGTCGCCGATCCCGAGTACTCGGCTATCCGCGTCTACCGCTCCCTCGGCTTCACGGAGGCTGCGCGCCAGCTGAAGGGACATCGCCTGCCCACTTGATCAGCTCACCGAACGCAGACGCAGGCAGAGGCATGCGCGCGTTCTCGGTACGGAGCGGCGCCGCGCTTCTCGGCCTCGGTTTCATATTCGTACTACGCTTGTGAGGTGGAGAAGCTCCATGGCAAGCCAGTCACCGAGCAGGACATCCAGGACTGGGCAGACGAGGCCGAACGCGGTCATGACGTCGATCGGCTCCGCAAGCGTGGCCGCCAGCCCACCGGTGACGGGCCAGGCCGGGTGGTCCCGGTCCGCCTCGACGTGACTCTCCTGGTCGCTCTGGCCGAGCGCGCGGAACGCGATCACGTGAGTCGCTCCGAAGCCATCCGGGCCGCCATCCGTGCCTACGTGGCGTGAAGGCCCATGACACCGCACTGAACCACGGCGTGCGTCTTGACCTGCGGTTTTGCGTGGTAGGGCGGGTGGGGCTCGAACCCACGACCCAAGGATTATGAGTCCTCTGCTCTAACCGGCTGAGCTACCGCCCCTGGAGGGAGCCCCACCCTATCCGGCGGCGGCGTCGGGGTCGGGTCGAGGTCGCTTGAGGTCCTCCGGCACTATCGGCGCATGCGTTCCTTGCTGGCGGCGCTCGCCCTGTCGGTGGCCACCCTGCTCGCCACGGCGGCGGGGATCGCGTACGCCGCCCACGAGACCGTGCTGCAGCCCCGCCGCGCCGGTGACGTCCTGGCGTCCGCCCTGGCACAACCCGCGCTGCGCACCGAGATCCTGTCTCGCGCGGTGCCCGGGTACGCCGAGCTGCCGGCGCCCTACCGCGAAGTCGTGGACCGGCTGGTGCAACAGCCCCAGGTGGACCGGGCGCTGCACCGAGTGCGTATGGACGCGCACGGCAGGGTCCACCTCGCGCCGCTGCAGCGCCGGGTCGTCCGCGAGCTCCGGGTGCATGACCAGCCGGTGATCGCCGCGGCCCTCGCGTCGGTGGCTCCCGCCACGGTGCAGCTGCCGGCACAGGTGGTCAAGCCCTACCAGCGGGCGCGGGAGACGACCTGGTGGGTGGCCACGCGCGGCGCCGCCGCTGCGGCCGCGCTGGTGGTCTTCGCCTTCGTCGTCTCCCCGCACCGTCGGCGCATGGTCGGCGCTCTCGGCGTGGCGATCCTGGTCGCGTGCGGGCTCGTCGCGCTGATCTGGAGCCGGGCACCGCAGATCGTCGCCGCAGTCAGCACCAACCCGTGGGTCGACGCGGCCGCCACCGCCGGCGCGACCTCGCTGTCGTCCGTGCGCCCCTACCTCGTGCCGGCCGCGGTGGCCGGCGGGGTGCTCGTCGTACTCTCCCTGGCGCTGCCGCGCCGCCGGTGACCAGCGGCTGTGGCCGCCGGCGTGCCATGCTCGCAGCATGAGCGAGCAAGCACCGTCACCCCTGACACCCGTCGACGAGTCCTGGGAGCGCGCGCTGTGCGTGGTCGCGCATCCTGACGACCTCGAGTTCGGCAGCGCGGCCGCGGTCGCGCGCTGGACCGGCCAGGGCAAGCACGTCGTGTACTGCATGGTGACCAGCGGCGAGGCCGGCATCGACGGCATGCCCCCCGACCGGTGCCGCGAGGTCCGCGAGGCCGAGCAGATCGAGTCCGCCCGGCTCGTCGGCGTCGACCAGGTCGAGTTCCTGCGCCTGCCCGACGGCATCTTGGAGTACGGCGTCCCGCTGCGCCGGGCCATCGCCGCGGTGGTGCGCCGGCACCGGCCGGAGATCGTGCTGACCAACAACTTCCGCGAATCGTGGGGCGGGGCGGCCCCGAACCAGGCCGACCACATCGCCACCGGACGCGCCACTCTCGACGCCGTGCGCGACGCGGGCAACCGGTGGGTGTTCAACGAGCAGCTCGACGGCGGCCTTGACCCGTGGGGAGGGGTGCGCCAGGTGTGGGCGGCCGGCTCGCCGCTGGCCACCCAGGGCGTGGACACCACGGACACCTTCGACGCCGGCGTCGCCTCGCTGCGCGCGCACGGGGCCTACATCGAGGGCCTGGGCTGGGAGAACTTCGACGCCGAGGAGTTCCTCGAGGGGATGTCCCGTCCCACCGGCAGCAGGATGGGCGTCACCCACGCGGTGGGCGTGGAGGTGTTCTCCCTGGTCTGGGGGGAGTGACGACCTACTCGTCGGGGCCGTTGTCACCCTTTCCCCCCTCCTCTCCCGGCGTTCCTGTTCCCTGGATGGGCACTCCGCGCTCGCAGTGTGCCGTGAGCGTGGCCGCCTGGGGGCCGTTGAAGAACTCCACGGAGATCATCGCCCGCGACGCGGTGCGCAGCCGGTATGCCCACCCGTCCTGCGGAGCGGCATACAGCAGGTCGATGGCGCCTCCCTGACAGGCAGCTCCCACCGCGCCCCCGGTGACCTGCCAGCTTCTCGAGCTCGGTGCGGTGGTCCGGGACGCCGGCGTGGCTCGCCGGGACGAGACCGGAGCGGACGGCACGCCGGGTGCAGGTGCGGTCGTGGCGCGCGAGGCGACGGGGTCTGCGGGGACGTGCTGGAGCCGCTGGCGCACGTCGGCCGGAGACAACGGTCGCACGGCCGTGGCCGTCCCGTCGGGACCGAGACGTGAGACCGCGGCCCAGGTCACCGCGCCGGCGACGGCGGTGGCGATCAGCCAGGTGACCACGACCGGCACGCGGCGGTGGAGGATGCTGCGGGCCGGCCCCATGAGCCGAGGATGCCGCGTCCCTGGTTAGGGCCAGGCTAAGAGGCGACTATGAGTTCCTTGCCGGTCGCTGTGTGCCCGATTCGTCCGTGGCCCGGGCCGGCTCGGCCTCCTACTGTCGGCTTCGTGGCTGCCATCGTCATCATCGAGGACGACGCGACGATCCGCGGCGCCCTGCTGCGGGCGCTCAGCGAGCTGCAGCACGTCCCGGCAACCGCGGCCACGGCGATGGACGGGTTGCGCCTGACGCTCGACCAGCGCCCCGACGCCGTACTCCTCGATCTCGGTCTGCCCGATCTCGAGGGGTCCGCCCTGCTGGCCATGCTCCGCGCGGTGAGCGCCGTCCCCGTGATCGTGATCAGTGCCCGCGACGACGACAAGGACATCGTGGCCCTGCTCGACGCGGGCGCGGACGACTACCTGGTGAAGCCGTTCTCGCCCCGGCAGCTCGAGGCGCGTATCCGGGCCGTCCTGCGGCGCGCCCAGTCCGAGGCCCCGACCGCACCGCTTGTCGTGGGCGGCCTGCGTATCGACCGGGCGGGAAGAACCGCCTCCCTGGACGGGGAGCCGTTGACGCTCAGCCCCAGAGAGTTCGACCTGTTGGCCTTCCTCGCCGAGCACCTGGGCGAGGTGGTGAGCAAGCGCACCCTGGCCGCGGAGGTGTGGGGACAGCCGTACGGCGGCTCGGAGAAGACCTTCGACGTCCATCTTCACTGGCTGCGCCGCAAGCTGGGCGAGACCGCGGACCGCCCGCGCTACCTGCATCGGGTCCGCGGCGTGGGCGTGAAGATGGTGGCTCCCGATCCATGAGGCGGCTCTTCGTGCTCTACGGCGTGGCCCTCACCGCCGCGGTGCTCCTGGCGCTCCTGGTTCCCCTCGGGCTGCTGGCGCGGACGCTCGCCGAGGACCGGGCCATGACCGCGGCCAGGCAGGAAGCCCAGGCACTCACCGTCCTGGCCGCGACCTCCGGAGGCACGCACCTGCGCGAGGTGGTGCAGTCGTTCAACCACGGTGACCGCCGCATCACGGTCTTCCTGCCCGGCGGAGCAGTCATCGGTGCGCCGGCGGCCCGCACGAGAAGCGTCGACCTGGCGTTCCGCGGGGAGGCGTTCACCGCGACGACGGGCCGAGGGCAGGAGGTGCTCCTGCCGGTTGCCGGGCGCAGTGGCGTCGCGGTCGTTCGTGCCTTCGTGCCGGAGTCCTTGCTGCGCAAGGGAGTGCCCGCGGCGTGGGCCACGCTCGCGCTGGTCGGCGTCTTCCTGCTCGGCGCCGCGGCTACGGTGGGCACCGTCCTGGCGCGCAGGCTGGCAGGCTCGGTCACGGGGTTGGCCGAGGTCGCCGACCGCGTCGGAGCAGGAGAGCTCGACGCGAAGGCGGACCCAGCGGGGCCGCCGGAGGTGGTCTCGGTCGCGCGCGTGCTCAACACGCTCGGCGCCCGCGTCGAGGAGATGCTCGCCCAAGAGCGCGAGCTCAGCGCCGACCTCTCGCACCGGCTGCGGACGCCGGTCACCGCGCTGCGGCTGGACGTCGACTCCCTGAGCGACCCGACCGACCGCCGCCGCATGTCCGCCCACGTCGACGCCTTGACCGGCGCCGTCGACGCGGCAGTCGCAGCGGCACGGAGTCCCCGCGGACCCGCGCGGCCGGTTCGGTGCGACGCCGACCGGGTGCTCGGCGACCGCGCGCGGTTCTGGTCGGTGCTGGCCGAGGAGACCGGCCGTTCCTTCACCGTCTCCACGCCGGGCGTTCCCGCGCCGGTCGACGTCTCCGCCGACCAGCTCGGCGCCGCACTCGACGCCCTCATGGACAACGTGTTCAGCCACACCCCGGCGGGCACCCCCTTCGCCCTGTCGGTCGCGATCACCGCGGACGGCGGGGTGGAGGTCGTCGTGGCGGACGCCGGTCCGGGAGTGGACGCGGTGGAGCTGACCCGTCGCGGTCACAGCGGCGCAGGCTCCACCGGCCTCGGCCTCGACGTGGCGAACCGCACCGCGGCGCAGGCCGGAGGGCGGGTCACCGTGGCAGACGGCGAGGCCGGTGGCGCCCGTGTCGTCATGTCGTTCCCGCCGGCCGCGTTGTCGAACCTTAACCGGGTGATGGTGCGCCGCTAACCCGTCGGCTTCCACGGTGGTTCCACGACACCCGTCCCCCACCTCGAGGGAGCACCGTGAAGCCACGAACCCGATCGGCGGCCGCCCTGCTCACCACCACCCTGCTGACCGGCGGCGGGATCGCCGCGACCGTCACCGGGCTCGGGCAGCAGCAGCCGGCAGCCGGCACCCCCTCCGGCGCGGCTGCGGCGCCCTCCACGCCCGACGCGGCACTCGCCACGGCGGTCCGGGAGCTGATGGCTCGGAGCGAGGCGTTGCACGGCCGGCTGACCAGCACCCGGCACGAGCTGGCGGTACTGGACCAGCGCCTGCACCGGCAGCACCGGCTGGCCGCCGCACAGCTGGCCTCGCACCCGGCGGCTGCCCACGCCGCCGCCGTCCCACCGCGCGCCGGCGGCACCCCGCCGGCGCACACCACCACCCGCGCCAGCGGCGCAGGCACCGCCACCGCACCCCAAGCGCACGCCACCACCCGCGCCAGCGGCGCAGGCACCGCCACCGCACCCCAAGCGCACACCACCACCCGCGCCAGCGGCGGCGGCCGTCACGAAGAGGACGAGGGCCGTGACGACTGAGCGGCCGCGGCGAGGAGCGAGCAGGCTCGGCGCCACCTTGCTGGTGGCGCCGCTGGCCGCCGGATCCCTCGCGCTGGGCACCGACTGGGTGGTGCAGCACGACCAGGTCGTAACGGCGTCTGCCCCCGGGCACTCGCAGCCGGCCACGACCGCGCACCTGCGGCAGCGCACCCAGTCGCTCGCCCTCGCGCTGCAACAGTCCCAGTCGGCCTTGCTGCGACTCGAGGGGGCCGTGCGGCAGCGCGCGAGGCAGCTCCAGCATCTCGAGGGCGCCACCGGGCGGATCCACGATGTACGACGGACAGGCGCGGTCCCGCTGCCGGCTCCGGTGGCCGTGCCTGCCGCACCACCGGTGAACGCCACGACAGGAGCGTCATGACCACACACACCCACGAGCCGAGCGCCGCCTCGGCGACCGCGTACGTCACCTTCCGAGCCATGGCAACCGACGTCACCCTGCGAGTCGAGCGGCCGACTCCCCGCGTAGCCGAGGCCCTGGACCGGGCCAGGGCGGTGTTCGCCGACGTCGAGTCGGCATGCACCCGGTTCGATCCGGACAGCCCCCTCATGCGCGCGAACCAGCGGCCGGACCGGTGGCACGAGGTGCCGCGGGAGTGTGCCGCCGCGGTACGCGAGGCCGCGCGAGCGCACCTCGAGACCGGCGGCGTGTTCGACCCGCGGATCCTCGACGCGCTGCTGCGGCTCGGCTACGACCGGAGCCTGCCCTTCTCCGACACGGACGTCGTGCTCGACGGCGCGAAGCCGGCCGCGGCGCGCGTCGAGGATGCCGCTCCCCAGCGGCCGCGGTGGGCGCCACGCGTCGTCCACCGCGCAGGAAGGCACGGGATCCACCTCGACGGGACACCGATCGACCTTGGCGGCATCGGCAAGGGCCTGGCCGTCAGGTGGGCGTGGCGGGCGCTCCGGCGCGCCGGGGAGAGCGTGATGGTCGACGCGGGCGGTGACTGCCGCTTCTCGGGCCCGGGGCCGGACGGCGACGGCTGGCGCGTGGGTGTCGAGGATGCGCGCGGAGGGACCGAGCCCGTTGCCGTCCTCGCCCTGAGGGACACCGCCTGCGCCACGTCGTCGATCCGCGTCCGACGCTGGAGGGTCGACGGCCGGTCGGTGCACCACCTCATCGACCCCTCCACCGGACGCAGCGGGGGCGAGGGCCTGACGGCCGTCACCGTCGTCCACCCCGACCCGGCGTGGGCCGAGGTGTGGAGCAAGACCTTGTTCCTCTCCGGGTCCGCGCGGATCGGCGAGGTCGCGCGGGGGCGCGGTCTGGCCGCGCTCTGGACGGAGGCGGACGGCACGCTCCACCTCACCGACACCGCGCGCCCGTTGGTGCTGTGGACGGTCCGCGATGGCTATCTCTGAGAACCCGCGCCGGTCCTGGCGGCGGGGCCGCCTGGGCGCGACACGGATCTGGTGGGCCCTCGCCAGTGCGACCGGCACCGGCTGGCTGCTGTGGCACGTCGTGACCGCGGTGCGCGGGAGCAGGACCGCGCCGTGGGACCTGGGCCGCGCCAGCGGCCTGACGTCGTACGTGCTGCTCGTCCTGCTCGTGAGCAGCGGGCTGCTCCTCGCCCACCCCGCGACGAGGCGGCTGCGGTGGCCGGGTCCGCGCCGGCGCGTGCGCCTGCACGCGACCCTGGCGGTCTTCACGCTGGCGTTCACGCTGCTGCACGTCGTGGTGCTGGCCACCGACCCGTGGGCGCACGTCGGCTGGGCCGGCGCGCTGCTCCCGGTCGCCTCGCACTACCGGCCCGTGGGTGTGACCCTCGGCGTCCTCGCGGTGTGGTCCGGCGTGGTGGCCGGCACCACCGCGGCCCTGGCCGGGAGGGCGCTCGGCCGGCTGTGGTGGCCGTTGCACAAGGCCGCGGGACTGATGTTCCTGCTGGCCTGGGCCCACGGCGTGCTGGCCGGGTCGGACTCCGCGGCGCTCGCGGTCGGCTACCTCGCGTCCGGTGGCGCCGTGCTCACACTGGCGCTGAGCAGATACCAGGCGCGCAGCCCCGATGACCTGCGCGACGAGACTGCGCTCGCCTCTCGCCCCCGTGGCCGGCCGGTCCACTCGGTGGCTGCCGGCCGGGGCGACGAGCGATGACGCCCCCCGGCGCTCCGCCCGGCCGGCACCTCCGGCCGGCGCCGGAGCCGGCCAGCGGGCCGGAGCTGCTGCCCGCCGCCGTCGCGGTCAGCCGCACCGGTCCCGCCTCCCCCGTCCCCGGGGCCGGCACGGTCGGACCCGAGCCGTGGCCGGAACACTGCCGACGTCGAGGCGCCCGACCGCGAGGCGACCGGTGGCTGGTCGAGGCCGCCGACGCAGCCGACCTGCGGGGCTGCGGTGGCGCGTTCTTCCCGGCCGCGCGCAAGTGGCGCGGCGCCCTCGCGGGTCGCGGCCCCGTCACCGTGGTGGTGAACGCCGCGGAGAGCGAGACGCTCAGCGCCAAGGACGCCACGCTCCTGCGCCTGCGTCCCCACCTGGTGCTCGACGGGCTGGCGACGCTGGCCGAGACGCTGGACGCGCGCTCGGCCGTGCTGTGGATGCACGACTCCGACCACGTGAGTCGCCGCGCCGTCCTCGAGGCGGTGCGGGAGCGCCGGCGGGCAGGCGTGCAGGAGGTGCCCGTCTCGCTCCAGCCGGTCCCGGGCGGCTACCTGTCCGGCGAGTCGAGTGCGATCAAGCAGGCCATCGACGGCGGTCCCCTCCTCCCCCGTTTCCGGGGCGCCGCCCCGGCGGCCGGCGAGGACAGCCGCAGCATCGTCGTACACAACGTCGAGACCCTCGCCCGGCTCTCCCTGCTGAGCAGGCGGGGCGTTGCTGCCGGCGCCGGGGCGACCGTCCGCCCCGAGCCGGCAGGAGCCAGCAGCCGGCTGCTCACCGTGCTGACCCCGCGCGACCGGCGAGTGGTCGAGGTGCCCACCACCATGCGGCTCGACGAGGTGGTGACGCAGGTGGCGGGCCGCGAGCCGGGCGACGGGTCGGCCGTGCTCCTGGCCGGGTTCGGCGGGGTCTGGGCGCGCTGGGCCGACGTGGCCGACATGCCTGTCGCCGAGTCCGCCGCGCGCGCCCGCGGACTGACACTGGGACCCGGGATCGTCGCGCCCCTGTGGGGCGAGACGTGCGGTGTCTCGGCGACCGCCGCGATCGCGGCCTACCTGGCCCGCGCGTCCGCGCGCCAGTGCGGCCCGTGCCTGTTCGGCCTGCCGGCACTGGCCGAGTCGATGGCCAGGCTGGCGCGCGGCACCGCCCGACGCGGGGAGCTGGCGCAGCTGCGCAGCGACCTGGCCGCCGTCGACGGCCGGGGCGCCTGCCACCACCCCGACGGCGCGGCACGGCTGGTGCGCAGCAGCCTGCACGTCTTCGCGGACGACGTCGCTGCCCACGCCGCCCGATCGCCGTGCGGGCTGCCCGGCGACACGATCCCCGTCCCGGAAGGCTGACCATGCGCAAGAAAGCGAACCCGGTACGTCTCCAGGTCGACCCGGTGGCGTGCACGGCCGTCGGCCTGTGCACCCTGCTCGCCCCCGACGTCGTCGACCTGGACCGGTGGGGCTACCCGATCGTGCCCACCGGTGCCCTGCCCGCGGACCAGGTGCGGGCCGCGCGGCGCGCCGTTCGCGCCTGTCCGCGTCGGGCCCTCAGCCTGTCCGAGGCCGCCTCGGCTGGCCGGCGCGACCCGGAGAATGCACGAACCCCGCCCGTCCCGGGGGTCCCGGGTCGGACGGGGTTCCACGTGGCTCCCCCGGTTGGACTCGAACCAACAACCCTCCGGTTAACAGCCGAATGCTCTGCCAGTTGAGCTACAGGGGATCGTGCGCGGATAGGTTAGCAAGGATCGTGCGGAGCGCTAAATCGGCACCCCGAGCCGACGCTCACAGGCCGACCTCCTCGGCGGCGGCACGCAGCGCGCTGTCCGCGAGGCGCCGCACCTCCGGGTCCTGGGGGTCCACATCGGGATCGAACTCGTAGGCCCACTCCACGTCCCCGCTGCCGGTCGGCGCCCGCCGGGCCAGCACGAAGAAGCCCCGCTTGCCCTCGACGGTGACCCGGCGCTGGAGCACCACACTGGCGGTCACGCGCTCCCGCACCAGCCTGAGCAGCTTCTGCGGGTCGGTCAGCGGCAACAGGTGCACCGGGCGGACCTGGCCGTACTCCCCCACCTCCGTCACCCGCAGCCGCTCCTCCTCGCTGTCCCAGTCGGCGTGCTGCACCCGCTGCCACGGGATGGTGGTGGCCGGCCGCTCGGCCACTGCCGGGACGATCACCAGGGACGTGGCCGTGCCGACGACCCACGTGCCGTCGCGGGCCTCCGCCGCGGCCAGCACCCGGTCGCCACCTCCCACGCCGGCGCGCGTGAGCACGTCGGCGGGCGGCCGGTCGCCCCGCGCGAACGGGTTCCTCACTCCGCGCCGCCGATCGCCTTCTCGCGCAGCGTCCGCCGGTGCTGCTCAAGCGCCACCAGCTCACCGAACATCCGGTTGTACTCGGTGGTCTGCTCGACGGGGTTGGTGCGCTGCAACCGGGCCTTGAGGTTCGCGATGCGGCGCAGCGCGGTCAGCTCCTGCAACCGGTAGACGTGCGCACCGACATAGCCGGCGTCGGGGTCCTTGGTCGACAGCAGCGGCTCCACGGCGACGGCGGTCAGCGCGCGCACCGCGGCCTCGTCGGCCAGCGCGTCACGCAGCTTGGTCACCCACACCTCGCCGGACGGCGCGGCGGCCGGTCCTCCGCAGGCGGCCACCGCTTCCCACACCGCGCGGTAGGTCGGGTGGGTGAAGTCGTCGCCGTCGACGTCCTTGGCCAGCCGCTGCACCACCTCCGGGTGCTGGACCACGAGCTTCAGCGTCTCCCGCTCCAGGCTGAACCGCGGGTCGCGCAGGTCGGGCAACGGCGGGGCGGTCGGTCGCGACGGCTCCTGCGGCGACGCGGTCGACGGGTGCGGGCGGCCGGCCGGCTGCGGCCCCCTCGCGGCACGGCCGACGGCCCGTCGTACCTCCACGAGGACGTCGTCGGGGTCCACCCCGGTGAGGTTGGCGATCTCGCGGGCGAAGGTGCTGTTGCGCACCGCGGAGTCGCGGCTGCTCGACACCAGCTTGGCCGCCTCCCGCACCGCGGCGGCGCGCGCGTCGGCGCGGTCGAGGTCGTAGTGCTCCACGACGTTACGCAGCACGAAGCGGTACAGCGGGATCCGCCGCGCGACCAGCTCCCGGACCGCCGCGTCGCCCTTGGCCAGCCGCAGGTCGCAGGGGTCGAGGCCGTCCGGCTCGACGGCGACGTAGGTCTGCCCGACGAACTGGGCGTCGCCGCCGAACGCGCGCAGCGCGGCCTTCTGCCCCGCGGCGTCGCCGTCGAAGGTGAAGATGATCTCGCCCTGGAACTCCGCGTGGTCGTGCAGCAGCCGGCGCACCACGCGGGCGTGGTCCTCACCGAACGCGGTGCCGCAGGTCGCCACCGCGGTGGGCACCCCGGCGAGGTGGCAGGCCATCACGTCGGTGTAGCCCTCGACGACCACCGCCTGGGAGGTGCGCGCGATGTCGCGCCGGGCCAGGTCGATGCCGTAGAGCACGTGGCTCTTCTTGTAGATCGGCGTCTCGGGGGTATTGAGGTACTTCGCATCGATGCGGTCGTCGTCGAACAGCCGCCGCGCCCCGAACCCGATCACATCGCCGTTGGTCTCCCGGATCGGCCACAGCAGCCGTCCACGGAACCGGTCGTAGTGCCCCCGGTTGCCCTGGGCGACCAGGCCGCCGGTGACGAGCTCCTCGTCGCGGAAGCCGCAGGCCCGCAGGTGCCTGTGGAGCGCGTCGCCCGTGCGTGGCGCGAAGCCGATCCCGAACCGGTCCGCGGCGTCGCGGTCGAACCCGCGCTCGGCCAGGAACTGCCGCCCGGCCAGGGCGTCGGGCGCGGCCAGCTGGTCGACGTAGAACTCCGCCGCCGCCTTGTGCGCCTCGAGCAGTCGAGGTCGCAGGTGGCCGTCGCGGCGCTGCGGCGGGGCGTCGCTCTCGGTGTAGCGCAGCTGGATGCCGTAACGGTCGGCGAGCCGCTCGACCGCCTCGGCGAACCCGAGCCCGTCGATCTTCTGCAGGAACGAGATGACGTCGCCGCCCTCGGAGCAGCCGAAGCAGTGGAAGTACCCCTTCGACGGGGTGACGTGGAACGACGGCGACTTCTCGTCGTGGAAGGGGCACAGGCCCTTCTGCGAGCCGCCGCCGGCGTTGCGGAGGGTGACGTAGTCGGAGACCACCTCATCGATCCGGGCTCGCTCGCGCACGAGCGCGATGTCTTCCTCACGGATCAGCCCAGCCACGGCGCCGAGTCTACGGCGCAGCCGTGACACCCCGAGGCGCGACTTCCACAATGCCGCCACCGCCTCCGGACCGGCAGCTGCCCGGCTCCGTGGCCGAGTCCCGGTCCGGCGGACACTCAGCGGGTGAGCGCCGCGTGCCAGGTGAGTGCCGAGGCGTCGGTGAGCGAGGCGACCTGGTCCACGACCACGCGCAGCCGCGCGGCCTCGTCGACGGCGACCTCGAGGTCCCTGCGGAAGGCCGGCTGCATCCGTTCGGGCCGCGCGCGCAGTGCCGCCACCAGCTCGGTGACCACCTCGCGCTGCCGGGCCAGCACCGCCACCCGGTCCGCGGCCTGCATCACGTAGCGCGCGGCGACACCCTTCAGCGCCGCGATCTGCAGCTGCGTACCGCGGGGCACCACCACCTCGGCGTCGTAGCGAGCCAGCGGCCGGACGCCGTACCGGTCGCAGGTCGCCTCGCGGACGCTCGTGCAGAACGTCCCGATCAGGTCGCTGGTCAGGTTCTTCAGGCCGGCGAGCGACCCGCGGCTCCCGTCGTACGGCGTCGAGGGCCAGCCGGCCGCGCGCAGCAGCAGGGTCCACGCCTGCTCCAGCTCGGCGTCCTCGACGTCGGGGAGGTACCAGTCCCGGACCGTGGCCCACACGGCCGCCCGCTCGGAGCGGTCACGCAGCACCGCCAGGTCGATCGGCCCGGCGACGATGCCGTCCTCGAGATCGTGCACCGAGTAGGCGATGTCGTCGGCAAGGTCCATCACCTGCGCCTCGACGCACCGCCGCCGCCCCGGCACGCCCTCGCGGATCCAGGCAAAGACCTCGAGGTCGTCGTCGTAGACCCCGAACTTGCGGTGACCGCGCGACGCGCTGTCGGCGAGGTCCCCGGCTGCGGGGTCGGCCGCCGACCGCAGCCACGGGTACTTCGTGCTCGCGTCGAGGGTGGCGCGGGTGAGGTTCAGCCCCACCGAGCGGCCGGATGCCGCGACCGTCTTGGCCTCCAGCCGGGTGAGGATGCGCAGCGTCTGGGCGTTGCCCTCGAAGCCGCCGCAGGAGTCGCTGAGGTCGTCGAGCGCGCGCTCGCCGTTGTGGCCGAACGGAGGGTGGCCGAGGTCGTGGGCCAGCGCGGCGGTCTCGACGATGTCCGGGTCGCAGCCCAGGGTGCGGCCCAGGTCGCGCGCCACCTGCGCCACCTCGAAGGTGTGGGTGAGCCGGTTGCGCACGAAGTCGTCGGTGTCGGGGCCCACCACCTGCGTCTTGGCCGCCAACCGGCGCAGGGCGGCGCTGTGCACGACGCGAGCCCGGTCCCGCTCGAACGGCGTCCGGTCCGGTTGCTTCGGCGGCTCGTCCACCCAGCGGGCGCGCGCCGACTCGTCGTACTGCTGCTTCGACCCCATCGGGGCGACCCTACTGGCGTGCGGGGACAGTACGGGCGGGCCGCGCGGCCCCGGGACTTCCCACGCAGAACCGGCACTCCCCGGGGTGATTTCACCGTGGGAGGCGCCGGTTTCGCGACATCCCGTGTTAAACCTCGCGCCACCGCGGGGGGGTTTACGTTTCGTCGAGGGTCATTACGCTCGGGGACATGGCTGTGGTGACACGGGACACATCGGCGCGGCTGAGCGACTGCGCGGCCGTGCGCGGCTACGTGAAGCGCGTCTGCTTCAAGACCGGGCCACCGGAGCGGGTCGGCACCGAGCTCGAGTGGCTGGTCGCCTTCGCGGACCGTCCCGGCGACGTGGTCCCGATCGCGCTGCTGCGCAGCCTTCTCGAGCGTGCCGGCCCTCCCCCGCACGGCAGCAGCCTGACCTTCGAACCGGGCGGCCAGCTCGAGCTGAGCTCGGCCGCCTGCCGGGGCGTGGCAGCGTGCTGGCAGGCCCTCACCGCCGACGTGGACCACGTGCAGCGGACGCTCGAGGCGGCCGGCCTGCAGCTGCTCCCCACCGCCGTCGACCCGCACCGACCCCCGCGCCGCCAGCTCGACCACCCCCGCTACGCCGCGATGGAGGCGTACTTCTCCGCGGTCGGCCCCCAGTCCGCCCGCCACGGCCCGGTGATGATGAACAGCACCGCGGCCACCCAGGTCAACCTCGACGTCGGGGACGACCCCGCCGAGGCCGAACGCCGCTGGCGCGTGCTGCACGCCGTGGGGCCGGTCATGGTCGCCGCGTTCGCCAACTCACCGCGCCGGGCGGGGCGGCGCACCGGCTGGAAGTCCACCCGCCAGCAGGTGTGGCAGGCCCTGGACCCGCAACGCACCCGGCCGCCGGCCGGCGACGACCCGTGGTCGGGGTGGGCCGAGTACGCCCTCGACGCCCAGCTGATGCTGCGCCACGGCCACGGCGCGGACTGGTCCGTGGCACCGGGCCCGACGTTCCGCGACTGGGTGGAAGGCCGGGTCGATGCCGCGCCGCCCACCGAGGAGGACCTGGCCTACCACCTCACCACGCTGTTCCCGCCGGTGCGGCCGCGCGGCTGGTTCGAGGTGCGCTACGTCGACGCCCAGCCGCTGCGCTGGTGGCCGGTGCCGATGGCGGTGCTCGCCGCGCTGGCCGACGACCCGGGCGCCGGGCGGGTCGCCACCGACGCCTGCGCCGAGGTCACCACGTGCTGGGACACCGCGGCCCGGGCGGGCCTCGACGACCCGCGTCTGGCTGCCGCCGCCCGCGCCTGCTTCGGCGCCGCCCTCGACGCGTTGCCGCGGCTGCGGACCGACCCCGCCCTGGTCGCCCTCGTCGAGGAGTTCGTCGACCGCTTCGTCGCGCGCGGGCGCTGCCCCGCCGACGAGCACCCGCCCACGACCGAGGAGCCCACGTGAGCCCCAGCCCCGGCACCGCACCGCACGCCCTGTCCGAGGACGCGCTGAAGCAGTACGTCGCCGACGAGCTCGACCGCGTCCGGCAGCGCAGCTTCGGCCTGACCACCACCGTGCTCGACGACGACGAGCTGCTCCGGCAGCACTCCCCGCTGATGTCCCCGCTGGTGTGGGACCTCGCCCACGTCGGCAACTACGAGGAGCTCTGGCTGCTGCGTGAGGCAGCAGGCGTCGAGGCGATGCGGCCGGAGATCGACTCGATCTACGATGCCTTCGAGCACCCCCGCGCCACCCGGCCGACGCTGCCGCTGCTGCGCCCGGACGAGGCCGGCGACTACCTCGGCCTGGTCCGGCGCAAGGTGCTCGACCAGCTCGACGCCCTGCGGCTGGCCGGCGATCCGCTGCTCGACGGCGGGTTCGTGTTCGGGATGGTGCTCCAGCACGAGCACCAGCACGACGAGACCATGCTCGCCACCCACCAGCTGCGGCACGGGGAACCGGTCCTGGCCGGGGACCCGGTCGCCGCTCCCCCGGCCCTGCTGTCCTCGGCGGAGGTGCTGGTCCCCGCCGGACCGTTCACCCTGGGCACCTCCGACGACCCGTGGGCCTACGACAACGAGCGGCCGGCGCACACCGTCGACGTGCCCGCCTTCCTCATCGACGCGGTGCCGGTCAGCAACGCCGCCTACCGGGCGTTCGTGGAGGCCGGCGGCTACGACGACCAGCGGTGGTGGCACCCCACCGGCTGGCGCTGGCGCTGCGAGTCCGGCAAGCGAGCGCCGGCGTTCTGGCTCCGCGAGGGCGGGTCGTGGCTGCGCCGTCGGTTCGGCCGTGTGGAGCCGGTGCCCGACGACGAGCCGGTGCAGCACGTGTGCTGGTACGAGGCCGACGCCTACGCACGCTGGGCGGGACGGCGGCTGCCCACGGAGGCGGAGTGGGAGAAGGCCGCGTCCTGGAACCCCGCGACCGGGTCCAAGCGGCGCTTCCCCTGGGGCGACGCGGCACCGACCCCCGAGGTGGCCAACCTCGGCCAGCGGCACTTCCGGCCGGCGCCGTGCGGCTCCTACCCCGACGGGGCCTCCCCGCACGGCGCGCTGCAGATGGTGGGCGACGTGTGGGAGTGGACCGCCAGCGAGTTCACCGGCTACCCCGGCTTCCGCACGTTCCCCTACCGGGAGTACTCCGAGGTCTTCTTCGACGACGGCTACAAGGTGCTCCGCGGCGGCTCCTGGGCGAGCGACCCGCTGGCCGTGCGCACCACCTTCCGCAACTGGGACTTCCCGATCCGCCGGCAGATCTTTGCCGGCTTCCGCACCGCCCGGGACGCCTAGCGTGTGCCGGCACCTGGCGTACCTCGGACCCGCCCGGTCGGTGCACGACCTGGTCGTCGCGCCCCCGCACGCGCTGTACACGCAGTCGTGGGCGCCCCGCCGGCAGCGGCACGGCGTCGTCAACGCCGACGGGTTCGGCGCCGGGTGGTACACCCACACCCGACCCGAGCCGGTGCGCTACCGGCGGGCCCAGCCCATCTGGACCGACTCCTCGTTCGCGAGCCTGGCCCCGACCGTGTCCTCGGGCTGCCTGCTGGCCGCCGTGCGCTCGGCCACCCCGGGATGCGCCCCCGACGAGTCCGCGGCCGCGCCGTACACCCACGGTCGTGTGCTGTTCAGCCACAACGGGGCACTGGCCGACTGGGCGACCGCCCGCAAGGCGCTGGGGCCGCAGGCGGCCGACGTCGCCGACGCCCGCACCGGCGTGGACTCCGCGCTGCTGTTCGGCCTGGCCGTGGCCCGCTGGTGCGCGGACGCCACGCTGGCCGAGGGCCTCGCCGGCGCGGCCGCGGACGTCGAGGGCTGCGGTGGCGGCCGGCTGACCATGCTCGCGACCGACGGCACCCGGCTGGCCGGCGTCGTCGTCGGCGAGCCGATGTGGCTGCGCGACGACACCGCTGCCGGCGGAGGGGTGACCGTGGCCTCCGAGCCGCACGACGACGACCCGGCCTGGCGGGAGATCCCCGACCGCACCGCGGTCGAGGCCACCGCCACCGGCTGCACGCTGAGACCGCTCCACCCGCCGCGACAGGAGACCCGATGACCGCTGTGACGCTCGACCGCCACCTGACCGACGACGACCTCGCTGCCGCGCTGCGTGAGGACGTGCGCCGCGGGCTCACCTCCACTCCCAAGACGCTCCCCCCCAAGTACTTCTACGACGACCGCGGCAGCGAGCTGTTCGAGCAGATCACGCGCCTGGCGGAGTACTACCCCACCCGCGCGGAGCGGGCGATCCTGGCCGCCCGGGCCGACGACATCGCCCGCACCACCGCGGCGCGCACCCTGGTCGAGCTCGGGTCCGGCTCCTCGGAGAAGACCCATCTGCTGCTGCACGCGCTGCGGGCCACCGGCACGTTGCGCACCTACGTCCCCGTCGACGTCAGCGACGGCGCCCTCAACGCCGCGGTCCCGGAGCTGCTGGCCACCTATCCCGGCCTGCGCGTGCATGGCATGGTCGCCGACTTCGAGCGTCACCTGGACCGGCTGCCCACCGAGGGGCTGCGCCTGGTCGCCTTCCTCGGCGGCACCATCGGCAACTTCGAGCCGGCGCAGCGGGCCGCGTTCCTCGCCGCGCTCGGCGCCCAGCTGCGTCCCGGGGACGCACTCCTGCTCGGCACCGACCTGGTCAAGGACCCGCAGCGGCTGGTGCAGGCGTACGACGACCCGGCCGGCGTGACCGCGGAGTTCAACAAGAACGTGCTGCGGGTGATCAACGCCCGCCTCGGCGCCGACTTCGACCCCGACGCCTTCGACCACGTGG
Source organism: uncultured Actinomycetota bacterium (assembly GCA_963709685.1). GTDB lineage: Bacteria > Actinomycetota > Actinomycetes > Propionibacteriales > Nocardioidaceae > Nocardioides_B. The sequence continues at coordinate 87,347 of CAVPXH010000001.1, forward strand.
CGGTGTGGGACGCCCAGCAGGCGTGGATCGAGATGCGGCTGCGCTCCCGGGTCGCCCAGCGGGTCGACGTACCCGCCCTCGGCCTGCGCGTCGAGTTCGGCGAGGGCGAGCAGATGCGCACCGAGGTCTCCGCGAAGTTCCGGGAGCCACAGGTCGCCCGGGAGCTGACCGCCGCCGGGCTGCGGCTCGCGGAGTGGTGGACCGACGAGGCAGGCGACTTCGCGGTGTCGCTCGCGCTGGCCTGACCCGGATCACGAGCCGGCCGAGGACCCCTCTTCCGAGCTGGTCATCGTCCGCTCCGACGCACGGGCGCTGGCCACGTCCCTGGGGTAGGTCCGCATCGCCACGAGCAGGATGAGGCCGGCGATGACGAGGGGGGCGAGCATCACCAGGAAGGTCAGCTCCAAGCCGTTGTCGCCGCCGAACACGCTGGTCGCGAGCACGCCGAAGGTGACCGGCGCGGCGGCCTCGAGCGCGCCGCGGAACATGCTGCGCACCGACTCCGCGCGCCCCCACATCGTGTGCGGCATGACGTCGAGGCGGGCGGCGTCCAGGGGCGGGTTCGAGGCCGCGAACAGGAACGCTCCGGGCAGGATGAGCGCGAGCGCGATCCCCACGGAGGTGGCGGCGATCCCGGGGGCGAACAGCAGCGCCGACACGATGAAGGTGACCACCGGCACGAACACGCGGGCACTGACGCGTCCCCGCGAGAGCAGCCGGTCGGCCACCGGCCCGCCGAACACGACCCCGGCGACCGCGACCACCCCGATGATCAGCACGAGCCCGGACGCCTCTCCCCGGCTCACGCCGTAGTGGTTCTTGATGAACTGGATGCCGAACAGGCGCAGGCCGGAGAAGAAGAAGTAGCCCAGCGCACTGGCCACGATGACGATCGAGTTCGTGCGGACGCTGAGGATGTAGCGGATCGCGGCCGGCAGGCTGAACGTGCTGGGGTCCTCGTCGAGCACCAGCCGGTCCTCCGCGTCCACGTCACGACGCTCCACCTGCTCCTCGGCGAGGTCCTCCTGCGCCCCACCTGCCTCGTCCTGCTCGAGCGGACTGTCCGGCTCGGCGCCCTCCTCCACCCGCTGCGCGGAGAGGATCTCGCGCTGGCCCTCGGGCATCCTGCTGGCCCCGCCGCGGGCCGGTTCCGGCAGCCGCCACACCAGCCAGATGACCCCGACCGCGGGCAGTGCCAGCACCACCATCGCCGCGCGCCAGGTGCCGAAGGCGGAGGTGACCAGGGTTGCGAGGACCAGCCCGATCCCGGTGCCGAGCAGCTCGCCGGCGAGCACGTAGCCGTAGATCCGTCCGCGTTGCGAGGGGGGGAAGTAGTCCCCGATCAGCGACGCGACCGCCGGGTAGGCGACCGCCACCACGACGCCGAGGAAGACCCGGGTGAGCAGCAGGAACAGGAAGCTCGTGGCCAGGCCGCTGGCGACCATCGCCACCGCCCACAGCACGATCGTGGTGCCCAGCAGGCGGGTGCGGGTGACCCGGTCGACGTAAACCCCGAACGGCAGGGTGGCCACCGCGCTGACGCCGGTCGTGATCGAGCCGAGGACGCCGAACGTGGCCTTGGTGATGCCGAACGAGGACTGGATGGTGTCCGCGGTGGCACTCAGCGCCCCCTGGTCGGCGACCGCGAGGGCGAGCACGCAGGTGAGCACCAGGATCACCTGGCGCCGGGCGGGTCCGCCCAGCACCTCGTCCAGCCGGTCGCGTCCGCCGGCCCCGGCGCGGCGCAGCCAGCCGGGGGTGGCCGCGGCAGCACGCTCGGAGGCGGATCGGTGGTCGGACGACATGCTCACCTCGAAGGATCGCTCGGTGGTCGCGGCACCCTTCCGGTCCGGCGGCGCTTCGCCGCCCTGGCCGGGCCACGTCCTCGGCCCCGCGAGGTACCCAGACCCGCCAGGGCCACACCAGCCGCCGCAGAACCTCCCGTCCGCGGCAGGCCTCGAGCGGGCTCAGGCCGCGCGCACCAACCGCCAGCCCAGCCGGTGCAGCAGCCACCCGAGCGCCGTGCCGAGGAGCAGCCCGCCCACGGGGCCGACGACGACCTCCGGGAGCCAGCTCCCGCCCACCCACGTGACGTGCGCGGGATGCTGCGAGAGCGGCGCGTAGGCGAACCAGCCGGCATCGCGCAGCCGCGCGTAGTGCCAGGCGAGAGCAGCCACCACGCCGAGGAGCAGGCCGGCGGCGGCGTTGAGCACGAGCAGCGGTCGCATGGCGGCCAGTCTGCACAGCCCCCCGGCCGCCGTACACCGGCCGCGCCGGGTTCGTCCCCCGCCCGCCGCCCGGAACCGGCACTCCCGCACCCGGAACCCGCTGGCCCTGGCCCGGCGACCGTGGCAGAGTCGGCGACGTCGACGACGATTCAGGGGGAGACCATGGCAGGCGGTTCACGGCCGGTGCGCGACTGGCTCGGCTACCCGTCGACGATCATGGCCGCCGCGCTGGTCGTCCTGGGGCTGCTGTTCCTCGGCATCGTGGCGCAGTCGCCGACGCGGCTGTACTGGACCGGCCAGCACGTCAACGGCACCGTGCACGGCGGGATCGTGTACTACCGGGTGGACGGCCAGCGCTACACCGTCGACGACGCCGTCGGGGGGCACCCCGAAGGGTCCCGCCTGACGGTCTACGTCGACCGCGGTGACCCCACCCACGCGATGCTGTACCGGCCGGCCAAGTGGGTGGACGCGGCCGCGGTGCTGGTGTGGTTCGCCGGTGCGGTCGTGGTCCTGCTTGCGGGTGCGGCACGCCGCGCGTGGTCGGCCGGCCGGCGCCGGGAGCTCGAACGCTCCCTGGGGCTCTGACCCGGCTGCGCTACGCGGCCTGCGGGTCCGGCTGGTGGATGCCGAAGGTGTTGCCCTCGGTGTCCAGGTAGTAGCCCTGCCACGCCATCCCGGTGAGCGCCGTCTTCGGCAGCGCCACCTGGCCACCGGCCTCGAGAATCCGCTTCTCCGTGGCGTCGTAGTCCTCGACGCCGACCGTGCAGACGAACGCGTTCGTGCCCTGCTGCGGCCCGGGCGCCGGCACCGGACGCTGCAGCAGCCCGCCGTTGATGCCCATCTGGTCTTCCGGTCCGGTGACGATCCCCCAGTACGGCGACCCGGTGACCTGTCCCCAGTCGGTGAAGCTCCAGCCGAACACCGCGCCGTAGAACGCCTTGGCCCGCTCGAGGTCGTCGGCCTGGATCTCGAAGTGCACCACGCGCGTCATCGCGTCCCCCTCGTCGCCTGTGGCTCCCGCCAGCCAAGCACAACCGGAGCCCGCGCCGCCATGGTCACAGCCAGCCGTTCTCCTCCGCGACCCGCACCGCGCCGGCGCGGTTGCTCGAGCCGGTCTTGCCGATCGCCGAGGACAGGTGGTTGCGCACCGTGCCTTCGGAGAGGAACAGCCGGCCCGCGATGGCCGCCGCCGAGGACCCGTCCCGCGCGGCGCGGAGCACGTCGGTCTCCCGCGCGGTCAACGGCGACTCCCCGGCGACGAGGCTGTCGGCGGCCAGCGCCGGGTCCACCACCCGTAGCCCGGCGTGCACCCGTCGTACGGCGTCGGCGAGCTGCCGCGCCGGGGTGTCCTTGACGACGAACCCGTCCGCGCCGGCCCGCAGCGCCCGGCGAAGGTACCCGGGCCGCCCGAACGTGGTGACGATGAGCACCCGCGTGCCCGGGAGCGCGGCCTTGACCGCGGCGGTGGCCTCGATGCCGTCGAGGCCGGGCATCTCCACGTCGAGCAGGGCCACGTCCGGGCGGTGCTCCTCCGCTGCTGCCAGCACCGCGTCGCCGCTGCCGACCTCCGCCACCACCTCGAGGTCCGGTTCCAGCGCGAGCAGGGCCGCCAGCGCGCCCCGCACGAGCGCCTGGTCGTCGGCCAGCAGCAGCCGGATCGGCGTGCTCACCGGGCCCTCGACCTCCAGGCAGAATCCCTGCGGGTCGAGGGCACGGGTCGCCACCACCGCGCCGGCCGCCGCGGCGCGCTCGCGCAGGCCGGCCAGCCCGTGCCCCGGGGTCGCCTCTGCGCCGGGACCGGGACCGTTGTCGCGGATCGACACGCCGTCGGCGCGCAGCACGACCGTGCAGCAGGTGGCGCGGCTGTGGCGCACCACGTTGGTGACCCCCTCGCGCACCGCCCACGCGAAGAGGTCGCGCAGGTGCGAGGGCACCTCGTCGGTGGAGTGCGGGAGGTCGGCCTCGATGTCCGCGGCCCGCAGCGTCTCCCGGGCCCGCGCCAGCTCCCCGGGCAGGGTGATCTCGCGGTAGCCCTCGACCGCCCGGCGCACGTCGGCGAGCGCGTCGCGGCTGAGCCGCTCGAGGTCGGCCAGCTCACCCCGCGCCCGCTCCACGTCCACGTCGAGCAGTCGGCCGGCGAGCTCCGCCTTCACGGTGATGACCGTCAAGCGAGTGGCCGAGGATGTCGTGCAGGTCGCGGGCGAAGCGGTTGCGCTCGTCGGCGACCGCGAGCCGGGCGTTCTCCTCGCGGGCCTGGAGGAGGTCGGCGTTGCGGAGCATCAGCTGCTGCACGCCCCACATCGCGAACCCGGCCGTGCAGGCCGCGAAGGTGAGGCCGGCCTGCTCGGTCCAGCCGGTGACGACCCGGGCGGTGACCTCGTTGGCCGCCGCCAGGGCGAGCACGGCCACCAGCGCCTGTCGGGTGGGCAGCAGCATCACCGCGGTCACCGCGACGTACACCGTGCCCGCCGTACCGACCTGTCCGAGGGCGAGGCACATGATGACCATCAGGCCGACGAGCGCGCCGAGCACGAGCGCCGCCCAGGGAGCGGGCACCGTGAGCTCCAGCCGCTGGCGGCGCGCCCGCACCCAGGCGAAGGCCGCGAGGTAGCAGGCGGCGAAGGCGGTCAGCGCCAGCAGGCCCACCACGCCGGCCCACCGGTCCGGACCGCTGGACGCACGCTGCCAGGCCACCTGGTACGGCGTGGCGAGGAAGACCAGCCAGATCGCGGCGAACAGCACACCGACGCGCCCGGCCCTCCCGTCGCGGAAGGCCCAGGCGGCGGTGCTCGTCATGGGCGTCACGGTAGTACCGGCGGACTCACACGCGGGCGGTGTCGCGGCGGAAGCGCCACATCGCGCCCGACGGAGAACACAGCCAGCCAGGCCACCACGTTGACCACCCAGACCCAGTGCACGCTCTCACCGGTCAACGGGGCGTGCACGAGCTTGTTCAGGCCGTACATCGGGGTGAGCCGGGCGATCTTGTCCATCAGCGACCCGGGCTCCAGCTCCCCGGAGAACAGCCCGCCGAGGAAGCCGAGCAGGGCCAGCCCGGGGCCGAGGACCTGCATGACGTTCTCGCCCGGCAGCACGTAGCCCATGAACAGCCCGAACGCCGCGAACAGCAGCGAGCCGACCCAGGCGATCAGGGCGGTCTCGACCCACAGGTGCGCGGGCATCTGCGCCTTGTGGGTGAGCACACCGGCGCCGTAGACGGCCGCGATCGAGACCATCCCGACCACGAGCGCGAGCACCAGCTTGACCGCGAGGTAGGCCGCCGGCGCCAGCGGGGTGAGCCGCAGCTGCCGGCTCCAGCCCAGGCTGCGCTCGATCGACACCGAGGCACCGGAGCTCGTGGTGGCGATCATGGCGCCGTAGATCGCCATGCTGATCATGATGTAGGCCGCGACGTTGCCGCGGCCCACCCGCTCGGTGGCGTAGGTCTGGGAGACCCCGAACAGCAGGAAGAACACCACCGGCATGACGAGCGTGAAGAGCACCGTGCGGCGGTTGCGCCTCAGCCGGCGCAGCTCGATGCGCACCATGGTCGGGTTGAGCCCGCCCAGCGGCGGCGCGGACCGGGTCGTGGTCAGGGGCGTGGTGGTCATCGGTCGGCTCCGTCCTCGTCGGTGCCCGTCAGGGCGAGGAACGCGTCCTCGAGCCCGCGGGCGGTGATCTCCAGGTCGCGCGCCTCGGTGCGGGTGAGCAGGTAGCGGGCGACCGCGTCGGTGTTGCGGGCGTGCACGCGCACGGTCTCGCCGCGCACCTCGACGCCGTCCACGCCCTCGAGCGCGGCCAGCGCCGCGGTGTCGGGATCGCGCAGCGTGGCCCGCACCGTGCGACCGGCAGCGCGTGCCTTCACCTGCGCGGCGGTGCCGTCAGCCACCACCCGGCCCCGGCTGACCAGCACCACCCGGTCGGCGTAGGCGTCGGCCTCCTCCAGATAGTGCGTCGCGAACACCACCGTGCGGCCGCGGCCGGCGTCCTCGCGGATCGCCGACCAGAACGCGCGCCGTCCCTCGACGTCCATGCCGGTCGTCGGCTCGTCGAGCAGCAGCAGCGCCGGGTCCGGCAGCAGCGCCATCGCGAAGCGCAGCCGCTGCTGCTCGCCGCCCGAGCACTTGCCGACCCGGCGGTCGCCGAGGCGGGCGATGCCGGCCCGTTCGAGGACGTCGTCGACGTCGGCGCTGCGCGCGAACAGGCTCGCGGTGTACTCCACGGTCTCCCGCACGGTGAGATCCTTGAGCAGGCCGCCGGTCTGCATGACCGCGGACACCAGCCCGCGGGCGATCGCCCGGTGCGGTGCCATGCCCATCACCTGCACGTCGCCGGTGGTGGGCCGGGACAGGCCGAGGACCATGTCCAGGGTGGTGGTCTTGCCGGCGCCGTTGGGGCCGAGGAAGGCCACCACCTCGCCGGGCGCGACGGTCAGGTCGATGCCGCGGACGGCCTCCACGTCCCCGAAACGCTTGGTGACCGCGTCGAGGTGCAGGGCGGGTACGACGTCGGGGTGCAGGTCCTGCGCCGCGTCGCTGAGCTGTGCTGTCGTCATGTCCTCGAGCATCGCGTGCCCCGGTCCGTCGTACCTCTCCGGCTCGTCACGACCCGCCCATGACAAACGTCATGAGAAAGTGTCGCCGTGCCACGCTTCGACGAGGTCCGCACCGACCGGCTGCTGCTGCGCCGGTGGCGCGAGGAGGACAAGGCGCCGTTCGCCGCACTGAACGCGGACCCGCAGGTGATGCGCTACTTCCCGGCACCGCTGGACCGGGCGGCCAGCGACGGGTTCGTCGCACGGATCGAGGGCCGGTTCGCGCAGCAGGGACTCGGCCTGTGGGCGCTGGAGGTCGTCGCGACCGGCAGCTTCATCGGCTTCACCGGCCTCAACCCGATGCCCGAGGGCGTGCCCGGCAGCGGTGGCATGGAGGTCGGCTGGCGGCTGGCCCGGCACGCGTGGCACCACGGCTACGCGACCGAGGCCGCGCGCGCCGCCGTGCAGGTCGCCTTCGAGGCAGGGCTACCCGAGGTGTGGTCGATGACCGCGGTGCTCAACGAGCCGTCCCAGGCGGTGATGCGGCGCGTCGGCATGAGCGAGCACGCCAGGTTCGACCACCCCGCGCTGGCGCCCGGTCATCCGCTCCGCCCGCACGTGCTCTACCACCGCGCGGCGACGAACCGCTCCCCGTCCAGCAGCGGCACGACGTCCGCGACGTCGGGCTCGGCCGCCACGGCCACGTCCTCGCCGTAGCCCCGCTCGGCCAGCTCACGGCCACTCGCGCACTCCTGGAGCGCCTCGGCCAGGGTGGGGGCCGCCGCGCGGAACGCCGTGGCCGCCGCCACCGTCAGCGCCGTGTCATGGGTGAGCCGGGCATGCAGCCACCGGGCCACCGCGGTCCGGTTACGCAGGCAGGCGCCGAGCACCGTCGTACCGCGGCCGGCGAGGCCTAAGCAGAGAGCCGAGCCGTTCGGCGAGGGCAGCGGTCACCGCCTCGGCGCCGGTGGCGCCCCACTCCATCCGGACTTGGGCCGAGGGCTGGGCGTGCACGTCCACGGCCGCAGTGTGCCAGGGTGCCGGCGGCTGCCTCAGTAGACCCGCACGTGCACGTGGTCGTCGTGGTTGGCGGTGACGGAGCCGCGATCGGGCATCAGCCGCCAGCCCTCGCTCGCGCGAACCGGGGTCCAGATGTGCTGGGCCCAGATGATGTCGCTCACGTGGAGCACGGACGCGTTGGCGCGGACCCAGTCCGCGACCGCCTGACCGGTCGCGGAGTCGCCGTAGACCATGATGTCGACCGCGTGGCCGTCAGCGTGCTCGCCGTCGGGGCGGTAGCCGCCGTACTCGCTCACCTGCGGGAAGTGCGCGCAGACCGCGCGGTGCAGGGCGATCGCATCGGCGACCAGTCCGGACTCGACACTCGACCCGCTGGCGCACGGTGCGCTGGACAGCACACCGCCGCCCACCGTCGTCGTCGACTGCGACTGCACCGTCGTGGGCGACGACGACGGCGTCGGGTCGGGCTTCGGCAGATGGTTGCGCAGGTAGTCGGCGTTGACCCAGCGCACCTGCCGGTGCAGGACGATCTGCGCAAAACCGTCGCGCTCCACTCCGGTGACCGCGACACGGGTGCCGACCGGCAGCACGTCCAGCGGGTCGCCGTGCTCGCGGGGGGACGGCCAGACGTTCAGCGGCGCGACCATGACCTGGTGGTCGCGCACCCGGGGCAGCGCCTTCAGCGTCGTCCGCTCGGCGGAGCGGGACAGCAGCGACCGCCGGTCGCTGAGGTACGCCGAGGCCACGGAGGCGCTCGGCGAGGGCGAGGAGACACTGGGCCGGGGCGCCGGGCGGGCGGAGACCTGGTCTCCGCCGGGGACCGCGACCGTGACGCCCACGATGGTGCCGCTGACGAGGACGGCTCCGGCCGCCGGAACCACGACGCGCGGCAGCCCGCGCAGGCTCGGCCGTGCCGGCAGCCTGGCCAACCGGGGCAGCCGGCGCGGAGGACGCTGCTTCACGAGCTTGTGGCGTCCAGAAGACAAGAGCTGATCACCCACCGGGTCGGGAAAAGGTCCGGGCCGACCGACGAGTCAAGCACACACCTTCCGGACGGTCACATCCGGACCAGACATTCTGCCCTGCCTCGGGCGTCCTCGCCCGAAGACGCGCGGAACTGCTCACTCCTCGCCGAGCGCGTCGAGCAGGTGCTCCATGCTCGTCACCGTCAGGTCCGGCGCCGTGAAGACCTCGGGGTAGATCCGCTCGGAGCGGTTCACCCAGGCGGTGCGCAGGCCCGCGCCGGCGGCACCGTGGACGTCCCACGGGTGCACCGCGACCAGCAGCATCTCCTCCGGGCTCACGCCACAGACCTTGGCCGCGTAGGCGTAGGCCTCGGCGTGCGGCTTCCAGACGCCGGCGTCCTCGACGGACAGCACGTGCTCGAAGTGGCCGCGCACGTCCGCGTCCGCGAGGAGCCGCTCGGCGTTCTCGACGGCGCCGTTGCTCAGCGTGACGAGCCGGTAGCCCGCCTCGGCCAGCGCTCGCACGGCGGGCAGCACGTCGGGCTGCGGTTCGACGTGCTGCATCCCGTCGAGCACGTGGGCGACCGCGGAGTCCCGGTCGCGGTTGAGCTGCTCCTCGGGCAGCATCTCGTGCAGAAGCGCCCTGCCCACGTCCGCGAACGGCTTGCTTTCTCCCGCGACCGTCAGCGCGAACCCGTCGCGCAGCACGGCAGCGAACCACACTCCGAACAGGCTGGCCGGGGCACCGACCTCGACGAAACGGGCCGCCACGGTCGACAGGTCGGAGAGGGTCTCGTTGACGTCGAACACGATCACCGAAGGGCGCATGGCCCTTGGTTGCCCACCGGCGGCACCGGCCATGCGCGGGTCAGCCGCCGGACTGCTCGCCGGCGTCCTCTGCCGTGCCGCAGCCGGAACCGTCCGTGTCGTCGAGCCACCCCTCCGGGAGCACGACGCGCCGCGGGGCTGCCCTGGCGCCCGCGCGGGGTGCCGAGCTCGCCGACTGGGAAGGGCTCCTCGGGGTCCAGGTCGGCCAGCAGTCGATCCAGCGAGGCCAGGGAGTCCACCAGGGCCAGGCTGTGGCGCAGCTGTCCCCCGGCACGGAAGCCCTTGAGATACCACGAGATGTGCTTGCGGAACTCCTTGCAGCCGCGCTCCTCGCCCATGTGCCGGCACAACAGCTCCGCGTGGCGGCGCATCATCACCGCGACCTCACCGAGGCTGGGCAGCGTCGCCACGGGCTCGCCGGCGAAGGCCGCAGCCAGGTCGCGGAACAGCCAGGGCCGGCCGAGGCAGCCGCGGCCGACCACGACGCCGGCTGCCCCCGTCTGCTCGACCATGCGCAGCGCGTCCGCGGCCTCCCAGATGTCGCCGTTGCCGAGCACCGGGATGTCCACGTGCTGGACGAGCTCCCCGATGGCGTCCCAGTCCGCGGTGCCGGAGTAGGCCTGGCTGACCGTGCGCCCGTGCAGGGCGATCGCCGCGCAGCCCGCCTCCTGCGCGATCCGGCCGGCGTCGAGGTAGGTGAGGTGGTCCTCGTCGATGCCCTTGCGGGTCTTCATGGTCACCGGGACGCCGTACGGCTCGGCAGCGCGGACGGCGGACTGGAGGATCTCGGCGAGCAGGCCGCGTTTCCACGGCAGCGCGCCGCCGCCGCCCTTGCGGGTCACCTTCGGCACCGGGCAGCCGAAGTTCAGGTCGATGTGCCCCACGCCGTACTCCGCGCACAGGATCTCGGCAGCCTTGCCGACGTAGACGGGATCGGTGCCGTAGAGCTGTACCGAGCGCACGTCCTCGAGCTCGTCGAAGACCAGCATGCTCATGGTGACCGCGTCACGCTCGACGAGGCCGCGGGAGGTGATCATCTCGCAGACGTACAGGCCAGGGCTTCCTGAGGAGGGAGCGGCGCGACCGTCTCGAAGGGCGCCCTGCTCGCGGCACAGCCGGCGGTAGGCGGCGTTGGTGATGCCGGCCATCGGCGCGAGCACGACCGGGGTGTCCACGTGGAGGTTGCCCAGGGTCAGGCCCGGGAACGGGGCGACGGTGGCGGTCATGGCCTCCATTGTCCCGTCGGGCGGGATGGCCCCCAAATCGGGCGGCCGCTAGCCCTTCGTGTTCTTCTTCTGCTGCTTCGCGGGGCTCTGCACCGGACCGGTCCAGGTGATCGGGTCGAACTCCTGGCTGGGCCGGTAGCTCACCGCGTCGAGCGAGCCCTTGTCCGGAGACAGGTAGACCAGGCAGGTGTCGAGCTCGTCACCGGGGCCGAAGGAGTCCGGCAGCGGCTTGGAGGGGCACTTCTTGAACGTGGTGGTGAAGCTCACCGCGGGCAGCAGCACATTGTTGCCGTTGACGCCCCACAACGGCACGGGGACGCCGCCGACGTCGCCCTGGCCGACGTTCTTCACCGCGACGTCGACGTAGTAGTAGTGCGCGTTGCGCTTGTAGGCGTCGTCGAGCGTGAACGCCTTGAAGTCCGACAGCCTCCCGCGCCGGGCGTCCTTGACGGTCAGCTTCAGCACGGTGCCCTTGTCCTTGGTGGGCTCGAAGACCACCGTCGCGGTGTCACCGAAGGACAGCGTGCTGCCCTGGTCGGTGAGGTGCTGGTCGGGCGCGACGCTCACGGTCGTGCTCGGCGACGGGCTGGCCGCGGAGGACGCCGACTGGGACGGCGAGGGGTCGGCGCTCGGGGAGCCGGAGCTGCAGCCGGCCAGGGCTGCGCCGGAGACGGCGAGGACGGCGGCGGCGAGGGTCAGGGAACGTCGGCTTTGCTCAGGCACGCAGACATTGTGCCTGGCCGTCCCAGCCGACCCGCGCAGCAACGCGCTCAGCAGCCCAGCAGGCGCTCGGCGAAGTAGCCCTTGACCTTGTCCAGCGCGATCCGCTCCTGCTTCATGCTGTCACGCTCGCGCACCGTCACCGCGTCGTCCTCGAGGGTGTCGAAGTCCACGGTGACGCAGTACGGCGTCCCGATCTCGTCCTGGCGGCGGTAGCGCCGGCCGATCGCACCCGCGTCGTCGAAGTCGACGTTCCAGGCGCCGCGCAGCTCCGCGGCCAGGTCGCGCGCCTTCGGCGACAGGTCCGCGTTGCGCGAGAGCGGCAGGACCGCGACCTTCACCGGGGCCAGCCGCGGGTCGAGGCGCAGGACGGTGCGCTTGTCCACCCCGCCCTTGGTGTTGGGGGCCTCGTCCTCGGTGTAGGCGTCGACGAGGAAGGCCATGAACGAGCGCGTCAGCCCGGCCGCCGGCTCGATGACGTAGGGCACGTAGCGCTCCCCGGTGGCCTGGTCGAAGTAGGACAGGTCCTGCCCGGAGAACTTGCTGTGCTGGGTGAGGTCGAAGTCGGTGCGGTTCGCGATGCCCTCGAGCTCCTCGAAGTCGCGGCCGCTGAACCCGAAGCGGTACTCGATGTCGACGGTCCGCTTCGAGTAGTGCGACAGCTTCTCCTTCGGGTGCTCGTAGTGCCGCAGGTTGTCGGGGTTGATGCCGAGGTCGACGTACCACTGGGTGCGCAGGTCGATCCAGCGCTGGTGCCACTCCTCGTCCTCCCCGGGCTTGACGAAGAACTCCATCTCCATCTGCTCGAACTCGCGGGTGCGGAAGATGAAGTTGCCCGGGGTGATCTCGTTGCGGAAGCTCTTGCCGGTCTGCGCGATCCCGAACGGCGGCTTCTTGCGCGCCGCGGTCATCACGTTCTGGAAGTTCAGGAAGATGCCCTGCGCGGTCTCCGGGCGCAGGTAGTGCAGGCCGGACTCGTCCTCGATCACGCCGAGGTAGGTCTTGAGCATCATGTTGAACTGGCGCGGTTCGGTCCACGCGCCGCGGGTGCCGCAGTTGGGGCAGGCGAGCTCGTTGAGGTCGACGGTGTCCGGGTCGTCGATTCCCTTCTTCGCGGCGTACGCCTCCTGCATGTGGTCGGCGCGGAACCGCTTGTGGCACGACTGGCACTCGGTCAGCGGGTCGGTGAAGGTGGACAGGTGGCCCGAGGCCTCCCAGGTCCTGGTCGGCAGGATGACCGAGGAGTCCAGGCCGACGACGTCGTCGCGGGAGAGCACCATGGCCTTCCACCACTGGCGCTTGATGTTCTCCTTCAGCTCGACGCCGAGCGGCCCGTAGTCCCAGGCCGACCTCGTGCCGCCGTAGATCTCGCCGGCGGGGAAGACGAAACCGCGGCGCTTGGAGAGGGAGACGACGTTGTCGAGGGTCGACGTGGGCTTGCTGGCCATGGGTTTCGGGCTCCATCAGGTCTCGGGTCACCGCCTGGCTGACGGCGAAGCCCTTAGGCTATCTCCTGCTCTCGCAGCGCTCTCACCCCCGTGCGCGGGGTTCTCTCCCGCGGGGCGGCCTCTCACCCGCGGGCGCGGGGCACCGCCTCGTTGAGCGGGCCGTCCTCCCCCACCGCCTCGTAGGCGGACGGCTCGTCGAGCGCGGTGGAGAGCAGCGGCACCGCCGCCATCTTCACGTCGTACGACGAGAGCGCCCGCCGGTAGCTGCCGACGTTGGCCCATCGCGTGGTGAGCACCCACAGCGTCGGGTCGTCGACGTTGCGCCCGACCGACCCGTCGACGTACCCGGGCCTGGTCGCCAGCACCTCGAGGGCCGCCCGGACGTCGCCACGGAACGTCTCGGCCTCGGCAGCCTGGACCACGAAGCGGTTCACCACGATCACGCCGCCGACCCTATGCCCCTCGACAACGTGATGCCTCGGGCAACTTGAAAATGATTCTCACCGAGATGAGAATGGTTCTCATGAAGAGGGCGGGCGCTGCTGGCCGCGGCACTGGTGGCCGCGCTGACGCCCGTGCTCGCCGGCTGTGGTTACCTCGGAACCGCCCACGAGCAACCGACCGTCGTCACCTCGTTCTACCCGCTCCAGTACGTCGCGCAGCAGGTGGTCGGCGACCACGAGCGGGTGCTCGACCTCACGCACCCGGGAATGGAGCCGCACGACCTGGAGCTGACCGTCGGCCAGACCGCCGACGTCGTGGACGCCGACGTGGTGGTCTACGAGCGCGGCTTCCAGCCCGCCGTGGACACCGCCGTCGCGCAGAACCACCCCGCCCACGTCGTCGACGCCGCCCGGGTCGCGGACCTGCACGGCCAGGACCCGCACTTCTGGCTGGACCCGACCCGGCTCTCGAAGGTCGCGGCCGCGTTCACGGCGGAGATGAGCGCCGCCGACCCCCGCCACGCGTCCGACTACCGGGCGAACCTGTCGCGGCTGCAGGCACGGCTGTCCCGGCTCGACCGCGAGTTCCGCACCGGCCTGGCGCACTGCGACCAGCGGACGATCGTGGTCAGCCACGAGGCGTTCGACTACCTCGGCCGTCGCTACGGCCTCGAGGTGATCGCGATCAACGGCCTCTCGCCCGACGCGGAGCCCTCCCCCGCCCACCTGCGCCGGCTGCACGACCTGGTCCGCAGCCGAGGCATCACCACGGTCTTCACCGAGGAGCTCGCCAGCCCGGCCCTGGCCCGGGCGCTGGCCGGCGACCTCCGGCTCCAGGTCGCGGTGCTCGACCCCGTGGAGGGCCTCGGCCCGGCCACGGCCGACCAGGACTACCTGTCTCTCATGCGGCGCAACCTCGCCGCCCTGCGAAAGGCGAACGGCTGTGCCTAGACCCGTCGAGATCCGCGACGGTGCCGTCGAGCTCGGCGGCCGTCCGGTGCTGCGCGGGATCGACCTGGCCATCGACCCCGGCGAGGTGGTCGCGATCCTCGGACCCAACGGCTCCGGCAAGTCCACGCTCGTGCGCTCGATGACCGGCCTGGTCCCGGTCGCCCGCGGCGAGGTCCGCCTCTTCGAGACACCGTTGCCGCGCTTCCGCGAGTGGCGCCGCGTCGGGTTCGTGCCGCAACGGGTGACCGCCGCCGGCGGGGTACCGGCCACCGTCCGCGAGGTCGTCTCCGCGGGTCGGCTCTCCCGGCGTCGGCTGCTGCGGCCACTGGGTCGCGCCGACCGACGGGCCGTCGACGAGGCGATTGCCGCGGTCGACCTCGCCGCGCGGGCTTCGGAGAGCGTGGCCACCCTGTCCGGCGGCCAGCAGCAGCGGGTGCTCATCGCCCGGGCGCTCGCCGGCGAGCCCGAGCTGCTGGTGCTCGATGAGCCCACCGCCGGCGTCGACGTCGAGTCCCAGACCGACGTGGCCCGAGCCCTGGCGGGCCTGGTGCAGCGGGGCGCCACCCTCGTCGTCGTACTCCACGAGCTCGGCCCGCTCGCTCCGCTGATCACCCGGACCGTGGTGATGCGCGACGGTCGCATCGCGTACGACGGTCCGCCGTTGCGCGCGTTCTCGGAGGTCGCCCGGCACGCCGACGACCACCACCCCGAGCTGGCGCGCCGTCGGGCCCAGTACGCCCCCGCGGTGAGCGGACCCCTGGAGCCGAGGGCCGGCGCGGGCGGCGACGAGGAGCAGGCATGACGCTGCTGCACTACGACTTCGTCGTCCGGGCCCTGCTCGCCGCGCTGTTCACCGGGCTCGCCGCACCGGCGGTCGGCACCTACCTCGTGCAGCGGCGGCTGGCGCTGATGGGCGACGGCATCGGCCACATCGCGGTCACCGGCGTCGCCCTCGGCCTGCTCACCGGCACCTCCCCCACCTGGACCGCCGTGGTCGTGGCCGTGCTCGGCGCCGCGCTGATCGAGATGATCCGGGCGGCCGGGCGCACGAGCGGCGACGTCGCGCTCGCGCTGCTGTTCTACGGCGGCATCGCGGGCGGGGTGCTGCTCACCGGCATCGCCGGGCAGAGCGCGGCGACGCTGAACGCCTACCTGTTCGGGTCCATCACCACGATCTCCGGCTCGGACGTGTGGGTGACCGTGGGCCTGGCCGCGGTGGTCATCGCCGTGGCGATCGGGTTCGCACCGCAGCTGTTCGCCGTGGCGCAGGACCACGAGTTCGCGCGTGTCGCCGGGCTCAACGTCCGGTTCTACAACGTCCTGGTCTCCGTGCTGGCCGCCGTCACCGTCACCGTCGCGATGCGCACCGTGGGCCTGCTGCTGGTCAGCGCGCTCATGGTCGTCCCGGTCGCCACCAGCCAGCAACTGGCCCGCGGGTTCCGGGTCACGCTCGCCACCTCCATGGCCCTCGGCGTGGTCGCCGCGGTCGCGGGGGTCACGGTTTCGGCGTACGTCGACGTGGCTCCCGGCGCGACGATCGTGCTGCTCGCCCTGGCCGGTTTCCTGGCGGCGTACCCGGTCGGAACCGTGCTGCACCGGCGCCGGCGGCTGGCCGCTCCGTTCGCCGACCAGCCGCCCGTCGACTTCGCATCCGACCTGACCGGGGAGCAGCACGAGGCGGTCGACGAGGAGCATCCCCACCGGCACCACGAGAGCTGTGGCCACCAGGCCGTCCGGCATGGTGACCACGTCGACTACGTCCACGACGGCCACCGTCACGCCGTCCACGGGAGCCACTATGACGAGCACTGACCCATCCCTGCCCCGCGGCACCCGCCCCACCCGCCAACGCCGCGCGGTCGCCGCCGCGATGGGGTCGTTCGACGACTTCCGCAGCGCCCAGGAGATCCACGACCTGCTGCGTCGCAGCGGCGAGAACGTCGGGCTGGCCACCGTGTACCGCACCTTGCAGGCGCTCGCCGACTGCGGCGAGGTGGACACCCTGCGCACGGAGGAGGGTGAGGCGCTGTACCGCCGGTGCAGCACCACGCACCACCACCACCTGGTCTGCCGCAACTGCGGCCGCACCGTGGAGGTCGAGGGTCCGGCCGTGGAGGCCTGGGCCGACCGGGTGGCCGCCGAGCACGGCTTCTCCGACGTGAGCCACACGCTCGAGATCTTCGGCACCTGTCCCGACTGTTGAGGCTCTCGCCCTCGGCAGCGAGGACCTTGCCGAGGTGGTACGACGCGAGCAGCAGCTGCTCGGATCCGGCGCTGACACCCTCGCCTCCCGGCACCCTCCGCACTGACCGCCGAGCCGACCGGGCGAGATGGCCCCGCCGCGCGCGGAAAGGGCGCGGCGGGGCGTGTCCCCCGGGTGGGGGGTGTGTGGGGTCTGGTGGGCGGGGAGTGTCGGTGGTCGAACGTATGTTCGAGGTCATGGAGGCGGTGGCGTCGGTCGAGGAGATGGGTGCCCAGCGGTGTGCTGAGGCGCTGGTGGGCGAGGTCGCGCGTGAGCGGGCCGCGGCCGCGCGGCGGCTGGTGCTGGTCGGGCAGTGGGCGGTGCTGCACGACGACGCCTCCCGCACGCAGCCGCGGGACCAGGCGGGGCGGTTGCTGCCGGGCACCGAGCAGGCGCGCAGCTACGGCGGGCACGGCACCCCGCAGGTCGCGGAGTTCGCCGTCCACGAGCTCGCGCTGCTGCTCGGGGTGCCCGCACGGGTCGCGGCCGGGCAGCTGGGCGACGTGCTGGACCTGCAGCACCGCCACCCCCGGTTGTGGGCACGGGTGCACCAGAGCGCGGGCTGTGACGCGCCGGGACACGACCCGGCGGTCGCGGTCGGGCTGGTGCAGGCCTGGCAGGCCACCTACGTGGCGCGGCGCTGCCGCCTCGCCGGGCTCTCGGCGCCGGCCGCACGCTGGGTCGATGCCCGCACCGCCGAGGACCTGGGCCGCCAGCCCTGGGGCCGGTTCACCGAGACCCTCGAGGCCCGGATCAAGGCCGCCGACCCCGCGTTGGCCGAGCAGCGACGCCGCGAGAAGCAGGCCACCCGCCGCGTCAGCCTCTCACCGACCAACGCGGAGGGGATGAAGTCGCTGACCGTGCTGCTGCCGGCCGCACAGATCATCATGATGAAGGCCCGCATCCACCAGATCGCCCGCAGCCTCAAGGCCCAAGGCGCCCACGACACACTCGCCCGGCTCGAGGCCGACGCCGCCTTCGAGCTGTGCACCAACCCCCTGCACGCCCTGCACCACCTCCTCACCACCACCACCAGCACCAGCACCAGCACCGCACCAGCAACACCGGCACCCGGCACCGGCAGCACCGGCCCGTCGAACACACGGCCATCACCGGGCACGAGCATCCAGGGGCCGGGTAGCGACGGCTCCGAGCGGCGGCCCTGGGACGATCCCGCGCATGTCTTCGACGACCGGCCGGTCCGGGACTGGGAAGGTGGTCCCGCCCCCGAGGGCGCGCGCCCCTGCCTCGGCCCCCACAGCTCCCTCGGTCTCGGCGGTCTCGGCGGTCTCGGCGGTCTCGGCGGTCTCGGTGGTCTCGGTGGCCGGTGGGGTACTCGGCCCGGCGCCGCGCCGGGCAGTGCCGGTCCACCCAGCGGCAGCTCGAACCCGACACCAGGCGCCCCGGCTGCCCCTGCCTTCCCGGGCGACACCGAGGAACCAGGCCGCGGACCCGAGGCGGTACCCGAGGCGGTGCGTGAGGCGGTGCGCGAGGGCGAGATCCACCCCAGCCAGCACGACCAGACCTGCCCGACCTGCGGGCACGACCCCACCCACGGCCCACCGGACAGCTCCACCCGCACCCTGGCGGGGCTGGACCCGAGCGCCCTGAACGGATTGGACGCGGGCAGGCTACGCCCCCACGCGGTGCTGTACCTGCACGCCTCCCACACCGAGTTCCGCGGCGGCACCGGCCTGGTCCGCCTCGACAACCACCGCCTGGCCCTGACCCACCAAGAAGCCCTCGACATCCTCGGCCACTGCCAGGTCAAGATCACCCCGGTCATCGACCTCAACGACCACCACCCCGTCGACGCCTACGAGATCCCCACCCGGCTCACCGACCAGGTCAAGCTGGCCTACCCCACCACGGTCTTCCCGTTCACCGCCACCAGCAGCCGCGCCCACGGGGTCGACCTCGACCACACCACCCCCTACCGCCCCCACACCGCCGGCGACGAGGCCGGCCAGACCCGCCTGGACAACCTCGCCCCCCTCACCCGCGCCAGCCACCGAGTCAAGACCCACGCCCCCGGCTGGACCACCCGCAACCCCCTCTTCGGCGTCCACCTCTGGCGCACCCCGCACGGCTACTGCTTCCAACACGACCCCACCGGCACCGTCCCCCTCGGCAAGATGACCGCCGAAGAGTTCACCCAACTCACCCGCGAACTCGCCGAACACCTCACCTGGGACCACGACACCGACACCCACGACACCAGCACCGCCCCCGCCTGAGACAGCACCTCAGCTGTTCGGCAACGCCCCGCCGTAGCGCCGGTCGCGGCGCGCGTAGGTGTCGATCGCCTGCCACAGGTGACGCCGGTCGACGTCCGGCCACAGCACGTCGGTGAAGACGAACTCCGAGTACGCCGCCTGCCACAGCATGAAGTTCGACAGTCGCTGCTCCCCCGAGGTGCGCCAGACGAGGTCCGCGTCGGGCAGCTCCGGAACGTAGAGGTGACGAGCGACGGCACGATCGTCGACCTTCTCAGGATTCAGCCGGCCGGCAGCTACCTCCCGGGCGATGGCGCGCGCTGCGTCGGAGATCTCGGCACGGCCGCCGTAGTTCACGCACATCGTCAACGTGAGCACGTCGTTGTCCCGGGTGAGCTCCTCGGCCACCTTCAGCTCCTTGATCACCGAGCGCCACAGCCGCGGCGACCTGCCGGCCCAGCGGACCCGGACTCCCAGCTCGTGCATCTCGTCGCGGCGGCGCCGGATCACGTCGCGGTTGAAGCCCATGAGGAACCGCACCTCATCCGGGGACCGCGTCCAGTTCTCGGTGGAGAACGCGTACGCGGAGATCGCCTTCACCCCGATCTCGATGGCCCCCTCCACCACGTCGAACAGCGAGTGCTCGCCGCGCTCGTGACCGGCGGTGCGGGGCAGCCCGCGCTCCTTGGCCCAACGACCGTTGCCGTCCATCACGATCGCCACGTGACGGGGGACGAGCTCGCGCGGGATCTCGGGCGGGCGCGCGCCGGACGGATGCGGGGATGGCGGACGGACGTCGCGAGCTCCCCTGCCTGGTGTCACCTGCGCTCCCTTCTCGACGTTGAGCCCTATGCTTCATCCAACACCACACCAGCGGGAGCTCAGAGCCAGGACAGGGGCACCACGAGGATGGACGACGCCAACCAGCAGATCGAGCAGCAGATGACCGTGCTGCTTCGGCGCGTGCAGCGCATCCACCTGGCCACCACCAGCGGCGACGTCAACCTGGAACGCTCCGCCTACGGGATCATGTGCAAGCTCGCCGACGACGGACCGCAGCGGCTCGGCGCCCTGGCGCACGCGTTCGGGCTCGACCCGTCCACGATCACCCGTCAGGTGCAGGCCCTGGAGGAGACCGGCCTGGCCACCCGCCAGACCGACCCGAGCGACCGGCGAGCGTCCCTGCTGGACCTCACCCCCGTCGGCCACGACATCCTGGACCGGACCCGACGACGCCGGCGCGAGGCGTTCTTCCGCGCCATGTCGGACTGGTCCGACGCCGATCGCGAGCAGTTCGGCCGGCTGCTGGAGAAGTTCAACGACGACCTGGACCGGCTACGCGACACCGCGGAAGTCTGAAGGGCACGCTCAGCGCTCCACGTGGGACAGCGACTTCAGCCCACGCTCGAGGTGCCAGGCGAGGTACGCCGCGACCAGACCGGTCGCCTCCTTGCGGTGCCGGGACTCGCTGGCCTCGACCACGGCCCAGTCCCCGGCCAGCAGCGCGCCGAGCAGCCGCACCGTTTCCAGGGCCGGGCTCGCCGCCCCGGGCATCCGACAGCCGGCGCAGAGGATCCCACCGGCGGCCGGGCTGAAGGCCCGGTGCGGACCCTCGACGCCGCAACGGGCGCAGCCGTCGAAGGAGGGGGCGTAGCCGGAGACCGCCATCGAGCGCAGCAGGAACGAGTCGAGCACCAACCCCGGTGCACGACCGGTGTCGCACATCGCCCGCAACGCACCGACGAGCAGCAGGAACTGCTGCAGGGCCGGCTCCTTGTCCTCCACCACGAGCCGCTCGGCGGTCTCGAGCATGACCGTGCCGGCGGTGTAGCGCTCGTAGTCGGCGCCCACCCTGGCCGCGAACGGCGCCAGCGTCTCCGCCTGCGTGACCACGTCGAGTGACCGGCCCTCGGCCAGCTGCAGGTCCACGTGCGTGAACGGCTCCAGCCGCGACCCGAAACGCGAGCTGGTCCGTCGTACCCCCTTGGCGACCGCGCGGACCCTGCCGTGCGCACGGGTCAGGAGGGTGATGATCCGGTCCGCCTCACCCAGCTTCTGGGTGCGCAGCACGATCGCCTCGTCACGGTAGAGCCCCACAGGTTCATTCTCACAGGCCGGTCCGCCCCGGCCACGTCACCGCGCCCTCAGCGGGCGCGGCGGTGAGACGTCTCCCCGGCGCCCCAGGCCTGTTCGCAGAGCGCGATGGCCTCCTGGTCGAGCCGGTGCGGGCTGACCCGCCACTCGAGGATGCTGCGCGCGGCCACGAACCGGCCGTGTGGCAGCTCGTCGGCGAGCATCGCCGCGTCGGCGGCGGGGTGGATCGGGTCGCGGGGGTGGCCGACGACCAGCGCCGGGGCGGTGATCTCCCGGCGCCGGCGGCTCGACGGCGCGATGCGGCCGAAGAAGATCCCGTGGATGGCCGCCGCCATGGGGGCGGGCTGCTGGTTGAGGGTGTCCAGGACGATCCCGGCCCAGAACGGTACGACGCCCCGCGGCACCAGTCTCGTGACGCCGCGCAGCGCCCACACCGACGCCGGCAGGAACCGCGCCGCGAACAGCAGCGGGCCGAACGCGATCAGCCCGGCCTCCAGCGCGTTGTCGAGCACCGGCATCTCCAGCAGCAGGCCGCGCACGCGGTCGGGGGCGGCGTCGGCCACCTCCAGGCCCACGTTGGCGCCCAGCGACGTGCCACCGACGACCGCCTGCTCGGCGCCGAGGTGGTCCAGGAGCGCGACCACCTGCGCACCGAAGGCCGTCATGGAGTACTCCTTCGGGTCCACCGGCCGGTCGGAGCGGCCGTGCCCGAGCAGGTCCACGGTGACCACGTGGAAGCCCGCGCCGGCGATGGCCCGGGCAAGCGGCTCGTGCATGCGCCGGGGCATCAGCTGGCCGTGGACGAGCACCACCCAGCGGTCCCCCGCGCCGTACTCGGTGTACTCCAGGCGCTCCCTCTCGAGGAAGAACTGGCCGATCCGCTCCGAGACCAACGTGGCCACCTGCACTCCCTTCGGGTCGCCGGACGCGGGCCGCGCTCCGGCACCGCCAGAGTAACCAGCACGGGCCGGACAGCGCGCGTGGTGAGGCTCGTCTAACCTGGCCGGATGGCGTCGAACCAGGTCCAGGTCGTGGTGATGGGCGTCTCGGCGACCGGGAAGACCACCGTCGCCGAGGCCATGTGCCACGAGCTCGGTTACGAGTTCATCGAGGGTGACTCCCTGCATCCACCGGAGAACATCGCGAAGATGGAGTCGGGCATCCCGCTCGGCGACGACGACCGCGACCCGTGGTTGCGGGCGATCGCCGAGCGGATGTCCGAGCGTGACGCGGCGGGGGTCTCCACGGTCGTGACCTGCTCGGCGCTGAAGAGGAAGTACCGCGACCTCCTGCGCGCGGCAGCGTCGCAGGACCCGTTCTTCGTGCACCTCCACGCCCCGTTCGAGGTGCTGGAGGACCGGATGGCGCTGCGCACCAAGCACTTCATGCCCACCTCGCTGCTGCACTCGCAGTTCGACGCCCTGGAGCCACTGGGCGAGGACGAGAACGGCGCGGCCGTCGACGTGACGCCGCCGGTGGAGGAGGTCGTCGCCGCCGCGGTAAAGGCCGTGCGGGAGCGTTACCCCGGGTGACATCCTCGCCTCGTGACCGTGGACGCGAACGTGCTGGCCGTGCTCGAGGACTACTACGACGCCGCGCCGCGGCCGCTTGCCACGGCCGAGGAGGTCGGACCGTTCACGCTGTTCGTGGCCGCCGACCCCGATGGCTGGCCTTACTACGCGCGACCCCGGCTGGGCCTGACCGCGCCCGTGTCCGCCGACGACGTACGCCGGGTCTGCACCCGGCAGCGTGAGCTGGGCCTGCCCAGGGCGCTGGAGTGGGTCCACGAGACGACCCCCTCCCTGCTCACGGCGGCACGGGAGGCCGGGATGGCGGTCGAGCAGTGCCCGCTGCTGGTGCACGCCTCCTCCGCTGCCCCCACCACCGAGCCGGTCCGCGTGCGGGTGCTCGACCCCGGCTCCCCGGACCTGCCGGCGGTGCTCGGGGCGGTCCACGCCGGCTTCTCCGAGACCGACGTCGTCGAGCCTCGGCCGGCGGAGGGCTGCCGCGACCTGATGCGCAAGGGCCTGCTCACCGTCGCCGGCGCGTACGACGAGCACGGGGCTGTGCTCGGCGGCGGGTCGCACGGACTCCGCGGCACCACGACCGAGCTGACCGGCATCGCGGTGCTGCCCCGCGCCCGGCGGCGGGGCCTCGGCGCGGCGATCGCCCACGCCCTGGTGGAGGACGCCCGCGCCCGCGGCGCAGCAACGGTGTTCCTCTCCGCGCAGGACGACGCCGTGGGCCGGGTCTACGAGCGGGTTGGCTTCGTCCGGGTCGGCACCGCCTGCACCGCGGAGCCCGCGGAGGGCTGAGCGCCGGCGCGCCCGGCACCGCACCGATGAGCCGAACACCGGCATGTCGCATCATTGACTGTCGTAACAGAGGGGCAATACCGTGGGCGCATGCAGCTGACCGTCCCTGCACTGAGCCCCTCCGCCCACGTCGACACCTTCTGCCGGGACAACCTGCCACCGGCCGAGGCCTGGCCGGAGCTGCGCGTCGACATCCCCGAGGTGCACTACCCCGAGCGGCTCAACTGTGCGGTGGAGCTCCTCGACGCCACGATCGCCGAGCACGGCGCCGACCGCCCGTGCCTGCGCGTCCCCGAGGGGCCGACCTGGACCTATGCCGACCTCCGGGTCGCGGCGAACCAGGTGGCGCACGTGCTCGTCGACGACCTAGGTGTCGTCCCGGGCAACCGGGTGCTGCTGCGCGGCCCGAACAACCCCTGGCTGACCGCGTGCTGGTTCGGGGCGCTCAAGGCCGGGGCGGTCGTGGTCACGACCATGCCGCTGCTGCGCGCCGGGGAGCTGCGCACCATCCACGAGATCGCACGCACCACCGTCGCGCTGTGCGACCACCGGTTCCTCGACGACCTGGAGGCCGCCGCGCTGGGCATCCCCGTCATGGCTTTCGGCGGGGAGGCCGAGGACGACCTGACCCGCCGGGCCGCCGCGCACCCGACCAGCTTCGACGCGGTGCGCACCGCGGCCGACGACGTGGCACTGCTCGCGTTCACCTCCGGGACGACCGGCCGCCCGAAGGCCACCATGCACTTCCACCGCGACGTGCTCGCGAACGCCGACACGTTCTCGCGCTTCCTGCTGCGCCCGACCACCGAGGACGTGTTCGCCGGCACCCCGCCGTACGCCTTCACCTTCGGACTCGGCATGGAGCTGGTCTTCCCGATGCGGGCCGGGCGCGTCCACGCTCCTGATCGAGAAGTGCACCCCGCTGCAGCTCGCCGACCTGATCGCCGAGCACGGCGTGACCGTCTGCGCCACCGCCCCGACCGCCTACAAGGCCATGCTGGCCGCCGGCAAGGCGCCACGGCTCAGCTCGCTGCGCACCGCGGTCTCGGCCGGCGAGCACCTGCCGAAGACCACCTGGGAGGCCTTCCACGAGGCGACCGGCGTGAAGATCGTGGACGGCATCGGGTCCACGGAGATGCTGCACATCTTCATCTCCGCCGCCGGCGAGGACATCCGCCCCGGCTCGACGGGCAGGGCGGTGCCCGGGTACGTCGCGACGGTGCTCGGTGAGGACGGCCGGGAGGCACCGGTGGGCGTGCCCGGCCGGCTCGCGGTGAAGGGACCCACCGGCTGCCGCTACCTCGCCGACCCGCGGCAGGCCGACTACGTGCGCGGGGGCTGGAACGTCACCGGCGACACGTTCCGCCGCGACGAGGACGGCTACTTCTGGTACGAGGCGCGCACCGACGACATGATCGTCTCCTCCGGCTACAACATCGGCGCGCCGGAGGTCGAGGAGGCGGTGCTCGCGCACCCCGACGTCGCCGAGTGCGGCGTGGTGGGCGTGCCGGACGACGCCCGCAGCATGCTGGTCAAGGCCTACGTCGTGCTTCGGGAGGGGGTCACCGGCGACGACGCGAAGGCCAAGGAGCTGCAGGACTTCGTCAAGCAGCAGATCGCGCCGTACAAGTACCCTCGTGCCGTCGAGTTCGTCGACGGCTTGCCGCGCACGGCCACCGGCAAGCTGCAACGGTTCCGTCTGCGCGAGAAGTGAGGTCCCCGTGGAGGTCGCACCCCGGCAGCTGATCACCTCGCTGTTCGGCCTCTACGCCCGCGCCGAGGAGAACTGGCTGTCGGTCGCGTCGCTGGTGCGGCTGATGGCCGACCTCGGCGTCGACGCGGCCGCGGTCCGCTCCTCCGTGTCGCGCCTGAAGAAGCGCGACGTGCTGCGCAGCGTGGCCCGCGACGGTCGCGCCGGCTACGCCCTCTCCCCCACGACGCTGGAGATCCTCCGCGAGGGCGACGAGCGGATCTGGCACCGGGAGCGGGCCACCGCCACCGACGGGTGGCTCGTCGTGGTCTTCTCCGTGCCCGAGGCGGAGCGGGAGAAGCGCCACCAGCTGCGTTCCCAGCTGGTGCGTCTGGGCTTCGGCACGGCCGCCGCGGGCGTGTGGGTGGCCCCCGGGACGCTGTACGACGAGGTGGTGCGCGTGCTCGAGCGGGCCGGGCTGCTGTCCTACACGGAGTTCTTCCGCGGCGACTACCTCGGCGCGGGGGACGTGGCCGCGCGGACGCGCGAGTGGTGGGACCTCGCCCAGATGGCGGGCCTCTACGGCGAGTTCCTCGACGCCTACGCACCGCTGCGCGCGCAGCTCTCGGGCACGGAACCGGAGCCGGCGGCGGCGTTCGCCTCCTACGTCCCGATGCTCACCGCGTGGCGCCGGCTGCCCTACCTCGACCCCGGGCTGCCCCTGGAGCTGCTGCCCGACGACTGGCCAGGCCTCACCGCGGGAGAGCTGTTCGTGGACCTCGACGCGCTGCTGCGCAAGCCCGCCGAGGTCCACGCCCACCAGCTGATCCGGGGCTGAGCCCGCCGGCGCTCAGCGCAGGCCAACCCGCCGGGAGCACACCGGCCAGGCGCCCCAGCCCTGGGCCCGTTCACGCGCTGCGCGACGCGGATCTGCTGGATCCGCCGCGCGCGGTCCGGCGCCGGGCGTAGCGGTGGCCGCCGAACGCGCGCCAGGTGCTGTTGCTGAACTGAAGGCCACCATAGAAGCCGTTGCCGGTGTTGATGTGCCAGCGGCCGCCGGACTCGCAGTGCGCGAGCCGGTCCCACGTGGCGAGGGTCGCGGCATTGGCCGGGGCGGTGGTCGGCACGGGGGCCAGGCCGCCGACGGCGGCCGACGAGGGAAGGACGGACATGCGTGCGCGCATGGGAACCAGACCTCTCCACCGCCTGCGGAGTTAGCTGTCGGGTTCGGGCGGAGGTTGTGCCCGGCCGGCGGCGCGAGGGCTGCCGGCTTCACCCCGAGGCACGCGGTTGCGTGCCGTGGAACCTGGGTTCCCCGCTCCTGTCCGTCGTTGTCCACGAGAGCGCACCGGGGCGGACAGGACTGGGCGGAACCCCGGGACGACCCCTCCTCGAGGGGCGCGACGAGCCTAGGCACGCGGTGCGGGAAATACACGCGGCCCCGGGCCGTCACCGGTGCCCGGGGCCGCGTTCCCGCGAGAATGGGGGCGCGATCGTGACCGACCTCACCCCCAGCCGGGGCTCTCCAGACCGGTGATCTCCTCACCGAGCAGCTCGCTCAGCGCGGCGCTGATCTCCTCAGGGCTGGTGGCCCCGACCGCGCGCACGATGCCGTGCTCGTCGACGAGCACGTTGGTCGGCACCCCGCGCACGCCGACCGCCTCGACGTACCTGCCCGGCTCGTCGAGCAGCACCGTCCCGTCGATGCCGTGGATCTCGCAGAAGTGAGCAGCCTCCTTGTCCGCGTTGTGGTGTTCCCAGACGTTGATCATGACCATGTCCAAGCCGAACCGGCTGGTACGGCGGCGCACCTCCTCCAGGAGCGGCGCCTCCGCGTTGCACGGGCCTCACCAGCTGGCGAAGAAGTTCACGATGTACTTCTTCTCGGCCCACTCGCGCTTGCTGCGCAACCTCCCGGTCCGCATCTCCGGCAGCTCGAAGTCCGGCAGCGGCTTGCCCACCAGCGGGTGGGACCGGTACGACGAGACCTCGCGGACGTCGGACGCCGGAGCCGCGGTGGCCAGCTCGCGGCCGGGCAGCCGGTCCTCGAACACGGTCACCGAGCTGCTGCCGGCGTTGGTCACGTAGACGGTGCCCGTGCCCGGGTCGACCGCCAGGTCGCCGGGCGCGGTGTTCACCGGGACCCGCGCCACCTCCGCACGCCGCGCCGGATCGAGCACCCGCACGGTGCCGGTACCGCGGTCGGCGACGTAGAGCCGGTCACCGGCCGGCCCGAGGCCGAGCCCGACCGGCGCCTGCCCGGCCTCGATCTCGTCGCGCACCTCGTGGGACTCGAGATCGACCACGGCGACCGTCCCGGCCAGGGAGTTCACCACGTAGGCGGTCGCGGAGTCGGAGTCGACCGCGATCTTGCAGGGGCCGACGCCGACCGGCACCTCCTCGAGCACCTCATCGGTCGTGCCGTCGATCACGGTCACCGACGCCTCACCGAAGTTCACGCAGTAGACCCGGTCCCGCACGTGGTCGACCCCCAGGCTGCCCGCGCCCAGGTGCGCCGGCACGGTCGCGATGACCTCCAGCCGGTCCACGTCGACGACCGAGACCGTCCCGGCGCCGGTGTCGCCGCAGTACAGCTTGCGCCGCTCGGGGTAGATGGCCAGCCCCGCCGGGTAGAAGCCCACCGGGACCTGGGCGACCACCTCGCCGCTCTCCTCGTCGACCACCGAGACGGCGTGCGAGCGCGCGTCGGCGGTGAACACCTGCCGGGTCGCCTCGTCGCGCATCACCGCGATCGGCTCCTCACCGACGTCGATCTCGGCGAGCACGCCGAGGCTGTCGAGGTCGAACTGCACCACCGACCCGCTGCGGGAGCAGGCCACCCATCCTCGACGCCGCTTGGGATCGACCACGATGCCTTCGGGACCCTTCCCCACGGCGAGCTCGCCCTGGCGGGGGAAGTGGGGTGTCTCGGTGGGCGCGTCGAGGTGCATGCGCGTCGTCTCCTCTCCGGGGGATGGTTGGAGAACGCAGGTACCCAGGCGGTGGCGCGGCACACGCCCGGTCCGCACCGGTTCGCTCCCCGGCGAGGGGGTCAGTCGGCCGGAGCGGGCAGCACCGCGGTGCCCTGGACCTCCACGAGCGCCTCGACGTCCCACAGGCGCGCCACCCCGATGCCGGCCATCGCGGGGTAGTCGTCGCCGACCAGCCGCTTCCACACCCGGCCGATCTCGCGGGCGTGCGCCCGGTAGTCGTCCATGTCCACGATGAAGATCGTCAACGACGCCAGGTGCGCCGGCTCCCCGCCCGCCTCCCGCAGGGCGAGGAGGAGGTTGCCCAGTGCCCGCTCGAACTGGGCCACGACGTCGTCCCCGACGATGCGGCCGGTCGCGTCCATGGCGGTCTGCCCGGCGAGGTGGACCGTCGTACCGGTGGCCACCACGGCGTGGCTGAAGCCCGACGGGGCCGCGAGCTGCGGGGGGTTGACGCGCCTCATGACTGGACCGCTCCTCCGTCGACGTTGAGGCCCTGGCCGTTGACCGCGCCGTTCTCCACGCACAGCAGCACCGCCTGGGCCACCTCATGGGGATCGACGAGCCGGTGGTGCGGCTGCCGGTGCGCCAGCAGCGTCCGCGCCTCGTCCTCCGACCGGCCGCTGCGCTCGGCGACGGCGGCGACGGTCTCCTCGGTCATCGGCGTGTTGACGTAGCCGGGACACACCGCGTTGACGGTGACCCCGCGGGCGGCGACCTCCCGGGAGGCCGAACGGACCAGGCCGAGCACCCCGTGCTTGCTCGCGGCGTACGCACTGACCAGCGGCTCACCGCGCTTGGCCACCACCGAGGCGACCACGACGACCCGGCCCCACTCCTGCTCGAGCATGGCCGGCAGCGCCCGACGAAGGCACCGGAACGGGGCGGTGAGGTTGAGGTCGAGCATCCACTGCCAGTCCGCGTCCGTGGTCCGGTGCACCGGCGCGCTCATCCCCGCCCCGGCGCTCGTGACCAGCACGTCGACGGGACCCCAGTGCCGCTCGACCGTGGCGAACATCTCCTCCACCGCGGCCTGGTCGGTGACGTCGGTGGGCAGCACCAGCGACGGACCGGGCAGCCAGGAGGCGACGTGCTCGAGGTCGGCGCGGCTGCGCGAGGCCAGCGCCACCCGATGCCCGCGCTCGGACAGACAGCGGGCCACCGACCGGCCGATGCCGCGACCGGCACCGGTGACCAGGGCGACCGGCTGCTGCGGCTGCGGGCTCACCGGCCCCGCCACCGCGGCGCGCGCTTGTCGTGGAAGGCGGCGTGGAACTCCGCATGGTCCTCGGTGGTCATGAGCAGCGCCTGGGTCATCGCGTCGAGCTCGACCGAGGCGCCCAGTGACATGTCGAGCTCGCGGGTGAGGAGCGACTTGGTCTGGGCGTAGGCCAGCGTCGGGCCGTCGGCCAGCCGACGGGCGAGCCGACCCACCGCCTCGTCGAGCTCGGCGTCGTCGACGAGCTCGTGCACCAGCCCGTAGCGGTCGGCCGTCTCGGCGTCGATGGTGTCGCCGAGCATCAGCAGCGAGGTGGCCCGGCCGGCGCCCACGACGCGGGGCAGCAGGTAGGCCGCACCCATGTCCCCGCCGGACAGGCCCACCTTGGTGAACAGGAACGCGAACCGCCCGGAGCGCGACACCACGCGGAAGTCGGAGGCCAGCGCGATCACGGAGCCGGCGCCCGCGGCGATGCCCTGGATGCCGCTGACGATCGGGACCGGGCACTCGCGCATCGCCTTGATCACCTCACCGGTCATCTTGGTGAAGCCCATCAGGTCGTGGGCGTCCATCTTCAGCAGCTCGCCGATGATCTCGTCCACGTCGCCGCCGCCGCAGAAGCCCCTTCCCTCTCCCCGGATCACCAGCACCTTGGTGTCGCCGCGGTGCGGGAGCTCGTGGAGCAGGTCGCGCAGGTCGGCGTAGCTCTCGAAGGTCAGCGGGTTGAGCTTCTCCGGCCGGTTCAACGTCACGGTCGCGACGCCGTCGGCGACCTCGAAGCGGAAGTGCTGCCAGTCCTCGGTGATCGGCGCCGAGGCGCGGTACCTGCTGCTCACGCGCGTCCTTCCTGTGTCTGCGGCTGTGCGTGCTCCCCGCGCACCAGCGCGCGGCCGATGATCGTGCGCTGGACCTCCGAGGCGCCCTCGTAGATGCGCGGTGCCCGGACCTCCCGGTAGAGGTGCTCGAGCAGGTGGCCGCGCTGCAGCGCCCGGGCCCCGTGCAGCTGCACGGCCTGGTCGACCACCCACTGCGCGGTCTCGGTGGCGAACAGCTTGGCCATCGCCGCGCTGCTCGTGACCTCGCCGGCCGGTGCCCCTTCGTCGTAGGCCGCGGCCGCGGCGCGCACCAGCAGCCGGGAGGCCTGCACCCGCGTGGCCATCTCCGCCAGCGTGTGCTCGACCGCCTGCTGCGCGGCGAGCGGGCCGCCGCGCACCTGCCTCTCCACCGACCAGCGCACCGCCGCGTCGAGCGCGGCCTGCGCCATGCCCACCGCGAACGCGCCCACGCTGGGGCGGAACAGGTCGAGGGTCCGCATCGCGACGGCGAAGCCACGGCCGACCTCGCCGAGCACGTCGGCCTCGGTGACCCGCACGCCGTCGAACGACAGCCGCCCGATCGCGTGCGGCGCGAGCAGGTCGAGGTGCTCGCCGACCAGGCCGTCGGCGTCACCGGCGACGGCGAAGGCCGTGACCCCGCGGGCCCCGGAGCCGGACCCCGTGCGCGCGAAGACGGTGTAGACGTCGGCCTCCGGGGCGTTGGAGATCCAGGTCTTCTCGCCGTGCAGCCGCCAGGCGCCGGCACCGTCGGCGTCGGCACGCAGGGACAGTGCCGCGGCGTCGGACCCGGCCCCGGGCTCCGACAGCGCGAAGGCGGCCACCACCTCGCCGCCCACCACGCCGGGCAGCCAGCGCTCGACCACCTCGGGAGCCCCGGACTGCAGGATCGGGTAGCTGCCGAGTCCCTGCAACGCCAGGGCGGTCTCGGCCTCGGTGCTGACGCCGGCGAGCGTCTCGCGCAGCAGGCACAGCTGCATCGCGGCCGCGTCGCCCCCGGCGCGTACCGGCGCCTCGGGCGTGCCGCCGAAGAGGCCGCGCAGCAGCCCGAGGCGGCCCATCTCCTTCAGCAGCGGGCGGTTCACCCGCCCCTCGGTGTGCGGCACCTCGGCCAGCTCGGTGGCCGCCAGGGCGCGCACGTGGTCGACGTACTCATGCTGCTCCGCGGTGAGCCCGAACTGCGCCATGCCGCCGACCGTATTGCGTCTTGACAACGCCCGTCAAGAACACAATATGCTCGGTAGTCATGAGGATCGCGGTGATCGGCGGCGGGCCCGGCGGGCTGTACTTCAGCGCGCTGGCGCAGCAGCTCGCCCTCGACCTCGGCGAGCGCCACGAGATCACGGTCTGGGAGCGCAACGCCGCCGACGACACGTTCGGCTTCGGCGTGGTCTTCAGCGACGAGACCCTCGGCGGCATCGAGCACGCCGACCCGGCCGTGCACGCGGCGATGGAGGCGGAGTTCGCGCGCTGGGACGACATCGACGTGCACTACCGGGACGAGGTGGTGACCAGCGGCGGACACGGCTTCGCGGCGATGTCCCGCAGGCGACTGCTCGAGATCCTGCAGGCCCGCTGCGCCGAGCTCGGCGTCACCGTGCACTTCTCCACCCCGGCGCCCGACGTCGACGACCTCGCGCGCGACCACGACCTGGTGGTCGCCGCGGACGGGCTCAACTCCGTGGTGCGGGCTCGCTACGCCGACACCTTCCGCCCGAGCCTCGACGTGCGCGACTGCCGCTACATGTGGCTGGCGACCGACAAGGTCTTCGACGCCTTCAAGTTCTACATCCGCCAGACGCCGTACGGCGTGATGCAGATCCACGGCTACCCCTTCGACGCGCACGGCAGCACGTTCATCGTGGAGATGACCTCGCGCGTGTGGCGCGCGGCCGGGTTCGACGCCTCCGAGGGCCGCAGCCGGCGGCCCGGCGAGTCCGACGAGGAGTCGATCGCACGGATCCGCGAGCTGTTCGCCGACGTGCTCGAGGGCCACGAGGTGCAGGCGAACAACTCCCGGTGGATCAGCTTCACCACGGTCCGCAACGAGCAGTGGCGCCACGACAACGTGGTGCTGCTCGGGGACGCCGCCCACACCGCCCACTTCTCGATCGGCTCGGGCACCAAGCTCGCGATGGAGGACGCCCTCGCCCTGGCTGCCTGCCTGCACGAGGAGGGCTCCCTCGACGCCGCACTGAAGGCCTACGAGACCGAGCGCAAGGCGGTGGTCGCCTCCACGCAGCGCGCCGCGCAGGCCAGCCTGGAGTGGTTCGAGAACCTCGGGCAGTACGTCGACCAGGACCCGCTGCAGTTCGGGTTCAACATCATGACCCGCAGCCGGCGGGTGACCTACGACAACCTCCGGGTACGCGACCCCGAGTTCGTGGCCCGGCTCGACGCCTGGTTCGCCCGCCACGAGCACGACCGCGGCCACGGCACCGGCGAGGTGCGGCCGCCGATGTTCCAGCCGTTCGTGCTCGCCACCCCCTCCGGCGACGGGCTCGAGCTGCCCAACCGGGTGGTGGTCTCCCCGATGGACATGTACGTCGCCGAGCAGGGCATGCCGAACGACTTCCACCTGGTGCACCTCGGCGGCAAGGCACTCGGCGGCGCCGGGCTGGTGATGACCGAGATGGTCTGCGTCTCCCCCGAGGGCCGGATCACCCCCGGGTGCACGGGGCTGTGGACCGACGCGCAGCGCGACGCCTGGCACCGGGTCACCGACTTCGTGCACGACCGCTCGCCGGCCCGCATCGGCCTGCAGCTCGGCCACTCCGGCGGCAAGGGCTCGACCAAGCTCATGTGGGAGGGCATCGACGAGCCGCTGGAGTCGGGCAGCTGGGAGGTCGCCGCCGCCTCACCGGTCCCCTACCGGGAGGGGGCCAACCAGGTGCCCCGCGAGCTGACCCGCGCGGACATGGACGAGATCCGGGAGCAGTTCGTGGCCGCCGCCCGCCGCGGCGCCGAGGCCGGGTTCGACCTGCTGGAGCTGCACTGCGCCCACGGCTACCTGCTCTCCGGGTTCCTGTCCCCGGTCACCAACCGGCGCACCGACGCCTACGGCGGGCCGGTGGAGCACCGGCTGCGCTACCCGCTCGAGGTCTTCGCCGCGATGCGCGAGGTGTGGCCGGACCACCTGCCGATGACCGTGCGGATCTCCGCCACCGACTGGGTGGAGGACGGCCAGAGCCCGGAGGACACGCTGGCGATCGCGCGGGCGTTCGTCGAGGCCGGCGCCGCCGCGATCGACGTGTCGACGGGCCAGGTCACCGCCCGCGAGACGCCCGCCTTCGGCCGGTCCTACCAGACCCCGTTCGCCGACGCGATCCGCAACCGGCTCGACGTGCCCACCATCGCGGTGGGCGTCATCTCCTCCTACGACGACGTGAACTCGATCCTGCTCGCCGGCCGCGCCGACCTGTGCGCGCTCGGCCGGGTGCACCTCTACGACCCGAGCTGGACGCTGCACGCCGCCGTCGAGCAGGAGTACGACGGGCCGGGGGCCGCGTGGCCGTTGCCGTGGCGGGCCGGGCGGCGCAAGCCGCAGACCGGCCGCGCCGACGGGCCGAAGCCGCGCCTGGAGCTGGTGCGCGACACCACCGCCGGCGCGACCCGGCACCGGCGCTGGCGTCCCTGAGCGGACCGCGACGTAGCCGGGCTCAGTGCGGCGTGCGACCCCGCCGCGCCACCGCGTCGATCGTGACCGCGGCGAGCAGCACGAAGCCGGTGACGGCGAACTTGGCCGGCGCGCTGTAGCCCTGCAGGCCCATGCCGTTGTCGATGGCGGCGATGACCAGGCCACCGAGGATGGCGTTCGAGGCCCGGCCCCGGCCGCCGAACAGGCTGGTGCCGCCGATGACCGCGGCCGCGACCGCGTACAGGACCATCGTGCCGCCGTCGAAGGCGGTGGAGACCGAGCGCAGCCGCGAGGCGTAGACGATGCCGGCGATGCCCGCGGTGAACGAGGCGATGGTGAACGCCGTGGTGCGGATCGCCGAGAGGCGCACACCGCCGCGGCGAGCCGCCTCGGCGTTGCCGCCGATGGCGTAGATGAAGCGGCCCAGCTGCGTGCGGTTGAGCACCAGGGTGGCCACGGCGAGCACGGCGAGGACGACCAGCAGCACCCACGGCACCCCGCGGATCGGGACCAGGTTGCCGCGGTTGGTGTTGCAGACGGTCACCACGGCCGCGGCCGCCACCGACATCGCGACGATCTTCAGCACGGTGAGGCTGGCCGGCGGAGCCACCAGGCCGCTGCGGCGGCGCCGGGCGTCGCGGGTCCAGGTCCACAGGCCGTAGAGGCCGGCGAGACCGAGCATGACCACCCAGCCCACGAGCGGCGGCAGGTTGCCGCTGGCGACGTTGTTGATGACGGTGTTGTTGATCGGCAGCGCGCCACCGTTGCCGAGCAGGAAGAGCATGAGCGCCAGCCAGACGAGCTGCCCGGCGAGGGTCACCACGAACGACGGCAGCCCGATGCGCGTCACGATGCTGCCCTGGATCAGGCCGATGAGCGCGCAGCCGGCCAGGGCCACCAGGATCGCCGGCAACCACGGCCAGCCGGTGGAGTCGCGGATCAGCTCGGCCATGACCACGCCGCCGACCCCGGCGACGTACCCGATGGACAGGTCGATCTCGCCGAGCAGCAGCACGAAGACCTCACCCGTCGCCAGCAGCATGAAGAACGCGCCCTGGATGAGCATGTTCACGAGGTTGCCCGGCGTGAGGAAGTTCCGGTTCAGCGCCTCGAAGAGCACGCAGATCAGCAGGAAGCCGCCGAGGACGGGCAGCGCCCCGGTCTCGCCCGCCCGGAACCGCACCCGCCACGCGTGCATGTACTCGCGCAGCGACCCGGCCACCAGCTCGGGGCTCACCGCGAGCTCCGCCTCGCTGGCCGCCCCCCGGCTCGTGGTCTCCGGCTCCCCCGGTGGGGGCGGCGCCGTGGCCGGCGTGCCGAGCGGCGACTCGCTCACGAGCGGGACAGGCGGCCGGGTGGAACGCGTGAGCCTACGCATCTGCGGTGCCCTTCTGCGCGGACCGGGACACCAGCCGCTCCGAGGCCCCGGTGGTCATCAGGTCGACGACGATCTGCCGGTCGAGCTCCTGCTTGGGGTGCACCCCCACCAGGCGCCCGAGGTACAGCACCGCGATGCGGTCGGCGATCTCGAACACGTCGTTCATGTTGTGGGAGATCATGATGACGGCCAGGCCGCGCTCGGCGAGCGTGCGCACCAGCTGCAGCACCACGGCGGTCTGCGCCACGCCGAGGGCGGCGGTCGGCTCGTCCATGACCACCAGCCGCGAGTTCCACAGCACCGCCTTGGCGATCGCCACCGACTGGCGCTGACCACCCGAGAGCGAGGCGACCGGCTGCCGGATGGAGCGCACCGTGGTGACCGCCAGGCTGCGCAGGGTCTCCCGCGCGGAGATCTCCATCCGCTCCTCGTCGAGGAGCAGGTGGCGCAGCCACTCGCGACCGAGGAACATGTTCTGGACGATGTCCAGGTTGTCGCACAGAGCCAGGTCCTGGTAGACGGTCTCGATCCCCAGCTCCGCCGCGTCGTGCGGCGTGTGCAGGTGCACCGGGCGGCCTTCCCACAGCAACCGCCCCTCGTCGGGAGCGTGGATGCCGGCGATGCACTTGATCAGCACCGACTTGCCCGCACCGTTGTCACCGGCCAGGGCGGTGACCTGACCGGCCGGCACGTCGAGGTCGATGCCCTGCAGCGCCTGCACGGGGCCGAAGTGCTTGCTGACCCCCTCCAGGCGAAGCAGCGGCACCGCCTGCGACCCGGCCGCGCTGCTGACGGGCTGCACCGAAGGAACGCTCACGACTTCTCCTCTGCCGGTCCGACCACGGGCTGGGTCGTGCGCGGCCGGACCGCGGGTTGCGGCGGTCCGGTCGCGGCACGAGCGACCTACTTGATCCCGGCCTGCGTGCACGCGTCGGCGACCGACTTGGTGCACAGGTCCTGGACCGAGACGGCCTTGTCGGCGACCACCGTGCTGGCCATGTTCTGGCTGGTGACCCAGATCGGGGTCAGCAGGCTGGACTTCACCTGGGTGTTGTTGGAGTCGTCCTGGGTGGTGCCGTTCAGCAACGCCTCGGGCACCGGCTGGCCGGCACGCAGGTAGAGCGCGGCGGCCGCGGCGGCCTGCGCCTCGAGGTAGATGGGCTTGTAGACGGTGCCGCACTGGTAGCCCTTGAGGATGTTCTGCAGCCCGGTCAGCGACGCGTCCTGCCCGGTGGTCGGGAAGGTCTTCGGCGCGATGTTCTTGCTCTGCAGGTAGGCGATGACCGCGTTGGCGTTGTCGTCGTTGGGCGTGATCACCGCGTTGATGTTGGGATGCGCGGTGTACTGCTGGGCGAAGGTGGTCTGCGCGACCGACGGCGTCCAGGTGCCCGCCGGCTCACCGACCTTGACGTAGGTACCGTTGTCGAAGTACGGCTTGAGCACCTCGTTGTAGCCCTGCGCGAACAGCTTGGCGTTGTTGTCGGTCGGGTCGCCGTCCATGACGAGGATGTTCGGCTTCTTCACGTTCCAGTCCGAGATGCAGCTGACCTCGCCCTTGCCGATCAGGTTGCCGACCTTGACGTTGTCGAAGCTGACGTAGACCCGGTCCTTGCTGCCGCCCTTCACCAGGCGGTCGTAGTCGATGACCTTGACTCCGTGGGTGGCGGCGTTGGCCTCGATCGCCGCGCCCGACCCGGAGTCGAGGGCGTCGACGAGCAGCACCGAGGCGCCGTCGGTGATGTCGGCCTCGGCCTGCGTCTGCATGGTGCTCGCGCTGCCGTGGGCGTTGTCGATCTTGAACTGCGACGGGCTCAGCCCGGCGGCCTCGAAGGCCTGGGTGAGGTACGGCGCGTCGAAGGTGACGTAGCGCGCCGACGTGGTGGTGTCGGGCAGCAGCACGCCGATCATGCCCTTGCCCTGGCTGGCGACCGAGGCAAGCTTCTTCATCTCCGAGAAGTCGCTGGCGAACGACGTGGCACTCACCGTGCCCGCCGCGGAGGACGCCGAGGGACTCTTCGACGCCTCTCCCGACGAGGTCGGCTGGTTGCTGCCGCAGGCGGCGAGCACCGTCACGGCGACCGTGGCGATCGACGCCAGGCCGGCCCAACGCGCTGAACGCTTCATGTAGGACCCCCTCATGGTTCTCCGGGCGGACCGGATTGCGCGCATGGAAGACGCACGCACTTCACGGTGGCGCCGAAGGCACCGGGGGTGCAGAGGCGAAAGGACCGTCCAGAACCGGTCAAGAGTCCCGGACGGGGATGGACCGGTCGGTGACCGGCGTCGCTCAGCCGGCAGCGGCCGACCGGGCCCGCCCCTCCGGCGCCCGGTTGATCGCGGAGATCACGGCCTTCAGCGACGCGGTGACGATGTTCGGGTCCAGCCCGACGCCCCACAGCACCTGGTCGCCGACCGCGCACTCCACGTAGGCCGCGGCGATGGCGTCGCCACCCGAGGACAGGGCGTGCTCCTGGTAGTCGAGCACGCGCACGTCGCCGCGGTCGGCGTAGACCGGGTTCCCCTTCGCCTGCTCCTCGCCCACCAGGCCGTTGACCGCGTTGACGAAGGCCTCGATCGGTCCGTTGCCGGCCCCATGGAGCCTCCGCAGCTCGCCGTCGACGTACACGTTGACGTCGAGGGCGTCCTTCTCGCCCGCGGCCGAGGAGGTGTGCACCGAGTTCAGCTCCAGCGGCGCCTCGCGGTCGAGGTACTCGCCCTTGAAGGTCTCCCAGATCTCCCCGGCCTGCATCTCGCCGCCCTCGTCGTCGGTGTGCCGCTGGACCACCCGGCTGAACTCGATCTGCAGCCGGCGCGGCAGCTCGAGCTTGTGCTCGGCCTTGAGGATGTAGGCCACGCCGCCCTTGCCGGACTGGCTGTTGACGCGGATCACCGCCTCGTAGGAGCGACCGACGTCCTTCGGGTCGATCGGCAGGTACGGCGCCTCCCAGGGCATCTCGCCGACCGGCCTGCCGGCCGCCTCCGCCTGCCGCTCGAGGTCCTCCAGGCCCTTCTTGATGGCGTCCTGGTGGGAGCCGGAGAACGCCGTGTAGACCAGGTCGCCGGCGTAGGGGTGCCGCGGGTGCACGGGCAGCTGGGTGCAGTACTCGACGGTACGACGGACCTCGTCGATGTCATGGAAGTCGATCTGCGGGTCGATGCCCTGGCTGAACAGGTTCATGCCGAGCGTCACCAGGTCCACGTTGCCGGTGCGCTCGCCGTGGCCGAACAGGCAGCCCTCGACGCGGTCGGCGCCGGCCATCATCGCCAGCTCCGTCGCGGCGACCGCCGTACCGCGGTCGTTGTGCGGGTGCAGAGAGATGACGCTGTGATGGCGTCGACTGAGGTTGCGGCTGAACCACTCGATCTGGTCGGCGTAGACGTTGGGCGTGGACATCTCCACGGTGGCCGGGAGGTTGAGGATGATCTCGCGGTCCGGGCCGGGCTGCCACACGTCGGAGACCGCCTCGCACACGTCGACGGCGAACTCCAGCTCGGTGCCGGTGAAGATCTCCGGGGAGTACTGGTAGCCGAAGTCGGTGTCGGCGCCCAGGAGCTCCTCGGCGTACTTCATCACCATCTCGGTGCCGCGGATGGCGATGTTGCGGCACTCGTTCCTGTCCACCCCGAACACGACGCGGCGGAACAGCGGTGCGGTGGCGTTGTACAGGTGGACGTTCGCGCGCGCGGCGCCGACCAGCGAGGAGATGGTGCGCTCGATGAGGTCCTCGCGGGCCTGCGTCAGCACCGAGATGGTGACGTCGTCGGGGATCTGGTCGGACTCGATCAGCTGGCGCACGAACGCGAAGTCGGTCTCGCTGGCCGACGGGAAGCCGACCTCGATCTCCTTGTAGCCCATCGAGACCAGCAGGTCGAACATCTTCGCCTTGCGCGCGGGGGTCATCGGGTCGATGAGCGCCTGGTTGCCGTCGCGCAGGTCGGTGGACAGCCACCGCGGGGCCTGGGTCACGGTCCGGCTCGGCCAGGTGCGGTCGGGCAGGTCGATCGGCGGGAAGGCGCGGTAGCGCTGGTGCGGCATGCCGCTGGGCTTCTGCTGGTTCTGCGTGATGGTCATGGGGGGTCCTCGCACGAGATGGGCTGGGCGACCGGAGGCAGCAGCAGAACTCCGCAGCGAGGGGGTCCGGTCTTAGCGAACCTCGCTGCGGCAGCGAAGAAGGAGCCCTTCGAGGGGCCCCGGGAACCAGCTGCGCGCACTCATGACGGCCTCCACCATACCCGGCGTCCGCGCCAGACGCGACCCGGAACTCCACGCCGAGGAACGCATCGGCTCTGCCTGCCCCGGGTAAGGATGCCCTCAACGACGCGCGACGGACCGGAGAGGAGCCTGCGGTGGAACCGGTACGGGGGACCAAGAAAGCCTTGGACATGCTGGTGAGCCAGGGCGACACGGCGGTGGCGGTGGCGCTGATGCGGATGGGTCGCGCGGCCCGTCGCGTCGTGCCGTCGTGCGTGGGCCTGAGCCTGTCGTTCGCCGCCGAGGACCTGACCTTGACCCTGGTCGCGACCCGCGAGGAGCTCGCCGCGGCAGGACCTGCGCCTCAGGAGGCGGCGTCGATCCCGGGTGCCCCGCCGGAGGCCGAATCCCCCCTCGACGAACGACGCTGGCAGGAGGAAGCCCGCGCCGGCGCCGCCACCGGCGTGGCGAGCACGCTGACCCTGCCGGTGGTGCGCGAGGGGCACACGCTCGGCAGCGTGAACGTCTACGCCGCGCTCCCGGACGCGTTCGAGGGCCGGCGCGAGCAGCTCGCCGACGCGCTCGGGGTCTCCGCGTCGGCTGCGGTCGGCAACGCCGACCTCGCCTTCGACACCCGCCGGGCCGCCGCCGAGGCGCCCGCCCGCCTCGCCGACAACGACGACATCGACGTCGCGGTCGGGCTGATCGCGGCGACCCAGCAGGTGGACGTGACCGTCGCCGAGGAACGGCTGCGCGACGCCGCCCGGCGCACCGGCCTGAGCGTCGGCCGCGCGGCCCGGGTGTTCCGCTACATCGTCAGCTCCTGACGTAGCGTGGACGGCCATGGCCAGGCTGCTGCTCGTCCACCACTCCCCCACCCGATCGGTGCAGGCGCTCACCGACGCCGTGCTCGCCGGCGCGCACGACGACGCCATCGAGGACGTCGAGGTCGTGACGCGGCCCGCGCTGGAGGCCACCGCCGACGACGTGCTGGCCGCGGACGGCTACCTGCTGGGCACGCCCGCGAACTTCGGCTACATGTCCGGGGCGCTCAAGCACTTCTTCGACTCGACGTTCCTGGCCGTGGGTGGGGCGCTGTCCGACGACGGCAGCGGCGGCGCGGGGTCCGGCAGCACCGCCGGGCGGCCGTTCGGGCTCTACGTGCACGGGCGCTACGACACCGAGGGGGCGGTGCGCTCGGTGCTGTCTATCGTGGGCGCCCTCGGCTGGCGGCAGGCCGCCGAGGTGCTCGCGGTGCTCGGGGACGTCGACGAGGAGCGCCGGGAAGAGGCCTACGAGCTGGGCGGTACGATCGCCGCACTGCTCTCCCCCGCTTCGTGAGGTCCCCGTCCGTGCGCCCCCTCCTGCTGGCCGTGCTCCTGCTTGCCGTGGCCGCGTGCAGCGCGCAGGCCGGCGGCGCCACGCCCACGGACAGCGCGAAGCCCCCCCTGCTCGGCGCCTGCCGCGTGCTGCAACCGGCCGACATCACCCGGCCGAGCAACGACACCGCGACCGTGCCGTGCGCCGAGCACCACACCGCCCAGACCTTCGCCGTGGGGAGCTTTCCTGCCTCGGTGGCCGCGAAGGTGGGCGGCAAGGCCGACGACACCGCCCTCGGCGCCTACGTCTACCCCCGCTGCCAGAAGCGGTTCCAGCGCTTCCTGGGCGGCAACGAGAGCCTGATCCTGCGCTCCACCCTGACCTGGTCGTGGTTCCGTCCCTCCGCTGACGCCTGGCAGCACGGCGCCCGCTGGTGGCGCTGCGACGCGGTCGGTGGCGGGGCGCAGTCGCGCTCCTTCCTCGCCCTGCCGCGCACCGCCAAGGGCATCCTGCTCGGGAAGCCCGACGACCGCTGGATGCTGTGCGCGAACGGCCCCTCGGTCGCCGGCTCCCAGAAGATCCCCTGCTCGCGCCCGCACACCTGGCGGGCGGTGACCACCATCGTCCTGGGCAAGCCGGGCGACCCGTATCCCGGTGACCGCCTCGTCGAGGTGCGCACCCGGGACTACTGCTCGGACTCGGTCGGGGCCTGGCTGAACTACCCGGTCGACTACGACTTCG
The DNA here is from genome assembly GCA_963709685.1 of uncultured Actinomycetota bacterium. Lineage (GTDB taxonomy): Bacteria > Actinomycetota > Actinomycetes > Propionibacteriales > Nocardioidaceae > Nocardioides_B. The sequence goes on from CAVPXH010000001.1 coordinate 128,580, forward strand.
GCTACACGTGGTTCCACGAGGCCGAGTGGAAGACCGGCAACCGGCGCTCGATCTGCTGGGCGCAGACCGCCCAGTGACCATGCGTCGATCCCCGTTCGTGCTCGCCGCGGCCGCGTTCGCACTGGCGCTGGGGGGATGCACGTCCGGCGGCTCCCCCCAGGCGACCTCGTCCCACGCGACCTCGTCCCGGTCTGCGGCCGGCTCCGGTACGACGTCCCCGGGTCCGACCACGACGTCCCGCGTGCCCGTCGTACCGCCGGCGCCGGAGAAGGACGCCTGCTACCAGCTGACCATGACCCAGCTGACCCGCCCGACCAACCAGAGCGATCCGGTCTCGTGCGCGCAGCGGCACGACGCGCAGACCATCTACGTCGGCACCCTCGACACCGTCGTCGACGGCCACGCGCTGGCCGTCGACTCCGACCGGGTCCAGCACCAGCTGGCCACCGTGTGCCCACGCCGGTTCGCCGACTACCTCGGCGGCAGCGGGGAGGACCGGCGGCTCAGCCGGTTCCGGGTGGTGTGGTTCAGCCCCACCCTCGCGCAGGCCGACCAGGGGGCGCGCTGGTTCCGCTGCGACGTGGTGGCCTTCGCCCGCGGCGACAGCCTCTACGGCCTGCCCGCCCCGCGACGGATGCACCGGGCACTGGCCCGCCCGAACGCGCTGGCGACGTACGGCCTGTGCGGCACCGCTGCCCCCGGTGCTCCCGACTTCGAGCGGGTGATCTGTGACCTGAAGCACTCCTGGGTGGCGATCTCCACCATCGACCTGGCCGGCGGCAGGAAGTACCCCGGCGAGGCGAGCGTCCGCCAGGCCGGGGACACGGCGTGCCGGGACCAGGTGCACGCCCGCAACCCCGGGTCCCTCACCTACCGCTACGGGTGGGAGTGGCCGACGCGGGAGCAGTGGGCCACCGGCCAGCACTACGGGTACTGCTGGGCGCCGAGCTGAGCGGACCCGCGGGTGTCGGATCACGCCCCGATGGGCACAGGCAGGTGTCACTCCCCACCAGCGGCCTGTCTAGGCGACTGGTGCCGAGCCTGCCCGGAAGGACCGATGAGCGAAACGAGCCACAGCGCCAAGCACCGCCGCCGCGCGGCCGCCGCCCCCGACGCCTCGGGGGCGTTCACGCACCGGCAGGTGATCACCATCCTGAGCGGGCTGATGCTCGGGATGTTCCTGGCCGCCCTGGACCAGACGGTGGTCTCCACCGCGATCCGGGTGATCGCCGACGACCTCAACGGCTACGAGCTGCAGGCCTGGGCCACCACGGCGTTCCTCATCACCTCGACGATCTCCACGCCGCTGTACGGCAAGCTGAGCGACATCTACGGCCGCCGCCCGTTCTTCCTGTTCGCGATCCTCGTCTTCGTGGTGGGCTCGGCGCTGTGCGGCACGGCCGGGTCGATGTACATGCTGGCCGCCTTCCGGGCGCTGCAGGGCATCGGCGCCGGAGGGCTGATGTCGCTGGCGCTGGCGATCATCGCCGACATCGTTCCGCCGCGGGAGCGCTCCCGCTACCAGGGCTACTTCATGGCCGTGTTCGGGTCCTCCAGCGTCCTCGGCCCGGTGATCGGCGGCTTCTTCGCCGGCCAGGCCAGCATCCTGGGGATCACCGGCTGGCGCTGGATCTTCTGGATCAACGTGCCGCTCGGCATCCTCGCCTTCCTCGTGGTGTACCGGGTCCTGCACCTGCCCCACGAACGCCACGAGCACCGCATCGACTGGCCGGGCGCGCTGTCGCTGATCCTGTTCCTCGTCCCGCTGCTGATCGTGGCCGAGCAGGGCCGGGACTGGGGCTGGGGGGCCACCCGCTCCCTGGTGCTCTACAGCCTTGCCGCGGTCGGGCTGGTCGCGTTCGTCGCCGCCGAGCTGGCCTACCGGGAAGAGGCACTGCTGCCGCTGCGGCTCTTCCGCAACCGCACCTTCCGGGTCAGCGGGCTGAGCAGCATCGTGGTCGGCATGGGCATGTTCGGGGGCCTGTTGCTGCTGCCGCAGTACCTCCAGGTGGTGCACGGCTCCAGCCCGACGATCGCCGGTCTGCAGATGGTCCCGCTGGTGGTCGGCATCATGACCGGTTCGCTGATCTCCGGCCAGACGATCGCGAGGACCGGGACCTACCGGCTGTTCCCGCTCACCGGCGCCGTGTTCATGGTCGCCGCGCTCGTGGCGTTCTCCTTCGTGGTCGGCGCCGAGACCAACTACTGGCTGCTCGTGCCGTTCATGGTGCTGATGGGCCTGGGCCTCGGGTTCAACTTCCAGCCGATCATCCTCGCGGTGCAGAACGCCGTGAACCCGCGCCAGATCGGCGTGGCCACGTCCTCGGTGACGTCGTTCCGCCAGCTCGGCGGCACCCTCGGCACCGCGATGTTCCTCTCCATCCTGTTCACCCGGCTGCCGATCGACGTGCGCGACGAGATCGCGACGACCGCCCGCGCGCACCCGGACCTCGCCGGCCGACTGCAGGACATCGGTGCCCGCGCCAAGAGCCTCGGGGACACCTCGTTCATCCAGCGGCTGCCGGACGTGCTGGCCCACCCGTTCAAGGCCGGCTTCTCCGACGCGCTGGACCTGGTCTTCCTCATCGCCGCCGCGATCCTGGCGGCCGGCTTCGTGATCCTGCTGTTCCTGCCGCAGCTGGAGCTGCGGACCTCCTCGGCGATCCAGGCCAGGCAGGCCTCGGCTCCGTCCGACGCGCAGCCCGCCGAGGAGACCGCCGAGGAGACCGCCGACGCCGGCGTCGACTGAGCCGCTCAGAAACCGAGGCGGCGCAGCTGCTTGGGATCGCGCTGCCAGTCCTTGGCGATCTTGACGTGCAGGTCGAGGTACACCGGCGTGCCGAGCATCGCCTCGATCTGCCGTCGCGCGGCGCTGCCCACCTCGCGCAGGCGGCTGCCGCGGTGCCCGATCACGATGCCCTTCTGCGAGGCGCGCTCGACGAACACGTTGGCGTGGATGTCCAGCAGCGGCTTGTCCGCGGGTCGTCCCTCGCGCAGCCCCATCTCCTCGACCACCACCGCGATCGAGTGCGGGAGCTCGTCGTGGACGCCCTCCAGCGCCGCCTCACGGATCAGGTCGGCGACGATCGCCTCCTCCGGGGTGTCGGTCAGCTCACCGTCGGGGTAGAGCGGCGGTCCCTCCGGCAGCTGGGCCACGAGCAGGCCGGTGAGGAGCTCCACCTGGTGTCCGGACCGGGCGGACACCGGGACGATCTCCTCCCACGTCGTACCGGTCTGCTCACCCAGCGCCGCGATGTCCATCAGGTGCTGGGCCAGACGCTCGGGGCTGACCAGGTCGGTCTTGGTGGCCACCGCCACCTTGGTGGTACGACGGACCTTGGCCAGCTCGGTGACGAGGAACCGGTCGCCGGGACCGACCTTCTCGTCGGCGGGGAAGCAGACCGCCACCACGTCGACCTCGGCCCACGTCGCGGTCACCAGGTCGTTGAGCCGCTCCCCCAGCAGCGTCCGGGGCCGGTGCAGGCCCGGGGTGTCGACCAGCACCAGCTGCGCGTCCGCACGGTGCACGATGCCCCGCACCGCGGTGCGGGTGGTCTGCGGCCGCGAGGACGTGATCGCGACCTTGGTGCCGACCAGCGCGTTGGTCAGCGTGGACTTCCCGACGTTCGGGCGGCCGACGAAGCACGCGAAGCCGCTGCGGAAGCCGGCGGCGGGATCGGCCATCAGCTCAACCAGGTCGGCCGCAGCGGGAAGCGCGCGTTGCCGTCGGCCTCCGGCTTGACCGCGAGCACCTGGTGCAGCTGGATCTCGTTGCGCTCGAAGGCGATCCGGGAACCGGCCATGTACAGACCCCACACCTTCGCGGTGCCCTCGTCGACCTCCCGGAGACAGTCGTCCCAGTTGGCCTCGAGGTTCTCGCTCCAGCCCCGCAAGGTCATCGCGTAGTGCTCGCGCAGGTTCTCCTCGTGGCGCACCTCGAGCCCGACGTCCTGGATCTCGGTGATGATCCGCCCGGACCCGGTCAGCTCCCCGTCGGGGAACACGTAGCGGTCGATGAACGCGCCGGTCTCGGTGTGCGTGTTGTCCGTGCGGGTGATGCAGTGGTTGAGCAGCCGCCCGCCGGGGACCAGCTTGTCGCGGATCCAGGAGAAGTACGACGGGTAGTTCTTCACCCCGATGTGCTCGGTCAGGCCGATCGAGCTCACCGCGTCGAAGCCGGTCTCGGACACGTCGCGGTAGTCGCTGAACCGCACCTCGGCCACGTCGTCGAGCCCGTCGCGCTTGATCGCGTCCTGCGCCCACGCGGCCTGGGCGCGCGAGAGGGTGGCGCCGATCACGCTGACGCCGTAGTTCTTCGCGGCGTGGCGCACCATGCCGCCCCAGCCGCAGCCGATGTCGAGCAGCCGCATCCCCGGCCGCAGGCCGAGCTTGCGGCAGACCAGGTCGTACTTGAACGCCTGCGCCTCCTCCAGGGTCGCCTCCTCGGACGGGTAGCAGGCGCAGGTGTAGGTCATCGAGGGGCCGAGCACCAGCTCGTAGAAGCGGTTCGACACGTCGTAGTGGTGGTGGATCGCCTCGGCGTCGCGGCCCCTGGAGTGGCGCAGCCCCTCGAGGACCCGGCGCCAGCGCGGCAGCGTCTCCTGCGGCGGGGGCGGCGGCGGCTTGAGGTGGCTCCACCCGAGACCGCGCACGATCTCCAGCGCCTCCCGCGGCGGCGGGATCCGCATCCCGACCTCGTGCTGCAGCAGCGACATCGCCGCGTAGGGGTTGCCCGGGTGCACGCCCTTGATGTCGAGGTCACCCGACACGTAGGCGCGCGCCATGCCGAGGTCGCCGGGCGCGGTGAGCAGGAAGGACAGTCCGCGCTCGGTGCGCAGGTGCATGCCGTACGGCGCGTCCTCGGGGCCCGCGCTGCTCCCGTCGTACGCGGTGAAGCGGAACGGGACGCCGTCGGGCATCAGGCGGGTGATCGCCTCGCCGATCGTCATCGTCCCGCTGCTGTGGGTGGTCGTCATCGACGCTTCACCGCCTTCTCGTAGAGGCCCGTGAGCCTGTGGTCGGGGTCGGTCTGCCGGCGGACCTGCTCGAGGTTCGCCACGTTGTAGAGCCGGTCGAAGGTCTCCCGGTCGTAGTAGGCGTCGGAGTACAGCGACTTGTGCCCGCCGAGCGCGGTCACCTGCGCCTCCACGGCCCGGTTCACGTCGCCGTCGTGGGCGCCGGGCGCGATCGGCACCGTGCCCCAGAAACCGACGTTGACGTAGGTGGTGCCGGGCTCGAGCGGGTACGACGGCCAGGTGCGCGCCGTGCCGGGACCCTCGGGCTCGTGCAGCCGCAGGGGGCACAGCCACACCGGCCGCATCCCGACGTGCTCGTCGAACCAGGTCACGAACTCGGCGAGCCGGTCCGCCGGCACCTCGATGTCCTGGATCACCCGCTCCCGCACCGGCCTGCCCCGCGCCCGGTCGAGGCGTGCGACCACGCCGAAGCGGGCCTCGAGGCCGACCAGCCGGTGGTAGACGTCGCTGCGTCGCCACCGCCGCGGCCACAGCCGTCGCACCCGGGGGTCGTGCAGACCGAAGGCGCCGCTGCACCAGAACCAGTCGGTGTCCCAGCGCCACAGGTAGTCGTGCATGGTCAGGTGGTCGGACTCCCGCTGCTGGATCGAGCGGAAGTAGGGCTGCATGCCCGTGTAGTCGCTGGTGGCGGCCGGCCGCCGGTCGCTCCACGTCGCCAGGGTGAGGTAGGCCTCGCGGGGCGCGAACACCACCCCGTCGACGCCGTCGACGCGGGTGCCGTCCCACTCCCGCTGCTCCACCACCGTCGCCACGGCCTTCGCGAGTGCGTCGAGGTCGTCGAAGCGGACGTGGCGCAGCGCGACGTGCGCCGGGACGGGCTCCAGCCGGATCCGGATGCGGGTGGCGTACCCCAGGGAGCCGTAGGAGTTCGGGAACGCGTCGAACAGCGCCTCACCGGGGCGGGTGGTGACCAGCTCCCCGTTGCCGGTCAGCACGTCCATCTCCAGCACCGACTCGTGGGGTAGCCCGTTGCGGAACGACGTGGACTCGATGCCCAGGCCGGTGACGGCCCCGCCCAGGGTGATGGTGCGCAGCTGCGGGACGACGTACGGGATGAACCCTCGCCGCAGCGTCACGTCGACGAGGTCCTCGTAGGTGCACATGCCCTGCACGTCGGCCGTGCGCGCCGGGGCGTCGACCTCGATCACCCCGGTCAGCCCGCTCACGTCGAGCCCGGGCACGTCCTGGCGCGAGCGGGCGCGGAAGAGGTTCGAGGTCCGCTTGGCCAGCCGCACGGGGGCGCCGGCCGGGATCGCGTCGTACGACGCCCGCAGCCGGGCCACCGCCGCCTCGTGCGCGGCCCGGCCCACCACGTCACTCCGGTCACTCATCGCCGCTCGCGTTGCTCAGGCAGGCCCGGTCGGTGCGGGCCGCTGGTGTCTCCCTCACGGGGGCCAACCTACCGCCGTCAGCTGCGGACCGAGGCGACCACGGTGCCGTCGGGGGCGGCCAGGTGCACCGCGACGCCCTCGCCGGCGAAGTCGCGTACGGCGGACAGGTCCGCCTCGTTCACGGTCGCGGCCTCGGAGAGCACCACCACGGCCTCCAGACCCGTCGACCCGCTCGAGTGCGCCATCGCGACCGCCACCTGCAGCGCGGTGAGCTGCAGCGTGGGCAGCGCGACGGTCGCGCCCGCGTACGTGCGTCCGTCCTGGTCGCGCACGCACGCCCCTTCGGCGGCCCCGGTCCGCGCGCGGGTGCTCCGCGCGAGCGTGACCAGCTTGCGGTCGTCGGGATCGGTGAGCTCGAGGGGATCAGCCGGCATGGGTGTCAGGGTAGGGCTCCGCGTCGCCGGCGTCGGCAGGGGGCTCCGGCGCCGAGACCAGCACGGTGCCGATCCGGTTGCGCCGGCCGGCCGGCGCCTCGGCCTCGAAGCGCAGGCCGTGCGCCTCCACCACGGACCCGGCGATGGGCACCCGCCCGAGGTACTTGGCCATGAGACCGCCCACGGTGTCCACGTCGGGGTCCTCCACCCCGACCCCGACGATCTCCTCGAGGTCGTCGACGGGGGTGCGCGAGCTGACCCGGGTCGAGCCGTTGGTGAGGTGCTCCACGTCGACGTGCTCGACGTCGTACTCGTCGGTGATCTCGCCGACGATCTCCTCCAGGACGTCCTCGATGGTGACCAGGCCGGCCGTGCCGCCGTACTCGTCGACGACCACCGCGACGTGCTTGCGCTCGGCCTGCATCTCGCGCAGCAGCTCGTCGACCGGCTTGGAGTCCGGCACGTAGAGCACCGGGCGCATCACCGAGTCGATCCGCTCGGTGGTCTCCGCCTCGTGCCGGTCGAAGACCCGCTTGGTGACGTCCTTGAGGTAGGCGATCCCGACGATGTCGTCGAGGTTCTCGCCGATCACCGGGATGCGGGAGTAGCCGCTGCGCAGTGCCAAGGACATCGCCTGGCGCAGCGTCTTGTGGCGCTCGATGAACACCACGTCGGTGCGCGGCACCATCACCTCGCGGGCGATCGTGTCGCCGAGCTCGAAGACCGAGTGGATCATCTGCCGCTCGCCGGACTCGATCACGCTGCTGGCCTCGGCGAGGTCCACCAGCTCGCGCAGCTCCGCCTCGGACGAGAACGGGCCCTCGCTGAACCCGCGGCCCGGCGTGATCGCGTTCCCGAGCAGGATCAGCAGTCGCGGCAGCGGGCCGAGCACCTTGGTCACGGCGATCACCGGGCCGGAGGCCAGCAGCGCGATCCGCTCGGCGTGCTGGCGGCCGACCGTGCGCGGGGCCACCCCGATCACCACGAACGACACCACCAGCATGACCGCCAGCGAGGCGAGCATCGCCCACCAGCGCCCGCTGTCGGTCTCGGGGCCGGTCTCGGACCCCCCGCGAGGCACGATCTGGTCCAGCATCACCACCGTGACCAGGATGATCGCGGAGATCTCGCACAGCATCCGCAGGAACAGCGCCGTGTTGAGGTAGCGGGGAGGGTCCTCCACGATCCGCAGCACCCGCGCAGCCCCGCCGTTGCGGCCGCCCTCGGCGAGCTCCTGCGCGCGGGCGTGGGAGAACGACGAGAGCGCCGCGTCGGCGCTGCTGAACAGGCCCGCGCCGATGACGAGGACCACGGCCAGCACCAGCAGCCAGATGTCGACGACGCTCATCGCGGGCCGCTCACACCCGTTCGTCGTCGGCGGGCAGCTCGCCGTTGCGCGCGCCCTGCCACTCCGCGAGCAGCCGCGCCTGCAGGCCGAACATCTCGCGGTGCTCGTCGGGCTCGGCGTGGTCGTAGCCGAGCAGGTGCAAGATCCCGTGCACGGTCAGCAGGTCCACCTCGTCGCGGGTGCGGTAGCCGGCCTGGCCCTTCTCGCGCGCCTGCGCCGCCTGCTTCTCCGCGACGCTGTAGCACAGCACCAGGTCGCCCAGGACGCCCTCCTCGAGGTCCTCGTTGACCAGCCCGGGCCGCAGCTCGTCCATGGGGAAGGCGAGCACGTCGGTCGGCCCCTCCTTGTCCATCCAGCGCTCGTTGAGCTCGGTCATGGTGGGCTCGTCGACCAGCTTGAGGCACAGCTCGGCCTGCGGATGCACCCGCATCCGGTCCATCACGAACCGGGACAGGCGGGCCAGCTCGGTGACGTCGACGTCGGCCTCGGCCTCGTTGAGGACCTCGATGCTCATCGGCTCATCCACGGCTGCGTCGTCGGGTCCCGGGCTCGCCCTCGGGCGTACGGCGGGCCTCGTACTGGTCGTAGGCGGCGACGATGTGGCCCACCAGCCGGTGCCGGACCACGTCGTGGGAGCTGAGCCGGTTGAAGGAGACGTCCTCGATGTCCTCGAGGATGCCTTCCACGATGCGCAGCCCGCTGTGCGTGCCGGTCGGCAGGTCGACCTGGGTGACGTCGCCGGTGACCACCATCTTCGACCCGAACCCGAGACGGGTGAGGAACATCTTCATCTGCTCCGGCGAGGTGTTCTGCGCCTCGTCGAGGATGATGAACGCGTCGTTGAGGGTGCGCCCGCGCATGTACGCCAGCGGCGCCACCTCGATCGTCCCGGCGGCCAGCAGCTTCGGGATCGTCTCGGGGTCGAGCATGTCGTGCAGCGCGTCGTACAGCGGCCGGAGGTAGGGGTCGATCTTCTCGCTGAGCGTGCCGGGGAGGAACCCGAGCCGCTCCCCCGCCTCGACGGCGGGCCGGGTCAGGATGATGCGGTTGACGTTCTTCGACTGCAGCGCCTGCACGGCCTTGGCCATCGCCAGGTAGGTCTTGCCGGTGCCCGCCGGGCCGATGCCGAACACGATCGTGTGCTTGTCGATGGCCTCGACGTAGCGCTTCTGGTTCAGCGTCTTGGGGCGGATCGTGCGGCCCCGGTTGGACAGGATGTTGAGGCTGAGCACGTCGGCGGGCCGCTCGCGCGACTGCACAGGCTCGGTCCGCAATATCTCTATCGCGCGCTCGACCGTCTCGGTGGTGATGCCCTGCCCGGTGCGGATGATCGTGACCAGCTCGTCGAGCAGGCGTTCGGCCAGCGCCACCTCGGCCGGCTCACCGCGGAGGGTGACCTCGTTGCCGCGCACGTGCACGTCGGCCTTGAACGCCTTCTCGATGAGTGCGAGGTGCTCGTCCCGGGGGCCGAGGAGGGCCACCATCGGGACACTCGCCGGCACCACGATCTTGTGGGCGGGGATGTCGGTCTCTGTCATAGGTGGCCTGGCGGCCCGCCTCCCGAAACTCGTCAGTGGGACCCTTCCATGCTACAGAGGCGCGGCAGGAGCGCCCACCGAACTTCCGGCTCGTCCCCGCGCGCGTGTACGAAGGTTCTAGGCTCAGGCCATGGAGGAGTACGACGAGTCCGGCTACGAGCTGATCGAGCCGGAGGACTTCCTCCCCTCGAACGCCCGCAACCCGTTCCCCGCCGACGCCCGCCGGATGGGCTTCGACCGCTACAGCGACGAGGGGGCGATGATCGCGCTCGCAGCGAACCTGAACCCGGCGAAGACCAGCCACCGGATCGTGGCGTGGGTGATGCTCCTCTCGGTCACGATGCCGCTGCTGTTCACGCTGTGGTACGAGCTGCGCTGAGCAGGGGTCCGGGGACGGTCAGCCCGGAGGCCAGCCCATCGGGCGCCCGCCCAGGACGTGCAGGTGGGCGTGGAAGACGGTCTGGTGCGCCTGCGCGCCGGTGTTGAACACCAGCCGGTACCCGTCACAGCCGTCGGCCTCCGCCACCCGCGCGGCGGCCCGCACCAGGTCGACGTAGGTCTGCGGCTCGGCCTCGGCCAGCGCAGCGGCGTTCTCGTGGTGGCTCTTGGGCACCACCAGAACGTGCGTGGGCGCCTGCGGCTCGATGTCGCGGAACGCCACCGTGGTCCCGGTCTCGTGGACCCGCTCGGCGGGGATGTCGCCGGCCACGATCTTGCAGAACAAGCAGTCGTCGTTCGCCATTCGCCCACCCTATTGGTCGCGATTCGGTCGCGATTCGTCGTACCGGCGTGTAAACCCCGGGAACGGGCGGTGCGTGCAACTAGCGTGATGACGCAAGAGCTCACTCGGATCGAGCTTGGGAGCGCGATGACCGTCACCCGCTGGGGTCCCGACACCGCGGTGGAAGAGTTGTACGCCGCCCACTACCGGCAGCTCGTCCGGCTGGCGGTGCTGCTGGTGCGTGACCAGCCGACCGCCGAGGAGGTCGTCCAGGACGCCTTCGTCGCCATGCACGGCCGCTGGGCGCGGCTGCAGGAGCCGCAGAAGGCGCTGGCCTACCTGCGTCAGGCGGTGGTCAACGGGGCCCGCTCGGTGCTGCGCCACCGGGCCGTCGTCGCCCGTCACGACGCCCGCCAGCGGCCGGCCCCGCACCTGCCCGGCGCGGACGACGCCGCGCTGGTCTCCGACCGCCGGGCGCAGGTCCTCGACGCGCTGCGCGAGCTGCCCACCCGGCAACGCGAGGTGCTGGCCCTGCGCTACTACCTCGACCTGTCCGAGGCCGAGATCGCCGATGCCCTCGGCATCAGCCGCGGCGCGGTCAAGAGCCACGCCTCTCGGGGGGCCGCCTCCCTGCGCAGCCTTCTGGAGAACGTGTCATGAACGACCGCAGCTACGACGACGAGCGGCTGCGTGTGCTGCTCGAGCAGGCAGTCTCCGACGTCGAGCCCCGTCCGGGACTCGACGCCATCCGCACCCGAACGAAAGTGACTCCCATGCGCTCACGACGTCCCTGGATCCTCGGCGCCGGAGCGGCGGTGGTGGCCACCGCCGCGGTGATCGTCGCGGTCACGGTGGTGGGCAACAACACCCCGACCTCGCCGTCCGCCGGCCCGGCAGCCGCCCCCAGCCGCTCCGCGAGCGTCCAGCCCACCAGCCACCTGTCGGGCACGCTCTCGCCCTCCCCGAGCGCGTCCTCGGACTCCGGCGGCAGCACCACGCGGGCCGTCCCGGTGTACTACGTCGGCGACACCTCGCACGGCCCGCGGCTGTACCGCGAGTTCGCCCAGGTGAGCGGCAACGACGCGCTCAGCGCCGCGCTGTCCTCGGCCGTCGGCAGCAGCGCCAACGGCGGCCAGCCCGCACCCAAGGACCCCGACTACCACACCGGCTGGCCCGCCGGCACCACCGCGACCGGTGCCGTCGGCGGCAGCGCGATCACCGTCGACCTCGGCGGCGACGCGGCCGGCTCGCTGTCCGCGCAGCCCTCGGGCATGACCGCCGAGCAGGCGAAGATCGAGGTCCAGCAGCTGGTGTACACCGCGCAGGCGGCCACGCAGACGACGCTGCCGGTCCAGTTCCAGATCAACGGCGCACCGGCCGACACGGTCCTCGGCGTGCCCACGAGCGGCCCGGTCTCCCGCGCCGACGAGATCGACGTGCTCGCCCAGTTCTGGATCACCTCCCCGCAGGAGGGCGCCACGGTCACCAGCCCGGTGAAGGTCGAGGGCCTCGCCGCGGCGTTCGAGGCCAACGTGCAGTGGGAGCTGAAGCAGGGTGACACGGTGAAGAAGAAGGGCGTCACGACCGCGAAGGAGTGCTGCACGATGTCGCCGTACTCCTTCACCGTGCAGGCGCCGCCCGGCAGCTACACGCTGGTCGTGCACGACTCCGACCCGTCCGGCCAGGGCAGGGCGCCGTGGCAGGACACCAAGGACATCACCATCCAGTAGCCGGGACGGTCACTTCCAGCGGGTGCGGGCCAGCAGGGCGGCCGTCGCCGCCACGCCGGCGGTCGAGGTGCGCAGCACCGAGGAGCCCAGCCGGACCGGTTCGGCGCCGGTGGTCGCGAACGCCGCGAGCTCCTCGTCGCTGATGCCGCCCTCGGGGCCGATGACGATGACGATCTCCGCGCGTCCGGGCACCGGCAGGTCGGCCAGCGGCCCGGAGGCGGCCTCGTGCAGCACCACGGGCACCGACGCCTCGCGCAGCAGCTCGACCACCTGCTCGGTCTCGACCACGGGCCGCACCTCGGGGAACCACGCGCGGCGGGACTGCTTGGCCGCCTCGCGGGCGGTGGCGCGCCACTTCGCCAGCGACTTCTCCGCGCGCTCGCCCTTCCACACCGCGACGCAGCGCGAGGCGGCCCACGGGACGATCACGTCGACGCCCACCTCGGTGAGCATCTCCACGGCCAGCTCGCCACGGTCGCCCTTCGGGATCGCCTGTACGACGACCACGCGCGGCAGCTCGGGCTCGGTGCCGGCGAGCGTCTCGACGGTGGCGGTGAACGCGTGCTTGTCCACCGACGCGACCGTGACGGTGGCCGTCGTACCGGCGCCGTCGGTGAGCCGCACCTGCTCCCCCGCCCGGATCCGCTTGACGACCGCGTGGTGGGCCTCGTCGCCCTCGACGGTGACCGTGGCACCCGCCGAGGCGGAGGCGAGGTCGTCGAGGACGAAGACCGGCAGCGTCATCAGCGGGGCCCGAACGCGTCGCGGATCCGGCCGAACACCGTCTTCGGGGCCGCGTGCGCCTGACCGTCGGGGGACTCTTCGTCGCGGAGCGCGGCGAGCTCGCGCAGCAGCTCCTCCTGCCGTTCGTCGAGGCGGGTCGGCGTCTCGACCACGACCCGGACGACGAGGTCGCCGCGGCCGCTGCCGCGCAGCGAGGGCACCCCGCGCCCGCCCAGCACGATCTCGGTGCCGGACTGGGTGCCGGCCTTGATGTCGAGGTCGATGCGGGTCTCGACCTCGGACTCCGCCGGGTCACCGGAGACCAGGTCCGCCTCCAGGGTCGGCAGCTCGAGGGCGGTCCCGAGTGCCGCCGCCGTCATCGGGACGGTCACGTTGCACAGCAGGTCGCCGCCGTGGCGGGTGAACACCGGATGGTCGTTGACGTGGATCTCCACGTAGAGGTCACCGGCCGGCCCGCCGCCGGGGCCCACCTCGCCTTGGCCGGCGAGCTGCACGCGGGTGCCGTTGTCGACGCCGGCGGGGATCTTCACCGTGAGGGTGCGGCGTGAGCGGACCCGGCCGTCGCCGGAGCACTCCCGGCACGGTTCGGGGATGATCGTCCCGTAGCCACGGCAGGCCGCGCACGGCCGCATGGTCCGGATCTCGCCGAGGAACGACCGCTGCACGTGCACGGTCTCACCCCGGCCGCCGCAGGTCTCACACGTCTGCGGGGAGGAGCCCGGCGCCGCACCGTCGCCGTTGCAGACCGGGCAGAGCACCGCGGTGTCGACCTTCAGCTCGTGCGTGGTGCCGAACGCGGCCTCGGCGAGGTCGACGTCGAGGCGGATGAGCGCGTCCTGGCCCCGACGCATGCGCGGGCGTGGCCCCCGGCCGGCCGCGGCGCCACCGGCGGCGCCGCCGAAGAAGGCGTCCATGATGTCGGTGAAGGAGAAGCCGGCTCCGGCCCCGGCGAAGCCACCGGCGCCCGCCCCGCCGAAGGGGTCGCCGCCGAGGTCGTACATCCGGCGCTTCTCGGGGTCGGACAGCACCTCGTAGGCGTGGGTCACCTCCTTGAACTTGTCCTGGGTCTCCGGGTCCGGGTTCACGTCGGGGTGCAGCTGGCGCGCCAGCTTGCGGTACGCCTTCTTGATGGCGTCGCCGTCGGCGTCCCGGGAGACCCCGAGAGTCTCGTAGAGGTCCTGGCTCACAGTCTCGTCAACTCATCCTTCGTCGAGGATCCGGCTCACGTAGCGCGCCACTGCACGCACCGCGGCCATCGATCCTGGGTAGTCCATGCGGGTCGGCCCCACGATGCCGAGCGTCGCCAGCGCCTGGTCGCCGGGTCCGTACCCGGTGGCGACCACGGACGTCGACGACAGCTCCTGGTAGGGGCCTTCGTGCCCGATCCGCACCGTCACCGTGGAGGAGGAGGTCGCCTCCCCCAGCAGCTTGAGCAGGACGACGTGCTCCTCCAGTGCTTCGAGCATAGGCCGGATGGTGGTGTCGAACTCGTCGCCGAAGCGGGCGAGGTTCGCGGTGCCGCCGACCGCGACGCGCTCGTCCGAGCGGTGGTCGGACATCGCCTCGACGAGCGCGGCGACCAGCATCGAGACCCGTGCCCGCTCGCCGTGCTCGAACTGCTCCGGCAGCGCGGCGAGCTTGTCGGCGGCGTCGGCCAGGCGCTCGCCGAGCACGGCACGGTTGATCCTCGTGCGCAGGTCGGAGACCTGCGGGTCGTCGACCGGCTCGGGCAGCTCGACCACCCGCTGCTCGACCCGCCCGGTCGACAGGATCAGCACCAGCAGGATGCGCGAGGGGGTCAGCGGCACCACCTCGACGTGCCGGACGGTCGAGCGGGACAGCGTCGGGTACTGCACGACCGCGACCTGCCGGGTCAGCTGCGCCAGCAGCCGGACACTGCGCTGCACCACGTCGTCGAGGTCGAGCGCACCCTCCAGCAGCGTCGCGATCGCCCGCTTCTCCGCCGCCGACAGCGGCTTGACGCCGCTGAGCCGGTCCACGAACAGCCGGTAGCCCTTGTCCGTCGGAATGCGGCCGGCGCTGGTGTGCGGCTGGGTGATGAACCCCTCCTCCTCCAGCGCGGCCATGTCGTTGCGCACCGTCGCGGGGGAGACGCCCAGCCCGTGGCGCTCGACCAGCGCCTTGGAGCCCACCGGCTCCTGGGTGCTCACGTAGTCCTCGACGATCGCGCGCAGCACCGCGAGCTTGCGGTCCTCGACCATGATCGTCGACCTCCTCTTCCTGCTCCGTGCCGAGCCGTCCCCGCATGCTGGCACTCACCGGCGATGAGTGCCAATCGTACTAGGTCGCCGGGCCCCCGGCCGAGCCCGATGCGTAGCGTGGGGCTCATGAGTCACGTCCCCCACGACCGAGGATTCGTCGAGATCGCGGACCGCTGCTGGGTAGCTCGCTCGACCTTCCTCGACGTCAACGTCGGGCTGGTGGCCGGCGAGCGCGGCGTGCTGGTCGTGGACACCCATGCCTCCGAGGTCGAGGCCCGCCGGGTGGTCGAGCAGGTCCGCGGGCTCGGGGCCGGCGAGGTCGTCGCCGTGGTCAACACCCATTGGCACTTCGACCACACCTTCGGCAACATCGTCCTCTCCGAGGAGTACGGCGCTCCGCCGATCGTCGCGCACGAGGACGCGGCCGCCGAGCTCGCCGAGGCGGGCCCTCACGTGCAGGCCCAGGCCCGCGCGGACGCGGCGGAGGCCCAGGACGACCGCGCGCGGCGGCGGCAGCTCGACATCGCCGAGACCCGGCTCCTCCCGCCCACCGACACGTTCTCCTCGGCCCGGGTGCTCGACCTCGGCGACCGGATGGTCGAGGTGGTGCACCCCGGCCGCGGGCACACGGCCGGCGACACCGTCGTACGCGTGGGCGACGTGGACGTGCTCTACGCCGGCGACCTGGTCGAGGAGTCGGCACAGCGCCACGCGGTTCCCGGGTTCGGCGAGGACTGCTACCCGCTGGAGTGGCCGGCGACCCTGGACCTCGTCGTCGGCCTGCTCAGCCCCGACACCGTGGTGGTGCCGGGGCACGGAGTCCCGGTCGACAAGGACTTCGTCGAGCAGCAGCGCTCGAGCATCGGGGTGCTCGCCGAGACGATCCGCGACCTCGCCACCCGCGGCGTGCCGCTCGACCAGGCGCTCGGGGCGACCGAATGGCCGTACCCGCGCGAGGAGCTGCGCCACGCGGTCGCCCGCGGCTACGCCCACCTTCCCCGCGGCACCCGGTCGCTGCCGCTGCTCTGAGCCCTCGGGCGGCCGCTACCAGCGGCGGTACGACGTGTGCGGGGCGTGCCAGCGGTAGGCGGTCCCGCGCGAGGCGGCCGACCGCGAGGCCCAGCGACGCCGCCAGCGCAGCGAGGCCACGATCCACCAGATGCCCAGGACGACCAGGAGCAGCGGCCCCTTGCCGAACAGCAGGGTCAGGCCCAGGGCCATCAGCAGCAGCGGCACCATCGGGAGCCGGGACCAGGGCCGCGACACCGGGGCCGTCGGGCGGGCGGGGCGGGTCGTCGGCGCGGCGGAGCGGCCGGCGTGCGGGACGGGAAGGTCGACGAACAGCGGCGCCAGGTGCGAGGCGTACCGCGCGGCCCAGGCCTGGTCCGCGCGCCCGTCGTACTCCTCCTTGGTCAGCCGTCCGGCCGCGTAGTGCTCGCCCAGCGCGGTGACGGCCGCCTCTCGCTCGGCGTCGCTGAGCCGGATCTCGGGACGGGGCGTCATTCGGTGTCTCCCTCCGCGAGCAGGCCGTAGAGCTTGCGCCGGGTGTCGGCGAGGATCTCGGCGGCCTCGGCCTGCTGCTGCCGGGTGCCGGAGACCACGACCTGCCACACCGCGCCCATGACCTGGCCGATCACCGGCTTCAGGCCGGCCCCGCCGTTCTCCTGCTCGGCGCCGGGCGCCTGCTGCGCCTCGTCGAAGGCCCGCCAGGTCCCGGCGAGCTCGTCGGGGTGCTCCTCGACGTACCTGCGTCCGTCCTCGGTGAGGCGCAGCAGCCGCCGCCCCTCGACCTCGTGACCCTCGACCAGGCCCTCGTCCTCGAGCTGCTGCACGGTCGGGTACACCGACCCCGGGCTGGGCTTCCACGCCCCGCCGCTGCGCTCGGCGATCTGCTGGATGACCTGGTAGCCGTTCATCGCCTCGACGGCGAGCACGTCCAGGATGGCCGCGCGCACGTCCCCGCGGCGCACCTTCGGTCCTCGCGCCGCCTGCGAGCCGGACTGGGCCAGCCCGATCAGCCCCTGCACCCACGGGGGCGGCCCGGAGCTCCACGAGGAGTTGCTCCACGACCCGCCCCGGCCCGCACGCGGGTTGTCCCACGGCGAGTCCCACGGTCCTCGACCCATGTCCGCCCTCCTTCGGTATGGCCTCTCGACTGCCCTTGACGATATATCGCGACCGCTCGCGAGCCAACTGGTTTCCGCGGGTGGTCCACCCCGCACCGACGACCGCGGCGTGCCTCACCGCGCACGGTCGAGAGCCGGTCTACCTTTCTCGAATGTCCTTCGACCGCTACGGATCCGACGTCTTGAACACCGACTGGCGCGCCCCCAAGCGGGGCCGCGCCGTGGAGATCGAGGCCGACAAGGGTCTCGTCGTCGAGGAGGTCACCACCGACTGGTGCGGCGAGATCGTCGCCGTCGAGCGCGACCTGGACACGGTGACGCTGGAGGACCGCCGCGGCAGGCGCCGTACGTTCCCCCTCGGCACCGGGTTCCTGCTCGAGGGCGTGCCGGTGATCCTGCGCGCACCGTCGCGCAAGGGTCCCGCCGCCCCCACCCGTACGGCGTCGGGCTCGGTCGCCGTGCCCGGCACCAAGGCCCGGGTCGCTCGCGCGAGCCGGATCTTCGTCGAGGGCCGGCACGACGCCGAGCTGGTGGAGAAGGTGTGGGGCGCCGACCTGCGCGTCGAGGGGGTCGTCGTGGAGTACCTCGAGGGCGTCGACGACCTCGCCGAGCAGCTGCGCGACTTCCGGCCCGGCCCCGAGCGCCGGGTCGGGGTCCTGGTCGACCACCTGGTCGCGGGCTCGAAGGAGAGCCGGATCGCGCAGGCCGTCGCCAAGAGCCCGGTCGGCAAGCACGTGCTCATCGTGGGCCATCCCTTCATCGACATCTGGCAGGCGGTGAAGCCCGACCGCCTCGGCCTGGAGGCGTGGCCGCGGATCCCGCGCAACGTCGAGTGGAAGAAGGGCATCTGCCAGAGTCTCGGCTGGCCGCACCGCGACCAGGCCGACATCGCGCGGGCCTGGAAGCACATCCTCGGCAAGGTCTCGTCGTACAACGACCTGGAGCCGGCGCTTCTCGGTAGGGTCGAGGAGCTGATCGACTTCGTCACCGTGGACACCGCATGAGCTACCCTCCCCCGCCGCCGCCCGGCCACGGCTACCCGCCGTCGCAGGAGGAGCGCAACTGGGCACTGGCCGCCCACCTCGGCACCTTTGTCGCGGCCTGGTTCGCGATGGGGTTCCTGTGCCCGCTGATCGTGATGCTCACCAAGGGCAACGAGTCGCCGTTCGTGCGGCGGCACGCCGTCGAGTCGCTGAACTTCCAGATCTCGCTGCTGATCTACCTCGTGGTCAGCGGCATCCTGATCCTGGTGCTCATCGGGTTCCTGCTGCTCGCCGCGGTCGGCATCTTCGCGCTCATCGTGGTGATCCTGGCCAGCATCAAGGCGGCGAACGGCGAGGAGTACCGCTACCCGCTGTGCCTCCGGCTCGTCCACTGACCGCCCCGCACGGCCTCCCCGCGAACGTCATACGCCCCGGCCGTCCCGGCGACCGCCCCGCATGACGTCCGCGGGTCGTCAGGGCAGGAGGTCACGCACCACGGCATCGGCCAGCAGCCGGCCCCGCACGGTCAGCACCACCCGGCCGTCCCGCACCGCGCCCGGCTCCACGAGGCCGCGGCCCACCAGGTCGGGCAGCGCGGCGCGTCCGGGCCTCTCGAGCACGTCGACCGGCAGCCCCATGACCAGCCTGCTCTCCAGGAGCACGCGCTCCACCCGCCGGGTCGCCTCGTCGAGCACCTCCCGCCCGTGGGCGGGACTGGCGCCGGCCGCGACGCGGTCGGCGTACGTCGCCGGGTGCTTGACGTTCCACCACCGCACCCCGCCCACGTGGCTGTGGGCACCGGGTCCGACCCCCCACCAGTCGCCGCCGGTCCAGTAGAGCAGGTTGTGCCGGCACCGCGACTGCGGCGTGCGCGCCCAGTTGGAGACCTCGTACCAGCCGAGTCCCGCGCCGGTGAGCGTCTCCTCAGCCAGGAGGTACTTGTCGGCGTGGTCGTCGTCGTCGGGCATCGGCACTTCGCCGCGGCGGATGCGCCGCGCCAGCGCAGTGCCCTCCTCCACGATCAGCGCGTACGCCGAGACGTGGTCCGGCTCGCCGGCGAGCGCGGTCTCGAGGGACGTGCGCCAGTCGGCGAGGCTCTCCCCGGGAGTCCCGTAGATGAGGTCCAGGCTGACCTGCTCGAACCCGGCCTCGCGCGCCCACCGCACGACCGCCGGCACCCGGCGCGGGTCATGGGTGCGGTCGAGCACCGAGAGCACCTGCGGCACCGCCGACTGCATGCCGAAGGAGACGCGGTTGATCCCGCCCTCGCGCAGTTCCTCCAGGTCCGCGGCGCTCACGCTGTCCGGGTTGGACTCGGTGGTCACCTCGGCGTCGGGCGCCAGCCCGAACTCGGCGTCGATCGCGGCGACGACGCGGGTCAGGTCCCGCGGCGGCAGCAAGGTGGGGGTGCCGCCGCCGAAGAACACCGTGGACACCGGTACGTCGACCGGACCGAGGACCGCGCGGGCGCGGCGGACCTCCTCGATCGCAGCATCGGCGTAGGACTCGCGGGAGGCCCCGGCGCCCAGCTCGCGCGCGGTGTAGGTGTTGAAGTCGCAGTAGCCGCATCGCACGGTGCAGAACGGCACGTGCACGTAGAAGGCGAACGGGCGGCTACCGACCCCGGCCAGCGCCGAGGCCGGCAGTGACCCGTCGGCGGGCGCAGGCTCGCCCTCGGGAAGGCCGGACGGCATGGACTCACTCTCCCGGGCGGCGGCGGTTCAACAGGGCATGGAGGAGAACCGCCGCTCGCCCCGCGGCATTCCGGCGCGCGGGAAGCGGCAGGACCGCGACCCGCCCTGGTGAACCAGCCGCGCTCAGCGGTACAGCGCCTCGATCTGGTCCTGGTAGTTCTCCTCCACGACCTTCCGCTTGACCTTCAGCGACGGGGTCAGCTCACCGGACTCCACCGTCAGGTCGTGGTCGAGGAGAATCCACTTCTTGATGGTCTCCCACCGGTTGAGCCGGGAGTTGAGCTCCTCGACGTAGCCGCCCACCATCTCCTTGACCTGCGGGGAGGCGACGATCTCGGCGTACGACGCCCCGTCCATCCCGTGCTCCCGCGCCCAGTCGCCCATCGACTCGGGGTCGAGCGTGATCAGCGCGACGCAGTAGTTGCGCTCGTTGCCGTGCACCAGGAACTGGCTGGCGTAGGGGCAGATCGCCTTGAACTGCGACTCGATCTGCGACGGCGCGATGTACTTGCCGCCCGAGGTCTTGAACAGGTCCTTCTTGCGGTCGGTGATCCGCAGGTGGCCGTGCGCGTCGAGCTCGCCGATGTCACCGGTGTGCAGCCACCCGTCGTCGCTGAGCGTCTCGGCGGTCTGCTCGGGCAGGTTGTGGTAGCCCTCCATGACACCCGGCCCCTTGATGAGGACCTCTCCGTCCTCGGCGATCTTCACCTCGCTGCCGGGGAAGACCGGCCCCACGGTGCCGAACCTGTTCTGCCACGGCCGGTTCACGAACGACCCCGCGGAGGTCTCGGTCAGCCCGTAGCCCTCGAGGATCTGGATCCCCGCGGCGTTGAACCACTCGGCGACGTCGCGGTTGAGCGCGGCGGCCCCCGAGATGAAGAACCGGACCTGGCCGCCGAAGCGCGCGCGGATCTTGGCGAACACCAGCCGGTCGAACAGCGCGTGCTGCTTGTCGAGCAGGAACGGCACGCGCTGGCCCTCCCGGCGCATCCGGTCGACCTGCAGGCCGACCTTGAAGGCCTGGTCGAAGATCTTCTCCTTCAGGCCCCCCTCGGCCTGCTGCATGAGCACGATCTTGTCGTGCGCCTTCTCGAAGATGCGCGGCGCTGCGCCCATGAACGTGGGCTTCACCGCTTCGGCGTTCTCCACGATCCGGTCCACCCGGCCGTCCACGGCGGTGGGGAAGCCGATGGCCAGCTGGGTGGAGAGCAGCACCTTGCCGAAGGAGTGCGCCATCGGCAGCCACAGGAACTGCAGGTCGTCCTCGTCGAGGATGCCCTGTGCGGCGACGGCGGCGCCTTCGTAGGTCCAGGCCGAGTGCCGCAGCCGCACCCCCTTGGGCCGTCCCGTGGTTCCCGAGGTGTAGATCAGCGTGGCCAGCGACTCGGGCCGGATCGCCTCGATGCGGTCCTGCACGCACCGGGAGTCGCGGCCCAGCTGCTCGTCACCGAGCTTCTCCAGCTCGCTCATCGACAGCACCCAGTCGCCGTCCGGGGTGCCGTCGAAGGTGACCACCTTGGTCAGGTGCGGCAGCTCGGCCCGGTGCTCCTTGAGCTTCGCGATCTGCGTGTCGTCCTCGGCGAAGACCACCCGGCACTCGGAGTCGGCCAGGATGTAGGCCACGTCCTCGGCGATGGTCGAGGGGTACACCGTGGTGGTGGCCGCGCCGGCGCACATGATGGCCAGGTCGGCGAGGATCCACTCCAGGCGGGTGGCGGCGGCGATGCCCACCCGCTGCTCGGGCTCGACGCCGAGCGCGACCAGGCCGGCGGCGAGCCGGGTGACGCGGTCCCCGGTCTCCCGCCAGGTCATCGACTCCCAGCGTTCGCCGACCGGGTAGCGATAGGCCTCACGGTCCGGCGTGGCGGCGACTCGGTCGAGGAGCTGACGCGCAACGCTGGGCGCCCGGTTCTCGATCACGGACATGTCAAGGGTGACGGTGGCGCTCATCATCTCGCTCCTGGTCGGGGCCCTGCCGGCGTGCCGGCGTCAGTCCCGGCACAAGGTAGACCAACTGTCTACCTGGCAGTAGGTTATGCCTCCGCCCTGCCGGCGGAGAGTGACTTTCGTCCCTGGCAGAGCAAGTTACCGGCTGGTATCAGAAGGGCAGCGGCTCCGCGGGCGGTGCGACGGGCACCGCGGCGACGTACTCCTCGGCCGCGGCGCGCACGTGCGGCGCCACGCACGGGACCTCGAGCAGCCGGGGCAGCAGGTCCCGCTCCGTCGTGAAGGCGCGGAACATCATCGAGACGCTGACCCCGTGCGCGGGGCGGTGCTCCACGAGGATCGGGTCGCCTGCTCGGAGCACCCCCTCCTCCAGCACCCGCAGATACGGTCCGGGCCGGCCGTGCGCGGTGAAGCGCCTGACCCACGCCCGGTGGTCGAAGCCGGAGACCCCCATCCAGGCCTTGAAGACCTGGCACGGGATGCGCACGTCGACGACCTCCAGCAAGGTCGTGCCGACCCGCCACCGCTCGCCGAGCACCGCCTCGTTGACGTCGAGGCCGGCGGTGGTGAGGTTCTCCCCGAACGTGGCCGGCGGCACGACCTCACCGAGCTCCCGGCTCCAGTGGTCGTAGTCCTCCTGGGCGAAGGCGTAGACCGCCTGGTAGGGGCCCCCGTGGTGCTTGGTGTCCGCGACCTCGTCGCCGTGTAGGCCGAGGGTGCGCACCGCGACCGGGCCGGCAGCCGGTGCCTTCCGGATCGCGGTGCGCCTCAGCCTCCCCGCCCACGGCTGGTCCTCGGGCAGGCCGACGTTGACCGAGAGGACGCGGGGGTGATCGGAGCCGGTTCGGGGGGACATGCCGCACATTGTGCCGTCGTACGGCCGCGCCCCGCACCTTCTTTCAGGGCAGCTGGACGTAGCCGTGGCGCATCTTCCACAGGAAGTACTTCTCGAAGCCGAGCTTCATCAGGTGCGCCTGCGGACCCGGGATGAGGACGCCGTGCTTGCGCGGAGGCAGCATCTTGTCGGCCAGGATGACCACGCCGTTGTTGCCGGCGTCCATCACGCACACCGCCCTGATGTCGCCGAAAGCATGCGTCTCGGGCGGTGCCTCTCCGCGGATCTGCGCCGCGATGTTCGACGCCGCCACGTGCGCCATCACCTCGGTCGGGAAGCCGGTCTTGGGGATGCCCACCGGGGTCGGGGTCTGCCACGGCGTGTCCACCGCGGCCGCGACGCCGACGGCGTACACGTCGTCGTACTTCTCGCTCTGGTAGGTCTCGCGGACCTTGACGTAGCCCTTCTCGTCGGCAAGCCCATCGGCCGCCTTGAGGAAGTCCTGGCCCAGGAACGGCGGGACCACCATGGCGAACGCGAACGGCAGCGTCTCGCCGTCGGCGAGCACAAGCGCGCCGTCGTCGACGTGGTCGAGACCGACCGAGATCCGCGACTCGATGCCCTCCTTCTTCAAGAACATCCCCAGCAGCTGCTCGCCGTGCGGCAGGCCGCCGATGCCGAAGTGGCCCAGGAAGGGCTCGGAGGTGACGTAGGTGAGCTTGACGTCCTTGCGCAGCCCCGCCTTCTTCAGCTGGTAGGCGGTGTTGAACAGGAACTCGTAGGCCGCCCCGAAGCACCCGGCGCTCTGCGAGGCGGCGACGACCACGTCACCGGGCTTATCGAGGAACCGCCGCCAGGCCTCACCGGCACGCTCGGCCTCGGGGAGCGTGGTGATCGTGACCGCGTTCTCGCGGAAGCCGGGAACCACGTCGTCCTTGTTCTGGTAGCCGGTCGCGATCACGAGGTAGTCGTAGCCGAGGACCCGGCCGTCGGACACGGTCACCGTGTGTGCCACCGGGTCGACGCCGGTCGCCGCGAGATGCACGAAGTCGATGCCGTGCTCCTCCAGCGTCGGGGCCACCGGGAACGTGATGTCCTCGCGCTCACGCTTGCCGAAGGGCAGCCAGATCAGGCTCGGGTTGAACAGGAAATGGTCGCTCGGCGAGACGAGCGTGACATCCACGTCCCCGTGCAGCTCGTGCCGCACCGCCAGCGCGGCCGTCAGGCCCCCGAAGTTGCTCCCGAGTACCAGGACCTTCTTGCGCATCGTTGCCTCCTTGGCTGGTTGCCCCGTCGTGAGCCAGCATTACCCGGAGGGGTATGTGTCGCCAGGGACCTACGTCCCTATTCCTGGACTGCCTTGGCAACCGTCACGCACCGGGTGATCCGGTCCCGCTCGGCGCGGTCGAGAGGCCGCTGCGCGGCGTCCTGGATGGTCCACAGCGCGTCATGCACCTGGCGCACCACCACCCAGTCGCGAGCCCGGTCCTCGTCGAGCTCGGCGGCGTCGACCAGCGTGTGGAACCGGCGGCGTACGGCGTCGCGCACGTCGCCGGACGCCACGACGTCGTCCCACCGGTTCGCCAGCATCGGCGCCGGCTCGTAGTGCGGGTCACCGGAGACCGGCTTGGGGTCGATCGCCAGCCACGGCTCACGGTCCGCGGCGAGCACGTTCCCGTAGTGGAGGTCCGCATGGACGACGGTCCCCACGGAGGCCGGGTCGGCCAGGAAGTCGCGGTCCAGGGCGAGGGCCTGCTCGACCAGGCGGCGAGGAAGAGGCGCATCTCTCGGCAGGGTGGCGAGGCCGGCGGCCCAGCGTTCGACGTACGACGTGAGCGGGCGCAGGGGTGGCGGCGCCGGGACGTGCAGACGCGCGTACAGCCCGGCGACCACCTCGCAGGCCTCGAGGTCCCAGAGGTCGGTGAGGTCCTCTCCGCCGTGCAGCCGCTCGAGCAGGAGCGCACGGCGGCGCGGGTCCGCGCGCAGCAGCCGCGCCGCGCCCCGACCGTGCCAGTGCTGGAGCGCGAGGTGCTCGTGCTCCGACTCGTCGTCGGGGAACGAGACCTTCAGCATCGCCGGCCGCCCGGTCCCGGTGAGCACCGGGACCGCGAGCGAGCAGGCGCCGTGCCGCGGTCGCCCGTCGTAGGCGAGCTCCCACTCCTCCACCACCGCGGCGGTGAGCTTCGGCAGCGCCTCGACCCACGCGGCCCGGTCCTCGCCCCGCCGGCCCTGCGCGCGCAGGGCCGGCGGGATCTCGAACGGCAGCACGCCTGCGAGCGTAGGCCGGTCCACCAACCCCCGCCCTCGCGCGGACGTCATACGAACCGGCCGCCCCTGCCGCGGCACCGTATGACGTCCGCGGGGACGTCATACGAACCGGCCGCCCCTGCCGCCGCACCGTATGACGTCCGCGGCTACTTCTTGGCCTTGTCCGCGCCGGAGTCGGTGGTCGAGAGCGCGGCGATGAAGGCCTCCTGCGGCACCTCGACGCGGCCGACCATCTTCATCCGCTTCTTGCCTTCCTTCTGCTTCTCGAGCAGCTTGCGCTTGCGGGTGATGTCACCGCCGTAGCACTTCGCGAGCACGTCCTTGCGGATCGCCCGGATGGTCTCGCGGGCGATCACCCGCGAGCCGATCGCCGCCTGGATCGGGACTTCGTACTGCTGGCGGGGGATCAGGTCCTTGAGCTTGGCCGCGAGCGCGACCCCGTAGGAGTAGGCGTGGTCGCGGTGCACGATCGCGCTGAAGGCGTCCACCTGCTCGCCCTGCAGCAGGATGTCGACCTTGACCAGGTCCGCGACCTGGTCGCCCATCGGCTCGTAGTCCAGCGACGCGTAGCCCTTGGTGCGCGACTTCAGCGCGTCGAAGAAGTCGAAGACGATCTCCGCGAGCGGGAGCACGTAGCGCATCTCCACGCGGTCCTCGGACAGGTAGTCCATGCCCTGCAGCTGGCCGCGCTTGGACTGGCACAGCTCCATGATCGGTCCGATGAAGTCGCTCGGGCTCAGCAGCGTCGCGCGCACCACCGGCTCACGGACCTCGGCGATCTTGCCGTCCGGCCAGTCGCTGGGGTTGGTGACCGTGTGCCGCGTCCCGTCCTCCATGACCACGTCGTAGACCACGTTCGGCGCGGTGGAGATCAGGTCGAGGTTGAACTCGCGCTCGAGCCGCTCGCGGACGATCTCCATGTGCAGGAGCCCGAGGAAGCCGCAACGGAAGCCGAACCCGAGCGCACCGGAGGTCTCCGGCTCGTAGGCCAGCGCCGCGTCGTTGAGCTGCAGCTTGTCCAGGGCGTCGCGCAGCGTCGGGTAGTCGTCGCCGTCGATCGGGTAGAGCCCGGAGAAGACCATCGGCTTGGGGTGCTTGTAGCCGCTGAGCATCTCGGTGGCCGGCCGGCCGTTGGCGGTCACCGTGTCACCGACCCGGGACTGGCGCACGTCCTTCACGCCGGTGATCAGGTAGCCCACCTCGCCGACGCCGAGATCGCTCGCCTTCACCGGCTCCGGGGAGATCACCCCGACCTCGAGCATCTCGTGGACCGCACCGGTCGACATCATCTTGATCTTGTCGCGGTGGCTGAGCTTGCCGTCGACCACGCGGACGTAGGTCACCACCCCGCGGTAGGTGTCGTAGACGGAGTCGAAGATGAGCGCCCGCGGCGGGGCGTCCGGGTCGCCGACCGGCGCCGGGGTCTGGGCCACGATCTGGTTGAGCAGCGCCTCCACCCCGAAGCCGGTCTTGGCCGACACCTGCAGGACGTCGGACTGCGGGCAGCCGATGATCCCGGCCAGCTCGGCGGCGTACTTCTCCGGCTGCGCCGACGGCAGGTCGATCTTGTTCAGCACCGGGATGATCTGCAGGTCCGCGCCGAGCGCGAGGTACAGGTTGGCCAGCGTCTGGGCCTCGATGCCCTGCGCGGCGTCCACGAGCAGGACCGCCGCCTCGCAGGCCTCCAGCGACCTCGAGACCTCGTAGGTGAAGTCGACGTGCCCGGGAGTGTCGATCATGTTCAGCACGTAGGTGTCGGGGGCGATCCCGAGCTCGGTGCCGGCCTCCTGGGTCACCGTCCACGGCATCCGGACCGCCTGGCTCTTGATCGTGATGCCGCGCTCGCGCTCGATGTCCATCCGGTCGAGGTACTGCGCCCGGGCGCTGCGCTCGTCGACGACGCCGGTGATCTGCAGCATGCGGTCGGCCAGCGTGGACTTGCCGTGGTCGATGTGCGCGATGATGCAGAAGTTGCGGAGGATCGCGGGGTCGGTCTTGCCCGGGACGGGGGCGGACTGCTGGGACACGTAGCGCTCTCTGGGTGCTCTCTGTGCTGTCGGGTGCGGGCTGGCGGCGGGACGGCGGCAGAGGTCCATTGTCCCACGGCGCGACCACCCCTGCGCCCACGGTAGGCGACGCGGCGCAACGACGCAGGGTCCGCGCCTCCCGGCCATGCGGGCGGCACAATGACGGCCATGAGAGTCCCCCAGCCGCCGTCGGCCGTGGCCCAGGTGCCCCACGGCAGCACCGCCCGACGGCTCGACTGGCTGCTGCTGCCGCCGGCGCTGCGGCGTGCTGTCGAGGCCCGGCTCGGCACCCGGGTCGTCGACGCGCGCTCGGCCGGTGCGGGTTTCACCCCCGGACTCGCCTCCGTGCTCGTGGGCGAGGACGGCAGCCACACCTTCGTCAAGGCCGCGAACACGGTGGCCCAGCGCCCTTTCGCCGACGCCTACCGGGAGGAGATCCGCAACCTGGAGCGGCTGCCCGCCGGGCTGCCGGTGCCGCGTCTGCTCTGGGCGCTCGAGGACGACACCTGGGTGGTGCTGGCGCTGGCGTACGTCGAGGGAGCCAACCCGGTCCGCCCCTGGGACACCGGCGAGCTCGCCGCCTGCCTCGACGTCCTGGAGGTGCTCGCCGACGCGCTCACGCCGGCCCCGCGAGCCCTGGGGCTGCGTCCCCTGGCCCATCCGGAGGAGTTCGGCGGGATGTCGGCGAGCTGGTCCTACGTGCGCCGACAGCTGCCCCACTGGCCGCACCTGGACGAGGCCGCCGCACTCGCGGGCCGCGACCGGCTGCTGCTGACCGGCGACAGCCTCGTGCACACCGACGCCCGCGACGACAACTTCCTGCTCGGACCGGCCGGGGGTGTGCTGTGTGACTGGAACTGGCCGGTGCTCGGCCCAGCCTGGGCGGACACCGTGATGCTGCTGATCTCGGCCTTCGGCGACGGGCTCGACGCCGACGCGGTGCTGGCCCGCCGGCGTCTCACCCGCGAGGTGGAGGCCGAGCGGATCGACGTACTCCTGGCCCTGCTGGCCGGGTACTTCCTGCGCTCGCGGGACCTGCCGACACCGAGCTCCTCGCCGTTCCTGCGCGTGCACCAGGACTGGTACGCCCAGGCGGCCTGGGGCTGGCTGGCCGCCCGGCGGGGGTGGTCGTGACCGCAGCGGACCGCCGCCCCGGCTCGATTTGGGCCACTCCGTCACGCGCTGGTATCGTGAGCGGTCGCGCGTGCGGCTGTATCAGCCCACGCACTCCCAGCCCACCGACCAGAATCCGATCGAGGCCTGCCCCGTGGCGAACATCAAGTCCCAGATCAAGCGCAACCGACAGAACGAGGCCGCGCACGAGCGCAACAAGGCCGTGAAGTCGGCGCTGAAGACGGCCGTCCGCAAGTTCCGTGAGGCCGCCGAGGCCGGCGACGCCGACCGGGCGCGCGACCTGGCACGCGACGCGAGCCAGAAGCTGGACAAGGCCGCGTCCAAGGGCGTGATCCACAAGAACCAGGCCGCGAACAAGAAGTCGGCCATCGGCAAGCGGGCCGCCTCGCTCTGAGCGACCGCGCGCAGCGACGGGCGTCACCTGACCGGTGGCGCCCTTTTTGCGTCTCCGTGCCCGGTGCCCGCACACCGGTCAGCGGCCCGCGCGTGCCCCGGTGACCGTCAGCACCATCCGCTCGAGGGCGTACGCCGCGTCGCTGGCCGCGCCCTTCACGTCGGCGTCGGCCTGCGCGACCGCGGCAATCGCCCGCGCGAGCCCCGCCTCGTCCCAGCCGCGGGCCTGCTCGCGGATGATGCGCAGCTTCCACGGCGGCACGCCGGCCTCGCGGGCCAGATCTGCCTCGCGCAGCCCGCGCCCGGCGCCCTTGAACCGGGCCAGTCCCCGCAGGCCGCTGGCGAAGGCGCTCGTGACCAGCACCGCAGCGGTGCCGTTGTCGAGCGCCCAGCGCAGCTCCTCGAGCGCTCCGGCCGTGCGGCCGTAGAGCGCCGCGTCCGCGATCGCGAACGACTTCACCTCCGCGCGGCCACCGAAGTACCGCCTCACCACCGCGGCGGTCAGGGGCTCCCCCGGAAAGTCGTGGGCGAGCTGGTCCGCAGCCGCGGCGAGGGCACGCAGGTCCTGGCCCACGGCCTGGACCAGCAGGTCGGCGGCGTCCTCGGCGATCCTTCCCCCGTGCGCACGCACCTCCTGGGAGACGAACCGGGCGAACTCCGACGCCTTCAGTGGCGCGGACCTGACCTCGGTGACCGTCGCCTTGTGCTTGCGCAGCTTGGTCAGCAGCCCGCTGCCCTTCTGGCCACCGGAGTGGACCAGGACCAGGCCGATGTCCTCGGCCGGTGCCGCGGCATAGTCGACCAGCCCCTGGTGGCTCTCCTCCGGAAGGTCCTCGAGCTGGCGCACGACCACGCAGCGGATGGAGGAGAACAACGACGGTGCGGCCAGGTCCGCGAGCACCCCCATCGTGACCTGGTCGGCGGTGGTCTCGCTCACCTCCGACTCGGCGTCGTACGCCCGGACGGCGCCGAGCGCGGCAGCCACGGTCCGTTGGTTGAGGAACTCCTCAGGTCCGGTGACGAGCGTGACGTGGCCCAGGACGTCGGACGCTTTCGGTGCTGCCATGGTGGCGACAGCCTTTCACATCGGATCGACAGACCGGCGTCGCCTGCCGTCCCCCCGCGGCGCCCGGGTCCGCGTGACCCGCCGTGGGATCGGGTACGTCGCACGACAGGTCAGCCACCGACGACGGAAGGGGTCGCATGACACCGGAGGTGATCGGCGACCGCTACCGCGTCCAGCGCGCCCTCGGCCACGGCGGGATGGGGAGCGTCTGGCTGTGCACCGACACGCTGCTCGGCCGCGAGGTGGCGGTCAAGCAGGTCGGCCTGCTCCCCGGCGAGTCCGCCCCCGACTTCGCCCGCGCCCTGCGCGAGGCGCGGTCCTCCGCGCACCTCAACCACCGCAACGTCGTCTCGGTCTTCGACATCGTGGAGGACGACGGCGCCCTGTGGATGGTGATGGAGTTCGTGCCGGCCCGCACGCTCGCCCAGCTGGTGCGTGAGCACGGTCGCCTCCCCCCGGCAACCGCGGCCGATCTCGGGGCCCAGGTCGCGGACGGCCTGGCGGCCGCCCACGCCGCGGGCGTGATCCACCGTGACGTGAAACCGGACAACATCCTGGTGACCGACGACGGCGTCGCGAAGATCGGTGACTTCGGCATCGCCCGCAGCCTCGGTGACGAGCCACTGACGCAGACGGGGCTGGTCACCGGCACCCCCGCGTACTTCTCCCCCGAGCTCGCCGAAGGCGGGGACCCCGGACCGGAGTCGGACGTGTGGGCCCTCGGCGCCACGTTGTACGCCGCCGTCGAGGGCACGCCGCCGTTCCCGCGGCGGAACAACGCGGTCGCCATGGTGCGCACCATCGCCAGCCAGCCGCCGGCACGGCCGCAGCACGCCGGCTTCCTCGAGCCCGCGCTGAGCAGGCTGCTCGACCGCAACCCCGCCTCCCGCTGGACGATGGCCGACGCCGCCCACGCGCTGCGCCGCCTGGCCGACCGGCACCACGAGTCCACGCTCGCGTCGACCATCGCCTCCTGCCTCGACACCGGTCCGGGCACCCGCCCGAGCGCTGCGGCCGGGACCGAGGCCGGTGACCCTCCGGTGCCCGAGCAGCGCCCGCGCCGTCGGATCCCGTGGCTGCCGGCCGCCGCGCTGGTGGCGCTGCTGGCAGCGGCCGCGATCGGCTACCTGGCGCTGGGCTCGGTCTCCTCGTCCCCGCAGGCGGGCTCCGCCCCGACGACGCCGGACCGCTCACGCCCGGCCACCCCCTCCGGCTCCCCGTCCCCCAGCCCGACGCCGACGCCCTCCCTCACGCCGACACCGAAGCCCTCGCCCACGCCGACACCGACGTCGACACCCACGCACCACTCCGGGCCCTCCGCGTCGCGACCGCCGGCCTCAGTCACCGCGTTCCTGCGCGACTACTACCGGGTGGCGCCGCAGGACCAGGACGCGGGCTGGGCTCGCCTCGGACCCGACGAGCGCCGGGTCGGCCGCTCGTCGTACGACCACTTCTGGCAGTCCCTCGACCACGTCGAGGTGAACCGGGTCAGCCCCGCGGGGACCTCCGCGATCGTCGACCTGACCTACCACTTCGACGACGGCCGGGTGGTCAGGGAGCGGCAGCGCATCGACCTCCTCCACCGTGGCGGCGGCTACCTGATCGACCACGACACCGTGCTGGGCAGCCGCACGGTCAGCAGCTGAGGCTCACCCCCGCGCGCGCACCTCCAGGCGTCCGCCCTGCACGACCACGGCGACGTCCCCGTCGGCGTCGGTACGACGGATCAGCATCCCGGCGCGTCGCAGCAGCGACAGCGTGCTCGCGGACGGGTGCCCGTAGTCGTTGTGCGCGCCGACCGAGACGACGGCGACCCGGGCACCGAGGGACTCCAGCAGGTCCGCGTCCTGGTAGCGACTGCCGTGGTGCGGCACCTTGAGCACGTCGACCCGCAGGTCCGGCAGCAGCCGGTGCACCTCGGCCTGCGCCTGCGGCTCCATGTCGCCGCTCAGCAGCAGCCGGATCCCGCGGCTGGCGACCACGAGCACCAGGCTGGCGTCGTTGGCCACCGAGCCTTCCTCGGCATCACCCCGCTCGGTGACCGCGGCCACCGGTCCGACGACCTGCCAGACCAGATCACCGACCCGGCGCACCTCTCCCCACGGCGGCACCCGCACCGGGACCGCCCGTGCGGCGGCCCACCGGTCGACCTGCTCGGCGCCGTACTCGGGCACCCGCGTGGCCGTGACGTCGATCTCACCGACCCGGTGCTCGGCGAGCACGGCGGGCAGACCGTCGACGTGGTCGGCGTGGAAGTGGGTCAGTACCACCACCGGCACGCTGCGCACCCGCAGCCGCCGCAGGCACCTCCCCATCGCCGCAGGATCCGGACCGGTGTCCACCACCACGCCGCGCCCGTCCCCGGCGTTGAGCACCAGGCCGTCGCCCTGGCCGACGTCGCAGGCGACGAGCACCCAGCCCGCGGGCGGCCACCCGAGCACCGGCAGGGGGCGCAGCATGAGGATCGTGAGGGTCAGGCAGAGGCTGACCGACCAGCCACGCCGTGCCAGCACCCGGGGAGCCAGCAGCACCACGCCCACGCAGAGCACGGTGAGCAGCACGATGCCACCGGTCCCCGCCGACCAGTCGACCGCGGCCTCCGGCAGCGCGGCACCGCGGGCGGCGACCGTGAGCACCCACCAGCCGCACCAGCCCGCCAGCCACCCGCACACCAGGCCCGCCGCCGGGAGCAGCAGGTAGCACAGCCCGCCCACCAGCCCGAGCACCGTCGCGGGCCCGATGACCGGCGCGACCACCAGGTTCGCCGCGACCGCCACCAGGCTCACCTGTCCCGAGATGGCCGCCACCACGGGGGTGCAGGCCAGCTGGGCGGCGAACGGCACCGCCACCGCCTCCGCCGCCCACTTCGGCAGCCACCTCGCCAGGGCGTCGCGGAAGGCGGGGGCGAGGAACAAGATGCCCGCGGTCGCCAGCGCGGAGAGCGCGAAGCCGATCGAGGTGGCAAGCCAGGGGTCGAAGAGCAGCAGCACCAGCACGGCGGCGCCCAGTCCACGGGTGCCGCGCTCCCGGCCGTTGCCGCCCATGCCGAGCAGCGCCACCGACCCCATCGCCGCGGCGCGCACCACGCTGGGCTCCGCGCGGGCGAGCAGGACGAATCCGGCCACCCCGAGCGCACCGACGACCAGCAGGCCGCTCGCCCGGACCCCGAGCCCCCGGGCGAGCAGGAGCAGGAAGCCCACCACCAGGGTCAGGTTGGTGCCGGAGACCGCGGCCAGGTGGGTCAGGCCGCAGGTCCGGAAGTCCTCGACGACCTGGTCGCGGAGCCGCTGGTCGTCACCGGTGACCAGTGCAGGCACCAGCGCCCGCTCGTCCGGACCGGCCCAGCCCACCGCGGCGCGGATCGCCTGCCGCAACGCCTCCGCCGCCCCGAACAGCTGCGGTGGGGCGCGCTCGACCACCGGCGGGCGCGCCGTCGACAGGACGGCCGCGAGGTCCCGGCCGTCCGACGGTCTCAGGCGGCCACCGGCGGTGAGCTGTTCCCCGAGTCGCACGCGCAGCCAGCTCGTGTTCGCCACCACCAGGACGGGCACGTGCGTGGTCTCGCGGCGTCCCCCGTGCTCCACCTCCCGCACGGTGAGCCGGACCAGCACGTAGCTCGAGTGCCGGCCGACGCGGCGGACCGGGTCCGCGGTGACGCGGGCGGTGATACGGGCGAAGCCGCCGGTGGAGGCGATGGCGGCCACCGGGCTGTCGTGCACCGCCTCGCTGCGCAGCATGGCCGCGCCCGCGACGCCGCTGCCCACGAGCAGGCACGCGGCCGGCACCAGGACGCCTCGCCCGCGGAGGCCGCCGACTGCCACACCGAGTGCCCCGGCCCCGAGGAAGGCCGCGACCGCCCCCACCGGCAGGAGGAACCCGGCGAGGCCGCCGGCCCAGGCGGCCGCTCCGAGCAGCGGCATGCGCAGGTCCGGCCGCCCCTGCTCCTCGTGACGCGCGCTCACAAGGTGACGTAGGGCGCGATCTTCGTGAGCGTCGCCTGGCCGATGCCGGAGACCTCCACGAGCTCGTCGACGGACGAGAACGGACCGTTGTCGGTCCGCCACGCAAGGATCGCCTGCGCGGTGACCGGCCCCACGCCCGGCAACGTCTCGAGCTGGGCCTGGGTGGCGGTGTTGATGTTCACCAGCGCCGGCGCGCCGGTGCCACCGGTCCCTCCACTCGCCGCGGACGCGGCCAGGCCACCCGGTTGCGGCAGTCCCACGACCACCTGCTCGCCGTCGGCGAGCACCCGGGCGAGGTTCAGGACACGCAGGTCGACGCCCCGGCGAGCCCCGCCGGCGGCCTCCAGCGCGTCCACGACCCGGGCGCCGAGCGGCAGCGTCACGATGCCGGGATGGTGCACCTTGCCGGCCACGTCGACCACGATCGTGCTCGGGCTCGGTGACGGGGCGCTGGGGGCCGCGACGGCCGTCGCGACGCCGGAGCCCGTCCTCGGCGTGACCAGCACCGACGGGGAGGCGTCCGGCACCGGCACGGCGCCCGTGGGGACGGCGGTGCTGTGGCCACCGGCGCGCAGCGCCCACCAGCACGCGACCGCGAGGGCGGCGGCCACGATGACCGCCACCACGCTCAGGTGCGAGGTCCCGAGCTGGACCCGACCCTGCAGAGCGGGCGGTCAGACGGTCCGCGACCCACCCGGCGACCACCTCACCCGCACCGGGGGTGCGGCGGCCGGGCGTGACGGCCCGGGCTTCGGCGCGGGGACGGCTGGCTCGCCGGAGGGCCGGCGGACGCCCGGATCAGCCGGGACAGGGGGATCGACGCAACCCGGACGGACCCCGGCGAGCTCGGCGCTCAGCAGCTCCAGGCGTCGCCGTGCCACCTCGGCGACCTCGTCGTGCCTGGACCTGCGTGAGCGCATGGCGTGACGGTAGGGGTGTGCGGGTCCGCGGCGCAGCACCGCTTGGACGGGCTGTGGACAACCGGCTCTGGGCCGCGGCTGGGGACGTCAGCGGGCCGACGTACCGGGGCGCGGGGCCACCACCACGGCGACCATGCCGGGCCCGACGTGCGCCCCGAGGACGGCGCCGACCTGACCCATGCTCAGCGGGCGGTCGCCGAGGTTCGCGTCCAGACGTCCGCGCAGCGCCTCGGCCAGGGCCTCCGCCCGTGCCGGGTTGGCCAGATGCGCGACGGCGACGTCGACCTGCCGGTCCCCGGCGGCCGCCACCGCGAGCTCCTCGAGCCGGCCGAGCGCCCGGCCGCTGGTGCGCACCTTCTCGAAGCGGCCGATCCGGCCGTCCACGATCTTCAGCAGGGGTTTCACCGACAAGGCCGAGCCCAGCAGCGCGGCGGCAGCGCCGATCCGGCCGCCACGCCGGAGGTACTCCAGCGTGTCGACGTAGAACAGCGCCGTGGTCGTCCCCGCTCGGGCCAGCGCCGCCCCTGCCGCCTCCTCGCAGTTGCCGCCCCGGTCGAGCACCTCGGCGGCGGTGAGCACCGCGAACCCAGTCCCATGCCGACCTGCCGGGTGTCGACGGTGCGCACCGGAACGGGTGCCTCACCGCGCGCGAGCTGCGCGGACTCGTAGGTGCCACTCACGTCGGCCGACAGGTGCAGCGACAAGACTCCTCCGCGCCGGCGGCGGCGGCCTTCTCGTAGGCCTGAGCGAACGCCGTCGGGGTGGGCCGAGAGGTGCTCACCGGGGTCCACTCGCGCAGCGCGGCGGCCACCGTCTCCGGGGTCGCCTCGGCGTCCACGCCCTCGTCGTACGACGTGCGCGCCGATCACCACCTGCAGGGGTACGACGAGGACGCCGTGCTGCGGCGCGCGACGTCGGCGGCAGCATCGCGGTGGAGTCCGTGACCAGGGCAACCGAACGCGACATGCGCGAAGGCTACCCGCCCCGTCCGAGGGGTGCCCAGGACGAAGTCGGGTACGGGGGGAGCGCGGGGAACCCACGTCGAGACCCGAGAAGGAGACACATGCGCGTCGTCATCGCCGGAGGACACGGCCAGGTCGCGCGGCACCTGGAGCGGATGCTCGCCGAGCGCGGCGACCAGCCCGTCGGGCTGGTCCGCAACCCCGACCAGACGGGAGGACCTGCAGGACGCTCGGCGCCGAGCCGGTCGTCCTCGACCTGGAGCAGGCGTCGGTCGACGAGCTCGCGGACGTCGTGCGGGGCGCCGACGCAGTCGTGTTCGCCGCCGGCGGCGGGCCCGAGCAGCGGTGCGGCCCGCAAGGAGACCGTGGACAAGGGCGCGGCGATCCTGCTCGCCGACGCCGCCGAGCAGGCGGGGGTGCGCCGCTACGTGATGGTCTCCTCGATGGGCACCGAGCAGGCCGACCCGGACAGCGACGACATCTTCCAGGTGTACCTGCGCGCGAAGAAGGCCGCCGACGACGACCTGCGCTCGCGTGACCTGGACTGGACGATCGTGCGGCCGGGCCGGCTCACCGACGACCCGGAGACCGGCAAGGTCCGGGTCGGCGACCTCGAGCGCGGCGAGATCACCGCGCGCCGACGTGGCGCGGGTGCTGATGGCCGCGCCTGCGACACGCCGGCGACGGTCGGCAAGACCTTCGACGTCGCTCCGGGGACGGCCGTCGAGGAGGCGCTGGCCGAGGCGCTGCCGCGCTCGTACGACCCGGGCCGGTAGGGCCCTCCGGTCGTACGCCGCGCCGGGGGTCAGCCCGCGACGACGTTGACCAGCTTGGGCGCCCGCACGATCACCTTCCGCACCGTCCTGCCCTCGATCGCGCGCTGCACGGCCGGGTCGGCCAGCGCCGCGGCCTCCAGGTCGGCCTCGGAGATGTCGGGGCTGACCTCCAGCCGGGCGCGCACCTTGCCCTGCACCTGCACGACCGCGGTGACCGAGTCCTCGACCAGCAGCGACTCGTCGACCGCCGGCCAGCCGGCCTTGGCGACGGTGGGCTCGTGGCCCAGCCGGGACCACATCTCCTCGGCGGTGTACGGCGCGACCAGGCTCAGCAGGATCGCCACGGCCTCGGCGGCCTCGCGGACCGCGGGGTCCGCCGGGCCGCAGCCGGAGTCGATCGCCTTGCGGGTGGCGTTGACCAGCTCCATGATCCGGGCCACCAGCACGTTGAACCGGTGGTCGTCGACCAGCGCGGTCGGCCTCGTGCACCGTGCGGTGGGTGACCTTGCGCAGCGCCACGTCGCCGCCGTCGAAGGCGGCGCCCGGCGCGGAGGCGACGTCGCCGCTCAGCCGCCAGGCGCGCTGCAGGAACCGCAGCGAGCCGGCCGGGTGAGACGTCGGCCCAGTCGATGTCGTCCTCGGGCGGGCCGGCGAACACCAGCGTCAGCCGCACCGCGTCGACGCCGTACTCGTCGATCATGCTCGCCGAGGTTGACGCCGTTGCCCAGCGACTTGCTCATCGCCTTGCCCTGGTTGATGACCTGGCCCTGGTTCAGCAGCGCCTGGAACGGCTCGACGAAGTCGACCATGCCCATGTCGTGCAGCACCTTGGTGAAGAACCGGCTGTACAGCAGGTGCAGGATCGCGTGCTCGACGCCGCCGACGTACTGCTCGGCCGGCATCCACCGGCGCACCGCCTCGGGGTCGAACGGGCCGTCGGTGTAGTCCGGCGAGCAGTAGCGCAGGAAGTACCACGACGAGTCCACGAACGTGTCCATCGTGTCGCTGTCCCGCTTCGCCGGGCCCGCCGCAGGACGGGCAGGTCGACGTTGACCCACTCCTCGGCCGCGGCCAGCGGCGAGGTGCCCTTGGGCTTGAGGTCGGCGCCGCGCAGGTCGGGCAGCTCGACCGGCAGCTGGTCGTCGGGGACCGGCACCTCGCCGCACGACTCGCAGTGCACGATCGGGATCGGGGAGCCCCAGAAACGCTGGCGCGACAGCAGCCAGTCGCGCAGCCGGAAGTTGACCGCGCCCCTGCCGCGGCCCTCGGCCTCCAGCCGCTCGACGATCGCCGCGATGCCGCTGGCCTTGTCGCTCAGCCCGTCCAGGTCTCCGGAGTTCACGTAGGCGCCGTCGCCGGTCGTGGCCACGAACGTCTCGGC
This sequence comes from uncultured Actinomycetota bacterium, assembly GCA_963709685.1. Classification (GTDB taxonomy): domain Bacteria; phylum Actinomycetota; class Actinomycetes; order Propionibacteriales; family Nocardioidaceae; genus Nocardioides_B. The sequence continues at coordinate 166,158 of CAVPXH010000001.1, forward strand.
CGGGTCCGGCTCGCCGGTGTCGACGACCATGCGCACCGGCAGGTCGAAGGCCTTGGCGAAGTCGAGGTCGCGCTGGTCGTGCGCGGGCACCGCCATCACCGCGCCGGTGCCGTAGTCGGCCAGCACGTAGTCGGCGGCCCAGACCGGCATCCGCTCCCCGGTGACCGGGTTGATCGCGTAGCGGCCCAGGAACACGCCGGTCTTCTCGCGCTCGGTGGAGAGCCGGTCGATGTCGCTCTCCCGGCGCACCTGCTCCAGGTAGGCCTCGAACGCCTCGCGCTGCTCGGGCGCGCACATCTCGTCGGCCAGCTTGGCGTCGGCGGCCACCACGAAGAACGTCGCGCCGTACAAGGTGTCGGGGCGGGTGGTGAACACGGTGACCGACGTGCCGGCCAGGGTGCCGCCGCCGGTGTCCTCGCGCGGCTCGATGTCGAAGTCGACGTAGGCGCCCTCGGAGCGGCCGATCCAGTTGCGCTGCATGGCCAGCACCCGCTCGGGCCAGGTGTCCTGCAGACCGTCCATGTCGTCCAGCAGCCGCTGGGCGTAGTCGGTGACCTTGAAGTACCACTGGGTCAGCTCGCGCTTGGTGACCTCGGCGCCGCAGCGCTCGCACATGCCCTGCACGACCTGCTCGTTGGCCAGCACCGTCTGGTCGTTCGGGCACCAGTTCACCGGGCGAGGACTTGCGGTAGGCCAGTCCGCGCTCGCGGAAGCGCAGGAACAGCCACTGCGTCCACGGGTAGTACTCCGGGTCGGAGGTGTGCAGCCGGCGCGACCAGTCGAAGCGACAGCGCCGTAGCGCCGGATCGACTCGGCCTGGGTCTCGATGTTGGCGTAGGTGTACGTCGCCGGGTGCTCGTCGCGCTTGATCGCGGCGTTCTCGGCCGGCAGGCCGAAGGAGTCCCAGCCGATCGGGTTCATCACGTCGTAGCCGCGCTGCCACCAGTAGCGGGCGATCACGTCGTGCAGCGCCATCACCTCGGCGTGGCCCATGTGCAGGTCGCCGCTCGGGTAGGGGAACATCGTGAGCGCGTAGCGGCGCGACTCGTCGGGCTGGGCCGGGTCGTCCCTGGCCTGGAAGGGGTTCAGGTCCTCCCAGACCTTGCGCCACTTGTCCTGGGCGGCGACGACGTCGTAGCCGGTGTCCTGCGTCGGTCCTCTGCTGCTGGCTCATCTCACTGTCTTCCCTGGGTCGCGCTGCTTCGGTCTGCCCTGGCTCATCCCTGCCCCGTCCGCGCCTCGAGCCCGCGCGGCCCGCGGCACAAAAAAACCCCTCAGGCACGAGGGGTTGCCGCGTCGACGTCAGACTCTGGTCAACGCGGCCGGCTAAGGAGCAGGCTGCATCCGCATGGTCGAGGGTAGCGCACAGGCTTCCGCGCGCCCACCGCCGTCACCGCACCGTCGGTGTCGTCGAGCAGTCCCTCGAGGCGGGAGAAGGCCCGCCGCAGCTGCCGCGTACGACTGCGCGCCCAGCGCCTCGCGCCACGCCTCGTCGATCCGGTCGAAGGTGTGCTCGAGGACCTTGACCACCTGCCAGCCGCGCTCGGTGAGGCGGATGACACGGGTACGCCGGTCGTGCGGCTGACGCCTCGCGGTAGAGGTAGCCGGCCTCCTCGAGCTGGTGCAGCAGGTGGTTCATCGCCTGCTTCGACGAGCGCGTCCGCGCCGCGAGGACCCCGGGTCGCTGCCCGTCGGGTCCCGGGTACTGGAACACGCCGAGATGCGCGGGCAGCACGTCGCCGTAGCCGGCCTCGTGCAGTGCGTCCGATCACCCGGTGGCGGACCCACACCGATGGCCGTCGCAGCAGCGCGGCCACCGGTGGGATCGCCTCGGCGCCCCCGGCCGGTCCTCTTCAGTTCCCCACCCCATGCCTCCAGTCTGCCGCCGTCACCTCGGGCAAAACGGACAAATATCGGGTATTGCGACCGAACGGTCAGCCGAGTGGCACGACCGGGCCATGCGCGTAGCCCCCGCCGGGAACCGGCCCCCCGGCCGCAGGCCGATAGGGTCGGGGCGTCCCGGCCCGAGCGAGGAGACGATCCCATGACCTGGCTGGTGACCGGCGGGGCCGGCTACATCGGCGCCCACGTGGTGCGCGCGTTCTGCGACGTGGCGATCCCGCCGTCGTGATCGACGACCTCTCCAGCGGGCACCGGCGTTCGTCCCGCCGGACGTGCCCTTCGTCGAGGGCAGCATCCTCGACACCGACCTGCTCGTGCAGACGCTGCAGAGAGCACGACGTCAGGGCGTGGTGCACGTCGCCGGGTTCAAGTACGCCGGCGTCTCGGTCACCCGCCCGCTGCACACCTACGAGCAGAACGTCACCGGCACGCTCAGCGTGCTGCGGGCCATGGAGAGGGCCGGCCTCGACAAGGTGGTGTTCTCCTCCTCGGCGGCGACGTTCGGCACGCCCGCGGAGGACGTGGTCACCGAGCGCAGCGCCACCCGTCCGGAGTCGCCGTACGGCGAGAGCAAGCTCATCGGGGAGTGGCTGCTGCGCGACCAGGAGACCGCCACCGGCCTGCGGCACACGTCGCTGCGCTACTTCAACGTGGTGGGCTCGGCCACGCGGGACGTCTACGACAGCAGCCCGCACAACCTGTTCCCCCTGGTCTTCGAGGCGTTGCTCGAAGGTCGCACTCCCCGCATCAACGGCGACGACTACGCGACCCCCGACGGCACCTGCGTGCGCGACTACGTGCACGTGGGCGACCTTGCCGTCTCCCACGTCGCCGCGGCGAGGGCACTGGCCGCCGGCCGGGTGCTGGAACCGGTGTACAACCTCGGTAGCGGGACCGGCCTGTCCGTCCGCCAGATCATGGACGCGATGGCCCGGGTGACCGGCATCGACTTCGAACCCGAGATCCATCCGCGCCGGCCCGGGGACCCCGCGCGCATCGTGGCCACCGGCGAGCTGGCCGCGCGCGACCTGGACTGGCAGATGCGCCACGACGTCGACGACATGGTCCGCAGCGGCTGGGAGGCCCGGCGCGCGGCCGGCCTGACCCGCTCCTGAGACGAAAGGCTTCGCCATGACTGTGCTCGACCTGTTCCGCCTCGACGGGAAGGTCGCGGTGGTGACCGGCGCCTCCTCGGGCCTGGGCGTCTGCTTCGCCCAGGCGCTGGCCGAGGCCGGCGCCGACGTGGTGCTCGGCGCCCGCCGCCTGGAGCGGCTGGAGCAGACCCGCCGGCTCGTGGAGGCCGCCGGCCGCCGGGCGGTGACCGTGCAGACCGACGTGGCCCGCCCGGAGGACTGCCAGGCCCTGGTGGACGCGGCGATGGACCAGCTCGGCAGGGTGGACGTGCTGGTCAACAACGCCGGTGTCGGCACCGCCGTCCCGGCGACCCGGGAGACCGCCGCACAGTTTCGCGAGGTGATCGACGTCAACCTCAACGGCTGCTACTGGATGGCCCAGGCCTGCGGCCGGGTGATGCAGCCGGGCAGCAGCATCATCAACATCAGCAGTGTCCTCGGGCTCACGACCGCCGGCCTGCCGCAGGCGGCGTACTCGGCGAGCAAGGCCGGGCTGATCGGGCTCACCCGCGACCTCGCCCAGCAGTGGACCGGCCGTAAGGGCATCCGCGTCAACGCCCTGGCGCCGGGCTTCTTCGAGTCGGAGATGACCGAGCAGTACCCGCCCGGCTACCTCGACGCGATGGGCGCGCGGATCCCGACGGGCCGCAAGGGCGATCCCCGCGAGCTGGCCGCCGCCGTGGTGTTCCTGGCCAGCGGGGCGGGCGGCTACGTCACCGGGCAGACGCTCGCCGTCGACGGAGGCCTCACGATCACCTGAGGTTCGTCGCGTCGGGTGGGACCATGGAGTCATGAGCACCCCGTCGAACATGTCGCCACGGCGCCCGGCCCTCACCCTGGACTTCCCGATGTCACTGGCGGTCTACGACCGCTACGAACAGGCCCAGAAGGCCGTGGACTTCCTCTCCGACAACCACTTCCCGGTGGAGAACTGCATGATCGTGGGCACCGACCTCAAGCAGGTCGAGCGCGTCACGGGCCGCTTGACCACCGGCCGCGTGGCGGTGGGCGGCCTGCTCTCCGGAGTCTGGCTCGGCCTCTTCGTGGGGCTGATCTTCTCGCTGTTCGACACCGGGGGGAACGACTTCGCGGTGATCGTCTCCACGGCTCTCTTCGGCGCTCTGTTCGGGATCATCTGGGCGCTGGTGGGGTACGCCGCGACCCGGGGACGGCGCGACTTCTCCTCGGTCAGCCAAGTCGTCGCCGCCCGCTACGAGGTGCTGGTCGAGCACAAGCACCTGGCCGCGGCCCAGGAGCTGCTCGCCAGGCTGCCGGGCCAGAACCGGTTCACCTCCTAGCGGCGCACGTCATGGCCGGCGCTCAGGCGCGTCCGCGGAGCATGAGGTTCCAGTAGAGGGCCGGCAGGCCCCACCTCTTCAGCAGGTACATGTCGTAGCGGGGCTTCATGGTGTCGATGAACGGAATGCTGGGGGTCGGCTTCAGCTCGTAGTCGAACTCCGCGAGGAGCATCCGGTTGCGGGCCGTGACCAGCGGGCACGAGGTGTACCCGTCGTAGCGGCGCTCGGCGGGCCGGCCGCGCATCACGTCCTGGAGGTTGGCCACCACGACCGGTGCCTGCTTGCGGATGGCGGCCCCGGTCTTGGAGGTGGGCACGTTCGCCGCGTCGCCCAGCGCGAAGACGTTCGGCCAGCTCGGGCTCTGCAGCGTGTACTGGTCGACCTGCACGTAGCCGAACGGGCTCGCCGGGTCGGCCAGCTTCGTGCCCTTCAGCCAGTCCGGCGCGCTCTGCGGCGGGGTGGCGTGCAGGAGGTCGTAGTCGACCGACTCCGTGGCGCCGCCCTTGTCGGAGATGACCGCCTGCCTGCGCTCGCCGTCGACCTCGACGAGCTGGGCCTCCTTGCGCACCTCGATGCCGTAGCCGGCGGCGATGCCCTCGAGGACCTTCGCCCAGTCCGGCTGGCTGAACATGGCCGCCGTCGGCAGGACGAGGATCACCCGGGTGCGGTCGAGCACTCCGCGCATGCGCCACCAGTCCGCGGCGAGGTAGGCGATCTTCTGCGGCGCCCCCGCACACTTGATCGGGCCGGCCGGCATCGTGAACACGGCCGTGCCGCCGCGCATGGCGGAGATGAACGCCCACGTCCGCGGCGCGAGGTCGAAGCGGTAGTTGCTCGACACCCCACGCTCACCGAGCGCCTCGGGGAGTCCCGGCACCTTGTCGAAGTCGAGCTGCAGGCCGGGCGCGACGACCAGGTAGTCGTACTGCACGGTGCCCCCCGAGGCCAGCGACACGGTCTGCGCCTGCGGGTCGACGTCCGCGGCTGCGTCGCGGATCCAGGCGACACCGTCCGGGATCACCGTCGCCTCGGCGCGCACGGACTCCTTGGCGGGAGCCCGTCCGCCGCCGACGAGCGTCCAGAGCGGCTGGTAGTAGTGGACGTCCGAGGGCTCCACCACGGCGACCTCGTCGACCCCGGCGCGGCGCAGGCGGGCCGCGACCGTGATGCCGCCCGTGCCGCCCCCGACGATGACGACCCTGTGGTGCTCCTGCCGTGAGCCGTTCATTGCTCGTCCTCCTCAGACGCCGGGCGGACCACCGGGACGCCGGCGGCCGCGGCGTTCTCGAACTCGTCGTCGACGCTGACCACCCGGCGCCCGCGTGCGGCGAGGACCGACGCGGCCAGCGTGGAGCGGTAGCCGGTGTGGCAGTACACCCACACCTCGCCGGTGCCGAGCTCGCCGGTGCGGTCCGGCAGCTCGTGGAACGGGATGTGCACCGCGCCGTCGACGTGGCCGTCGCGCCACTCGAGACGGCGCCGGACGTCGAGCACCACGGGCGGCCGGCCGTCGGCGAGCGCGTGGGCAAGGTCGCCGAACTTCGCCAGGCGCAACGTGGCGAGCGGGTCTCCCCCGCTCCAGTCCTCGGCGGAGCCCGTGGCGGCGGCCGCCGGCCGGTCGATCCCGATCCGGACCAGCTCGCGCTGTGCTTCGGCGACCTGCTCGGGCGTGGCACCGAGCAGCGTGACCGGCGTGCCCCACGGAATCACCCATCCGAGGTAGGTGGCGAAGCTCCTGTCCAGCGACAGGCAGTAGGAGCCCGGCACGAACCCGGACGCGAACGCCACCCGGTCGCGCAGGTCGACGACCCACTCCCCCGCCTCGATCCGCGTGCGGATCTCCCCGGCGTCCGCCTGCCTCGGCGGCGCCAGGTCCGGGGCCCCCACCCCGCTGCGGTTCGCCGGTCCCATGTGGACGTAGTAGGCGGGCCAGGTGTCGAGGCCGGCCAGCAAGGTCTCGACGTACTGCTCCTCGTCCTGGGCCAGGACCGGGTTCCCCCGCTTCTCCGCGCCGATCGTGGACGTGCGTACGTCGGACTGGGTGGCCGAGCAGAAGCTGCCGAACCCGTGGGTCGGGAAGATCGGGGTCGACTCGGGCAGCTCGCGCGCCAGCCGGTGGGCGGAGGCCCACTGGTGCCGGGCCAAGGCGTGCGCGTGCTTGGCACCGAGCAGGTCGGTGCGCCCCGTGGAGCCGTAGAGCAGGGAGCCGCCGGTGAAGGCCCCCACGGTCTCCCCCGCGGCCTCCACGACGTACGACAGGTGGTGGAAGGTGTGGCCCGGCGTGGCCAGGACGTGCACGCTCATCCGGTCGCTGACGGCGAGGCTGTCCCCGTCGCTCACGCCATGGCGGTCGAATCGCACCGGCTCCGCGTCGTTGACGAGGTACTCCGCACCCGCGGCGGAGGCCAGCGCCAGCCCGCCGCTGAGGTAGTCGTTGTGCATGTGGGTCTCCGCGACGTGGGTGATGCGGAGCCCCCGCGCGGCCGCCAGCGCGGTGACGCGGTCGATGTCGCGTTGCGGGTCGATGACCAGCGCCGCCCCGCCGTCCTCGACCAGGTAGCTGCGGTCGCCCAACGTCGGCGTCTCGATCGGCGTGATCTCGACCATGGGCACGTCCCTCCGAGGTGTGACACCCGCGCCTAGGTCTTTGCAATGTAAGCCGCCGGCCCGACCGCCACAAGGTCCCCCGGGGCTAGTCACACGCACCGACGGGCACCTCACCGAGGACGGCGCGTTACCGTAAGCCGGTGACCGACGACGAGGCGGGGAGTGTCGCGGGGCAGGACGCCGCGCGGTCGCGGCTGCCCCACGACGTCTACGACCACGGCGCCGAGCCCGACCCGCTCTACTCCCTTGCCAACGAGCGCACCTACCTGGCCTGGCTACGGCTGGCCGTGACGCTGCTGGCCTCCGCGGTCGCGATCGACCGGCTGTTCCTCGACCACCCGTGGTTCGGCAGCGAGGTCCTGGCGCTGGCGCTCGTCGTCATCGCGTTCGGGGCCTGCGCCGTGGGGGTGCATCGCTGGTGGGCGACCGAGCGTGCGCTGCGGGTGCGCCGGCCGCTTCCCGGCTTCGGCGTCCCGCTGCTCAGCGCGCTGGCGCTCCTGCTGATCGGCGGAGGCGTGACCCTCCTCATCGTCGTGCCGCGGCCATGACCCGCCGCGACGAGCCACCGCCGCGGCTGTGGGGACGGCAGTACCCGTTCGAGCGGACCCACCTGCAGCGCAGCCTCACCCTGCTCGGGCTCGCCGGGGTGTTCGCCGTCACCACGATCCTGCTCGTCCACGCCGACGTCGTCGCGGTCCTGGGGCTGGGCCTGGTCGGTGCCGGCCTGGTCACCGGGCTCGCCGCGGCCTCGCGGGCCCGCTACGTCCGCGAGACCCGGCTCGGCTTCTCTGTGCTGCGGGCCCGGGACGGCAGCTTCGTGCTCGGATCGGCGGCGGCGTTCGCGGCGGTCGCCGTGCTCGTCGTCCTGCTCATCGTGCAGTGAGCCCCGACTCCGCGCCGGCGACGCGCCCCGTCACCGTTCGCCGCGGTTGCCCGGGAAGCCGGCGCGGACCTCTTCCTCGTCCTGGTAGGTGCGCTCCTTGGCGTAGGCGTCGTACGCCCGCTCGTCGGCCTCCGTGTCCGGCGCGTCCACGAGCGCACGCGGGTGCAGGCGCTCGCGGAGCACCACGTTGAGCTGGGCACCGAGCAGCGTGATCACGCCCTGCAGGTAGAACCACCACAAGATGGTGATCACGGTGGCGAAGTTGCCGTAGGTGCTCTGCGCATTGTGCAGGTAGCGGCTGATGATCAGCGAGGACACCGTCTGCAGGATCCAGAACGACACGCCGGACAGCAGCGCGCCCGGCAGCACGTCGCGGGTGCTCACGTCGCGGTCGGTCAGCCACCGGAACGCCGCCAGGAAGATCCCCACGTCGAGGGCGATCGCGATCGCGTAGCCGCCGGCCCGTCCGAGCCAGCCGAGGTCCAGGCCGTTGGCGGTGCCGGAGACGAAGCCGCTCACCACCGTGGAGAGCACGATGCCCACGCCGAGCGTGGCCAGCACGCCGATGCTGCGCACCACCTGCTCGCCGACCTTGGGCCGCTCCTTCATCGGGATCTCCCACACGGAGTTGAAGGCGAACTGCGTCACCCGCACCACGGCCGAGCCGCTCCACAGCGCGCTCGCGATCCCCACGATCAGTGCCCACCACGACCCGGAGAGGCTGCCGACGGTCGAGGTGTCCAGCAGCGGGAACATCTGGGACACGTGGTCGAGCACGCTGGTCTTCGTGTCGGCGGGCAGGAACCAGCCCAGCAGGGTGACCAGCACGAGGAACAGCGGGAAGATCGAGAAGAACGCCCAGAAGGCGATCATGCTGGCGAGGTTGGTCGACTTGTCCTCGCTGAACTTGCGCAGCACCGCCACCGGGATCCCCACCGAGGCGTGCTCCTGCTGGAGCTCGTCGGCGCGGTTCAGCGTCTGCTTCACGCGGCTTCCGGAGCCGCTGCCCTGGTCCTGGCTCATGTGGGCGCTCCCCTCACTCGTGCGTCCTTCGGGACCGGTACCCGCTGACGCGCCGGGACACGCCTCTCGACGTGGACCGGGCCCGGCCGCCGGAGGGCGACCGGGCCCGGGTGCCCGACGAGGTTTGCGACGGTCAGGGCCGCCGCAGGTCGTACCGGTCGAGCTCCATGACCTTCACCCAGGCCGCCACGAAGTCCTGCACGAACTTCTCCCGCGCGTCGGTGCTGCCGTACACCTCCGAGAGCGCGCGCAGCTGGGCGTTGGCGCCGAACACCAGGTCGGCGGCGGTGGCGGTCCACCGGACGTCACCGCCGGCACGGTCGCGGCCTTCGTACACGCCCTCGGCGGACTGCGACACCTTCCACTCGGTGCGCGCGTCCAGGATGTTCACGAAGAAGTCGTTGGTCAGCGTCTCCGGCCGCTCGGTGAGCACGCCGTGCGGCGAGCGTCCGTGGTTGGCGTTCAGTGCCCGCATCCCACCGACCAGCACCGTCATCTCCGGCGCGGTGAGGTTGAGCATGAACGCCCGGTCCACGAGCAGGGTCTCCGGCGACAGCTTGCTGCCGGCCTGCACGTAGTTGCGGAACCCGTCGGCCCGGGGCTCCAGGACGGCGAAGGACTCCTCGTCGGTCATCTCCGCGGACGCGTCGGTCCGGCCCGGGTGGAACGGCACCGTGACCGCGTGCCCGGCCGCCCTCGCGGCCTGCTCGACCGCCGCACAGCCGCCGAGCACGATGAGGTCGGCGAGCGAGACCCGCTTCCCGTCCGACTGCGCCTCGTTGAACTCCTGCTGGACGCGCTCGAGTACCGGCAGCACCTGCGCCAGCTCGGCCGGGTCGTTGGCGTCCCAGTCCTTCTGCGGGGCGAGGCGGAGCCGCGCCCCGTTGGCGCCGCCACGCTTGTCGGTGCCGCGGAAGCTGGCCGCCGACGCCCACGCGGTGGACACCAGCTGCGGGATCGACAGCCCCGACCCGAGCAGCTCCTCCTTCAGGTGGGCGGCGTCCCGCTCGTCGACGAGCGGGTGGTCGACCGGAGGCACCGGGTCCTGCCACAGCTGGGGCTCGGGCACCCAGGGACCGAGGAAGCGCGAGACCGGCCCCATGTCACGGTGCAGCAGCTTGTACCACGCCTTCGCGAACGCCTCGGCGAACTGGTCCGGTTGCTCCAGGAAACGCCGGGCGATCGGTCCGTAGGTCGGGTCGAACCGCAGCGCGAGGTCCGTGGTGAGCATCGTCGGCGGGCGGGTCAGCTCGCCGGTCTCGGGATCCGGCACGGTGTTCGCGCCGGCACCGTCCTTCGGCTGCCACTGCCAGGCGCCGGCAGGGCTCTTGGTCAGCTCCCACTCGAACCCGAAGAGGTTCTCGAGGAAGTAGTTGCTCCACCTGGTCGGGGTCTGGCTCCAGGTCACTTCCAGGCCACTGGTGGTCGCGTCGCGGCCTTTGCCGGTGCCGTAGGTGCTCTTCCAGCCGAGTCCCATGTCCTCGACCGGGGCGGCCTCGGGCTCGGGGCCGATGTACTCCGCGGACGCGGCGCCGTGGGTCTTGCCGAACGAGTGACCGCCGGCGATGAGCGCCACCGTCTCCTCGTCGTTCATCGCCATCCGGCGGAAGGTCTCCCGGATGTCGCGGCCCGCGGCCACCGGGTCGGGGTTGCCGTTCGGCCCTTCCGGGTTCACGTAGATCAGGCCCATCTGCACGGCCCCGAGCGGGTTGTGCAGCTCCCGGTCGCCGCTGTAGCGCTCGTCGCCGAGCCAGGTGTCCTCCGGACCCCAGTAGATCTCCTCCGGCTCCCAGATGTCCTCGCGGCCGAACCCGAAGCCGAAGGTCTCGAAACCCATCGACTCCAGCGCGCACTGCCCGGCGAACGCGATGAGGTCGGCCCAGGAGATCTTGCTGCCGTACTTCTGCTTCACCGGCCACAGCAGCCGGCGCGCCTTGTCCAGGCTCACGTTGTCCGGCCAGCTGTTCAGCGGGGCGAAGCGCTGCGCTCCTGCCCCGCCGCCGCCGCGGCCGTCCTCGATCCGGTAGGTCCCGGCGGAGTGCCAGCTCATCCGGATGAAGAGGCCTCCGTAGTGGCCGAAGTCGGCCGGCCACCAGTCCTGGGAGTCGGTCATCACCGCGAAGACGTCACGCTTCAGCTCCTCGACGTCGAGGGACTCGAACTCCCGGGTGTAGCTGTAGTCCTCGCCCATCGGGTTGGCCCGCGGCGAGTGCTGATGCAGGACCTGGAGGTTGAGCTGGTTCGGCCACCAGTCGCGGTTCGTCCGCGGACGGTGGTCGCTGGGTGTCGGTGAGGGGATGACCGGGTTCTCGCTCTCGCTGCCGTGCTCAGTCACGGTGATCGTTCTCCTGTCTCGAGGGTGGGTCCTGACAACTGCGTGCCGATGCCGCGGCGCACTCGGGGCACAGCCCCCAGTAGGTCACCTCGGCCTCGTCGATCGCGTAGCCGCGGTCGTCCGACGCGGTGAGGCACGGCGTCGCACCGACGGCGCAGTCGACATCGGCGATGGCCCCGCACGAACGGCACACGACGTGGTGGTGGTTGTCGCCGACGCGCGACTCGTAGCGGGCGACGGAGCCCGACGGCTGGATGCGGCGCACCAGTCCGGCGGCCGTCAGCGCGTGCAGCACGTCGTAGACCGCCTGGTGCGAGACCGTGGGAAGCTCACGGCGCACGGCGCCGAAGAGGGTGTCGGTGTCGGCGTGGGGATGGACGTGGACCGCGCTCAGCACCGCGAGCCGCGGGCGCGTGACGCGGAGGGCCGCGGCGCGCAGCATGCGCTCGTAATCCACGGGCATGGGCACCTGGGCAGTATTGCCCGTGATCTGGAACACATCAAGAGTGCGCGGGAGTCCGCGCCGGGCCGACGGTGCCCGGAAACGGCCCGAGCCCCGCGGCACGGGGACGCGGGGCTCGGGGGAAAGTGGAGCTGAGGGGACTCGAACCCCTGACCCCCTCCATGCCATGGAGGTGCGCTACCAGCTGCGCCACAGCCCCGCCGCTCTTGCGAGCAAGCAACTCCGGAATCGTAGCCAATACCTCCGCCGGATGCGAAATCGGGACCCTTTCCCACCCGGGGACCGACGCCCCCGCGCCCGGCTACCCCCCGTCGGCCAGCTGAGCCGGTGCGTCGTGCCCCGGCCGCACCGACTCGTTGTAGCCGACCAGGCGCAGGGGCCGGGCCGCGGCGCCCTCCTCCAGCGTCACCCAGGCGCAGTTGTCGATGCCCCGCAGTGACGCGGTGAGCTCGGCCGGCCAGCCCAGCAGCGCCACGACGGCCACCTTCATGCACGCCCCGTGCGTGACGACCACGCCGGTCTCGCCGGGCGCCAGCGCCTCGAGGCAGGCGCGCAGGGCGGGCAGCATGCGCTCCTCCACGTCGGCCACGGACTCGGCGCCGGGCAGCCGCGTGTCGTCGCCGGTGCGCCAGCGGGCGTGCTCCTCGGGGTGCCGCTCGGCGAACTCCGCCAGCGTCAACCCTTGGCGCACTCCCACCGCGAACTCGCGCAGGCGCCGGTCGGGAACCGCGGCCAGCCCGGTCTCCTTCTCGACGTAGGCGCACGTCTCGCGCGCCCGGACCAGGTCCGAGGTCCACAGCGCGGCCGGGCGCAGCAGGGAGAGGTACGGCGCGACCGCGGCCGCCTGCGCGTGCCCCACCTCGTCGAGTCCGACGTCGGCGTGCCCCTGGGCGCGACCGGCGGCGTTCCACGCCGTACGACCGTGCCGCAGCAGCACCAGCCGGCGCCCGGCGTCCTCGCCGGCCAGGGCGCCGGCCACCGGGTCCAGGTCCCGCGTCACGCGCCCCGGCCGGAGCTCACGGAGTCCGGCAGCGCGACCAGCGGGCAGTCGCGCCACAGTCGCTCGAGGGCGTAGAACGACCGCTCCTCCTCGTGCTGCACGTGCACCACGATCTCGCCGTAGTCGAGCAGCACCCAGCGGCCGTCACGCTCGCCCTCGCGTCGTACCGGCTTGGCGCCGATCTCGCGCAACCGGTCCTCGACCTCGTCCACGATCGCCTTGACCTGCCGGTCGTTGGGGGCCGAGCACAGCACGAAGGCGTCGGTGATGACGAGCTGGTCGGAGACGTCGAAGGCGACGATGTTCTCGGCGAGCTTGTCGGAGGCGGCCTGGGCCGCGGTCCGGACCAGCTCGAGCGCGCGGTCGGTGGCGGTCACTGCAGTCCTTGCTTGGTGTCGGAGCGGTCGGGCGAGTAGAGGGAGTACTTGCTGATGTACTGCACTACCCCGTCGGGCACGAGATACCACACCGGCTCGCCGCGCTCCGAGCGCCGCCGGCAGTCGGTGGAGGAGATCGCCAGGGCCGGGATCTCCACGATCGTGACCGCGTCCTCGGGAATGCCCTTGAGCGTGGACTCGTCCATCTCGTAGCCGGGGCGGGTGCACCCGACGAAGTGGGCGAGCTCGAAGACCTCGCTCGCGTCCCGCCAGGTGAAGATCTCACCGAGCGCGTCCGCGCCGGTGATGAAGTACAGGTCCGCGTCGGGGAGCGCGGTCTGCAGGTCGCGCAGCGTGTCGATGGTGTACGTCGGACCCGGCCGGTCGATGTCGACCCGCGACACCCAGAACCGGGGGTTCGACGCGGTGGCGATGACCGTCATGAGGTACCGGTGCTCCGCCGGCGCCACGCGGCGACTCGACTTCTGCCACGGCTCTCCGGTGGGCACGAACACCACCTCGTCCAGGTCGAACCAGGACTGCACCTCGCTGGCGGCCACCAGGTGCCCGTTGTGGATCGGGTCGAACGTGCCGCCCATGACGCCGATGCGGCGCCGGGTGCGTCCCGGGCGCTCGCGCGCGGTGCGGGTCTCAGTCACGCCGGACGGTCATCTCGTGCATGGCGGCTCAGCTGTGCGGGCGGCCGCGACCGAAGGCCAGCAGGCCACCGATGAGGAGCAGGAAGATCACCATCATCACCGCACCGACGGCCCAGTGGTTCACGCCGGCGGCGAAGTGGGTCCTCTCGACGGCGAACGTCATCAGGGGCGCAATCGACATGGCGCAGATCCTACCGGCACGCGCGGCCGTGCCGTGACCGGGTGCACGAGCCGGTCACGGCAGCAGCACCTGCTGGACGCGGCCGGGGAAGCGGAACGAGAAGCGGGCCTGTGCGAGGAGCGCGCGCATCGCCGCCGCGCGGTCGGCGACCTCGGCACGCCGGTCGCCGGGAACGTCGACGAAGAGGTGGGTGCGGATCTCGCCATCCGGCGCCTGCGCCCAGGCACCGACCACCCGCCCGTCGACCCAGATCGTCGGGCCGGCGTTGCCGTTGCGGTCGAAGGCATCCTCCGCCTCGGCGGGGAGGTACCAACCCCGCCGCTTCCAGCCCATGGTCGTCGGGTCGAGCCCGGGGAGGAGCGCCACCCACGGCCCCGCGGCCGGTGGCTCGGCCACGTCCTCGGCGGCGACCCAGCCACGGCCGTCCGCGAGGGCGACCTCGACTGCCCCGCAGCCGGCCAGCGCCGAGCGGGTCAGCCCGGCGGTCCACCCGGCCCACCACTGCAGGTCCTCCGCGGTCGCCGGCCCGAACGCGCGCAGGTAGCGGTCGGCGAGGCCGGCAGCCGCCTCGCGCTCGTCCGGGGCACCGCGACCGCGGGGCGCGGCCGCCTCGAGGCCGCCCGGCAGCCAGCAGTCCATCGCCGCCCAGGCGTACTGCCCGCTGACCCAGGTGCCGGACGGCCGGGTGCGCACCAGCCGCGCCTCGAAGCCGAGGTTGAGCAGCACCCGGGTGTGCGCGGACACGGTGGCGGAGTAGCGCTTGCCCGGCGCCATCACCAGCGGGTGCCGCAGTGCCGGCAGCCGTTCCCCCAGCGCCCGGGCGCTCAGCGGGCCGTCGGCGTGCAGCACCTCCACGATGCGGGTCCGGGCGTCAGCCAGCCACGCCTCCGCGTCGGCCACCCCGTTGTCGGCCAGCAGCCGAACGGTGCGCCGGTGCTCGACCGCGGCGAGCTTGCGGGTCGCCGCGGCGTGCATCAGCCGCATGACCTCCGGCGTGGCGACCCACAGCGTGCGCCGCATCGCGTGGTGACGGACCAGCGCGCGGTCGACGTACAAGGCCTGCTCCACCGCCGCGACCGACGGTCGCGCCATCCGCGCGAAGGCCGACAGGTACACGCTCACCGGGTCCGCGGAGTGCAGCGCCACGACCGCGTCCGCGACGGCGGACGCGGTCTCCACAGCGCTGTCGGGCAGCAGCAGTTGCCGGCGAGCCAGGCGAGCACGCCGCTCCTCGACGGAGATCGTCCGGGTCACGGGGTCGAGTCTGGCAGCCCGTGCCGACGATCGCGGCGAACCGCCTCAGCGCACGTGGCCGTCCCCGGTGACGACGTACTTCGTCGAGGTCAGCTCCGGCAGGCCCATCGGCCCGCGGGCGTGCAGCTTCTGGGTGGAGATGCCGATCTCGGCCCCGAACCCGAACTCGCCGCCGTCGGTGAACCGGGTGGAGGCGTTGACCAGCACCGCGGCGGCGTCCACGGCCGCGGTGAACCGGCGGGCGGCCTCGACCGAGTCGGTGACGATCGCCTCGGAGTGACCCGAGGACCACCTGCGGATGTGGTCGATCGCGGCCTCGAGGTCGGGTACGACGGCCGCAGCGAGGTCGAGGGAGAGGTACTCGGTGGCCCAGTCCTCGTCGGTGGCGGGGACCACCCCGTCGTGGGCGGCGAACATGGCGTCGCCGTGCACAGTCACGCCGGCCTCCCGCAGGGCGGCCACCACGCGCGGCACGAAGGTGTCGGCCACGGCTGCGTGCACGAGCAGCGACTCCGCGGCGTTGCAGACCGACGGGCGCTGGGTCTTGGCGTTGAGCACGATCGCCAGCGCCTTGTCGAGGTCGGCCGCCGCGTCGACGTACACGTGGCAGTTGCCGGTGCCGGTCTCGATCACCGGCACCGTGGACTCCTCGACGACCGACCGGATCAGGCCCGCGCCGCCACGGGGGATGAGCACGTCGACGAGTCCCCGGGCGCGCATCAGCGCCTTGGCGGCGTCGTGGCCCTCCCCGGGCACCTGCTGCACCACGTCGGCGGGCAGGCCGCTCTGCGCAGCCGCCTGGCGCAGCAGCTCGACGATGGCCTCGTTGGACCGGCGCGCGCTGGAGGAGCCGCGCAGCAGCACCGCGTTGCCGCTCTTCAGGCACAGCCCCGCCGCGTCGGCGGTGACGTTGGGGCGGGCCTCGTAGATGATCCCCACCACGCCGAACGGGACCCGTACCTGCCGTAGCTCCAGGCCGTTGGCGAGCGTGGAGCCCCGGACCACCTCCCCGACCGGATCGGGCAGGCCCGCGACCTCGCGCAGGCCGTCGGCCATGGCGGCGATCCGCGTCTCGTCCAGGCGCAGCCGGTCGACGATGGCCGCCGGGGTGCCGCTCGCCTCGGCGGCGGCCACGTCCTCGGCGTTGGCGGCGAGGGCCGCGGCACGTCCGGCCACGAGTCCGTCGGCCATCCTCAGCAGCGCCCGGTCCTTGCCGGCCCGGGTGGTCACCGCCAGCTCTCGGGACGCCGCGCGGGCGCGGGCGGCCAGCTCCTCGACAGTGCTCATGGGGCAAGCCTAAGGCCGGGTCCGCGGCGGCGAGCGCCGTCTGGGCAGGGCGCTCAGAAGGGCAGCGGGGTGACGTCGTGCAGATCGACGATGACGGAGTACTCCATCCCGCGGGAGAGGAACACCGACCGCTCCAGCACCTCGAGCCCGACGACCTCCCAGCGCGGCAGGCCGGCCGACTCGCGGTGCTCGTTCCACACCCGCAAGCCGAGCGAGGAGGCGTCGAGCAGGCTCTCGGCCTCCTCCCAGTACTGGATCTCGGCGCGGCCGCCGGCGTACTTGAGCGAGTGCAGGAAAGGTCTCTGCTCAGCGAGCCGGCGCAGCGCACTGCGCACGATCAGCGGCTCCACCTGCTCGCCGGCCACCGTGACCGTCACGTGCCAAAGCCGGTTCTGCTGCGTCACCAAGTCACCTCTCCCAGGTCCCGAAAGACTCGTCTGTCGCTCCCCCGGTCCAGCAGGCGGGTCCCCGGGGGTCTCCTGGGAACCGCTGCCCCTAGTGTGGCCGGAGGCACCAACCGACGCGCGGGGTTTCGGTAAATGCGCCCCCGAACCGCCGGCGGATCAGACCAGCAGCACGAGGTCGTCGCGGTGCACGACCTCGCGCTCGTAGGAGGCGCCCAGCTCGGCGGCCAGCTCCCGGGTCGAACGGCCCAGCAGGCCCGGTAGCTCCTCGGAGTCGTAGTTGACCAGGCCCCGGGCGACCACGGCGCCCCCGGGATCGACGAGGTCCACCGGGTCGCCCCCGCTGAACGTGCCGGTCACCGCGGTGATCCCCGCCGGGAGCAGGGAGGCCCGCCGCTCGGTCAGCGCCCGGACCGCGCCGTCGTCGAGGACGATCGCGCCCTTCGGCTCGGTCGCGTGCGCCAGCCAGAGCAGCCGGGTGGGACGCCGCCGCCCCGTGGCGTGGAACAGCGTGCCGACGTGCTCGCCGGCGAGCGCCGCCCCGGCGAGGCCCGCCGAGGTCAGCACGACCGGCACCCCGGCCTCGGTGGCGATGCGCGCGGCCTCCACCTTGGTCTGCATGCCGCCGGTGCCGAGGCCGGCCGACCCCGCGCTGCCGACGTCGACCGCCGCGAGGTCGGCCACCGAGGCCACCTCCGGGAGCAGCACCGTTCCCGGACGGGCGGGGTTGCCGTCGTAGAGCCCGTCGACGTCGGAGAGCAGGAGCAGCAGGTCCGCGTGCACCAGGTGCGCGACCAGGGCCGCCAGGCGGTCGTTGTCGCCGAAGCGGATCTCGGAGGTCGCCACCGTGTCGTTCTCGTTCACGATCGGCAGCACGCCCATCTCCAGCAGCCGGGCGAAGGTGCGGTAGGCGTTGCGGTAGTGGCTGCGCCGGGTCACGTCGTCCACGGTGAGCAGCACCTGGCCCACCTGCAGGCCGTGGCGCGCGAACTCCTCGGTGTAGCGGTGCACCAGCAGCCCCTGCCCGACCGAGGCGGCCGCCTGCTGGGTGGCCAGGTCGCGCGGACGACGCGCCAGACCCAGCGGCGCCAGGCCGGCCGCGATCGCGCCGGAGGACACCAGCACCACCTCCGCGCCGCGGGCGCGGGTGGCGGCCAGGGCGTCCACGAGCCGCGACACCCGCGCGGGGTCGATGCCCCCCGCCGCCGTGGTGAGGGAGGAGGAGCCGACCTTGACCACGACCCGGTGCGCGGCGAGGACGGCCGCGCGCTCGGTCACTGCTCGTCCTCGGCGAGCCGGTCGGGGTCGTCCTCGTCCCAGCCCCAGTCGGCGTCGGGACGGCGTACGGCGGGGTGGTGCTCGTCGTCGGGGTCCTCGTGTCCGGCGCGCACGCGCCGTGCGACGTCGGCGCGGGTCTCTCCCTCGCCGCGCTGCTCCATCGCTTCCTCGATCTCGCGGCGGCGGCGGGCGGCCGGACGCATCTCCTCGAGGCGCTGGTCCTCCCCGCGCCGGCCGAGGATCTCCGCGCCGGCGCTCAGCATCGGCTTGAAGTCGAACACGACGGCGTTGTCGGCCTCGCCGATGAGCACCGCGTCGCCCTCCTCCGCGCCGAGCTCGAGCAGGCGGTCCTCCACGCCGAGCCGGTTCAGCCGGTCGGCCAGGAAGCCCACCGCCTCGTCGTTGCCGAAGTCGGTCTGGCGCACCCAGCGTTCGGGCTTCTCCCCGCGCACCCGCCAGGCCCGCTCCCCTGAGCCTGTCGAGGCGTCGTGGGTGCGGTCGATGGTGAACTCCGGGCCCGCCGCCTGCGCGGGCCGCAGCACGATCCGCGTGGTCTCGGCGCCCGGTCGCGCGGCGCGCGCCTCGCTCACCAGGGCGCCCATCGCGAAGGACAGCTCGCGCAGCCCCTCGTGGGTGGCCGCGGAGACCCGGTGGACGCGGAGGCCGCGCGCGTCGAAGTCCTCCTCGACGATGTCGGCGAGGTCGCGGCCGTCCGGGACGTCGACCTTGTTGAGCACCACCAGTCGGGGCCGGTCCTCCAGCCCGCCGTACCGGCTCAGCTCGCGCTCGATGACGTCGAGGTCCGAGAGCGGGTCGCGGCCCGGCTCCATGGTGGCGGTGTCGATGACGTGCACGATCGCCGCGCACCGCTCGACGTGGCGCAGGAAGTCGTGGCCGAGGCCGCGACCCTCGCTGGCGCCCTCGATGAGGCCGGGCACGTCCGCGACCGTGAACGTGGTGTCGCCGGCGGTGACCACGCCGAGGTTCGGCACGAGGGTGGTGAACGGGTAGTCGGCGATCTTGGGGCGGGCGCGCGAGAGCGCGGCGATGAGGCTGGACTTGCCCGCGCTCGGAAAGCCGACCAGGCCGATGTCCGCCACGACCTTCAGCTCCAGGACCACGGTGCGGTCCTCGCCCGGCTCGCCCAGGAGCGCGAAGCCGGGTGCCTTGCGCTTGGTGGAGGCCAGCGCCGCGTTGCCCAGGCCGCCGCGCCCACCCTGGGCGAGCACCATCTCGGTGCCGGGGCCGACCAGGTCGGCGAGCACGGTGCCGTGCTCGCCGGAGACCACGGTGCCGTCCGGAACCGGGAGCACGAGGTCCTGGCCGTGGGCGCCGTTGCGGTGGCCGCCGGCCCCCTGCCCGCCGTGCTCGGCCCGCCGGTGCGGGCTGTGGTGGTAGTCGACCAGCGTGGTGACGTCGGGGTCGACGCGCAGGATCACGCTGCCGCCCGGGCCACCGTTGCCGCCGTCGGGACCGCCGAGCGGCTTGAACTTCTCCCGGTGCACGGAGGCCACGCCGTTGCCGCCGCGCCCTGCGGTGACGTGCAGGGTCACCCGGTCGACGAACGTGGGCACCGCCATCGCGGCTCTCCTCTCGGTGCGGGACCCGGCCGCTCCCGGCCGGCGTACGGATGGGCCGGGAACGACCGCGAGGGGCGCCCTGCTGAACCAGCAGGCCGCCCCTCGCGACTGTCCGTGGGTGTTACTTCCCGGCTGAGCTCACTCAGCGGTCGGGACGATGTTGACGACCCGGCGGCCGCGCTTGGTACCGAACTCGACGTTGCCGCCGACGAGGGCGAACAGCGTGTCGTCACCGCCGCGGCCCACGCCGCTTCCGGGGTGGAAGTGGGTGCCGCGCTGGCGGACGATGATCTCGCCCGCGTTGACGAGCTGGCCGCCGTACCGCTTGACGCCGAGCCGCTGCGGGTTGGAGTCCCGACCGTTCTTGGTCGAGGCCGCGCCCTTCTTGTGTGCCATGAGTTCCGTCCTCGCGTGCTGGTGGAAACGGGTCCTCGAGCGTTCTGCCCTTACTGGGAGATGCCGGTGACCTTGACCTGGGTGTACTTCTGGCGGTGGCCCTGACGCTTGCGGTAACCGGTCTTGTTCTTGTACTTCAAGATGGTCACCTTCGGGCCCTTGGTGGCGCCGACGACCTCCGCGGTCACCGACGCCTTGGCGAGGTCCTCCGCCTTCGCGGTGACGTTCTCACCGTCGACGAGCATGACCACGGGGAGGGTGACCGAGTCACCGGCCACGCCCTCGACCTTGTCGATCTCGATGACGTCACCAACAGCAACCTTCTTCTGCTGGCCGCCACTGCGCACGATCGCGTACACCGCGGACTCACTCTCTTCGTCGGACTACAAGTTCACCGGATGGCCGGGCTGTGCGTCGCACCGCTCACCTGACCCGTCATCTGCACGGGAGGGAGCCTTGCCGGCGACGCAGCGGCGAGTGCCTGGACACCGAGGGTCAAGTCTACGGACCGGCCCGGCTGCGGTCAAAACGACCGGAGCCGAGCGCTGCTGTCCCGACCACGGCGCTCAGCGCTTGCGCGAGCCCTTCTTCTTGACCGGGACGTGGGCGGCCACCGGCTCCTCCTCCTGCTCGTCGCGCTCCGAGGCGTCCGCGGCCGCTCCGGCGTCCGCGAAGGACTCCCCCGGGCCCGGGGCACCGGCCCCGTCGGCCTCCGCGGCTGTCGCGCCGCCGTTGCCGGCCACGCTCGCCGCGCTCGGCGGCCCGGCCGGACGGCGGGCCATCCGGCGCCGGGTGGTGACCACCCGCGGCGCGGGCGGCTCCGTGGCCCGCTCGGGCTCCGCTGCGGGCGGCTCCGCGGCGCTGCTCGGGCTCCGCCGCGGGCGGTTGCGGGGCTTCCTCGGGGATCCCGTGCTGCTTGTCCGGTGCGGCCGGGGCGGTCGGCTCGGGCCGGCCCCGTTCACCGGCGCGCTCACCGGCCTTCTCCTCGGCCCGGTCCTGCGGCTGCTCGGCGGCCGCCGGGGCCTGCTCGGCAGTGGTCGGGACGCTCTCCTGCGCCGCGGCCGGTGCCTGCTCGGCGGGCTCGTGCTTGGCCATCGCGGCCACGTCCTTCGGGGAGGGAGCGCTCTTCTGCTCCGGCTCGTCCTCGCCCTTGCCACGGCCACGGCCGCGACGGCGGCGCGGCTCCTCCTCCTGCGTCTTGCGCTGCTCGACCGGCTCGTGGTGGACGACCAGCCCCCGGCCCCCGCAGTGCTCGCAGCTCTCGCTGAACGCCTCCAGCAGGCCCGTGCCGATGCGCTTGCGCGTCATCTGCACCAGGCCCAGGGAGGTCACCTCCGCCACCTGGTGCCGGGTGCGGTCCCGGCCGAGGCACTCCACCAGCCGCCGCAGCACCAGGTCGCGGTTGCTCTCGAGCACCATGTCGATGAAGTCGACGACGATGATGCCGCCGATGTCACGCAGCCGGAGCTGGCGAACGATCTCCTCGGCCGCCTCGAGGTTGTTCTTGGTGACGGTCTCCTCGAGGTTGCCCCCCGAGCCCGTGAACTTGCCGGTGTTCACGTCGACGACGGTCATCGCCTCGGTGCGGTCGATGATGAGCGACCCGCCCGAGGGCAGCCACACCTTGCGGTCCAGCGCCTTGGCGATCTGCTCGTCGATCCGGTACGCCGCGAAGACGTCCTGCCCCCCGTCGTACCTCTCCAGCCGCTCGGCGAGGTCGGGTGCCACGTGCTGCACGTAGCCGTCGACCATGTCCCACGCCTCGTCGCCGGACACGACCAGCTTGGCGAAGTCCTCGGTGAACAGGTCGCGGACCACCTTCAAGGTGAGGTCCGGCTCGCCGTACAGCAGCTGCGGCGCGCTGCCCTTGGAGACCTTTGCCTGGATGTCCTGCCAACGGGCGGTGAGCCGCTCGACGTCGCGGGTCAGCTCCTCCTCGCTGGCGCCCTCGGCCGCGGTGCGCACGATCACGCCGGCGCTGTCGGGGACGATCTCCTTCAGCAGCGTCTTGAGGCGGTTCCGCTCGGTGTCGGGGAGCTTGCGGGAGATGCCGCTGGTGGTGCCGTCGGGCACGTAGACCAGGAACCGGCCCGGCAGGCTGACCTGGCTGGTCAGCCGGGCGCCCTTGTGCCCGATGGGGTCCTTGGTGACCTGCACCAGCACCGACTGCCCGGACTTGAGGACCTGCTCGATCTTGCGCGGGCCGTTGCCGGCGCCCAGCGCGGCCCAGTTGACCTCACCGGCGTAGAGCACGGCGTTGCGGCCCTTGCCGATGTCGATGAACGCGGCCTCCATCGAGGGCAGCACGTTCTGGACGCGGCCGAGGTAGACGTTGCCGATGAGCGAGGTCTGCGACTCGCGCGCGACGTAGTGCTCGACCAGCACCTCGTCCTCGAGCACGGCGATCTGGGTGAGGTCCTTCTTCTGCCGGATGACCATCACCCGGTCGACCGCCTCGCGGCGGGCAAGGAACTCCGCCTCGCTGACGATCGGAGCGCGTCGGCGGCCCGCTTCGCGACCTTCCCGGCGGCGCTGCTTCTTGGCCTCGAGGCGCGTCGACCCCTGGAGCGCGGTGATCTCGTCCTCGGGGCTGCGCGGCTTGCGCACCCTGGTGACGGTGTTCTCCGGGTCGTCGGGCGCACCGTCGCCCTCCTCCCCGAACGCCGACGCCGACGGCGACGGCGACTGCCGGTGCCGTTCTCGCCCTCGCTGTCGGGGCCGGACTCCTCACCGGACTCCTTGCCGCCCTTCGCCTCGGCGCCTTCCTTGGCGCCGGAGTCCTCGGCGCCGCCCTTGGCGCCCTCCTCCGCACCGCTGCCCTTGCGCCGGCGCCGGCCGCCACGGCGCCGCCGGCGACGCCCCCCGCCTCCGGCGCCGGACTCGTCCTCGCCTTCCTCGGTCTCGGTGGCGGACTCGGGCTCCTCGGGCGCCTGCTCGTCCTTCCCCGGCTCCTCCGCAGGGCCGGTCTCCGCAGCCCCGGCGGTCACCGTGCGGCCCGCGGTCGATGCGCGGCGGCGCCGGGTGGTCACCTTCTCCGGGGGCTTGAACAGCACCGCGGTCGCCGGCGGCGGCTCCTCGCCCTCCCCCGGCTCCACGCCCTCCTCGTCGATCTCGGCGCTGAGCTCGGGAGCCTCCGCCGCGGACAGCGGCGCCGCGGCGGCGGACGGCTCGACGGTGGCCTCCTCGGGCGTGAGCGCGGTCTCCTCCGCGGCGACGGCAGCCTGCACGTCCGCGGCCTGGCCGGGACCGCCGGCGGCGTCCGGCTCGGCGGCCGCCGCGAGCTCGTCCGGCCCCGCAGCGGCCTTCTTGGTGGTCTTCTTCGCCGCCGCCCGCTTCGTCGCCTTCTTGGCGGTGGCCTTCTTCGCGGTCCTCTTGGCAGCGGTCTTCTTCGCCGGCGCCTCGGGCTCGGCGGCCTCCTGGTCGGCTGCGGGAGTGCCCACCTGGTCGTCCGGGGCAGGTGCCTGGGCCTCGGCAGCGGGCGCGGAGGGCTCCTCGGCGGCCTCGGGCGCGGGCGCGGCCGCCTTCTTCGTGGTCCGCCTGGCGGCGGTCTTCTTGGTGGCGGCCTTCTTCGCGGTGCTCTTGCGCGCCGTCCGCTTCGCCGGAGCGGCCTCGTCGCCGGGAGCGGCAGCCGCGGGCGCGTCGGCCGGGGTGTCCGCGGGCGACGAGCCCGGCTCCGCCGCGGGATTCGGGGTCTCGCCGGTCTCGTTCAGGTTGTCGTTGTCGAGCATCTGCTCTCCTCGAGCCCTCAGGCGCGTCGTGCGGGTGCGCTCCGGGAGCCGTGTCAGTCACCGGGCCGGCGTACCGGCACGGCGTAAGCCTGCGGGTGGCGTCCCGCGCCCGTGTGGCCACGAGTGCGGAACGGCGGCGACGTCCTCCCTCGTCGCCGGCGGGGCCACCACGGGCTGTCCGCGGTCAGCGGCGCGGAACCGAACCTGTCACCTTCGGTCACGCCGTGTCGCGGTCGAGCGCCAAGGGATCACCCACCGTGCCGGCCCGCGCGTCCAACGGCCCCTGGGCCAGCCGCTCGTACAAGGGAGCGCCCATGACCGCGAGACCGGCGGTCGCACGAAGTCCGGCGAGGACATCGTCGGGTCTCACGGACGGCGTACCGTGCCGTAGGACCACCTCGAGTATCGCACACTCCTGCTCGGGACCGGGCACGCCGTGTGAGGTCAGTGACACGACGGCGGCGCGGCAGTCGAACGTCCGCAGGCCTTTCTTGGTCATCCGCTCGACGAGGATCTCGGGCGTGTCGAGGAACCTGGCCACCGCGGCGGCAGCCGCTCCCTCGGTGACGCCGGGGAGCCGGATGCCGCCAGACGCTGGCCTCGAGACGGTCGGCCAGCGAGCCGACCCGGGCCGGCACCACGGTCAGGATGTCGAGCCCCGCGGGCAGGGCCTCGTCCAGCGCCTCCTTGACCTGCGCCGGGTCCACCTCACGCGCGAGCGCGACCTCGAGGTACTCCGCCTCGCTGGCGGCACCGGTCGGTGCCGCCCCCGCGTAGGAGATCCTCGCGTGCGGGTTGAAGCCCGAGGAGTAGGCGACCGGGATCCGCGCGCGCACGATCGCCCGCTCGAAGGCCCGGGAGAAGTCCCGGTGGCTGGTGAAGCGCAGCCGCCCGCGCTTGGCGTAGCGGACGCGCAGCCGCTGCACCGGCGGTGCTTGCTGCTCGGGTTGTTCACGCACGCGGCGCACCCTACCCGCGGATCGGCCGGTGCCCAGGATGCGGGAGGATGGACCCTCGTGACAGCTGTGGAGGGGCACCGCGACACCCGGACCGAGAAGATCCTGGTGGTGGTCGGCATCGTGGTGCTGGCCTTCAACCTGCGGCCCGCGGCCGTCAGCGTCGGGCCGGTCCTCGACGAGATCACGCACGGGCTGAGCATGTCGCCGGTCACCGCCGGGGTGCTGACCACCCTGCCGGTGCTGGCCTTCGCCGGCTTCGGTGCCACCGCGCCGTGGCTGGCGCGCGCCTGGGGCCTGCACCGGGTGACGCTCCTGGCCCTCGTCGCCGTGGTGGCCGGCCTCGCCGTGCGCCCGCTGACGTCCCAGGTGCCGGTGTTCCTGGTGCTGTCCCTCGTGGCGCTCGCGGGCATGGCGACCGCGAACGTCCTGCTCCCCTCGCTGGTCAAGCTGCACTTCCCGGACCGGGTCGGCCTGATGACGTCGGTGTACACGACCTCGCTGGCGCTGGGACTGACCCTGGCCTCGGTCCTGACCGTGCCGCTCGCCCACACGTTCGGCTCCTGGCGCTGGGGGCTGCTGTCCTGGGCCGCCACCGCCTTCGTCGCGGCGGTGCCGTGGATCGGGCTGCTGCGCCACGACCGCGCCCCGGAGCCGGGCGCGCACACGATCACCCTCGGCGCGGTGGCACGGACCCGGCTCGGGTGGGCGATGGCCACCTTCTTCGGCCTGCAGTCGCTCCAGGCGTACTCGATCTTCGGCTGGTTCGCCCAGGTCTACCGAGACGCCGGGTTCTCCGCAGGGACCGCCGGGCTGCTGCTCGGCGTCATCACCGCGATGAGCATCCCCCTGTCGTTCTGGCTGCCGGCGTTGGCCGGCCGGTTGCGGCACCAGGCCTGGCTCATCGTCGCCCTGGTCGCCTGCTACCCCATCGGCTACGTGGGCCTGATCGTGGCGCCGGTCGCGGGCGCCTGGGTGTGGGCGGTGCTCGTCGGCATCGCGGCCGCGGTCTTCCCGGTCGTGCTCACCCTGATCGGGCTGCGCGCCCGCACCAGCGCCGGCACCGCGGCGCTGTCGGGGTTCACCCAGTCGGTGGGCTACCTGATCGCCGCCGTGGGGCCGTTGGGGATGGGCGTGCTGTACGACGTGACCGGGGGGTGGACGGTGCCGCTCACCGCGCTCACCGTGCTGGTCGTCCCCCAGCTGGTCGCCGGCCTGATGGTGGCCTGGCCGTCCTACATCGAGGACAAGCTGTGACCTTCCTGCCGCGTCCCGCCTGAGCCGGGCGGCGAAATGTGCTTGAATCGTCGGACTCTTGGTAACTACCACCGCTTTCTGGGGGTCCCCCTCGTGCTTCGCAAAGCGTGGGCCGTCCTGGCCACGGCTGCACTGCTGATCGGCTGGACGGCGGGGGCCGCCGTCGCCTTCACCCCGAAACCGGGCCCCACGTTCAACAACCCCCGGGGCGACCGCACGGCCAAGAACCGGATCCTCGACGACGTGGTCGCGGCGATCAACAGCACGCCGCGGCACGGCACGATCCGGATCGCGGCGTACTCCTTCGACCGGCCCGACATCGCCGATGCGCTCGTCGCGGCTCACCGGCGTGACGTCGACGTGCAGATGGTGCTCAACGACAACTGGACCTCGAAGCAGACCCTGCGACTGCGCCGGGTCCTCGGCGAGGACCCCAACCGCCGCAGCTTCGTGGTGATCTGCCACTCCGCCTGCCGGGGCGGTGCCGGCAACCAGCACATGAAGTTCTACCTGTTCTCCCGCGTGGGCAAGGTCAACGACGTCACGATGATCGGGTCGGCGAACCTGACCGGCTACGGCGCCCTGATGCAGTGGAACGACATGTTCACGATCGTGAACAACTTCGCGGTCCGCGACCTCTACACCAAGATCTTCGAGCAACTGGTGCGCGACCGTCGCGTGGCGCAGCCCTACCTGGTGCGCAACGTGGGCGGCTTCGAGCACCGGTTCTACCCGCACCCCGACACCACCGAGGCGACCGACCCGGTGATGCGCCGCTTCGACCACGTCAGCTGCCGCGCCACGGGCGGGACGGGCCGCAACGGGCGCACCATGATCCGGATCATCATGTACGGCTGGAACACCGCCCGCGGGGTCTACATCGCCCAGAAGGTCGCCGACCTGGCGCGGCAGGGCTGCGACGTGCGGGTGATCCTCAGCGACGGCGGAGGCCGGGTCTACCGCATCCTCAAGGCGGGCGGCGCGCTGGTGAAGAGTGCCGACCTCGACCTCAACAACAACCCCACCGACGGCTTCGAGAACAGCGGCTATGAGCTGTTCACCCACGAGAAGTGGGTGGCGATCAGCGGCGCCTACGGGCGCAACCACGCCACCTGGAACGTCTGGACCGGCTCGCAGAACTTCTCCGGGATGGGTCTCATCAACGACGAGGTCACCATCCAGATCCCGGGCAAGGCGACGTTCCTCGGCTACCAGGCCAACTTCGACTACATCTGGAAGAACTGGTCCCGCTGGCTGTAGCCCTGCGGCCGCCCGGCGGCGCGACGACCCGAGACCGCGGTCAGACGACGGAGAGCGGGAGCAGCCTCTTGCCGGTCGGGCCGATCTGGATCTCGGTGTCCATCTGCGGGCAGACGCCGCAGTCGTAGCAGGGGTTCCAGCGGCAGTCCTCGACCTCGACCTCGAGGTCGGGGTCGATGGCGTCCTGCCAGTCCTCCCAGAGCCAGTCCTTGTCCAGGCCCGAGTCGAGGTGGTCCCACGGGAGCACCTCGGCGTAGTCGCGCTCGCGGGTGGTGTACCAGTCCAGGTCCACCGGCTGGCCGGCCAGCGCCTTCTCGCAGGCCGCGACCCACCGGTCGTAGGAGAAGTGCTCGCTCCAGCCGTCGAACCGGCCGCCGTCGCGCCACACCGCCTCGATCACCCGGCCCACGCGGCGGTCACCTCGCGAGAGCAGGCCCTCGATGATGCCCGGCCGGCCGTCGTGGTAGCGGAACCCGATCGCGCGGCCGTAGCGCTTGTCGGAGCGCACGGAGTCGCGCAGCTTCTGCAGCCGCGCGTCGGTGGTCTCGTGGTCCAGCTGCGGCGCCCACTGGAAGGGCGTGTGCGGCTTGGGGACGAACCCGCCGATCGACACGGTGCAGCGGATGTCGTTGCGCCCGGACACCTCGCGCCCCTTGGCGATCACCTTCTTGGCCAGGTCGGCGATCTCCAGGACGTCGTCGTCGGTCTCGGTCGGCAGCCCGCACATGAAGTACAGCTTGACCTGGCGCCAGCCGTGCGAGTAGGCCGTCGCGACGGTGCGGATCAGGTCCTCCTCGGTGACCATCTTGTTGATCACCTTGCGCATCCGCTCCGAGCCGCCCTCCGGGGCGAAGGTCAGGCCCGAGCGCCGGCCGTTGCGGGAGAACTCGTTGGCGAGCGTGATGTTGAAGGCGTCGACGCGGGTCGACGGCAGCGACAGCGACACGTTGCTGCCGTCGTACCGGTCCGCCAGCCCCTTGGCGACCTCGCCGATCTCGGTGTGGTCCGCGCTCGACAGCGACAGCAGCCCGACCTCCTCGAATCCGGACCGGCGGATGCCGTTCTCGACCATGTCCCCGATCGTGTCGATCGAGCGTTCGCGGACGGGGCGGGTGATCATGCCGGCCTGGCAGAACCGGCAGCCGCGCGTGCAGCCGCGGAAGATCTCCACCGAGTAGCGCTCGTGCACCGTCTCGGCCAGCGGCACGAGGGGCTGCTTCGGGTAGGGCCAGCCGTCGAGGTCCATCAGCGTGTGCTTGTGCACCCGCCAGGGCACCCCGGACGTGTTCGGCACGACCCGCTTGATCCGCCCGTCGGGCAGGTAGTCCACGTCGTAGAACCGCGGCACGTACACCGCGCCCGACACGGCCAGCCGGTACAGCAGCTCCTCGCGGGGGCTGCGGCCCGCGGTGCCGCCCGGCCTGCCCTCCGCCTTCCACTCGCGCACGACGTCGGAGATCTTGAGCACGACCTCCTCGCCGTCTCCGAGCACCGCCGCGTCCAGGAAGTCCGCGACCGGCTCGGGGTTGAAGGCCGCATGGCCGCCGGCGAGCACGATCGGGTCCTGCTCGCCGCGGTCCGTCGCGTGCAGGGGGAGCCCGGCGAGGTCGAGCGCGTTGAGCAGGTTGGTGTAGCCGAGCTCGGTGGAGAACGAGATGCCGAACACGTCGAACGCGCGCACCGGTCGGTGGCTGTCCACCGTGAACTGCGGGATGCCGTGCGTGCGCATGACGTTCTCCATGTCCGGCCACACCGAGTAGGTGCGCTCGGCCAGGATCCAGTCGCGCTCGTTGAGCACCTCGTAGAGGATCTGCACGCCCTGGTTGGGCAGGCCGACCTCGTAGGCGTCGGGGTACATCAAGGCCCACCGGACCTGGACGTCCGCCCAGGCCTTCTGGGTCGAGTTGAGCTCGCCGCCGACGTACTGGATCGGCTTCTGCACGCTCGGCAGCAGCGGCTCCAGGCGGGGGAACACCGACTCGGGCGTCTCGGTGGTCCGGTGTGCGGGCACGACGAAGTTCCTCTCGAGGTTGGTGGGGACGCTCCCAGGGTACGACGGGAGCCGCGCCGGCCGGAACTCGCCGGCTCAGAAGCGCGAGCGGACCAGCCGCGAGCGCGCCACGCCCAGCCCGAGGCCGGTGCGCAGGTGGATGTTCTGCAGCAGGCCGAGGGCCGCCAGCTCGGCGAACATCGAGGACCCGCCGTAGGACACCAGCGGGAGCGGCACACCCGTGACCGGCATGATGCCCAGGCACATCCCGATGTTCTGGAAGGACTGGAAACCGAACCAGCAGGCGATGCCCGCGGCGGCGAGCCGGCCGAAGAGGTCCTCGGCGTGCGCGGCGATGGTCAGCGCACGCCACAGCACCACCCCGAGCAGCGCGATCAGCACCGCGGACCCGACCAGCCCGAGCTCCTCCCCCGCCACGGTGAAGATGAAGTCGGTGTGCTGCTCGGGCACGAACCCCGACCGGGTCTGGGAGCCGCCGAACAGGCCCTGCCCGAAGATGCCGCCGTTGCCGATCGCGATACGCGCCTGGGTGGTGTTGTAGCCGGCGCCGCGCGGGTCGAGGGTCGGGTCCATGAAGGCGAGGAACCGGTCGACCTGGTAGGCCTTGAGCACGCCGAGCCGGACCGCGGCCACCGCCGTGGCCGCCGCCCCCAGGGCCAGGCCGAACAGCCAGCCCCGCGGCGCCCCGGAGACCGCCAGCACCCCGAACACGGTCGCGGACAGCACGAGCATCGTGCCGAGGTCGGGCTGGAGCAGGATCAGCACGGCCGGGACCGCCGCGATCGCGAGCATCCCGACCACGTCGAGGTGGCCCACCTCGCGGGTGCGCAGCGAGCCCTCGGTGCGCTCCGCGACCAGCAGCGCCATGCCGATCACCACGGCGAGCTTGGCGAACTCGGCCGGTTGGATCGACAGGCCGCCGAGCATGATCCACGACCGCGACCCGTTGATGGTGCTGCCCATCACCAGCACGAGGAGCAGCCCGACGAGCGAGCCGAGGTACACCAAGGGCGCCAGGATCCGCACCCAGCGGTGGTCGGTGGCGGTGACCATCACCGCCAGGACCACCCCGACGGCGATGTTGACCAGGTGCTTCTTGACGTACGCGTTCGGGTCGCCACCGGTCAGGTCGGCGCGGTTGGAGGTGGCCGACCACACCAGCAGAGCGCCCACGGTGAGCAACGCCAGGGTGGCGAGGATCAGCACCCAGTCGAGCCCCGCCGCGCGGATCCGGGTGGTGGTGTCCGGGCGCGACGTCCGGGCTCGCGCGGTGGTCAGCACGCTCACCGCTTGCTCCTGTTCTCGGCCGCCATCGGCGGCAGGATCTCGCCGTCCTTGGCGAAGACCGGCAGCGTGTCCGGAGGCGTGGCGCCGGGCAGCGCTGCCTTCTTCTTGTGCACGGCCATCCCGTCGATGCCGTACAACGCCTCCCAGATCTTGCGGACCGCAGGCCCCGAGGTGCCGGAGCCGGTGCCGGCCTGCGTGACCATCATGAGGACGACGTACTGCTTGTTGTAGGAGGCGACCCAGGAGGTGCTCTGCTTGCCGTAGACCTCCGCGGATCCGGTCTTCGAGCGGATCTTCACCTTGTCGAGCGGGAAGCCGATGAACTTCCACGCCGTGGTACCGGTCTTGGCGGTGCCCAGGAGAGCCTGGTCGATGTACCTCAGGCCGTTCTTGGAGACCTTCACGTGGCCGGCCACCTTCGGTGGTATCCGGCGGACCACCTTGCCGCTGGGGCTGACGATCGCCTTCGCCACGCGCGGCTCGTAGAGCGTGCCGCCGTTGGCCAGCGCGGCGTAGGCGCGCGCCGACTGCAGCGGGGTGACCATGGTGTCGCCCTGACCGATGGAGAAGTTCACCGCGTCACCGGCGCGGTAGGTGTACCCGTCGGCGCAGAACTCGCGCGCGAAGACGTGCAGGAAGTCGTAGCCCGGCTTCTTGCCCACCTTGCAGTAGTAGTCCTTGTTCGCCTTCCAGTAGGCCAGCTTCCACTGCCGGTCCGCGATGCGGCCACCGGCCTCACCGGGCAGGTCGATGCCCGTGGGCTTGCCGAAGCCGAACTTCTTGGCCTCCTCCACCAGCGGGTCCTTGGCGTGCACGTTGGAGGCGTTGCTGCCGTACTTCTGCCACATGTGGTAGCCGACCCGGTAGAAGAAGGTGTCGCACGACACCTGCAGCGCGCGGGCGAAGTCGATCATCCCGAAGGACTCCGACTCGTAGTTCTTGAACAGGTGGTTGCCGACCTGGAACCCCGAGGAGCAGTCCAGCCTGGTGCTCGGCCCCATGTCGTCGTTGAAGGCGCCGGCGGTCATGATCGGCTTCCACGTCGAGCCGGGCGCGAGCTGGGCCTGGGTGGGTCGGAACAGCAGCGGGTAGCCGGCCTTGGCGGAGTAGAGCCGCTGCAGCTGCTTGGCGGAGATGCCGCCCGCCCACACCGACGGGTCGTACGTCGGGTAGCCGGCCATCGCCACCACGCGGCCGTTCTTGGCGTTGAGCACCACCACCGCGCCGGAGTCGGCGACGTAGTTCTTGTGCGTGACCGGGTCGTA
Organism: uncultured Actinomycetota bacterium; assembly: GCA_963709685.1. Classification (GTDB taxonomy): domain Bacteria; phylum Actinomycetota; class Actinomycetes; order Propionibacteriales; family Nocardioidaceae; genus Nocardioides_B. The sequence continues at coordinate 197,982 of CAVPXH010000001.1, forward strand.
GGTGCGCCGCGCCGTCTTGATCGTCTGGGTGAGCTGCTTCTCCACGACCGACTGCACCTTGGCGTCGATGGAGGTGACCAGCGTGTCGCCGACCCGGCCCTTGGTCTCGCCCGAGTCGCCGAGCACCCGGCCCATCGAGTCGACGGTCACCCGCTTGTAGCCGGGGTAGCCGCGCAGGTAGGTGTCGTACTCCTTCTCCAGCCCGGCCCGGCCGACCACCGAGGCGCCGTGCACCGAGTCGTCGTGCCGCTTCTTGGCCTCGGCCAGCTCGTCGGAGGTGATCGGGCTCAGGTAGCCGAGCAGCCCGGCGGCGTTGACGCCGTACGGCGAGGGGTAGGCCCGGACGTTCTGCGCCTCGACGAGGACCGCGGGGAAGTCCTCCCCCTGCTCCTGGATGGAGACCGCGACCTGCTGCCTGACGTCCTCGGCGACCGGGACGGGCTGGTACGGCGACCCGTTCCAGCACGTGCCCGCGACGGCACCGTCCTCGCCGCACAGCAAGGTCCGGGCCACGATCTTGCGGTAGGGCACGTGCACCACCTGCGCGAGCCGGTGCAGCAGCGTCTCCTGCTGGGCCGGGCTCATCTTGTGCAGCAGGGTGCGGTCGACCTCGACGACCCAGGAGGTGCGGTTGGCCACCAGCGGCCGTCCCATGTCGTCGACGATGAGGCCCCGGGCGGGCTGCACCACCAGCTCCCGCACCGACTGCTCGGCAGCCTGCGCCTGGTACGACTCACCACCGAGCACCTGCAGGTACCACAGCCGCGCGAAGAGGGTGACGAACAGCGAGAGGACGAGCGCCTCGACCACCACCAGGCGCAGCCGACCCTTCTTCGCGCTGGTGGCGCGGACCTTGCCCTGTCCCGGATGGAGGAGCCCGAGCTTGCGTGGGCGTCTGGACACCATCAGTAGGCCACCTGCGGCGGGCGGAGTCGGCGCAGCAGGCGCATGAGCGGCGGCAGCACGAACGGGGTCAGCGCGACGTCGTACAGCACCGCGACGGGCACGACCTGCAACGCCTCGACCACCGGGACGGACGGGTCGCGCAGCACCATGCCGCTGAGCGCGAAGATCGAGGTGCCGATGAAGGAGGACGCCGCCACCGTGACCAGCGCGGCCACCGCCGACGAGCCGGCGTCCTGACGGACCCGGCCGGCGAGGTAGCCCACCACGACCAGGGCCAGCGCCCAGCGGCCCGCCACGTGGTCGGCCGGCGGCGCGAGGTCGACCGCCAGCCCGGCCAGGAAGCCGAGGACCGAGGCGACCTGCGGACCCCGCACGAGGGCTGCGGCGACCACCAGCAGGAGAGCGAGGTTCGGCGCCACCCCGTCGACGGACAGGTAGGAGAAGACGGCCACCTGGAGCACGACGGCGACCACCACCGCCGCGGCGAGGGCGAGGTTGCGCAGCACGGCCATCAGTCCGCACCTCCGGTGTCGGGACGCCCGGCCCGGATGACCGTGCGGTCGCTGGTGGCGTGGTCGTCGACGACCACACCGACCACGTCGAGGGAGGAGAAGTCGACGAACGGCGCGATCACCGCGCGCTTGGAGAGCTGGCGCGGGCTGCTGTAGACGGCTTGCACCCGCCCGACGGGGATACCCGCGACGTACGGCGCGCCGTCCTTGCTACCCCACGTCACCACGACGTCGCCGCGGGCGGGGGTCGCCGAGCTGTCGACGAGGTCGAGGTCGAGGCGGGCGTTGCCACCGACCTCCCCGCGCCCACGCAGGAAGCCCACCTTCATGCTGGCGCCGAGGCGGCCGCCGACGACGGAGCCCCGGTCGGCGATGAGCAGCACCGTGGCGGTGGAGCGGTCCGCGCGCAGCACCCGGCCGACGAGCCCGTCGTTGTTGAGAACGGTCATGTCCGGGCGCACCCCGGAGGAGGTCCCGGCGTCGATGGTGACCGTGCGCGAGAACGACTGCGCCGGTCCCATCGCCACCACGCGCGCCGGCACCAGCGAGTAGCCGGTCTCGCGCGAGGAGCGCAGCAGGCCGTCGAGCTCCGCGGCGCGGTTGCGCGCCATCGCGCTGGTCGCCAGCCGGCCCCGCAGCGCGGCGTTCTCCGCCTCGAGCCGGGCCACGTCGTGGCGCAGTCCCCCGGTGGTGTGGAAGAACCCTCCGATCGAGCGGAACGGTCGCACCGCCGCCGCGGCACCGCTCTCCACGGGGCCGATCACGTTGCCGACCACGGCCCGCGCCGGCTCCAGCGGCGAGTCGGCGCCCCCGCGGGCGTCCAGCGTGATCACCGTGAAGCTGGCCAGCAGCAGCAGCACGAACGCGGTCCGGGAACGGCCCCGGTTCGGTGAGGTCATCGCCTCGGCTCCGAGACCAGCACCTGCTGCAGTGCCTCGAACTCCTCCACGCACTTGCCGGCCCCCATGGCCACCGAGTGCAAGGGCTCCTCGGCGATGTGCACGGGCATGCCGGTCTCGTGACGGATGCGCTCGTCGAGGCCGCGCAGCAGCGCGCCGCCGCCGGTGAGCACCAGGCCGCGGTCCATGATGTCGCCGGCCAGCTCCGGCGGGGTCTGGTCCAGCGTGGTGCGCACCGCGTCGATGATCGCGTGCAGCGGCTCCTCGAGCGCCATCCGCACCTCGGCGGAGGAGACCACGACGGTCTTCGGGAGCCCGGAGATCATGTCCCGCCCGCGGATCTCGGCCTCCGGTTCCTGCGGCAGCGGGAACGCGGAGCCGAGGCTCATCTTGATCTCCTCGGCGGTGCGCTCCCCCAGCATGAGGGAGTACTCCTTCTTCATCCAGGCGATGATCGCCTGGTCCAGGTCGTCGCCGGCCGTGCGGATCGAGAGGCTGGTCACGATCCCGCCGAGCGAGATGACCGCCACCTCCGTCGTACCGCCGCCGACGTCGACGACCATGTTGCCCGTCGCCTCGTGCACCGGCAGCCCCGCACCGATCGCCGCGGCCATCGGCTCCTCGACGATGTAGACCCGCCGGGCTCCCGCCTGGTAGCCCGCCTCCTTGACCGCACGCTGCTCGACGGCGGTGATACCGCTCGGCACGCAGATGACGAGTCGGGGCTTGGCGAAGTACCGGCGGCGGTGCACCTGCTGGATGAAGAACCGCAGCATCTGCTCGGTCGACTCGAAGTCGGCGATGACACCGTCCTTGAGCGGCCGGATGGCGGTGATGTTGTCGGGCGTGCGCCCGATCATCCGCTTCGCCTCGTGGCCGACGGCCAGGATCTCCCCGGTGGTGGCGTTCAGCGCGACCACCGACGGCTCGTCGAGCAGGACGCCCTTGCCGCGGACGTACACCAGGGTGTTGGCGGTCCCGAGGTCAACGGCCATGTCCCGACCGATGAAGCTGTTCGCCATGCCCTGCTGCCCCTCGCTGCGCCGGAGTTCGGGTACGGCGATCCAGCGCGCCACCCGTCCGCGAGAAGCCTAAGAGCGCGTGGGCGTCAACCCCGGTAGGACACGCGCGTCACACCAGTAACACCCCACCGGGGTGTTACTGGCACGGGTGGCCACGAATTCGCCTCCGCCATCGCCGGGAGCTGATTTCGTGACCACCCGTCGTGGGTGGGGCTGTCGTCAGGAGGGCATGCGGCCGGCCACGTAGGCCTCGACGGCACCCTGGTAGCCGTCCTGGCATGCTTGCTGGGCGAAGAAGTCACCCTTGCTCCCGGTCTGGTGGGCGACGTCCTTGATGACCGACCGCCAGGTCGTGGAGCCCGGCTTGACGCCGTGCGTCTTCAGGTAGTCGCCGGCGATCGCAGGGGCGGCCTTGCAGACCTGCACGGTCACGTCGGTCACCGCGACGTCGGCCTGCCCGCTCGTCGAGCCCAGGTAGTTCGGATCGCCGGCGTAGGACAGCTGGTAGGTGTAGGTGCCGACCGCCGTCGGGGTGCAGGTCAGCGTGCCGCTGGCGCTGAAGCCTGCTCCGGAGCCGCCGTCGGCAGCGTCGTTCTGTGCCGCGTCGAGCGCCGCGGTTCCCGTGCCGGCGCCGCACACGCTCCCGGAGCCGGAGGACGAGACCTGTTGGACGGTCACCGAGCCGCCGGCGTGGTTGCCGTTGACTCCGTACCCCGACTCCACCAGGTAGCCGACGTCGAGGCTCGAGCCGAGCCCGAGCGAGGTGGCCGGGCTGCCGACGATCGACGTATGCGTCGGAGCCTGGGCAACGGTGGCGTCGACGCACGCGGACGTGCCGTCGTAAGTCCTGCCCGGACTCGGCGAGGCACCGGCGAAGGTCACCTGGAAGGACCAGGGGCCGGCAGCAGTCGGCTGCAACGCCTCCGCGAAGGCCCCCGTGCCCCCGTAGGTGGTCGCGTTCGCGCTGCCCGACGGACGGTCCGCCGAGCAGCCGAAGCCGGCGTACTCCTCGAGGAGGAGAGGCGTACCGTCGCCCACGGCTCCGTAGGTCTCCTGAGGGTTGTGGGCATTGCGTTGCTGCAGGACGCCGCTGACTGTGACGTGTTCCCCGTACACCGCGCTGGACGGCGTGGTGGCAAGCGAGGTGAGGCGCGTGGCGAACTCCGCGCCGGTGCCGCCGGCCGGCACCGACGATGCCGCCAGCTCTTCCCCCGCTGCGACGCTGGAACTGCCGGCGAGCAACGCAGCCGCGGCGACGGCGACGGTCGCGGCTGCAGCGACGGTCGCCTTCTTGGTGATGCGCATGTGGATACCCCCTGAGTGAAGTCCGGACGGATCCCGAGACTCCCGCGAGCGGCGTTGGTGCCCCCACGCCACCACTCGCGACGTACCGAACGTAGCGCCCAACGCTTACAAAACCGGACCTTTGGGCCAGAACCCCCACAATGACCATCAAGTCGGCACAGCTGGACCACGCAACGGCCACCGGTGGTCAGAGACCCGGCTCCGCACCGCCGCGGAGGCGAATCCGTGACCACCGGTCGCGGCAGTGGTACGACGGGAGGCTCAGCCGGCCAGTTCGGGGAACCAGAGCGCGATCTCGCGCGCGGCCGACTCGGCCGAGTCCGACCCGTGCACCAGGTTCTCGCGGTTGGACAGCGACAGGTCCCCGCGGATCGTGCCGGGCGCCGCCTTGCGGCCGTCGGTGGCCCCGTTGAGCGCGCGCACCACGTCGATCACCGCGTCGCCCTCGAGGACGGCGGCCACCATGGGACCGCTCGTCACGAAGTCACGCAGCGGCGGGTAGAAGTCCTTGTCGACGTGCTCGGCGTAGTGCCGGTCGGCCATCTCCGCGTCGATGGTGCGCAGCTCCAGCGCCACGAGCGTCAGGCCCTTGGCCTCGAAGCGGGACAGGATCGTGCCCACCAGGCCGCGGCGGACGGCGTCGGGCTTGAAGAGGACCAGAGTGCGCTCAGACATGGCTGCAGCCTAGAGAACGCCGGACGCGACCGGCGACACGGCCCTGACCGGTCAGCCGTGCTCGGCGCGCCAGCGCTCCTCGAGGGCCTCCCGCTCTGCGCGCTCCCGGTCGATGCGGGCGCCGAGGACGTAGGCCCCGGCCCACAGCGCTCCGAAGATCACGCCCAGGAAGAACATCATGGGTACGACGAACCCCAGCGCCAGCGACACCACCTGGATGGTCCATCCGAGCCAGTACCCGGCCCGCCGGCGCAGCAGCCCGATGGCCACGAAGCAGGCAACCGCCAGTCCCCCGCCGATGCTCAGTGCCGCGGTTGCACCCAGCGAGCTGAGCCCGATCAGCACCACGCCGGTCAGGAACAGCACGACCGCCTGCAGGCCGAGCATGCCGGCACACATGGAGCGCTGGGCCGACCGCTTCACGACCGCATCTCGTCCCGCGGACGCAGCATCGCCCGCGCCTGGCCGACGGTCACCACCGAGCCGGTGACCAGCACGCCACCGGAGCCGATCGCCTCGCCGAACGTCCCACCGGCCTCGGCGAGCGTGGCCGCCTCGTCGATCGCGTCCTCCAGGCGTCGGGCGACGTGCACCCGGTCGACCCCGTAGATGCCGCGGGCCACCTCGGCCAGCTCCTCGGCCGGCATCGCCCGGTCCGTGGAGTTCTGGGTGCAGACCACGGCGGCGAAGACGTGCTCGAAGGCCGCCAGCAGGCCCTCGTGGTCCTTGTCGGCCATCACGCCGACCACTCCGATGAGCGGGCTGAACGTGAACGACTCCTGGATCGCCTCGGCTGCCGCGGCGGCGCCGTGCGGGTTGTGCGCCGCGTCGAGGACGATGGTCGGGCTGCGCCGGATCACCTCCAGCCGTCCGGGCGAGGTGACCTGGCCGAACGCTTCGCGGACCAGGTCGGCGTCCAGCGGCTCACCCCCGGTGAACGCCTCCACCGCGGCCAGCGCGAGGGCCGCGTTGTGCGCCTGGTGCGCGCCGTAGACCGGGAGGAACACCTCGTCGTACTCGCCGCGGAGCCCGCGCAGGGTCACCATCTGGCCGCCGACCGCGGGCAGGAAGTGGTCCACGCCGAAGTCGCGCCCCTCCCACAGCACCGAGGCACCGACCTCGGCGGCTCGGTCGGCGATCACCGCCGCCACCTCCGGCAGCTGCATGGCGGACACCACCGTGGCACCGGGCTTGATGATCCCCGCCTTCTCGACCGCGATGTCCGCGGGCCGGTCACCGAGGTACTTCGCGTGGTCGACGCCGACCGGCGCGATCACCGCGACCCGCCCGTCGGCCACGTTGGTGGCGTCCCAGGTGCCGCCCATCCCCACCTCGACGACCGCGACGTCGACCGGCGCGTCCGCGAAGGCGGAGTAGGCCATGCCGACCATCGTCTCGAAGAAGGACAGCGGGTGCTCGCTGTCGCGGTCCACCAGGTGCAGGTACGGCGCGATGTCGTTGTAGGACGCCAGGAACCGCTCCTCGCTGAGCGGCTCCCCGTCCAGGGAGATCCGCTCCGTCATCGACTCGACGTGCGGGCTGGTGAAGCGGCCGGTGCGCAGCCCCGTGGCCCGCACCAGCGTGTCGACCATCCGCGCGGTGCTGGTCTTGCCGTTCGTGCCGGTCAGGTGGATCACCGGGTAGCTGTGCTGCGGATCGCCGAGGAGCTCGGTGAGCGCCAGGATGCGGTCCAGGCTGGGGTGCAGCCGGGTCTCGGGCCAGCGCGCCAGCAGTGCCCGCTCCGCAGCGGCGTAGGACTCGGCGGTGTCGAGACGGTGGGGGGTGTCAGACATCGCCTCGAGTCTAGGCGGCACAACGCGTTCGCAGCACGCAGGCGGTCGCCCGTAAGATTCGGCACTATGACCCAGAAGCCCGTGAGCCACGACGTGTCCGAGACGACCACCGGCCCCGGCCGCGCGGTCGTCGTACCGGACAAGCCTGCGCTCGAGGGCCTCGAGGACAGGTGGACGCAGCGGTGGGAGGCCGAGGAGACCTACAGGTTCGACCGGACCAAGCCGCGCGAGCAGGTCTACTCCATCGACACTCCCCCACCGACCGTGTCCGGGTCGCTGCACGTCGGCCACGTGTTCTCCTACACCCACACCGACCTGATCGCCCGGTTCAAGCGGATGCGCGGGTTCGAGGTGTTCTACCCGATGGGCTGGGACGACAACGGCCTGCCCACGGAGCGTCGGGTGCAGAACTACTTCGGCGTGCGCTGCGACCCCTCGCTGCCCTACGACCCCGACTTCGCCCCGCCGGCCAAGCCGGACCCGAAGAAGCAGGTGCCGATCAGCCGGCCGAACTTCGTCGCGCTGTGCGAGCGGCTGGTGCAGGAGGACGAGAAGGTCTTCGAGTCCCTGTGGCGGGCGCTGGGCCTCTCGGTCGACTGGAGCCAGCACTACACGACGATCGGCGAGCACGCCCAGACCGTCTCCCAGCGCGCCTTCCTGCGGAACTTCGCCCGCGGCGAGGCCTACCTGCAGGAGTCGCCGACCCTGTGGGACGTCACGTTCCAGACGGCGGTCGCGCAGGCCGAGCTCGAGGCACGGGAGTACCCAGGCGCCTACCACCGCGTCGCCTTCCACCGCGAGGGCGGCGACCCGGTGCACATCGAGACCACCCGTCCGGAGCTGATCCCCGCCGTGGTGGCGCTCATCGCGCACCCCGACGACCAGCGCTACCAGCCCCTGTTCGGTACGACGGTCAGCTCCCCCGTCTTCGGCGTGGAGGTGCCGGTGCTCGCCCACCCCGCGGCCGAGCCCGACAAGGGCGCCGGCATCGCGATGTGCTGCACCTTCGGCGACCTGACCGACGTGATGTGGTGGCGTGAGCTGCAGCTGCCGGTGCGCACGGTCATCGGCCGGGACGGCCGGCTGCACCGCGAGACGCCCGAGTGGCTGGCGCACGAGCCGGCCGCCGCGGCGTACGCCGACCTGGCCGGCAAGACCACGTTCAGCGCGCGCGAGGCGATGGTGGCCAAGCTGCGCGAGTCCGGTGACCTCGACGGTGAGCCGACGCCCACCCAGCGCATGGCGAACTTCTTCGAGAAGGGCGACAAGCCGCTGGAGATCGTCTCGACCCGCCAGTGGTACCTCCGCAACGGCGGCCGGGACGCCGAGCTGCGCAAGGAGCTGGTCGAGCGCGGCTCGGAGATCACCTGGGTCCCGGAGTACATGCAGCACCGCTACACCAACTGGATCGAGGGACTCAACGGCGACTGGCTGGTCTCCCGGCAGCGGTTCTTCGGGATCCCGTTCCCGGTCTGGTACCCCCTCGACGAGGAGGGTGAGCCGGACTACGAGCACCCGCTGCTGCCCGCGGAGGCCGAGCTTCCGGTCGACCCCTCGACGCAGGCACCGCGCGGGTACGACGAGGACCAGCGCGGCAAGCCGGGGGGCTTCCTCGGCGACCCGGACGTGATGGACACCTGGGCCACCTCCTCGCTCTCCCCCCAGATCGTCACCGGCTGGGAGCACGACCCGGACCTGTTCGCCCGCACGTTCCCGATGGACCTGCGCCCGCAGGCGCACGACATCATCCGGACCTGGCTGTTCGCCACCGTGGTGCGCGCGCACCACGAGAACGGCGTCGTCCCGTGGTCGCACGCGGCGATCTCCGGCTTCGTGGTCGACCCCGACCGGAAGAAGATGTCGAAGTCCAAGGGCAACGTCGTGGTGCCCAGCGAGATCCTCGACAAGTTCGGTGCCGACGCCGTGCGCTGGCGCGCCGCGATGTCGCGGCCGGGCCTGGACTCGCCCTTCGACGAGACCCAGATGAAGGTCGGCCGCCGGCTGGCGATGAAGGTGCTCAACGCCTCGAAGTTCGTGCTCGGCAGCGTGGGTGCCACGGAGCTGCGGCCCTCGGCGGTCGTGGACCCGGTGGACTGCGCGATGCTCGGCGGCCTGGCCAACACGATCGAGCGCGCGACCGAGGCTTTCGACGCCTACGACTACACCAGCGCGTTGGAGGCGGCGGAGAAGTTCTTCTGGGAGTTCTGCGACGACTACCTCGAGCTGGTGAAGGAGCGCGCCTACGGCAGCCGCGGCGACGGGCCGGCCGAGTCGGCGAAGGCCGCCCTCGCCCTCGCGCTCCACGCCCAGCTGCGGCTGCTCGCGCCGTTCCTGCCCTACGTGACCGAGGAGGTCTGGTCCTGGTGGCAGGAGGGCTCGGTGCACCGGCAGGCATGGCCGACAGCCACCGACCTCGGCTCGGCCGCCGCGGCGGACCCGGGGATGCTCCAGGCGGTCGCCGCCACCCTGGCCGGCATCCGCGGCGCGAAGTCGCAGGCCAAGGTCTCCATGCGCACCGAGCTGACCCGCGTCGAGGTGTCCGGCCCCGCGCCCCGGCTGGAGCAGGCGCAGCGGGCGGCGGAGGACCTGCGCGCGGCGGGGAAGGTCGTCGGCGAGCTCCGGTTCACGCCCAGCGACGCCGAGGAGATCAGCGTGGCTGCCGAGGTGGCCGCGCCCGCGGAGTCCTGAGCCTCACCGACCGCCCAGCGGCAGCAGTACGACGAACCGGGCGCCGCCGCCGGGGCGGTCGGTGACGTAGACCCGTCCGGCGTGCGCGTGCACCTGGCGGGCGACGATCGCCAGGCCCAGTCCGTTGCCTCCCGGCGAGCCGTCGATGCCCCGGACGAACCGCTCGAAGACCCGATGCCGCAGGCTTTCCGGGACCCCGGGGCCGGCGTCGTCGACCTCGATGCGGAGCTGGCCGGCGTCGACGCGGACCCGCGCCTGCATGCAGCCGCCGCCGTGCTGCTCGGCGTTCTCCACGAGGTTGCCGACCACGCGCTCGAGTCGTCGGCGGTCGACGCGGACCTCCACGGACTCCGCGGACGGGTCGACCACGGTGACCGGCCGACCCGCCGCGGCGTCGGCGGCTTCGCGGACCAGCTGACCGGCGGGCAGCCGCTCCCAGTGCATCGCACCTCGGGCGTCGACACGGGACATGTCGATGAGATCCACGACCAGCTTGCGGAACCGGTCGAGCTCCTCGCCGAGCAGGGCCAGCGGTTCGCGGACGCGTTCGGGCAGCTCGTCGGCGCGGTTCTGCACCAGCTGCAAGGCGTTGACCATCGTGGTCAGCGGGGTGCGCAGCTCGTGGCTGACATCGCCTGCGAAACGGGCGTCGGCCTGCACCCGCTCCTCCAAGGCCTGCGCCGTCTCGTTGAAGGACGTGACGATCGGCGCGAGGTCCGGGTCGTCGACCCCGGAGATCCGCGCGCCGGGCTCCCCGCGCGCCGCCGCGGCAGCCACCTCGGTGAGCTCCCCGAGCGGGCGCAGGGCCACCTTGCTGACGAACCAGCCGATGCCGAGCGCCCCGAGCGTCATGGCCAGCCCCGACAGCACCAACGTGGTGCGCAGGTCGCCCAGCGTCTGGTCGAGGGCCTGGCTGGAGGTGACCCGGAAGTAGGAGCCACCCTCCGACAACGGCACGCCGACCACCAGGAGGGTGCGCTGGCCCTCGTGCAGGCGGGCCACGGCGTTGGTGCCCGCCTGCACCGCACGCAGCACCCGGTCGGGGACCACCGTCGGGTCCCCGCGCGCGGAGCTGGTGTACCAGCGACCGTGGTAGCGCAGCACCGAGACGGCCGACTGGCCGGCGGTCACTGCCCTGAGCAGCCGCTCCGGATCGGCTCCCGTGACGCTCATTCCCCGGCTGAAGGACGCGGCGGTGACCCGCGCCGCCGTGAGGTCGCCGTTCTCCTCGCGGGCGACGAGGTAGCGGCTGAGCAGCAACCACAGCACCACGGACACCGAGGCGGTGAGGACGAGGGTCAAGGACACGAACGCCAGCGTGACCCGCCGCCGGAGTCCCAGTCGCGCGATCAGCACACCAGCCGGTATCCCAGACCGCGGGCCGTCACGACCAGAATGGGGTTCGCCGGGTCCTTCTCGATCTTCGAACGCAGCCGCCCGATGTGCACGTCGACGATGCGGCCGTCCCCGAAGTAGCCGTAGCCCCAGACCTTGTCGAGGAGGTACTCGCGGCTGCACACGCTGCCCTCCACCAGGGCCAGCTCCACGAGCAACCGGAACTCCGTCCGGGTCAGCCGCACCGGGCGGCCGTCGACCAGCACCGCTCCCTCGCCCACGCGGATCTCCAGGTTGTCCACGTGCAGCACCGAGGGTCGGGGGCGCACGGACGGCAGCGACCCGGAGCGCCGCAGCAGCGCGCGGATCCGCGCCGAGAGCTCCTTGGCCGCGACCGGCTTGGTGACGTAGTCGTCGGCGCCCGACTCCAGACCTGCGACCACGTCATGGCTGTCGGTGCGCGCGGTCACCATGATGACCGGTACGTCGCTCTCCTGCCGGATCGCCCGGCACACGGAGAATCCGTCGCCGTCGGGAAGCATCACGTCGAGCAGCACCACGTCCGGCGCATGGCTGGCCAGCGCCTGCAGGCCGCTGCGACCGTCCGCTGCCTCGTCGACGCTGTAGCCCTCGTCCTCCAGCGCGAGCCGCAGCGACCGGCGGACGCGGGGGTCGTCCTCGACCAGCAGGACACTCCGCGACATGGCCTCAGTATCCCTCGCGGTCCCCGGATCTCACACGAGGCTCCCTGGAGGCGCGGCCGCCGTTGTATGACGCCCCGTCATATTTCTGCGCTGATGTGTAACAGATAGCCAACTCTTCCGGTGACATGCCGCGATGACCATTGTGATTCCGGCGCGGCACACCTAACGTTCCCGCCGACTATCTACCGATTCTGCCTGCCCGCACGCCACCACGTCGGTGGTCACTCAGGGCCGGCAGCACGAGGAGGCGACGAAAGTTGGCTGGAAAGCTGAAGCGAGCGGGCGGTGTCCTCACCGCCTGTTTGCTCACCTTGAGCGCCGCTGCCTGCGGCGGCGGAGGCGGCGGGCAGAACGGCGGCGGAGGCGCTGCCCCCGGTGGCGGCGGCTCGAACGGGACGCAGGACACCGCGAACGCCGTCAAGGGCGGCACCCTCAACATGCTGGGCACCGGGGACGTGGACTACATGGACCCGAACATCAGCTACTACTCCATCGGCTTCCTCGGCCTGCGGATGTGGTCGCGCCAGCTGTTCACCTACCCGGCGACGCCCGGTCACGTGACCCAGCCGGTGCCGGACCTCGCCACCCAGATGCCCACCACGAGCAACGGCGGGGTCAGCGCGGACGGCAAGACCTACACGATCACGCTGCGTGACGGTGCGATGTGGAACACCAACCCGCAGCGTCCGGTCACGGCCCAGGACGTCGTACGCGGCGTGAAGCGGACCTGCAACCCGGTCCAGCCGTTCGGCGGCACGCCGGACTTCGCCACGCTGATCCAGGGTTACCAGCAGTTCTGCGACGGCTTCTCCAAGGCCGGCACCAGCGTCGCGGCGATGAAGAAGTACATCGAGAACACGCAGCTCTCCGGCGTGACGGCCAAGGACGACAAGACCGTCGTCTTCAAGCTGAACAACCCGGCGACGTACTTCCCGGACATGCTCACCATGCCCGCGTTCTCGCCGGCGCCGAAGGAGTTCCTGGACTACAAGCCGGCCAGCCAGCAGCTGGCCAACCACCTGGTCTCCGACGGCCCCTACCAGGTCCAGTCCTGGAACCCGACGAAGAACATCACGTTCACCCGCAACCCGGCCTGGAAGGCGTCCAGCGACCCGGTGCGCAAGGCGTACGTCGACAAGATCGTCGTCGACGAGACGGTGAGCCAGGACTCCATCCAGCAGCAGCTGCAGACCAGCTCGCCCAACGCGGACATGGAGTGGGACGCGGGACCGCCGCCGTCGGCGCTGCCGCAGCTGATCGCCACCAAGGACCCGCTGCTGAACCTCGGCATGACGGCCTCGTCGAACCCGTACATCGTGTTCAACATGGAGTCGCCGAACAACAACGGTGCGCTGAAGAAGCTCAAGGTCCGTCAGGCTCTCGAGTACGCCCTCAACCGGAAGAACCTCATCCAGGTCATGGGCGGCCCGCAGATCAACGCTCCGCTGAGCCACGTGCTGCCGTCCAACATCGACGGTTCGCAGAACTTCGACCTGTACCCGTACAACCCGCAGAAGGCCAAGCAGCTGCTCGCCGACGCCGGGTACCCGAACGGCATCACGGTGAAGTTCCTCTACCGCAACGCGTCGGAGGCCAGCAGCAAGGCGTTCCAGACCGCCAGCCAGGACCTGTCCAAGGCCGGCATCAAGGTGCAGGGCGTCCCGTCGCCGAACGCGGACTTCTACACCAAGTACCTCGAGGAGCCGGACACCGCCCGACGCGGCGTGTGGGACCTGTCCCTCGCCGGCTGGGGTGCTGACTGGTACGGCAACGCGGCGCTCTCCTACTTCGGCCCGCTGTTCTCCGGCAAGCCGTCGTTCCCGCCGAGCGGCAGCAACTTCGGTCTCTACAACAACCCGACGACCGACAAGCTGATCCAGCAGGCGTCGACCGCCAAGGACCTGTCGCAGGCCAAGGACCTGTGGGCCAAGGCCGACCGCCAGGTGATGCAGGACGCGGCGTTCTTCCCGATCACCAACCCGAAGAACCCGAACTACCACGCATCGCAGGTGCACAACGCGGTGTACGTCCCGATGTTCCAGAACTTCGACCCGACGAACGTCTGGTTGGAGCAGGGCAAGCAGGGCGGCTGATCCGCACGGGCGTCCCCGGCCCGCTCCGGGCCGGGGACGCTCGGCTGCGCCGCAACTTCTGACAGGAAGACGAGAAACCCCCATGGCGTTGCTCGAGGTCGACGACCTCCATGTGGACTTCTCCACCCCGGACGGGGTCGTGCACGCGGTGCGCGGTCTGTCGTTCGAGGTGGACGCCGGCAAGACACTCGCGATCGTCGGCGAGTCCGGCTCCGGCAAGAGCGTGTCCACGCAGACCATCACCGGACTGACTCGGGGCGCCCGCGTGTCCGGCAGCGCGCGGTTCGAGGGCCAGGACCTCCTGACGGCCTCACCGCGTGCGCTGCGCGAGCTCCGCGGCGAGAAGATCGGGATGATCTTCCAGGACCCGCTGTCCAGCCTGCACCCGTACTACAAGGTGGGCTGGCAGATGGTGGAGATGATCCGTGCGCACCGCGACGTGTCCAAGCGGGAGGCGCGCGCCCGCGCCGTCGAGCTGCTGGACCTCGTGCAGATCCCCCGCGCGGCGAGCCGCATCGACGACTTCCCGCACCAGTTCTCCGGCGGCATGCGCCAACGCGTGATGATCGCGATGGCGATGGCGCTGAACCCCGCGCTGCTCATCGCCGACGAGCCGACGACCGCCCTCGACGTGACGGTGCAGGCGCAGGTGCTCTCGGTGATGCAGGACCTCCAGTCGGAGTTCGGCACCGCCATCATCCTGATCACCCACGACCTCGGCGTGGTGGCCCAGCTGGCCGACGAGGTGGTGGTGATGTACGCCGGGCGCGCCATGGAGCGCGGGTCGCGCCGCGAGATCTTCTACCGGCACCACCACCCCTACACCGAGGGACTGCTCAGGTCGCTGCCCGGCGCCAGCGCGGGCGGAGATACCCTGGTGCCGATCCCTGGCACGCCGCCGAGCCTGATCCAGCCGCCGCGGGCGTGCCCGTTCGCCCCGCGCTGCCCGTACGTCTTCGACAAGTGCACCAGCGAGACACCGCCGCTGCGCGAGGTCTTCAACGACCGCGAGCACCAGAGCGCCTGCTGGCTGTCGACCGACCGGGAGAGCCGTGAGCAGGAGCGTGCGGTCACCCTGCGAGACGAGGTGGGAGCATGACGAGCACCGCACCGGACAGCGCCACGCGGCCCCTGGCCGACGGCGAGCCCTTGCTGCGGGTGGAGAACCTCTACAAGCGGTTCCCGGTGAAGTCGGCCAGGCTCATGCCCGGCAACGAGGAGTACATCCACGCGGTGGACGGCGTCGACCTCGAGGTGCGCAAGGGCGAGACCCTGGGACTGGTCGGCGAGACCGGCTGCGGCAAGTCCACTCTGGCGCGCTGCATCGCACGGCTGCACGACGTGTCCGACGGCTCCATCTGGTTCGAGGGCCAGGACATCAGCCGGATCACGGGACGCCAGCTGCGACCGCTGCGCCGTGAGTTCCAGATGATCTTCCAGGACCCGTTCGGCTCGCTGAACCCGCGCCGTCGCGTCGGGTCGATCATCGGGGACCCCTTCTCCATCCACGGACTGGGCGGTCGCGCGGAGCGCAAGCGCAAGGTCCAGGAGCTGATGGAGCGGGTGGGGCTCAACCCCGAGCACTACAACCGGTTCCCCGCCGACTTCTCCGGCGGCCAGCGCCAGCGCATCGGCGTGGCCCGCGCCCTGGCCCTGCGGCCCAAGCTCCTGATCTGCGACGAGCCGGTCTCGGCCCTCGACGTCTCGATCCAGGCCCAGATCATCAACCTGCTGCTCGAGCTGCAGGACGACTTCGACCTGAGCTACGTGTTCATCTCCCACGACCTCTCGGTCATCCGGCACGTCAGTGACCGGATCGCGGTGATGTACCTCGGCAAGATCGTCGAGACGGCCCCGGCCGACGACCTGTTCGACACCAGCAGGCACCCCTACACCCGGGCGCTGCTCTCGGCGCTGCCGGTGCCGGACCCCGACGCCGCGGACAGCCGGGAGCGCATCGTCCTGGCCGGCAGCGTGCCGTCCCCGATGAACCCGCCGTCGGGCTGCCGGTTCCACACCCGCTGCCCCAAGGCCCAGCAGGACTGCGTCTCGGTGGTACCGCCGCTGGAGCCGGTGCTCGGCGACCCGCCCGAGCACGCAGCGGCCTGCTTGCACCCGGTGGAGGTGGGCGAGGACCTCTCCCGCTTCACCCCGCAGATCCGCGACACCGAGATCGAGACGGCCGGCGGCCAGGAGAGGAGGGACGGATGAGCGACAGCCTCACCCAGAACGAGGCGTCCACCAAGGACCCGGTACCGGTCCCCGAAGAGCGGACGATCGAGGGGCGCAGCCCCTGGGCGCTGGCCTGGGCCCGGCTGCGCCGCGACAAGGTGGCGATGTTCTGCCTCGCCATCATCGTCCTGATCATCCTGGCGGCGATCTGTGCGCCCTTGGTGGCCCACCTGACCGGTCACCCGCCGAACGAGCAGTACCGCGCCAAGGGACTCACCGCGGCCGGCATGCCCAAGCCGCCGTCGAGCGAGTTCTGGTTCGGCACCGACGACCTGGGGCGCGACATCATGGTCCGCGTCTTCTACGGCGCCCGCATCTCGCTGCTCGTCGGGGTTGCCGCCACCGCGCTCACCGTCGCCATCGGCGTGCTGATCGGCCTGGCCGCCGGCTTCCTCGGCGGTATCGTCGACACCGTCCTGGCGCGGCTGATCGACGTGGTGCTGTCGGTGCCGTTCATGCTGGTGGCCATCGCCCTGGTGTCGATCACCGGCCCCAGCCTGGCTATCACGGTCCTCGTCATCGGCTTCTTCAGCTGGGCCTCCGTGGCGCGCATCGTGCGCGGCCAGGTCCTGTCCTTGCAGGAGCGGGAGTTCGTGGAAGCGGCCCGGTCGCTCGGGGCCGGCAACATGCGGATCATGTTCATCGACATCCTGCCCAACGTGCTGGCGCAGGTGATCGTCTACACCACCCTGCTCATCCCGGTCGTCATCGTCGTCCAGGCCACGTTGTCCTACCTCGGGCTCGGGCTGCCGCCGCCGACGGCGGACTGGGGCGGCATGATCAGCGAGGCGCAGAGGTACTACACGGTCGCCTGGTGGTTCATCGCCTTCCCGGGCGCAGCCCTGCTGGTCACGACGCTCGCGTTCAACCTGTTCGGTGACGGGGTGCGCGACGCGTTCGACCCGCGCACCGACCGGCTGATGAAGCAGTGAGGAGGATTCACCGATGATCCGCTTCCTTATCCGCCGGCTCGCGCTCGGCGTCCTGGTGATGTGGCTGATCACCGTGGCCGTGTTCCTGCTGTTCTTCGTGGCGCCGAACAACGTGGCGCGCACGCTGGCAGGACGGCAGGCCACACCGCAGACGATCGCGCTCATCAACCACCGCCTCGGCCTCGACCAGCCGGTGTGGAAGCAGTACCTCGACTTCGTGGGCAACGCGCTCCACGGGAACCTCGGGTACGACTACTACTACCAGGTGCCGGTCACCCACATCATCGCCCAGGCGCTGCCGATCACGATCTCGCTGGCCCTCGGGGCTGCGGTGATCTGGATGGTCGTCGGGGTGGGCAACGGCGTGATCTCGGCGGTCAAGCCCCGCTCGTTCGCCGACCGGAGCCTGACGGTGTTCGCGCTGTTCTTCTACTCCTTCCCGTCCTTCCTCCTCGGGGTGGTGCTGCTGTACTTCTTGTACTTCAAGCTCACCCTGGCCGGGTTCCGGTGGTTCCCCGCCGGTGGGTACGCCCCCTTCACCGAAGACCCCGCGCAGTGGGCGCTGCACATGGTGCTCCCGTGGATCACGCTCGCGCTGGTCCTGGCGGCGACGTACACGCGGCTGACGCGCGGCTCGATGCTGGACGTGCTCGGTGAGGACTACATCCGCACCGCCCGCTCCAAGGGGCTCGCCGAGCGCCGGATCATCCTGCGTCACGGCCTGCGCAGCGCGCTGACCCCGGTGGTGACCCAGTTCGGCATCGACCTCGGTCAGCTCGTCGGCGGCGTGGTGGTCACCGAGACCGTGTTCAGCCTGCCCGGGCTGGGCAAGACCGCCATCGACGCGATCAACCGCCAGGACCTGCCGGTGATCGTCGGGATCGTGCTGTTCGCGTCGGCGGCGGTGGTGGTGGCCAACATCCTGGTCGACATCATGTACGCCGTCCTCGACCCCCGGGTCCGCCTGCACTGACCCACACCCCGTCGAGTCGCGCATGTCGCCCCCTCCAAGCGCGCGTGCTGCCGTGCAACACGCGCGCTTCATGGGTGCGGCACGCGCGCCTCAACGGTTGAGCCAGGCCTCGAAGGCGTCGAAGCCGTAGGGACGGCCGAGGAAGTCGGCCACCAGGTCCGCGGCGTCCTTGCTGCCGCCGGCGGCGAGCACCTTGTCCCGGTAGCGGTAGGACACCTCGGTGTCGAACAGGTCGTCGTGGTGGAACGCCGAGAACAGGTCCTTGGCGATCACCAGGCTCCACATGTAGGTGTAGTAGCCGGAGCCGTAGCCCTCCAGGTGCCCGAACGACGCGTGGAAGTGCGTGTCGGGCACGTAGGAGAACACGTCGTAGCGCGCCTGTAGGTCGCGCACCATCGCGGTGACGTCCTCGGGCGCCTGCTGGTGCAGGTGGTACGACAGTGCGGCGTAGAACATCTGGGTGCGGGCGTAGAGACCCTTGCCGAAGTCGTCGGCCGCGCGCATCTTCTCCACCAGTTCGACGGGAATCGCCTCCCCGGCAGCGTTCGTGGCGAAGGTGCGCAGCACGTCGGGGTCCCACGCCCACTCCTCGAGCATCTGGGACGGCGCCTCCACGAAGTCCCACTCGGTGGCCACGCCGGAGAAGCGCGCCCACCGGTGACCGCCCGCGAGCACGTGGTGCACCAGGTGACCGAACTCGTGGAACAGCGTCACCACGTGGTCGTGCTCCATGAGGTGCCGCGAGAAGTTGCACACCAGGACGCCCTCGGCGAGCTGACGACCGGCGACGCCGGGGACCAGGTCGAACTGGGCGGCGTGGGAGTACTTCCCCTTGCGTGGGTGCAGGTCGAGGTGGATCCGGCCCAGCCGCTCCCCCGCCCGCATCACGTCGTAGACGGCGACGTCCTCGTGCCAGCGCGGGGCGTCGGCCACCTCGACGTACTCGATGCCGAACAGGCGACCGGTGACCTCCAGCAGGCCGGCGCGCACCTTGGCGAACTCGAAGTAGGGACGCACCTGCTGGGCGTCGACGTCGAAGTCCTCCCGGCGCACCACCTCGGAGTAGAACGCCTTGTCGGTGCTGTCCACGACCGTCGCCTCGGGGTGGTCGCGCTGGAGCCGGGCGAGGAGCACCCGGTAGTCGCGGCGCGCCGCCTCCTCGGACACCTCCGCGATGCGGTCGATGAACTCCGGGATGGCGGCGCCCTTGCCGATCATCTTCACCTCGGCGTCGTACGACGGCCAGCCGTCGTAGCCCAGCAGCCGCGCGTGCTCGTCGCGCAGGGCGACCAGCTCCCGCAGCAACGCGTCGTTCTGCGGCCAGGCCCGGTTGAGGTACTCGTGCAGCAGCGCGGACCGGGCACCGCGGTCACGGCCGAAGGTCATGTAGGGGACGTAGTCCGGGTACTCCGTGGTGATCTCCACCAGGCCGTCCTCGCCCGGCCGGTGGCTCTCGAGGAAGTCGGCCGGCAGTCCCTCGAGCTGCTCGGGGCGTAGGCGCACGGTGCGCACGTCGTCGCGGATGTTCTTGGAGAACTCCTGAGCCACCTCGGTCTCGCGCTCCGACAGCTTCCGGAGACGGTCGCGCACCGCGTCGTCCTGGTCGACCCCCGCGCGGCGGAAGTCACGCAGCGAGAGCCGGAGCACCCGGCGGCCGCCCGGGTCGAGCGCATCGGGGTCGACCGCGGCCAGGACGTCGTACAGCTCCCGGTCGAGACCGATCTCGGTGAGCAGCCGGTGGGCGTCCTGCTCGGCCTGCTCGGCGCGGGAGCGCACCCGCTCCTCGGGGTGGACGTTGGCGAGCAGCTCCGCGACCGCGAAGGCGTTGGCCATGGCCACGTTGACGTCGTTCCACAGCTCCATCGTGGCCGCCGCGTCCCGGTCACCGGTCTTCAGCGCGGTGACCCGGTCCCGGGCCTGCTGGAGCTGGGTGTCGCAGCGGTGGGCGAGCCAGCCCGCCCAGTCGGTCGTCGGAAAGGTCAGCGGGGTGAAGTCGTTGGTCACCCGGCGAGCCTAGCGAGCGCGGGTGGCGCGGGAGACGCGACAGGGACCGTCCGGTGCGGACGGTCCCTGTCGGACGCCTCGGGTCAGGCGGACTTCTTCTTCTTGGTCTCGGGGACCCGCGGCACCAGCGTGGGGTTCACGTTGTCGCTGACCACCTCGCCGGTGACCACGACCTTGGCCACGTCCTCGCGCGAGGGCACGTCGTACATGACGTGCAGGAGGACCTCCTCGATGATCGCCCGCAGCCCACGCGCCCCGGTTCCGCGCACCATCGCGAGGTCGGCCACCGCGTCGACGGCGTCTGGAGTGAACTCCAGCTCCACCCCGTCGAGGTCGAAGAGCTTCTGGTACTGCTTCACCAGGGCGTTGCGCGGCTCGGTGAGGATCCGGACCAGCGCCTCGCGGTTGAGCTTGTCCACGGTCGCGATGACGGGCAGCCGGCCGATGAACTCGGGGATCAGCCCGAACTTGAGCAGGTCCTCGGGCATGACCTCGGAGAAGATCTTGTCCATGTCGCGCTCCTCCTTGCTGGGGAGCTCGGCACCGAAGCCCAGGGTCTTCCTGCCGATCCGCTGCTCGACGATGTGCTCGAGACCGGAGAACGCGCCGCCGACGATGAACAGGATGTTCGTGGTGTCGATCTGGATGAACTCCTGGTGCGGGTGCTTGCGGCCGCCCTGCGGCGGGACCGAGGCGGTGGTCCCCTCGAGGATCTTCAGCAGCGCCTGCTGCACACCCTCACCGGAGACGTCGCGGGTGATCGAGGGGTTCTCCGCCTTGCGGGCCACCTTGTCGATCTCGTCGATGTAGATGATCCCGGTCTCGGCCTTCTTGACGTCGTAGTCGGCGGCCTGGATGAGCTTGAGCAGGATGTTCTCGACGTCCTCGCCGACGTAGCCCGCCTCGGTGAGCGCGGTGGCGTCGGCGATCGCGAACGGGACGTTGAGCATCCGGGCGAGCGTCTGCGCGAGGTAGGTCTTGCCGCAGCCGGTCGGCCCGATCACCAGGATGTTGGACTTCGCCAGCTCGACGGCCTCGTCCTGCTTGTGCCGCTGCGTCCCGGCGCCGACCCCGGCCTGGACCCGCTTGTAGTGGTTGTAGACCGCCACCGCGAGCGCCTTCTTGGCGTTCTCCTGGCCGATCACGTAGGAGTTGAGGAACTCGAAGATCTCACGCGGCTTGGGCAGCTCTTCCAGGCCGACCTCGGTGCCCTCGCTGAGCTCCTCCTCGATGATCTCGTTGCAGAGATCGATGCACTCGTCGCAGATGTAGACGCCGGGTCCCGCGATGAGCTTCTTGACCTGCTTCTGGCTCTTCCCGCAGAACGAGCACTTCAGCAGGTCACCTCCGTCACCGATGCGTGCCACAGGCGACGACTCCTCACACCTCACGCCGATGGTCCTCGGGAAGCCCCGCGGCCCTGGTCGACTGCTTGTTCTGTCTCTCGAACTCGAAGGTACCCCGTCGTGCCCCCAAATGGGATGGGGACACGACGAGTCCCCCGGGCGCCGACCGGTGGCTCAGACCGCCGGCACGGACGCCTTGCGCGACTCGAGGATCGAGTCGATGAGGCCGTACTCCACCGCCTGCTCGGCGGTGAGGATCTTGTCCCGCTCGATGTCGTGGCTGACCTCGTCCTGGGACTTGCCGGTGTGCTCGGCGATCATCGTCTCGAGCAGCCCACGCATCCGCAGGATCTCGTTGGCCTGGATCTCGATGTCGGAGGTCTGCCCGTAGGAGCCCTCGGTGTAGGGCTGGTGGATCAGGATCCGGCTGTTGGGCAGCGCGAGCCGCTTGCCGGGGGCCCCGGCGGTGAGCAGGATCGCCGCGGCGGAGGCGGCCTGCCCGAGGCAGACCGTCTGGATGTCGGGCTTGACGAACCGCATCGTGTCGTAGATCGCCGTCAGCGCCGTGAAGGAGCCGCCGGGACTGTTGATGTAGATCTGGATGTCCCGGTCGGGGTCCATCGACTCGAGCACCAGCAGCTGCGACATCACCGCGTTGGCGATGTCGTCGGAGATCGGCACCCCGAGGAAGATGATGCGGTCCTCGAAGAGCTTGGTGTAGGGGTCGATGCGCCGGACGCCGTACGACGTCCGCTCCTCCCACTGCGGGATGTAGTAGTTCATCTGCGGCGACGCCAGCTCGGGGGCGCGGCCGGTGAGCCCAGGGATGTCGGTACCAGTCATGTCAGCTCTCAATTCTTCACGGCCGGACGGCCCTCGTCGGCGACCTGGCCGGCGCTGGCGACCACCTTGTCGATGAAGCCGTACTCGAGTGCCTGCTCGGCGGTGAACCAGCGGTCGCGGTCGGCGTCCTTCTCGATCTGCTCGAGCGGCTGGCCGGTGTGCTCGCTGATCAGCCGGAACATCACCTGCCGGATGTGCAGGGACTGCTGCGCCTGGATCTTGATGTCCGAGGCGGAGCCGCCCATGCCGCCCGAGGGCTGGTGCATCATGATCCGCGCGTGCGGCAGCGCGTAGCGCTTGCCCTGCGCACCGGCGCACAGCAGGAACTGTCCCATCGACGCCGCGAGGCCCATGCCGACCGTCGCCACGTCGTTGGAGATGTAGTTCATGGTGTCGTAGATCGCCATGCCGGCGTCGACCGAGCCACCGGGGCTGTTGATGTACAAGAAGATGTCTGCTTCGGGGTCCTCGGCGTTGAGAAGCAGCATCTGCGCGCAGATCGCGTTGGCGTTCTGGTCGCGCACCTCCGACCCGAGGAACACGATGCGCTCTCTGAGGAGCCGCTGGTAGATGTGGTCGTCCAGGCCGTAGCCGGAGCCGCCACCGTTCATCTGGATCTCAGTCACGTCCCGACCCTAGCCAAAAGCAGCCCCACATCCACGGGCGCACCGGGGTTGTTCGCCCACAGCGGACTCGCGCCGCCTGCGCCGCCGCGCGACCACCGGGTGCTCAGGCGCCCTCGACGGTCGCCTTGATCCGCGTCAGCGTGGTGCGGATGCCGTCGGCCAGCTCCCGGTCGTGCCCTTCGGCGCCGCCGATGACCGCCGCCATCAGCTTCGTGCCGACGGTGTAGGCGGGCAGGTCCCGGCGACCGGTCAGGCGGGTCCCGGTGCCCGTGGCCTCGAGCTCGTAGCTCCAGGTGGCGCCGCTCTCGCGTGTCTTCCACGCGACCGCGCGCTCCGGCTCGTAGCGGACCACCGTGGAGGTGGTGGGCCAGAAGGCCAGCCCGCGGCGGTTGAGGCCGAGCATCCTCATCCCCACGCGGGGACGGCGGTCGCCGAGCGGGTAGAGCCGGCGCAGCTCGGGGCTCCACTCCGGCATCCGGGTCACGTCGGAGACCACCGCCCACACGCGGGTGGTGTCGGCGTCGATCGTCGACGGAGGCCTGGACGGGCAGGGGCGAGGTCACGGACGGTGCTCCTTCGGTGAGGCGGGACAGCAGGGTCAGGCGAGCCAGCGCCGCAGCGCGTCGTACACCCGGGGATGGTTGAGCAGGTCGAAGTGGTCGCCGCGGACGTGCAGCACGTCGGCGTCGGGGAACAG
The DNA here is from genome assembly GCA_963709685.1 of uncultured Actinomycetota bacterium. Lineage (GTDB taxonomy): Bacteria > Actinomycetota > Actinomycetes > Propionibacteriales > Nocardioidaceae > Nocardioides_B. The sequence continues at coordinate 221,567 of CAVPXH010000001.1, forward strand.
CTCCCGCCCGCACCGGTCGCGTCCCACCGCGGAGGGGTAGCGCACCAGCAGGTCCCCGAGCGCCGCGCTGAGCGGGTGCCGACGGGACTCGGCCAGGGTCGCGGCCACGAGGCGGTAGCGGGCGTGCGGGAGGTGCTGCACGTCCGCGGCCAGGCCCCGACGCAGGCCGAGGATGCCCACGGAGCGGTACTCCAGGATCCGGCCGAACGGCGCCGCTTCGGGCAGCAGCCCGAGGAGCCGGGCGCTGCGGTGCACGGTGCGTTCGAGGGGTGCGCCGAGGTGGGGGGTGCCCAGCGTCACCACGTCGGTGACCAGGCTGCTCCACTGCCGCTCGGCGTCGGTCACCACCGCGCACGCGGCGCGCAGGATCAGCCCGCCCATCGAGTGCCCGACCAGCGCGAGGCGTCGTACGCCCACGGGCCACGACGCGATCAGGTCGTCGAGCAGCGAGGCCAGGGCGACGCCGTTCTCACCGATCGGCAGCCCGGTGTTGGCGCGCAGGTACACCGGCGTCCAGCGGCCGTCCTGGGCCAGCCGGGAGCCGTAGCTGCCGCCGTGCTCGTCGCGTCGCCGGTCCCAGGAGTCGTCGTTCTCCCCCAGCCCGTGCAGGAACACCACCACGTCCCCGGTCGCGTCCGGGAACGCGGCGGACAGGGCCTCCGCGGTCGGGGGTACGTCGGCCCCGTGGCGGCGCACCGCGAGCGCGATGGCGAGCTCGGGGCGGTCCTCGACCAGCCGGTCGCCGATCAGGCCGTTGACGGCCGAGAGCAGCTGCCGGCCCGCGGGCGTCGCCTCCAGCCGTGGACCGTGACGGTCCACGGCCTGCATGCCGGTGGCGGCCGCCCGCGCCCCCGTGCTGAGGCTGGTGTACACCGCGGCGGAGATCCCGTCGTGCAGCCGCTGTTGCCCGCGGGCACTGCCGCGCGTGGCCACGTTGGCGAGCCCGAAGGCGCGGGCCGCCACGGCGCCGTGCACGTCGCGGGCCGTGCCCACCGCGATCCGGTCCGCGTAGTCGGCCGCGAGCGCCAGTGCGCCCGCGAGCCCGGGCCGATCCGGGCGGGGCACGTCCGTGACCGACCGGGGTTCGGCGGACGCCCGGCCTCGTGGAGACACCGGAGGCGCGGGAGGCATTGCGCCAGTCTTGGTGCATACCTCCGGTATGTCAACGGTTCGTCCGGTTTCGGGGGAACGAACGGGGGCGTGTCGCCGGCCGGCGACACACCCCTGCGAGAGACGCCCGCGGGCTCAGGCCTCCGCGTCGTCCCGGTCCTCGGCGGCCTCCTCGGCCTGGTCCACCGGCTGGGTGGCCTCCTCGGCCTCGTCCGCCGGCTGGGCGGTCTCCGCGGCCTCGGCGTCCTCGCCCGGTTCGGCGATCGAGCCGTCGGGCTGCAGGTTCTTCAGCTCGACGTGGTTGCCGGACTCGTCGGTGACCGTGGCGGCCTCGACGATCATCGCCAGCGCCTTGCCGCGCACCACCTCGGAGACCATCTCCGGGATGTGGTTGTGCTCGACCATGTGCTGCATGAACTCCTGCGGGTTCTGGCCCGACTGCTGCGCACGGCGCAGCAGGTGCTCCTGGAGCTCGCCCTCGTTGACCCCGATCTCCTCCTTGCGGGCGATCTGGTCGAGGATGAACTGCGCGGCGACCGCGTCGCGGACCCGCTTCTCGAGGTCCGCCTCGAACTCGTCGACGGTCTGCTCCTCGGAGTCGAGGTACTGCTCCATCGTCATGCCGGCGAAGGCCAGCTGCTGCTCGATGCTCTCCCGGCGGCCCGCCAGCTCGGAGGCCACCACCGCGTCGGGCAGCGGCACGTCGACGAGGTCCAGCATCTTCTCCAGCACCGCGTCGCGGGCCGAAGCGGCCTGCTCCAGGCGCTTGCCGCGCTCGAGGCGGGTGCGGATGTCCTCGCGCAGCTCCTCGACGGTGTCGAACTCGGAGGCGGTCTGGGCGAAGTCGTCGTCGACCTCGGGCAGCTCCTGCTCCTTGACCGCGGAGACCTTGACCTCCACGTCGACGTCCTCACCGACCTGGTCGCCGCCGACGAGCTGGGAGGAGAAGGTCTTCTCGTCCCCCGCCGACATCCCCACCAGCGCCTCGTCGAGGCCGTCGAGCATGCCGCCCCGGCCGACCTGGTAGCTCATCCCGGTGACCTCGGCGCCCTCGACCGGCTCGCCGTCCCGGGTCGCCCGCAGGTCCATCACCACGAAGTCGTCGTTCGCGGCCGCGCGCTCCACCTCGTTGAGCGTGGCGAAGCGCTCGCGGAGGTTCTGCAGCTGCTCCTCGATGTCCTCGTCGGTGACCTCGACGTCCTCGACGGTCACCTCGAGCCCCTCGTAGTCGGGCAGGTCCACCTCGGGACGGACGTCGACCTCGGCGGTGAACTCGAGGGTGTCGTTGTCCTCGAGCTTGGTGATGTCGATCTCCGGCTGCGCCAGCGGCTCGAGGTCGTTGGCCTGCAGGGCGTCGACGTACAGCTTGGGCAGGGCGGCGTTGATCGCCTCGTCGAGCACCGCGCCCCGGCCGACCTGACGGTCGATGATCATCGGCGGCACCTTGCCGCGGCGGAAGCCCGGGATGTTGATCTGCTGGGCGATCTTCTTGTACGCCGCGTCGAGGCTCGGCTTGAGCTCCTCGAAGGGCACCTCGACGGTGAGCTTGGCCCGGGTCGGGCTCAAAGTCTCGACGGCGCTCTTCACAGGTCTGTCTCCTCAGTCGTTTGGAAAGTTGCACGCACCCTCGCGCGGGCGGCTCACGCCGTGCAGGGCAGGGCCCGCACGAGCATGGTCGGGGCGACAGGACTCGAACCTGCGGTCTCCTGCTCCCAAAGCAGGCGCGCTAGCCACTACGCTACGCCCCGGTGACGCGTTCCCCCGCACGGGGAACCCACGGGAGTCTAGTGGACGAGCACGGCGAGGCTGTAATCGCGGCGCCGTCCCGATTGGTACGCGCGGTGAGCCGTGTGGCACCATGGGTCGCGCTGTCCGGTCCCGGCAGCCCGGCGGATGTAGCTCAATGGTAGAGCCCCAGTCTTCCAAACTGGCTACGCGGGTTCGATTCCCGTCATCCGCTCTCACCGGCCCTCGTCCCCGAGGGGCGCCCGCACGTCAGCGGCGGTGCAGCAGCAGCAGCGCCTGGTCGTCGTTGGCGCCGTCGAGGTCGCGCACCAGCCGGTGCGCGCCGTGCTCGAAGCCCGCCCGGAGCAACCGCTCGCTGTGCCCGAGCAGCCGGTCGATGCCCTGGCCGATGTCGCGCTGCGGGGTCTCCACCAGCCCGTCGGTGAACATCAGCAGCGCGTCACCGCGCAGCAGCGTGCCGGTCCCCACGCTGAACTCCGCGTCCGGCATGAGACCGAGCACCGGTCCGTCCACCTCGTGCACCCCCCAGCGCCCGGACCCGGCGTGCAGCTGCACCGCCGGTGGGTGGCCGGCGGAACGGAGCTCGAACTGTCCGGTGTGCAGGTCGATCGACAGGTGCACCGCCGTGGCGAAGCCCTCTGTCCAGTTCTGCCGAAGCAGGTAGTCGTTGGCGGCCGGCAGGAAGCCGCCGGCCGGGAGCGCGCCGAGCAGACCGCCGAAGGCTCCCGAGAGCAGCAGCGACCGGGTCCCGGCCTGCTCCCCCTTGCCCGACACGTCCACCACCGCGAGCTCGAGACGCCGCCCGTCGGCCGACTTCGCGCCCACCATGAAGTCACCGGCGAACGACGACCCGCCGGCCGAGCGCATCACGGACTCGCAGTACCAGTCCGCGGGCAGCTGGGGGATCCTCGCCTGGCTGGTGATGCGGTCGCGTAGGTCGACGAGCATGGACTCCCCGCGCACCCCGGCCACGCCGAGGCGCGCGCGCCGAAACGACGAGACCAGGATGATCAGGCCGACGACGAAGGCGACCACCACGCTGGTCACCCTGGTGGTCGTGAACTGCGCGTCGGCCCCGGCGGCGACCACGATCACCACGACGCTGAGCAGGAACACGATGAACCAGGGCAGCGTGCGCGGCCCGAGCACCAGGTTCGCGACCACGGCGGGGATGACCAGCGTCGCCACCGGCACCACGGCCGGGAAGGCGTACATCAGCACGCCGATGGCCAGCGAGACGGCGCCGAGGAACACCACCCAGTTCGTCTCCACGGCGTGGAAGCGACGGACCGCGAGCTTCCAGCGTCGTTCGAGCAGCCGACGGCCGGGCACGGCGGTCAGGCGATCGGACTGGGGGGCGACGACCACGGGATGACCTTAGTCCCGGATGCCCGGGCAGGGAGCCCTTTCCGCGTCCGGGCGGTGTGCGTCGGGCAACATGGCGGCGCTCTCAGCGGGTGCGGGCACGGGAGCGGAACGTCGGCTGGCACCGCGGACACCAGAACAGGTTGCGTCCGGCCAGGACCTCGGTGCGCACCCGCGCGCCGCACACGTGGCACGGCAGCTGGTCGCGGCGGTAGACGTACACCTCTCCCCCGTGGTCGTCGACCCGTGGCGCCCGGCCCATCGCCTCCGGGGTGTGCTCCGGGCGTACCGTGTCGATGCGACCGACGCGGACCCCCTCGTCCATGAGCGCGACGAGGTCCTCCCACAGCTCCTGGAACTGGCGGCGCCGCAGCGTGCTGCCCGGTCGCCACGGGTGGATGCGGTGGCGGAACAGCACCTCCGCACGGTAGACGTTGCCGACCCCGGCGAGCACCGACTGGTCCATCAGCAGTGCCCCGATCGGCGCCCTGCTCCCCGAGACACGGTGCCAGGCGGCGGTCCAGTCCGCGTCGGGGCGCAGCGGGTCGGGCCCCAGCCGGGCCACGACGGCACGGCGGCCCGCCGGGTCGAGCAGCTCGCACGTGGTGGCCCCGCGCAGGTCGCCGTACGACGGGGGTGCCGCGCCGGCCAGCCGCCACCGGACCTGCCCCACCGGTGGCACCGGCGGCCCGTCGTGGAAGTCGAAGCGGCCGTAGAGGCCGAGGTGCACGTGGACGAACCGTTCCCCGGCGAACTCGACGAACAGGTGCTTGCCCCACGACTCGGCGTCGACGAGCAGGGTGCCGTCGAGCAGCGCGGCCGCCTCGGCGAACCGCCCCTGGGGGCTCGAGGTGGCGACCGGCGTGCCGGCGAAGCGGGTGCGGATCTCACCGGCGAGCCGGTGCAGGGTGTGACCCTCGGGCACCGCCCGGTCAGCCCCGGCCCCGTGCGGACTCCGGCAGCGGCGGGAGCTCGCCGGTCCGCTCGTAGTCGGCCAGCATCTTGAGGCGGCGCACGTGCCGCTGCGCGCCGGTGAACGGCGTGGACAAGAACACCTCGACGAACCGGGTCATGTCGTCGAGCGTGTGCATGCGGCCGCCCACGGAGACCACGTTGGCATCGTTGTGCTCACGGGCCAGGCGCGCGGTCTCCTCGTTCCAGGCGAGGGCCGCGCGGACACCCTCGACCTTGTTGGCGGCGATCTGCTCACCGTTGCCGGAGCCGCCGATGACCACACCGAGCGCGCCGGCCTCCGCGGCGACGGCCTCGGCGGCGCGCAGGCAGAACACCGGGTAGTCGTCGTCGGCGTCGTACACGAACGGCCCGTGGTCGACCACCTCGTGCCCCTGGTCGGCGAGCCAGGTGAGCAGGTGCTCCTTGAGCTCGAGGCCGGCGTGGTCGGAACCGAGGTGAACGCGCATGCGCCCAACTCTCTCAGACGGTCCGGCGCAGGAAGTCGGCGATCTCGGCCAGCGACTCCTCGGCGGCGTCGAACAGTGCCGGGTGCCGCCAGAAACCGTGCACCATCCCGTCGTACTCCGCGACCGTGACCGCCACCCCGGCCTCGCGGAGCAGGCGGCCCAGCTCCAGGTCCTCACCGAGCAGCAGGTCCTCACCGGCCACGACGAGCAGCGTCGGGGGCAGCACCGCCAGCCGCTCCGACCGCAGCGGGGCGAGGTCGGGATGGGCGCGATCCTCGTCGGCGGCGGCGTACTGCTCCCAGTACCAAGCGGCCTCTCCCGCGGTCAGGCCGCCGTTCTCGCGGCCGGGCGCGTACAGGTGGCCGGTCGGGTCGAGGAACGGGTAGACCAGGACGGTCGCGACGACGGCATCCGGGCGGCGCAGCGCGGCCACCAGCGCCAGGTTCGCGCCCGCGCTGTCGCCGAGGGCGACGACCCGGTCGGCGTCCAGCCCGCGTGCCGCGCCGTTGCGGTGCAACCAGCACAGGGCGGCGTCCACGTCGTCGGGGGCCGCCGGGAACGGGTGCTCGGGCGGCCGCCGGTAGTCCACGGCCAGCACGGCCAGGCCGGTGCGGTTGGCCAGCCGCCGGCACTGGGCGTCGTGGGTGTCGAGGTCACCGAAGACGAAGCCGCCACCGTGGGCGAACAGGATGCAGGGACCGCCGGCGGCGGTGGGCCGGTAGAGCCGGCAGGCCACGCCGTCGGCGTCGACGTCCTCGACCTCGGTCACCGGCTCGCGGGGCTCGCGGGCTGCGAGCCGCCGCGCCTGCGCGCGCACCGTGGCGATCTCGGCCGGGCCGAAGCCGGGGTCGGTGACCTGCGGTCCTTGCGCCCACAGCGCGACCGCCACCTCGGCCTGAGGGTGCATGGTCAACCGTCCGCGGTCAGCCCGCGAGGCGGGCGAGCTCCTCGTCGACCACGGACGGGTCGAGCTTGGTGAACACCGGGGTCGGCTTCGCCACCGGGGCGCCGACCGCGACCGGCCGACGCTGCCAGCGGGGGGCGTGGGAGTACTCGCCGGTCAGCACCGGGTACGTCGCGTTGTCGTCGTCGGGCGCTGCGTCCAGATCGCGGACCTCGCGGATCTCGGGCATCGGCGCGACGTCCCCGGCGCCCCCGAGGACCTTGTCCACGGCGTTGGCGGCGTGCGGCAGGAACGGGGACAGGATCAGGTTGCAGTCGCTGACCGCCTGCGCGGTGACGTGCAGGATCGTCGCGAGCCGCTCCCGGTCCTCGTCGGCAGTGCTCTTGGCGAGCTTCCACGGCGCCCGGTCGGAGACGTACTTGTTCACCTCCGCGACCGTGCGCATCGCCTCGCCGATGGCCTGCTTCTGGCGGTGCCGGCCGATGAGGTCGCCGACCGTGCCGAACGCGGCCTCCACGTGCTCGAGCAGGGCCCGATCCTCGGCGGTGAGCTCGCCGGCAGCCGGGATCTCCCCGAAGTTCTTGGCGATCAGGTTCGCCGTGCGGTTGACCAGGTTGCCCCAGCCGGCGACCAGCTCGTCGTTGGTCCGCCGGACGAACTCCGACCAGGTGAAGTCCGCGTCCTGGTTCTCCGGGCCGGCGGCGCTGATGAAGTAGCGCAGCGCGTCGGCCTGGTAGCGCGAGAGCACGTCGCGGACGTAGATCACCACCGACTTCGACGAGGAGAACTTCCGGCCCTCCATGGTCAGGAACTCGCTCGAGACGACCTCGGTCGGCAGGTTCAGCCGACCGTAGACACCGGGCTCGCCGCCCCGGCTGCCGCGCCCGTCGTACGCCAGCAGCTCGGCCGGCCAGATCTGGGAGTGGAAGGTGATGTTGTCCTTGCCCATGAAGTAGTAGGACAGCGCGTCCGGATCGTTCCACCACTCACGCCAGCGGTCGGGCTCGCCGAGCCGGCGGGCCCATTCGACCGAGGCCGACAGGTAGCCGATCACCGCGTCGAACCAGACGTAGAGCCGCTTGGTCGGCTGGTCGCGCCATCCCTCCAGGGGCACCGGGATGCCCCAGTCGATGTCACGGGTCATCGCCCGGGGCCTGATGTCCTCGAGGATGTTCTGGCTGAACTTGATGACGTTGGGCCGCCAGGTGCCCGACGCCTCCCGCTCGTCGAGCCACTGCTTGAGCGCGTCGGCGAGCGCCGGCAGGTCGAGGAAGAAGTGCTGGGTCTCGACGAACTCCGGCACCTCACCGTTGATCTTGCTGCGCGGGTTGATCAGGTCCGTGGGGTCGAGCTGGTTGCCGCAGGTGTCGCACTGGTCACCACGGGCCCCGTCGGCGCCGCAGATCGGGCAGGTGCCCTCGATGTAGCGGTCCGGGAGCGTGCGGCCGGTGGACGGCGAGATCGCGGCCTGGGTGGTCCGCTCGACCATGTAGCCGTTCTTGTGGACCGTGGTGAACATCTCCTGCGCCACCGCGTAGTGGTTGCGCGTCGTGGTCCGGGTGAACAGGTCGTAGGACAGGCCCAGCGCGGCCAGGTCCTCGACTATCAGCCGGTTGTTGCGGTCGGCGAGCTCACGCGGGGTGACCCCCTCGGCGTCGGCGGCGACCAGGATCGGCGTGCCGTGCTCGTCGGTGCCGGACACCATGAGCACGTCGTGCCCGGCCATCCGCATGAAGCGGCTGAACACGTCGGAGGGCACGCCGAAGCCGGCCACGTGGCCGATGTGGCGCGGGCCGTTGGCGTACGGCCAGGCAACGGCGGACAGCACCTTGCTCATGCCGGGGTCCCCGCGTGTGCGCGAGCGGTCTCGTGGGGCAGGCTCATGGAGGCGATCCTATTTGTTGCCCGCAACGCCTCTCGCCGCGGTGCTCAGTCCGTGCGGCGGGCGAGCACGGCGAGCTCGTCGGCGAGCGCGGTCAGGCAGCCGCTGTCGTCGGCACGGGTGCGGTGCGGACCGGCCAGCTGCAGGACCAGGTCACCGACCTCGCCGAGCCGGTGGTCGAGCTCGAACAGGTCGAGCACGTCGGGCGATGCCTGCGGCAGGCCCCCGGCCGCCAGGTAGGCCAGCTCCGGTTCGGGGTCGGCTACGTCGTCCCCCCGGGCGCCGCACAGCTGCCACAGGTCGCGCTCCCGCGGCGCGCGCGCCAGCCCGCTCCAGCCGGCCAGCCGCGGCCCCTCGGCCGTGTGCACGACGTGCGGTCCCACGGGTGCGCCGTGCGTGGGCACCCAGGTGGCCGCCGTACCGGTGACGGCGGCGGCCAGCAGGTCGAGTGCGCGTACGGCGTCCTCCACGGCCGCTCGATGCTCCTCGAGCAGCCGCCACGCGAGCTCGGTGCACTCGTCACGCGCCCACGACGGCCCGCTGAGCAGCCCGGCCAGCCGCTCGCGCTCGGGGCTGCGCCGCACACCGATGCGCGGCGACCAGTCGGGCAGGTCCCGCGGCGGCGACACGGCGTGCAGACCGGCCACCAGGCTCGCGGCATGGGCGCGCGCATCATCTGGCGGGCTCACCGGCTCCCGGTAGGGCGCCACCGACAGCAGGTACCCCGGCGACAGGTCGACGGCCACCGCCCCCGCACGGCCGGCGACCGGCGCCAGCACGAGGTCCACGCGCCCGGTGAGCCGTGCTGCCGCGGTGTAGGAGGCGACGAGTCGCTGCCGTCGCCACGCGCTGTCGAGCGGGTCGACGGTGGCCACCCAGCGGTGCCCACCGTCGTCACCGAGCAGCCAGTGGTAGGCGCGGTCCTCGACCGGCAGGGGCTCGGCCACCGCGACCTCGCCGTCCCAGTACGCACGCGCGAGTGCCAACACTCGGCGTGGGGAGAGGTCCGGTGGCTCACCCAGCACGCGCAGCAGCGTAGGCCCCGCGCTCCGGATCGGCACCGAACCGCGGGTAAAAGGCTGCGGTCAGGAGAAGTCGGGTCCCTTGTGCCGGGTCCGCTTGAGCTCGTAGAACCCCGGCGTGCCGGCGACGAGCACGACCCCGTCCCACAGGCGGCCGGCGTCCTCGCCCTTGGGCGCGGGGGTCACCACAGGGCCGAAGAACGCCACCCCGTCCACGGAGATGACCGGGGTGCCGACGTCCATGCCGACCTGGTCGATGCCCGCGTGGTGGGACTTCTTCAGGTCCTCGTCGTACTCCGTGGAGGTCATGGCGTCGGCCAACGACGTCGGCAGGCCCACCTCCGCCAGGGACTCCTCGACCAGCGGCCGGTCGATGTCCCGCTGCTCCAGGTGGATCCGGTTCCCCATGGCGGTGTAGAGCGGCAGGAGGACGTCGTCGCCGTGCTGCTGCGCGGCGGCGATGCACACGCGCACCGGACCCCAGGCCGGCTCGAGCATCGCGCGGTAGTCCTCGGAGATGTCCTTGTCCTCGTTGAGGTAGGCCAGGCTCATCACGTGGAAGGACGGCCGGATCGGACGCACCTTCTCCACCTCGAGCAGCCATCGCGAGGTCATCCAGGCCCACGGGCACAGCGGGTCGAACCAGAAGTCGACGGGGGTGCGGTCCGCGGTCTCGGTCATGACGGTCTCCTCTGGGTGCGACGTGCTCGGGCGCCGGTGCGACGCGGCACCTCGGGGGCGCCGTGGGCCTCAACCGGTCGGCCCGTTTCGATGTTCCCGATCCAGGTGCAAAGATGCCCTCCATGCCTGGAACCAACCTCACCCGGGACGAGGCGCGCACCCGCGCCGAGCTTCTCGACGTCGAGTCCTACACCGTCGACCTCGACCTGTCCGGCGACGACCCGCGCCGCTTCGGCTCCACGACCGTGATCCGGTTCTCCTGCCGCCGGCCGGGCGCGTCGACCTTCGCCGACCTCGTCGGTGCGTCCGTGCGGGAGCTGTCCCTCAACGGCAGGCAGCTCGACCCGGCCGCGTACGCCGACCACCGGATCGCGCTCGACGACCTGGCGGAGTCCAACGAGCTGCGGGTGGTCGCCGACTGCACCTACAGCCACACCGGCGAGGGCCTGCACCGCTTCGTCGACCCGGCCGACGACCGCGTCTACCTCTACTCGCAGATGGAGGTCGCCGACGCGCGGCGGGTCTTCACCACCTTCGAGCAGCCCGACCTCAAGGCGACGTTCACCTTCACGGTGAAGGCACCCGCGCACTGGAAGGTCGTGTCGAACTCGCCGACCCCGACGCCCGAGGACCATGGCGACGGCACCGCCACCTGGCGGTTCGCGGCCACGGAGCGCATCTCGACCTACATCACCGCGATCGTCGCCGGGGAGTACCACGAGGTGCTCGACGTCCACCGGGGGGAGCGCGGCGACATCCCGCTCGGCCACTACTGCCGGCAGTCGATGGCGGCGTACCTCGACACCGACGACCTGCTCGAGGTCACCAAGCAGGGCTTCGCCTTCTTCGAGGACGCCTTCGCCTATCCCTACCCGTTCGGCAAGTACGACCAGGTCTACGTGCCGGAGTTCAACAACGGCGCGATGGAGAACGCCGGGTGCGTCACCCTGCGTGACGAGTACCTCCCGCGCGGCCACCAGGCGCGGTGGTGGTACGAGCAGCGCGCCAACACCGTGCTGCACGAGATGGCGCACATGTGGTTCGGCGACCTGGTCACCATGCGGTGGTGGGACGACCTGTGGCTCAACGAGTCCTTCGCCGAGTGGGCCGCCCACTTCTCCTCCGTCAAGGCCACGAAGTACGACGAGGCCTGGACCGGGTTCACCAACAACCGCAAGAACTGGGCCTACCGCCAGGACCAGCTGCCGACCACGCACCCGGTGGCCGCCGACAACCACGACCTCGAGCAGGTCGAGGGCAACTTCGACGGGATCACCTACGCCAAGGGCGCCTCGGCGCTGAAGCAGCTGGTCGCCTGGGTCGGCGAGGAGGAGTTCCTCACCGGCCTGCGCACCTACTTCCGCAAGCACGCCTTCGGCAACTCGGAGCTGGGCGACCTGCTCGGCGCGCTGGAGGAGACCTCCGGCCGGGAGCTGCAGTCGTGGGCCGAGGAGTGGCTGCAGACACCGGGCGCCAACACGCTGCGGCCGGAGTTCGCCGTCGACGACAACGGCGCGTTCACCTCCTTCGCGGTGCGACAGTCCGCGCACCCCGACGCGCCCACGCTGCGCCGGCACCGCATCGGCATCGGGCTCTACGACCGGGACGCGCGCGGCCGGCTGGTCCGTCGTACCGTCGTGGAGACCGACGTGCGCGGCGAGCTCTCGGAGGTCGACGAGCTGGTCGGCGAGCGGCAGCCGGACCTGGTGCTGCTCAACGACGGTGACCTGACCTACGCCAAGATCCGCTTCGACGAGCGCTCGCTGGCGACCCTGACCGAGTCGATCCACGACATCGAGGACTCGCTCGCCCGCGCGCTGTGCTGGGGCGCAGCCTGGGACATGACCCGCGACGCGGAGATGCCGGCGGAGCAGTTCGTCGCGCTCGTGCTGCGTGGCCTGGGGCGGGAGACCGATGAGACCGCCGCCAAGCAGCTGCCGCTCTACGTCCAGGTCGCCCTCGACCAGTTCGCACCCCCGGCCGCTCGACCCGCGCTGCGCGCCCGCTGGGAGTCCGGGCTGCGGGAGCTGCTCGAGCACGCCGCCCCCGGCAGCGACCACCAGCTGACCTTCCTCAAGGTGTTCGCCGGCACCCACGGCAAGCGCATCCCGCCGTCCTCCTACGGCGGGGCGGCGCGCAGCGAGGACGCGTGCGCCTATCTCGCCGGCCTGCTCGACGGCGCGCAGGCCCTCGAGGGCCTCGACATCGACCAGGACCTGCGGTGGATCATCCTCACCGCGCTGGCCGCCAACGGCCACGCCGACGAGGGGCGGATCGCCGAGGAGCTGAGCCGGGACAACACCATCTCGGGCAAGGAGCGCGCCGCGGGAGCCCGGGCGGTGGTCCCGAGCGCGCAGGCCAAGGCGGAGGCCTGGCGCGACGCGGTCGAGCGTGGCGACATCGCGAACGAGACGCAGCGCAGCATCGCCTACGTCTTCGACGCCTCCGACCAGGCCGACGTGCTCGCGCCGTACCTGGAGAAGTACCTCCAGGCCGCCGAGACGGTCTGGGAGGACCGCGGCGTGCAGATCGCCTCCACCATGCTGGAGTACATGTTCCCGCGGGTGCTCACCAGCCGCGAGACCCTCGAGCGCGTGGACGCCTGGCTGGCCGGCAGCAGCGCCAACCCGGCGGCGAAGAAGTACGTCGTCGAGGCGCGCGCCGACCTCGAGCGGGCGCTCACCGCCCAGGAGCGCGCCGCGCGCTGACCGGGCCCGGGAGGAGCAGGCGTGGGCACGTCCGGAGCCGGCGACGCGAACCCGTCGCGGACGCGGGACCACCTGGCGAACGAGCGGACCTACCTGGCGTGGCTGCGCACCGCGGCCAACGTCATGGTGCTCGGCCTGGCCATCGCGAAGTTCGCCCCCTCCGACGGGCTCAGCGCCGTGGCGGCGGGAGGGGTGCTCGTCGCGGTCGGGGCGGCGGGCCTCGGCTACGGAACGGTGCGCTACCGGCGGGTGAACCGTGAGATCGAGCATGACGAGTACGTCACGGGCAGCCGCGGTCGCGGGCCGGTCGTGGCCAGCGCGGTGCTGATCGTCGCGGTGTTCGGGGCGCTGGCCCTGCTCACTCTCGCGGGCTAGTCCGCCGGCCGCTCACTCCTGGACGTGGAGCACGTTGGGGCGGCGGGCATGCTCGGCCAGCTGCAGGACACCGCGCTTGATGCCACCGACGAGGTCGCCGGCCGCGAACGCGGTCTGCATGGTCAGCACGGCCAGCTGCACCTCCGGGTCGTCGAGGACCCGGCGCACCTGGGCGCCGGTGACGACCTCGACGATGCGTGCGGCCGGGTCCACCATCACCAGCACCGAGCGGGCCGGTGCGACCAGGGCCGCGTGCAGCCGCTCGGCGAACGGCCGGGTCTCCCCCTCCGAGGCACCGACGAAGACCGAGAACTCGAAGCGGGACATGGTCTCGGCGTCCCGGATCGCCTTGTCGATCTCGTGGCGCTGGCCCGCGCTGAAACCGTCACCAGCGGGCACTTGCGCCGCCTCGGTCGTCGTCCTCACCGGCCGGCTCGTCCTTCTCCGCGGCGCCGACTCCCTCGCCGGGGCCGCCGAACCACTCCGGCTCGTTGCGCCAGGCCAGGCCCGGCTGGTACTTCTGCCCGCGCGCCAGCGAGGGCACGTAGACCGCCAAGGTGATCAGGGCGAACAGCCCGCCGGGGATGATCAGGTAGACCAGCAGCGCGTGCCAGGCGGACACGTGCGGCTCGACAGGCCAGGTGTCCGGCGCCGAGGCGAGCGCCGGACCAGCGGTCGTGGCCAGCAGCACCGCAGGCGTGAGCGCGAGCGCCCGGACGGCACGTCGTACGACGGGGGAAGCGTGGAGGTCGGTCACGAGGCTTAGGGTAGCGAACAGGAGTTGGAACCCGTGACGGCGTCTCGTAGCGTTTGCGCCCATGAGCTTCCTGCAGTCGCCCGGCCCCTGCGTCGACAGCCAAGGGAACACCACCGACTGGCTGTGCGCCTTCGTGCAGAAGCAGACCGGCAACGACTGGCTGGCCCGCGCCTCGGACTGGCTCATCGCCAAGCCGTTGGCGCTGCTCGGGCTGCTGATCGCGGCGGTGGTGATCCGCTGGCTGCTGCACCGCCTCATCGACCGGCTCGCCAAGCGCGCCGCCTTGGGGATGCCCTCGCCCCTGATGCGCTGGAGCCGGGAGAACGAGCACGACCGGGTCACCGGGGCCGGGCGCCGCGTGCAGCGCTCGGAGGCCATGGGCTCGCTGCTCAAGAGCATCGTCTCCATCGTGGTGTGGAGCGTCGCGGCGATCACCGCCATCGCCGAGCTCGGCTACCCGGTGGGTCCGTTGATCGCCAGCGCGGGCGTGGTCGGCGTGGCGCTCGGCTTCGGCGCGCAGAGCCTGGTCAAGGACTTCCTGTCCGGCATCTTCATGATCTTCGAGGACCAGTACGGCGTCGGTGACGTCGTCGACCTCGGCGAAGCGGTGGGCACCGTCGAGGCGGTGGGCCTGCGGGTGACCCGGATCCGCGACATCGACGGCACCGTGTGGTACGTGCGCAACGGCGAGATCCTGCGCGTGGGCAACTCCAGCCAGAACTGGGCGCGCACCGTGCTCGACGTGTCGGTGGCCTACCACGAGGACCTGCGCCGGGTGCGGGAGGTGCTCCAGGAGGTCGCCGACGGCATGTGGCAGGACGAGGACTACCAGGGCCTCATCGTGGAGAAGCCGGAGGTGTGGGGGTACAGGAGCTCGGCCCCGACGGCTGCCTGATGCGCGTGGCGCTGAAGACCGCCCCGCTGGAGCAGTGGGGCGTCGCGCGAGCGCTGCGGGAGCGGATCAAGGCTCGGTTCGACTACGAGGGCATCACCATCCCGTTCCCGCAGCGGGTGGTCTGGCACCACGGGGCCACGTCCGGGTCGGACGACGGGCACGCGGCCCCGCAGCGGCTGGACGCCACGGAAGCCCCGGAGCCGTCCGGGGCTTCCGAGAGGTAGCGCGCGACGCGCTCAGCCCAGCGACGCGTCCAGGGTGATCGTCGTGCCGGTCAGCGCCTGCGACACCGGGCAGTTCGTCTTCGCGTCCTCCGCCGCGGCGGCGAAGTCCTCCGCGCTCATCCCGTCGACCTGGCCGACGACGGTCAGGTGGATGCCGGTGATGCCGGTGCCGGGCTGGAACGTCACGTCCGCCTGCGTCTGCAGCGACTGCGGCGGCGTGCCCGCCTTGGCCAGTCCGTTCGACAGCGCCATCGAGAAGCAGGCCGAGTGCGCGGCCGCGATCAGCTCCTCGGGGCTGGTCTTGCCGTTCGGCTCCTCGGCGCGCGCCGGCCAGGAGACGTCGTACGAGCCGAGCCCGGAGGAGTCGAGCGTGACCGTGCCGGAGCCCTCCATGAGGGAGCCTTCCCAACGCGTGTTGGCGGTGCGGGTGGTTGCCATGCAGCCTCTCCTTCGATCGGGGTGTGTGTCCCGACTCTTGCCCGAACTGGGACAATAGACAAGTGAGCGCTACGCAGGAAGGACAGAGCTTCTACGACGCGATCGGTGGCTACCCGACGATCGCGAAGATCGTCGACCGGTTCTACGAGGGGGTCGCGGGGGACGAGGCGCTGCGCCCGATGTACCCCGAGGAGGACCTCGGTCCGGCCCGCGAGCGGCTGACGATGTTCCTCGCGCAGTACTGGGGCGGCCCGACGACGTACTCCGACCGGCGCGGGCACCCGCGGCTGCGGATGCGGCACGCGCCGTTCAAGGTCTCCCCCGCGGCGGCGCAGCGGTGGCTGGTGCACTTCCGTGCCGGCCTGGACGCGGCGAACCTGACCGCCGAGCAGGACGCGCAGTTCTGGGACTACGTGACCCACGCGGCGCGGTTCATGGTCAACACCTTCGAGGAGTGACCGCTCAGGCCTCGAGCACGCCCTCGAGGCGTCCTCGCTCGGACTGCGACAGCGGCCGGGAGCGCTGCTTCTCGAGGTCGAAGGCCACCAGCACCGCCTGCGCGCGCGAGAGCAGCCGGTCCTCGTCGCGGATCTCGCAGGCCAGGTCGAACGAGGACCGGCCGATCCGCGTCACCCAGGTCTCGACGACGTACGGCTCCGGCCGGAACAGGATCGGGCGCCGGTAGTCCACGTCGAGCCGGGCGACCACCAGCCCCTGCGCGAAGTCCTGCGGGTCCCGGCCGAGCGAGAACAGGAACGCCAGCCGCGCCTCCTGGTAGTACTCGAAGTACTTGACGTTGTTGACGTGCCCGTAGACGTCGACGTCGGAGAACCGGACGTAGCAGTCGTAGCGGTGCCTGCTCATGCCACCGGCTCGCTCTCCGGCTCCAGGAAGCGCCGCAGCACGTCGGCCTCCTCGGGACGGACCCGGCGCGGCCGCTCCTGGGCGAAGACGTACGGCGTGAGCACGGACCGGGCGCGCAGGTAGACCCGTCGCTCCCCGTCCGGCAGCTCGTCGAGGATCTCGTAGGCCATCGTGAACGTCGCGGCCTTGATCTCGGTGACCCACGACTCGATGCGCACCGGCTCGAAGCGGAACACCAGGGGCTCGACGAACTGCACCTCGTGGCGGACCACCACGACCCCTTCGGCCAGCTCCTCGCCGCCGCGGGCGGGAGCGTGGACGCGCAGCATGTCGACGCGCGCCTCCTGCAGGTAGTCGACGTACACCACGTTGTTCACGTGGCCCAGGGAGTCCATGTCGGCCCAGCGCAGAGGGCAGTGGTAGATGTGTCGAGCCACACAGCCATATTCGCAGGTCTGGGATCTAGGCTTCCCAGGAGGTCCCCTGCGCCACGACGGCCGGGACCGACCCACTGACGACAGATCGGAGCAGCTCCCATGCCTGAGGCAGTGATCGTCTCCGCGGCCCGCACCCCCATCGGCCGCGCCAACAAGGGGTCCCTGAAGGACATGCGGCCCGACGACCTGAGCGCGTTCATCATCCAGTCGGCGCTCGACAAGGTTCCCGCGCTCGACCCGAAGGACATCGACGACCTGTACCTCGGCTGCGGCCTGCCCGGAGGCGAGTCCGGCTTCAACATGGGCCGCATCGTGGCCGTCCTGATGGGCTACGACCACCTTCCCGGCGCCACCGTCACGAGGTACTGCTCCTCGTCGGTGCAGACCACGCGGATGGCCTTCCACGCGATCAAGGCCGGTGAGGGCGACGTGTTCGTCTCCGCCGGCGTGGAGACCGTCTCCCGGTTCCGCAAGGGCACCTCCGACCACATCCCGGACACCGAGAACCCGCTGTTCGACGAGGCCAAGGCGCGCACCGCGCGGATGGCCGAGGGCGGGGTGGACTGGCACGACCCCCGCGAGGACGACAAGATCCCCGACGCCTACATCGCGATGGGCCAGACTGCCGAGAACGTGGCGAACATGCGCGGGCTCAAGCGCGAGGAGCTCGACGAGTTCGGCGTCCGCTCGCAGAACCTCGCCGAGAGGTCCATCGAGAACGGTTTCTGGGCCAACGAGATCACCCCGGTGACCACGCCGGACGGCACCGTGGTCAGCCAGGACGACGGCCCGCGCGCGGGCGTGACGCTCGAGGCGGTCTCCCAGCTGCAGCCGGTGTTCCGGCCCGACGGCGTCGTGACGGCCGGCAACTGCTGCCCGCTCAACGATGGGGCCGCCGCGGTCATCGTGATGTCCGACACCAAGGCCAAGGAGCTCGGGCTCACCCCGCTGGCCCGCATCGTGTCGACCGGCGTCACGGCCCTCTCCCCCGAGATCATGGGCCTCGGCCCCGTGGAGGCCACCAAGCAGGCGCTGGCCCGCGCGAACATGACCATCGACGACATCGACCTCGTCGAGATCAACGAGGCGTTCGCCGCGCAGGTCATCCCCTCCTACCAGGACCTCGGCATCGACCTCGACCGGCTCAACGTCAACGGCGGCTCCATCGCGGTCGGCCACCCCTTCGGAATGACCGGCGCGCGCCTGCAGAACACGATGCTGAACTCGCTGAAGACCCACGACAAGTCCACCGGCCTGATCACCATGTGCGTCGGCGGCGGCCAGGGCATGGCCCTGATCCTCGAGCGGATGTCCTGACGGCTGCCCGGCCCCGGTGCGCCCGGCGGTTCACCACGGGACCGTGGTGAACGGACCCTCCCCACAGTGAACTCGCTGTGGGGAGGGTCCGTTTCGCGTGGGAAGCGGCGACTGCCCGCCCCGTACGACGGTCAGCGTCACTCGCCCTGCTGCAGCACCGCCTGCGCGGAGATGGTGATGTCGATCCGGTCGCCGACCAGGAAGCGGCCCCCGTCCATGGGGATCTGGAAGTCGACGCCGTACTCCTTGCGGGAGATCGTCGCGGTGCCCTCGAAACCGGCGCGGGTGCCGCCCCAGGGGTCGTCGGACACGCCGAGCACCTCGACGTCGAGGGTGAGCGGCTTGGTCACGCCCTTGATGCTCAGGTCTCCGGTGACCAGCAGGCCCTTGCCGCCGGCCTCGACCTGCGTGCTGGTGAAGGTCATCGGACCGTGGTTCTCGACGTCGAAGAAGTCCTTGGACCGCAGGTGCGCGTCGCGGTTCTCGTCGCGGGTGTCGATGGAGGTCAGATCGATGGAGGCGGTGGCCGAGGGGCTGTCGCCGGTCACGATGGTGCCCTCGAACTTCTCGAACAGACCGCGCACCTTGCTCATCAGGTGCCGCGCGGTGAACCCCACCTCCGAGTGGCTGGGGTCGATGGTCCAGGTGCCGGCGGGAATCCGGGTCTCCTGCAGGACGTCGATGCTCATGTCGGGCTCTCCTATTCGTTGTCGCTTCAACCTTCTCTCCCACCGTAGCAAGGTTTCGTTGAAGATTCAATAATGCGCCGGTAGAATGGCGGCATGACGACGACCCCGGACGTGCACTGGCTCACCGCCTCTGAACAGCACGCCTGGCGTGCCTACCTGGTGGGCACCACGCTCCTCATGGATCGCCTGGACCGGGACCTGCGCGAGCGCCACGACCTCTCCCTGCCCGAGTACGAGATCCTCGTGCGCCTCTCCGAGGCCGAGAGCCATCGCATGCGCATGGCCGTCCTCGCCGACTCCGTCAGCCACTCCCGCAGCCGGGTCACGCACACGGTCAGCCGCATGGAGCGGGCCGGACTCGTCGTTCGCGATGCCTGTCCGTCCGACGGCCGCGGGGTCGAGGCTGTTCTCACCGAGCATGGCGCCCGGGCACTCGACGAGGCCGCCCGGACCCACGTGGCCGGCGTGCGCGCACTGCTGGTCGACCTGGTCGACCCCGAGGACTTCGCCGTGATGGGGCGGGTGTTCGACACCGTCACCGATCGGCTCGTCTCCGCGCGTCCCGCCGCGGACATCCGCTGACCGGCCGGTGACTTCCTGGGACCCGGCCGCCGCCCTCGCGCGTGCCGACGAGCGGACCCGCGCCCGACTGGCGGACCTCACCGGCGACTTCGAGGGGATCGTCGCGGCATCGTTGGACTCCAACGCCGACGACGAGCACGACCCCGAGGGCGCCACCATCGCCTTCGAGCGCTCCCAGGTGGGCTCGCTGATCGCGCAGGCACGCGGGCACCTCGCGGAGCTCGAGGCCGCGCAGCAGCGGCTGCGCGCAGGGCGCTACGGCATCTGCGAGCACTGCGGCGGGCACATCGGGACCGCGCGCCTGGAGGCACGACCGGTCGCCCGGCTGTGCCTCCGCTGCGCGCGCTGAGGACACCCCCGCCCGCCGAGGGTCACGAAGGCTGCGACACGCCGGCGAAGCAGGGGACTCGGTGACCCCTCGGCGGGTTCAGTCGCGGGTGAGCTTGCGGTGGGTGACGCGGTGCGGGCGGGCCGCCTCCGCACCGAGACGCTCGACCTTGTTGGCCTCGTAGGCGGCGAAGTTGCCCTCGAACCAGAACCACTTGCCCTCGTCCTCGTCGTCGCCCTCCCACGCAAGGATGTGGGTGGCGGTGCGGTCGAGGAACCACCGGTCGTGGGAGGTGATGACCGCGCAGCCGGGGAACTCCAGCAGCGCGTCCTCCAGCGACTGGAGGGTCTCCACGTCGAGGTCGTTGGTGGGCTCGTCGAGCAGCAGCAGGTTGCCGCCCATCTTGAGCGTCAGCGCCAGGTTGAGGCGGTTGCGCTCCCCGCCGGACAGCACCCCGGCCCGCTTCTGCTGGTCCGGGCCCTTGAACCCGAAGGAGGCGATGTAGGCACGGCTGGGCATCTCGAAGTTCGCGACCTTGATGAAGTCGAGACCGTCGGAGACCACCTCCCAGACGTTCTTGTCCGGGGCGATGCCGGCGCGGGTCTGGTCGACATAGGAGATCTTGACCGTCTGGCCCACCTTGAGCTCGCCGGAGTCGGGCTGCTCCTCCCCCACGATCATCCGGAACAGCGTGGTCTTGCCGACGCCGTTGGGGCCGATGACGCCGACGATGCCGGCGCGCGGCAGGTTGAACGACAAGTCATGCATCAGCACCCGGTCCCCGAAGCTCTTCTTCAGGCCGTGGGCCTCGAGCACCACGTCACCGAGCCGCGGACCCGAGGGGATGTTGATCTCGGCGGTGTCGATCTTGCGCGCCCGCTCGGCCTCGGCGGCCAGCTCCTCGTAGCGCGCCAGGCGGGACTTGCTCTTCGCCTGCCGCGCCTTGGGGTTCGAGCGCACCCACTCCAGCTCGCGCTCGAGCATCTTGGCGCGCTTGGCGTCCTTCTGGCCCTCGATCTGCAGGCGCGACTTCTTCGTCTCCAGGTAGGTGGAGTAGTTGCCCTCGTAGGGGTGGGTCTTGCCGCGGTCGAGCTCCAGGATCCAGCCGGCGACGTTGTCGAGGAAGTACCGGTCGTGGGTGACCGCGAGCACGGCGCCGGGGTAGCTGGCCAGGTGACCCTCGAGCCACTGCACCGACTCCGCGTCGAGGTGGTTGGTCGGCTCGTCGAGCAGCAGCAGGTCCGGCTGCTGGAGCAGCAGCTTGCACAGCGCCACCCGCCGGCGCTCGCCCCCGGACAGGTTGTCGACGAGGGCCTCCGGCGGCGGGCACCGCAGGGCGTCCATGGCCTGGTCGAGCCGGCTGTCGATGTCCCAGGCGTTGGCGTGGTCGAGGTCGGTCTGCAGGTCGCCCATCTCGGCCAGGAGCGTGTCGTAGTCCGCCTCGGGGTCGGCGAGCTCCTCGGAGATCTTGTTGAACCGGTCCAGCTTGCTCTTGATGTCGCCGACCGCCTCCTCCACGTTCTCCAGGACGGTCCTGCCCTCGGTGAGCGGCGGCTCCTGCTGGAGCATCCCGACGCTCGCCTCGGGGTCACGGAGGGCGTCGCCGTTGGACGGCTGGTCCAGCCCCGCCATGATCTTGAGCAGGGTCGACTTGCCGGTGCCGTTGGGGCCGACGACGCCGATCTTCGCGCCGTGGAGGAACGAGAGGGTGACGTTGTCGAGGATGACCTTGTCCCCGTAGGCCTTCCGCACGTTGCGCAGGGTGAACACATACTCCGCCATGGTCGGCAAGCCTACGGGGGACGGCCGCTGCGTCGAAATCGCCCCGGCGGGCGCGGCCGGGCGGCCCCTCAGGCGACCCGGTGCTCGCCGGGGACGTCGCGCACCTGGCCGTCCCGGTCGAGCTGGGGCAGCTCGTCGGGCTGGTCGTGCAGCAGCTCCTTCACCACGCTCTCGGCCTCGTCGTCCTCGGGGCGGGCCGGCGCCAGCGACCGGGTGAACAGGGTGGTGCCGCGGCCGAGGTCGTGGCCGACGTGCACGGCCTCGACGACGTGGGTGACCGAGCTCTGGCCGTCGGTCCGCTCCCACACGTCGGTGCGCAGGCGGCCGTGCACGAGCACCGGGTCGCCCTTGCGGACCGAGTCGCGGACGTTGTCGGCGAGCTGGCGCCAGCAGCTGACGGAGAACCACGAGGTCTGGCCGTCCACCCAGTCACCGTTGCGCTGCCGGATCCGGGGGGTCACGCCCACCCGGAAGTTCGCGACGTTGCCGCGCTGCGTCTCGCGGAACACCACGTCGGTGCCCACCCAGCCCTGGAACGTCACCATCGCGTCGTTCATTGCGCTCTCCTTGGTCGGTCGGGAGTTACGCACAGCAGGCTGCCGTGCAGCACCGCCCACCGCCCACGCCGTACGACGGGACTGGGGACGACGCGCCGGCGATCCGGGCTGTGGACGCGAACCGGCCTCAGCGCAGCACGGCGTCCACGCCGCGCCGAGCGGCGCGGTAGGCCTCCACCTCTGCCTGGATGGGCTCGACGACCAGCGTGTCCGCGACCCGGTCGATCGCCGCGCGCAGGTGGCGGTCGGCCGCACGTGCCCGGCCGCGCGCCGACCAGCGCACCGCGATCCGGGACAGCAGGTCGAGCAGCAGGCCGGCCACCACTCCCCCCAGGAGCATCCACGTCGGCACGGGCAGGCCGTGCCAGCCCGGTGTGGCCGGTGCGGGCACCTGCAGGTAGCCCATGACCGCCAGCGCGGCCAGCCACAGGCCGCCGGCCACCGCCGCGAGGACCAGCACCCACTGCAGGAACCGGACCAGCCGCCACCACAGGGGCGTGCGTGACATCCCCAGGTCGGTGCCGGCGACCGCACGGTCCAGCGCGTCCTCCACGTCGGGGAGCCGGGACACCGAGGCCCGCCGGAGCGCGCCCGCCCAGGGCGGGCTCAGCTCGGAGGCGATGTCGTCGGCGACCGCCCGGACCGCGGTGTCGACGCGCGCGCGCTGCACCGAGGTGGCCTCGGGGACCGACGCCCGCGCGTCGCGGGTCAGCTCCCGGCCCCGCGCATCCAGGTCCAGGTGGAGCCGCTTGAGCGGGTCCGGGCGCAGCCTGCCCACCCAGGACGTCACCGGCCACCCCGTTGCACGGGTGGCGCGCCGGCGGGTGGACTGCTCCACCGCCCGCACCACGGTGGGCACCCCGGCGGCGTCGGCGAACGCGTCGACCAGCTCGCCCCTGCGGGAGCGGCTCACGTCCCCGGGCTTCGCGGTGCCGTTCTGGGCGGCCAGCTTCTCCGCCACGGTGGTGAGGTCGGCCATGAGCCGCTGCTGCATCGCCTTCTTGGCCGCCACCCGTCGGGCGATGGCCGACTTCAGCTCGGGGATGCCCTCCCCGTGCTTCGCGGAGGCGGTCAGCACCGGGACGTCGCCGAGCCCGTCGGCCGCCAGCAGCCGCTGCAGGTCGGCCACCATCGCCGCGCGACGGTCCGTGGGCACTTCGTCGATGTGGTTGAGCACCACGAGCATGATGTCCTTGTGCGAGGCCAGCGGGCGTAGGTACCGGTCGTGCACAGCCGCGTCGGCGTACTTCTGGGGGTCGAGCACCCAGACCAGCATGTCGGCCAGCTTCACCAACCGGTCCACCTCGACATGGTGGGCCACCTCCGTGGAGTCGTGGTCGGGCAGGTCGAGCAGGAGCAGGCCTTCCAGCTCCCGGTCCTCGCGCGGCTTGTCGAGCATGCTGTCGCGGGCCACCTGGTGCCGCTTGGGCACGCCGAGCCAGTCGGCCAGCTCCCCGGCGCCGTCGGCTCCCCAGGCGCACGAGGTGGTCCACGACGTGGTCGGACGCCGCACGCCGATCGCGGCGAGGTCCAGGCCGGTGAGCGCGTTGAACGTTGAGGACTTGCCCGACCCGGTGGCGCCGGCGAGGGCGACGACGGTGTGGTCGGCGGAGAGCCGCAGCCGCGCACCCGCGCGCTCGGCGACCTCGGCCGCCTCGTCGACCAGCGCGTCGTCGAGGCGGCCCCGCGACGCGCGCACCGCCTCCTCCAGACCGTCGATGCGGTCCGCGACCCTGCTGCGGTGTCCGACCAGACGCTTGGCGCCCTCCACGAGCGATGTCACCGCCCCTCCTCCGCTTCTGCCGCGCCGGCCCAGCGCAGGTCGTCGACCCGGCGGGCCATGTCGCGGAGCCTGTCCGCGCCCTGGGGGTCGATGCCGAGCCCGTCGAGCACCTCGACGAAGCGTCCGCGCTCGGAGTCGAGCAGCGCACCGACCCGGGTGTGCAGGTCCGTGCGGGCCTGGGCGGCGAGCCGGCGCACGGCCTGGTCACCGAACACGGCCTCCAGCAGCTTCTGGCCCACCACCGCGCTGCCACCGGCGATGCCGGCCTCGGCCCCGGTGACGCCGGCGGTGTGAGCGAACACCACCATCATCAGTGCCACCGACAGCCCGTTGACGCCGTAGGCCAGGAACCGGGCGGTGGTGCGCTTCTGCGCCCCCTCGCTGCGAACCATCTCCAGCACTCCGCGCTGCCAGTCCCGCACCGTGCGCTCCGCACGGGCCCGCAGGTCTCGTGAGGCACGGTCCAGCCCGAGCCCGGCGTCCTCCAGCAGGTGCCGCCCGGCCTCCACCGAGCGCCAGGAGGCGGCGGCCCGCTCGGCGGCCTGCTCGGCCTGCTCGAGGATCAGCGACTCCAGCCCTGACTCCACGGCCACGGTGACCCGCTCCGCCTGCTGCGGCTTGCCGCGGACCCAGCCGACCAGCCGGTCGCGCACCCAGCCGACCCGGGTCTCCAGCGAGCGGAGGAGCTCGCCGGTGCCGACGAACTCCTGCCACCGGGCGAGCACCTCTCCGCGCAGCAGCGTGCCGTCCGCCGAGGCCTCGTCGACCTTGCCCAGCGCGGCGTCGTAGGCGTGGTCGACGTCCTCGCGCAGCCGGGCTGCGGACGCCACCTGGTCGGCGTGGGCGTCGGCGACCTCGTGTGCCCGGTGGGACACGCTGCGCACCGCGCCGGTCAGGGTCTGCCGGACCACCGCCGCCCGGGCGGAGGCGTCCGAGGCCAGGAGGTCCAGCCAGGAGCGGATCTCCTGCACCGCCGCGGCGGGCAGCAGGCCGTCCTCGCCGACGTCGGTCTCCGGCACGGAGAACAGCGGGGAGTCGCGCAGTCCCCGGGCGGTGAGCATCCGCGCCAGGTGGGCGCTGACCTCCTCGAGCGCGTCGGGTGCGGTGCGGTCGAGGACGACGGCGACGGCCGTGCTGCGGTCGGCCGCGGCCTTGAGGAAGTCCCACGGGACCTGGTCGGCGTAGCGGGCGGCCGAGGTCACGAACAGCCAGAGGTCGGCGGCGGCGAGGAGCTCGGCCGCCAGGGTGCGGTTGCGCTCCTCCACCGAGTCGACGTCGGGTGCGTCCAGGATGGCCAGGCCCTCGGGCACCGAGTCGGCGGCGACGAGCTGCAACGCGCCGGGGTCCCCGGTCGCGCCGGTGGTGCGGGCCAGGCCGGGCAGGATCCGCTGCTTGTCGAACCAGTCGACGTCGGCCGGGTTGTGCACCAGGACCGGGGACCTCGTGGTCGGGCGCAGCACCCCGGGCTCGGTCACCCGGCTGCCCACCAGCGAGTTCACGAGCGTGGACTTGCCCGCACCGGTGGAGCCGCCGACCACGGTCAGCAGGGGCGCGTCGATCTGGATCAGGCGGGGCAGGACGTAGTCCTCGAGCTGGTCGACCATCTGGTCGCGCAGTGCCCGGTTCGCCGCAGCGCTGGGCACGTCGAGCGGCAGCCGCGACTCGGCCAGGGCCGCACGCAGCCGTACCAGGGCGGCGACCATCCCGGTCGGCGACGTCGCCGACGACCCGGGCGAGACCTGTGGGTCGCTCACCATCCACCTTCCAGATGCGGTCCGAGTGGCAGCGGTTGGCTGCCGTAGGGCTGGGGGAACAGGACATAGGCTCTCAGAGCACGCAGCCGTTGCACCATCGCGGACCCCCGCTCCACGAAGTCCCCCGGAGCGGTGCCGCGCAGGTAGCGGTCGTGGAGGAAGGCCAGCTCCGTCGCCTGCTGCTGGTACTCGCGCATCACCCGCTCGGCCAGCGGTCCGCCCGCGGTCCGGGCGTAGCGACGGGCGGCACGCCGTGCCGGCAGGCGCACCAGCCACGGCACCTCCTGCGGCGCCAGGAACCCGCGCCGCGCGCAGTCGGTGAGGCTGCGGGTCAGCAGCCGCCCCTCCCGGTAGCGCGCCCACAGCGCGAAACCTGCCACCATCAGGAACGCCGGAACCATCGCGACCAGGTAGGTCACCACGAACAGCCGACCGCCGTCGACGAACGCCGAGGCGTTCCAGGCCGCATGCGCGAGCACCGCGGCGACGTACCCGAGCAACGGGGCAAGAAACCGCCAGGTGCGGCTCCTGGTCACCACCGCCACGCCCACCCCGATGCCGGTGAACGAGGTGAACAGGGGGTGCGCGAACGGGCTGAAGATGCCGCGTACGACGAACAGGCCGGTGGCCGACTCCAGGCCGCCCGGGCCGCTGCCGGGACCGCCCATGTAGGCGCCGGCCAGGTAGAGGATGTTCTCGGTGAACGCGAACCCGACGCCGACCAGCCCGGCGTAGACGATGCCGTCGAGGATGCCGTCGATCTCGTGCCGGCGCGTCCACAGCAGCAGCAGGATGAACAGCCCCTTGGCTCCCTCCTCGGTCACCGGTGCCACCGTCGCCGAGGCCAAGGAGGACGGCGTGCCGAGCGCGACCTGGTCCACGGTCTGCAGGAGCAGCGCGCCCGCGGTCGCGACCAGAGCACCCCAGCCCAGCGCCAGGAGGACCAGCCGCAGGGGCTCGGGTTCGTAGCGGTCGAGCCACAAGAAGGCGGCGATCACCGGGCCCACCGGTACGGCGGCGAGCACCACCCCGACCGCGAGCGCCACCGGCGCGTTCGAGGCCAGCAGCACCAACGCCATCAGGCAGGCGCCGAGGAGCATCGCCACCGCCATCAGCACCGTGAACACCGTGCTGCCCTTGCGGCGGCGTCGCTGAAACAGCTCCGGCGGGACCTGGTAGACGGCCCTGCCGCCTTGCCCGAACGCGCCGCTCACGCTCGTAGCCTAGTGGCTGCGGCGACCACCACGACCCAGGCCGCGACCCGGTCCCCCGGCGCCGCCGGCCGACGTACAGTGACCTCCGTGAGCGAGCACACCGAGCACCGGACCGAGGGCCAGCAGCCCGTCCCCAGCGAGCCCGCGGACGCCCGCACCGGGAGCCACGACCAGGACGTGCCCGAGGCGTACGCGAGGTTCATGCGCCAGGGATGGGGCGACCGGGACCTGGACCTGCCGCGGCACCCCGTCGCCGACCGGGCGGCCGAGCGACGCGCGCGGCTCGCGGAGATCTTCCCCGGTGAGCGCCTGGTCGTGCCTGCGGGGAACTTCAAGGTCCGGGCCAACGACACCGACTACCGGTTCCGCGCCGACACCGCCCACACCTACCTGTCCGGCAACCAGACCAGCGACGCGGTCCTGGTCGTCGACGACGGCGAGTCGGTGCTCTACGCCCGGCCCCGCTCGTCCCGGCAGACCGACGAGTTCTTCCGCGACCGCCAGTACGGCGAGCTGTGGGCCGGTCGCCGCCCGTCACTGTCGGAGATCTCGGCCTCCCTGGGACTGGAGGTGCGCCACCTCGACGAGCTGCCGCGCGCGCTGGGCACGACGGACAAGACCCGGGTGCTGCGCGGGGTCGACCCGACCGTGGACCGCGCGGTGACCGGGGACGAGACACGCGACCGGGACCTCGCGCGGGTGCTCGCCGAGCTGCGGCTGGTCAAGGATTCCTGGGAGGTGGAGCAGCTGCAGGAGGCCTGCGACATCACCACGCTCGGCTTCACCGACAGCGTGCGGGAGTGGGACGAGGTCCTCCAGTACGGCGAGCGGTGGATCGAGGGCACGTTCTTCCGGCGGGCCCGCGCGATGGGCAACGACCTCGGCTACGACTCCATCGTGGGCAGCGGCAGCCACGCCACCACGCTGCACTGGACGGAGAACTCGGGTCCGGTCAGGCCCGGCGAGCTGCTGCTTCTGGACATGGGCGTGGAGGGCCGCAACCTCTACACCGCGGACGTGACCCGCACGCTGCCCGTCGACGGCACGTTCACGCCGCTGCAGCGCGACCTCTACACCCTGGTCCTCGAGGCGCAGCGGGCCGGCATCGACGCCGTACGCCCCGGCGCCCGGTTCCTCGACCCGCACGAGGCGGCGATGCGGGTGCTCGCGCACGGGCTCGCCGACCTCGGCCTGCTGCCGGTCTCGGCGGAGGAGGCGCTGTCCCCGGAGAGCAAGGTCTACTCCCGCTGGACCCTGCACTCGACGAGCCACATGCTGGGCATGGACGTCCACGACTGCGCGAGCGCGTCGCCCGACGCCTACAAGCTCGGCACGTTGGCCGAGGGCATGGTCCTCACCGTGGAGCCCGGGCTCTACTTCCAGGTCGACGACCTGCTGGTGCCCGAGGAGCTGCGCGGCATCGGGATCCGGATCGAGGACGACATCCTGGTCACCGCCGACGGCTGGCGGAACCTGTCCGAGGCACTGCCACGCGAGGTCGCGGCGGTCGAGGAGTGGATGGCCGCGCTGCGCCCCTGAGCCGGTGCGTGGCCGCGTCCTGAGGCAAAGACCTTCAGTCCGGAGCGGGACCCGCCGATGTACCCGGTGTGACCGCCTTCACACCTTTTGCCCGATCCGCCCGGACCCTGCGCCGCGTGGTCGCGGTCCTCGCCGCGGCGCTGGCCCTGGTGGTCGGCGCGGCCACGGGCGCCCAGGCCGAGTCTCGCGCGGCCACCCACTTCGCCGTGCACGAGGCCGACGGGACCGACGGCGGCACCTACGTGGTGCGCTGGGACCCGTGCGCGGCACCGATCACCGTCCGGATCAACACCCGGGCGGTGCCCCGCGGCCAGCGCCGCAGCGTCGTGCACCTCACCAGGGTGGCGGTGCACCGGCTCGCGCAGGCCTCCGGCCTGCGGTTCCGCTACCGCGGCCACACGGCGGACGTCCCGAGCAGCAGCAACCTCGGCACGCAACCGGCCGACCTGGTCGTCGCGTTCGTGGACCCGGACCAGACCGACTTCCCGCTCGCCGGGTGGACGGCCGGTTACGGTGGCACGCTCTACCACACCGGGCTGACCTCGGCCGCTCCGGTGATCACGCAGGGCTTCGTCGTCATCGACCAGCCGCAGACCGCGCGGTGGTCGCACTCGACCCACCAGCGCGGTATCACCCTCGAGGCGCTGCTCCTCCACGAGCTCGGTCACGCCGTCGGCCTCGACCATGTCAGCGACCGGGGCCAGGTGATGGCCCCCGAGCTGACCTCGGCCACCCCGCCGAGGTACGCGGCCGGTGACCTCGCGGGCCTGCGGGAGGTCGGGAAGGCGGCCGGCTGCCCGGCACAGCTGTCGGCCTCGTAAGCCCAAGTCGGGACCTTGGTCCCCCTCGAGACCGAAATACGGGATGGGGTATCTGGGTTACGGTGGTCGTAGGCGGCTCGCACCGGGCGAGCCGACGTTCTCGGCGCAACGACGCGCCCGGAGGTGCCTGCCATGACTACCGGCCTTGCCGATGCCCCCGCCCGCTCCACCACGCTGCCCGCCTGGCCCTCGGCCCTCGCCGTGGTCGCCCATCCGGACGACGAGTCGTTCGGACTCGGCGCGGTGCTCGACGCCTTCGCCCGCACCGGCACCGAGGTCTCGGTGCTCTGCCTGACCCACGGCGAGGCATCGACCCTGCACGGCGTTCCGGGGGACCTGCATGCACTGCGCGCGGTCGAGCTCAACAGCGCTGCGGAGACACTGGGGCTGCGGCGGGCGTCGCTGGCCGCCTTCCCCGACGGCGGCCTGGACACGGTGGACCCTGCGCGGCTCGCCGCGGAGGTCGCCGCTGCCGTGCACAGCTCCGACGCGCGCGGGCTGGTGGTGTTCGACTCCTCCGGGGTGACCGGGCACCGCGACCATGCCGCGGCCACCGCGGCGGCGCTCACCGTGGCCGAGTCGATGGACCTGCCGGTGCTCGGCTGGACGCTGCCGGTGGCGGTGGCCGAGCGGCTCAACGAGGAGTTCGAGGCGGGGTTCGTCGGGCACGAGGCCGCCGACATCGACGTGGAGCTCGGCGTGGACCGCGAGCGTCAGCGCATGGCCGCACTCGCACACGCCAGCCAGGCGGTGCCCACGAGCGTCCTGTGGCGCCGGCTGGAGCTGCTCGGCGACGTCGAGCACCTGCGCTGGCTACGCCGCCCGGCACCGGCGGCGATGACGTCGGCGGAGCCCGCGGCGAGCGACGCGGAGGCGTTCGTGATGCGCGTCGACCACCGTGGCGAGGACCGCTTCGACATCCGCATCCGCGACCACGTCGTCACCATCGACCAGCCGGCGGACATGGGGGGCGAGGACACCGGGCCGACACCCACCGAGCTGTTCGTGGCCGGCCTTGCCTCCTGCGTGGCCTTCTACGCCCGCCGCTACCTGCGCCGGCACAAGCTCGACACCACGGGCCTGGTGGTCGAGACGTCCTACCGGCTGGGCACCAAGCCCGCCCGGGTCTCGGAGGTCGACATGCGGATCAGGCTGGCGCAGGACCTGCCGGACGCCCGTCGCGACGGCCTGCTGGCCGTGGCCCGGCACTGCACCGTGCACAACTCGATCACGACGGCACCGGCGATCAACATCGACCTCGCGAGCGCGGACGAGGCCTGAGACCGAAGCGGCAGCAGGGCCCCGGCAGCCCGGGGCCCTGCTGCGCGCCGGTCGGTCAGGACACTCCCGCGGAGAACGCCCGCAGATGCATCTGCGAGGCCCGCTGCAGGTGCGCGTACATCGTCGCGACGTCCGGCGCGTCCAGCCCCTTCTGCGCCTTCTCCAGCGCCGCGATGTCCGCACGCTCGATCTGCCCGCCCACGCGCAGCGCGTCGGCAAGGGATGCCGATCCCTCGTGGACCAGCCGCTGGTAGTCGTCGGCGACCGCCTGGGTCTTGAACTCGCCCTCGGTCAGTCCCTTGGTCGGATCGGCGACGTCGTAGCGGTCGAGGAGCTCGCGCACGGCCGCCAGGTGCCGGGTCTCGGCCGTCGCGATCCGCGTGAACCGCAGGTCGCCCGAGCTCTTCGCAAGCTGCACGTAGACGTCGTGGGCGAGCTTCTCCTCCTCGGCGTTCCCCTGCAGGGTGCGCTTCTGCGCGTCGGTGAGCGAGCCCTGGGCGTCCGCGTCGACCATCGGGCAGTCGTCGGGTGCCGCGGCACCGTAGCGTCCGCCGGCACCGGCACCGCCCTGCACACCGCCGCCCATGCCGAACCCGCCGCCCCTGCCGAACCCGCCACCCGTGCCCGGTCCGCCACGCATGCCCCAACCGGGCCCGTTTCCGGGGCCGGGCTGCACGCTGCTGGTCCCCGGAGCCGAACTGTCGCCGGCGGCGAGCACCGCCGGCACCGCCACCACGCCGGTGCCGACCACACCAACGGCCACGGCCGCTGCGATCTTCGTCGCGGTTCGCATCTGTCTCGACCTCCTCATGGTGACCCCGGGCGGGTCACCTCCTCGATGACCCCAGGCTGTGCCGCCGGTGAGGAGGAAGCGTGCCGACGATGTGGAGATGCCGTGGAGATCACGGCGCGTTCGCCCGCCACCCAGCCCCGGCCGACGGAGGATGGACCCATGACCACGGTGCTCGTCGTGGAGGACGACCGCGAGATTCGCGAGCTGCTGCGCCGCTACCTGGAACGCGCCGGCCATGGCGTGCTGACCACCGCGTCGGGAGCCGAGGCGCTGCGGCTGCTCGAGTCCGACAGCGCCGACCTGGTCCTGCTGGACCTGGGGCTGCCCGACGTGGACGGCCGGGAGGTGCTGCGGGCTGCCGGCGCCGAGGGCCGCCGTACGCCCGTGGTGGTGCTCACCGCGCGCAGCGGCGTCGACGAGCGTATCGAGGGCCTGAGCCTGGGCGCCGACGACTACGTGACCAAGCCGTTCAGCCCTCGGGAGGTGGTGCTCCGGGTCGCCGCCGTGCTGGCGCGTACCGTCACCGCGGCCACCGACGGCCGGGTGCAGTCCTTCGCCGGCGGCCGGCTCCGTCTGGACCTGACCCGGCGCGAGGCCACGCTGGACGGCCGGCTCCTGGAGCTCACCCCCACCGAGTGGGGCGTGCTCACCGCGCTGGCCTCCGTCCCCGGACGCCCCTTCTCCCGCTACGAGCTGGTGAACCGTGTCCACGGGTACGAGTTCGCCGGCTACGAGCGCAGCATCGACTCGCACGTGAAGAACCTGCGACGCAAGCTCGGTCCCGACGGGGCCACGGTCGTCGAGACGGTGACCGGAGTCGGCTACCGGCTCGGGATGTCCCATGACCGGTGACCGGCTCCGCGCCCAGCACCTGGGGCCGCTCGGCCGCCGCTTCGCCGTCGCGTTCGCGCTCGTGGCTCTCCTCGCCGTGGTGCTGGTGACCGCCGCCGGCCTGGTCGGCTCCCACCGCGGCCTGACCTCCCAGAGCAGCCAGCAGCGGCACGAGGCCGCCTCGCAGGTGGCCCGCGCGGCCTCGGCGGCCTACGCCGACGCCGGCGGCTGGGCCGGAGCCGACCTCGGGCGGGCGGCTACGCTGGCCGACGGCGCCGGCGCGGTCCTGCGGGTGCGCGACCGTGCCGGCCGGCTGGTGTGGCCCCGGACGGGCATGGCGGGACCCGGTCCGATGAGCGGAGCGGGGATGATGCGCGGGTCCGGCACCGAGGTCGCCGCCGCCGTGACCCTGGCCGGTCGCACCGTCGGGGAGGCGGTGCTGCACTTCCGGCCCAGCGCCACGTCCGGACAACCGGTCGCGTGGACCTGGATCCTGGCGGCTGCCACCGCCGCGGTGCTGCTGGCCCTGGCATCGGCATGGTTCGTCAGCCGCTCCCTCACCCGGCCGGTGACCGCGCTGACCAGCGCCGCCCGGTCGTTCGCCGACGGAGACCGCAACGCCTTCGTGCCGGTGCGCGGGGTCGGCGAGCTGGCGGAGCTCGCCGACGCGTTCGACGAGGCGGTGCACGCGGTGCGGGCCGCGGAGAGCGCCCGTCGCCAGATGGCCGCCGACGTCGCCCACGAGCTGCGCACCCCCCTCGCTGCGCTGCAGGCCGGCCTCGAGGAGCTGCGCGACGGGTACGCACCCGCCGACGCGGAGGCCCTGGCCAGGCTGCACGACCAAGCACTGCGCGTGGGTCGCCTGGTGCAGGACCTCGACGCGCTCTTCGTCGCGGAGGCCCCCGCGGCCACGGTACGGCGCGACCGGGTGGACCTGGTCGAGGTGGCGCGCAAGGAGACCGACGCCCGCGCCCCCCAGCTCCGCGCGGCCGGGCTCGACCTGGTCACCGAGCTCCCCGACGAGCCGGTGTGGGTCGGCGGCGACGCCGAGCGGCTGCACCAGGTGGCCGGCAACCTGCTGCAGAACTGCGCGCGGCACTGCGGTCCCGGCGACCGGGTCACCGTCCGGGTGCACGCGGACGGCCCGCGACTGGTCGTCGCCGACACCGGCCCCGGGATCGCGCCTTCAGACCTGCCGCACGTGTTCGAGCGGTTCTGGCGCGGTGCGGCGCGGGCCGGGCACTCCGGCTCCGGCCTCGGCCTGGCCGTGGTACGCAGCCTGGCGGAGGCCCAGGGTGGCACGGTCTCGGCGGAGTCGGACGGGCACTCGGGCAGCACCTTCACCGTCACCCTGCGGGCGTGGTCCTGACCTCGCGCCCCGGCCCGGCACCGAGGCTCTCCCGCGGCAGGTCGAACCACCGCAGGTGCTCGAAGTCGTCCGACACCAGGCCGGCCGCGCCCTCCTCGTCCGGCGGCGTGGCCGCGCGCAGGACGGCCGCCCCCGCCTCCAGGTAGCCCCGCAGCGCGGACTCGGGGGCGGTGTCGTCGTGGCGCGGGTAGCGCATCCGGCCCTGCTCGTCGTACGTGACCTGCGTGAGCCGCAGCGGCGGCTCCACCCGACCGGCGCGGTGGGTCCAGATCCCGCGCTCCACGTCGAAGCGGTACTCCCCCAGCATCCGCCAGCCGTCCTTCGCCACGAGAGCAACCGCCTCGACGACGTAGTCGAACACCGGCTCGGACAGGAAGTAGTTGAAGTTCACCCGGACCCACCCGGGCTTGATGCCCTCGCACCCGTGGGTGATCTCGCGCTCGAACTCGTGCGAGCGCTCCAGGTCGATGCCGAGCAGCTGGTGGCCGTAGGGGCCGGCACACGAGCAGCCACCGCGGGACTGGATGCCGAACAGGTCGTTGAGCAGCGCCACCACGAAGTTGTGGTGCAGGTACCTCCCGCTGGGCGCCCGGACCACGAAGGAGAGGATCGACAACCGTTCCGCGTCGAGGTTGCCGAGGATCTCGATGGTCGGTTCCTGCAGCCATCGGGCCACCGCCCTGCGCAGGTAGCTCTCCTCGTGCGCACGGATCACGTCGAGGCCCACGGCCTCCTTGAGCTGGAACACCAGGCCGGCGCGGATCGACTCCACGATCGCCGGGGTGCCGCCCTCCTCGCGTTGCGCCGGGTCGTCGAGGTAGCAGTGCTCGGCGGAGTTCACGTAGGCGACGGTGCCGCCACCGGGCACGTCGGGCACCCGGTTGGTCAGCAGCTCCCGGCGTACGACGAGCACCCCGGGGGTGCTGGGGCCGCCGATGAACTTGTGCGGGCTGAGGAAGACCGCGTCCTTGTAGCACAGGGGATCCTCGGCCGGGCCGTACATCTCGATGTCCACGTAGGGGCCGGCGGCCGCGAAGTCCCAGAAGGACAGCGCGCCGTGGCGGTGCAGCAGCATGGAGATCCCGGCGGTGTCGGTCAGGATGCCGGTCACGTTGCTGGCCGCGGAGAAGCTGCCGATCTTCAGCGGGCGGTCGGCGAACCTGCGCAGCTGCTGCTCGAGCACGTCGAGGTCGATGTGCCCGTCGCTGTCGGCGGGGATGGCCACCACGTCGGCGACGGACTCGCGCCACGGCAGCTCGTTGGAGTGGTGCTCGTAGGGGCCGAGGAAGATGACCGGCCGGCGCTCGGGCGCGATCGCCGCGCCGAGGTGGTGCTCGTCCTCGAGGGCGGACGGGATGCGCATGCCCAGGATGCCGATCAGCTTGTCGATGGCACCGGTGGAGCCGGAGCCGGCGAAGATCACCACGGTGTCGTCGTCCCCGCCGACGGCGTCGCGGATGATCCGGCGGGCGTCCTCGCGCAGCCTCGTGGTCTGCAGGCCGGTCCCGCTGGACTCGGTGTGGGTGTTGGCGTAGCGCGGGAGCACCTCGTCGCGGACGAAGTCCTCGAGGAACGTCAGCGCCCGCCCGGAGGCGGTGTAGTCGGCGTAGGTGACCCGCCGCGGCCCGAACGGACCCACCATCACCTGGTCGTCGCCGATCACCGACTCCCGGATCCGGCGGAGCAGGGGCGTCTCGACGGGCAGCGCTTCCATGGCCGCGAGAGTAGCCGCGGTCGGCCGCGGACATGAGGGTCAGAAGTCCCCTTCGGGCGGTTAAGCGCCCGACCCGCAGCCAGGGAATGAGAACGGTTCTCATCTCGTTGACCCGGCATGGCCCTCGTTCTCGCGCTCGGAACGTTCCTCTCCACGTCGGCCGGTGGCGTCTTCGCGTTGCGCCACCGGGACCGTCTGCAC
The DNA here is from genome assembly GCA_963709685.1 of uncultured Actinomycetota bacterium. GTDB lineage: Bacteria > Actinomycetota > Actinomycetes > Propionibacteriales > Nocardioidaceae > Nocardioides_B. Next base: position 256,951 of record CAVPXH010000001.1, read on the forward strand.
CTCATCCTCGGCTTCAGCGCCGGTGTCATCCTCGGCGTGGTGGCGTTCGACGTGCTGCCGGAGATCGACGTGCTCTCCCGCGAGACCCACATCGGCTTCCAGGTGCCGATGATCGCGCTCGCGGCCGGGTTCCTGGCCTTCCACGTCGTCGAGAAGGCGCTGCTGGTCCACAACGCCCACGAGGGCGAGTACGGCGCGCACACGCACCCCTCCGTCGGCAAGGCCTCGGCGCTCGCGCTCGCCGGGCACAGCCTCACCGACGGCATCGCGATCGGGCTCGGCTTCCAGGTCGACCACGCCGTCGGCCTGGCGGTGGCGCTCGCGATCATCGGCCACGACTTCGCCGACGGCCTCAACACCGTCAGCCTGCTGCTCACCCATCGCAACTCCCGGCGCACCGCGCTGAAGTTCCTCGCGCTCGACGCCTTGACTCCCCTGGCGGGCGCCGCGCTGACCCTCCTCTTCCACGTGCCGCGCGAGGTGCTGCTGGTCTACCTGGGCGTCTTCGCCGGCTTCCTGCTCTACGTCGGCGCCAGCGACGTGCTGCCCGAGGCGCACGCGAACCATCCCTCTGCCCGCACCGTGCTGATGACGGTCCTGGGGGTCGTGGTGATGTACGCGCTCATCCGCGCGATCGGCTGAGCGCGACCCCGGCGGCCACCAGCGCCACGGCCGCCGGGATCGCCCAGCCCGGCAGCGCACCGATCCAGTCCGTGAGCGCCTGCTGGGCGGAGACCTCGAGGCCGGAGGTGTCGCCGAGACCGAACAGGCCCACGACGCCCGCGGTGCCCTGGTAGCGCAGGAAGAGCACGCCGATCACGACGAACAGCCCCCCGGAGACGAGCGAGGTGGTGTGCGTGCGAACAGGCCCGAGACGCAGCGCGCGACCGCGCACCCAGCTCCGCCGCGCCAGGCCCGCTCGGTCCCACAGGAACGCGAGGACGAACAGCGGCGCGGCCATCCCGAGCGCGTAGACGGCCAGCAGCACGGCTCCCCCGGCGACGGAGGTGGTCGCGGCCAGGGTGAGGATGCCGCCGAGCACGGGGCCGGAGCAGAACCCGGCCAGGCCGTAGACCGCGCCGAGCAGCACCAGCGACACCGCCCCGCTGCCGCGCCGTCGCGCGGACAGCTCGCGCAGCCGGTCGGCGAATGGCAGCGCGAACCCGCGCCCCAGGGCCTGGAAGACGCCCAGGCCGACGAGGGTCCACCCGGCGACCGCGATCAGCAGGCCGCGGTGGCCGTAGAAGAGCCGGGAGGCCAGTCCGACCCCGGCCCCCAGCGGCAGCAGCGTCAGCAGCAGGCCGAGGTAGAACATCACCGTGCGACGCAGCAGCAGCGTCGGCCGCGCGAACGCGTAGGCGAAGAAGGACGGCAGCAGCAGGGCGCTGCACGGCGAGAGCAGCGCCAGCAGTCCGGCGACGAAGGCCACCGGCAGGCCGAGGCCCGCCATCAGCCGGCGTCCACCTTCCCGTCGGCGTGCTTCGCCGCCTGGTCGATCACGCGCTCGAACTCGGCCAGCGGCTGCGCGCCGATCACCGGCCGCCCGTTGACGAGGAACAGCGGGGTCCCGGTGACCCCTGCCGTGAGGCCCTCGTCGAAGTCCCGCCGCACGAGCTTGTCGACGAGCCTGCCGGCCATGTCCTTGCGGAACCGCGGCACGTCCAGCCCCACCCGGGAGGCCAGCCGAGTCAGGTATCCGGTGGTGAGATGGCCACTGTTGGGCGGGAACTGGTGGGCGTACAGCGCGTCGTGGTAGTCCCAGAACCGGTTCTGGAGCGCTGCGGCGCGGGCCGCATGGGCAGCCAGCTTCGACTCCGTGCCGAGGTAGGGGAAGTCGCGCCACTCGATGCGCAGGATCCCCGGCTCGACGTACTTGCGCACCAGCGCGGGCTCGGTGTCGCGCGCGAACTTCCCGCAGAACGGGCACTGGAAGTCGGAGTAGGCGACCATCACCACCGGCGCGTCGACGGAGCCGCGGGCGGTCGGGTCGCCGCCCTGGCGACGGGCCAGTGCGGCAAGGGCGGCGTACTGGTCCGGGGCCTGGGAGGAGGAGTGCACCTCCACGGGCGCCGCGGCCGGGCGCTGCTCGCCCCCGCCGGACAGCCGTGGCGCGACGAAGGCGACCACGGCGATGAGGGCGGCAGCGAGGGCGACCACCCACGGCACGGCAGTGGACCGTCGGCCGTTGCTCATCGGACCTCCTCGGAACCGTGGACGGACGCCGGGGCAACCGCGCAGCCGTCGTACCTGCGCACGCGGCGCGCCAGCGCCCACACGAGCAGCCCGAGCGCGACCACCTGCAGCACCGGCTGGAACGGCGCGAACCAGGTGACCGCCCCGGCGCTGCCGAGCGCGACCAGCGCGAGCTTGTTGCACACCGGGCAGCCCACGGCCAGGTAGGTCAGCACCCCGGCGACGATCCCGCGGCGTTCGGTGGCGGGGTCGGCACCCGCGGCCCGCGGCCCGACGTACGTCGCGACCAGCGCGCCGCCGAGGACGGAGGAGGCGATCAGGGACGGCCAGGCCCACCAGGTGGGCGGGATCTGCCGCGAGAACAGCGGCGTGTCGATCAGGTCCGTGGGGACCGCGACCACCAGCGCGAACAGCACCGCGGAGACGGCGGCGACCAGCACCCCGCGAGGCGTGAGCAGCGGCGAGCGCCGGCGGACGGCGGGAAGGACCGGGTCGAGGTTCACGCCCCCACCTCCACCGGGTAGCCGGCGGTGCGCCACTCGAGCATGCCGCCCTCCATCCGGCGCGCCTTGGTGCCGCGAGCGGCGAGGAGGCGTACGGCGTCGTGGGCCAGGACGCACCAGGCGCCGCGGCAGTAGGCCACCACGTCGCCGAGGTGCTCGACCTCCGTCCGCGAGGCGAGCTCGTCCAACGGCACCGAGCGGGCGTGCGGGATGTGGCCCGCGGCGTACTCCTCGGGTGGCCGAACGTCGATCAGCACCAGGTCGTGGTCCGACAGGCGGTCGACCAGCTCCTCGCGCGAGACCTGGGCCACGTCGTCGAGGCCCGCCTCACCGAGGTAGGAGGCCAGCGCGGCGTCGACGTCGGCGGAGTAGGTCCGGGCGACGTCACGCATGGCGGCGTAGAGGCGCAGCACGTCGTCACCCGCCAGCCGGTAGAAGACCCGCGTGCCCTCCCGACGGGTGCGCACCAGGCGCGACAGCTTCAGGATCTGCAGGTGCGCGGAGGTCGTGCTGACACCCATCCGGGTCTCCCGCGCGAGGGACTCGACCGTGCGCTCCCCCTGGGCCATCAGCTCCATGAGCTCCAGGCGCCGAGGGCTGGCGAAGGCCTTGCCGACCACGGCGAGGCCGTCGTAGGGGTCGGCACGTTGCTCCGCGTGCTTCATCCGTTCCTCCAATGATCTTTGGAGGACGGTACCAGGGCCGGCCCGGGCCCCGGGCCCGCGCGGCGTGGCGGACACCTCATTTTCTTCATACCCCTGGGGGTGTTATCGTGAAGCCCGACCGCTATACCCCTCCCGGTATTAGCCACCTCGCATCCCGACACCACAAGGAGGAACCCTGTGATCCCGGTGCTCACCCCCGAGATCCATGTCGACCAGCTCGCCGAGGCGGTGCGGACCGGCGCCACCATCGTCGACGTCCGTGAGCCGCAGGAGTACGTCGCCGGGCACGTGCCGGGTGCCGAGCTCGTCCCGATGGGCCAGCTCCCGAGCCGTGTCGGCGAGCTGGACCGCAGCGCGCCCGTGTACGTCATCTGCGCGAGCGGAAACCGCAGCGGGGCGATGACCGACTTCCTGCGTCACGCGGGCTTCGAGGCATACTCGGTTGCCGGCGGCACCAGCGCCTGGACCGCGGCCGGCCGGCCGGTGGTGCGCGGTCGCGCCCCGCGCGCCTGACAACTCCCGTTCCACCCACCCAAGGAGAGACAGCCATGTGCAGAGCAGTCAACTGCAAGAAGTGCGGCAAGACGACGTGGGCCGGCTGCGGCCAGCACGTCAACCAGGTGATGGCCGGCGTGCCGTCGTCGCAGCGCTGCAAGGGCCACGCCGACGAGCCTTCGAGCGGCGGCTTCTTCGCCAAGCTGTTCGGCGGTCGCTGACCGCACCGCTCCCTCGCAGCCCCACCCGGGCCCCGGCGGGTCACTCGACGCGCCGGGGCCCGGGTGCGTGAGATGAGACCGACGCCGGGCATCATGGACGACCGGAGGGACCATGACCGACGTCGACGTGGTGACCGTGGACGCGCACCAAGCCGCTGAGCGGGGAGCTCAGCTGGCGCGCGCCGGACAGCGGCAGCTCGGGGCGACCCTGCGCACCTACGGCGCCCTGTTCGCGGCCTCCGGCCTCGACGAGCTGCGCGTGCGCTCCCTCGCCGAGGCCGCGCGGCGGGCGCTCGGCGCCTGGGCACCCGACCTGGCGGCCGAGGTCGACGCCCTCGCGGCCGCGGCCGGCGCCGACCGCTGGCGGCTGCACGCCCTCAACGCGCGCACCGAGATCCTCGCCGCGGGCGGGGTCCGCCGGCGCGGGGAGTGCTCGACGATCGCCGCCAGCAGCGCCCCGACCCTCAGCGCCCAGACGTGGGACTGGCACCGGGAGCTGGCCGCGGGTTGGCACGTGGTGCAGCACACCGGGGGCTCGCTGCCGTTCGTGACGCTCACCGAGCACGGGGTGCTCGGCAAGATCGGCATCAACGCGGCCGGCGTCGGCCTGCAGTTCAACATCCTCGGCCACGCGTCGGACAGCAGCGTCGAGGGCGTCCCCGTGCACGCGGTGGCGCGCCGGTTGCTCGACACCGCCACCGACGTCGGCCACGCCGAGCGGATCGTGCGCGAGGCGCCGCTGCAGGCGTCGAGCTGCTTCACCGTCGTGGACACCGAGCGCAGCGTCTGTCTCGAAGCCTCCCCGGCCGGGGTCGCCGCGACCCCGGCCACCGGGCGCTGGCTCGTGCACACCAACCACTTCCTCGACCCGGCCCTGGCACCGGGCGACGTGCGGGTCGCACCGGAGCCCGACACGCTGGATCGGCTGGCGCTGCTCCGCGCGCGCGTCACTGCGCTCGACCCGACCCCGTCGGTCGAGGCGCTGGTCTCGGCACTGCGCGCGCACGAGGACACCGACGGTGCCCCGCTCTGCTGCCACTCCCCTGCCTCGGCGAGGCTCGGCGAGGGCTGGGAGACACTCGCGACCGTGGTGCTCGACCCGGCCCGCCACCGCATGCACGTGCTGCGCGGTGGCCCGTGCCGGTCCGCGACAGGGACCTGGCGAGGCTTCACCGCCCGGCCGGAGCGGGAGTCGTAGCCTCCGGGTCCAGGGACCGCCAGGTCCGGGCAGCGACGCGGGACCGAGCCGCTGCCCGCCCGGCGCCCGGGCGCAGCGCCCGCCGCAGGGCCGTGCCGACCAGGTCGGCCAGGAACGTCAGCACGACGAGGGCCAGCACGGTGGCGCAGGCGCCCCGCCAGTCGAACCCGGCCAGCTGTCGCGCCAGCAGCACGCAGAGCCCACCGGCACCCACCAGCCCCACCACCACGGTCTCGCGCGCCGCCACCTCGAAGCGGTAGATCCCGTAGGCCAGGAAGGAGGGCACGGCACGCGGGAGGACCGCGTAGGCAAACACCGACGCGGAGGGAGCACCCTGGGCGCGCAACGCGTCGGCCGGGCGGCGGTCGAGGTTCTCGACGGTCTCTCCCATCAACCGGCCCAGGACGCCGAGGTTGTAGGCGGCCAGCGCGAGCGCGCCGGGGAGGATTCCGGGGAGCACCACGAACAGGAACAACAGCGCCCACACCGGCGCCGGAACGGCGCGCGCGAGCAGGAGCAGGACCCGCGCCAGCGTCTCGAGCAGTGCCACGTCGTGGCGCGGCGGCCAGGCACGGCTCACGAGGTAGCTCAGCTGCCGGCCGGCCCGCGGTGCCCGGAGGGTCTGCGGGCGCAGCCCCAGCCACCACCAGCAGGCCCCCACGAGCGTCAGGCCCAGCAGGACGGTGCCGGCCCCGCCCGGTCGACCGCGGACCCGCCGGCCGACCACGTCAGCCACCCCGCAGAGCAGCGCCAGCGCGTAGACCGACGTCCAGATCCGCGGCCCGTCCAGGGCCTGGAACGACTGGTCGAGCAGGAGACCGAGCCCGCCGGCACCGACGATGCCGAGGATCACCGCCGAGCGGACCGAGCAGTCCAGCCGGTAGAACGCGTAGCCCACCAGGTCCCGTCGTACCACCGGCAGGAGCGTGTACCCCGCGGCCACGGAGGGCCGCACGCCGGTGGCGCGCAGCGCGGCGTACGCCCCGTGCGGTGCCTCGTCGAGCAGGTCGGCATAGACCTTGGCCGTCACCGCGCCGTAGGGGATCCCGATCGCGAGCACGCCGACCCACGGGTCGGCACCCAGCACGTTCACGAGCACCAAACCCCAGACCGCCTCATGCAGGCCGCGCGGCAGCGCCAGCAGGCCGCGTACGACGGACCAGCCGGCGGCGTGCCGCCAGAGCGTGCGGGAGACCGTGAGGCACCCGGCCAGCCCGAGCAGCACGGACAGAGCTGCACCGAGCACCGCGAAGGCCAGCGTGGTCGCCACCGCGATCCCGGCCTGTCCCAGGAACGGGCGGCCGAGGTCCGGGTGGAGCGCGCCGGTGAGAAGGCGCTGCGCGGTCGGCCACCCTCCGGCGTTCCACAGCGGCTGGCGACCCACGCCGGCGGCGAGGAGTGCGGCCACGAAGGCGAGGACCACGGCGCGGCCGTTCCCAGCCGCCGGGGCGTCGTCGTCCACGCCGGGACCCGTGGGATCCGGCTCACCGGGGTGTTCGCTTGCCGGAGACGTCCCGGGCATCGGCCGCCGTGAGCGAGTCCGCCGGCACGTCGAGCACCACCCGGCCCTCCCGCAGCGCCACGACGCGGTCGCAGTGCTGCAGGGCCAGGTCGAGGTCGTGCAGGCTGACCACCAGCGTCCTGCCGCGTCCCCGCACCAGCGCGGTCAGCAGGGCGAGCGCCTCCGCGGCGCGTGCCGGGTCCAGGGCGGCGACCGGTTCGTCACCGAGCACGAGCTCCGGGTCCTGCACCAGCATCCGGGCCAAGGCGACCCGCTGCTGGCCTCCGGACAGGGTGTCGGTGCGGTCGTGCAGCCGGGCGGCGAGCCCTACCGGGCCAGCGCCGTGCGCGCGGTGCTCTCCTGCTGCACCCGCAGGAGTGACCACAGGGCACGCGCGGCGGACCAGCGACCGAGCCGACCGGCGTTGACGTTGTGCACCACCCGAAGGGAGCCCACCAGGTGCAGCTGTTGGTGCACCATGCCGACGCGGGCACGCTGCCGGCGCAACGCCGCGCCGCGCAGCCGGCTCGGCCGGATGCCCAGCACCTGCACGTCGCCGGTGGTCGCCGGGACGGTTCCGGCGACCACGCCGAGCAGCGTGGACTTGCCGGCCCCCGAGGGGCCGGCCAGTGCCACACGCTGCCCCTCCTGCACCTCGAGACTCAGCTCGTGCAGCGCCGTGACCTCGCCGAAGCGCACCGTCACCCCGTGGAGGGCGACGGCGTTCACGACGTCGGCTGGAGGAGGCCGAGGCGCCGGCCGACCGCCTCGATCCTCCGGTGGTTGTCCGCGCTCGTGGGCACGAACGCGTGGCAGCCGAACAGGTGCAGCAGCCGCCGGCCCCTCGGATCCTTGCTCGAGATCCCCAGGAAGGCCTGCTTGACCTTGTCGGCGAACCGGGGGCCGAACTTCTTCGTGGCGGTGGCCCCGAGCACCCAGTGGTAGAAGCCGTGGTCGGGGTCGACCCCGGCTCGCATCAGGTAGTAGGCCGGCATCAGGTAACCCGACGTGGAGGAGTTGCTCCCGTAGGTGAACCGCAGGCCCTTCAGCGCGGTCAGCCCCGAGGCGTGGTGGAAGGGAGCGACGCCCGTGCTGCGGTTGACCACGAACAAGCTGTGGAAGGAGCCGTCGATGTCGCGCTGGACGAGCACGCGCGCGCCGGGCGTCTGCAGGCGGGCCTGGACACCCGTGAGTCCGCCGAACCACACGAGGTCGAGGTCACCGGTGCGGAACTGGGCGACCGCGGCGGTGTAGTCGGTGACGGGACGGTACTTCACCGGCACGCCGAGCCGGTCGCTGAGGTAGGCGGCCAGGGTGCCGTAGATCTGCTGGAGGTGGTCCTGGTCCTGGTCGGGGATGGCCCCGAGATAGAGGGTCCTGCTGCCGCGGCCGGCCGCGGCGGGGTTGCCTGCCGCCGGTGAGCTGCACGCCGTGGCGACGAGCAGCAGGACGGCCGCGAGGAGGGCAAGGGGAAGGAAGGGCTTGCTACCGGAGACCCCGGAGCGGGAGGGGCGCGTCATGCGAACCCGCACAGAAGACGAGAGGGGGCAACACTGCTGCCTCCTGACATCGGTCGGGAATGTGACCCCGCGCCTCTACCCCGGGTCGTGCTCTCTCATCCCTGCGCGGCCCGAGGGTGGGCACCGGTCCTGCGCACCGCGTTTGGTCCGCACCGGACGCGGGCACCGAGCGGGATGAACGTGCTGCTGATCATCCTCGCGATCATCTTCCCGCCGCTGGGCGTGGGCCTGAAGGTCGGCCTGAGCGGCCAGTTCTGGCTCAACGTGATCCTGACGGTCCTCGGGTTCATCCCGGGCGTCATCCACGCCATCTGGGTCATCCTGAGCACCGAGTCCTGACCGCGTCCGTGGCGCCGGAGCCGGTGCTCCGGCGCCAGGACGCGTCGCGGATGACCTCAGGCGGCGCCTTGGCCGCGGCGGGCCACCGCGTCGACGACCACCGCGGCCAGCAGCACCAGGGCGGTGACGATGTACTGCGTCGCCGCGTCCAGGCCGATCAGGCCCATGCCGTTGTTGATCGTCGCGATCACCATGCCGCCGAGCAGGGCGTGCAGCATCTTGCCGCGCCCGCCGAACAGGCTCGTCCCGCCGATGACCGCCGCGGCCACGGCGTAGAGCACCAGCTGGCCGCCGTCGATGTTGTTGGAGATGGAGCCGAGTCGGGAGGCGTAGACGATGCCACCCATGCCCGCGGTGAGGCTGCACAGCGAGAAGGCGGCGAGCCGGATCCGGTAGAGGTTGACGCCGGCCCGGCGCGCTGCCTCCGCGTTGCCACCGATGGCGTAGATGTAACGACCGAAGCGGGTCCGGGTCAGCAGCACCGACCAGCCCAGCAGGATGACCAGCACGACCGGGATCACCCAGGGCACTCCCCGGAGCGGGACCAACCGTCCCCGGTCCGCGTTGCAGATGAGCACCAGGACCACGCCCGCGATGGTGAACAGGACGATCTTGGCCACCGCGAGACCGCGCGGTGGCGTGTCCAGCCCGGCGCGCCGGCGGCTGAGGTCGCGCCCCAGGACCAGACCCGCGAACGCGGCCACGGACAGCGCCAGCAGCACCCAGCCCAGCCACGGCGGCATGTTGCTGTTCACGATGCCGTTGATCACGTCGTTGGTGATCGGGATCGTGCCGCCGCTCCCCCCCGAGGCCTTGTCGATCATCAGGATGAGCACGCCCGACCAGCCGAGCAGGCCGGCGAGCGTCACCACGAACGACGGCAGTCGCAGCCGCGTGATCAGGAGGCCCTGCACCGCGCCGATGAACGCGGTGACGACCAGACCTGCCAGCACCGCCACCCACCAGGGGTAGTCGCGCGGCGTCGAGGACAGGATCACGGTGACCGCGCCCCCGATGCCCGCGACGAAGCCGACGGAGAGGTCGATCTCGCCGAGCAGCAGGACGTAGACCTCGGCCATGCCCAGCAGCACGAAGCTGGCCGCCTGCACCAGCAGGTTCGTGAGGTTCCCCGCGGAGAGGAAGACCGACTGCTGGGTCTGGAAGATCACCACGATGATGACCAGGCCGAGCAGCACGGGCAGCACGCCGCTCTCCCCGTTGCGCACCCGCTTGCCCCAGATCCGGAAGTACTCGCCCATCGAGTCGGCCGCGGCCGCGGAGTCCGACGTGACCAGGGCTACGTCCCCGGTGTCTTCCGGTGGCTCCCCCGGCCGCGGTCCCTCGACGGCGGTGTCATGGGGTGACGTCATCGCTCAGCCCTCCTGTGGCGCGGTCTGCGAGGTGGTCCCCGTGGTGATCAGCTGCACGACGCTCTGAGTGTCGACCTCCGCGGTGGCCGCGTTGCGCGCGAGCCGCCCCAGGTGCAAGGCGGCGATCCGGTCCGCCACGGCGAACACGTCGTTGAGGTTGTGGGAGATGATCAGCACGGCGATGCCGCGGTCGCGCAGGGTCTTGACCAGGTCCAGCACCATCGCCGTCTGGGAGACGCCGAGGGCAGCCGTCGGCTCGTCCATGATGACCAGCTCGGCGTCCTCCATCACGGCCCGGGCGACGGCCACGGCCTGCCGCTGGCCACCGGACAGGGACCCGACGACCTGTCGCACCGAGTTCACGGTGGTCACCGACAGCTCCGACAGGGTGCGCCCGGCTGCTTCCTCCATCCGCCGCTCGTCGAGGAACCGGTGGGACAGCGGCTCCCGGCCCAGGAACATGTTCTGGACGATGTCGAGGTTGTCGCACAGCGCGAGGTCCTGGTACACGGTCGCGATGCCGAGGTGCGAGGCGTCCCGCGGGGAGCCGAGGTGGACCTGCTCCCCCTTCCACCGCATCTCGCCGCCGTCGATCCCGTAGATGCCGGAGATGCACTTGATCAGCGTGGACTTGCCGGCACCGTTGTCGCCCACCAGCGCGGTGACCTGTCCGGCCGGGACTTCGAGGTCGACGCCCTTGAGCGCCTGCACCGCACCGAAGTTCTTGGTGACGCCCCGCAGCTGGAGCAGCGGGGCGCCACCGGCACCGTTCTCACTCACTGGATGCCGTACTTCTGGCAGTCGGAGGCGTACTTGCCCGAGCACAACTTCGAGGTCGGCACGAAGTTGTCGGCAACCACCGTGTCCTTCATGTTCTGCGCGGTGACCCACTGCGGGGTCAGCAGCACGGACTTCACGTCGGTGTTGGACTTGGAGTCCTTCGTGGTGCCGTTGACCAGCGAGGCCGGCGGGGTCTGACCGGCGCGCACGTAGATCGCCAGTGCGGCCGCGGCCTGGGCCTCGAGGTAGATCGGCTTGTACGCCGTACCGCACTGGTAGCCGGCCAGGATGTTCTGCAGGCCCGCCAGCGTGGCGTCCTGCCCGGTCACCGGGAACGACTTCGGGGGCGTGTGCAGGGTCTTCAGGTAGTTGATGATCGGGGCGGCGTTCTCGTCGTTGGGCACCAGCACCGCGTTGACGTTCTTGTGGGCGGTGTAGGCCTGCTGGAACTCCGTCTCCGCGGTCGGCGGGTCCCACGTGCCGGCGGGCGTCGCCGACAAGGTCCAACCGTTCTTGAACTTCGGCGCCAGCACGCCGTTGTACCCCTGCGCGAACAGGGTCGCGTTGTTGTCCGTCGGGTCGCCCTTCATCACGATGAGGTCGGGGTTCTTCACGCCCCAGTCGTTGATGCAGGACACCATGCCCTGGCCGATCTTCTTGCCGACCTCCACGTTGTCGAAGCTGACGTAGTACTGCCGGCTTCCATTGAGGGTCAGGCGGTCGTAGTCGATCACCGCGACCCCGTGGGACTGGGCGTACTTCTCGATGCTCGCCCCCACACCGGAGTCGAGCGGGTCGACCACCAGCACCGACGCGCCGGCGCTGATGTCGCTCTGCGCGTCGGTCAGCTGGGTGTTGTCACTGCCCTGGGCGTTCTGGATCACGTAGTCCGACGACTTCAGGCCGGCCTGCTGGAAGGCCTTCTTGAGGTACGGCGCGTCGAACTCGGTGTAGCGCGCCGACGACGTGGTGTCGGGCAGGATCACCGCGACCTTGCCCTTTCCGGAGGAGGCGAGCGAGGAGAGCTTCTTCATCGCCGAGAAGTCGTTGGTGAAGGAGCTTGCCGACAGGCTCGGCGTGTTGCCGGACGAGCCGCTGCCACCGGAGGCGCCGCCGGAGGCACCTCCCGAGGCCGAGCCGTTGCCGGAGGATCCGCCGCCACAGGCGGCCACGGTCAGGGTCGTCGCGGCCATCACCGAGACGAGCGAGAGCTTCCGGAAGACGCGCACCTTCACACCATCCTTGGGTTGATCTGGTCCGGCCGACACGGCCGGGTCGCACGCCGCGGGTGACGTGGACGACACCGCGCACGTTAGTGACGATCGCGTGAATGCCCCGTGAACGTTTGCGCTCCGACGTGAACAATTCGTGAACGCCGACGGGCGGTCAATCCACGGCCAGGCGGTAGCCGGCGCGCGGCTGGGTGAGGATCAGCGCCGGGCCGCCCTCGGTCTCGAGCTTGGCACGCAGGCGGCGGACGTAGACGCGGACGTACTCGGTCTCGGTCTCGTAGCCGGGCCCCCACACCCGGCGGAGCAGCTGGGCGTGGGTGAGCACCTTGCCCGGGTTCAGCGCCAGCTCTCGTAGCAGCGCGAACTCGGTCGGGGTCAGGTGAACGCGCTGACCGGCGCGGAACACCTGCTGGGCGGCCAGGTCCACCCGCAGGTCCCCCACCGTGAGCAGCGAGGCGGGCTCCGGCAACTCGGGCGCCGGACGGGTGCGACGCAAGGTGGCGGTGATGCGCGCCATCAGCTCCTCCACGCCGAACGGCTTGGTGAGGTAGTCGTCGGCCCCCATGTTGAGGGCGGTCACCTTGTCGTGCTCGCCGCCGCGTGCGGAGACCACGATGATGCCGACCCCGGACCGCTCCCGCATGGTCCGGCACAGCTCCATGCCGTCCGCCTCGGGGAGCATCAGGTCGAGCAGCACGATGTCGGGCTGCTCGGTCTCGAGCAGCTGCATCGCCCGGCGCCCGTCGGTGGACACCACCGTGTCGAACCCGCGCACCTGCAGGTTCGAGCGCACCAGGTCGACGATGTTGGGGTCGTCCTCGACGAGGAGCACGCACGTGCGCCCGAGGTGCTCAGCCACCCGCCGTCACCTCCGGCGTCGACGTCGCGTCCCCGGGTCCCGGGCCGTCGCCCGGCTCCTCCGCGCCCACCGGCAGCGCAATCACGAACCGGGTGCCCGGGTGCGCCTGCTCCACCGAGATCTTCCCGCCGTGCCCGGTGACCACCGCGTGCGCGATCGACAGCCCGAGCCCCGCCCCCGCGGTCGGGCCACGCTTGTCCCGCCGCGGCTCGAAGGGGGCGGCGAGGACCGACGCGGGGAGCCCGGTGCCGTCGTCACAGATCTCCACCCCCACCGTGTCGTCGCCGACGCTGCGGCACTCGACGCGGACCTGGGTGCCCGGTGGGTTGTGCCGGACCGCGTTGTCCAGGAGGTTGAGGAAGACCTGCTCGAGCCGGTCGTGGTCGGCCCACACCACCGGGACGTCCTCGCGCACCCGCACGACCACCGCGACACGTGCCGCCGGGTCCAGGCAGGCCCGGGCCGCGTCCAGCAGCAGCCCCAGGTCGCACCAGTCCCGTTGCAGCCGCAGCACGCCGGCCTCGATCGCGGAGTAGTCGAGCAGGTCCTCCACCAGCCGGCGCAGCCGCGTGGACTCCGCGCCGATGCGGGCCAGGAACCGGTCGTGCGACTCCTGGTCCCAGACCACGCCCTCCTGCAGCAGCGACTCCGCGTAGCCGCTGATCGCGGTGAGCGGGGTCCGCAGCTCGTGGGACAGCCGGGCCAGGAACTCACGCTGGAGCTGCTGGGACCGGCGCAGTGCCGCGGCCTCCTGCAAGGCGATCTGCGCGCGCTCGCGGGCAAGCGCCAGGCGCACCGAGCTGGCGGCGTCCTCCAGCAGCGCCCTGGCCTCCCGGCCGGCGCCGTGGACGCCCGGGCGCGCGACGAGGGTGACGAGGCCGTCGGCGGTCCGGAAGCTCACCGCCAGCGGCCAGTCCTCGGTGTCGAGCTCCTCCACCCGCGCGGTGGCCTCGGTGCGCCGCCGGTGCCGGGCCACCGCCTCGGGGAGCGGCGTCTCGCCGTCGTCGGCGGCGTCGACCCGCGCGCGACAGACCGTGCCGCCCTCCGGCCCGGGCGTGAACAGGGCGACGGCCTCGGCGTGCAGCCCGTTGCGAAGCGCCTGGAGCGCGGTCTCCAGTGCGTGCGGCACCGGGATCGGCCCGGCCAGCGTCTCCAGCACCTCGCGGATGGTCTCCAGGACCAGGTTGCGCGAGGTCAGCTCGCGAAGCAGCTTCTCGCGTTGCAGAGCGCCGGCGGCGTACCCGCCGTAGAGCATCACCAGGTCCAGCTCGTCGCTGCTCGGCCGGCCGGTCCGGTCGCGGAGCACGGTCACCACCCCGGCCAGCCCCTCGGAGCCGGAGAAGGGCACCGACCACGAGCCGGCCACGCCACTGGAGAAGGCGTGCACGGCGAACGGCTGCCACCCGGCGCCGGTCCGGACGTCCGCGTGGACCTGGGGCGTTCCGCTCGCCGCGGCTACGCCCATGGGCCCGCCCGCGGGTCCGAACGGCAGCTCCTGCCATGCCTCGCCCAGCCCGCGCGGCAGGTCGAGCGCACCGGCGAGACGGAGTCGCGAACCACCCTCCACGACGTGCAGGCACAGCCGCTGGCCGCCCAGGGCAGCGCCCAAGCCGTTGACGATCACCGACAGGCTGGAGGACGGGTCGGCAGTGGCCAGCCGGTCGGTGAGCGCGTGCAGCCGGCTCAGCTGCTGGTGGGCGGAGGCCTCCGGCTCCTGGCCGGACAACAGCGCCACGACGTCGTCACGGTGGGTGCGCGCAGCCTCCACGTCCGCGACCAGCCGCCCGTGCCGGAGCACCAGGATGCGGTCGGTGAGACGGATCAGCTGCTCCACGTCGTGCGAGACCATGAGGATCGTGGTGCCGCGCCCGTGCAGCCGGGCGATGAGCTTCTCCACGAGGGCCGCGTCGTGCACGCCGAGGACCGCCGTCGGCTCGTCGAGCAGCAGGACCTCCGGGGACGTGGCCACGGCCCGCGCGAGGGCGAGCAGCTGCCGCTGGCCGCTGGTGAGCCTGCTCACCTGCTCCGTCGTACGACGGAGCGGAATGCCCAGCTCGGCAAGGATGCGCCGCGCGGCCAGGTGCGACCGCGACTCCGACCGGAGCACACCGCGGCGCTCCCGACCGAGCAGCAGGTTGGCGGCGACATCGAGGTTGTCGGCCAGCTGCGGCTCCTGCCAGACCACGCCGACGCTCGCGCGTGCGGCCCGGGCGCCCCCGCGCGGTCCTGCTCCGGCGACCTGCACGCGCCCTCTGGTGGGTGTCAGGTCTCCGGCGATGCAGCGCAGCAGCGTCGACTTTCCGGCTCCGTTCTCACCGGCCAGTCCGACCAGCTCCCCGCGGTGCACGGTCAGGTCCACCCCGTCCAGGGCGTTGCGGGGCCCGAAGGTGACGGTCAGCCCCGACGCGGACACGATGGGTCGTGCCCCCGCCGTCTCGGTGACCGTGGCCATGACCGGTATTGTCGCAGCCGCGTCGTGTCGACACGACACGGCGTACGCCGCCTACCGGAACAGCTCGTCGCGGCGACGCAACCAGCGGTAGCCGTACCCGTTGAGCCTGAGGCGCTGCTCCGCCTGCCCGGCGCCGTCGTACTCGTCGTCGGCGAGGATGTCGACGAACTCCGCCGGCTTCCGGCCACGGGCCGCGACCTCGGCGGGCGTGTCGGCGAGGTTCACCATCGTCAGCAGCTCGCGTCCGTCGAGCCGGTGGCTCAGCGCGAGCACCGAGTCGCAGCCCACATCGAGGACCTCCGCGCGTCCGCGGCCGATCTCCGGGCACCCGGTCCGGGTCCGGACCAGGTGACCGACCTTGCTCAGCAGCGAGTCCCGTCCCAGGGTCTGCGCGTACACGTTGGTGGTCTCGTAGCCGAACGGGCCGTCGCGGATCACGGGCGCGACCAGCCGGTCGGGGTCGGCCACCGAGAAGCCCGCGTTCCGCTCGCGTGACCACTGCATCGGAGCGCGCACCGACTGTCGCTCGGGCCGCGAGAGGTCCTCGCCCATCCCGATCTCGTCGCCGTAGAGAAGCACCGGCGAGCCGGGCAGGCTCATCAGCAGGGCCACCGCCATCGCGAGGCGCCGCTCGTCGCCGCCCAGCATCGGCGCGAGGCGGCGGCGGATGCCGCGGTCGAAGGCACGCATGGAGGGCTGAGGGGCGAAGCCGTCGAGCACCTCGCTGCGCTCGGCGTCGGTGAGCCGCTCCAGGTCGAGCTCGTCGTGGTTGCGCAGGAACGTGGCGCGCTGGCCCCGCGTGCCGGGGTCCGGCTCCTGCACGAGCGCCCTTCTGACCGGTTCGGCGTCGGCCCGGTTGAGCGCCAGGAAGAGATGGTTGTCCAGCCAGAAGTCGAGCAGCATCGTGAACCGGTCGCCGTCCCCGTAGTAGTCGGCGTAGCCCTCGACCGGGACATCGACCTCGCCGAGCAGCACCGCGTCGGGTCGCCGGAGGGTGACGAACTCCCGCATGTCCTCGAGCAGCCAGAACCCGTCGTGACGCGGGTCGGCGCGGCGCGCGCGCTCGACCATGTACGGAGCGGCGTCGACGCGGAAGCCGCTCACGCCCAGGCGCAGCCAGAAGGCCATCGTCCGGAACATCTCCTGGCGCACCGCCGGGTTGCCCAGCTCCAGGTCCGGCTCGTGGCTGTAGAAGGTGTGCCGGTAGAACTGCTGGGCTTCCTCGTCCCAGCTCCACACGGACTGCTGCCGCGGCGGGAACATCGGCTCGACGCCCGTCTCGTGCGGCTCGTCGGCCCACACGTAGTAGCCGCGGTACGGCGATCTCCGGTCTCGGCGTGCTTCCTGGAACCACCGGTGGTCGAGGGACGTGTGCTGGGCAACCAGGTCGAGCAGCACCCGGAGCCCGAGGTCATCGGCCTTCTCGAGCAGGATCGCGAAGTCCGCGACGTCGCCGAGCTGCGGGTCGACCGACAGGTGGTCGGTGACGTCGTACCCGCCGTCGCGCTGCGGCGAGGGGTAGAACGGCAGCAGCCAGATGCAGTTGGCCCCGAGGCCGCGGATGTGCTCCAGGCGGTCGGTGACGCCGCGGAGGTCACCGCAGCCGTCGCCGTTCGCGTCCCGGAACAGCGCGACGTCGAGCTGGTAGATGACCGCGTCGCGGTACCACAGAGGTTGCATTCACCGTCCCGCTCCTCGAGCTCTCGGCGGCCGAGCCGGCGCGCCACCCCCGCGGTGCCTCTACCCGAGACGGCCGTCGGCATTCGGGACGGGCGACGCTAGGCGCGCTCCTGCGCCGCCTGGGGTGCCACGCCCCCGGGCAGGACCACCGCGCTGATCACCGCGGCGACCGCGAAGATGCCGGCCGAGATGAGGAACGCGCGGGTCTCCCCGGCCACGGCGGCCTGCGCAGCGGTCCGCGGGCCGCGCGCGTGGCTGGCGAGGTACGACGCAGCGACACTCGTGGCAATGGTGTTGAGGAGCGCGGTGCCCAGCGCACCACCCACCTGCTGCCCCGTGTTGACCAGTGCCGAGGCGACACCCGCGTCGTCCTCGGCTGCGCCCGCGGTCGCGGTGTTGAAGCAGGTGGAGAAGATCAGGCCCATGCCCAGCCCCGTCACCACCAGTCCCGGGAGCACGTGCGTGAGGTAGCTGCTGTGCACCCCGAGCGTCCAGAGCACCACGAGGCCGGCCGCACTGAGCGCCTGCCCGGTCACCACGAGCGACCGCGGTCCCCGGCGCGGCAGCACGAGCGGCACCACCCCGGTGGAGGAGACCACGATCCCGCCGACCATCGGCAGGAAGGACACACCGGTCATGAACGGCGAGAAGCCGAGCGTCTGCTGCATGTAGTAGGTGAGGAACAAGAACACCGCGAACATCCCCACCCCGGTGAGCGCGATGGCCTGGTAGGCGCCGCCCCGCCACCGGTCGAGCACGATGTGCAGCGGCAGCAGCGGATGCGCGCCGCGGCGCTGCAGGACCACGAAGGCGGCGAGCAGCAGGATGCAGGCGGCGATGGTGGCGATGGTCACCGGTGAGGCCCAGCCGTGGGTCTCGGCCCTGCCGAAGGCGTAGACCAGGCCCGCCAGCCCGAGCACGACGGTCACCACGCCCGGCACGTCGAGGCGCGCCTTGCCGGTGGGCGGCACGTTCGGGATGAACAGCAGCGCGCCTGCCCCCGCGATGAAGGCGATGCCCACGTTGACGTACAGGCACCACGACCAGTTGAGGTACTCGGTCAGGACGCCGCCCAGCAGCAGGCCGAGCGCGGCGCCGCCCCCGGCGATGCTGCCGAAGATCCCGAAGGCCCGGCCTCGTTCCTCGGGGTCGGTGAAGGTGATGGTCAGCAGCGACAGCGCCGACGGGGCGAGCAGCGCGCCGAACGCGCCCTGCACGGCGCGGGCGCCGACCAGCATGCCCAGTGAGGTGGCGGCGCCGCCGACCGCGGACGCCGCGGCGAAGCCGACCAGGCCGATCAGGAGGGTGCGCCGGCGTCCCACCAGGTCGGTGAGGCGCCCGCCGAAGAGGAGCAGTCCACCGAAGGCGATGGAGTAGGCGGTGATGACCCACTGGCGGCCGGCGTCGGAGAACCCGAGCGCCTGCTGTGCGCTCGGGAGCGCGATGTTGACGATGGTGGCGTCGAGCACCACCATCAGCTGCGCGAGACCGAGAGCGCCGAGCGTCCACCAGCGCCGGTTGCCGTCCCCCGCCTCACCCCCGCGTTGAGCGCTCTGCGTGGTCGTTCCGCTGGTGTGGACCACGATGTGCCCGTCCCTCCCCTGGTCTCCGGAAGCCGGGGCACCCGCGAGCGCCCGGCCGTCGCTGTCTGCTGCACCGCGGCCCCGAGGTCTGCGGCGTCCGAACGCCTTCAGGTGGTCACGTCGGTGGCCCTCCGGCCGGCCAGAAACGCCGGCCACGGTGCACCGGCGGTACCCGACGGCCCGCGGGTCGAAACGACCCGCACACGTAGCCGCTTCCGGGCGGCTACGCGGGAGCCAGGAGGTGGGCGGGGAGCCACTCCTCGACCACGATCCACCCGAGCTCCGCGTCCAGCACCGGCCGGACGACGCGTCCGCGGTAGCCGGACTCCGTGCGCGACCACTCCAGGAGCAGCCCCGGCAACCGGCCGTGCACGTCGTCGACCCAGCAGTGCTTCACCGTCGGCACGGCCTCCCGGGCCGCTGCCTGGGGGCCGCCGGCGCCGGCCTCGCGTCCTTGATGGACCCGCTGGGCCATGGCCCCCCATGCGCCGCGCCTGTTCATCCCGCCCGCCATGGTCCCATCATGCCCGATGATCGAACGTGTGTTCGACCCTCAGCGCTTGATGACCACCTTGAGCGCCTTGGTCTCGGCGGCCCGGCCGAAGGTGTCGTAGGCGGTCAGCATCTCCTCCATGGTGAACCGGTGCGTCGCGAAGCTCTCCGCCGCGAGCTTGTGCTGGGCGACGAGCTTGAGCAGCATCGGGGTGCTCGAGGTGCTGACCAGGCCCGTGGTGATGGAGACGTCCATGATCCAGAGGTCCTGGAGCGCGAGCTCCGCCGGGGCGCCGTGGACGCCGACGTTGGCCACCGAGCCACCCGGACGCACGATCTTCGTGCACGCGGTGAACGTGTCGGGGATGCCGACCGCCTCGATCGCCACGTCGACCCCCTGCCCGTCCGTCATGGCCCGGACCTGCTCGGCCCAGTCGGGGTCGCCGCTGTTCACGGTGTCCGTCGCTCCGAACTCGCGGGCCTTCTGCAGCCGCCCGGCGTCGAGGTCGAGCGCGATGACCCGCGCCGCGCCGTACAGCCCGGACGTCATCATCGCGGAGAGTCCGACCGGGCCGGCGCCGACCACCGCGACGGTGTCACCGGGCTTCACCCGGCCGTACCGCACGCCGATCTCGAAGCCGGTCGGCAGGATGTCCGACAGCATCACCGCCGCCTCGTCGGTCACCCCCTCGGGGACCTTGTACAGCGAGTTGTCGGCGAACGGCACCCGCACCAGCTCCGCCTGGGTCCCGTCGATGAGATGCCCGAAGATCCAGCCGATCCCGCTCTGCCCCTCGTCGGCCAGGCAGTGGGCGTACAACCCTTGGTGGCAGTAGGAGCAGGCGCCGCAGGCGCTGATGCACGACACGATCACCCGGTCGCCGACCTCGAACGTGGACACGGCCGAACCGATCTCCACGATCGTGCCCACGCCCTCGTGACCGAGGATGCGGCCCTCGGCGACCGCAGGCACGTCGCCCTTGAGGATGTGCAGGTCGGTGCCGCAGATGGTGGTGGTGTCGATCCGCACCACGGCGTCCGTGGGACGCACGAGCGTCGGGTCGGGGACCTCCTCCCACGCCTTCGCACCGGGGCCGTGGTAGACGAGTGCCTTCATGGTTCCTCCTGGGTGTGGGTGTGCGTTCCCAGTCAAAGGCGCACGTACCGCACCCGGGCAGGGCACAAAGTCCCGCCGCGCGGGCCTCGCACGGAGCGGCCGCGGTCAGCCCGCGGAGACCGGCTCGGGCTCCTCGGGCTCGCGGGACTCGTCGCCGTGGCCCGGCCACCAGGCGGCGTGGCCGATCAGGGCCGTCAGCGCCGGGGTGAAGAACATCGCCATCACGAAGGCGGCCACGAGGATGCCGAAGGAGATCGCGAACCCCATCGACTCCAGCAGGGAGTTGCCGCCGAGCAGCAGGGACGCGAACGTGCCGCCCAGGATCAGCCCGGCCGCAGCGACGGTGGGACCGGCGTGGCGGACGGCCTGGGCGGCCGCCGAGCGGGGGTCGCGGCCCTCGCGTGCCTCCTCCCGCAGCCGGGCGATCATCAAGATGTTGTAGTCGGTGCCCAGCGCGACCACGAACAGGTAGATGTAGATCGGCAGCATGAAGACGAGCCCGTCGCGCCCGAGCACACCCTGGAAGATCAGCACGGTGGCCCCCAGCGTGGCTCCGAAGCCGAGGCCCACCGAGGCCATCAGGTACCACGGGGCCACGAGGCTGCGCAGGAGCAGCGCCAGGATCACCATGATCACGACGGCCGCGACCGGGAAGACGATCGAGTAGTCGCGGCTCATGGCGTGCTGCAGGTCGACGTACACCGACGTGGTGCCCCCGACCAACGCCTCCGCACCGGCGGGCGCCGCCGCGGTGCGCGGTGCTGCGAATCGGCCCGCGTACGTCGTTGATCGCCGCATCCGAGGCCGGCTCGTGGGCCAGGTAGAGGTTCAGCAGCGCGGTCTGCCCGTCCCGGGAGGGCACCGGCGGGGTCACCTGCGCCACCCCGGTGGCCTGCGAGAGCTCCGGGCGAAGCCGGTGAGCTCGCTCCTGGTGAGGGCGCTGCCGTCCGTCGAGTGCAGGAGTACGACGGTCGGGTCGGTGACGCCGGAGGGGAGGCTCTCCTGGAGCCGGTCGCAGGGCCACCGAGGACTCGGCTGTCTTCGGGACGCCGGTGTTCGACAGGTCGAAGGTCGGGGAGAAGCCGGCGGTGAAGACCGCGAGCGCCGCCAGCACAGCCGCCGGCGGCGAGCGCGTAGCGGCCCGGGCGCGCGCCCAGCGAGTCGCCGACGGCGCCGAAGCGGGCCGAGCGAGGAGCCGGCCGCCACGCGTGGGACGGCCAGAAGATGCGCGTGCCGAGCAGCGCCACCACCGCCGGGACCAGGCGTCAGCGCGGCGAGCACCGTCACCGCGACGGCGATCGCCAGGGCCGGCCCGATCGACCGGAAGATGCTCAGCGAGGACAGGATCAAGGCCAGGAACGCCACGATCACGGCGCCGCCCGCGGAAGCGATCGCCTCGCCGGCGCGCTCGACGCGCGTGCGCGACGCGCCGCGGCTCGTCCTCGCCCTCCCGCAACCGTTCGCGGTAGCGGAACAGGAAGAACAGGATGTAGTCAGTGCCGATGCCGTAGAGCACGACGATCAGGATCACCTGGATCGAGCTGTCTGCCTGCAGGTCGAAGGCACGGTTGGCGATCGCGATCAGACCGATGGCGACCTGGGAGACGATCCCGATGATGATGATCGGCATCACCGCGATCAGCGGGCTGCGGAAGATCAGCAGGAGCAGCACGAGGATCAGTCCGATCGTGGCGATCCCGACGATCGCCTCGGCACTGCTGGTGGCCTGCTGCGAGTCCAGGCTCTGCGCCGCGGCCCCGGTGACGGCCGCCCGCAGGTCGTTCCCCGCCGTGAACCGGTGCAGTTCGGTGCGCAGCGCCTTGACCGCGTCCATGGCGGCCTGGTCGTAGCCGTTGGCGCCCTTGTGCCAGGCCGACGCCCGCGATCTCGACGAGGCGGTTCTGCGCGGGCGGCTGGGCCTGGACGCCGACGAACGGCTTGTGCAGCGTCGGACCGAGCTTCTGCACACCTGCGGGCCGCTGCGGCGTCGCGTGGGTCAGGGCGGCGCCGTCGCGACGGTCGAAGACGATGATCGCGCCGGTGCGGTTGCTGTCGGGAAAGGCCTGCGCCTGCAGCTGCATCGCCTTGATCGACTCGTAGTGGCCCGGGAGGAACTGCGCCTCGTTGGTCGTCGAGACGAGCTTGGGGGCGCCCGCGATCACGGCGGCCGCGAGGACGACCCACGCCGCGACGACGTACCACGGATGACGGGTGACAACCCGGCCGAGTGCTGCGAACACGGGCGAGGCGCTTCCTGTCGGGATGAGTTTGCCGAATGCAAGCGTAGCGGCCGGCACGCCGACGAAGCCCGGGGCCGTGGAGGTGCGCCTCCACCCCGACAGCACCACACCGGCGCACCTGGACCACCGGCGGATGCGCAGCCGTCGGCTGGGTACTCGCCGCACGCGAGAAGACAGGAAGGGGTCTGGGATGGGTGCCGGTCTGCCGCCGCCGACGCTTCGAGACGTGTTGCTCTCGGCGCCGCCGGGATACGTGTGGCTCGCCGTCTGTGCCGTCGCGGCGGCCCTCTACCTGGCGGGGGTCGCACGGCTGCGGCGCCGGGGGGACCAGTGGCCGCGGTCACGCACGGCCCTGTGGATGCTCGGCCTGTTCGCCATCCTCCTGGTGCGGGGCACCGGGTTCGGCCGCTATGCGATGGTCCTGCTCAGCGCGCACATGGCCCAGCACATGATGCTCAACATGTACGCACCCATCCCGCTCGTGCTGGCCGCGCCGATGACGCTGGCGTTGCGCGCGCTGCCCGCCGGCAGAGGGCCGTGGAGCGCGCGGTCGCTGCTGCTGCGTTTCCTGCGCAGCCGGTTCCTGGCGGTGGTGAGCTCGATGCCGTTCGCGGTGGGGCTGTTCGTGTTCAGCCTCTTCGGGCTGTACTTCACGCCGTTGTTCTCGATGCTGATGTTCCACCCGTGGGGCCGGCTGGGCATGCAGGTGCACTTCCTCGCCTCCGGCTACCTGTTCACCTGGACGCTGATCGGGCCCGACCCGGGGCCACACCGGGCGCCGGCACTGGCACGCCTGGCCGCGATCGTGCCGGTGGGCGCGGCGCATGCCTTCTTTGCCGTGACCGTGGCCTTCGCCCGGCAGCCGATCCCGGGTGGGTACCTGGCTGCGGTGAAGCCGGCCTGGTCGAACCTGCGCTGGGATCAGGCTCTCGGCGGTGCGGTCGCCGGCGGGGTCGCCGAGGTGCCGATGGGCATCCTCGCGGTGGTGCTTTTCCTGCGCTGGTTCCGCGCCCTCGAACGCAGGTCACCGGGCACCCCGGCCCCGGCCCCACCGGCCGCCGCCGGCGACATGCCCGTGGGATGATCCGGCCATGACGACGCCCGGCCCCAGGACGGCCGCGCAGCGGTCCCCGTGGCGATGGCCCGCCGCCGCGGCAGCCCTGACGGTCGCCGTGTCCCACGTCCCCGTGACCGCTGTGCACCTCTCCGAGGCCCCCTACATCGGCTGGTCGTTCGTCGCGCTCGAGGCCGCCGCGGTCGTCGTGGCCGTTGCTGTCGTGCTGCACGACACTCGCTGGGTGTGGCGGCTCTCGGCGGCGGTGCCGGCACTGGCCATGGCTGCCTACGTGGTCACGCGGTCGGTGGCGCTTCCTCAGATCGCCGACGACGTGGGCAACTGGACCGAACCGCTCGGGGTGGTGGCACTGTGCGCCGAAGGACTGCTGGTGGTGCTGGCGGTGGCCGGCCACCGCCGGGCTGCGCGCGCCCGGCGGGTGGCGACCCATCCCGTTGCACTCGCCGCGCTCGTGCTCGCGGCGGGGCTGGTGGCGACCGGCTACGCCTCGGCTCTCGGGGATGCCAAGAGCGCGCCCCACGGCGGGGCGGTCCGCCCCTCGGCGCTGCCGCCGCTGCGGTGGGCTTCGTTCGAGCATTGGCATGTCCAGCCGTGGTGGCTGCTGTTCTGCGCCGTGGTGCTCGCCGGATACCTCGGGTCGGTCGGGGCCGCGCGGCGGCATCGCGTGCGGTCGGTGCCTCCGGCGCGCGTCGCCTCGTTCGTCGCCGGCATCGCCGTGCTGCTCTTCACGGTCAGCTCGGCCATCGAGACCTACGCGATGGCGTTGTTCTGGGACCACATGATCGAGCACCTGCTGCTGATCATGGTGGTGCCGGCCCTGCTCGTGCTCGGCTCCCCCCTCACGGTGGTGCGGGCGGCGGCCACCGCTGAGGGCCACGAGGCCGGCGTCGAGGCGTTCGCCGGCTCCGGCCCGGGCGCGTGCTGACCCACCCGCTGGTCGGGTTCGGGCTGTACGCCGGTGTCATCGTGGGCAGCCACCTGACCGGGTTCATGGATGCCATGGTCGCGCACAGCTGGCTGGGGGGAGCCGAGCAGTGGCTCTACCTGGTGGCCGGCTACCTCTACCTGCTGCCGCTCGTGGGCGACGAACCGATGCGCTCGCGACTGCCCTGCCTCGGGCGGCTGGGCCTGCTGCTGGTCGCGATGGTGCCCGACACCGTGGTCGGCATCGTCTTGATGCAGACCAGCTACGACATGTTCCCTGCGATGGAGGCCGGCCACCCGGGCTGGGCGCCCGCGGCCCTGCGTGACCTGCAGATCGGGGAGGGCTGATGTGGGCGGGCGGCGACGCTCTCATGATGGCTTTGGGCCTCGGGGTGACGCTCGCGATGATCGCCCGCCCAGGGTCGACGATGATCATCGGCGCGCGCCTCGAGGCGGTCCGTCGTCACACGCTCGCCGAGCGCCTCGCCCTGGTCGGCGGCGCCGGCTCCTTCTCGGAGGGCGCCGACGTGGACGAGGACGAGGGTGCGCTCACGGCGTACAACCAGATGCTCGCCCGCATGAACGGCGGCGGCTCCACACCACCGGAGCGAGGACGATGACCGGCTCCCGCGTCCCCGCGGCCCCGAGGCGCACGGCCGTCGCGGCCCTCCCCCTGGTGCTCGCCCTGGCCGGCTGCGCGGGCGCGACCGGCAGCCCCGGCGCGACCACGACGCCGAACCGGACCGCGCCGGCCGGCAACGTGGTCCGCGTCGGGCTGATGGAGTGGTCGATCCCGACGTCCGCGTCGTACGTGCATCCCGGGAAGGTCACTCTCGTCGTCACCAACACCGGTGGGACCCAGCACGACCTCGTCGTCCAGGGGCGCAAGGGCCGCTGGTCCACGCCCGTCCTCGAGCCCGGAGACAAGGCGAGGCTGGTGGTGCACGCCGTGAAGTCCGAGACGCTCCGCTTGTGGTGCGGCGAGCCGGGGCACCGGCTGCAGGGCATGCACACCACGCTGACTGCCCTCCCCCGGTGAGCCACCGCCCGCCCGCGCACGGCAGCTCGGTGCGCGCAGGGCCGAGCGTGAGGCGATCCACCACCGGGCGGCGATCGATCGGTCAGTCGGGATGCTCGGTGAGGGTGGCGGCGAGCAGGCAGACGTCGTCGGAACGGGTGCGCGCGCCGAGCATCCGCTCGAGCAGCATGTCACAGAGCCGGTCGGGGTCAGGGTCGCGCCGGCCGGCGAGGGTGTCGGTGAGGGTGCGCATCCCCTCCGCGAGGTCACGTTCGTGGTCCTCGACGAGCCCGTCGGTGTAGAGCAGCAGACTGTCTCCTGCACGGAGCGCGTGGCTGGCGACCGGGACGGCGACCTCGTCCGCGACGCCGAGCATGAGCCCGCTACTCTGATCGAGCCAGCGGGACTGCCCCTGGCCGGTGATGACCAAGGGCGGCGGGTGTCCTGCACTGGCGTACCTGAGCCGGCCGGTGACGGTGTCGAGGACGCCGTAGGAGACCGTCGCCAGCGCGTCGGGCAGCAGCCGACGCAGCGCGCTGTTGGTGTCGGCGAGCACGGCCGCGGGGTCGGGGCTGCGCAGGGCGTAGGCCCGGAGGATGTTGCGCAGCTGACCCATGACGGAGGCGGAGCCGGCGTTGTGGCCGACGACGTCCCCCACGACGAGGCCGATCAGGTTGTCCTCGACGCGGAAGGCGTCGTACCAGTCGCCGCCGACGTCGAGACCCTGGGTGGCCGGGAGGTAGCGCACGGCCAGGCGCAGGTGCGGCAGCTCCGGCAGCCGGTCGGGCAGGACCGCGCGCTGGAGGGTCTCGGCGACGGAGTGCTCGTAGGCGGACAGCTCCGCGTTGCGCAGGGCCAGACCGAGCCGCCCGGCCAGCTCGGCGAGGATGGCTACGGCTCGCTCGTCGAAGGCGGGGCGGTCGCCGCCGCGCCCGATGAGCAGCACACCCAGGCGTTTCTCGCCCGAGGTCAGCGGTGCGGCGGCCATCGCCTGCGGCGCCAGCCCGGCGAGGATCTCGCCCATGGCACCACCGCTCCACAGCGCCAGCTCGGCGGCCACGTCCGCGACCAGCCGCGGCCGTCCGATGCGGTACGCCAGCTGAGCCGCCACCGGCCACTCGGCGGCCACCCTCATCCCGCGCAGACGGTCCAGCAGCACCCCGTGGGTCTCGTCGCCGTGCGCGGCGGCGACCACCTCCAACGCCCCGTTCTCCGCGGAGGTGAGGACGATCGCCCAGTCGCCGAGCGCGGGCAGGAGCAGTCGAGCGGTGTGCTGCAGCAGCTCGGCCTGGTCGCGGGTGGCGGACAGCAGCGCACCTGTGCTCATCAGCAGCCCGAGCTGATCGTCCGCGGCCGCGGCGGCGGCAGTGGCTGTCTGCTCCCGCTCGGTGAGCTCAGCGCGCTCACGCTCGGCGCGCTGCCGTTCGGACAGGTCGACGGTGAACGTCACCCAGCGCAGCGGTTCGCGGTCGACCACGGCGGCGCCCAGCAGCACCGGCACGCGGTGGCCGTCGGCGTGCACCATCTCCTTGGTGAACGGGCGGCACGAGCCGGTCGCGCGCATCTGCGCCAGTGCCTCCTCGTCGTACTGCAGCCACTCCGGCGGGGTCATGGCGCGCCAGTCCAAGCGGCCGTGGGCCAGGTCCGCGGAGGTGTAGCCCAGCATGTCCAGGAAAGCGGCGTTGGCGTCGAGGACCTCGTGCTCACCACCGAGGACCACGCCGAGCACGTTGGCGTCACGGAGCCGGCCCAGAAGACTGTCGTGCTCGGCGAGCGAGGCTGCCGCGCGCCGCTCCTCCGTGATGTCGGTGAACATCACGTAGGCACGCTGGGGACGGCCCGTGTCATCCAGCGAGTCCGGCACCGCCGCCACCCTCAGCCACCGCCGCCGGCCGGTGACACGGTGCGGCACCGAGACGACGACGTCGGTGACCATGCGCCCGGTGCGCAGGGCCACCGCGGACGGAAGGTGCTGCGGCCCCACCCGCTGATCGTCCTCGTCCCTGGCCTGCCAGTCGATCGCCTGGGCGTCCCGGCCGAGCAGCGCGTCGGGGTCCAGCCCGAGGATCTCCTTCGCGGCCGGGTTGACCTCGATCACGCGATGCTCGGCGTCGTGGTAGATCACCCCGTGCGGCAAGGTCTCCAACAGCGTCCGGTACCGCTCCTCGGCGCTGGTGAGCTCCCGGGCCACCGCCTCGAGACCCCGACGCGCCCGGACGTGTTGGGTCACGTCGCTGGCGTGCACCAGCACACCCACCACCGCCCCACCCTGCCGGACCGGTTGGTAGACGAAGTCGACGTAGACCACCTCGGTCTCCGTGCCGCGGGCCAGTCGCACCTCGGCCTCACGGGCCACCAGCGGCTCCCCAGTGGCCAGCACCGACTGCAGCATCTCCAGGTAGCCCTGTCCCGCGATCTCCGGCAACGCCTCGTCGACCGGTTGGCCCACCACCTCGCGCCCACCCACCAGCTCGATGTAGGCCTCGTTGGCGAACGCGAACACCAGGTCGGGGCCGCTCAGATACGCCACGGCAGCGGGCAGGTGGCGGAACAGGACCGGCAACCACGCGACATCGTCGGGGAGACCGCGGCCTCTCGGCCCGGGGACACTCGCCTCCATCGCACCACCGTCTCGCGGATCAGGCCACCACGCCAGCGGCCGCCAGTGTCTTGACGGCATGAGCGCCCACCCTAACGGTGACCGGACGGGCCCGCGCCGGAAGTGCCACGGTGACGTACCCCGCCCCACGGGCTCCCCCGGCGTCTCCCGATCACCGCTTCTGCGACTTCAGGGCCATCTCAGACAGATACCGCACACTGGCCGGACCGGGGTCGTCGTGACCCCTTCCCGCACGCGAGGAGAGGACTAGACAGTGCGCCGTACCCCCGAGCCCAGACCGCTGCCTGACCAGTGGGCGGTCAAGGTGCCCGCGGTGACCGTGGTGTTCTGGGTGATCAAGGTGCTCACCACGGGCACCGGCGAGGCAGCCTCGGACTGGCTCGGCCACACCAACCTGGTCCTCGCCGGTGTGGTCGGTCTCGGGGGCTTCGTGCTGGCCCTTCGGCTGCAGCTGCGCTCGACCCGGTACCGGCCCGCGGTGTACTGGTTCGCGGTCGCCATGGTGGCCGTCTTCGGCACGATGGCGGCCGACGCCGTGCACGTGGGCCTCGGTGTTCCGTACTCGGTCTCGACCGCTTTCTGGGCCCTGGCGACCGCGGTGGTCCTGGTGCTGTGGCGTCGTAGTGAGGGCTCGTTGTCCATCCACACCATCACCACGCCGCGGCGGGAGAAGTTCTACTGGGCGACGGTGCTGTCCACCTTCGCGCTGGGAACAGCAGCCGGCGACCTGACCGCCGACCAGCTCGGATGGGGCTTCCTGCTCTCCGGCCTGCTGTTCGCCGCGGTGATGCTGGTCCCTGCCCTCGGCTGGGCACGGCTGGGCATGAACAGCGTGCTGGCGTTCTGGCTCGCCTACGTGGTGACCCGCCCGCTGGGGGCGTCGTTCGCGGACTGGTTCGGCAAGCCGCACTCCTTCGGCGGCGGCCTCGGGTACGGCGACGGCACCGTCACCCTGCTGGCGTCCGTGCTGATCGCCCTCCTCGTGGGCTACCTCGCCTACACGCACGTGGACGTGCAGGACGCGCCGCCCCGGGCGGCCGCCAGCAGCCAGCGTGACGAGGAGCCGGAGGCGGACGCTGTCGCGTGAGCGTCGCGAGGTCCTGATCCGATCCTCAGGGAACCGCGCAACAGTGACGGGCATGAGATCCCGTGGTCGGCCGGGGGGGCCTTCCCGGCACCGGCTTGCGCACGCCGTGGCGCGAGTCGCCGTCGCGGCCCTGGCAGCGGTGGTAGCCGGGAGTGCCGCCCTCTACCTCGCCACCCCCTCCGTGTCCGACGCCCCCAGACGGGTCGCGGCGCTGGCCGCCCGCGACGGCGCGGCCGACCTGCACGCACCCCTCCCCCGGGCCTTCGCCGAGTCACTGGTCGCCAGCGAGGACGCGCGCTTCTACCACGAGCCGGGCATCGACCCGGTCGGCATCGCGCGTGCCGCCTGGATGACTCTGCGCGGCGGAGGAGGCGACCCGGGCGGCAGCACCCTGGCCCAGCAACTGGCAAAGCAGCTCTACACCGACGGGCACAGCGGCACGCTCGCCGACCTCGAGCAGGTCGGCCTCGCGGTGAAGCTCAACCTCGCCTACAGCAAGACGGCGATCTTGCGGATGTATGCCGACACCGTCTACTTCGGAGACGGCTTCTACGGCCTGCACAACGCCGCCTGCGGCTACTTCGCCCGCCCACCGCGAGCCCTGACGCTCGCCCAGGCGAGCCTCCTCGCCGGCCTCGTGCAGGCACCCTCGGCCTACGACCCGCTGCACCACCTCTCCCTGGCCAAGGCGCGCCAGCGCTACGTCCTCTCCCGCCTGGCCGCGACGGGAAAGATCACCACGGCCCGGGCCGCGCACCTGACCCGCACGCCGCTGCACCTCAGCCCGCGTCTCGGCTGCCCGGGCTGAGCGCTCAGCACGCGGCGGGTGGCGGCGCGGCGGGCAGTGACCTGGTGGTGTCATCGCGCAGCCACACCTGGCGGCCGCACACCGCTGCCGCGCGGCGGTAGCCGCGACGCAGGGCACGTTCGACCCGATGGTCGGCATCGAGTCCCCAGTTGTGCAGGTCGTCCCACACGACCACCCAGGTGGCACGACGCGGGCCGCGAAGAGTCGTGACCAGGAGGTCCAGATGCGGGTCCAGGGTCCGCAGCGGCAGGCTCCAGGCGTAGGGATAGACCGGGGTCAGGCCGGAGGCTTGGATGACGTTGGAGTGCGTGTAGGCAACGACCAGCGTGTCGCCGGGGCGGCTGGAGCGTGCCAGCCAGCGGCCGGTGACGAACGGCTCGTCCGAGGAGCGTGCGCTGACCAGCGCCGCGACCGGGGAGGACACGGCGGTGATCACCACGGCACAGGCCACCACGCCACGGGTCCGACGTGCCCCCGGGGCCGGGCGGTGAGCGGCGAGGCCGGCAGCGAGCGCGACGGTGGGAACGAGTCCGAGGAGGTAATGCCGCCAGAAGTTGCCGCCGCCGAGGACCCCGACGACCTCGACCAGGGCCGCGGCGGTGAGCGCCGTCGCCAGCGGGGACCGGGCGAGCAGCCGACTGCGGTGCTGCGCGAGTAGGTGAGCGCCGAGTACGGCGAGCCCCGAGCCGACCGCAGCGAGCGCCAGGATGCCCAGGCGTTGCAGCGGCTGCCCCCAGGACGCCTCCGCGATGACGAGGCTGGCGTCGCGCCGGAACTCGAACATGGCGTAGAGCAGCTCCGAGGCTCCGCCGTGGGCACTGGCCCACACCTGGACCACCGCGAGGCCGGCGACCGCGCCCATGCCGAAGCCCCCACCGAGCAGAGCAAGCCGGGTGCGGTCGCACGCTGGGGGGCGTCGGCACCGCAGCGCCGAGGAGACCAGCAGCACCACCGCGAAGGCCAGGCCGTCGACGAAGTCCTGCTTGACGAACACCGCGGTCGTCGCGCACAGACCCGAGGCTCCGGCTGCCAGCACAGCCGCTGCACGGCGGGTCTCGGGTCGGCGGGCGGTCAGGATTCCGGCGATCGAGGCCGCGACGAACATCCCGGCCACGAGCTCGCCGTTGAGCTGTTGGGCGTCGAGCAGCACCGAGGAGGTGAAGGCGAAGCCGGTCCAGGCGCTCCAGGCCGCGGCCGCGCGTCCGGCAGCGGCCCGGGCGGCCGCGGACACGGCCGCCACCAGCCCGACCGCGACGAGGCCGGCGGTGATGCGGACGCCGTAGGCACCGAGATGGTCGGCGAGGTCGAACACCGCCAGCAGGGCCGGCGGCCGGTCGACCCACTGCGGACCGTAGAGGTAGCCGCCGGGCTCGTGCCAGTGCCGCGCGACCATCGCGAACCCGCCCTCGTCGATGCCCAGCGCCTGCGAGAGCCACCACAGGTGCACCAGGCCCGTGGCCGCACAGGCGACCAGCACGCTGTGCCGCCGCGCCCAGTCCAGGCCACGGACCCCACGGTGGCGATACGTGGGCGGGGGCGCGGGCGCGGTCCCGCCCGGTGGTCGCCAGGCCTCTTCCCTGACAGGGGCCAGCCTGGTGTCAGGCACCGACCTGTCCCACGTCGGTGCGGTCGGCCCCCCGCGGGCTTCGGGACGGCAGGAACACGGTGATGCCGGCGATACCCCACAGCGCGAGGATCGCCACGCCGAGGCTCATGCCGGCCAGCACGTCGGTGAGCCAGTGCACGCCGAGGTAGAAGCGGCTGCCGGCCACCAGCAGGACGACCAGGGCCGCGCCCGAGGCCAGCGCCGCCCGGGTACGCGCCGATCGGCCGGCGCAGGCCAGCACGCACACGATGCCCCACGCCGCAGCGGCCTGGGTGGTGTGCCCGGACGGAAACGCCCATCCGCCGGCCGGGGCGACCCAGTCCGCGGCGGGAGGACGGGACCGGTGCACCAGCTCCTTCATCACCGAGTAGAGGATGAGCGCCCACAGGTAAACGACCGCGATGTCGAAGACCGGCCGCCAGGTCCGTCGTACCCGCCAGAACGCCACGGCCGCGGCCACGAGCGCCGGCAGCACCACCGCGTTGGCACCCAGCCAGGTCGCCGCCCGCATCACCGGGTCCAGCCAGCCGGGGCGGTGCTGCAACAGCCATGCGTGCGCGTGGTGGTCGAAGACGGCCAGCTCCTCGTGCGCGAGCACGTCCTGGGTGAGCCCCAGCGTCACCCAGACCGCACCCACAGCGACGACCACCAGCACGCTCAGCCGCAGACCGGCCGCCGCACGAGGGTCGAGGCGCCGGCCCAGCCAGGCCACCTGACGCGGGTACCGGTCCTCGACCCACACCACCGCGCGCGTGCAGCGCACCCAGTCCCATGCCCGCGCTGCCCAGCCCGCGCGCACCCGGCGCAGGACGAGACCGAGCGCGAAGAGGAGCACCACGACCGCGAGTGCGGCGAGTCCGATCCGCGAGGCCAGGTGCTCCACCCGGCGCCAGCTGCTGCCGGCGAGGAAGCCCAGCAGCACCGCCAGGCTCGCCCAGACCAGGCCACCGGCGAGGTTGTAGGCCACGAAGGTGCGGTAGCGCAGGCCCGCCATGCCCGCCAGCCCGGGGATCATCACCCGCAACGCCGCCGTGAACCGACCGAAGAACACCGCCGGACCACCGCGCACGGCCAGGTAGCGCTCGCCGCGGTCGAGGTGCTCGCGGTTGACGAACCGGCCCAAGGTGCCCTCGACCAGCCGCGGTCCGTAGCGGCGGCCGATCAGGTAGCCGACGCTGTCGCCGATCACGGCTCCCGCGATCCCGGCCACCAGCACCGCCCACAGCGGCACCACGCCCTGGAAGGCGAGCACACCGCCGAGGATCAACGCGATCTCGCCGGGAAAGACGAAGCCGACGAACGCCGACGCCTCCAGCGCCGGCAGCCAGAACACCACCAGCAGCGCCACCCACGGCGGCAGCCCCAAGATTGCAGACGCGATGCCGTCGAGCATGCTCAGGCCACGGTCTCAGGCGAGCGCCGGCCGGTGCCGGCAGCGAACGCGGCACGGAGCGGCGGCATGCCGCGCAACCCGTCGGTCACCCACGCCGGCGGACGCACCAGCATCCACCCCACGGCGACCACGGTGGCGCCGACGAGCAGTCCGACCACCCCGTCCCCCAGGTAGTGCGCGGCGACGTAGACCCGTGCGAAGGCGATCGGCGCCACCAGCACAGCCGTGACGACACCAGCGTCGCGCCAGGCGATCAGCAGGCCCGCCGGACCCGCCGCAGCCAGGTGCGAGGCGGACGCGGTGACCGCGACGAACACACGGTCATCGAGATGGTCCAGCGAGTTCACGAGCCTGCTCCAGTCCCGGTCGGGGCGCACGTCGACAACCGTCCGAAAAAGCAACGACGACGTACGTCGTACTACCGTAACGGTCGTTAGCTGTCGGCAGGGTGAACCACAGCGCCCGGCCGAGGACGGCGCGCCGGCGCCGCCCGCAGGCCGGGTGCTTCGCGCCGGCGGAGCCGGCGCCTTGACCCGGTACAGGGCTCGCCGCTCGGAGACTGGTCACCGGTGGCGGCCGCTGAAGTCGCCGTAGGCGGAGACCCCGAGGTCCGCGACTGGGGGTTGCTCGAATCGGCCTCGCTCGGCCAAAGGCCCCTGTGTTCGGCGAAGATGCCTACCAGGGACTCAACGCCAAGGCAGCCACGTTGCTGCACTCGCTGGTCACCCACCACGCGCTGGAAAACGGCAGCAGGCGACTGGGGCTGGTCGCGGTTCTCCTCCTCTACGGCACGAACGGCTACGACCTGAACGCCACGGAGGACGAACGCGTCGAGCTCATCATCGCGATCGCAGGCGGCAGTCTGAGCGACGTGGCGAAGATCGGGACCTGGCACCATCGGTGGTCCGGCTCTGACGAGCCGTTCACCGGCTCGTCCGCGGCAACCGCGCGTTCTCGATCGGGCCTTCCTGACTGCGGCAGTTGCGGACGGATGCTGAGAGACCCGCGAAGCTTCTCAGCCTTCGAGTAGTTGCTTGAGGCGTGCGAAATCCTTCGGGGCCCACTCGTACGCTGTCTCCATCGAGAACGGGCCTTGAGCGGTGCGCATGACGAGGCGCACTTCGGTGACCAGTTCGACAACGTCGTACGTGTACGGCAGTTGCCGCCCGAGAAACTTCGCGACGAAGTCCATCCGCGACTCGACGTGCAACGGCGGCGGTGTGCGCCACTCGACGGACTCTACGTTGGCCACCACTTCGGCGCGTTGGAGGGGTCGGCGGCGTACGCAGCAACGTCCGCGAGCGGTCGACCGATGGCGGCTTCCGCGGTCACGTCCACAGCCATGCCTTGATCCTGCCACCGCGGCCGGCCGCACTTGCCGTCACCGCACGAACTCCTCGCTGCCGGCCTCGGCAGGTGGGCAGTCGCGCGGACAGCGGCAGCCTGTGTTTCGATCTTCGACACCAGCCCCGGCCAGCCCATGGCGGGACCCGTACGGGTCGGCACGCCACGTTCGGGGTGTCTCGGAATGGGTCGGGAGCATGCAGAGCAACGGCTTGTCGGCCTCGCGGACCCGGCAGGCGTACCACGTGCTCAGCGCCATGCTGGACGACGCGGTGAAGGGCGGCCGGCTCGCGCGCAACCAGCTGCGCCACACCGCGGCGTCGCTGGCGATCACGTCGGGTGCGTCGGTCAAAGCGGCGCAGCGGATGCTCGGTCACGCTCGGCCACCCTGACGCTCGACCGCTACGGCCACCTGTTCCCGGACGAGCTCGACGTCCTCGCGTCTCGTCTCGACGAGGCAATGCGTGATCTTGATGTGGTCCCGGGACGATCCGACCCTGTGCTCGGCCGACGGCCGAACGCCGGAATGGCCTCTGTGCGGAGACGATAAGCGCCCCCGGCAGGATTCGAACCTGCGACCAACAGATTAGAAGTCTGTCGCTCTATCCAGCTGAGCTACGAGGGCGGGGGATAGGTATTCGCATCAGGAGAACCCTCGGGATAACTCCGTTGTAGTTCGCCGCGAATCTCTGACCCGCGCCCCAGCCTAGTGGAGGCGGGCCGACGCATCCCTGAGGCGGCGCCGCGCCCGAAGTGTCCGCACAGCGTGTGACAGCCCTTTGACGGCAGATCAGCAGGAGAGGCACGTGAGCGTCCACCGCGACGAGACGATCCGGAACCACGCAGATCGTCATCCCGCTGGCCGGCGACCTCGCCGACGACGCGCGCCGCGGTCGAGTCGTCGGCACGGTGATGACCGGGTTGCTGGCCGGCACCATTGTCTCGCGCACGCTGAGCGGGCTGAAGGCCCAAGTCGCCGGGCCAGCGCTCTTCGCGGTCGCGGCAGTCGTGGTCCGGCTGTTGGCGGTGCTCGCCTACCGCAAGATCCCCACGCTGGCGACTCGAGCACGGCTCCGGGTACCCAGGGTCGTGATGATCAGGGTCAAGGAGTGCTGGCCAAGGGCTGCCACGAACATCGCCACCAGGGCGACCGCCCAGCCAGCGCCGATGGCGTCATGGACCAGCCTCGGTCGTGGAGGCGACCTGCGTACCGAAGGGCGGGCGTGTCCAAGGTGAACGCGTCGACGATGTTGTGAGCTGGGTCGAGGTCCTGACCCGGTCCGGGAACGTGGTGGCCTGAACCCGGGTCGCGGCCCGCGACTCCGCCGACAGCGGCCGGGCCGGACCAGGCGACCGCGCTCGTCGGCCGCGGCTGCGCGGCAACGCTGCGGAGGGCCTCGTAGGCCGCGTTCAGACGCCGCGGCAGGTACCGGACGTTGGAACCGAACCACCAGTTCGACGAGATCGTCATCCCGGCGCTCGTGGTCGCGGGCAGCTGACGCTTGGCCCGCAGCGCATTGAACCGGCTGCTGGGGGCCGGGGGCTGGAGGAGCGTTCGGCCGCCTTGGCAGCTTCACTTCCGGTCGACGCCGGCTCCTGGCCGGGTGTGCCCCGTCTCGTAGTCCATCACGATGGCCTGGACGCGGTCGCGGACACCGAGCTTGGCGAAGAGCGTGGAGACATAGCTCTTCACCGTGGTCTCCGACAGGTGCAGACGCCGGGCGATCTCGGCGTTGCTCAGTCCACCGGCGAGCAGCCGCAGAAAGTCGTCCTCGCGCGGCGTGAGCGCAGGCAGGGGTGGCGCAGGCGTTCGAGGCAGCGGCGGGTCACCAGGACGTGATCGATGAGCCGAGCCGTCACGCTGGGCGCGAGCTGCGCTTCTCCGGCAGCGACACGTCGGATGGCTTCGGTGAGACGCTCTCGGGGTGCGTCCTTGAGGAGGACGTACTCGTCGAGCTCGAACGTGGTGAGCATCAGCACGTACGGCGGTTGCTCCTGGCCGGCGATCGCTCGGGTCGCCGCGACACCATCCATGACAGGCATGCGGATGTCCATGACCACCACGTCCGGAGAGGTCTGGCGGGCCAGACGCAGCGCCTCCTCTCCGTCCGCGGCTTCCCCGGCCACGACCAGGTCAGGCTCGGCCTCGATGATCGCGACGAGTCCGTCTCTCACCAGGTCCTGGTCGTCGGCCACCAGCACGCTGATCACCCGGACGCGCCCAACGAGAGCATGGCGCGCACCCGGAATCCGCCGGCGGGGTCGGGTGCGGCGGCGAGCTCACCGTCGTACAAGGCGTGCGCTCGCGCATTCCGGCAAGTCCATGTCCCGTGACCGGTCTCCCCGCACTGGTCGGGTCCTTGCCTCCGGTGCCGTCGTCGTGGACGTCGATGCTGACCTTGGCGGCGTCACAACCCACCTCGACGCGCGCGTGCCTGGCGTGACCGTGACGCAAGGAGTTGGTGAGCGCTTCCTGGATGATGCGGTACGCCGCCAGGGACGGACCCACCGGCACATCGGCGAGGCAACCCCCCTGTTCCAGCTCGATGTGCAGGCCGCTGCGCCGGACCTGGTCGACGAGCGCGGGCAGGTCCCGCAGCGACGGCTGGGACAGCGCGGTTACACCCGTGGGGTCCTGGCGCAGGAGCGCGACGAGCTGGCGCACCTCGCTCAGCGACTCCCTGCCCGTCCGAGCCACCGCCTCGAAGCAGCCCCGAGCCCGCACGGTGGTCGGCGTCGAGACGAGCGGTGCCGGCTTCCACCTCTCGCACCATGACGGTCATGCCGTGCGCCAAGACGTCGTGCAGCTCTCGGGCGAGGCGCAGGCGCTCTTCGGTGACAGTCCGGGCCGCCCGTTGCTCATGCTCGCGCACGGCCAGCCCCCCCGCGATCGCGAGCTGCTCGAGGTAGTCCCGTCGATTCCGCACGGCCTGGCCGAGCAACCAGCTGCCGGCCAGAACCCCGTAGAACGGGACGGCCCCCAGCTCGGCGCCCCACGAGGTGATGGCCGGGTCGCGCACATCGTGGACCAACGCGAAAGCACACACGGGCAGCACCCACCACAGCCGATGCACACCGCCGTACGCCGAGAGCGCGTAGAGGGCTACCGCCAAGGCGATCACCACACCGAGGCTCTCCGAGGCTCCGAAGACGGCCGCCTGCACACCGAGCAGCACCGTCTGCGCGAGCAAGACCTGCTCGGGCCACACGCGCCGACCCAACAGCAGCAGCGACGCGGCCCCCACGGCGAGGGCATACCGAAGAGCCGGGCCCACCACGGTGGCGGAGTTCTGCCCGCCCCACACCTCGACCTGAGACCAGGCCAGCACCGACGCCGTCACCACGACGTCCAACCCCCACCGACGAGGTCCCACGCGCTGGAGCGTAGCGCCACCGCACCGTCGCGAGTACCTACTTTCGGAGGGAAGAAAGCACCGTTCGTCGGGAGGTACCGCCTGCCGTGCCGGGTTCCTAGCGTCGTACCGACAACCCCGAACGCAACGGAGGACCCTCATGGCTCCGCGCACGCTCACAGCGGTCACCGGCATCCTGTCGGGAGCAAGCATCCTCACCCAGTTGGTCCTCACCGACGTCCCCGACGTCTCTGTCAGCAACCGCGCCGCGACCGCCTTCTACCAGGTGGCGTCCCACCGCAGCACCGCCATCACCGCCTTCTACGTCGCGGTGGTCGCCGCAGTGGTGATCAGCGTCTTCGCCCACTGCATCATCGACTCCAGCAGCCACGTCGGCGTCACCGCTTCATCGACGGCGACACTGCTACCTCGGCTCGCGAGCACCGCAGCGACGGGCTTCGTGACCCTCTCCCTCGCCGGGGCCGCTGCCTTCGCGGTGCCCAGCATCGCCATGTCCGTGTGGGGGACCGGCCTCAGCGTGCCGTTCGCCGAGACCATGTCGAGCTGGGGCGAGGCGCTGCTGATGGTCGCAGGTCCCGTCGCTCTCGCGGGGCTCGTCGCCGCCCTGAGCGCGCTACGCCGACAAGCCGGCCAGAGCCCGGCGTGGCTCACCTACTACGGCTACCTCACCGCCGTGGCCCTCCTCGCCTCGATGCTGTGGCTTCCCCTCATCCTCGCCGTGACGTGGTTCCTGACCGTCGGGATCCACGCAGCCGGCACGCGCCGCTCGCCGGCCGCACAACCGGTCCTGACGTGAGCCGACCGGGCGTCTCCACCTGCCACTGCACTGCGCGGTGACCGGGAGGCGCCCTTCTACGCCGCACGTGCGGTTGGGTCTACTCGGGTCGGTTCCCGGTGCCTGGATGGGCGGCGATGCCCGCCGCGACCCAGGGTGGAGATGCGTGGCCGTCCAGAGCTCGGAGACCATCCAGAACCAGCGCGGGCGGCAAGGTCGAGAACCTGGACCCGCTGCTGCGCCAGGCCGCCGGCGGGGAGCAGCTCGACAGCACCTCCCCGCTGACCATGACCCGCCTGCTCGACGACCCGCCGAACATCTCGAACACCCGCACGCCCCCCTGCGTGACTTCTCCCGGGGGCGCCACCGACGTACTGGAGGAGTTCGACCTGTCCCCCCAGGCCGACCGGCTGGCGATCGCCCGACCGGTTCTCCCCCGACTCGGTCTCGAACGTGGAGATGGGCTACCTGAATGAAGCACTCGTCCGGCGGTGTGGCGAGCTCTCAAACGAGACGGCCGGGAAGCATTTCCCTCCGCGCCGAGGTGACCCGGCTGAGGGTGAACCCGCTGTTCATCGAGGATGACCGACCTGCGCACCAAGGCGGGCGGTCCGGACCCTGGCCGACCCTGCCGCCGGCACCGGTGGCATGCTCCCGATCGCCCAGGAGCTCCTCCCTACCTGCTCACCCCCGTTCGGCGCGGAGTGGAAGAAGGACGGCTCGGCGCTCCTCGGTCGCCCCCACTGCACGCGTCAGCACGGCCGCCCAGCCATGTCGGCGAGCCGCGGTACGGCCACGGGCCCCTGAGCCCGCTGCTGCCAGTAGCGGGACGTAGTGCCCTGCCGTCGCGCCTGCATGGCGAGAACGCTTGGAGGTGAGCAGCACCCGCGAAGTCCCGGTCGCGGGCCGGGCGAGGGATGATCATGCATCCGTTGCGACCTCATCGACACGGCGACGCCGACCGCCTGAGCCCGCTCGACATGAGCAACCTCCGCGTCGAGGAGCACGGGATGCCGATGCACGTGGCAGCCCTCGCCCTGCTCGACGGCCGTCCGCTGGTGGACGAGAACGGGGACGTCGACCTTCGACGCGTCCGTGGCCATGTCGAGCAACGCATTGCCGGCAGTCAGCGACTCCGTCAGGTTCTCGTCTGGTCGAAGCCACGCCACCGGACGCCTGTCTGGGAGGACGACCCCGCCTTCTCCCTCGACAACCATGTCAAGGCGCGAAGGCTCCCGTGGCCGGGCGACCAGCAGACACTCCTTCAGGTCGCATCGGATCTCAATGCGCCAGCACTGGAGCGGAGCAGGCCCTTGTGGGACCTGTGGTTGCTCGGCGGACTGGCCGACGGCCGGGTGGCCATGCTGCTTCGGCTCCATCATGTGGTCGCAGACGGGGCCGCGGCGCTCGACCTGTTCTCCTCGCTGCTGGACCTGGCGCCCGGAACACCGCCGCCGGCGGGGGGCTCCGAGCGGGCTGCCCCACCGCGGCAGGTCTCCGTGTCGGCGAGGCTCGGCGACGCAAGGTCCGCCGACGTGGACCGCTTGGAGGACAGCGGGTCACGCACAGCGATGTGGCTTCGACGCAGCTGGGCGGTTGCCCGCCTCGGGCCTGCCCCGCGCTGTCGTGGAACCAGCCAGTAGGCACACACCGGGTTCGGTGGTTGGTGCGGGGGGATCTCGGTCGGGCGAAGGCGGTGGCCCACGAGCACGGCGGGAAGGTCAACGACGTGGTGCTCGCAGCCGTTGCTGGAGGGGCGCACGCACTTCTCCACAGCCGCGGCGAGCTGTCGCCTGACCTCGGTATGCACGTCTCGGTGGCAGCGTCGGTACGACGTCCCGGCGAGACCGGCGGCAACCGCGTCGGGTTGCGACTGGTCTCCGTACCGGTGAGTGATCCCGACGTTCGCGACCGCCTACGCGACATCGCCGCGGACGGTGCTCGGCAGCGCAGCTGGCCACCCTTGCAGCCCAACGGACGTTTCCAACAACGATGGGTGGTCCGCGTCATGGCACACCAGCGGCTGACGAACATGCTGCTGAGCAACCTGCCGGGTCCGCCCGCACCTCTGAGTTTCGCCGGAGCACGCATCGAGGAGGTGTTCCAGATGAGCACGTTGCAGGGCAACTGCGCGATCGGCGTGGGAGTGCTCTCCTACGCCGGACAGCTGAACGTGGACGTCGCGGCCGACCCCGATGTCGTTCCCGACATCGAGGTCTTCGCACACGGTGTCGCCGAGGCTTTCGACCTCCTCGGCGTCACCCGCACGCACGGGTGAGGCCGGTCACCGCTGACCGCGGTGCGGGCGTCCGTGGTGAGGCAGCGAGGTGAGGGTCGGCGACGCGCCCGCTCATCACCGCGAGAACGTCACGGCCAGCCGCGGACCCGCCCACTCCTCCGGTCGACGCGCCCCAGCCGCCACGCGGCCAGCCCACCGCCGATGGCGCCGAAGAGGTGTCCCTGCCAGGAGATGCCGGGCTGTCCCGGCAGGACGCCCCAGAGCACTCCGCCGTAGAGCAGCAGCAGGATCAGGCCGAGTGCCAGCTGCCCGGCGTGCCGGGAGAAGACGCCGCGCAGCAGCAGGTAGCTCAGCCAGCCGAAGATCAGCACCGACGCCCCGATGTGGAGGGTCCCGGATGGCCCAGCGAGCCACACGCCGGCTCCGCCGACCAGCCACACGACAGCGGTCACGATGAGCCACCGCCGCACCCCGGCCAGCAGCAGCAAGAAGCCGAGAACGAGAAGCGGCATGGTGTTGGCCAGCAGGTGCGCCCAGGACCCGTGCAGCACCGGCGCGAAGAGGATGCCGTCCAGGCCGTCGGCCTCTCGTGGCTCCAGCCCGCCTGCTCCCTGCATTCGGCTCCCCGTCAGGCGGTCCAACACCTCGACGACGTACAGACCGGCGACGAACAGCACGATCACCTGCAGGGCGATCACCGGCGTCGATCGCCGCCGCTCCGGTGCGGGCGCCTGCTGCCAGCTCACGCCATCCACGGTAGCCAGGCGGCACCAGCGGAGACCGCAAGGGCAAGGAGCACCGCCCCCGGCACGTGGTTCACTCGAGGGCGAAGGCGATGAGCGCGATCGGCGGCCGCTCGCTCTGGGTGTACGGCGCGTCGAGCTTGGCGAGCAGTGGTCAGCGTTCGACAAGACCGGAGGCGGTGGCGGCCTGCAGGGCGAGCCATAGGTCGGCGACGTCGCCGGTGTCGGACAGGCTGCGAGTGGTGAGCTCCTCGACCCGGCGGATGCGGTAGACCAGTGTCTGCTTGTGGATGTGCAGCCGGCGTGAGGCCCGCTGCCAGGACCGGTTCTCCAGCAAGAATGCCTGCAACGACTCCACGAGCCGGGAGTCGTGCGCCGCGTCGTAGGCAAGCACCGCGCCGAGCACCCGCCGTGCCGCGGCCCGGCTGTCCTCGCGGTCACCGGGCAGGAACACCGAGTCGCCGAGGTCGTCGGAGTGGCGCAGCAGCCGGAGCCGGCGCTCTTGGGCGCGGTGCAGCGCCCAGTGGCTCTGTCGTTGCGCCGTCGGGAGGTCGCTGGCGGAGGGCAGGGGGTCGCTGATGCCGGCCGCGGCACCGGCGGGCAGGACGTCCGCCAGGGTTGCTACCGCTTCGGGGTCGTCGGCCAGAAGCACGTAGGTCAGCGGTGGCCGTGTCAACATCAGGTGCGCCAGCCCGGCCTCGCTGAGCTGGTGGTGCAGCAGGTGCGGATCGGGCCGCTCGCCGATGGCGCACGCGGCGAGCACCAGCTTGTCGGGGGCGAGTCCGGCCTCGGTGAGCTGGCCCCGGGCAGCGGCGGCACTGATCCGCTGGTCCAGCAGGGCGGCCAACAACGTCGCGCCCACCCGGAGAGTGCGCTCGCGTTCGGCGAAGAGACGGGTCTGGTGCAAGGCGGTGACGGCCGCGAGGTGGCGCAGCACCGTGTCGTCGGGCAGCAGCCCGGACGAGCAGGCCAGGAGCGCGGCGGGCCGTGCCGTGGGCAGCAGCACCCCGCTCGCGTGGCCCTTCGGCACGGCCAGCCGGGCGGGGGGTTCCTCCTGCTCGCCGGGGGACCAGCGTAGGACCGCCTCGCGCAACGGTGCAGGTATCGACGTACCGCGCACCACGCTGCGGCCAGTCAGGGGGTCCACCACGAACAACTCGCAGCCCACGACCGCCTCCAGGGAGCCGAGCAGGTCGGCGAGATCGACCTCATCGGCGCTGCCGCGGCGCAGCACCTCGTAGACCCGCTCGGTCTGGGCGATGCGCGCCAGCCGAGCCTCGGTGCTGGCCTCCGCCACGGCGCGCGCGAGCGCAATGAAGGGGATCTCGTAGCGGGTCAGCAGCAGCGGCAGTCCGTGGGCGTCGGCTGCGGCGAGCATCTGCTGGTGGAGGGGCGGCGCGTTCATGTCCTCGCCGAGGGCCACGCCGGCCGCGCCGACGGCGGCGAGCCTCTCCACGTAAGCGGCCTGCTGCCCCGCGGATGAGGGGATGCCCAGCCCGGTGGTCATCAGCAGGTCACCCGCGCCGACCCACTGCCACGGCTCGGCGAGCTCGCACACGTGCGCCCACTGGATCGTTCGAGCCAGGCCGGCGGCGCCGGCGATCACCCGCGTGGCCAGCTCGGGGTCGGCCACCAGCTGCTCCACGGTGAGCGCCATCTCATGTCTCCGTATGAGGTCAGCAAAGGGATTCATACTAGCGCTCGATTGTGACGCGCGCCACAGTGCTCGTACGTTCGCTGGCGTACACGGCGGGCTGCTCCTTGCCTCACCCGGTCCCGGGTGGCCGGTCGGCCGTTGGAGGTTGGCGATGAGCGTCCCCAAGCAGATGAGCCGACTCAGCCGCGGTCTCTACGTCCGAGGCGCGGTGGTCGAGAGCAGCGGGGAGCACTGGACGGTCCTCGATCCGGCGACCGAGGAACCCCTGGGAGAGGTCGCCGACGCCACCGACGCGGAGGTCGACGACGCGCTGGCCGCCGCGAACGAGGCCTGGCCCGGCTGGTGGGCACTGTCGGCGCTCGAGCGTGCCGAGCGTCTGCACCGGGTCGCGCAGACGCTGCGCGGGATGCGCACCGAGCTCGCCGAGCTGATGACACGGGAGATGGGAAAGCCGTTCAAGGAGAGCGCCGACGAGGTCGACTGGTCGATCACGGCCCTCGATTACTACGCCGAGGTCGGCCGCCACGACACCGGCCACGTGCTGGGCCCCGCGGTGGCCGGCCAGATGCACTACACGCTCAAAGAACCCATGGGCGTGGTGGCGGTGATCCTCCCGTTCAACTACCCGTTCGTGCTGCTGTGCTGGGAGGCAGCGGCCGCGCTCGCCGCCGGCAACGCGGTGGTGGTCAAACCCTCGGAGTACACCAGCCTGAGCACGCTGCGCTTCGTCGAGGCGTTCGAGGAGCTCGGACCCGGGGTCGTGCAGTGCGTGACCGGACGCGGCCGCGTCGGTGGCCGGCTGGTCGAGTCCCCCAGCACCCACATGGTGGCCTTCACCGGCAGCGTGCCCACCGGACGTGCGGTCGCCCGGGTCTGCGCCGAGACGTTCAAGCCGCACCTGATCGAGACCTCCGGCAACGACCCGTTCTTGGTGATGCCGTCTGCGCCGCTGCAGGTGGCCGCCCGCGGCGCGGCGTTCGCGGCGTTCCTCAACTGCGGCCAGGTGTGCACGTCGGCCGAGCGGTTCTACGTGCACACCGACGTGTACGACGAGTTCGCCCGCCTGCTCGTGGCCGAGGCGAAACGGATCCGGGTCGGCAACGGCCTGCAGAAGGTGGACATGGGCCCGATGGTCAACGAGACCGAGTACCGCCGGTTCAGCGCGATCGTGGACCGCGCGGTCGAGCAGGGCGCCACCGTGGCCTGCGGCGGACGCCGACCCGAGGGGTTGGACACGGGCTGGTTCTACGAGCCCACGGTCCTGCTCGACGTCACCCCAGACATGGACATCGTCCACGGCGAGAGCTTCGGACCCTCAGCACCCCTGGTCCGCGTGGACAGCTTCGAAGCAGCCCTGCAGCTGGCCAACGACTCCGAGTTCGGCCTGGGCTCGAACATCTACACGCGCGACCTGCTCGAGGTCTCGCGGGCCACCACCGGGCTGGAGTCCGGCATGGTCTGGGTCAACGCCCCGCTGCTGGACAACGACGCCGGCCCGTTCGGCGGCCGCAAGCTGTCCGGCACCGGCAGACAGCTCGGCGCCGAGGG
Organism: uncultured Actinomycetota bacterium; assembly: GCA_963709685.1. Lineage (GTDB taxonomy): Bacteria > Actinomycetota > Actinomycetes > Propionibacteriales > Nocardioidaceae > Nocardioides_B. The sequence goes on from CAVPXH010000001.1 coordinate 301,602, forward strand.
ACTGGACCAGTTCCGCCACACCAAGCTCGTCATGGTCGACCCTGCCGCCGGCAACCAGGACTTCTGGTGGTTCCCCTACGCCGACGACGAGTCCTACCCCGGCGCCAGCGCCTGACCACGCAGCGCCCAGACAGCAACCCATCCAGACAGCGGGGCAGAAAGAGGGACACCGATGGACGAGCCGATGCCCGTGGAGCTCGAGGAGCGGATCCGCTACTACGAGCGAGACGAGAACGACCCGGGGCCGCTGACCTCGGCCGACTGGAGGATCCTGGTCGCGACCGGGATCCTGCTTCCCCTGGTCTGCCTGCTTCTCGGCTGGTTCGCGGGGTGGCCCTCATGAGCACCACCGACCAGCCGCGCGACCAGCACAGCCAGGACGCGGAGACCGCCTGGCCGCTGCTCCCCCGCGAGCGCACGTGGAAGACCCGGCAGCTGTTCATCGTGCTGCTGGTGGCCGCCTCGGCCACCTGGTGCTACGTGATCGGCGAGTACGTCGGCTACTACCTGCCGCTGTGGCCGGGGGCACTGGCGATGACCGCTGGCGCCATGATCGGCATGCTGCTGGTCACCTTGGCCGTCGTCCCCTCCTCCAGCCGCTACGGCATCGACTCCATCCAGGCCGCCGTGCCGCAGTTCGGGCGCAACGGCTGGGGCATCACGGTCGCCCTGCAGTACCTGTCGATCATCGGCTGGAACTCGCTGCTGCTGATCTTCTTCGGCAAGGCCGTCTCGGAGTTCCTCAACGCCCTCGGCTTCGGCGGCGCCGGTCTCGACAACTGGCTGGTGCCGGTGGCCACCGTGGTCGCCTGCGGCGTGGTGTTCTTCATCCTCCTGCGCGGAGCCACCGGGCTGGAGCGGATCTCGATGGTGCTGTTCTTCTTCATCGTCGGGGTCGGGCTGTTCCTGATCACGATGCTGCTGGTGCGTGAGGGCGGCGCGCTGGCGAGCGCCCAGCCTGCCTACGCCTCGGGCAAGCGGCTGGACTTCCAGTACGGCGTCGAGATCGGTCTGGTCAGCCTGCTGTCGTGGTGGCCCTACATCGGGTCGATGACCCGGCAGGCCCCGACTCCCCGCGTCGCGGTGATGCCGTCCATGCTGGGCATGGGGCTACCGGTGCCGATCCTGAGCATCGTCGGACTGGCCAGCATCCTGGTCCTGGAGACCTCCGACCCCGCACAGTGGCTGACCAAGGTGGGCGGCAACGCTCTGGGCGCGGTCGCGCTGCTGTTCGTGATCGCGGCGAACTTCGGCACCGCCACCGCCGGAATCTACGCCTCCACGGTCGGCCTGAAGTCGGTGCCCGGCCTGCGCAAGATGTCGTGGAACGCCGCGCTGGCCCTGTCCCTGGTGCCGGTGATGGTGATCGGCGTGCTGGTGCCGAACTGGTTCTTCGACCACTTCGGCACGTTCCTGGCCTACATCGGCGTCTTCTTCGCCCCGATGGTCGGCATCCAGATCGTCGACTACTTCGTGCTGCGCCACCAGCGGATCAGCCTGCGCGCGATCTACGACCCGAGCCCGCAGGCGGCCTACGCCTACTGGCGCGGCCTGAACCCGGCCGCGGTCGTGGCGATGCTCGCCGGCGTCGGCACCTACCTGTACCTGCTCAACCCGCAGTCCTACGCCATCCACGAACCGTTCTCCTTCGTCGGGGCCTCGCTGCCCTCGGCGATCGTGGCCGCGGCGGTGCACGTCGGACTGACCCAGGCGCTGGTGCGACGCGCCGGACGCGGCGGCTACCCGGCCACCCGGGCAGCTGCCCCCACGGCACGGCCGGCGGTGCCCCCGGTGCAGCACCAGCCCTGAGTGCTGCGCACTGCCGGCCGTACCCACCCTCGACCTGGAAGGACACCGTCGTGCCCGAACCCTTGCCGCAGCGCGCGCGGATCGTCATCGTCGGAGGCGGCGTCATCGGCTGCAGCCTCGCCTACCACCTGGCCAGGCGCGGTGAGACCGACGTGCTGCTGCTGGAGCAGAACACCCTGACCTCCGGCACCACCTGGCACGCCGCCGGACTCGTCACCCAAGCCCGACCCACCTCCGGCACCCGCGAGATCGTCAAGCGCAGCCTGGAGATCTACCGGACCCTGGAGGACGAGACCGGGCTGTCGACCGGGTACACGCCGACCGGGACGCTGCACCTGGCGCTGAGCGAGGCACGCCGCCAAGAGCTGCTGCGCACCGCGTCGACCTCGCGCGGCAACGGCATCCGGGTCGAGGTCCTCGGTCCGGAGGAGACCGTGGAGCTGTTCCCACTGCTCGCGCCCGAGGGACTGGTGTGCTCGCTGTACTACCCCGACGAAGGGCGCGCCACCGCCACCGACATCACCATGTCGCTGGCCCGCGGCGCGCGCCAGCGCGGTGCCCGCCTCATCGAGGGAGTCACCGTCACCGACATCGTCGTCGACGACGGCCGGGCCGTGGGCGTGCACACCAGCGCCGGTGACGTGATGGCCGACTACGTGGTCAACTGCACCGGGATGTGGGGGCGACAGACCGGTGCGATGGCCGGGGCCCGACACCCGCTGCAGGCACTCGCGCACTACTACATCGTCACCGACGAGATCGACGGCCTGCCTCGCGGGATGCCGACGATCAAGAGCGGTGACGACTGGTCCTACGTCAAGGACGACGCCGGCTCGCTGATGGTCGGGTTCTTCGAGCCGGGCAGCTACGCCTGGGCCTCACGCGGGATCCCCGAGAGCACCGGGTTCATCCACCTGCCCGAGGACTGGGACCACATCGGTCCGTTCTACGAACGGATGACCGAACGGATCCCGGCGCTCGCCGAGGCCGGCATCCGGCTGTTCTTCTGCGGTCCGGAGAGCTTCACCCCCGACGGCCTCTACCACCTCGGCGAGGTGCTGGGGGTCGGCAACTACCTGGTCGCCGCCGGGTTCAACTCCGTCGGCATGCTCAGCGGGCCCGGCGCAGGCTCGGTGCTCGCCGACTGGATCGTCGACGGCTACCCCTCGATCGACCTTCCCGAGGTCGACCCCCGACGGACCATGCCGCACGAGACGAACCGCCGGTTCCTCGAACAACGCGTCACCGAGACCCTCGACCTGGCCTACGCGGTGCACTGGCCCTTCGAGCAGCGACGCAGCGCCCGACCGCTGCGCCGCAGCATCCTGCACGCCTGCACCGAACGCGACGGCGCCGTCTTCGGCGAGCTCCTCGGCTGGGAACGCGCGAACTGGTACGCCCTGCCGGGCGACGACCGCTCCGAACCCCCCACCTGGGACCGGCCCGCCTGGTTCCACCGCGCGAAGGAGGAGCACGACGCCGTGCGCACCGGGGTGGGCATGTTCGACCTCTCCAGCTACGGCAAGTTCCTGGTCCAGGGTCCCTCGGCGACCGCGGACCTGCAGCGGGTCTGCGCCAACGACGTCGACGTCGCCGAGGGCAGGATCGTCTACACCCAGTGGCTCAACGAGCGCGGCGGCATCGAGGCCGATCTCACCGTCACCCGCCTCGGCGCGCAGGAGTACCTGGTGCTCACCTCACCGGCCTCGACGTACCGCGACCTGGACTGGCTGCGCAAGGCACTGGCCCGCTCGAGCACCACCGTCGCCGACATCTCCGGCACCATGGCGATGATCGCGGTGATGGGACCGGAGTCGCGGCGCCTGCTCCAGCCGCTGACCGACACCGACCTGTCGCACACCGGGTACCCGTTCGGCACCTCCCGCGAGATCGACCTCGGCCTCGGCTTCGTCCGGGCCACCCGCATCACCTACGTCGGCGAGCTCGGCTGGGAACTTCTCGCTCCCTACGACATCGCCGCCCACATCTGGGAGACCGTGCGCGAAGCCGGAGAGCCACTGGGGCTGCGCCCCGCCGGCTACCACGCCTTGGGCTCACTGCGCCTGGAGAAGGCCTACCGCAGCTGGGGACACGACATCTCCGCCGGCGACACCCCGCTGGAGGCCGGCCTCGGCTTCGCCGTCGCCTGGGACAAGCCCGGCGGCTTCACCGGCCGCGACGCCCTGCTGGCGCAGAAGGAGAGCGGGGTCAGCCGCCGCCTGGTGCAACTGGCGCTCGAAGACCCCGCGCCGATGCTGCTGCACGACGAACCGATCTACCGCGACGGTGACCTGGTCGGTCGGGTCGCCTCAGCCGGCTACGGCCACACCCTCGGCCGCTCGGTCGGGCTGGGCTACATCGAGGCGCCCGAGCCCGGCCTGCCGCGCTCCTGGTTCGAGACCGGACACTACGAGATCGAGCTCGCCTGCGAACGGCACACGGCGCGCGCCAGCCTGCAGCCGATGTACGACCCCAAATCCGAGCGCCCCAAGAGCTGACCCGACCGAGACCGAACAAGCGTGCGGCGCCGCGGTGGTCAGGGCGCAGCCCACCGGGCCTGCGAGGCCTCGTAGTCGTCCAGCCGCCACAGCATCGCCCGATGCGGCCGCAACCGCCACATCACATCGAACGACGCATCCGTTGAGGGCAGGTAGCCGACGTCCTCGGGCGCGGTGTACTTCGCCTCCAACGCAGCCAGGACGTCCGCGTGCGCCTGCGGCAACCCCACGTCCTCGACGGCGCCGTTCACGATCACGACGTCCTCCGCGCTCTCCAGGTGGACGACGACCTCGGGGTTGGCCGCCATGTGTCGCGCCTTCACCGTCGCGCGGGCGCTGTACAAGTACAGGTCGTCGGTGACCAGCGCGCCCCACACCGGCACCGCGTGCGGCGCCCCGTCCGGATCACAGGTGCCGAGCCAGTAGTTACGCGCCGCACCCAGACGGTCCGCGACCTCGGCCCACGTTGCGGCCCTTGCTGTCACCCTCGCAGTGTGCCAGCAGTGGGCGTCTTGCATGCCCCGTTTCCCCACCCCCGCCTTCGCCCTTTCGGGCGGTTCGGATACCTCCGCTCGCCGGCGCAGGTCCGTCCGAGGTATGCACGTCACGCGAGTCCCTTGTCGGTGCTTCATCCGTCGCTGTGGCGACGGGGCTCCTCCGCATCGTCGCTGCGCCGGCGGCGCTCAGAAACGCTCAGCGAGCGCAGTCAACTTCGCCACGTAGGCCGACCAGTCTTGGTGTGCCGGGAGGTTGGAGACCGTCGCATGGAGGCCGGCCGCGCCGTCAATCTCCTCACGGAGGACGTCGGCGTGGCCGACGTGTCTCGCCAGATCGACGATCACGTGCACCATGATGCTCTGCAGCGTGACCGGGTTGCGGTCCTCCCTCCACCAAGGCACTCGGCCGAGCCCGTCGAGCGGCAGCTCCTCGATGGTCGCGTCGGCGAAGGCCCACACTCGCCGGTAGAGGTCGATGATGCCCTCGCAGGTTTCGTCCTCGGTGGCATACCAGTCGGCCTGCGGATCGGCCGCGAACTCCGAGTCCGTGATCCGCTCGTGGGCGCTCGGCCACTCGCGCCCAAAGGCGTCGCCGAAGTAGCCGATCTCAGTGTTGGCCATGTGCTTGACGATTCCAATCAAGTTCGTCCCGGTGGGTGTCCGTGGCATACGCAGCTCGCGCTGGCCGAGGCCCTCCATCTTCCAGATCAGTGCCTCTCGGCTGACCTGGAGATAGTGGTGCAGTGCAGCTTTGGGCTCCCTCAGTTCGTTCATGGGGTAAGTCTGGACTCAGGCCGGGACCACCGGCGGAGCGAGCTGATTCGCAATCGTCGGCAGATCGCCGAGGCGGCGGTCCGCGAGGGCCGACGAGTCGCGACCGTTCGCCCCTGCCTGGCCGTGCGGTCATAGTTCCTGTCGTGGCTGAGGAGATCCGCACACCAGCTCGTCTCCATACCCGGACGCCACGAGCCATCACCGACGGTTCCGGCCCGCCAGCCACCCGACAGGAGACAACCCAGGCGACACCACCCCACGACGGCTTTCCCCTGGCCAGCAAGGGCGAGGTCCGCCCCACCTCGCGGTCGGCCGCGGGCGTGAGCCCAGCTACCGTCCCGAAGTCCAACCAGCGACGTAGTCGTCGATCTCCTTGGCCAGCGCCGCCTTGTCGATGTCGCCCATGAACGCGACCGCCACCGAGCTCTTGGCCAGCTCCCCGATCCCCTGCTCGTCGAGGCCGAGCAGGTCTGCGGCGATCTCGTACTCGCGGTTCAGCGTGGTGTTGAACATCGGCGGGTCGTCGCTGCCGATGCTGATCGGCACCCCCGCGTCGTGCATCTGCTTGAGCGGGTGGTCCTCGAGGCGCGGGACGCACCTGGTGGCGATGTTCGAGGTCGGGCACACCTCCAGGGCGATCCGGTTCTCCGCGAGGTGCGCGAGCAGGCGTGGGTCCTGCACCGAGGAGGTCCCGTGCCCGATGCGCTCGGCCCCGAGATGCTCCAGCGCGTCCCACACCGTCTGCGGGCCGGTGCTCTCTCCCGCATGGGGGACGCTGTGCAGCCCGGCAGCTCGGGCGCGGTCGAAGAACGGCTTGAACTGCGGACGGTCCACGCCCACCTCCGGACCGCCGAGGCCGAAGCCGATCAGGGCCTCGGGGGCGTGCGCCAGCGCGTAGTCCAACGTCGCCTCCGCGGAGGGGACCCCTGACTCCCCTGGGATGTCGAAGACCCAGCGCAGGCGCACGCCGTGGTCGCGCTCGGCGGCCACCCGCGCGTCCTCCACGGCCTCGACGTACGCCTCGATCGGCACGCCGGCGAGCACCGAGGTGTACGGCGTGAGCGTGAGCTCGGCGTAGCGGATGCGCTGCGTCGCCATGTCCGCGGCGATCTCGTAGGTGAGCAGCCGCACGTCCTCCGGCTCGCGCACGAGATCCACCACCGCGAGGTAGACCTCGATGAAGTGGGCGAAGTCGCGGAAGGTGTAGAACTCGCGCAGCTCCTCGGGGTCCGACGGCACCGTGCCGGGGTGGCGCGCCGCCAGCTCGGAGACGATCCGGGGCGACGCGGACCCGACGTGGTGCACGTGGAGCTCTGCCTTGGGCAGGCCGGCGACGAAAGCGGCGCGCCGGGAGCCTCCGGCACCGGACGGGGCGGTCTCGAGCGACATGGAGCCCAGTGTCTCAGGGCCGTCGCTCGAGCCGCCGCCGGGACTCTCAGCCCTGCTTGGCGTCGACGGCCTGCTTCACCAGAGCCGAGAGCTGGTCCATCGTCTGGTAGCCCGTGACCTGCTTGCCGCCGACGTACACCGTGGGTGTGCCCTGGAAGCCGGGCTGCTTGGAGGCGTAGTCGGTGGCGTTGAGGACCCACTGCTTGTACTTCAGGTCCTTGATCGGCTGCGTGATCTTGTCCTTGGAGGCACCGGCCCGCACGGCGAAGTCGATCAGCTGCTGGTCGGAGAGGCCGTTGGAGTTCTCGGCCGGCTGGTTCTCGTAGAGCAGGTCGTGGAACTTCTTGAACACCTGCGATCCGGAGGTGTCGAACACGACCCCGGCCGCGTTGGCCGCCCGCGTGGAGTAGTTCGTCCCGTTGGAGGCGCGGTCGAGGATGGAGATCACGTGGTAGTTCACGCGCACCTTGCCCTGGCCGACGTACTGCTCGACCCACGGACGCGACGCCTTCTCGAACTCGCCACAGACCGGGCACATGAAGTCCTCGTAGACCGTCACCTCCGCCGGAGCACTCCCCTGCCCCACCGGGATGCCGTACTTGTTCGCCACGCCCTGCGGGGCGGAGGCAGAGGCGCCGGTGGTGTCTCGGGAGGACTGGACGGCATAGCCGATCCCGAAGATCAGGGCCAGTACGACGACCACGGCGGCAGCGACCGCGATCGTGCGGCGACGACGCTCGGACCGCTCGTGCTCGCGGCGGATGGCGGCGGCCCGGGCGGACGCGGCCTGCGCCTCCTCGCGCCGGGTGGCCTTCGACCTCTTGTTGCTCATGCGCTGTACGTCTCTCTCATGTCACTCGAACCGGTGCGGAACAGGGCATTGTCGACAGCCCACCGCGTAGCAGGACGGTAGATGAGCCACGCGGACAAGAACAGGAGTCCAAGGTCCCGTGCGATTTCCCATGGGTACTTCGCCTGCGCGTTCTCCACGGCGCCACCGCCACCGAAGCAGCCGCAGTCGATCGAGATACCGCGGGCCCATACCGAGGAGATCCCGACCACGAACGCCACGAACAGCAACGCGGAGAGCACCGCGGCGACACGGGTCAGCAGCCCGAGCACCAGGCAGACGCCGATGAGGATCTCCAGCAGCGGAAGACCGTGCCCGACCGCCGGCACCACCGACTCCGGCAGGAGCCGGTAGGCGCGCACCGCGCGGACGCTCTCCGTGGGGTCGGGCAGCTTCAGCAACCCCGCCGCGATCCACACGCCACCGGTCACCAGCCGAAAGACCAACCCCACCCACGCCATGGGTCAACTCTAGAGAGCCGAGGGCAGGCCACACCGAGCAGGCTCCGGCGTGGCGCACACCTCTGCAGTAGCCTCCTAGGCGTGAACGACCGTCTGGTGTGGATCGACTGCGAGATGACCGGTCTCGACCTGGGCGCGGACGCCTTGATCGAGGTGGCCGCGCTCGTGACCGACTACGAGCTCACCGTGCTCGGCGAGGGAGTCGACGTGGTCATCCGACCGCCGCAGGCGGCCCTCGACCAGATGGACGCCTTCGTGCGCGAGATGCACACCACCTCCGGCCTGCTCGAGGAGCTGGACCAGGGCGTGACGATGCAGGAGGCCGAGAAGCGGGTCCTCGCCTACGTCCAGGAGCACTGCCCCGAGGGCAGCCGGCCTCCCCTGGCGGGGAACTCCGTGGCCACCGACCGGGCATTCCTGGCCCGCGACATGCCGTCGCTGGAGTCGTTCCTGCACTACCGGATCGTCGACGTGTCGTCGATCAAGGAGCTGGCCCGCCGGTGGTACCCGCGCGCCTACTACAACGCGCCGGCGAAGAACGGCAACCACCGGGCGCTCGCCGACATCCAGGAGAGCATCGAGGAGCTGCGCTACTACCGCTCGGCCATCTTCGTGCCGCACCCCGGCCCCGACTCCGACACCGCCAAGGCCCTCGCCGACGAGCACGGAGGCTCCCTCACCGGCAGCGGGAACGGCGCGGAGACCCCCGGTCCGAGTGCCGCCGGGGAGCAGGTACACTGATCCCGCTCGGCTTCTCCGGTTCGTCCGCGAGGGGCCGCTTGCATGGTGGGCGTAGCTCAGCTGGTAGAGCGCTGCGTTGTGGTCGCAGATGTCGCGGGTTCGAGTCCCGTCGCTCACCCCACTCCCCCCGCTCGTGGTGGCGGCCCGTCGCCCTATTCGTTCGCCGCGACTCCACGCCCCGACAAGTACGTCACACGCCCGGGGAACCGCCAGCGCTACGGCGTCATGCGGCGCTGACGTACGGAGGCCGCTGACGTACGGGTGACCCAGTCGAGCGCCAGCGCCGCCTCGTTCGCCAGTGCCCTCTCGCAGACGGCTTCCACGGCGGCGAACGCCACCGTGCGCAGCGCCTGCGGCATCCTGAGCTCGACGACCTGCGCCACGGCGAGGTACGCCGCGCCGTCCTCCAGAGCCGCGAGCTCGGCGTACCCGCGCACCAGGACCGCGGTCGACCGCGCTCGCGCCGAGAGCTCCCACGCGCAGTCGTAGCCGCGCCCGGGTCGGACTGTCCAGGCGCGGGTCAGCCGCACCGGGACCCGCTCGCCGACCAGCGCCTCGACGAGGTAGGGGGCGCCGTCGGTCGCCACCACGAGCCGGGTGTCGGTCGCCCGCCGGCCCCGGGCGCGGGTCACCTCGGTGCTGTGCTCGAGGGCTCCAAGGGCGGCGGCGCAGGCGGAGGCGAACCGGCGGTCGGTGTACACGTCCAGCACGGCCCGCGGCACTGCGGGGTACGACGTACGGAACTCGATAGCCATCGGCGACCACGACCGGTTGCTCAGTGCAGCCGGCCGGCGCGCGCAGTAGAACACAGGTGGCGGGGTGCAGGCACGCCCTCAGTCAACGCAGCCGGCACTCGGGGAACAAGGGGCTTTCGCCCCACGGCGGTGCCCGCTGCCCGGTCAGCCCGGGACGCGCCGCTCCATGGGCTTGTGCACCAGCGCACTGACCAAGGCGGCCACGGCGGCGCCGGCCGCTTGGAGGGCCAGGGCCGGGAGAACTTCCTGCATCGCGGTCTCCTTCGAGATCGGCTCGGACGCTAGCGGCGTCCGGTGTCCGGGAGGCGACGGAACGGTGTACGGCGGATGTCCGCGTCGGACCTCAGGACGGCTCCGCGGGCCGGACCCGGTCGACGAGCCGGTGCAGCAGGGGGGCCGCGACCGCGCAGCCGGCGGCCGCGGTCGTCCCGATGCCCCATCCGACCGGCTGAGCGGTCGGCAACCGAAGAAGCGCGAGACGCCCGGCGTCTGCACGACCGCGCCGAGGGTGCCTGCGGAGGCCAGCGAGGAGACGACCACCAACGGATCCCGCCACCCGGCAAGCAGGGTCTGTCCCAGCTGGGAGCCGACCAGGGAGACCAGCGCGACGGTGCCGGCGCGGCTGCGCGTGGCGCCGGTGAGGGCGGCCGCCGTCCAGCCGACACCGCCCGCGGCGGCGGTCACCGCACCACGCACGGCGACGTCCCGGGTGAGCGCTGTCCCGAGCGAGGCTTCCGGCCCCTCACGAGCCAGCGTGCTGGGGTCGGCCCCACGGGGCGGCCGCATCGCCAGCGCCATGGCCGGAACGAGGTCGGTCAGCAGGTTGACCAGCAGCAGCTGGCGCGCGTTGAGGGGGCTCCCTCGCGGTGACAGCAGCTCACTGAGCAGCGTGAAGCCGATCTCCCCGAGGTTGCCGCCGACGAGGACCGACACCGCGTCACGGACCGACGCCCACATGGCTCGCCCCTCGAGGATGGCGTGGATCAGTGTCTCGATGTCGTCGTTGGTGACCACGACGTCGGCGGCCTCCTTGGCCGCGTTGGTGGCGCGCGTGCCGAGGGCCACCCCCACGTCGGCGAGCTGGATCGCCGCCGCGTCGTTGGCGCCGTCGCCGGTCATCGCCACCGTCCTCCCGCGGCTCTGGAGCGCCTCGACGATCCGCACCTTCTGCATGGGGCTCACCCGCGCGAACACCGCCACGTCCTCCACGCGGGCCGCCAGCTCCTCGTCCGGGAGCGCGTCGACCTCCGGGCCGCTGAGCAATCCCTTGCCCTGGAGGAGGCCGAGCTCGGCAGCGATCGACTCGGCGGTGGAGGGGTGGTCCCCGGTGACCATCACCACCTCGACGCCGGCCGAGCGCAGGCCGGCCACGGCCGCGGCGGCGGAGGGACGCACCGGGTCGGCCATGGCCAGCAGCCCCACGAGCTCGAGCCTGGCCACCCGGGCGTCGTCGAGGTCGCGGGCGCTGCGCGCCGGGCGCTCGGCCACCGCCAGCACGAGCGCGGGGACCCGGCGAGCCCCTGCGTCGCGGCGTGCAGACCCGCCAGGCCGAGGTCCGCGACCGGGCCGATCCGGCGCTCGAGCGGCCGCCGCAGCCGCGGCGTGGAGTCGACCAGGCCGACGCTGCCGCCGCAGTGGCTCCACGTCCCCCGGGTGCTCCGGACGGTCGGGCGGGAACCCCTCGTCGGTCAGGCCGCAGGCGATCTCGGCGTCCTCGACCGTCTCGACGAGAGCATCGAGCCCGATGCTTCCCTCGTCGTACCCGAACACCAGCCGACCGGTCGCCTGGTTGACCGCGGCCCAGCGGACTCCCTCGAGGTCCCCGACGACCTGCTCGAGGTGCGCGACGAGCTCACCCATCTCGCTGCGGTGGACACCCCGGACCTCGAGGTGGGAGCGACCGGCCCTGCGCCACGCCCGCCGACGCCGCCGCCCGCTCTCGTAGCCGCCGAGGACCCCTCGTCGGCGCGCTCGTGAACGGCGACCGCCTCGGCGTGTCGCTCCGCGAGGTAGGTGCCCGCCGCCACCACGCCCGCCACCGGCCACTCGATCACGCCGAGAGCCGCGAGCCCGGCCAGCCCACCGAACCAGAGCACCCGGCCGCCGACCCCGTCGGGCATCCGGCGGCGCACCGATCCGGTGCCGGGCAGGTACACCCGCGGCACCGGCAGGTGGCCGACTCCGATCCGGGGGACCGGCACGTGGCGCACGTGGATCTGAGGCGCCAGGACGGGAAGGGACGCGCCGCGCTGCTCCGCGCGGGCCTCCGGCGCCGGCTCGCGGGTCTCTGCTTGCTTCCGGCCCGCGGTCGAACGGCTCTTGGCACGGGTCCTGGTCGTGGTGGTTCGGTCACTCCTCTCATGCCCCGATCGGCGTGCACCTGTCCTGGCTTCACTCTCCGCACGCGGTGGCCGCTGCTCAAGGGACGAACGTCACCCGCACGACCACGTGGCTTTCGACGTGTGGGGTTCGTCTGGTACGGGTAGAGCCGTCCCACGGCTCCGGGGACGCCGCGCACAGGCCTGTCGACCCGAAGGAGGAGACGATGACGCTGGGAACCGCCAAGGGTTCCTACCGTCCCTCCCTGGACGGGCTGCGGGCGCTGGCGATGTACCTCATCGTCCTCTTCCACGCCGAGGTGCCGTGGGCCCGGGGCAGCTTCATCGCGGTCAACCTGTTCTTCGTGCTGTCGGGCTACCTGGTCACCACCTTGTTGCTGCGCGAGATCGACAGCACCGGCCGGATCAGGCTGGCGCGCTTCTACGCACGCCGGGTCCGCCGGCTGCTGCCGGCTGCCCTCGCCGCGGTGATCGGGATCAGCCTCGCGTGGGTGCTGCTCGAGCCGCTGGTGCGCCGGATCCCGATCCTGGGCGACGCCCGTGCCTCCCTGCTCTACTACGCCAACTGGCGGTTCCTGGCGCAGTCCACCGACTACTTCGCGACCAACGTGGGCAAGAGCCCGTTCCTGCACTTCTGGACGTTGAGCATCGAGGAGCAGTTCTACGTCGTCTTCCCGCTGCTGCTGCTCGCCCTGGCGAAGGTGCGCGGCGCGAGCCGCCGATGGGTCCTGCTCACCTTCGCAGCCCTGGTGTGCGCGGGCTCGGTCGCCGCCCAGCTGTACTGGGCGCACGAGAACCCCGTGCACGCCTACTTCGGCACCGACGCCCGCGCCTACCAGCTCGCCGCCGGCGCGTTGCTCGCGCTGGTCCTGCACTACTTCCCGGTGCGCGCCCCCGCGCTCGGTGCGCGCGTCGCCGCGATCACCGGCATGGCGACCTTCCTCGTGCTCTGCCTGCCGTTCGTGCCGATGTCCCGGTCCGTGCGCGGCCTGGTGGGCACGGCCGCGTGCGTGCTGCTCATCGGCGGGCTGATGCTCGCCGAGGAGCAGTGGCTGGGCCGGCTGCTGTCGCGTCGTACGCCGGTCTACCTCGGCCAGATCTCCTACGCCACCTACCTGTGGCACTGGCCCGTGGTGCTCGCGGTCGAGGAGTTCCTGAACCTGCGCCCCCTCGGCGTGGCGCTGATCGCCGGGTTCATCGCCACCGGCATCGCGGCCGCGTCCGGGGAGCTGCTCGAGAAGCCGATCCGGCGCACCCCCCGGCTCGACAGCCTCCACCAGGGCACCACCCTCGTCGGGGTGACCGCCAGCGCGCTGGTCGCCGTGCTGGTGGTGCCGCCCATCCTGAGCTGGGACCGGCAGCCCTCGGTCAAGAGCCCGCAGAAGGACCAGATCAGCCCGGCCGCGGCGGTGCCGAAGCAGGAACGCTCCCAGGTCCCGCAGCTGCCCGATCACGTGGACTGGAAGAAGATCGCCGCCGACAAGGGCCGCCAGGTGACCTGCTCGGCGGAGGACCCCTCCGCGTGCACGATCGTCCACGGCTCCGGACCGCACGTGCTCCTGGTGGGCGACAGCCACGCGGTGATGATGACGCAGATGTTCACCAAGCTCGCCAAGGAGCACGACTTCACCCTGTCGGTCAACGCGCTGCTCGGCTGTCCCTGGCAGGAGAACCTCAAGAACGTCCAGTCCGGACCGCCGCGGCAGAAGGCGTGCACCGCCGCACGGGTCGGCTGGTACGACACCGTGTTGCCCAAGCTCCACCCCGACCTGGTCGTCATCGCCAGCTTCCCCCGCGAGAACAAGAAGCACTGGCAGACCCGCATGGTCCAGCGCAACGGCCGCCATGACCCGCTGCGGGTCGCGGAGCTGCGCGCCACCAAGCACACGCTGGCGAAGATCCGCGCGCACACCAAGCGCGTGCTCATGGTGCAGACCATCATCACCGCCAAGACGTTCAACCCCGACGAGTGCCTCACCCGCACCGGCAAGGTCAGCAAGTGCGTCGTGCCCGTGCCCCTCCAGGCCACCCACGCCGACGCCATCGACCTCACCGAGGCCACCGAGCACCACGACGTCTACACCGTCAACCTCAACCCCGCGTTCTGCCCCGACGCGCCGCTGTGCCAGCCCGTGGTCGACGGCCGCATCGTCTGGCGTGACCACGAGCACCTCACCCCCGGGTTCGCCACCAGCCGCAAGGACAAGGTGTGGCGACTGATCACCCGGACCGGCGTGCTGAACGGCCTGCCCTGAGCGGCGGCTACCGGCAGGCCCCGAGGGTCCGGAACCGCCCGTGGCCCGCGGTGAGGGCGGCCTCCCGCACGGACAGCAGCTCGAGCCGGCCGTCGGGGGCACGGACCACCAGCGCCCGCGGCTGCTCGTCACGCGGCCAGAGCAGCAGCGCCACGCAGCCGGGAAACCTGCGAGAGTACGACGCGCGCCAGGGCTGGCGTTGCGCCGCGCCGGGATCCGGGCTGTCGCGCAGCTGCGGCGGACCGGGACTGCCGGCCACCAGCATCGCCGCCGTGAGCACCAGCAGCACGGCCACGCCGGCGAGCCGCCGACCGCGCAAGCACAGCACGGCGACGGCGTTCTGCGGGCGCGGTGTGGTCCTCATCACTGAAGCCAACGACCGCGGCCCTGCCGCGTTATGTGTGGCGGCTCAGCCTTCGACCACGTCGTTGGACAGGCCGTGGACGGCAGGGACCTGCCCCAGCCGGCCCTTCTGGAAGTCCTCGAAGGCCTGCATCACCTCGGCCTTGGTGTTCATCACGAACGGACCGCCCCACGCGACGGGCTCGCGGATCGGCTGCCCGCCGATGACCGCGACCTCGAGGTCGGGGTGCGGGCGTCCTGGCGCTCGGCCGCGGCGATCTGCTGAGGAAGTCCCCGCGGCCGAGCACGGCGAGCTGGCCGCCCTCGAGCGGGCGCCGGTCCGGGCCGACCGGGCCGTGCCCGGCGAGCACGTAGACCAGCGCGTTGAAGTCGACGTTCCACGGCAGGTCGAGGTGGGCTCCGGGCGCCAGCGTCGCGTGCACCATCGCCATCGGGGTGTACGTCGACCCGGGGCCGGTCTGGCCGCCCACGTCACCGGCGATGACCCGGACCAGGGCCCCGGCGTCGGAGGTCGTGGTCAGCCCGAGCTGGGAGGAGCGCAGGTCCTGGTAGCGCGGCTGCGCCCACTTCTGGTCCTTCGGCAGGTTCACCCACAGCTGGAGGCCGTGGAACATCCCGCCCTTCGCGACCAGCCACTCCGGCGGCGCCTCGATGTGCAGCAGCCCGGAGCCGGCGGTCATCCACTGGGTGTCGCCGTCGGTGATGGAGCCGCCACCGCCCTCGGAGTCCTGGTGGTCCATGACCCCGTCGATCATGTAGGTCACGGTCTCGAAGCCGCGGTGCGGGTGCCAGGGCGTGCCCTTCGGCTCACCGGGGGCGTACTCCACCTCCCCCATCTGGTCGAGGTGGATGAAGGGGTCGAGCAGCCGCAGGTCGACGCCGGCGAAGGCGCGGCGTACCGGGAAGCCCTCGCCCTCGAAGCCGCGGGGCGCGGTGGTCACCGACACGACCGGCCGGGCGGTGTCGCCCAGGGTCGGCGCGTGAAGGCGCGGCAGGGTGGTCAGGTCGTCGACGGTCACAGCGGGCACGGCGTCCTCCTCGGAGTCGTCGTTGAAGTCTCAACGTTAGTTGACGCTAGCCATTCCCTCCCCGCGCGTCGTGGCCGGCTCCCCGGACCGCGGGCGCGGGGACCGTGCGTGCTCGATGACGTTCCCACCCAGAAGCCAGGTACGACGTCGTCGTGGTCGGTGGTGGCCACAACGGTCTCGTCGCCGCGGGCTACCTCGCCCTCAGCGGCCTCTCGGTGCTGGTGCTCGAGCGCCTCGGCCACGTCGGCGGCGCGGCGACCAGCCACCAGAGCTTCCCCGGTCTGCCGGTGCGGATGTCGACCTACGCCCACCGGGTCGGCCCGCTGCCGGCCCGGATCCTCGAGGACCTCGGCGTCGACGCGCCGCTGCGCGCGCGCCGCATGGCCGCTCGTCCCCGCCATCCCGCGGCGGTCGCCACACCGGACTGGTGATCGAGAGCAACCCGACCGGCGATGACCGCCGACTCGTTCGCCCAGCTCACCGGGTCGGGCCGGGAGTACGAGCGCTGGCAGGCCTTCCGCAGCCAGCTCGCGGCCGCCGCGCGACCGTGCGCCCGACGCTGCTGGAGCCGCTGCGCAGCGCCGCGGAGATGCGGGACCTGGCCGCCGAGACCTGGGACGATGCTCGCCGAGCGACCCCTCGGCCGGATGGAGAAGCGCTTCGCCGACGACCTCGTCCGCGGGCTGGTGGCCACCGACGCCCTCATCGGCACCTTCGCCGACCTGAACGACCCCGGGCTGACCCAGAACCGCACCTTCCTCCAGCACGCCGTCATCGGCAGCTCCGGCGCCTGGCAGGTCCCGCTGGGCGGCATGGGCGCGCTGACCGACGTCCTCGAGGGCGCCGTACGCACGCCGGCCGGCGAGATCGTGACCCGCGCGTTCGTGACCGCGATCGCACCGACGGACACGAGGCCCAGGTGACCTGGCACGGCGGCGCCGGGCACAGCGTCGCCTGCTCCTACGTCCTGGGCAACGTCGCCCCCTGGGTGATGCGCCTGCTGCTCGGCGAGAACCCCGGGCCACGGCCGGAGGGCGCCCAGATCCAGATCAACATGCTGCTGGAGAGGCTGCCGCGGCTGCACACCGGGATGTCACCGCCGATGGCGTTCTCCGGCTCCTTCCACGTCGCGGAGGGCTACAGCAGCTGCAGGAGGCCTACCTGGAGGCGCAGGAGGGGCTCTCCCCGAGATCCCGCCGGGCAACTTGTTCTGCCACACGCTCACCGACCCCTCGATCCTGGGCACGATGGCCGGCCACGGCAAGCACGCCTTCACCTACTTCGGGCTGCAGAGCCCGGCGCGGCTCTTCTCCGGCCACGTCGAGGCGCAGCGCGACTCGAGGTCGGCTGCGCTGCTGGACGCGGTCAACGTGCACATCGAGGAGCCGCTCGAGACGCTGCTCGCTGGACCGCCACGGCAACCCCTGCCTGCAGGCGCTGGCGCCGCAGGACGTCGACGAGGCCCTGGCGATGCCCGGCGGCCACGCCTTCCACGGGCGCTGTCGTGGCCGTGGGTCGACGAGCGCGCGGCGGCCGAGGGGCCCGGCCGCAGCGCTGGGGCGTGGCCGGGCACCGAGCCAACGTGCTGGTCTGCGGCGCCGGGCGCCCGGCGCGGCGGCGGCGGTCCGGCATCGGGGGCCACAACGCCGCATGGCGGTCTCGAGCTCACCGGCACGGCGCTGCCGACCGACGACGACTGCCGGGCCGCTACCCGGCGCGGCGGGCCCACACCGCCGAGCGGGTCGACCGTGCACGATCGGCTCGGCCGGTGGGCTGCTCCGACCCGCCGGCCGGCTCGATCGTCACCGCGACCTGGGTGTCCGCGGCGGGCAGCCCCATCGCGGCGCCGGTCGTGCCGTCGGTGAGGACGGCCGCGCTCACCATCGAGCCGTCGTGGACGGTCCACAGCTGGTAGACGTGCTGCCGGTCGAGGTCAGGCAGCTCCCGGGCGTCGACGGCCATCTCGTTGCGGCCTCGGAGATGCCGACCGTCAGCTTGCCGCCGTTGGCGGTCTCCACCGTCGCGCGGCGCACGTCGTCGGCGCGGTGAACACCTGGGAGGGTGCGGCCGGCCGGTTGCCGGAGCGTCGTCGAGGGACCACCACGACGCCACACCGCCGACGACCAGGCCACCGCGGCCGCGGCGGCAGGAGCGGCCGCGGCGTCGCCAGCGACCCTTGCCGCGCCGGCCGTCGCCCCGGCCGGAGCCGCGGCGGCTGCTGCGGGGCCGCGCGGGCGGCTGCTGCGGCGACGCGGGCGCCGCAGCGCGCCGCCGGCGGGCGCCAGCGCCTGGGCCGCCCCCATCCGCGCCGCCGCCTCGCGCAGCTCGCGGACCTCGTCGCGGCACGCCTGGCAGGCCGCCAGGTGCTCGCGGAAGGTCTCACGCTCCTCGGGCTGAGCGCGTCGAGGGCGTAGGCGCCCGAGAGCGTGTGGACTCGATGTTCATCGGAAGCCTCCAGACAGTCACGAAGACGGATGAGGCCGTCGCGCATGCGGGTCTTGATGGTCGGGAGCGGTTTGTCGAGGATCGTGGCGACCTCGTTGTAGGTGTAGCCGTTGAAGTAGGCAAGCTGCACCGACTCCAGCTGCAGCTCGGTGAGCGCCTCGAGACAGCCGCGCACCGCCCGGTGCTCCTCGGCGCGCAGCACGGTGTCGGCGGGCTCGTCGTGGCCCACCTCATCCGGCGGCGTGGCCGTCGTAGCGCTTCAGGGACTCGTTGCGGCGTACGGCGTCGACCGCACGGCGGTGGGCGATCGTCATGATCCAGGTCTTCGCCGTGCCGCGTCGCTGTCGAAGCTGGGCGCCTTCCGCCACACGTCGAGGAAGACCTCCTGCGCGACGTCCTCGGCCCGGGCCGGGTCCCGCACGACACGCCGGGCGACGCCGTAGACGGCGGCACATCGCGTCGTAGAGACGCTCGAAGGCGTGGGCGTCACCGCGGGCGACCTTACCGACCAGGACGTCGAGGTCGGGGCTGCCATGTGACGTCACCAGGCGGAGCCCGGGATCACCCGCCATGCTGCCACTCCTCCCGCAACGGCCGCCGGCAGGGACCCTCCTGCGCGACACCGATGGCTCTAGATAAAAAAAAAAAAAAAAAAAAAAAAAAAAAAAAAAAAAAAAAATGTTTCGCCTCTGAACAGGGGGCGGGCCGGCGGATGGCAATCTCGCAAAAAAACATCCGTTGCCCTCGATTTCGTCCCGGCCCCGATGTGTTGCTAGAGTTCCACTCGCTTCGCGCGCCATTAGCTCAATTGGCAGAGCAGCTGACTCTTAATCAGCGGGTTCGGGGTTCGAGTCCCTGATGGCGCACCCACCCCCGCTGACCAGGTCCGCTAGGCCGTGGTCGGTCTACGCAGAGGCTTCCTCCCCGCATGAGCGGGGTACGGGTCGTTGTGACCGAGTTGGATCCCGACACCGAGACCGCGCAGCACCCGCCGCCCGCCCCCGGTGACCAGAACCGGCACGGCACCGCCTCGCTGGTCGGGCGCGCGACCCTGATGCTCGGGGCGCTCGGGGTGGTGTACGGCGACATCGGGACCAGCCCCCTCTACGCGGTGCAGACCGTGTTCTCCATCGACAACGGGGCGGTGCGCCCCACCCCTCTCGACGTGTACGGCGCGGTCTCGCTGATCTTCTGGTCGATCACGCTGATCGTGTCCGTCAAGTACGTCGTGTTCGTGCTGCGCGCCGACAACGACGGCGAGGGCGGGGTGATGGCGCTGGCCGCACTCGCCCGCAGGGTGCTCACCAGCTCACGCGGGGCGGCAGCTCTCCGTGGTGATGGCGCTGGGGGTGCTCGGCGCTTCGCTGTTCTACGGCGACAGCGTGATCACTCCGGCGATCTCCGTCCTCTCCGCGATCGAGGGCCTGGAGGTCGCTGCCCCGTCGCCTGGCGGAGCTGGTGGTGCCCATCGCCGCCGTCGTCCTCGGCGTGCTGTTCGCCGCCCAGCGCTGGGGCACGCACAGCGTGGGCCGGCTGTTCGGCCCGGTGATGCTGGTGTGGTTCAGCGCGCTCGGCCTGGCTGGGCTGCGCGGCGTGATCGCCGACCCCGGGATCGTGCGGGGACTCTCCCCGGGCTACGCCGTGGAGTTCGTCGGCGAGCGGCCCGGCCCCGCGTTCATCGCCATGGGCGCGGTGGTGCTGGTGATCACCGGCGCCGAGGCGCTGTACGCCGACATGAGCCACTTCGGTCGCTCCCCCATCCGCCGGGCGTGGTTCTTCATCGTCTTCCCGGCCCTGACCCTGAACTACCTCGCCCAGGGCGCCCTCATCCTGCACGACCCCAGCAGTCGCAAGAGCCCGTTCTACCTCCTGCTGCCGGAGTGGGCGCGGCTTCCCATGGTGGTGCTGGCCACCGCAGCGACCCTGATCGCCTCCCAGGCGGTGATCTCCGGCGCTTTCTCCGTCTCCCGGCAGGCGCTGCGCCTCGGGTTCCTCCCGCACCTGCGGATCCGGCACACCTCGGCGAGCATGGAAGGCCAGGTCTACGTCCCCTCGGTGAACTGGGGACTGTTCGCCGCCGTGCTCGCCGTTACCCTCACCTTCCGCGCCTCCTCGCGGCTGGCCACCGCGTACGGCGTCGCGGTCACCGGCACCTTCCTCATCACCACCACGCTCCTGCTCGCGGTGGCACGAGCGCACTGGCACTGGCCGAAGCGGCGGGTGCTGCTCCTCGGCGTCGTCCTCGGCATCGTGGAGGTCACCTACTTCGCCGCCAACCTCACCAAGGTCACCCACGGCGGCTGGCTGACCCTCCTCATCGGCGCACTCGTCTTCACGGTGATGATGACCTGGCAGCGCGGCCGCGAGATCGTGACCACGCGCCGCCACGAGCTCGAGGGACCGCTGGCCGCCTTCCTCGACCAGGTCCACGCCGACGGGGTGCGCCGCGTGCCCGGCACCGCCGTGTTCCCGCACCCGTCGAAGGAGACGACCCCGCTCGCGCTGCGCGCGAACCTCCAGCACAACCACGTGCTCCACGAGCGCATCGTGCTCATCACCGGCCGCACCGAGACCGTGCCGCACATCCCCTGGGCGGAGCGGTTGACCTTCGACAGCCTCGGCGACGAGACCGACGGCATCCTCCACATCGACGCTCGCGTTCGGCTTCCAGGACACCACCGACTTCCCTGAGGTGCTGCGCCAGGCCGCGGTCTGCGGCCACACCGAGCTCACCGACGACCTCGACCCTGACGAGGCGTCCTACTTCGTGTCCCGGATCAACCTGCGCCGCACCCACCGGCCCGGCCTGCGCACCTGGCGCAAGGCGCTGTTCATCGGCCTCGCCCACAACGCCGCCAGCCAGGCCGAGTTCCTCCACCTCCCCGACGACCGCACCGTCGTGATGGGCTCGCACGTCGACCTGTGACCGGCCCCGGTCCGCCCAGGGCATCCTCCCTCGCGTCGTGCACGCACCGCTCCCCGACTCAGGCGGCCACGGGCGGTTCCCGGCCGGGGTCTAGCATCGAGGCGCACCAGCTCTCTCACCGGAAGGGCCCCTCATGCGCGTGCAGGCGCACTCCCTCCGCCGGGCCGCCGGCACGGTCGGCGCACTCCTGGCCACCCTCGCCGTCACCGCCGGATGTGCCGCGACCGGCGGCTCCGGCGACGCCACCGCGGCGGCCACCGGCCAGAGTGCCCACATGGTCGCCACCGGCAACGTGCTGGACCAGAAGGTGCCCGCGTCCGCTGCGCGCACCCGCCTGGTCGACCAGAACGGTGATGCGTTCACGCTTCGCTCGCTGCGCGGCCGCGTGGTGGTCCTCGCGCCGCTGCTGACGATGTGCCAGGAGACCTGCCCGATGACCACGGCGAACATGCACCGCGCCGCGCAGGCCGCCGAGCAGGCCGGTACCGCAGGACGGGTCACCTTCTTGGAGGTGACCGTCGACCCCGAACGCGACACGGTCACGCGGATGCACGCCTACGCGAAGCTGTACGGCGCGCTGCCGGACTGGCGCCTGGCCACTGGAAAGCCCGCCCAGGTCAAGGCACTGTGGAAGGCGTTCGGGGTGATCACGGAGAAGTCCCCGGTGGACAAACCGGTCCGCGACTGGCTGACCGGCAAGCTGCTGAAGCACACCTACGACGTGCACCACCAGGACGTCGCGATCGCCCTGGACGCGGCCGGACGGATGCGGTGGATCACCGTCGGGCGACCCGACGCGCGCGGCACCCGGCTGCCCACCTCCTTGCAGCGGTTCCTCAACGACGAGGGGAAGCGGAACTACGCGCATCCCAACGCCGGCGGCGCCAGCTCCTGGACCGCTCACGACGTCGAGGAAGCGGTCGCCTACGTCCGGGGACTGGACAACGGCAGCTGACGGTCGCACGGCGTCCCAGGTTCGTCTCAGGATGACCGGGCACCATGGTGCCGCCCGAAACCATCGCACCACGAGGGGAACAGCCGTGAGCAGCCGCGCCGGCCAGAAGGCCACCGCCCGCGAGAAGGCCGCGCAGATCCGCGCCCAGCAGCTGCGCGCGGAGCGGCGAAGGCGGCTGCTGGCGGCCGGCGGCGCGGTGCTGGCCGTGCTGCTCGTCGTCGGCGGCCTGGTGGTCGCCAAGGTGGTCACCGGGTCCGGCTCCTCCTCCACGGCCGGCACGGGCGCGGCGGGCACCCGGCTGGTGAAGGCGCTCGCGTCCGTGCCGACCGCGACGCTGAACAAGGTCGGCACCGGCACCGCCCAGCCCGCACCTACGAAGATCAAGGCCCCTGCGCTGGCCGCTCAGGGGAAGCCGAAGGTGCTCTACATCGGGGCGGAGTACTGCCCCTACTGCGCCGCCGAGCGGTGGCCCATGGTCGTCGCCCTCTCCCGGTTCGGCACGTTCAGCAACCTCGGCACCACCCACTCGGCCACCAACGACGTCTTCGCCAACACCCCGACGCTGTCGTTCCACGGCGCGAGCTACACCAGCAAGTACCTCGCCTTCTCGGGCGTGGAGACCTCCAGCAACAAGGTGGTCAACGGGCAGTACGCGCCCCTGGACACCCCGACCCCCGCGGAGCAGAAGGTCTTCGCCACCTACGACCGGCCGCCGTACACCAGCGGAGGCGCAGGGTCCATCCCCTTCGTCGACATCGCCGGTCGCTACGTGTCGGCCGGCTCCACCTACAGCCCGCAGCTGCTGGCCGGCAAGACCCACCAGCAGGTCGCCGCCGCGTTGAAGGACCCGTCGAGCCCGATCGCCCGGGCGGTCGACGGCTCGGCGAACCTGTTCACCGCCGCCATCTGTGAGGCCACCGGCAGCCAGCCCGCCTCCGTCTGCCGCACGCCCGGCGTCCAGGCAGCCGCCACCCGGCTCGCGCGCGGCTGAGCTCACCGCCCGATGACCGACTCCGTGCCCGCAGACGGACGACCCGGCAACGGCTCCGAGGGCCCGGCCGCTGTGCGATGGACCGCCTTGCTCGTCAGCGTGGCCGGCCTGCTCGTCGCCGGCTACCTCACCTACGAGCACTTCACCACGGCCTCCACGCTGGCGTGTCCGGACACCGGTGCGGTGAACTGCGTGAAGGTGACGACCAGCAGCTACGCGCGCTTCTTCGGTGCGCCGGTGGCCGTCCTGGGCCTGGCCTACTTCGCCGTGATGACGGTGCTCTGCCGGCCGCGCCTGTGGCAGGGTGACCGGCCCCTTCTCGAACGCGGACGCCTGGCCCTGTCCGGCCTCGGCGTGGTGTTCGTGATCTACCTGATCTGGGCGGAGCTGTTCCGCATCGACGCCCTCTGCCTGTGGTGCACCGCGGTTCACGCGCTCACGGTCGCCCTGTTCGGCGCGCTGGCGGTCCATCACGCACTCCGCGGGCCGGGCGCCGCGGCCGCCGAGGAGTAGCCGACCACCGGGGCCGCGCAGCGCGGTGAGGCGCGGCCCCGACGCCGGTGCGCTCAGCTCGCGGTCTGCGCGAAGAGCCCGGCCGCCACGGCCAGCTGGACCCGTGCCTGCCGAAGCTGGGCAGCGCTGCTCGCGGCGTCCAGCTCGAGTGCCACCTCGACGGCACCGTCGAGAGCGCGGGAGGCGGACGCCAGCCCGTCCGGCAGGTCAGCGTCCGCGGAGCCACTCACCTGCGCGCTCCGGGTGGCGAGCCGGTCCGCGGCGTGGAGGCGGACCACGACCTGCCGGTAGAGGCCGGGGTGGTAGTCGGCGAGGCGCTGTGCGATCCCCTTGACCTCCGCCCGGGTGTCGGCAGAGGTGGCCGCCGTCGCGAGTGTGCCGAGGTCGGCCTGGTCCTGCTGCAGGTGGGCACGCACCTCACCGCGGATCTCGGCGGAGAGCCGCCGGGTCGGCCTCGCCGTCTCGATGCGCTGGAGCTGTGCCTGGAGCTCCTGAGCGCGGTCCTGCAACGCGGCCCGGGCGTTCGGCAACGACACGTCTGCACGTGCCTGGGCGTGCGCGTCGACGCGTGCGGCACTGGCGGGAGCCGCGGCGAGGCCAGAGGCGAGGACGACCGGGGCGAGGACGGTGACGGTCCAACGGGGAACACTGTGCATGTGATGCTCCTGGGGTAAGGCACCCGAAGGTGCGATTACTCCCTCCCTGCCCACGTTCATCGGCCCGTCGCCGCAGATCCTGACGAGTTCGGAGGTAAAGAACGCGGCGAGCCGGTCCCGCCGCCCGGCCCCGGGGATGACTGCCGGAAATCGGGGCACAAGGAGGGTTGCGACATTCACCGGACCACAAGGAGACGTTCATGAGGTTGAGCCATGTACCCCTGCGCCTGGCCACCGGCGCGTACATCCTCAACAGCGGCCTGAGCAAGCGGCAGCTCCCCGACGAGGCCGCCGAGGGCCTGCACGGCATGGCGCAGAACGCGGTGCCGCAGGTCAAGGACCTCAAGCCCACCGACTTCGGCAAGGCCCTCTCGGCGGCCGAGATCGCGCTGGGCTCGGCGCTACTGGCACCGTTCGTCCCCTCGGCCGTGGCCGGGGCCGCGCTCACCGGCTTCGGCGGCGCGTTGGTGCGGATGTACCTCAACACCCCCGGGATGACCGAGGAAGGGTCGACAGTCCGCCCGAGCCAGCAGGGCACTGCGCTGGCCAAGGACATCTGGCTGGTCGGGGCGGGTCTGAGCCTGGTGCTGGGCGGCCTGGGCAGGAAGGGCTGAGCGGGCAGGCGCAGCGCCCGTTCTCATGAGAGCCGGAGAGGGTGGGTACAGCACCGCACATGACATGGTGCGCACCCCCCTCGCCGGCCGCAGCCCTCCTCGACATGGCGACGCGTCATGGCGCGTGAGGACGGCCGTCTGGGGGCGGGCGGTGCTCTGTGGCGGCTGGCCTCGCTCGTCGGGGTCTCGGCGCTGATCGGGGCACTGGCCGGCGCGATGGTGTTCCCGTTCATCGGTCTGGCCGGCTTCACCTCGAGGTCCGTGGCCGAGACCGTGCACAGCCTGCCCACGTCGCTCACCACGCAGCCGCTCCCCCAGCGCAGTCGGATGCTGGACCGCCGGGGTCACCTGCTGGCCAGGTTCTACGACCAGTACCGCATCCTGGTCCCCTTGGCCAAGGTCGCACCGATCATGCGCAAGGCTCAGGTCGCCATCGAGGACAGCCGCTTCTACCAGCACGGCGCCCTGGACCTGAAAGGCACCCTTCGGGCGTTCGTCACCAACCAGACGGCGGGGCACACGGCGCAGGGCGGGTCGTCCATCACCCAGCAGCTGGTCAAGATGACGCTGCTGAACCAGGCGAAGACCAAGGAACAGCGCGCGGCCGCCACCGCCGAGACCTACCACCGCAAGCTGCGTGAGCTGCGCTACGCCCTGGCGCTGGAGCAGACGCACTCCAAGAACTGGATCCTGCAGCGCTACCTCAACATCGCCTACTTCGGCGACGGCGTGTACGGCGTCGAGGCCGCCGCCCGGCACTACTTCTCCCGGCATGCGTCCGACCTGACGCTGCCGCAGGCGGCCATGATCGCCGGTCTGGTGAAGAACCCGACCGGCTACGACCCGACCCGGCACGCCACCCGGGCGCGTACCCGCCGCGACGTCGTGCTCAACCGGATGGCACAGCTGCGCGTGATCTCCGCGGCCCAGGCCCGCCGGGCGAAGTCGCGCCCGCTGGGCCTGAAGATCAGCCCGGTGCCCAACGGCTGCGTGTCCTCCCGCGCGCCCTTCTTCTGCGACTACGTACGCCGGTACCTCCTGCACGACAAGGCGCTCGGTGACACGCCGCAGGCCCGCGCGCAGCTGCTGCGCCGCGGCGGTCTGACCATCCGCACCACCATCGACATGCGGATGGAGAAGGTCGCGGTCCGCGCGGTGCGCAAGCACGTGCACGCCAAGGACCGGGCCATCGGCGCGCTGGCGCTCGTGCAGCCGGGGACGGGCAACGTCCGGGCGATCGCCCAGTCACGCCCCATGGGCCGCAACCAGAAGAAGGGCGAGACCTTCCTCAACTACGTCGTACCGGAGAAGTACGGCGACTCGGCCGGCTTCCAGGCGGGCTCGACGTTCAAGCCGTTCGTGCTCAGCGCGGCGATCAAGCAGGGCATCCCCCTTGACACGACGATCACGGCACCGCCGCAGGTGAAGATCCCGGTGCACCGCTACCGCGGCTGTCACGGCCGCCTGCGCAGCAACGCGGTCTGGAACCCGCACAACTCCACGGGGTCGGGGACGTTCAACCTGTTCAAGGGAACCCAGCAGTCGGTGAACACGTTCTTCGCCAAGCTCGAGCTGCGCACCGGCGTGTGCATGCCGTACCGCCTGGCGAAGAAGATGGGCGTCCGGCTCACCGACCCCCAGAACCAGCAGGTGCCGTCCTTCACCCTGGGCGTGGTGGACACCGACCCGCTCACCATGGCCGCGGCCTACGCCACCTTCGCCTCCCGCGGCGTGCACTGCGCCCCCCGGCCGGTGACCAAGGTCGTCAACGGCGACGGCAGCGTCCTGGCGCGGTTCGGCAAGGACTGCAACCGGGTGCTCACCAAGCACCAGGCGGACGCGGTCAACGCCGTGCTGCGCGGTGTGCAGCAGCCCGGCGGGTTCGGGTACGGCGCCGGGCTGGCGCTCAACCAGCCGTCGGCGGCCAAGACCGGCACCACCGACAGCAACAAGGCGGTGTGGTTCATGGGGTACACCCCCAACCTGGTGACCGCCTCGATGATCGCCGGCGCCAACCGCAAGGGTCACTGGACCACCTTGAACGGCCAGGTGATCGGCGGGCACCGGGTCTACGAGGCGGCGGGCAGCCTCACCGCGGGGCCGATGTGGGGCGACGCGATGCACGTCATCCAGAAGTGGCTGCCGAACAAGCACTTCCGCACGCCACCGGCGAAGATGGTGCACGGCAAGCAGACCAGCATCCCGGACGTGCGGGGCCTCCAGCCGGCGGCGGCCACGGCCCGGCTCACGCAGGCGGGCCTGCACCCGCAGACCGGCGGCACCGTGTCGTCGAGCTACCCGCGCGGGACGGTCGCGCAGACCCAGCCGGGGCACGGGAGCACCGTGAGCGCCGGCTCGACGGTCACGCTCCTGGTGTCCGGGGGCTGAGCGACGGGCGTCCCGCGGGCACAGGAAAAGCCCGTCGAGGACGGGGGGCCTCGACGGGCTTGCGAACAAGGACGTTAGGTCCGGAACTTGCGAGTGCGCAACAAAAGCCGCGGAATATGGCCCGAATGCGCGGTCTGGGACCCCCGCAACGGGGGATAGGGCCGGAGACTACGACGTGACCGACTCCGCCGAGCCCGGCGCGAGCGCCGCCACGTCGCGGTCGTCGAGCGTCAGCACCAGCTCGGCGGGGCAGCCGGCCAACGGGGGCGGCACCGCGGTCCTGCCGTGGTGGTCGAGCAGCGCGACGATGGCGCCCGCGCCGGCAGGTCGGGCCGGCAACGGATGCCGACCACCGCTTCCGCGGAGCAGGGCGAGGACCAGGGCGACCCCGGGTCGCTGCTCGTCGTCGGCGCGCCCCTCGTCGTCGATGGTCGCCACGACCCGCAGATGACCGCGCTCGTCGTGCTCGGCGAGGACCACGCCCTCGACGCGCACCGCACCGTCACGCACCTCGGCCACCAGAGTGTCGAAGTCCGTCCGGGCACGCTCCACCGACGAGTAGTCCGCCGCAACGACGTCGTAGATGCCAGTCACGGTTTCAGCGTCCCGCCGGCCGCGCGGGAAGGGCAGTGCCGAACGGCCCGGGGCTCGGTGCCTCGAACCCGTCCGGGATGCCCTCATCGGTGGGGCGGGACTTGTCCCGGTCGAGGAAGGCCAGCTCCCCTCCTCGGCGGCCCGCGAGGCCGTCTCGTCGTCGCGACGCCGTCCGGTGGGCGGCCCGACCTCCCGCTCGGACCCGCGGGCGCGTCGTTCGCCGGGCAGGGCCGTCTCGGTGCCCACGGCGGCGACCGGCGAAACGCCGGTCACACGAGGTCGCGCGGGATGCTGCGGCTCCAGTTCTGGGCGTACACCCGCGGATCACCGCGGTCGGGATCGAGCTCGTAAGCGTCGAGCTGGGCGTTGAGGACGAACTCGGTCGGGGTGGAGGTGAGCACGGTCCGGGTGTTGATCTGCACCCGCCAGTCGCCGCGCTCGAGCCGGCGCACGGTCTTCGTCTCGCCGCGGACCGAGTTCACCTCGTCCCACCGGAAGCTGTACCACTCGTAGGTGGAGCGCTGCACCACGGTGCCGGTCTCGTCGATGCGGTAGGTCCCGTCGTCGTTGGCCACCTCGAGGATGGACTCCTCGGTGGCCAGGTCTCGGGTGACCCGCCAGTGGTGCTCACCCGGCTCCACCACCGTGGTGGCGAGGGGCTCGGCGGCCTCCGGAGCCTCGAACGGCCGCAGCCGGTCGTCCTCGGCACGAGCGGGACGCACGGGGACCGACAGCCGGCTGCCTCCGGTGTGGACCGTCACCGTGGCGCGCTCCGGGGAGGGCCAGGCCAGCGGCCAGTACGAGCTCGACACCGACAGCCGGAGACGGTGCCCAGCGGGGAACGACTGGGCGATGCCGTTGAGCGGCACCTCCACCGCGTAGCGCTTGCCGGGCTCCAGCGGGTGCGGCTCCGCGCTGCCGTCGCGGTGCGTCAGGTTCAGCAGTCCGTAGGTCACCCGGGTGGCCTCCCCGTGCGGCGCCACGTCCGAGAGGCGCACGGCGACCATCGCCACCGGCCTGTCCGCGGACACCTCGAGGCGCACCGACGGCAGTCCGAAGATCTCCAGCGGCTCCTCGAGCGGCGCGGTCTCGAACACCAGCGCGCCGCCGTCCTCCTCGCGCTGGTCGTAGGGCAGGTCGGGAGTCGCGGAGTACGACGCCCACTTCCCGGCGAACATGCCCACGCTGAGCGGCGACTGGATCGACAGCGCGGCATCGTCACCCGCTCGCTCGGGGGGCACGAGGTGATGACGGGTCAGCGCGTAGCTGCGCGACTCGACGTGCGGCGAGGGCCAGCTGGTCTCCCCGATCCATCGTCCCGGCCGCTCGTCGTACGACGCGCTCGGCGGCAGGCTGTCCTGCATCCAGGCGCGGATCATCGGCTCCTCCATGACGCCGGTGTCCTTGCCCTTGAGCCAGTGGTCCCACCAGCGCACGACCTCCTGCAGGAAGCCGATCGCCGGGCCGGGCACGCCCAGGTGCGGGTACTTGTGCCCCCACGGGCCGATCAGCGCCTTGCGGGGCACGTCGAGGTGCTCCATCAGCCGGAAGATCGCGTTCGTGTAGCCGTCCGCCCAGCCACCGACCGCGAGCACGGGGCACTGCACGGCGCCGTAGTCCTCGCACACCGACGCCGGTCGCCAGTAGTCGTCGCGGCGCTGGTGCTCCAGCCAGGTCTCCACCCACAGGCCGCTGCCCTCGAGCCGCTCCTGCCACAGGTCCCGCCACCGATCGCCGACGATCTCCGGGTCCGGCGGCAGGCTGTTGAAGGCGAGCATCACCGTGGCCTCGGAGAGGTTGTCGGCGAGCAGGCAGCCGCCCATGTAGTGCATGTTGTCGACGTAGAGGTCCTCGGTGGCCGAGGCACTGACGATGGCCTTGAGCGCCGGCGGCCGACGGGCAGCGAGCTGCAGGCTGTTGAACCCGCCCCAGGAGATGCCCATCATGCCGACGTTGCCATCGCACCACGGCTGCGCGGCGAGCCAGGCGATCACGTCCTCGGCGTCCTCGTGCTCCTGCGGGCGGTACTCGTCGACGAGCACCCCGTCGGAGTCCCCGCTCCCCCGCATGTCGACGCGGACGCTCACGTAGCCGTGGCCGGCGAGGTACGGGTGGTTCAGCGCGTCCCGCGAACGGGTCAGGTCCCGCTTGCGGTACGGGATGTACTCCAGCACCGCGGGCACCGGGTGCTGCGCGGCGTCCACGGGCCGCCACACCCGCGCGGCGAGCCGTGCCCCGTCGCGCATCGGGATGAAGACGTTCTCGATCTCCTCGATCTCGTGCGGGAACGTCGTCACCGTCTTCATGCGGCTCCTTCCTCCTCCGGCTCGACGGGCTCGAACTCGAACGGCAGCGCGGCCGCCACGCCGTCGTACTTCTCCTGGAGACCGGCGCGGTCGTCGGCGCCGATGTAGGCCACGCCGATGATGTAGCGGTAGCTGGCCTGGTGCGGGAGCTCGGAGAGCCGGTCGCCGGGCTTCACGCCCACGGTGACGACCGTCTCCGGGAACTTCCGGGCCACATCGACCAGGTCCTGCTCGTCCGGCGCGCGCGTGACCACCGCATCCTCGTCGTGGAAGATCATGCACTGCGACGCCACGTCGAAGCGGCCCTCCCGGTGCGGCATCGACGGCCGGACACCCAGGGCGATATCGATGGCGACCTCGTGGTTGGAGGCACCGTCCACCTTCGCGAACAGATCGCTGTGCGACTGGGAGATGCGTGTGTTGACCTCGACCAGCCACAGCTTGTCGTGGGGCTCGTCCCACATGAACTCGGCGTTGAAGCAGCCGTTGTCGAAGCCGACGTGCCGCAGGTAGCGCTCGGCGGCGTCGATCATCCGCTGCTGGACGTGCTCGGGGACGCTGCTGGCCGGGTAGTCCAGCCGCTCGAAGCTGGTGCCGGCCGCGTCCTTGTGCATGTCCACCACGCCGTGGACGTGGAACTCCCCCTGGAACATGGTGCCCTCGGGCGCTGCCTGGGTACCGGAGATCAGCTGCTCGGCCAGGCAGGTCGTCCCGGTCACCTCCGCGATCTCCGGCGGCAGCTCGAGGCGGGTCAGCACCTGCTGGAAGGCGTCCCCCACCCCGCCGATCTCCTCCCGGATCTGCGCGATCGCGTCGCGGAACTGGTCCTCGTCGTGGATCTCGAAACCCAGGTTGGAGGAGTGTCCCTTGACCGGCTTGACCCAGAACGGGAAGTCCAGGTCGATGTCGCCCAGCGGGTCCTCGGCGAACGGGTCGAACGCCGCGAAGGCCGGGACACACTCGGGGACCGAGGCGCGCTGCTCGAGACGGCTCCAGTACTTGTGCTCGCACATCACCAGGCTGCGCAGGCTGGGCGAGGGGATGCCGAGCTCCTCGGCGAGGATCGGCGCCAGCAGGCTGGTCGGGAAGTCCCAGTGGGCGATGATCGCGTCGACGCTGCCGTCGAAGGAGCGCAGCTCGGCGCGCGCCTTGTCCAGCAGCTCCTCGAAGTCGAACTCGCTCGGCCGGACCGCCGTGTCGTAGTCCAGCAGGCTGTGGAAGGCGTAGTTCTCGGCGCCCCGGACGGTCTCGAGCTCGCGTCGCTGGAACTCGGTCAGGGCGAAGACGAAGACGTTCTTGACAGGCATGCGGTGCTCCCTCGTGGTGCGTCGGTCGGTCTCGATCCGGTTCCCGGACCTGAAGGGCTTCATGAGTCCGATCGGGGCGGAGGCGTTCCCGGGCACAGCACGGAGGGTCTCGGTCCGGAGCCCTCGGAAACGGCGGGCACGCGATGACCACCCACCTCCAGCCTCCGGAGGCGGACTCGATCTTGCCCATCGAGGTCGACGTCCGCGACGACGTCCTGGTGCTGCGCCTGGCCGGCGAGATGGACCTGTCCACCCGCGGCAAGGTCGAGGCTGCCCTCGGCGACGCGGGGTCCGTGAGCACCGCTCCGCTGCGCGTCGACCTGGCGGGGCTCGACTTCTGCGACGCCAGCGGGGTCGCCGAGCTCCTCGCGGTCCGCAACGCAGCCGCCCGCAGCAACAGGTCGATGGCCACGCAGAGCATGCGGCCTCAGGTGCTGCGGCTGCTCCACCTCACCCGCGCCGCCGGTGTCCTGGGCGCGGTCCTGCCCGGGTGACGAGCGAGCCGTGCCGCGTTCGCGCGGAACGGTTCCCTAGAGTGAGGGCGTGAACCAGCTCCCGGATTCGCGGCCGTGATCGTCGCGCTCCTGCTTGCGCTCGGAAGCGCTGCCACGTTCTCGGTCTCCACCTCCGTGCAGCATCACGCGGTGGATGCCGCACCGGACGATGTCGGACTGCTGGGGCTGCTGGGGTTCTTGATGCGCCGCCCGCTGTGGCTCCTCGGCCACGTCCTGGCCGCGACCGGGTTCAGCCTCCACGCGCTGGCGCTGCACGCCGGTGCCATCGCGGTGGTGCAGCCGATCGTGGTCAGCGGCATCATCTGGGCGGTTCCCGTACGCGCGGCCATGAACCGGCGCGTCCCGTCGGGGGCGGAGTTGCGCGGCGTCGTGCTCACCGCGGTCGGGCTGGCGGTGTTCCTCGTCGCCTCCGACCCGAGCCCGGGCGACACCGCCAGCCGGACCGGAACCTCGGTCGTGCTGGTGGTGGTCGGGGTGGCCCTGGCCGTGGTGTCGCACCTGGCCGCCGGCGCCGTACGCCACCAGCCTCGCCGGCGCGCGTTCTTCCTCGGCGTCACCGCCGGGGTGCTGTTCGGCCTCGTCGCCGGCCTGCTGAAGATGTCGCTCCAGGCCCTCGACGACGGCGGGTTCGGCGGGATGCTCACCGCCTGGCCGACGTACGCGTTGCTGTTCACCGGCGCGGGAGGGGTGCTCACCAACCAGCGCGCCTACCAGACCGCCGGGCTGTCCGCGTCGATGCCCGCGCTGAACATCGTCGACGTCCTCGTCGCGCTGCTGTTCGGCCTCACCGTGTTCAGCGAGGTCCCTCGCCACTCCCCCGCGATGCTGGGCGTGCAGGTCCTGTCGCTGCTGGCCATCGGCCTGGGACTGGTCATGCTCGTGCGCCTCGAGGAGCGCTTCCTGCAGGGTGAGGACCAGCCCGAAGACAGCCTGGCCCGGTAGCCCGGACCCGGTCGCGGAGTCCCTCCCCCTCGACCGGACCATCGTCCGACTCCAGGTGAGCCGACCCCGTCCGGGTACGTTCGGGGCATGAGCGACATGACCTACCGCCCCCTCGGAGCGAGCGGCCTGATGGTGTCCGTGGTCGGACTCGGCTGCAACGCCTTCGGCACCCGGATCGACGCCGACCAGACACAGGCGGTCGTGGACGCCGCGCTCGACGCCGGGATCACGCTGTTCGACACCGCTGACACCTACGGCCGCGGAGCCAGCGAGGAGCTGCTCGGCCGGGCCCTCGGCTCCCGCCGTGACGACATCGTGCTCGCCACCAAGTTCGGCATGGACATGGGCGGGGCGAACGGCCCGGACTGGGGCGCGCGGGCCTCACGTCGCTACATGCGCAAGGCGGTCGAGGCGAGCCTGCGCCGGCTCGGCACCGACCACATCGACCTCTACCAGCTGCACCAGCCCGACCTCGTCACCCCGCTCGAGGAGACGCTCGAGGCGATGAGCGAGCTGGTGGCCGAGGGCAAGGTGCGCTACCTCGGCTGCTCGAACTTCGCGGCCTGGGAGGTGCTCGACGCGCACTGGACGGCCTCGGCGGCCGGGCTCCAGGGCTTCGTGAGCGCGCAGAACGAGTACTCGCTCTACAACCGCGCCGCCGAGGAGGAGCTGGTGCCCGCGCTGCACCGCACCGGCATGAGCCTGCTGCCCTACTTCCCCCTCGCCTACGGGCTGCTGACCGGCAAGTACCGCCGCGGGGAGGCGCCGCCGAGCGGGAGCCGGCTGTCCGCCGACGCGCAGGCACATCGGCTGGCCAACGCGGACTGGGATCGGGTGGAGGCCCTGGAGGCGTTCGCCGCCGAGCGCGGGGTCGGCATCCTCGACGTGGCGATCGGCGGCCTGGCCGCGCAGCCGGCCGTCGGCAGCGTGATCGCCGGGGCCACCGGGCCCGAGCAGGTGGCGTCCAACGTGCGCTCCGGCCTCTGGCAACCCACGGCGGAGGACCTCGCCGCCCTCGGGGAGATCAACTCCGGCCGCGGCACCGGCATGACCCACCGGTCCTTCGTCCGTACCTCCTGAACCGGCCTCCGCTTAGACCACTTAAGGACCGCGAGGTTTGTCTTTACGGACTTCGGGGGTAGACGTTGTGCGTCTCGGGGGACCACAGAGCGCACGAAGGCGGAGAGATGGCGGCAGCGGCGGCCCAGGCGGAGGTCCTCGAGACGCGGGAGACCCGTGGCGCGATCAGCACCCGGCTGCTGACGCAAGCGGCGACCGAGGACGACCCGGTCGAGCGCAAGCGCCTGCAGGACGAGGTCGTAGTCATGCACATGGGCCTCGCTCGGGCCGTCGCGGCCCGCTACCGCGGTCGTGGCATCGCCGAGGAGGACCTCGAGCAGGCCGCCGCCATGGCGCTGCTCAAGGCGGCCCGCAACTTCGACCCGACGCAGGGGGTCGAGTTCCTCTCCTACGCGGTGGTCTCGATGAAGGGCGAGGTTCGCCGCCAGTTCCGCGACTTCGGGTGGATGGTGCGGCCACCCCGGCCGATCCAGAAGCTGCAGTCCGACGTGGCGCGCGCGGAGGCGGAGCTCACCCAGGCCCTGGGCCGCTCCCCACGGGTGGAGGAGGTGGCGGCACACCTGGGTGTCGACGAGGACGCCGTGGTGGAGGCGCTGTCCGCCGACGGCTGCTTCACCCCTGCCTCACTCGACGCCCCGGTCGCCGCCGGGAGCTCCGCGGTCCTCGGCGACCTCATCGCCGACGACGGTCGAGCGCTGTCGGAGGCCGAAGCGCGGGTCATGCTGGCCCCCGCCGTACGCGTCCTGTCCGACCGCGAGCGACAGATCCTCTACCTGCGCTTCTTCAAGCAGCAGTCCCAGTCCGCGATCGCCGCCGAGGTCGGTGTCACGCAGATGCAGGTCTCGCGGATCCTGGCCCGGGTCCTCGACCGGCTCCGCGGCCGCC
This sequence comes from uncultured Actinomycetota bacterium, assembly GCA_963709685.1. Classification (GTDB taxonomy): domain Bacteria; phylum Actinomycetota; class Actinomycetes; order Propionibacteriales; family Nocardioidaceae; genus Nocardioides_B. The sequence goes on from CAVPXH010000001.1 coordinate 336,478, forward strand.
TCAGCTGAACGCTCAGCGTGCGGCCACGGTGTAGGTGCGCACCGCATCGCGGCGGATCTGTCGCGCCGTGAAGGGGAAGTGCACCCACTGCTTACGGCTGAACATGCGGGTCTGGTCCGAGGAGTACGGCGACGCGGGATCCATCGACTCGCCGTAGGTCAAGATGGTGCGCGCGTTGACCCGCCCGTGGTCTCCGAACGCCACCGCCTGGATGTGCGAGGAGCCGTAGGTGACCGGGTAGAGGAAGCCGAGGTTCTCCTGCGGCCTCGAGCTCGCCAGCGCGTTGGCGTTGCCGGCGAAGCCCTCCCCTCCGCCGAGCGGGATGGGCGGAGCACCGTCGTCGGCGGCGACCTGCAGCGTCCCCCAGGGCGCGTCGTCGGGCACGTGCTTGCTCTTCAGGTACGACAGCGCGTCGCTCATCGCCTGGACCACCTGGGGGTTGGCGGCGTCGAGCAGGCGCGGCGTGCCGACCGGGTCGTTCGGCTCGAAGGGCACCAGCCACAGGCCGGGGACGCTCTGCGCGCGCTTCCAGAACTCCTGGAAGATGTGCGTCCCGACGCTGTCGGTGTTCGACCTGCCGTCCCACGCGTGCAGGACGTCGCAGGCCTTCCCGCCCCGCGCGGCCTGGCAGACCGCGTCGAGGGCGCCGTTCTGCCGGGCGAGCTCCGCGCCGTACACCCGGTTCACCTGCTCGGTGGCGCGCAGCGTCCGCGGTGAGACCTTGTGGTGCCTGGCCAGGCCGTCGATGCCCGCCAGCCGGTCCAGCACGTAGTGGTCGACCATGCGGGTGCGCAGGCTGCGCTGGCAGCGCTCGCAGCCGATGATGCTCGCGTAGCCCTCCAGCGGCTGCTTGGGGTTGGGCAGCCAGTAGGAGTCGTTGGAGTTCATCACCCAGTCCCGGCGCACCTCGGCCGGGAGGTTCTTCGGACCGAAGATCCCGGGCCGCTCGGCGTCGGCGTCGGTGCGCCACGCGCAGGCGCTCTGCGCGCGGGTGCCGTCGAGCGTGGGGCAGGCCGGCGGCCTGCTCCAGGACGGCGCCGGTCGGGGTCAGGCACTGCTGCACCAGGTCGTCGGGCACGTTGGGCACCACCGAGTGGTCGGCGTAGAGCACGCGACCGTCCCGGTCCGCGGCGATGGTGTTCACCCACGGCATCCCGGCCCCCCGGTCCTGGGCGCGCAGCAGCGACCGCACGTCGTGGGCCTTGGCCATGTTGTGAAACGTGTCGAGGGTGCGCAGCTGCTCGGCATTGGCGTCGCGGAGCGCGAAGAAGCTGGTGTGCGACCACGGCATCAGCACGTCCGGGGCGTCGAGGACGTACCCCTCGTGGGTGCGGTAGAGGTGCCGGGTCACCGTGGCGAGGCCGCCCCTGCGCTTGACGACGACCTTGACCGTGCGGCGGGTCAGCTCGGTGGGACCGTGCTCGGTGAGGTACGTCGTCGTGCTGCCGGGCACCAGCTTGTACTCGTAGGGTGTGAACCGGTAGGCGGTGGAGACCGTGTGGCTCCACGCGACGTCGTGGTTCCACCCGATGTTGACGACCGGGGACCCGATGAGGGCGGCGCCGGCCACGTCGTAGTGGCCGGGGATCGTCAGCTGCAGCTCGGTGAACCGGTAGCGGCCCCGCCACGGGAAGTGCGGGTTGCCCAGCACCATGCCGCGGCCGGTCGTGGTGATGGCGCCCCCGACCGCCGTCGCGTTGGACCCGAAGGGCGCCTCGGGGTCTCGACCGAGGTCGGTGAGCAGCTGCTCGGTGGCCGGCACCCGGGTCGGCGTGGGCGCGAAGGAGGCCGTGACCGGTGCCCCCGGGGCGCTCGGCAGGCCGTCGGTCGGGTCGGTCGGCGAGGGCGGCGTCGCGTCGGCGATCTGCGGCACGAACACGCCCGTGGAGGCGAGCAGGTTGGCGGCGTAGATCGCGTACCAGACGTCCAGCGGAGTGGCGTCGGGCTTGACCCAGGGCTTGCCGTGACAGGCGGGGTCGCTCACGCCCCGGGCGCCGCCGACGTGACGGACGTAGGCGTTCGCGCCGGCGGCGAAACCTCGCACGAGGGCCCGCGTCTGCCGGCCCGGCCCGGCCTTGGGGTCGGCGAGGAGCTTTTCGACCACGTGGCGGTTGTGCAGGTCGGTGAAGAGCGTGTCGACCTGCAGGTTCGTGGCGTCGAGGGTGACCTGGTCGTCGTACCGCCTCGTCGGGCCGAGGTAGCGCGAGCGCTGTCCGCGGGCGGTGAGCAGGGTGTCGCGCAGGTTGCAGATGCTCGTCTCCGCGGTCGCGTAGCCGACGCCGAAGCCGAGGGAGGTGTAGTCCTTGGCGACGATGTGCGGGATGCCGTGCGCGGTGCGGGTGATCGTCGCACGCGGGACTCCGTCCGCGGGGCGCAGCAGCGAGTGCGCCGGTGCGGGGCGCGCGTCCGCGGGCCGCCCGAGGCCGGGGGCGGCGGAGGTCGCGGCGGCGAGTCCCAGGCACAGGCTGGCGGCGAGGGTACGACGGGAGGGGCGCATGCGATCCCTTTCGCGCAGGCGGCAGTGCCTTGCCTAACGGCCGTCGCTAGAACGAGTTACGGTTCCGTTTCGGCGTCGCGCCGCCCGGGTATCCCTCTCGCACACCGGACGAGGGAGGATGCCATGGGAGTCGGGGGCTGGATCGGGATCGCGGTCGCCGTGCTGGTGGTCGTCGCCGTCCTGGTATTCGTGGTCGGCGGCGCGACCCGCAAGAAGAAGGAGCGGGACCGCCACCGCGCCGCCGAGCTGCGCGAGCAGGCGGCTGCGCAGGCCGACGCGCTGCAGCGGCGTGAGGTCGAGGCTCGGGAGACGAGCGCTCAGGCGGAGGCCGCACGCGCGGAGGCCGAGCGCAAGCAGGCGGAGGCCGAGCGCTTGGAGGCCGAGGCTCGCGACCGGGCCTCGACCGCCGAGGAGCACCGGACGCGCCACAGCGAGCAGCTGCAGCGCGCGGACGAGCTGGACCCCGACGTGAAGCACGAGGCACCGCGCACCGACCAGCCGACCCCGCCGAGCGAGGCTCAGAGGTAGAGGCCGGTCCGGTCGTCGCCGAGCCGGTCCGCGGCCACGGCATGGATGTCGCGCTCGCGCATCAGCACGTAGGCCTCGCCGTTGACCTCCACCTCGCCCTTGTCGTCGGGGTCGAAGAGGACCCGGTCGCCGATCTCGACCGAGCGCACGTGCGGCCCGATGGCCACCACACGCGACCAGTCGAGGCGGCGTGACCCGACGGAGGCGGTGGCGGGAATGAGGATGCCGCCGCTCGAACGGCGCTCCCCCGACTCCCGGTCCACCGACACCAGCACCCGGTCGTGCAGCATCCGGATCGGGGTCCGGTCCGCGCCTGCGTCGGCCATGCTCAGCTCGCGACCTTGCGCAGCACCACGACCATGGCGACGAAACCGACGAAGGCGCCGGCGGCCTTGAGGATGTTGTCCGTGCGCGGGTTGCCCTGCGGGTCCACGAACGCGGCCTTGACGCCGGCCATCTCCCGGAGCGCGATCGTCTTGGGGCTGGCCCGGTAGACCAGCTGGTCGATCGTGGAGGCCAGCCGTTCCCGGGTCTGCTCGATCTCGGCCTCGAGCGACTCAGGGGACTTCTGGACGTTGGCCACGGTCTTCTCCTCATCACGGGTCCGGGACGGCGCGCCGGCCGACCCGGCTGGGCAGGCGTCGCCGAGTCGAAGGTTACCCGGACGCGCGGGTGCCAAGCGCGCGGGTATCGAACCCCCACGGCGTCGTGCTTCTCGGTGCAGCGCGAAGACCACGGACCTTTCGCTACGTTGAGACGGGCCGGCCGGCCCGACGAGATGCGTTCGTCGTTGCACCCCGGACGCAATGAGCCGAGAGGACTACCGTGAGCGACAACCGCCTGGCCCCTGGAGACACCGCGCCGGACTTCACGCTGCCCACCGACACCGGCCAGAGCGTCACGCTGTCGCAGCTGCGCGGCCGCAAGGTGATCGTGTACTTCTATCCCGCGGCGATGACCCCCGGCTGCACCAAGCAGGCCTGCGACTTCACCGAGTCCCTCGACGCGTTGCAGGCCGCCGGCTACGAGGTGCTCGGCATCTCCCCTGACAAGCCGGAGAAGCTGGCGAGGTTCCGCGAGCGCGACGCACTGACGATCACGCTGCTGTCCGACACCGACAAGGCGGTGATGACGGCCTGGGGGGCGTTCGGCGAGAAGAAGATGTACGGCAAGACCGTGCAGGGAGTCATCCGCTCGACCCTTGTCCTCGACGAGGACGGCACGGTGCAGCTCGCGCAGTACAACGTCAAGGCCACCGGCCACGTCGCCAAGCTGCGGCGCGACCTCGGACTGGCGACCTGAGGACTCCCGCGCCCGCGTCGTAGACTCGGGCCGGCGCGCGCCCGTAGCCCAACGGCAGGAGGCAACGGCTTTAGGTGCCGTACAGTGTGAGTTCGAATCTCACCGGGCGCACCAGCGCGGGTCCTGCCCGCCCTCCCCCACAGCGGGGGCCGGGTTCGCTCCCTGTGGTTACAGTCGCTCGGGTGAGCACCGTGGACGTCCGACCGTTCGAGGACGCGGACGCGCGCGGCATCGCCCGGCTGTGCACCCTCGTGCAGTGGCCGTCGCTGACCGACTCCCGGGTGGTGCGCCACGTCTGCACGGCCCCGGGGTCGGTGGCCTACGTCGCCGTCTCCGAGGGAGCGCTCGTCGGCTGGGCACAGGCGCTCGGTGACGGGGTGCTGCAGTCGCACCTCAGCTTCCTCGCCGTGCACCCCGACCACCGGCGCCGGGGCATCGCACGGCTGCTCACCGTCGCCACCTTCCAGGCGACCGGCACGGTCCGGATGGACCTGATCACCGACGAGGCCGACGCCTTCTACGAGACGTTCACCCACACGCGGATGTCCGGCTACCGGATCTACCCCGGCGCGTGACCGGCTCGACCCGTTGGAACAGGCGCCTGGTGGGCACCCTCTCGGGGACAGGTTCTCGAGGGAAGGGTTTCCATGCGTGCAGCGGTCTACGACCAGTTCGGCGAGGCGGGCGTCCTCACGGTGCGTGAGGTGGACGACCCGCCGGTCGGCCCCGACACGGTTCTCGTCCGCGCCCGGGCCACCAGCGTGAACCCGGTGGACTGGAAGGTCCGCCAGGGGTACCTGCAGGGCGCCTACCCCCACCACCTGCCGATCATCCCCGGCTGGGACGTGGCCGGCGTGGTCGAGGCCGTGGGTCCGGCCGTGCGCACCGGCGTGAAGGTCGGCGACGAGGTCTACGGCTACGTCCGTCGCGACGACGTCTGCTTCGGCACGACCGCCGAGCTGGTGCCGGCGCCGGAGCGCACCGTGACCACCAAGCCGGCCTCCCTGTCGTTCGAGGAGGCCGCCTCCGTCCCGCTGGCCGGGCTGACCGCCTACCAGCTGCTCACCGAGGGCGTCGAGCTCCGCGAGGGCGAGCGCGTGCTCGTGCACGCCGGCGCCGGCGGGGTCGGCCATCTCGCGGTGCAGATCGCCCGGGCGCTCGGCGCCGAGGTGGTGGCCACGGCCAGCCCCGCGAACCACGGCTTCCTGCGCGACCTCGGCGCGATCGAGGTCATCGACTACCACGAGGGGCCGGTCAGCGAGCAGCTCGACGGCCAGGTGGACGCCGTACTCGACCTCGCCGGCGGCGAGGCGCTCGAGGACGCCCCGGCGCAGGTCAAGGACACCGCCCGGATCGCCTCGGTGATCGACCCGGAGACGGTGCTGCGGCTGGGCGGCCGCTACGTGTTCGTGCGTCCCGACCGGGACCACCTCGACGCGCTCGCGCGGCTCTTCGCCGACGGCAAGCTGCGGGTCGAGGTGGGCGAGACCTACAAGCTCGACGAGATCGCCGCGGCGCACCGGTCCTCGGAGGACGGCCACACCCGGGGCAAGATCGCGGTCACGATCTGAGCTGGGTGCCGAGCCAGTCGGCGAGGGCGCGGGCGCTGGCGTCGACGAGGCTGGGCCAGTCGTGCGCGGACTCGTCGGCGTTGTCCGAGACGTGCTTGACCAGCCGGACCGGGACGCCGAAGGCCTGGCAGGCGTAGGCCACGGCGTAGCCCTCCATGTCCACGAGGTGCGCCTGCCGGGCCAGGGTGTCGCGCACCGCGGGATCGGTGACGAACAGGTCGCCGGAGGCCAGCACCACCTCGGAGTCCGCGACCCTGATCCGCTCCCGCGGGTCGTAGCCGAGCGCCCGGACGGCGTCGGCGTTGATGTCGTGGTTCACCACCGTGCCGACCTCGTGCAGGCCCTCGAGCCCGTCGCGCAGCGCGCCGGCCGTGCCCAGGTTGACCACCGTCAGCCCGTCGAGGTCACGGCCGGCCAACGCGCGCGCGGTGGCCACGGCCGCCGCGGTCTTGCCCACCCCGGTCAGCACCACCTCGATGCCGTCGGGCACGTGCGCGGCCTCCGCGCGGGTGGCGGCGACGACCAGGAGGCTCACCGGCGCCCGGCCAACACGTCGGCCACGAACGGCGCGATCTCGCGCAGCGCCTTGCCCCGGTGCGAGATCGCGTCCTTCTCCTCGGCCGGCAGCTCGGCGCTGGTGCGCTGCCCGCCCGCCGGCTGGTCGTCGGGGCAGAACAGCACGTCGTACCCGAACCCGCCCGTGCCCCGCGTCTCCCGGATCACCCGGCCGGGCATCTCACCGTGCACGACGTGCTCGGCGATGCCGTCGCCCTTGGGGTAGGCGAAGGCGATCGCGCAGGTGAAGTGCGCCCGGCGCCGCTCGTCGGGCACGTCGGCGAGCTGGTCGAGCAGCAGCCGGTTGTTGCGGTCGTCGTCCTTGGGCTGTCCCGACCAGCGCGCCGAGAGCACGCCGGGCATCTGGTTGAGCTCGTCGACGCAGAGCCCGCTGTCGTCGGCCAGGGAGGGCAGGCCGGTGGCCTCGACACCGGCGTAGGCCTTGATCAGCGCGTTGCCCTCGAAGGTCGCCTCGGTCTCCGCCGGCTCGGCGTACGGCTCGACGTCGTCGAGGCCGAGCACGGTCACCTCGGGCACGTAGGCGGAGAGGATGCGCTGCATCTCGGCGATCTTCTTGGCGTTGCGCGAGGCGAGGAAGACCTTCACCGGCCCAGAGCCTCCTCCTGGATGCGGGTCAGGTCCGCGCAGCCCTTCTCGGCCAGCGACAGCAGGCCGTCGAGCAGGCCGCGGTCGAACGGCTCGCCCTCCGCGGTGCCCTGCACCTCGACGAACCGGCCGTCCCCGGTCATCACCACGTTCATGTCGGTCTCGGCGCGGACGTCCTCCTCGTAGGGCAGGTCCAGCCGCGGCTCGCCGTCGATGATGCCCACCGAGACCGCGGCCACCGACCCCGTGAGCGGCTCGCCCTTGAGCGCGCCCTGCGCGCCGAGGTGGGCGCAGGCGTCCGCGAGCGCCACGTAGGCCCCGGTGATCGCCGCGGTGCGGGTGCCGCCGTCCGCCTGGAGGACGTCGCAGTCGAGCACGATCGTGTTCTCGCCGAGTGCCTTGAAGTCGACGGCCGCGCGCAGCGAGCGGCCGACGAGTCGGGAGATCTCGTGGGTGCGCCCGCCGATGCGGCCCTTGACCGACTCCCGGTCCGAGCGGGTGTGGGTCGAGGACGGGAGCATGGCGTACTCCGCGGTGACCCAGCCCAGGCCGGAGTCCTTGCGCCAGCGCGGCACGCCGAGGGAGGCCGAGGCGGCACAGAGCACCCGGGTCTTGCCGAACTCGATCAGCACCGACCCGGCGGCATGGTCGAGCCAGTTGCGGGTGATGGTGATCGGTCGGAGCTGGTCGTTTTCTCGGCCGTCTGCGCGCGTCATGGCCTCGAGCCTAGCGAGCGCGGTGGTCGGTGGCCGGGGCGGTCTACAGCTCGTACGCCGACCCGGGCGCGGCCAGCTCCACCGGTCCGGCGAAGACCGCGCGGGCCTCCTCGAGCGCGACCTCGCGTCGGTGCCACGGCGGGATGTGGGTGAGCACCAGCGTCCCCACCCCGGCCTGCGCGGCCGCGGCACCGGCCTGCTTGCCCGTCAGGTGCAGGTCGGCCGGGTTGTCCTCGGTCTCGACGAACGCGGCCTCGCAGAGGAACACGTCGGCGTCCGCGGCGACCTCGGCCAGCGCGTCGCACGGGCCGGTGTCACCCGAGTAGCCGAGCACCTTGCCCTCGGCCGCCACCCGCAGCCCGTAGGACACCACCGGATGACTCAGCCGTGTGGGGGTCACGGTGAACGGACCGAGTCGCACGGGTTGCCCGTCGTACTCGTGGAAGTGGAACTGGCCGGTCATCCCCGGGTCCTGGGCCAGGCCGTAGGCGCGGGCGGTCTGGGCGGCGATGCCCGCCGGGCCCCAGACCGGGATCGGCGCGGGCGCGCCTGCCGGGTGGTACTTCCACACGACGTACAGCCCGCTGATGTCGAAGTAGTGGTCGGGGTGCAGGTGGCTGATGAAGACCCCGTCGAGCGCCAGCGGGTCCACGTGGCGCTGCAACGACCCCAGCGCACCGCTGCCCAGGTCGAGGAGCACCCGCCAGGTGCGGCCGTCGGCGTCGTCGGCCTCGAGCAGGTAGCTGCTGGCGGCGGAGTCGGGACCTGCGTAGGACCCGGAGCAGCCGACGACGGTGAGCCTCATCGCGGGCTCCCCCGGTGGTCCTCGCGCGGGTTCACACCTGCACCCATGCGGTCGCTTGCGCCAGCTGGCTGACCGACTCCAGCTCCGGGCCGAGGAAGCGTCGTCCGATGTGGGCGAACTCCTCCGGCTGACCCGTGGTCAGGAACCGGTGCTGCGGCGGCGGCAGGGACGGATCGCGCTCCAGGCCCTGGCGCACCAGCATGCGGTAGACGTCCTTCGCGGTCTCCTCGGCGCTCGAGACCAACGTCACCTGGTCGCCCATCACGTAGGAGATGACGCCGGTCAGCAGCGGGTAGTGGGTGCAGCCCAGCACGAGCGTGTCGATGCCCTCCGAGGTCAGCGGGTCGAGGTACTCGTGGGCGACCTCGAGCAGCTCCGGGCCGCTGGTGACCCCGGCTTCCACGAACTCCACGAAGCGGGGACAGGCACGGGTGTGCAGGGTGACGTGCGGAGCCGCGGTGAAGGCGTCGTCGTAGGCCATGGACTCGGCCGTCGCCCGGGTGCAGATCACGCCGATCTTCCCGGTGCGGCTGGCCGCCACCGCCCGCCGGGTCGCCGGGTGGATCACCTCCACCACGGGCACCGGGTAGCGCTCGCGGGCGTCGCGCAGCACCGCGGCACTCGCGGAGTTGCAGGCGATCACCAGCGCTTTGACGCCCTCGCCCACCAGGTGGTCGAGGCACTCCAAGGCGTACTCGCGGACCTCTCCGATGGGCTTGGGTCCGTACGGCTGGCGCGCTGTGTCGCCGAGGTACAGCACGGGCTCGTGCGGCAGCTGGTCGAGCACAGCGCGGGCCACGGTGAGTCCACCGAAGCCCGAGTCGAAGATGCCGATTGGCGCGTCCACCACGCGGCCAAGGCTAGTGGTCCGCACGCCCGCGCGGTCGGTCAAGCGATCCACGTCACGCTGCGACCGTCGTCACGCCGGGCGTCGGCGAACCGGCCCGAAACCGCCGAAACCAGGACGGTCTGCGCGGTTGACCACGCCCGTCTCGACCCGGCGACACGCCCCGCCTCAACGGGGACGAGGGTGCCGCGGCTACCGCGCCGCTGGACGCTCGTTGTACACCCCGGCCTCCTCCTGGCCGGACAGCCGCTGGATCGCCGCCATCACCGCGTCGGTCACCTCGCGCCGCGCGCGGCCGAGTGGCACCCCGTCGTACCGGTCGGCGAAGTCCATCGGCTCCCCGAACCGGACGACGACCTTCGCCAGCCGCGGCCAGCGCGCGCCGACCGGCTGCAGGTCCTGCGTCCCGTTCAGCCCGACGGGTACGACGGGTGCGCCGCTGGTCAGCGCGAGGTGCCCGACCCCGGTCCGGCCGCGGTAGAGCCGCCCGTCCCGGGAGCGGGTCCCCTCCGGGTAGATCCCGAACGCGTCGCCGCGGCCGAGGACCTCCAAGGCGATGTCGAGCGAGGCCAGCGCCGCCTTGGTGTCGGCCCGGTCGACCGGGATCATGCCCATGCTCTCGAACCAGGCCCGCGACAGCGCACCACGCACGCCGGTGCCGGTGAAGTAGTCGGACTTGGCGAGGAACACCACCTCGCGCGGCGTGACGATCGGGATCACCAGGCTGTCGGCGAACGACAGGTGGTTGCTGGCCACGATCACGGGGCCGGTCGGCGGGAGGTTCTCCAGCCCCTCGACCCGAGGCCGCCACACGGCCTTGGCCAGAGGCGGCACCACCGAGTGCATCACCGCGTACAGCAAACCTGGCTCCTCCCGCGTCGCGGTCTCCAGCCTGCCATCGGCGGCAACCGACGTCCGCGGCTGCCCGTCGTACGGACGAGTAGCCCCACCGAGAGCGGGACCAACGCCCCGGGCGCGGACGATCGGCACGACCTAACGTGGAGGCAGTCGAACCGGGGTGAGGGTCATGGCCGGCCAGTTCATGCGCAACACCGACGCCTTCGCGTGGGAGATGGAGGCGGACCCGCGGCTGAGGTCCACCGTGGTCGCCGTGATGCTGCTGGAGCGCTCCCCCGACTGGGCGGCGGTCCAGGACCGGTTCGACCGACTGTCGCGGACCGCGCCGATGTTCCGGCAGCGGGTCGTGCCCACGCTGCCGCCGGCCCCGCCGCGCTGGGTGACCGTGACCGACTTCGACCTGCGCTACCACGTGCGCCGGGTGGTGGCGCCGCCGCCGGCCACCGAGGCGACCGTCCTGGAGATGGCGCGCGAGGAGGAGCTCGCCGACTTCGACCGGGCCCGGCCGCTGTGGCAGTTCACCCTGGTGGAGGGCCTGCAGGGCGGAGGCGCCGCGCTGATCTGCAAGCTGCACCATGCGCTGATGGACGGGATCGGCGGGGTGCAGATCGCCCTCACGGTCTTCGACACCTCCCCGGAACCGCGCGACCTCGGCCCGATGCCACCGGAGCCGGTCGGCGAGGAGACCGGCGCGCTCGACGGGATGCAGCACTGGGTGCGCTACGACGCGGACCTCGCCACCCGGCTGACCCGCAGCAGCGCCGCCACCGCGGCCTCCCTCACGGCAGGGCTGGCGCGGCGGCCGCTGCGGACCCTGCGCGAGAGCGTGCAGACCGTCGGGTCGGTGTACCGCACCGTCCGACCGCTCTACGAGACCGCCTCCCCGCTGATGCGGGCACGGACCCTGCAGCGCGAGCTGGCGGTGCACGAGGTGCCGCTGCGAGAGCTCAAGGAGGCCGGCCACCGGGCCGGCGGCAGCCTCAACGACGCGTTCGTCGCCGGGGTGACCGGCGCGCTGCGCCGCTACCACTCCGCGCACGGGGCCACCGTGGGCGACCTCATGGTCACCATGCCGATCAGCATCCGCACCGCCGAGGACCCCACCGGCGGCAACCGGATCACGCTGATGCGGCTGACGATGCCGGTGGGCCTCGAGGATCCCGCCGAGCGGGTCCGGGAGATCCACCGGCGGGCCGAGCGGGCGCGCCACGAGCGGTCGCTGCCCCTGACGCAGGCCATCGCCGGCGGCCTCAACCTCTTCCCGCGCTGGTACCTCGGGTCGGTGCTGCGCCACGTCGACTTCCTGGCCAGCGACGTGCCCGGCTACCCCCAGCGCGTGTACCTCACCGGCGCGCAGGTGCAACGGCAGTACGCGTTCGGGCCGACGATCGGCTCCGGGGTCAACGTCACGCTCATGACCTACGTCGACACCTGCGCGCTGGGCGTCAACGCGGACACCGGCGCGATCCCGGACTTCGAGGTCTTCCGCCGGTGCCTGGTCGAGGGCTTCGACGAGGTCCTCGTGCTGGCCGACGAGAACCTGCCGGTCGTCCCGGAGCAGCGGACCAAGGAGCCCGCACGGCGCAGCCGCACCACCCGCACGGTGGCCCGGCGAAGCCAGCCCACGTGAGCGGGCGTCAGGCCCAGAGCTGTCCCTCGAGCCGGTCCTCGGCGTCGTCGATGGTGCCCTCGTAGGCGCCCGTGGAGAGGTACTTCCAGCCGCCGTCGGCCACCACGAAGACGATGTCGGCGCGCTGGCCCGCCTTCGCCGACTTGGTGGCCTGGCCGAGGGCGGCGTGCAGGATCGCCCCGGTCGAGATGCCCGCGAAGATGCCCTCGAGCTCGAGCAGTTCGCGCACCCGTCGTACGGCGTCGCGCGGCCCCACCGAGAACCGGGAGTCGATCAGCGACTCGTCGTACAGCTCCGGCACGAAACCCTCGTCGAGGTTGCGCAGGCCGTAGACCAGCTCGCCGTAGCGGGGCTCCGCGGCGACGATACGGACCTCGGGCTTGTGCTCGCGGAAGTAACGGCCGACGCCCATGAGCGTGCCCGTGGTGCCCAGACCGGCGACGAAGTGGGTCACCGACGGCAGGTCCGCCACGATCTCCGGAGCGGTGCCCTCGTAGTGCGCGAGCGCGTTCGCCGGGTTGCCGTACTGGTAGAGCATGACCCAGTCCGGGTGCTCCTCGGCCATCATCTTGGCCACGCGCACCGCCTCGTTGGAGCCGCCGGCGGCGGGTGAGGAGACGATCTCTGCGCCCCACATCCGCAGCAGCTGGCGGCGCTCCTCGGAGGTGTTCTCGGGCATCACGCACACGATGCGGTAGCCCTTGAGCTTGGCCGCCATCGCCAGCGAGATGCCGGTGTTGCCCGACGTCGGCTCGAGGATCGTGCAGCCGGGGCGCAGGGTGCCGTCCTTCTCCGCCTCCTCGACCATCTTCAGGGCCGGGCGGTCCTTGATGGAGCCGGTGGGGTTCCGGTCCTCGAGCTTCGCCCACAGCCGGACATCCGGGGAGGGCGAGAGCCGGGGCAGCCCCACGAGTGGGGTGCCTCCGACCGAGGCGAGGAGGGAGTCGAAGCGCATGGGGTCAGCGACGACCTGCGCCGCCGGCCACGGCCGGGAGGACGACGACCTGGTCGCCGTCGCTGAGCTCGGTGCCGAGCCCACCGGTGAAGCGGACGTCCTCGTCGTTGACGTAGACGTTGACGAACCGGCGCAGGTCCGAGCCGTCGATGAGACGGTCCTTGATGCCCGGGTGGTTGGCCTCGAGGTCGTCGATGACCTCCGACAGCGTCGGCCCTCGACCGGAGACGGCCTTCTCACCGCCGGTGTAGGTGCGCAGGATCGTAGGGATGCGGACCTCGACTGCCATCAGTCCTGACTCCTCAGCTCTTCTCAGGGACTCCACCACCGTGACCTCTTCCTCGGTCACGGTGCCGTCAACGATTCTGTAGGACCTAAACTCCACGGGACCGTCACTATTCCCGTGCTCGCGTGTGCTCACCAGCACATAGTGCGCATTCGGCTCCGAGGCCAAACCGATGTCGGTGCGCGACGGGTAGGCCTCGGTCGCGGTGTGCGAGTGGTAGACGATCACCGGCTCCTCGTCGCGAGCGTCCATCTCCTTGTAGAGCCGGAGCAGGTCGACGGGGTCGAACTCGTAGAACGTCGGCGACCCCGCGGCGTTCACCATCGGGACGAACCGCTCCGGGCGGTCGGATCCCTCCGGCCCCGCCACGATGCCGCAGGCCTCGTCCGGGTGGTCCTTCTTGGCGTGCGCGACGATCGCGTCGTACGTGGCTCGGTCGAGGGTCAGCACGAGGACGAGCGTAGGGGGCGGCCCGAAACCGCACTCGGACGGTCACCGCGATGTCCGGATCGTGAGATCTGTGTGCGGCCCGGGACGCGTCAGCGGGGCAGCGCCGCGACCAGGGTCTCCTGCAGGTAGCCGACCCACTCGTAGATGTCGTGCACGTGGCTGCGCGGGTCGTCGTCGGGAAGGGAGTACCAGTACTCCTCGTCGCCCTCCTCGATCCCCAGCCGGGTGGCCAGCGCCAGCCGGATGTCGGTGAAGGACTTCAGCCAGGTCATCGCACCCGCCGGGTCGAGCTCCACGTCGACGACCAGCCCGTCGGCGGTCAGCTCCGACGGCAGCCCGGCCTCCTCGAGGGTCTCGATGACCTGCGCTGCGGCCCGCGCCTTCGCGTCCCGCAGCGAGCCCTCGGTGAAGCGGCGGAACTCGCCGGCCGCCTCCTCGTCGTCGGGGTACGCGGTGGGGAACAGCCGGGCCAGCACCGGGTCCTCGGGCTCCGTCGTGGGGCCGTCGAAGTTCATCAGGTTCTCGAGGGGGTCCTCGCTGTCGGTGGGCGCGGCGGCCTCGTTGCGCAGCAGCTCCACGAGCTGCGAGGCGAGCGAGCGCAGCAGGTCGGCCTCGAAGCCGGTGAAGGTGGCCACCACACCCCCGCCGCGCCGCCGGTGGAACCCGTCGGTCATGCCGCGTCCGCCTTCTGCATCGTCGCCCACAGGCCGTACTCGTGCATCGCCTGCACGTCGCGTTCCATCTCCTCGCGCGAGCCGGTGGAGACCACCGACCTGCCGTCGTGGTGCACCTCCAGCATCAGCTTCTCGGCCTTCTTGCGCGAGTAGCCGAAGTACGTCTGGAAGACGTAGGTGACGTAGCTCATCAGGTTCACCGGGTCGTTCCACACGATCGTCACCCAGGGCCGTTCGACGAACGTGAGGTCCTCGACCTCGGGCTGGTCGAGCTCGACGGGGCTGGGGGCAGACACGGCGCCATCCTAGGGCCGGGCAGGTGAGGTCCTAGGGTGGGACGGGTGACACCTCCCGCAACGTCCGGCTCCACCGCGCTGCTCACCGACCACTACGAGCTGACGATGCTCCAGGCGGCCCTGCGCTCGGGCACGGCGCACCGGCGGTCCGTCTTCGAGCTGTTCGCGCGACGGCTGCCCGAGGGGCGCCGGTACGGCGTGGTGGCCGGTGTCGGACGGGCACTCGACGCCCTCGAGCGGTTCCGGTTCGACGAGGCCACGCTCGCGGTGCTGCGCGAGCACCGGATCGTCGACGAGGCCACCGTGTCCTGGCTCGCCGACTACCGCTTCCGTGGCGACGTGTGGGGCTACCCCGAGGGCGAGATCTACTTCCCCTACTCCCCGCTGATGACCGTCGAGGCGTCGTTCGCGGAGGCCGTGCTGCTCGAGACCGTGCTGCTGTCGGTCCTCAACCACGACTCGGCGATCGCCTCGGCCGCCTCGCGCATGACCTGCGCCGCCGGCGACCGCCCGTGCATCGAGATGGGCTCGCGCCGTACCCACGAGGAGGCGGCGGTCGCCGCGGCGCGGGCCGCCTACGTCGCGGGCTTCACCGGCAGCTCGAACCTCGCCGCCCTCCAGCGGTACGGCGTCCCCACGACCGGCACCAGCGCGCACAGCTTCACGCTCCTGCACGACAGCGAGCGCGACGCCTTCACCGCGCAGGTGGAGTCCCTGGGCAAGGGCACCACGCTGCTGGTCGACACCTACGACATCGCCGAGGCGGTGCGGCTCGCCGTCGAGGTGGCCGGTCCGGAGCTCGGCGCGGTGCGCATCGACTCCGGTGACCTGGGACTGCTCGCGGTGTCCGTGCGGGAGCAGCTTGACGCCCTCGGCGCCACCGGCACCCGCATCATCGTCACCTCCGACCTCGACGAGCACGCGATCGCCGCGCTCGCCGCCGCACCGGTCGACGGGTACGGCGTCGGCACGGAGGTGGTAACCGGGAGCGGCCACCCCACCTGCGGCTTCGTCTACAAGCTCGTGGCGCACGAGGGACCTGACGGTCGGATGGTCGACGTGGCCAAGAAGAGCAAGGACAAGAGCTCGATCGGGGGCCGCAAGTACGCCCTGCGCCGGATGAGCGCCGCCGGGGTGGCGGAGGCCGAGGTGGTCGGCGTCGGACGGCCCCCGGAGAACGACGGCGCCCCTGCCAGAAGCTCACTGCCTACGCAGCCCGCGACCAGCGCACGGCCGCTGCTGGTGCCGCTGGTGCGCGAGGGTGAGGTCGTGGGCCGCGAGGACCTGGCCGCCGGCCGCGCCCGGCACGCGCAGTCGCGCGGAGAGCTTCCCCTCCCGGCCCGGATGCTCTCGCGCGGAGAGCCGGTGATCCCGACCGAGCACGTGTGACCCCACCGTCCGGTGGAACGTGTGACGCCGCTCACGCCGGGCCGTTATGTTGCCGGGTATGAGACGGGCGTTGATCGTGGTGGACGTGCAGAACGACTTCTGCGAGGGCGGCAGCAGTCCCGTCCACGGCGGCGCGGAGGTGGCCTTCCGCATCGGCGAGCTGCTGCACCACTGGTCGCGCAAGGACCCCAAGGCCCCGGACTACGTCGTCGCGCTCGCCGTGGGCGACCACCACGTGGATCCCGGCAGCCACTTCTCCGACCACCCGGACTTCGTGCACAGCTGGCCCCCGCACTGCCTCGCCGGCAGCGACGGGGCCGCGTTCCATCCGAACCTCGACCCGCAACCCTTCGACGCGGTGTTCCTCAAGGGCGAGCGGGCGGCCGCCGAGTCCGGTTTCGAGGGCCGCACGTCCGCCGGCGAGGAGCTCGCGTCGTGGCTGCGCCGGCAGCAGATCACGCACATCGACGTGTGCGGGTTGACCACCGACCACGGGGTCCGCGCGACCGCGCTCGACGCGGTCCGCCACGGCTTCGAGACCCGCGTGCTCCAGCGGCTCTGCGCCGGGATGGGTCCGGACTCCACACGCCGGGCACTGGCGGAGATGCAGGACGCAGGGGTGAAGGTCGCGTGAGCGCGCCCGAGCACCTGGCCCCGCCGCTGCTCGAGATCTTCGCCGAGCTGGCCCGTACCCGCGCCGACCACCCCGCGCTCGTGGGGGCGACCCGCACCGTCACCTATGCGCAGCTGTGGCAGCGCGGGAACCAGGGGGCCCACGCACTGCGCGGGGCCGGTGTGGGCGACCCGTCACGGCGATCGTGGTACGCCGTCCCGGGTCCGAGCTGACCGAGGAGGGGCTCCTCTCCTGGGCGGAGGACCGGCTCGCCGGCTTCAAGTGGCCGCGCTCGGTGGACTTCGCCGAGGAGCTGCCGCGCAGCCCCTCCGGCAAGCTGCTCAAGCGGGTGCTGCGCGAGCCCTCTGGGCCGACGCCGAGGGCCGGCACATCGGCTGACCGGTCTCAGCGCGCCACCGCCATCGGGCCACCGGTCGGGTTCGCCGGCACGACGTGCATCCGGCCCATCAGGGCCATCGCCAGGCCGTCCACGATCATCTGCACGCCGACCAGGACCCCGAGCAGGAGGTACGACGCGGTGACGAGGTGGAACACCACCAGCAGGCCGAGCACCGTGGAGCAGGCCCCCGCGATGAGCAGCGGCCAGCGGTACTCCTTGACCTGCACCGCGGTGGCCAGCCGCAGCACTCCGCTGACCAGGAACACCACGCCGGCGATCAGGGTCAGGGTCACCGCCGTCGCGTCGGTGTTGCGCAGCACCGCCACCCCCAGGATCGTGAGGAGGCCGCCGCCCAGCACCGCGGACCAGAACCCGCTCTGTCCCACCAGGAACAGCGCGCCCACCAGGCCCAGCAGGCCCGCCGCGACGAGCAGCCACCCGAGGAACAGCACCGACACCGTCGTGGCCACCGCGGCGTTGGCGAGCACCACCACGCCGAGGACCACCAGCAGCAGCCCGATCGCCACGTCCCAACCGGTGCGGTTCCACTTCAGCGACACCTGGCTCATGGTCGTCCTCCTCCGTCACCGTCTCCGTCCAGGCGCCCTCCGGGCACCTGTGCCCGATCCTCGCTGTGCGGCGGTGCGGCGGGCTCACCCGCGGCGGGTGGCTCGGGCAGGGCCTGCGGCATGCGCATGGCGCTCAGCACGCGGACCGCGGTGCCGACGTACACCAGGTCGAAGATCATCTGTACCGTCACCACGACGCGGGCCCCGTCACCGACCGCATGCACGTCGCCGAAGCCGACCGTCGCCAGGGTGGTGACGGAGAAGTACAGGGAGTCGATGCGGTCGTCGATGCCCGCGAACTGCCCGGGCAGTGCACGCGCGAGCACCGCGTAGACGTAGGCGAAGCCCAGCGCGAGGACGTACAGCGCCGCGGCCAGGCGCTCGACCTTCACCAGCACCGCCGGCTGTCGCTCGCGCCCCCGGCGCAGGACCACCCGCAGCGCGAGCACGAGCAGGGTCACCGCGGTCACGGACACGGCCAGTCGCACGCCCAGCCGCCACGCGTCCGAGGACGCCGGCAGCGGCAGTGGCAGGGCGAAGTAGATCACCGTGAGCAGCAGCATCACCGCCGTGGTGCGGACCACGAGGACGGCCAGTGGTCGCCGTAGGTCCTGCGAGACGACTGCCATGCGTGACCACCTTCCCAAGGTCACGATGCCGCCACGCGGCAGCGGCGACTTCATCCCCGCTGGGTGAGGTACGACGGGGCCGCGAGACGTTGGCTGGACGGTATCCGCAGTCCGCCAGGAGCCGGAGCGCCGCTCATGCGACCCACGCACTACGAGATCACGGTCGATGGCATCCTCCCCCGTGAGGAGCTCGACGAGTTCGTCGGGATGTCCGCGCGCTACGGGGAGGGCACCACCGTGCTCGACGGCGTGGTGCGCGACCAGGCCGCCCTCATCGGGACCGTCGCGCGGATCGAGGCCCTCGGTGGGCGGGTCCGACGCTACCTCGTCCGGCAGCCGGAGTGCCGCGGCGAGGCTCCGGTCGGGGAGGGCACCGGCGAAGCGTACGGCGGGGAGCTGACCGCCCTCGAGGCGCGGGGCTGTCCAGACCACGGGCTGGCCGCCCTCCTGCTCGACCTGCAGCGATTCGGCGTGGAGGTGGTCGACATCCGCCGACACGGGACGTGAGAGCACACCCGGGTGACCAACGGCCCTACGGGCACTCGCACGCCCTCGTCACGCTGGAAGCGACATGCGGGGCTCGAGGAGCCTCGCAGGTCCACGGCAACGCCCCTCCACGAGGGGCGCGACGAAGGGTGCACAGGGTGAACCAGGCCGCGAGCGGCAGGCTGTCCGGCTCTGCGCCGGCCGACCGGCGCAACGGGCGTTTCCTGCCGCCCAAGGTCCCGGACGGCGCGGTGGCCCGTCCGCGCCTGCTCCACCGGCTGGACGAGGGCATGTCCCGCGGCATGGTGCTCGTCACCGGACCGGCCGGTTCGGGGAAGACGTTGCTGCTGGCCGCGTGGGCCGACGCCACCCGGACCACACCGGCCTGGTTGACCGTCGAGCCCGAGGACGCCGAGCCCGAGCGTTTCTGGACGCGAGTGCTCCAGGCGTTGCAGGCCTCCCCGGCGCTGCGCCCCGACGATGCCCTGGCGGGCCTGCACGCGCCGCCCACCTACGACCCGCGCTTCGTGCGCGTCCTGCTCGAGGCGTGCCAGGCGTCCCGGGAACCGCTCGTGCTCGTGGTCGAGGACCTGCACCTGCTGACCGGCACGCCCACGATGGCGTCGCTGGGGGACGCGGTGCGGCGGGGACTGGGCACCCTGCGCCTGCTGGTCTCCTCACGCGCGGAGCCGACCCTCCCGCTGCAACGGCTCCGGCTGCGCGGCGAGCTCACCGAGATCCACGCCGACGACCTCTCCTTCGACGCGACCGAGACCGTGGCCCTGCTCGGTCAGTACGACCTGCACCTGCGCCCGCACCAGCTGCAGATCCTGCTGGGGCGCACCGAAGGCTGGGCTGCCGGCGTCCGGCTGGCCGCGCTCGCGCTGGCGACGCGCACGGACCTGGACGAGGCCGTCGCCGAGCTGGCCGGCGACCACCGCAGCGTGGGCGACTTCTTCGTCGAGGAGGTGCTCGACCAGCTGCCGCGCCCCCTCGTGGAGTTCCTTCTCGACACCTCGGTCCCGCGGCGGGTGTGCGCCGACCTCGCCAACGCGCTCACCGGGCGCACCGACGCCCAGGAGGTGCTCGACGACCTCGAACGGCGCAACCTCTTCGTCGTCGCGCTCGACGACCACCGGCAGTGGTACCGCTACCACCACCTGTTCGCCGACCTGCTGCGCCACCGCCTGGGCGCCGTACCGGGCGTGCGCGAGCGCGAGCTGCACAAGATCGCGGCCAGCTGGTTCGCCGAGCACGGGGACCCCCTGGCGGCCACACGCCACCTCGCCGACGCCGGCGCGTGGGGCGACCTCGCGAGGTACGCGACGCGGGCGGCGGGCGCGAGCATCCTGGGCGTGGACCGCTACGCCGTCGCGGAGGTGCTCGAGCGGGTGCCCGACGAGCTCGTGCTGCGTGATGCCGAGGTGGCGACGGCCGCGGCCCTGGCGAGCTACGCCCGCTACGACGTGGTCGCCCTGCGCGCGCACCTGAAGGAGGCGCACAGCCGGCTGCACGAGCTGCACGGACCGGCCGAAGCGGCGACGAGTGCGACCTTGATGCTCCTGGAGGCGGTGGCCTGCTGGCTCTCCGGCGACGTCGAGTGCCAGGTGGCAGCCGCGGAGACCGCCCACGCGCAGCTCGGTCGGCTCAGTCCCGCGGCCTTCCCCGCGGTGGCGACCTACCGCAGCGGCGCCGGGTTGATGCTCGGTATCGGCAGGCTGTGGAGCGGCGCCTTCGAGGAGGCCGAGGAGGTGCTCACCGCGACGTTGCGGACGGTCCAGGGCCACGGCATGGCGGCACCGGTGCTGGCCGTGCAGCTGCACGGACACCTGGCGATCCTCCGCTCGTTCCAGGGTCGGCTCCGGGAGGCTGCGGCCGAGGCGGCGGCCGCCCGGAGCGTCGTCGAGCGCTCCGGCTGGCTGTTCCTGCCGCAGGCCAGCATGGCCCTGCTGGCCGAGGCCGTCGTCGCGCTGCTCCAGGCCAAGGAGGACGACTGCGCGGCCGCCCTGGACCGCTGTCGCACGGCCCTGGGCGAGCGCGACGACCGGTACACCGCCTCCGCCGTCGCCCTGGTGCAGGTCCGCCTGCTGGCCGCCGAGGGCCGGCCGGCCGCGGCGAAGGCGGCGCTGCAGGAGCTGCGCCGGTCCCGGGGCGCCACCGGCCCTCGGCCACGGTTCCTCGACCGGTGGGCCGAGCTGGTGTCCCTCGAGGTGGCCCTGGCTTCCGACGACGCGGACGACCGGGACCGTCTGGTCCACCGACTCGATGCCGGCTGGGACGGTGTCCGCCCGGAGGCGGACCGCCTGGTGCTGCAGGCTCGCGCCCGGCTGCAGGCGAACCAACCGGATGCGGCACTGGCCACCCTCGCCCCGCTGCTGGTCACCGAGCCCGCCGACCTGGTCCCGCAGATCGAGGTCTGGGTGGTCGCCGCGCTGGCGCACGACCGGAGGCGTGCGGACGCCGAGGCGCTCGCCTGCCTGGAACGGGCCCTCGCGCTCGCCGAGCCCGAGGGGGTCGCCCGCCCCTTCCTGCTCGCCGGTGAGCGGATGGTGGCGCTGCTGGAGCGCGACCAGCAGGTGCACAGCACCCACCAGCCCTTCGCCCACGGGCTGCTGGCCCGGCTCCGGGGACCGGGAGCCGACGCGGACAGCGGGTCGGTGGCACTGCTCGAACGGCTGACCAACCGCGAGCAGAGTGTCCTCCAGCTGCTGCCCACGATGATGAGCAACGGCGAGATCGCCGAGGAGCTGTTCGTCTCGGTGAACACCGTGAAGGTTCACCTCAAGTCGCTCTACCGCAAGCCTCGGGGTCAGCAACCGCCGCCAGGCAGTGGCGCGGGCCCGCCTGCTCGGCCTGGTCGGCGAGGAGCTGCACGCCGGGCGGCCCTGACCGGGCCTCAGCGCGGCCGCGGGCGTCGCGAGAGCAGCGGGTCCAGCCAGGCGGCGTCCGGGTCGGCGTCGACCAGCAGTGCCTTGACCAGCAGGGTCAGTGGGACCGCGAGCAGCGCGCCGAGCGGCCCGAGCACCAGCGCCCAGAACACCAGCGAGAGGAAGGTGAGCGTCAGTGGACAGGCCCACCACGTCGCCGACGTACTTCGGCTGGATCACCGACTGGATCACGAAGTTGGTCACGAGTAGGCGACGAGGACGGCCAGCATGAGCTGCGGGCCGCCTTCGAGCAGGCCGATCACCGCCGGCGGGACCAGGCCGATCACGAAGCCGACGTTCGGGATGTAGTTGGTGATGAACGACAACAGCCCCCAGAGCAGCGCCGCCGGGACCCCGATCACGGCGAGCGCCACCACGTCGACCACGGCGACGGCCAGCCCGAAGACCGTGGAGACGACCAGGTACCGACGGGTGCCGGAGGCGAACGCGACCAGCGCCCGCACGAGCGGCACCTTCTCGGGCGCGAGCGCGCCCAGCCGGTCGGGGACGTAGGCGGCGTCGGCCACCATGAACAGCACCAGCGTGATGACGAAGAACAGGCTGGACAGGACCGCGAGCAGACTCCCCGCGACGTTGCCGGCCAGCGACACCAGCCGGCCCACGTCGAGACGCGACATCAGGTCCTGGTTCTGTCCCTGGGCGATCCCGGCCTGCATCAGCCAGGACCTCGCCCGGTTGACGAGGTCCTCGAGCTGGGGTTCGTACGCCGGGAGGAGCGTGGCGAACCGCGCCGCGGAGACGACCAGCGACACGGCGAGCCCGACGAGGAAGGCGTAGACGGCCAGCAGACCGGTCACGCTGCCGACCCAACCGGGCAGGCCGTGACGCGCCATCCAACCGCGCAGCGGGTGCGCCGCGATCGTCAGCAGCAGGGCGAGGAAGGCGGGCGCCAGGAACGCCGCCATGCCGCGCAGGCCCGAGATGACCACGAACGCCGCGGCGATCCCGATCAGGATCGTCACCGGGCGCGACAGCCCGCCTCCGGCGGCGTGGTCGACCGACATCCTGCCCCCTGTGCGTCGGGTCCAGCACACCGCTCGCGCGGGCCGAGGCACCAGGGTCATGCGGCCCGATGCCGAGGGGTCAGCAGCCTCGAAAGCGCGGGCGCCGCCTGTCCCCGAAGGCGCGCATGCCCTCGGCCGCGTCCTCGGTGCGCAGCAGCACGGTCTGGCCGCTGCGCTCCCGCTCGAGGCTGTCCTCCAGGCCGACGAGCGTGGCCGCGTTCACGGCCTTCTTGGTCGCGGCGTACGCCAGCGGCGGGCCGCCCGCCAGCCGGGCCACGAGGGCCTCCACCGTCGCATCGAAACCCTCGTCGGCGACCACGTGGCTGACCAGGCCGGCGTCGTGGGCCTCACGGCCGGACAACGGCTCGCCCAGCAGCGCCATGCGCATCGCGCGGGCCCGGCCGACCGAGGCGGCCACCGTCGCGGTCGCGCCCCCGTCCGGCATCAGGCCGATGCGGGCGAAGGCCAGCAGGAACGCCGCCGACTCGGCGGCCACCACGAGGTCGCAGGCGAGTGCGACCGAGCACCCGACACCCGCGGCCACCCCGCCGACCGCGGCGACGCACGGCTTGTCGAGGGCGACCACGGCACGCACGATGCGGTTGGCCCGGTCGAGGCTGGTCACATCGAAGTTCTCGTGGGCGTCCGCGCCGGAGACGTCGGCGCCGGAGCAGAAGGCGCCGCCGGCGCCCGCGAGCAGGACCACGCGCACGTCCTCGCGGCCGCGCGCGTCCTCGAGTGCCGCCGCGAGTGCGTCGGCCATCTCCGCGGTCATCGCGTTCAGGGAGGCCGGGCGGTTCATCGTCAGGCGCAGCACGCCCGCGTCGTACGTCGTCTCCAGGTCCACCCCGCCCACGCTAGTGCCTGGCCGGCGCTACTCCTGCGCGCCGAGCTCGCGCAGCACCTCGGGGAGGGCGGCGCCCATGGCCTCGACGAGGGCGTTGAGGCCCGACAGCGGCCGCACCATGACCCGGAAGTCGTCGACGAGGCCGTCCTCCCGGTAGTGCAGGAAGTCCGCGCCCTCCACCTGGCGGTCCCCGACCCGGGCCTCGAAGACCAGCACGTGGTCGTGCGGACCTTCGACCGCGCGGGTGTAGCGGAAGTCCTCGAACACCCGCATCACCGCGCGCAGGACGACCATCGTCGCCTGCCTGCCCTCGTAGGGCTTGTGCACCGCGGGGCTGCGGAAGACCACGTCCTCGGCCAGCAGCGACTCGATCCGGGCCGGGTCCTTCGCCGCGACCGCCTCGGCGAACGCGCTCATGCTTCCCACCTCTCCCTCCACCACCGACGGGTCACCTGCTCCCGCGCGACACGCGGTCCGGCGGGGACTCGTGCCCCCTCACCGGCCTGCCCAGGTCCAGGCGTAGCCGGCATCCTCGCAGGCGGTCGCGGCCTCGCCCAGCTCGAGCGGCCGGAAGGTGTCGACCATGACCGCGGTCTCGTCGAAGTACTCCACCCCGATCGAGGCCTCCACCGCGGACGGTTGCGGGCCGTGGGCGTACCCGCCCGGGTGCACCGAGACGGAGCCGACGTTGATCCCCGACCCCTTGCGCGCCGCGTAGTCCCCGCCGACGTAGAACATCACCTCGTCGGAGTCGACGTTGGAGTGGTAGTACGGCACCGGGATGGACCCCGGTGCGTAGTCGACCTTGCGCGGCAGGAAGTTGCAGACCACGAAGTTGTGCCCCTCGAACACCTGGTGCACCGGCGGCGGCTGGTGCACCTTCCCGGTGATCGGCATGAAGTCCTCGACGTTGAAGGTGTACGGGTAGAGGCAGCCGTCCCAGCCGACCACGTCGAAGGGGTGGGTCGCGTAGGTCATCGCGCTGCCGACGAGGCCGCTGCCACCCCGGCCCCGGTGCTTGACGAGGACCTCGACCTCCGTCCCCTCGGCGAGGACCGGCTCGGCCGGCCCGTGCAGGTCGCGCTCGCAGTACGGCGCGTGCTCGAGGAGCTGCCCGAATCGGGAGAGGTACCGCCTGGGCGGCGCGACGTGGCTGTTGGCCTCGATCGGGTAGAGCCGGCTGACCCGCGAGGGCACCCAACGGTGCGTGGTGGCCCGCGGGATCAGCACGTAGTCGCCGGTGCGGTAGGCCAGCGCGCCGAAGACCGTCTCCACCGTGCCCTCGCCGTCCTCGACGTACACGCACTCGTCACCGACCGCGTTGCGGTAGTACGGCGAGACCTCCCCCGCCACCACGTAGGACAGCCGCACGTCGCCGTTCCCGAGCACCAGACGGCGGCCCTGGACGGGGTCGAGCGCCTTGGCCTCGGCCTCGTCGAAGAGGTCGTGCAGCCGGAGGTGGCGCGGCTTGAGCGGGTGGTTGTCGACGGTGACGAGGTCAGGGAGCTCCCAGGGCCTGCTGTCCACGATCGCCGACGGCACGCCGCGGTGGTACAGCAGCGAGGAGTCGGAGGAGAACCCCTCCTCGCCCATCAGCTCCTCGTAGTGCAGCACCCCGGACGCGTCACGGAACGCGGTGTGCCGCCGGTGCGGCACCTCACCGACCTGCCGGTAGAACACCACCACGCCTCCTGTTCGTTTATCGGACACGTCTGTCCGCTCCTGACCACGATGCGTTAGTGTCGTCGACGTGTCAACCAGCACTGCCCCGGTCCCCGACCACCTCGCCCGGCTCGTCGACGACGCGGCGGTGTTCCCGCCGGGGAACATGCCGCTGCCCGAGGCCGTCGCCGCGCACGCCGTGCACCGCGGCGCGGCCTACGCGGACCTGGTCGGCCCCTTCGTGGTCAGCGACCAGCGGCTGCCGGACCTGCGCGGGCTCGTCACCGGCCGGCCGACGCCGCTGCCCGTCAGCGTCGTGGTCACCGGCGGCGCGGGCGCCCTCGAGCCGGCGCTGCGCTGGACGACCGGCACCGAGGAGCTCACGATCGCCGGGCTCGAGATCGCCCTGCGCGACGAGGCCGACCTGGCGCACAACGCGCGTCGTGTCACCACCGCGCTCGATCAGCTGCTGGCCGGCGGCGAGCTGGACGAGGACGTCCCGGTGTACGTCGAGCCGCCGCGGCTGTACGGCGCGGAGCCCACCGCCTCCTGGCTGGCCGCTCTCGACGAGCTCGCCGCGATGGACCACCGGGCGAAGTTCCGCACCGGGGGGCTGGATGCCGACGCCTTCCCGACCGCCGCCGAGCTCGCCACCTGCATCGGCGCGGCGCTCGACCGGGAGCTGCGGTTCAAGTGCACCGCCGGCCTGCACCGCGCCGTGCGGCACCACGACACCGAGACCGGCTTCGCGCACCACGGCTTCCTGAACGTCCTGCTCGCCACCCGCGCCAGCCTCGACGGCGCGACCCACGCCGAGGTGGTCGAGGTGCTCGAGGAGACCGACAGCGCCCGCGTCGCGGCCCGGGTGCGGGCGGTCGGCCCCGGCGCGTTGGCCTCGGCGCGCCGCTGGTTCACCGGGTTCGGCTCCTGCAGCGTCCGCGAGCCGTTGGCCGACCTGGTGGACCTCGAGCTGCTGCCCGACCTGACCATCCCACCGGACCTGGAGCGCGCATGAGTGCCGAGACCTGGGTGGAGGGCGCCGCCGGCTCCCTCCACGACGTGGACAACCTGCCCTACGGCGTCTTCTCCCACGGCGACGAGCCGGCGCGGGTCGGCGTACGCATCGGCGACCACGTCCTGGACCTGGCGCCGGTGGCGGCCAGCGAGATGCTCGAAGTCGCCCACGTCTTCGAGGCCGACAGCCTGAGCCCGCTGCTGGCCCTGGGCCGCCAGACCTGGTCCTCGGTCCGCGCCTGGGTCACGGCACTGCTGACCGACGACGCCGAGCGCGGGCTGGTCGAGCCCAACCTCGTCCCCGTCGCCGAGGTGCGGCTGCACCTGCCGTTCGAGGTCGCCGACTACGTCGACTTCTACTGCTCGCTGGACCACGCGGCCAACGTGGGCAAAATCCTGCGCCCGGACCAGGAACCGTTGAAGCCCAACTGGCGGCACCTGCCGGTGGGCTACCACGGTCGGGCAGGGACCGTGGTGGTCACCGGCACCGACGTACGGCGGCCCCGCGGCCAGCGCAAGGCACCCGACGCGGAGCGCCCCACCTACGGCGAGAGCCGCCGCCTCGACATCGAGTGCGAGCTCGGGTTCGTGGTGGGGACCGGGACCTGCCTCGGTGCGCAGGTCGGGACCGCGGACTTCGCCGACCACGTCTTCGGCGTGCTGCCGCTCAACGACTGGTCGGCCCGCGACATCCAGGGCTGGGAGTACGTCCCGCTCGGACCGTTCCTCGGCAAGTCGTTCGCGACCTCGGTCGCGGGCTGGGTGACGCCGCTGGAGGCGCTCGAGACCGCCCGCGTGGACCTGCCCGGGCAGGAACCCGAGCCGCTGGACTACCTCCGCGTCGGCCCCGGCGCCGGCTACGACATCGCCTTCGAGGTCGTGCTCAACGGCGAGACGGTCAGCCGCCCGCCGTACGCCTCGATGTACTGGTCGCCCGCGCAGATGCTCGCGCACCTGACCGTCAACGGCGCCTCGCTGCGCACCGGCGACCTGTTCGCCTCCGGCACGGTCAGCGGCCCCGAGCGCGGCCAGCGCGGGTCGTTCCTGGAGCTGTCCTGGGGCGGCCGGGAGCCGTTCACCTGCGGCGACCGCGAGCGGACTTTCCTCGAGGACGGCGACACGGTCACGCTGCGCGCGACCGCACCGGGCGCCCGCGGCGGTCGGATCGCGCTCGGTGAGGTGACCGGCACCGTCACGCCAGCAGACCCGAACGCTGCCAGATCGGACGCTGCCCCGGGCCGATGAGCCCCTGCTCGCCGAGGAAGCCGACGACACGCTCGCCCATCCAGGCCAGCGTCTGCCGGTAGTGCGGGTTGGCACGTGCCTGGCGGCGCGCCTCCTGAGGATCGAGGCCGACGGCGGCGTACACCCGCGGGTTGACCAGCGCCCGCGCGATCATGAACGCCGTCTGTGCGGCGATGGTGCGGTGCCAGGTCAGGGCCGGACGCGAGAGCGTCGGCGCCGCCAGCTCGATCTCCTCGCGCGCGAACGTCATGTGCCGGGCCTCCTCGAGGACGTGGATGCGCGAGACCATCCGCACCAGCGGCTGCACCCGCTCGTCCTTCATCAGCTCGCGCTGCCAGCGGTCGAGGATCTCCTCGGCGACGAGGATCGAGGCGTAGGCGCTCACTCCGGAGGCGACCGCCTTGAAGCCGCGTCCCAGCCGGTGGAGGTGCGCCGGGGGGCCGTAGGCGGGCGCACCGACCCGGTCGATGGCCTTGCCGAACATCACCGAGTGCCGGCACTCGTCGGCCATCTCGGTGAGCGCGTAGTGCGTGCGGGCCGAACGCGGGTCCTGGTCGTAGACCGTCCGGGTGAGCATCTGCATGAGGATGATCTCGAACCACAGCCCGACGCTGGCGATGCTGGCCACCTCGTGCCGGGAGAGCTCGACGCGCTGCTGCTCGCCCATGGACTCCCACAGCGGCGTGCCGTACAGCGAGAGCCGCTCGGGCTGCATGAACCAGGCGCCCTCCACCAGCGGGGCGTCCCAGTCGATGTCGACCTCGGGGTCGTAGGACTGCCGCGCCGAGGACCGGAGCAGGCGCTGCGGGACGGCGGTGGGCTCGGCGGTGGTCGTCATGACGGCTCCTCCCGGACGGTGCGACGACAGATCGGCTTATGTGTTACTTCGGGTAACACATGCTGCTACTGTGACCCACATGACTCGACGCGTCAAGGGTGAGGGCCGGCTCGCGGACGGCCGCAGCGACCGGTGGAGTGCGCACCGGGAGTCCCGCCGCGCCGAGCTGGTGGAGGCCGCGGTGGTCGCGATCGACAGCCACGGCCCCGAGGCGAGCATCGCGGACATCGCCGCCACCGCGGGAGTGAGCAAGCCGGTGCTCTACCGGTACTTCGACGACAAGGCCCAGCTGCACGCCGCGGTCGGCTCCTGGGGCGCCCAGCTCGTGCTCTCCCGGCTGGTCCCCGCCATCGAGACGCCGCTGCCGATCGAGCAGCGCGTGCGCGCCGGCGTCGACGCGTACCTGTCCACGATCGACGAGCACCCCAACGTGTTCCTGCTGCTGGTGCGCCACCGCACCGACGGACAGAGCGACCCGCTGGCCGACGGCAAGGCCGCGATCGCGGCCACCCTGGCCCGGGTCATGGGCGACACCCTGCGGGCGCTGGGTGTGGACGCGGCCGGCGCGGAGCCCTGGGCGCACGGCCTGGTCGGGCTCGGGCTGGCCACCGGGGAGTGGTGGCTGACCCGCCGGACGATGTCGCGCAGCGCGGTCTCGGACTACCTCAGCGCGTTCGTCTGGCACGCGTTCGCCGGCATCACCGGGAGCTACGGCCTCTCGCTCCCCGGCGCGGAGGCGACCCTGCACGTGGTCAGCGACGACATCCTGCGGAAGGAGAGCGGTTCATGAGCGCAGACGCCCTGCGGGACGAGGTGCCCGAGGAGGGGTACGACGGACCGGCCGAGCTGGTCTGCGCCGACACCACCGCGGCCGTCACGGTGGCCCTGCGCAGCGTCTTCCAGCCGATCGACGGCCGGCTGCACTGGTACGGCCGGCTGCAGGCCGACCCGGGCGTCGACGCACTGGTGCGCTCGGGCGGGCAGGCGCTGCTGCGCACGCCGACCGGGGAGGCGCAAGCCCGGCTCTCCGACGTGGACCCGTGGGGCCGCTACCGGGTCACCGGGACCGGTCGCCCGCCCTTCTGAGCAGCGCCGGCCCGCGCGCCGGCCCGCACGAGTGGTCAGGAATTCGGGCTTCGCCGCGCCGCGGAGCCCAATTCGTGACCACTTTCCGAGCGACGTGAGCAGCGCCGCACCCGCAGCCGGTGAAATACATAGGTGACCTATGTACTATTGCCTGCATGAGCCAACCGACCGTGGACCAGCTGAGCGCCGAGCTGGTCGTCTACGCCGGCCGACTGGTCCGTGCCGTGAGCCGGCTCACCAACCAGGAGCTGCCGGCCGCGACCCTGCGGCTGCTCTCCCAGATCGACGAGCTCGGCCCCAGCACCATCGGCCACCTGGCGCAGGCCGACCGGTGCCGGCAGCCCACGATGTCCAGCGCCGTCCAGCACCTCGTCGAGAAGGGCTGGGCGGACAAGCAGCCGAACCCGGACGACGCCCGCTCCTCCGTGGTGCACCTCACCGACGAGGGCCGGGCCGTCCTCACCGCCACCCGCCGCCGCAACGCCGCGGCCGTGGCTGCCCGCCTGCGCCGCGACCCCCACCACGACCACGACGACCTGGCCACCGCGGTCGCCCTCCTCAAGGGCCTCCTCGACCAGGCACCAGAAGAAGGAACCACGTGAGCACCGAACAGTCCATCCTCAAGCAACCCAGGGCCGTCTGGGCCGTCGCCTTCGCGTGCGTGATCGCGTTCATGGGCATCGGCCTGGTCGACCCGATCCTCAAGCCGATCGCGGACCAGCTGAACGCGACACCCAGCCAGGTGTCGCTGCTGTTCACCAGCTACATGGCGATCATGGGCGTGGCGATGCTGGTCACCGGCTTCGTGTCCAGCCGCATCGGCGCCAAGCGCACCCTGCTCGCCGGCCTCGCCCTGATCATCGTCTTCGCCGGCCTCGCCGGCTCGTCGAACACCGTGGGCGCGATCGTCGGCTTCCGCGCCGGCTGGGGGCTGGGCAACGCGCTCTTCGTCGCCACCGCCCTGGCCACCATCGTCTCCGCGGCCAGCGGGTCCGTCGCGCAGGCGATCATCCTCTTCGAGGCCGCCCTCGGCCTGGGCATCGCGGCCGGTCCCATCGTCGGCGGCCAGCTCGGCTCGATCACCTGGCGGGCACCGTTCTACGGCGTGTCCGCACTGATGCTCATCGCCCTGGTCGCCACCACGTTCTTCCTGCCGAAGACTCCGCCCGCCCCGCGCAAGACCTCGCTGGCCGACCCGTTCAAGGCGCTGCGCCACCCCGGGCTGCTCACCGTCGCGCTCACCGCGTTGTTCTACAACATGGGCTTCTTCACGCTGCTGGCCTTCACCCCGTTCCCGCTCGACATGACCGCCTCCCAGGTCGGCTGGGTGTTCTTCGGCTGGGGCATCCTGCTGGCGATCACGTCGGTCTGGGTGGCCCCGATCCTGCAGCGCCGCTGGGGCACCGTGCCCACGATCATGACCGCGCTCACGCTCTTCGGCCTGGACCTGGCGATGATGGCGCTGCTCACCGACTCCAAGGTCGCGCTGGTTCTCGGCGTCATCGTCGCCGGCGCCTTCCTGGGCATCAACAACACGCTCATCACCGAGGCGGTCATGGGCTCGGCGCCGGTCGAGCGGCCGGTGGCCTCCGCGGCGTACTCCTTCGTGCGGTTCGCCGGCGGCGCGGTCGCGCCGTACGCCGCGGGCAAGCTCGGCGAGAACGTCAGCGTGCACGCGCCGTTCTGGATGGGCGCCGCCGCCGTGCTCGTGGGCGTCGTCGTCCTGGCGATCGGCAAGGGCGCCCTCGAGCGGGCACACAGCCCCGCGCCCACCTCGCACGGCGAGGACGAGGCCGAGATGATCGCAGTCGGCGACCTGGACTGATCCTCAACGCCAGACGTGCAACCGGACCGTCGTACCGACGGACGAGGAGCGCACCTGGACCAGGTCGCACAGCTGGTGCGCGATCCACAGGCCGCGGCCGGACTCCTCGAAGGCGCCCGACACCTCCCGACCCGCCAGCGGGTCCTCGATGACACCGGTGTCGGCGACCTCGATCACGAGGGAGTCCGGCCGCACCCATGACCGCAGGATCCCGGCCCCTCCCCCGTGCAGCACGCTGTTGGCGGCCAGCTCGTGCACCGCGAGCACCAGGTCGTCCGCCGCGTCCTCGCCGAGGCCCACCGCGTCGACCTCCCGCCGCACGGCCTGCCGCAGCTCGCCGAGGCCCTCCCCGTGGAAGCGCATCTCGACGGCGTCCTCCGGCGCGGGCGGAAGCGGCCGGGCGAACTCGGCGCGCGCGTGCGCCGGGCCGAGGTAGTCGCTCCCTTCGCGCCCCGGGACGATCCGGTGGTGGGTGCGCCCGACCTCCTCGAGGGCACCCGCGGCCAGCGAGGCGGCGTCGTAGGCGCACAGCAGCCGCCAGGGCCGGCCACCGGCGAAAGCCAGGTTGAGCAGCGCCTCCTGCAGGCGGCACTCCGCCAGCTCCGGCTCGCGCCGCCCCCGCCAGGCAAGCTCCGCGACCCCGCGCACCGGGCCGGTGGGGTGCGCCTCGAGCAATCCCTGCCACGCCGCCAGCAGGCACGCCGGGTTCCGGCCCACCGCCGCGGCGTCGAGCAGCCGCACCTCGTCGGCCTGCGGGCCGAGCGCGAGGCGCACGGCCTTCAGCCGTCCCGGAGGAAGCGCCACGAGCGCCGGCTCGCCGCGGTCGAGACCGTCGCGGACGAAGCCCACGACCGCTGAGACCAGCTCCTCCAGGCTGTCGTAGAGCACGGCCTGGTGCTCGAACTGCTCGACCTGAGCGGCCGCCGACATGCTGCTGCACCCCCGGAATCGCGACTGGAGCGCCCAACTATGCCCGCAAGCCCCCCTGCGGGTAAACCGTGGTGCGCGCAGAATCTCCTGCGCAACAGCCGATCGGCTACAGGTTCCCGCGCAATTCCTGCTCCCGCTCGATCGCCTCGAACAGGGCCTTGAAGTTGCCCTTGCCGAACCCGAGCGAGCCATGCCGCTCGATGAACTCGTAGAAGACGGTCGGCCGGTCCCCGATCGGCTTGGTGAAGATCTGCAGCAGGTAGCCGTCCTCGTCGCGGTCGACGAGGATCTGCCGCTTCTTCAGCTCCTCGATCGGCACGCGCACCTTGCCGATGCGCTCACGCAGCTCCGGGTCGTCGTAGTAGGAGTCCGGGGTGTCGAGGAACTCCACGCCGTTGTCGCGCAGCAGGTCCACGGTCCGCAGGATGTCGCCGGTGGCCAAGGCGATGTGCTGGCAGCCCGCGCCGTCGTAGAACTCGAGGTACTCGTCGATCTGCGACTTCTTCTTCGCGACGGCCGGCTCGTTGAGCGGGAACTTCACCCGGTGGTTGCCGCTGGCCACGACCTTCGACATCAGCGCCGAGTAGTCGGTGGCGATGTCGTCGCCGATGAACTCGGCCATGTTCGTGAAGCCCATGACCTTGTTGTAGAACTGCACCCACTCGTCCATGCGGCCGAGCTCGACGTTGCCGACGCAGTGGTCGATGGCCTGGAACAGCCGCTTGGGGTGCCCCTCGGCGCGGGTCACGGTGGTCTTCCGCGCCACGTAGCCGGGCAGGTAGGGCCCGTCGTAGCGCGAGCGGTCGACGAGCGTGTGCCGGGTCTCGCCGTACGTCGCGATCGCGGCCGTGCGCACCGTCCCGTGCTCGTCGGAGACGTCGTGCGGCTCCGCGAGGATCGTCGCGCCGGTGGCCCGGGCGTGCTCGATGCACTTGTCGACGTCCGGCACCTCCAGGGCCAGGTCCACGACGCCGTCCCCGTGCTTGCGGTGGTGGTCCAGCAGCGGGCTGTCCGGGGTCACCCCGCCGGTGAAGACGAAGCGCGCCGACCCCGCGCGGAGGACGTAGCTCTTCGAGTCCCGGCATCCGTTCTCGGGACCCCGGTACGCCTCGAGGTCCATGCCGAACGCCAGCTGGTAGAACTGCGCGGTCTGGGTCGCGTTGCCGACCACGAAGCACACGGCGTCCATGGCCGTCACCGGGAACGGGTCCTTGCTCGCGTCGTACTCCACCAGCCCGACCAGCTGCTGGAGCTGCTCGAGGGTGAGGTCGGCCTTCAGCTCGTCGTGGGTCAGCGCGTCAGTCATGGGCCGCAGCATGGCGGTCACAGACATTGTGTGCAACAGTGCGCCACACTACTGGTCAGATTGCACAGTCAGGAGCGGGCGATGGACGATCTCGATGCCACTTTGATCCGTCTGTTCACCGAGGAGCCGCGCATCGGGGTCCTGGAGGCCTCCCGGCGCCTCGGTGTCGCGCGCGGCACCGTGCAGGCGAGGCTCGGCAAGCTGGCCGACACGGGCGTGATCACCGGTTGGGGGCCGGACCTCGACCCGGCGGCGCTGGGCTACCCGGTGACCGCGTTCCTGACCCTGGAGATCCGTCAGGTCACCGGCCACGGTGCGATCGCCGAGCACCTCGCGGCGATCCCCGAGGTGCTCGAGGCCTCCACGATCACCGGCGCGGGCGACATGTGGTGCCGGGTGGTGGCGCGGTCGAACAACGACCTGCAGCGGGTCATCGACGCGGTCCTGTCCGAGCCCGGGATCGTGCGCTCCTCCACGGTCATCGCGCTGCAGACCCAGGTTCCCTACCGGGTGCTGCCCCTCGTCGCGGCCGGTGTCAGCACCTCGCGGCACCGGGACGCGTGAGCCGCTGACCGCTCAGGACAGGCGCCGGGCGACCTCGGCGGCGGCTGCCACGCACGGAGGGCCGACCTCGGCGGGATCGAGGTCCCCGAGGGTCACGATGCCCACCGACGCCTCCAGGCCCTCCACGCCGAGGACCGGCGCGGCGACCCCCCTCGCCCCCGGCTGCAGCTCCCCCATGGTCTCGACGTACGACGGCCCGCCCGGTGTGCGCGCCGCGAGGATCGCGCGCCCGGCCGCGCCCTGTCCCAGCGGGTGGCGCGCGCCGACCCGGTAGGCCACGTGGAAGTCGGTCCAGCTCGGTTCGACCACGGCCACCGCGAGCGCCTCCCCGGCGTCGGCGACGGTGAGGTGCGCGGTGCAGCCGAGCTGCTCGGCCAGCACCCGCAGCACCGGGACCGCGGCCTCGCGCAGCACCGGCTGCAGGCCGCGGGCGAGCGCGAAGACCCCGAGCCCGAGGTGGACGCGACCGGCATGGTCGCGGCGGGCCAGCCCGTGCTGCTCCAAGGTGGCCACGAGGCGGTAGACGACCGTCCGGTTCACGCCGAGCTCCTCGGCGAGCGCGCTGATCGACAACCCGCTCGGCCGGTCGGCCAGGACCCGCAACGCGCGCAGGCCGCGGTCCAGTGTCTGGGATGTCTCCGCCGCCATGGAAGGGGAGGATACTCAGCCGCTGCGGCGCGTCGCCCAGTCACGGATCCGGTCGATGCGCGCCTGCAGCTGCTCGGCGCTGGCCAGCGCCGCCGCGGGTCCTCCGCACTCCTTGCGCAGCGCGGTGTGGGTCACGCCGTGCGGCTGGCCGGTGCGATGGTTCCACGCGGCCACCAGCCCGTTCAGCTCGCGCCGGAGCGTGGCGAGGTGCTCGTGGGTCGAGACCTCCCGCACCACCTCCTCGGCCGACGGCGCGGTCCGCTTCTGCCGACGCGCCCGCTCGCTCTGCCGGGACCGGAGCAGGTCGCGCACCTGGTCCGGCTCGAGCAGCCCGGGGATGCCGAGGAAGTCCATCTCCTCCTCGGAGCCGACGTGCACCTCCCCCTCGTGGCCGAACTCGCCGCCGTCGTACAGCACCCGGTCGAAGCGGGCCTCGGAGCCCATCGCCTCGAAGGTCCCGAGCTCCTCCGCGCTGGCCGCCTCGGCGCTGTTGGCACGGGCGAGCAGCTCCTCCTCCGCGGCGAAGATGTCCCCCTCGTCGGTCACCTTGCGGCCCAGCACGTGGTCGCGCTGCACCTCCATGTCGGAGGCGAAGCCCAGCAGGTTCGGCACCGAGGGCAGGAACACCGAAGCGGTCTCGCCGCGTTTGCGGGCGCGCACGAACCGGCCCACCGCCTGGGCGAAGAACAGGGGCGTCGCCGTCGTGGTGGCGTACACGCCGACGGCCAGACGTGGCACGTCGACACCCTCCGAGACCATGCGCACCGCGACCATCCAACGGTCGTCGTTGTCGGAGAACGCGGCGATCCGCTTGGAGGAGGTCTTCTCGTCCGAGAGCACCACCGTGGGCTTCTGCCCGGTGATGTCCTTGAGCAGACCGGCGTAGGCCCGCGCCGAGTCCTGGTCGCTGGCGATCACCAGCCCGCCGGCGTCGGGGACGTGGCGGCGCACCTCCGTGAGCCGCTTGTCCGCCGCGGCGAGCACCGACGGCATCCACGAGCCGTGCGGGTCCAGCGCGGTGCGCAGCGCCTGCGCGGTCATGTCCTTGGTCAGGGGCTCCCCGAGCCGGGCCGCGACTTCGTCGCCGGCGCGGGTCCGCCACTGCATCTCGCCGCTGTAGGCAAGGAACAGCACCGGCCGCACCACGTGGTCGGCCAGCGCGTGGGAGTAGCCGTAGGTGAAGTCGGCGACGCTGCGCGGGACACCCGAGGGGTCACCGGGATCCGGGGCGTAGGTCACGAACGGGATCGGGTTGATGTCGGAGCGGAAGGGAGTGCCGGTCAGCGCCAGCCGCCGGTGCGCCGGGTCGAACGCCTCACGCACCGCCTCGCCCCACGACAGCGCGTCGCCGGCGTGGTGGATCTCGTCGAGGATCACCAGCGTCTTGAACCGCTCGGTGCGGATGCGGTGCGCGAGCGGGTTCGTCGCCACGCCGGCGTAGGTCACGGCGACACCGACGAAGTCCTTGCTGGTGCGCCCCTTCTTGCCGGAGTACGCCGGGTCGATCGGGATCCCCACCCGCTCGGCCGCCTCCGCCCACTGGGTCTTCAGGTGCTCGGTGGGGGCCACCACGGTCACCCGGTCGACCGCCCGCCGCGAGAGCAGCTCGGAGGCGACCGTCAGCGCGAACGTGGTCTTTCCCGCCCCCGGCGTCGCGACCGCCAGGAAGTCCCTGGGATCCTGCGCGAAGTACTTGTCCAGCGCCGCCGACTGCCAGGCGCGCAGCCTCGTGGCCGTTCCCCAGGCCGCGCGGGCAGGGTAGGCGGGCGGGAGGTCGGGCAGCGGAGCGGGCGTCTCGGGCGTCTCAGGGATGGGGGGCACGTCTCTCCGGGTGCGGCGGTGTGACGGGGCGTCGGGCGACCGGGGTGCGGATCGGTGGAGAGGTCACTCCCCCGGCTCGAGGTGTTCCCAGACTTCCTTGCACTCGGGGCACACCGGGAACCGCTCCGGGTCCCGGCTGGGCACCCACACCTTGCCGCACAGCGCGACCACCGGCGTGCCCATCACCATGGCCTCGGTGAGCTTGTCCTTCTCGACGTAGTGCGAGAAACGCTCGTGGTCCCCCGGCTCGACGGGCGTCTCGGCCGGTGAGGTGCGGGTGTCCTCGAGGGTGTCGGCGCCGGGGCTCATCTGCGTACTCATGGTCCCCGAGTCTACCTTCCCCACTCAGTTCAGGGTCGGATCCAGCGGCCGCGTGGAGACCCACGCCAGCTCCCCCGGCTGTCGGCGCAGCACCTGACGGCGCAGGTCCGTCGGTGCGGCACCGAACAGGTCGCCAGGGACGGACGGCAGCACGTACCACGAGTCCGCGGCCACCTCCTCCTCGAGCTGCTCGCTGCCCCACCCGGCGTAGCCGGCGAAGACGCGCAGCCCGCGCAGCGCGGGTACGACGAGCTCGGCCGGCGCGTCGAGGTCGATGATCGCGACGTCGTCGTACAGCCGGCGGATGCCGACGGGCTCGTCGTCCGGCTGCGGCGTGAGCGCGCCGACCGCCAGCGCCGAGTCGGTGCTCACCGGGCCCCCGGCGAACAGCACCCCGGGGACGCTCGCACGCTCGCCCCAGGCGGGCAGGACCTCACCCACCGGCACGTCCGAGGGCCGGTTCAGCACGACCCCGAGCGCACCGTTGTCGTCGACGTCGAGCAGCAGCACCACCGAGCGTTCGAAGTTGGGGTCCAGAAGCGAGGGCGTGGAGACCAGCAGCTGTCCCGCACGCAGGGACGCGGCGTCCCGGTCAGCCATCGGTCGTCACCCCCGAGGTCTCGGCCGCGGCCCGCACGGCGGCGGCCACGGCACCGTGCACGTCGGAGTGGAACACGCTCGGGATGATGTAGTTGGCGTTGAGCTCCTCGTCGGTGACCACCGAGGCGATCGCCTCGGCCGCCGCCACCAGCAGCCGGTCGTCGATGGTGTGCGCGGACGCGTCCAGCAATCCCCGGAAGACTCCGGGGAAGGCGAGCACGTTGTTGATCTGGTTGGGATAGTCCGACCGGCCCGTCGCGACCACGGCGGCGTACTCGCGCGCCTGCCCGGGGTCGATCTCGGGCACCGGGTTGGCGAGCGCGAAGACGATCGAGTCCTCCGCCATCTTCGCCACGTCCTCGCCGGTGAGGATGTTGGGCGCCGAGACCCCGATGAACACGTCCGCGCCGGCGAGGGCGTCCTTCAGGCTCCCGGCGACCTGCGCCTTGTTGGTCGTCTCGGCGAGCCAGCGCAGGGACTCGTGCAGACCGGGCCGGTCGCGGTGGATGACGCCCTCCACGTCGGCCACCACCACGTCGGCCACCCCGGCCTCGAGGAGCAGTCGCAGGATCGCCGTACCGGCGGCGCCGGCGCCCGACATCACCACGCGCACGGAGTCCAGCGTCTTGCCGACCACGCGCAGGGCGTTGGTCAGCGCCGCGAGCACCACGATCGCGGTGCCGTGCTGGTCGTCGTGGAAGACCGGGATGTCGAGGAGGTCGCGCAACCGGGCCTCGATCTCGAAGCAGCGCGGTGCGGAGATGTCCTCCAGGTTGATCCCCGCGAAGCCGGGGGCGAGGGCACGGACGGTCTCGATGATGCCCTCGGTGTCCTGGGTGTCGAGGCACAGCGGCCAGGCGTCGATGCCGGCGAACCGCTTGAACAGGGCGGCCTTGCCCTCCATGACCGGCAGCGCGGCCGCCGGGCCGATGTTGCCCAGCCCCAGCACGGCCGAGCCGTCGGTCACGACGGCGACCGCGTTGCGCTTGACGGTGAGCCGGCGGGCGTCCTCGGGGTTCGCCGCGATCGCCTCGCACACCCGGGCGACGCCGGGGGTGTAGATCATCGACAGGTCGTCGCGGTTGCGGATCGGGTGCTTGGAGGCCATCTCGATGGTGCCGCCGAGGTGCATCAGGAACGTCCGGTCGGAGACCTTGTGCACCGCGACGCCCTCGAGCCGGCCGAGCGAGTCGACGATCTCGCCCGCGTGGGCGGTGTCGGCGGCTGCGCACGTCACGTCGATGCGCAGCCGGTCATGGCCGGAGGCGGTCACGTCGAGCGCGGTGACGATGCCGCCGGCGGCCTCCACCGCCGTGGTCAGCTTGCTGATCGCGGTGCCGCCTGCGGGCAGCTCGAGACGGACGGTGATCGAGTAGGAGATGCTCGGTTGGGTCGCCACGTCGTTATGGTGTCACGCTCGCCGGCCCCGCTCGCTGCTCGACCCACGCGGGCAACGACGAGCCCCGGTGGCGACGCACCAGGGAGAGAGGGTGCGCCGCGGCCGGGGCTGCCGTGGGGGCGAGGTAGGCAGGGAGCGCCCCCGAGCGATATTCAGTTGTGTCGCTGCTCCCGGCTCACGCGGCCAGGTGGGCCTTCAGCCGGCGCAGCAGCGAGGCGTGGGGGCGCGGCTCGGGCTCCGCAGCGGGGATCCGGGCCGGGTCGAAACCGGCGCGGGCCTTCTCCTCCAGCAGGGAACCGGCACGAGCCCCGCGAGGATCCTGGGCGGCCGCCTTGCCGGCCATCGCCGCCATCAGCATCCAGTCCTTGGCGCGTGCGCGCTGCAGGGCCTCGTCCATCGCCGGGGAGCTGGGCTGCTCCGCACAGAGGTCGAGGATGCGACGCACGCCGACCAGGGCGGTCGCGGCCTGGCGCCACGCGGTCACCACGGCGTGCTCGAGATCAGCAGGGTCCTCGGCCAGGGCGCGGTCGATCGCCCCCGCGAGGCGGGTGTGCCAGCGCAGCTGCAGGGCCGCGGCCAGGTCCAGCTCGTCGCGGAACGTCTCGGCAACGCCCGGGAGATCCAGGGGAAGCGACCCGTCTCGACGCAGGTTCGCCTCGTCGACCACGGCCCGCAGCACGTCGCTACGGCGGTGGTGGGTGTCCCACGTCATGGCGTGCTCCTTTCTTGCATACCGACGGTACGTACTGACGGTACCCTGGCATACCGACGGTACGCATGTCGGGGAGGTGATCTGACCCACATGCGGGGGACGCCGCCGGGCCG
Source organism: uncultured Actinomycetota bacterium (assembly GCA_963709685.1). Taxonomy (GTDB): domain Bacteria; phylum Actinomycetota; class Actinomycetes; order Propionibacteriales; family Nocardioidaceae; genus Nocardioides_B. The sequence goes on from CAVPXH010000001.1 coordinate 376,023, forward strand.
GACATATGCTGCGGGAATGAGCGGCAAGGTTCCGAAGAAGGTCCAGCGCCTGGTGTCGACACCCACGCGACGTCAGGAGTACTCCGCCTCGACCCGGAAGGCACTCGTCGACGTCGCCACCGAGCTGTTCACCGAGCGCGGCTACGCCGGCACCAGCCTCGACGAGATCGTGGCCGGCGCACGCGTCACCAAGGGGGCTCTGTACCACCACTTCAGCGGCAAGCAGGCGCTGTTCGAGTCGGTGTTCGAGCGCGTCGAGGACGCGACCACGACCGCGATCCGCCGGGCCGTCCGCGGTGCCGGAGACCCGTGGGAGAAGGCGATCGCAGGGCTGCGGACGTTCCTGGAGATCGTGCAGCAGGACGACTACCGGCGCATCGTGATCCAGGAGGGCCCCGCGGTGCTCGGCTACGAGCGCTACCGGGAGCAGGAGGAGCGCTCGACCTTCGGGATCGTCCAGGACATCGTCTCCTCGGTGCTCGCGACGTACGAGCTCGAGCCGAGCATGGTGGAGACCTTCAGCCGGGTGTTCTTCGGCGCGATGTCCGCGGCCGGCGCGGCGGTGTCGTCGGCCGACGACGCCCGCCGCGCGAGCACGGAGGTGGAGGCCGCGATCGTGTTCATCCTGGCCGGGCTGCGGCAGATGGCCGAGTCCGGCGAGGGACTCCCCCAGCCGGAGGACCTCACTTCGTCACAGTGACGTTCCCGCTGGCGGCCGGGACCAGCTCGATCCAGGTGTGTCCGGCCGGCACCTTCAGCGGCCCCGACGCGGTCTTGAGCCTGATCGTCGAGGCGTAGCCGGGCTTCACCCAGGTGGCGCGGACCATCCGCCCGTGGTGGAAGACCATCGCCGGGCCGCTGCCGGTCAGGTCGGTCTCCGGGACCGGGTTGCCGGCGGGGTCCTTGTAGCCGGCGTCGCCCACCTTCACCCGCAGGACCAGCACGGTGTCGGGCGAGAACCGGTCGTTCTGGGCCGCGAAGCTGTTCGTGTTGACGTAGTGGCCGCCCTGGTACTTCCAGACGGTGGTGTGCCCCGGGGAGAACCGCGCCTGGATGCCGGTGGCCCGCTGCCCCTTGGGGAAGTCCTGTGCGCTGCCCCACGGCAGGTAGTTGTCGGGGGCGTGCCCGCCCTTGAGGGTCTTCGCCAGCTGCCCGAGGTGCATGAACAGGTTGTACGGCGCCTGCCGGCTGCCGTCCCGGAAGTAACCGGTGGCGCCCTCGGTGAAGGTCTTGATGTGCGCGTTCGCCACCCGGCGCACCGTCGGCGGCGCCCCGCCGCTGGCGACCAGCACCGCGTGCGCCGGCAGCACGACGCCGATGTCGCTCGCGCGCATCGACCGGACCGGACCGACGAGGTCGGGCACCTTGGAGTAGTAGAAGACCGCCAACCGGGTGATGCCGCCCTCGACGAGCTCCTCGGTGATCAGGTCGGCCTTGCTCAGACCGACCTGCGGGCTGCTGCTCGCCGAGTTGTCGATCTTGACGATCATCACCGGGTGCTTCGGTGCGTTGCCGTGGGCGGGCAGGCCGGTCAGCGGCCACTGCCCGGACAGCGTCTCGCCTTGCGCGGTGCTCTGGGCGGTCGGAGCCTGGCTGCTGCTCGTGACGGACGGCGTGTCGTTCGACGAGCCGCCGCCGCAGCCGGCCAGGGCCAGGCCGGCGACGAGACCGAGCGCCAGCAGGGGACGGGCACGGCGGATGTGGAGGCGTGCGGCAGTGCGCGGGAGCGTGGGGAGCATGGCTCCCAGTGTGACGCAGGGGTGCTACCGGCCTCGGCAGCACCCCTGTCCCTGTGCGACGTGTCGCGGTCGGCCGCTCAGGCGCCTCGCAGCGTCCCGGCGAACCAGTGCCGGGTCCAGATCCGCTCCCGCTTCACCCGCGCACCGGGGTGCGGGGCGTGGATGATCGTGCGGTGGCCGTGGTGCCAGCCGGAGAAGACCCCGACGTGGTACACGTTGCCCGCACGGGCGGCACCGCTGTAGAAGAACACGAAGTCGCCGCGGCGCAGGTGCCGCTTGGGGATCCGGCGCATGTGCCTGGCCTGCGCTGCGGCCGTGCGGGGCACGTGACGGAAGCCCGCCCGGCGGAACGAGTAGTAGATGAGCCCGGAGCAGTCGAACCGGGTCGGACCGGCCGCGCCGTAGCGGTACGGGTCACCTTCTTGGTGACGGGCGATCGTCAACCCGGTGCTGATGCGGCGCGCCACGGTGGCGGCCGAGGCCTGGGGTGCGGAGACCAGCATCGACGCGAAGAGTGCGACGGCCACGGTCACGGCGAGAAGCATGGTGGTGCGGACACGGGGGTACGCAGGCATGACAGAAGATCCCTTCCCACGCCTGTGAGGTGAGCTGTCGGGTTAGAGCTGAAAGGTGCTCCGCCACGGCGGCCGCAGGGCCGACCGTGACTTCACCCCGAGCGCCGGCCAAGCCGGCGCGGTGGAGAAGTGGGTCCCCCACTCCTGCCCTGGTGTGTCGATGTCAGGGGCCTTCGCGGGCGGGCAGGACTCGGCGTACCCGCGAAAGGTTATGCAGTTGTCGCCCGCTGCGGCGAGCGCGGTGAAGCCTAGGCAGGTGCCTCGCCGCTTCCCAAGCCGACAGCCGCCGTTGTGGCGCTTGTCTCAGGCCGAGACGGTGGCCCGTCCCACGTAGAGGAAGCCCAGCGGCTTCGGCCCCAGCCCGTAGAAACGGTCGAGCTCGACCGGCACGAAGCCCGCCTCGGCGAGCAGGTCGGCGATGGGCCGGGCGAGGTGGCACCCGCCCACCAGCCGCTGCTGGAGGGGGTCGAGACGGTGCTGCCACCGCTGCACGCCGGGGTCCGGAGCCAGGCCGTGCTCGAGGAAGTGCAGCTCGCCGTCCGGCTTGAGGACCCGCCGGATCTCGGACAGGGCCAGCGGCAGGTCGGGGATCGTGCACAGCGTGAAGGTCGACAGCGCGCAGTCGTAGCGCGCGTCCGGCTCGTCGAGGTGCTGGCCGTCGAGGTCGCCGCGGCGGATCTCCACCGGCGAGGCAGTGCGCCGACGCGCGGACAGCCGCCAGCCCTCGTCGGAGGGCTCGACGGCCGTGACGCTGCGCACCGCGGCCGGGTAGTGCGGCACGTTCAGCCCCGAGCCGAAGCCCACCTCCAGCACGTCGCCGTACAGTCCTTCGCATACGGGGCGACGCAGCTTGTCCACGCCGGACAGGCCGCAGAACGCGTTGATGAGGTGCGGCAGCACCCGCCCCTCCCACCAGCCGCTCATCGCTCCTCCCTCAGCACGGCGCGCAGTCGGCCGGCGTACTCCTGCAGCTCGGACTCGTCGGCGTACGTGGTGCGCGGCCAGAAGAACCCCCGCAGCCCGTCCCCCTTGGTGCGGGGTACGACGTGCAGGTGCAGGTGCGCCACGCTCTGGCTGACGGTGTTGTTGACCGCCATGAAGGAACCCTGCGCGCCGAGACCCTGCACCACGGCGGTCGCGAGCTGCTGCCCCGCGGCGAGGAAGGGATCGCGCAGGTGCGGTGGCAGGTCAGGCAGCGTGACCACGTGCGCGCGCGGCATCAGCAGCACGTGGCCCTTGAATACCGGTCGGTGGTCGAGGAACCCGACCACGTCCGGCGTCTCGAGCACCACCGCGGCGTCGACCGACCCGGCGGCGATCCGGCAGAACAGGCAGTCGCTCACACCCCCATCCTGCCGTGCGGCCCCGTCAGGCGGCCAGTTCGAAGTCGGCCGGGCGCTGCTCGGGGAAGCGCGTGGACAACGGCGCGATCAGCCGGGCGACCCGGGGGCCGAGGCGGCCGCCGGCCAGCGACGCGAGGGTGCGCCTCGGGGGCAGGCGGAACCGCAGCACGGCGGTCTGCATGACGATGGCGATGCCGGAGCAGATCGCCACGGCCCGGTCGTCGGCCATCCCGTAGACCAGCCACAGCAGGGTGCCCACCCACGCGAGCAGCGTCGCCCACGGGTCCAGGCCCCACAGCGGTCGGCCGGCGAGGGCGAGCCGGGTCTGCGGGACCATCCGCACCGAGCTGAGGGTGGTCGCCACCATCGCGAGCACGAAGGAGTTCAGCACGTCGACCAGCAGGACGGCCGCGACGCCGCTCAACACGATCGCGGCGATCGCCGCCCAGGAGCGGGTGGCACCGCCGGCGCGCACCACGGCGAAGGCCAGGGCGACCAGGAGGACGAAGGCCGCGGAGTTGTTGACGATCTGCACGCCATCGGCGATCGCGTAGGCGTAGACGCACCACAGCGTGAACGTAGCCAGGGACATCACCGTCGACGCCCAGGAGAGGCCCTCGACGGAGCGGGTGCGCAACGCACGCACCACCTGGGGGACGTTGGCGGACAGGGAGAACAGCGACGCAACGGCGCCGAGCAGGACAAGCACGGGCAGGCACAATCACGAGAGGGGACGGGGACGGCGCGATTTCGGTCCGCCGTCTGTGCGAGTGCCGGGGACACGTGACCTGATCTGCACACAAATCGTACGGCGTCCGACGCCCCGTGCGCGCCGACTTCGCGTAGCGGCGCGTCGCGGCGCCGGGAGATCTGCGTCACACGCCCAGGTCGTGGCGCAAGTACTCCCAATCAGGGACCAACGGCCCGCGTCCGGGCGGGCTCGGGCGGAGGAAGGTTGAACCTGCACAGAGCTACGAGTTCCACCAGGAGGCAGCCATGTCCCATGTCGTGATCGCGATCGTCCTGCTGGTAGCCCTGACCTTGTGCGTGCTCGCGGCGCTGGCGCTGACCAAGGGCGGGTCGTCGGCCTGGAGCGGCTTGTCGGCCTGGGGCGCGGCCTTCTTCCCCCAGCCGTCCGCACGAGAGAGCGGTGACGCCAAGCCGTCCGCAGCACGGACACGTCCGGAGGCAACCAAGCCGCAGACGACCCGGCCCGAGAAGACGAGGCCCGAGAAGACCACGATGCAGGCGCGCACCGAGCGTCGCGCCGAGACGACCGCTCCGGGCACCGCCCGCGTGCCCGAGAAGCGCATCCTGCGCGAGGCGCGGACGCTGGTGCAGGAGATCGAGCAGTTCCTCGACGAGCAGTCCCGGCTCGGCTGAGGCCTCCACCGCCCTCCACCACCGCACCGGGCTCACCGCACGCTGGCCCCTCGCCCCCACGGCCGTGGCTTGTACCACCTGCGGGTCGCGGGGTCACCGGCCGAACGGCACCTGCTCCCGAGGCACCCCTGACCTAGCGTCGTTCGGACCAGCCATGGCCGGGATGCCTCGAGGGCGACCGACCCAGACAGAAGGAGACCCCATGCGTGCATTCCTGGCAGCCGGAGTGGTAGTCCTCGGCCTCGGGCTCGTGGCCGCCCCCGCGTCCGCGGCCGACCACCCCGCACCGGGCACGACGATCAAGGACGCCTGTGGCGTCTCGTTCGGCCAGCTGATCGGGCCGGCCAAGGCGGCCGGCACCTCGACCCACGACAACTACGCCGGAGGCGCCCACGCGTTCGTGTCGGTGCTGGCCGCGCACGGGTGCAGCACTGGCTGAGCGTTTCACGGGGAAGCACGAGGGCCGTTCCGGCGTGCCGGAGCGGCCCTCGTGCTTGCAGAACCGCACACATCGGAACACAGGTGAGCCCCACCGCGTCGAATCCATGCCGTTGAGCGGCGACCACGGTGACGTCTCCCCGTCCACGTCCCACGACGACCAGCCCTGATATGGACGCAGGCCTGAAGGCGACCTGACCCTCCCCGGCCACCCCCGCGGCGGGATGGAAGCTGTCGTGACCGGCATCTGCGGGGATGCCACTGTCGCCGAGGAACTCGGGATCGTCGGTGACAGTCACTTTCTGCCCGCCGACGGTCGCGGTGACGACGTTGTGGTCGACGTAGGACACCTGGACGCCCGGCGGGTCGTCCGGTCCCGCCGCGCCGATGTGCGCCGCCGTGTTGTCCACGCTCGTGTGCCCGGCGCCGGCCGTCCCCGGGCCGCCGCCGCCGCCCGTGGTGTGCCCGCCGCCGGCAAACTCCGCATCGCCCGAGATGAGTCCGCCCGCGCGGTCAAACTCCGCCCAGCCCCAGAAGCTGCCGAGTTCCTGGCCGCAGAAGTCGGCGTTTGTTGCAGTTGAACGACAACCCGACCTGCCAGGTGTCGTGGCCTGCGCCGCCCCCGTAGGCATTCGCCGGCGCAACGAAAGCCCCCACGGCGCCGAGTGCCAGTACGGCCGTCATCGCTGCCCGCCTCATGCTTGCCTTCATGGTCACGCTGGCCCGAGACTCGGAAGATCGCGCCTCTTTCGAACCTCCTCGGGCCGCCCGGACGCGGCAAGGCCCGCGTGGGGTCATCTGGCCATGACATCAGGACTAGGGACCAGTCGTCGACGGACTGCCGACGGGCCGAAGGGACGGCGCAGAGTACCGACGAGAAGCCCGGACCCTGGCGCTCCGGCCAGCGCCAACAGGAAGCCCGTGCGGACAGCGCAATGGCGGACCCCCGACCTGCGTCGGACGGTCCGCCATTGCGCGAGCCAGGTGTCCGCGCGCTTGTGCGGACAATCCCTCAGTCAGTAAGTGGAGCTGGCGGGAATCGAACCCGCGTCCTTCGGCGCCGCCCCAGGGCTTCTCCGGGTGCAGTTCGTGAAGGCGTTTTCTCAGTCCCGGTGCTCGCACGAACACGTCACCGACGGACTCAGCCACTGAAAAGTCCCGATGACCCCCAGTGGCCGGGGATCATCAGCAAGCCTCCTTGATGAGGCCAGGATCTGAGCCGGAGGCGGCGCTCAGTCTGACCCGTTCCTCAGTCGCTCAGGCGGCGAGGAGGAACGAACTGCGCTTAGAGTTGGCAGTTATTGGTTCCCAAGGAACGTTTACGAGATGACCTTGGATTCTCGACCCGCTTCCCCTGGAACTAGCGTCCCAAGTCGAAACCGATCAGCCCCTCTTGAGTTGTCAACCAGCGTTGCCACTGTACCCGCTCCAACAGCACGGGCGCACCCCGTATTCCGCAGACCCCGCCACCCTTGACACCAGGCCACTGCGCGCGCGATAATCGCACATACGTTCGACGGTCGCGAGGGGGTGCTCACCATGGCGGCAACCGCACCGACGATGCCGACGTCCGCCGAGCTCGCTGAGTTCCTCGCCCGGCTCACCGGCGCCGAGTCAGCGACCAACGACACCGAGCGCATCGACCAGGTGGCGGCTCTCGAGACGCTGAAGAGTGCCGCGGCTGCGGCCCAGGCGCGGATCTCGGTGTCGTTCGAGGCCTCCCAGCGCGCCGAGCAGATCGCGCGCGGCGTGCCGGCGGAGAAGGCCGGCACGGGCGTCGCCGGACAGGTCGCCCTGGCCCGCCGGGAGTCACCGCACAAGGGGAACCGTCTACTCGGCCTCGCCAAGGCCCTCGTCCTCGAGATGCCGCACACCCTGCACGCCCTCGCGACCGGCCAGATCAACGAGTGGCGCGCCACGCTGGTCGTCGGGGCCACCGCGGTCCTGAGCCGGGAGCACCGTCAGCAGGTGGACCTCGAGCTCTCCGGAAGACTGGGAGCGCTGGGCGACGCCGGCGTGCAGCGCGAGGCGAGGAAGATCGCCTACCAGCCTCGACCCCGGTTCGGTCGTACGACGGTCCGCGAAGGCCGCGAGCGAGCGCCGGGTGACCCTGCGGCCAGCCCCCGACACGATGAGCTACCTGACCGGCCTCCTCCCCGTCGCGCAGGGAGTCGCGGTGCACGCGGCGCTCACCAGGCACGCCGACAGCCTGCGGGCCGCCGGCGACGCACGCACACGCGGACAGATCATGGCGGACACCCTGGTCGAGCGCGTCACCGGTCAGTCAGCGGCCGACGACCTGCCCGTCGAGGTCCAGGTGGTCATGACCGACCGCGCCTTGCTGGGCACGGCCGACATCCCGGCCCGACTCGTCGGCCACGGCCCGATCCCCGCGGCACTCGCCAGGGCATCACGCGGGGCAGCGACCACGCCGACGCCCGGGCACGCGCCTGGGTCCGCCGCCTCTACACCTCCCCGGAGACGGGCGAGCTGGTGGCGATGGAGTCGACCCGGCGCGAGTTTCCTCCCAGGGCTCCGCAGGTTCCTGGCCACCCGCGACGAGGTGTGCCGCACGCCCTGGTGCGACGCACCCATCCGGCACGCCGACCACGTGGTGCCCGAGCCGCGGACGGCGGCGAGACCTCGGAGCGCAACGGCCAGGGGCTGTGCGAGCAGTGCAACCAGGCCAAGGAGTCGCCCGGATGGGCAGCCTACCCCACTCGCGCCGGCCCGGGGCGGGCGGTGGCCGTCCGCTCACCCACCGGGCATGCCTACGTCTCCACGCCGCCGGCCCTTCTCGCCCAGCACACGTGCGCACCCACACAGGCACCGGTCGGCGGCCGAGCACCGGTTCGCCGACTGGTCCGCGGCCCAGCTCCCGTGCCCGCCTGAGGCTCCGCCGGTCAGCCGATCAGGGTGGCCGCGTTGCCCCAGCAGACCCGGCGCAGCCAGTCGTCGCCGAGGCCGAGCCGCTCGAGCGCCTCGAGCTGGTGGGCGTAGTCGATACGGGATGTTCGGGAAGTCCGAGCCGAGCAGGACCCTGTCGCCCAGCTCGGCCAGCCGCGGCAACAGGTCGCACGGGAACGCGCGCCATCTCCTCGAAGAAGCCGGTGAACGCCATAGTCGTGTCCAGGCGCACGCGCGCGAAGTCCTCGGCGATGGAGAGGAACTCGCCGGTATTCCGGGGCGCCCATGTGGGCGATCACCGCGACCAGCCGCGGGTGTCGCTCGATCAGCGCCCGCATCGGGGCCGGGCCGGTGTGCGCGTTGCCCACGGGGCCGGAGTTGACGTGGACGACCACCGGAGTGCCGGCGTCCTCGAGCAGGCCCCACGCCTCGTCCAAGAGCGGGTCGACCAGGTCGAAGTTGCCGACCTGCACGTGCACCTTGAAGATCTCGGCGCCGTCCTCGATCCGCGCCGCGACGTACTTCTCCACACCGTCCTCGGGGAAGAGGGTGGCAGAGGACAGGCACTCGGGAACGGCGGCGGCGAAGTCGGCGGCCCACCCGTTGAGGTACTCCGCGATGCCCGGCCGGTGCGCGTACGGCAGCGCGGAGAACCGTCGGACACCGAGGCCGCGCAGCCGCTCGACGAGGCCCGCGTCGTCGTCGCGGTACCTCAGCGGCCACGGCCGGCCGATGAGTGGGCCGGCGGTGTCGAACTGCGCGCGCACCTTGCGCATCACCGGCGGCGGAAGGAAGTGCACGTGGACGTCGTACAGGCCGGGCAGGTCCAGTGCGCGGTCCAGGCGGGGACCTCTGCATCGCTCAGGGTCACCGGATCCCCTTGAGCCGGCGCCCGAGCGCCGCCTGCGCCTCCCGGCTTGCCTGACGCTCGGCAAGGGCCTGCCGCTTGTCCCACTGCTTCTTGCCGCGTGCCAGGCCGATCTCCACCTTGGCCCGGCCGTCCTTGAAGTACAGCGACAGCGGCACGATCGTCAGCCCCTTCTCCCCCACCCGCGACTCGATCTTGTCGATCTCCCGGCGGTTCAGCAGCAGCTTGCGCTTGCGGCGAGCAGCGTGGTTGGTCCAGGTGCCCTGGGTGTACTCCGGGATGTGCACGCCGTGAAGCCACACCTCGTGGTCCTCGACGTCGGCGAAGCCGTCGACCAGCGAGGCACGTCCCATGCGCAGCGACTTGACCTCGGTCCCCATCAGCACCAGGCCGGCCTCGAAGGTGTCCTCGATGTGGTAGTCGTGTCGCGCCTTCTTGTTCTGCGCGACGAGCTTGCGCCCCTGCTCCTTGGCCATGCCGGCGATTCTCTCAGGTGGGGGCAACCGGGTTCGACGGCCTCACAGCCACTTCATCGGGTTGACCGGTGACCCGTTCTCCATCACCGTGAAGTGCAGATGGCAGCCGGTCGACCAGCCCGTCGTCCCGACGTACCCGATGATCTGCCCGCGGTGCACGCGCTCCCCGGTGTGCACGGCGTAGCCGCTGAGGTGGTTGGAGATCGTGGCCAGTCCGACGCCGTCGTGGTAGCCGTGGTCGATGATGATCCGGTTTCCCCAGGCGGTCTGGAAGTACTCCTCGATCACCCGCCCGGCGGCCGGGGCGTGGATCGGGGTGCCGCACCCGGCGCCCAGATCGATGCCGTCGTGCAGCGAGCGGTAGCCGTAGATCGGGTGCACGCGCCAGCCGTACGGCGAGGTGATCGGCGCGTTCACCGGCCAGTCGAGGAACCCGTTCGAGTGCAGCGGGCCGCTGCTCGCCGCGTCCGCGGCGTTCGCGGCGGCTGCCGCTGCGGCCGCACGGCGCCGCGCCTCCTCCGCCCGGCGCTTCAGGATCGCGGAGATGCGGTCCCGTTCCTTCTGCAGCGCCTGCAGCTGGGCCATGTCGGCGGCGCGCGCCTTGGCGGCCTCGGACCGTGCGCTCGCCCGCAGTCCGACCAGGGACCGGACCTGCGCCTCGGCGGCCTCGGCCTCCGCCTCGAGGCGCTTCTTGCGCTCGAGATTCCTCGCGGCCGCCTCGCGCTCCTTCGCGACCTCGGCCTTGGCCTGCTGCACCTGCTGCTCCTGCACGGTCAGCAGCACCTTGGTGGCCTGCAGCCGGTCCAGGATCACCGACTCCTTGTCCAGGACGTTCTGCACGGAGTTCAGCTGGCCGGTCAGCTCGGCCGGGTCCTGCGTGGTGAGCACCATCGACAGGCCCATCAGCGACGGGTCCCCCGACTGGTAGTTCTGGACCACGATCCGGCCCACCTCGTCGCGCTGCTGGGCGATCTTCTCCCGCCCCGCCTCGAGGTCGGCCTGGGCCTGGTGCAGCCGAGCCACCGCAGCCTGGAGCTTGGCCTGCATCTGCTGGTCGAGCGCGACGGCGGCGCTGAGCTCGCCTCGTGTCCGCGCCAGATGGCCCTGGGCCTGGCTCAGCTTGGCCTCGGCAGCCTGGAGAGCTGCCGTCGCGTCACGCAGCTGCTGGCTGGACTCGTCGAGATCCGTGCGCGCACCGCTGATCTTCCGCTCGACGCGGTGCTTCTTGTGCTTGAGGTTGTCAGCCGTTGCCAGCGGGAGGGCAGCAAAGCTCGAGAGCACGCTGCCGGCCACGAGCGTGACCATCACGCGGCGACGGGTACTGCAGGGGAAGTTGCGTACCACCGGTCTGCCTTGCCTGTTGTGTGTCGCGAGAGCCAGATCGACGGTAACGGACTCGGGTCATACTTTGAGGTATTTCCGGGTCATTACGAGAGTCGGGACCAGGGTGAGGGTGATCCCGATGACCGCGATCCAGCCGATCGCCCACGCCCCGTCGGCCCAGTCGACCCAGGCGACGATGTTCGAGGTGGGCCGCAGGGTGCGGTAGATCACGACGTACATGAACGCCGCGACGGCGCCCGCCGACAGCGCCACCCCGACGAGGGCAGCGACCAGCGACTCCATCAGGAACGGCAGCTGGATGTAGAGGCTGGAGGCCCCCACCAGGCGCATGATCCCGATCTCACGTCGTCGGGCGAACGCGGCGAGGCGGATGGTGTTGCCGACCTGGAGCACGGCGGCGACCACGAGGAAGGCGGCAATCGCGATCGCGCCCCACTTCATGACGTTCATCCAGAAGTAGATCGGTTTGAGCACCTGGCGCAGGTCCCGCACCGTGTTCACCCCGGGGAGTCCCTGCACGGCGCTCTTGATCCCCATGAACTTGTTCGGGTCCTTCAGCTGCACCCAGTAGGACTCCTGCATGTCCGAAGGCTTGATCGAGGCGTAGACCTGGCGCTCGGTCTGGTTGTTCGCGACGTAGGCCGCACGCCACTTGTCGTAGGCCTCCTGCTTGGTCTGCAACCGCCACGACGCCACCTCCGGGTTGGTGTTGAGCACCTTCTGGATGGCCTGCTTCTGCGCAGGGGTGACCTCGCCGTTGATGCAGTTGGCGGTGCTGGAGTTCTGGTTGCAGAGGAAGATCGTGATCTGGAGCTTGCTGCCCCAGTACTCCTGGGCCTTGTTCGCCTGCGCGTTGAGCAGCAGGCCCATGCCCACCAGGGTCAGGGAGACGAAGATCGTGACGATCACCGCGATCGTCATCGAGACGTTGCGCTTCAGCCCGTTCCCGAGCTCGGAGAAGACGTAGGTCAGCTGCATCCGACGAGGTTCCTCGCGTCCTGGTTCAGTGCTGGTAGCCGTACACGCCGCGCGACTGGTCACGCACCACGTGACCGCCGGACAGCTCGATCACGCGCTTGCGCATCTGGTCGACGATGCCGGCGTCGTGGGTGGCCATCACGACCGTGGTCCCGGTGCGGTTGATCCGGTCGAGCAGCTTCATGATGCCCACGGAGGTGTTCGGGTCGAGGTTCCCGGTCGGCTCGTCCGCGATCAGGATCATCGGACGGTTGACGAAGGCCCGGGCGATCGCGACCCGCTGCTGCTCGCCTCCAGAGAGCTCATCGGGCATCCGGTCACCCTTGCCCTCGAGCCCGACCAGCTCCAGCGTCTCGGGAACCACCTTGGCGATGTGCGCCCGCGGCTTGCCGATCACCTGCAGCGCGAACGCGACGTTCTCGGCGACCGTCTTGTTGGGCAGCAGGCGGAAGTCCTGGAAGACGGTGCCGATCTGGCGGCGCAGGCCCGGCACCTTCCACCCGGCCAGCCGGTTGATCTCCTTGCCGGCGACGTACACCTTGCCCTGGGTCGGGCGCGTCTCGCGCAGGACGAGTCTCAGGAACGTCGACTTTCCGGAGCCGGACGCGCCCACGAGGAAGACGAACTCCCCCTTGTCGATCTCGACGCTGACATCGTCCAGCGCGGACCGGTTCTGGCCGGGGTAGGCCTTGGAGACATTCTCGAAACGGATCACAGGAGGGCTCGGTCGGGCTCGGGGACGAAGGGGGCTTGCCGCGCGAGGTGCCTGCGGCATCCGACCGACGCCTGAGTCTAGGCGACGAACCTGAGAACTGTGTGCGCGGACGGCGCGGGTCGGCGCATTGCCTACATTGGTGCCATGTCCTCCCGCCGCTCCCGCCGCTCCTGGCGGCGCCGGTTGCTGCTCACCCTCGCCGCGCTCGCGGTGGCGACCGCGGCCGTCCTGGTGGGGATCCGCCTGGGCTCCCCGGGGCCGCAGGCCCCGCAGGCCGCGTTCCCGAGCCCGTCGCCGACGCCGGTGCGCGAGGTCGACCTCGCCGGCGTGCCGATCCCGCGTGCACCGTTCTGCCCGCTGCTCGACCGCCGCACGGTGGCAGCGGCGCTCGGCGGCCGGGTGACCGGCACCTCCTCCTACGGAAACGGTGAGCGCGCCGAGATCGTCCCGGGAGTGCGCGACGTGGCCCACGAGTACAGCTGCTCGTTCACCTCCGCCACCGGGGCGCAGGCACGGGCCTGGGTGTTCGCGGCCCCGGTGGACACCGCCCGCGCCCGCGCGCTCGTCGGCGACGTGGTGCGCAGCCGCGGGTGCCGCCGGGTCGAGAGCCGACCCGTCTTCGGTCGGCCGTCGGTGACGACCGCCTGCCCCGCGGCGAAGGGTTCGGGTACCACGGTGACGATGCACGGGCTCTTCGGCGACGCGTGGTTCAGCTGTCAGCTGACCCGGCCCCAGGCCGGCGGCACGACCGGATCGGTACGACGGACCGAACGTTGGTGCGTGCGGGTGGCCGAGAGCCTTGGAGCGGTCTCCTGACGGTGGGGTCAGTTCGCGGCGGCCGCGCGGTCCGCGCCACGTCGCCAGCGGATCCCTGCCTCGATGAGGCTGTCGATCTCCCCGTCGAACACGGACTGCGGGTTGCCGGTCTCGTAGTCGGTGCGCAGGTCCTTGACGAGCTGGTACGGGTGCAGGACGTAGTTGCGCATCTGGTCCCCCCACGAACCCTGCACGTCGCCGCGCAGCTCGTCGAGCTGGGCGCGCTCCTCGGCCTTCTTCAGCGCCAGCAGCTTGGCCTTGAGGATCACCATCGCGCTGGCCTTGTTCTGCAGCTGGCTCTTCTCGTTCTGACAGGAGACCACGACCCCGGTGGGGATGTGCGTGAGTCGCACGGCGGAGTCCGTGGTGTTCACCGACTGGCCGCCGGGTCCCGAGGAGCGGTAGACGTCGACGCGCACCTCGTCCTCGGGAATCTCGATCTCGTCGGTCTGCTCCAGGACCGGCACCACCTCCACCGCGGCGAACGACGTCTGCCTGCGGCCCTGGTTGTCGAAGGGACTGATCCGCACGAGCCGGTGGGTGCCGGCCTCGACCGAGAGGGTGCCGTACGCGTAGGGGGCGTGCACCGCGAACGTCGCGGACTTGATCCCCGCTTCCTCGGCGTAGGAGATGTCGAAGACCTCGACCGGGTACTTGTTGCGCTCAGCCCAACGGGTGTACATCCGCATGAGCATCTCGGCGAAGTCGGCGGCGTCCACGCCCCCGGCGCCCGAGCGGATGGTGACCAGGGCTTCGCGCGCGTCGTACTCGCCGGACAGCAGGGTGCGGACCTCGAGCGCCTCGACCGCCTTGTGGATGCGCTCGAGCTCGCGCTGGGAGTCCGCGAGCGCCTCGGCGTCGCCCTCCTCCTGCGCCATCTCCACCATCAGCGCCACGTCTTCGAGGCGCTGGCGCAGGTTGGTGAAGCGCTCCAGCTCACCCTGCAGGGCCGACAGCCGCCCGGTGACCCGCTGCGCGTTGGCCTGGTCGTCCCAGAGGTCGGGCGCAGCCACCTGCTCGCCCAGGTCGGCAATCTCCTTGCGCATGTTGTCGACGTCGAGCACCTGCTCGATGGTGCGCATGGTCGCCTGGAGCTGCTTGATCTGCGTGTCGAAGTCGGGTCCTGCCACGAGAGGCAACAGTACCTTCCTCACCGGGCGACAGCCGCATCAGCGACGTCCGGCCGGGTATGTTCGTGAATCGAGGTGAGCGAGGGCGATGACACGCGGTACGACGGCGCGACACGCCGGCCACGAGGGCGAGACCGAGCAGGAACGGCTCACCCGCAACCTCAGCGAGCTGTTGCAGGAGCTGCGGGTCACCCAGACCGGGGTGCAGATCCTGACCGGCTTCCTGCTCACCCTGCCGTTCACCCAGCGGTTCACCCACATCACGACGGTCCAGCGCTACGTCTACCTCGCGATCCTCGCCGGCTCGGTCGTGGCCACCGGGCTCATCATCGCTCCCGTGGCGTTCCACCGAGCCCTGTTCCGCCGCGGCGAGCGCCCGTGGCTGGTGTACGCCGCCAACTGGGCCGCCCGAGCCGGGCTCCTGGCTCTGGCGCTGACCACCTCAGGGGTCGTGTGGCTGGTCTTCGATCTGGTCGTCGGACGGCTGCCCGCCCACGTCGCCGGCGCGGTGGCCGTGGCGTTCTTCGCCTCGCTGTGGCTGGCCTTCCCGCTGCTGCGCCGCACCAGGGACTGATGCCGAGGGCGCTCACCCGAACTCGGAGCGCAGCTCCTGGAGGATCCGCGCCAGCAGCCGCGAGACCTGCATCTGGGTCACGCCGATGTCGGCGGCGATCTGCTCCTGCGTCCAGCCCTCGAAGAACCGAAGCTCCAGGATGCGCTTGTCCCGCTCCGCCAGACGGCGTACGGCGGGTGCGAGCATGACCCGCGCCTCGGCGCCCCCGAAGTCCTCGTGCTCGTCGCGCATGAGCTCGCCAAGGGTGGAGGAGCCGTCCTCGCCGACCGGCACGTCCAGCGACGAGGGGGAGAAGCAGCCGTCGGCGGCCAGCGCCTCGATGACGGCGTCGACGTCCACCTCGAGCTCGTCGGCGACCTCCCCGGGCCGCGGCGAGCGCCCGAGGCGGTGGGAGAGCTCGCTGAGGCGCGCGCGATCTGGGCCTGCAGCTCCTGCACGCGGCGCGGCGGTCGCACGGTCCAGCCGAAGTCGCGGAAGTAGCGCTTGACCTCCCCGCTCACCGTCGGCACCGCGTAGCTGAGGAAGTCCCGCTCGCGGCCGGGATCGAAGCCGTTGACGGCCTTGACCAGGCCGACGTAGGCGACCTGGATGAGGTCGTCGAGGTTGAGCCCGCGCTGGCGGTAGCGGTGGGCGATGGCCCGGGCCACGCCCATGTTGAGGACCACCACCTCCTCGCGCAGCAGCGCCTGCTCGCGCTCGTCGTCGGTGGCTTCGATCTTCGCGAGCAGACGCGCGGTCATGGCACCGCGGTCGGAGTCGTCGAGATCGGCATGCGCGGTGGTGAGCTGCGGCGTGGCTACGGAGCCGGAGTGATTCGTCCCGAGCGGCATGGCGGCCTTTCGTCGAGATCGACGTCGTGGCGCACTTTCTTGACCACCTCGCCCACTAGAACACCGCGCCCGCGGCAACACAAGGCAAAAGTCCGATTTGCCCGGCTCTATTCTTGCGCACTCGCAAACATCTCCGGGTGTGCCCGGTTTTGGAGGGGGAGCTTGTCCCCCGAACCGGTCACGGCGAGACCAGCACCACCGCCGACGCCGTGGCCCCCACGAGGGCACGCCGGTCCCAGGTCGGCGGCCCCAGCGGCAGCACCAGCGGTGCCGCCACCTGCACGACGACACGGTCGGCGGAGGTCCGCACCGTGCAGCGCAGGCCCGGGTAGCGGGCCGCGGCGCCGGTCCCCCGCAGGTAGCCGGCGACGTACCGTCGCGCCACGACCGGGTCGACCGCGGCCCGCTCCCCCAGGCCGCGCGCGTAGACCTGGCTGCCCTGGATGCCGTCCACGGCCGCCAGTGCCGCACCGTCGGCCAGGGACTCGAGTCCCTGGCGGCGCAGATACGCAGCCGACGCGTCGACGACGACCGCGACCAGCAGCGCGGCCACCGTCGCGAACCCGACGATGAGCACGGTGACCTGGCCCCGCTCGCCCCGGTTCACGGTCGCGCCTCCCGGAAGGTTCCGTAGGGGACGACATGGTCGGCGCGGACCCGGATGCTGGGCGTGTTGCCGCCCAGCGCGGTGGGCATCAACGGCAGCGCGACCGGGTACACGACGTGCACCTGCACCACCGACCCCGGGGAGAGGCACGCGTCCGGACTGGGCGCGCAGTCGAGGACCAGTCGGGCGCGGGTCAGGTCGAGGCCCTGGTCGGACAACGCCACCCGTGCAGCAGCCACCGCGCGTGCCCGTGCCTCCGACCGGGACGGCGCCATCACGAACGCCCGGCCGGCGGCCCGGCTTGCCGTGCTCACCGCGAAGGCCGAGCGCTGGACCTCGAAGACGGCGAGCAGCACGTAGACCAGAGGCACGAGGAGCAGCACGGACAGCCACACCACCTCGACGAGCGCGGTGCCACGTTGGTCGCGGCCGGTCACGGGGCCACCTCCTCGAGCGCGTGCCCGGAGACGTGGAGCCGTACCGCCGGGCCCCACAGGCCCAGCGGTGGCACCTCGGCGTCGACATCGATGCGGACGCCCGCGGCGCCCTGGATCGACTGCGCGTGGACGGAGACGTCACGGGCAAACCGACCCGCGAGAGCGCCGCTGATCTGCTGCCGGGTCCGGGCCACCCCGTCGGCACCGGTGCGGTCGACGGTCGCGGCGTACCTGGCCCCGTCGGACGCCGCGGCGGTGAGCGTGTTGCGTACGTGCAGCACCAGCCCGACCTGCACGATGCCGAGGAACAGCGGCAGCAGCACCACGAGGACCAGGACGAAGTCGACGACGGCAGCCCCCCGCTCTGCCGGACGGCGTTCAGCTGCCACGCACGGAGCTCAGCGCGTCGCGGAGCATGCCCGACAGCTGCGGCCCGGCGATGGCCCACAGCGCGGCGACCAGGCCGGCGGTCATCACCGTGACGAGCACCCAGCCGGGCACGTCACCGCGTTCGCAGGCACGCGCGCGCCGCCCGGCGCGGGAGAGGAGCATCTGGAGCAGGACCAGGGACCTGCCTGGGAATGCGGGCATCGAATCTCCTTGGCGGTAGGGGGATGAGGGGCTCACGGAACGACGAGGTGCAGGCCCACGAGCCCGGGCCAGAACGCGAAGACGACGGTCACGGGCAGGACGAGGAACACGACCGGCACCATCATGAGGACCTCCCTGCGGGCACCGCTCTCGATGAGCGCGCGGCGGCCCGCCTCGCGCACATCGGCCGCCTGGGCGTGCAGCACGGCCGCCAGCGGCGTGCCCCGCTCCAGCGCGACGGCCATGCCTTCTGCGAAGCGTGCGACGACGGGCAATCCCGAGCGACGTGCGAGGCCGTCGAAGGCCGCCGAGAGCCCCGTCCCGGTGCGGATGTCGGCGAGCACCGCGGCCAGCTCGGCGGCAAGCTCCCCGTGGCACCGGGCCACGACTCGGTCCAACGCCGCCACCGGGCCCTCTCCGGCTCCCACCGCGAGCGCGAGGAGCTCGGCCACGGTGGGGAACTCGGCCAGGATCCGGCGCTCGCGCTCCGCGACCTGCGCGCTGAGCCGGTTCTCCCGCAGCAGCACACCGAGGACGAACGCGACGGCACACACGACCAGCAGCGGCCCCGTGCGCCCCGGTGACTGCAGCGCCACCAGCACGGACACGGCGGCGGTCAGGCCGAAGCCGGCCAGGCCCCACAGCACCTGCTCGACCCGGAACTCCCGCACGGTCATCGACAGGCCCGCCCGCTCGAGGCGCCGACGGATCGACGCGGAGCCGCCCAGCACACGCTCGAGGGTGTCGGCGGCCGCGGCCAGGAACGGTCCCAGCACCGCGCTGACGACTCCGAGCGCGCCGGTCCCCGGCGTCGTCGGTACGACGGGCCGGGTGGCCGCGCGCGGCAACGCCCGCACGTAGGGCAGCACGCGGACGGCCAGGCTGGGACGGCGCACCGCCGCGAGCCGGACCACCACGAGAACCACGCCGGAGGCGAGTCCGCCGCCGAGAACGCCACCCCACGCGGCGTAGCTCATGACAGCACCCGCCGTTCGACCGGCAGCCGCCCGATGCGCACCATCAGGCGGTAGGCCAGCAGGCAGAGCACGGCGCCGGCGGCCAGCACCAGCACGCCCGCGGGCGACGCGTAGCGGGCCACCACCTGGTGCTGGAAGCACATCATCAGCAGCACCAGCCACGGAGCGGCGACCGCCAGCCGTGCCCCGTTGACGGTCCACGCCTGCCGGGCCTCGAGCTCGGCGCGGGTGCGGGCATCCTCACGGAGGTAGGTGGACAGGTTGCGCAGCAGGCTGCCGAGCTCCCCGCCGCCCACCTCCCGCGCGATCCGCAGTCCCTCGACCACCCGGTCACCGACCGGGTCGGACAGGCGTACCTTGAGCCGGTCCAGGCAGTCCCCGAAGCGCCCGCTGGCGGCGTAGTCGGCAGCGAAGGCGGTGAAGGGCTCGCGCAACGGCTCCGGACCGCGCTCCCCGAGCTGGGTGAGCGCCTCGGGCAGCGAGAGCCCGGCGCGCACGGCCGAGGCCAGGTTGTCCACCGCCTCGGGCCACACCTCGGCGAGGTCGCGCTGGCGACGGCGGGCCCGCCCGGACAGCGCCGCCACCGGGAGGTAGCCGGCCAGCAGGCCGAACACCAGCGCCACCGGAGCGACGTGGGAGATGACCAGCACCAGCACGAACGCCACCAGGCCACTGACGGCGCAGAGGACGATGAGCCCGGACGCCGCCGTCTCGGCGAGCCCGGCACGGTCGAGCAGGTCGCGCAGCCGGCCGGGCGCGGACCGGGGCCGCGACCGCCGCGCAGGCGGGCCGGTGAGCGCCAGCCAGATCAGCAGCAGACCGGTCCCGGCGGTCAGTCCCACGGCGACACCCATCTCAGGCCTCCCCGTGGAGCAGGGCGTGCACGTCCACGCCGCTGCGGGCGAACCGCTCCGGGCGCGGCGGCATCCCCGAGGCCCGGAGCAGGCGGCCCTCGCGTCGTACGAACAGCTGCTCGGTCTCGATGACGTCGCCCTCGACGCGCCCGGGGACGGCCACGATCTCCTCCACCCGGCGGACCCCGTCGTGGTCCATGCCGAGGTGGACGACGAGGTCGACGGACGAGGCCACCGTGGGCACCACGAAGCGAGCGGAGATGTTCTCGCCGGCCAGCAGCGGCAGGGTGCAGAGCTTGACCAGGGCCTCGCGGGCACTGTTGGCGTGCAGTGAGGCCATCCCGGGAAGGCCGGCGTTCAACGCGAGCAGCAGGTCCAGCGACTCCTCGGCGCGGACCTCACCGACGATCACCCGGGACGGCCGCATGCGCAGGCTCTCCTTCACCAGGTCCCGCAGCCTGATCTCACCGGTGCCCTCCAGCCCCTGCTGGCGGGTCTGCAGCGCGACCCAGTCCGGGTGCGGGAACCGGAGCTCGAAGACCTCCTCCACGGACACCACCCGGTCGCGGCCGGGGATCGCGGCGGCGAGACAGTTCAACATCGTGGTCTTTCCCGCCTGCGTGCTTCCCGCGACGATGACGTTGAGCCCCGCGACCACGGCGGCGGAGAGGAAGCGTGCGGCCTGGTCGCTGAGGCTGCCGAGCGACACCAGGTCCCCCAGGTGCGCCGCACGGACCACGAACTTGCGGATGTTGACGGCCGAGAACCCACGGGAGATGCCCTCGAGCACGACGTGCAGGCGGTGGCCCGCGGGGAGCATCGCGTCCACGAACGGCTGCGAGAGGTCGATCCGCCGGCCCGAGGTCTTCAGCATCCGCTCGACGAGCTCGTGCACCTGGCCGGCGGTCAGCACCGTGGAGGTCAGCTCGTGGCGCCCGGCCCGGGCGACGAACACCCGGCTAGGCTCGTTGATCCAGACCTCCTCCACCGTCGGGTCGTCGAGGTACCGCTGGAGCGGGCCGAAGCCGGCGACCCGCGCGACGATCTCCTCGACCGCCGCCGACGGGTCCCGGACCGGGGCCACCTCACCGGTCAGGCTGCGCTGGTCGTGATCCGCGACGACCTGCTCGGCGAGCCGCCGCACCCGCACGGTGTCCCGTTGCGGGTCGACCCCGTCGCGGCGCACGGCCGCGCGAAGCTGGGCGTCGAGCGTGTCCACGAGGTCGTCGTGCGGGTCGACGTACGTCAGGCTCATCCCGAGGCTCCCTGGTCGTCCGAGGAGGTCGGCCGCAGTCTGGCCGAACGCAGCGAGCCTCGGAACCCCCAAGTCACCCGATCTGTGGACAGACCGTCAAGGAATGTAAACCGACCGAGACGTTTCGCCCGGAGGGCACGCGGGAACCCTGCTGCTCACGACCCCGTGTGCGCAGAGGCCCGCCGTGTCCCGGGAACGGCGGGCCCTCGGCGGCTCGTGCTGCCGGTCGGGGCCGTGCCAGGCGGGAGGTCACCGGTCCCCCGCCCGGGCGATCAGGTCGGCCGCGTCGAGGTCGGCGCGCTCACCTTCGTACGTCGGTTGCCGCAACCGGCCCCCCGGGGTGACCCCGAGCGAGGCGATCTCGACGACCACCTCGGGGTGCACCCAGGTGGCGCCCGTCGCGTCGACGCGCGGCACCTCGTCGCAGAACGGGGACCGCTCCGCCCGCAGCGGCGCCAGGAGCGCGCGGAGCCGTTGCCCCTCCTTGCCGGCCAGGCCGCTGCCGATGCGCCCCCGGTAGCTGAGCCCGGCGGACGTCGGTGCCCCGACCAGCAGTGCCCCGAGTCGTGTGGTGCTGCCGGTCTCGAGGCGCCAACCCCCGACGACGTAGGACTCGGAGGCCCGGTGCGGGAACTTCAGCCAGTCCGTCGTACGCCGGCCGGGGTGGTACCAGGAGCCGAGCCGCTTGCTGACGATCCCCTCCAGGCCCTGTTCGCCGGTGATCCGCTGCAGCATCGCCCCGTCGTCGTACGTCGGGGGCACCTGGACCCGCGCGTCGCCCAGGCCGAGGGACAGCAGGGCCTCGCGGCGCTCGGACAGCGGGCGCCCGGTGAGGTCCTCGCCGTCGAGGCGCAGCACGTCGAAGACGACGAGGGTCACGGGGTTCGCGCGGGCCAGCGCCTCGGCCTTGCGGGCGTTGCGCACGTGCATCCGCTCGACCAGCGCCGCGAACGTCTGCGTGCCGGCCTTGAAGGCGACGATCTCGCCGTCGAGCAGCACGTCGCGGCCGAGGTCGGCCAGACCGTGCAGCTCCGGGTAGGCCGCGGTGACGTCGTTCTCGTTGCGGGAGGTGAGCCGCAGCCGGCCTCCGCCGTCGGCCGGCCGGACCTCGGCGAGCACCCGCACACCGTCCCACTTCACCTCGTGCACCCACTGCTGACCTGCGGGAACGCGGGTGCCACGGGTAGCCAGCATCGGTCGCATGGGTACATCCTGACGACAGGAAACGGGTAATCGCCCAGCGGTACCCACTCGACCTGAGGAGCAGCCGTTGCGCGCGATCTGGAAAGGCGCCGTGTCGTTCGGCCTGGTGAGCGTGCCCATCAAGCTGTACGCCGCGACCGAGAACCACGACATCTCCTTCCGCCAGGTGCACGCCAAGGACGGCGGACGGATCCGCTACCAGCGCGTGTGCAGCATCGACGGCGAGGAGGTCCCCTACTCCGACATCGCGAAGGGCTACGAGACCGACGACGGACAGATCGTGGTGCTCGACGACGAGGACCTCGGCGAGCTGCCGGCGCAGAGCAGCCGCGAGATCTCGGTCGAGAAGTTCGTGCCCAGCGACCAGATCGACCCGATGTGGCTGGAGAAGTCCTACTACCTCGAGCCGGACAAGTCCGCGGTGAAGCCGTACGCGCTGCTGCGCGAGGCGCTCGTGGAGACCGACCGGGTGGCGGTGGTGACGGTGTCCATCCGCACCCGGATGACCACGGCCGTGCTGCGGGTCCGCGACGACGTGATCGTGATGCAGACGATGCTGTGGCCCGACGAGGTCCGCGAGCCCGACTTCACCGGCCTCGACGCCCGTGACGTGCGGCCGCAGGAGCTGAAGATGGCCCGGATGCTCGTCGAGACGCTGGCCGGCGACTACGACGCGAGCGAGTACGTCGACGACTACCGGGTCGCGGTGGAGGCGATGGTGCGCGCCAAGCTCGAGGGCGGCGAGGTCACCCACGTCGCCGAGGAGAAACCCGCCGGCGGCGAGGTCGTCGACCTGCTCGCCGCGCTGCAGCGCAGCGTCGAGGCGGCCAAGGGTGGGGCCGGGGCAGCGGGTGCGCCGGAGGAGCCGGCCGAGCCCGACGCCGAGAAGGAGGAGGCACCGGCGAAGAAGTCGGGCACCGGCTCGAAGAGTGCCCCGAAGAAGACCGCCACCAAGAAGACCGCGGCGAAGAAGAGCAGCGGCAAGAAGACCGCCGCGAAGAAGGCCTCGACGAAGAAGGCGGCGGCGAAGTCGACCAGGAAGCGCGCGAGCTGACCTGCGCGTGGTCACGAATCACCGTCCGGGCGGCGTCGCAGGCCATTGTGTGACCACCCGTGGGCAGGTCCGGCCGATCAGCCTTCCAGGTGCCGGGCCGCCGCCGGGGAGTCGGGAACCCGCCGGGCGACGGCGTAGTGGAGCGCGTCGGACAGCCGGGGGGCGAGCAGGTTGAGCGCCTCGGCGACGGTGCCGACCACCGTGTCCACGGTCAGCGGCCGGTCCTCCAGTGCGCGCACGACCTTCTCCGCGGCCTGCTCCGGCGTGAGGGCCGGAACCTGCCGGTAGGCGTCGGTGGGGCCGATCATGGCGGTGCGCACCAGCGACATGCGGACGTTGGTGAAGGTGACCCCGTCGCCGTACAGCTCCCGGCCGGCGATGCGGCTGAAGACGTCGAGCGCGGTCTTGGAGGCGATGTAGGCGGCGTACTTCGGAGCCTTCACCTGCACGCCCCAGGTGAGCACGTTGACGACGTGGCCCGACCGTTGTTCGACCATGTGCGGCAGCAGTCCCAGCATGAGGCGCACCGGGGCGACGTAGTTGAGGGCCATGGTCCGCTCGAAGTCGTGCAGCCGGTCGTAGGACAGGGCCAGCGATCGGCGGATCGAGCGGCCGGCGTTGTTGACCAGCATGTCCACGCCACCGTGCTCGGCGAGGAGCGTCTCGACCAGCCGGTCCACGGCCGCGCCGTCCGTGAGGTCGCAGGAGTAGGCGTGGGCGGTGCCGCCGGCGTCCTCGATGCGGCGCACCACCCGACGCAGCTCTGTCTCGCGACGCGCCACCAGGACCGGGACGCCCCCGCGCGCGGCGACCGCGACGGCGGTGGCCGCACCGATGCCCGAGGACGCGCCGGTGACCAGGACCGTGCGCCCCTGCAGCGGGCTCGGGAGGTCGACGACCCGGGCGACCAGGTGCCGGCGCGCCCAGGCCACCGGCGAGGTCAGCAGCAGCGTCACAGCTGCGGCCTCGCCTCGGCCCAGGGCCGGGCCTCCTCGAGCTGCGCGGACAGGCTGAACAGTGTCGTCTCCGCGTGCGGGCGGCCGACGAGCTGGACGGCGAGCGGCAGGCCGTCCGCGGCGAACCCGGCGGGCACCGAGGCAGCCGGGTTGCCGGCCACGTTCCACAGTGCGGTGTAGGCGATCATCGGCATCGAGGCGAGCGCAGCACGCACGGTGCCGGCGCCGTCGAGGACGCCCACCGCCGGGGGCCGGTGCGCCAGCGCGGGTGTGAGCAGCACGTCGTGGTCCTCGAACACCCGGTTGGCCTGCGCCCCGATCCGCTCACCGCGGCTGATCGCCCACTCGCGCACCCGGGGGCTCACCCAGCCCCCCATCCGGACGGTCTGCCGCGTGCGGCGCTCGAGCCGACGCGCGTCCTCGACCAGCTCGGCCTGCGTGCGCACACCGGCGAAGAACTGCGGCACGAACGCCGCCGTGGGGTTCGGGTAGTCCGGGTCCACCTCCTCGACGTGGTGCCCCAGCTCGGCCAGCAACGCGGCGGTCTCCTGCACCGCGCGGACGTGCTCCGTCGCGGGCCTGACCCCGACCGTGACGGGCTTGGTGCTCCAGCCGATCCGCAGCCGTCCGGGATCGGAGGCGGCCGCCTCCGAGAAGGACCGGTCGGGCGCCTCTGCCCGCCAGCGGTCCGCGGGCAGCGCACCGTGGATCACGTCGTAGAGGAGCGCCGAGTCGCGCACGGTCCGGGTGAGCGGGCCGGTCGTCGACAGCGACCACCACCCGTGCTCGTGGGGATCCATGGTCACCCGGCCGCGCTGCGGCTTCAGGCCGAACAGGCCGCAGCAGGCCGACGGGATCCGGATCGACCCGCCGCCGTCACCGCCGATGCCGGCCGCGACCATGCCCGACGCCACGGCCGCGGCGGTGCCGCCGCTGGAGCCGCCCGGGGTACGACGGACGTCCCAGGGGTTGCGGGTGATGCCGTGCGCCAAGGACTCGGTGAACGGCCACTGGCCGAACTCCGGCATGTTCGTCTTGCCGACGATGACCGCTCCGGCCTCTCGCAGGCGCGCCACCACCGCCGCGTCGCGCGCGGCCGGCCGGCTGTTCCCGCGGCCGCCGAACGTGGTCACCTGGCCGGCGACGTCCACCTCCTCCTTGATCGCCAGCGGCACGCCGTGCAGGGGTCCCCGTGGCCTCGGGGCGGCGTCGCGCTCGGCCGCTTCGGCGAGGGCCTCCTCGGCCCGCACCGCGGTGAAGGCGTTGAGCGCACCGTCGTACCGCTGGATGCGCTCGAGCACCGCGCCGGTCAGCTCCCGAGCGCTGAGGGTGCCGTCGGCCACCGCCGAGGCCTGGCCGGCCACGCCGGCGTAGAAGAGGTCCGCGTCCACGGTGCCGACGTTACCCGGGGCGCCCCTCAGGCGTGGCCACCGCACCGGCGCAGGGCCAGCACGATCAACGACCGGGTGACCTGCACGAGCTCGTCGAGGTCGACGCGCTCGAGGGGCGCGTGCGCCCACCCGATGTCCCCGGGTCCGTAGTGCAGCGTGGGGATGCCGCCGATGCCGGTGTAGAGCCGCAGATCGCTTCCGTAGACGCCCGCCCAGGTCGGCGGGCTGCTCACCCCTGTGGCGATGACCGCGTCCTGCATCTCCGCGACCAGCGGGTGGTCCTCGTCGGTCCAGCCGCTGGCGAACTGGCCGCCCGGCCAGCTGACCACCGGGCGGTTGTCGTGCAGCCACGGGTCGTCGACCGCGGCCCGGGTCACCGCGTCCTCGAAGGCGACGCGGGCCTGGCGCGGGTCCTCGTCGAGCATCACGCCGAACCGGCCCTCTGCCACCAGCCGGTCGGGGACGTTGCTGGACCACTCCCCCGCCTGCACGATGCCGAACGAGAGCGCGTAGGGCAGGTCGCTCATGAACCGGGTGGAGACCTCGCGGTTGCGCTCCTCCTCCAGGCTCCGCAGCGCCGCGTGGATCGGCAGGAAGGCCTCGAAGGCGCTCACGCCGGTGCGGCGCATGCTGCCGTGGGCGGACCGGCCGGACACCTCGATGCGGAAGGTGAGCGCCCCCGCGGTCGCGGTGGTGATGTGCGCGCTGGTGGGCTCGGTGATGATGGCCGCGTCGCCGCGGTGGCCGCGGCGCAGCGTGGCGAACGCGCCCAGCCCGCCGTCCTCCTCCCCGACCACCGAGTGCAGTGCCAGCGGCCGCTCGAGCTGCACGCCGGCCGTGCGAAGCGTGCGCAGCACCGCGAGGTTCGCCGCTGCGCCGGCCTTCATGTCGCAGGCGCCGCGACCGTAGAGTGCCCCGTCGCGGATCTCCGCGGAGAACGGGTCCGAGCCCATCCAGGTCTCCGGGTCGCCCGGGGGTACGACGTCGAGGTGCCCCTGCAGGATCAGGCCTGCGGGCTCGTCGCCCCCGGTGGTGCCCACCACCCCCACCGCCGCGTCGCGGTGCACCTCCTCGCCGGGGTACCACGGGTCCTCCCGCAGCTCGGCAAGGTCGATGTCCCAGCGGTCCACGTCCGCGCCAAGCTGGGCGAGCCGAGCAGCGAACAGCTCCTGCACCTCGAGCTCGGCGTCGCTGCCGCCAATGCTCGGGATCCGCACCAGCTCGACCAACGAGTCCACGAGCGCTCCGGTGTCGAGCTGGTCGAGCACGGAGGCCTCGAACCGGCTCACCGACCGCATGTCCTCGGCCGTCACGGCGTGGCCAGCATCGTGCGGACCACCCGCAGGCCGACCGACAGCCGCGCCAGGTCCGCGGAGTCGTCGGCGCAGATCTCGTCCAGCGTCTCCACCGCACGCGACACCACCAGCTCGTCGCCCTCCTCCCAGTCCGCCACGCGCACCGGAGCCGGGTCGTCCTCGGAGGTCTCGGCGAGGACCTTGGCGGTCAGCTGGGCGTGCACGGTGTGCAGGTCGTCGCGCAGCGCGGCGCGCGCCATCGTCTGCCAGCGGTCCTCGCGCGGCAACGACAGGATGCGCGACACCAGGGCGGTCAGCCCGAGCCGCTCACCGAGCGCGAAGTGCACCCGCGCGACCTCCATCGCGTCGATCCCGTCGCGGCGGGCGGTCTCGAGGATGGTGAGCGCGGAGTAGGCCGGCGGCAGCACCGCCACCCGGCCGGCGAGGTCCTCGGGGACGCCGGCGGCGACGAGGGCCTCTCGGCGGGACCGGAACGCCTCCAGCTCGCGGCCGGTGAGCAGGTCGGGCAGAGCGCCGACCACCTGCAGCGCCTCGACACCGAAGAAGTCGACGATCGCCTCGGTCTCCAGCGGGGGTCGCCGGTTGTTGACCAGCCAGCGGGAGGCCCGCTCGACCAGCGTGCGCATCTCCAGCCGCATCCGGGTCTGCACGAGCGCGTCGATCTTGGCGTCGTAGCCGTTGATCTCGTCGTTCAGTGCCCGGAAGCCGTAGATCTCGCGCGCCGCGAAGTTGGCGCGCACCAGCTCCGCGGCCGAGGCACCGGTCTCCTCCGAGAGCCGGTGGTAGTAGGTGATGCCGGCGCCGTTGACGAGCTCGTTGACCGCCTGGGTCACGACGATCTCCCGGCGCAGCGGGTGCGCCTCCATCTGCTCGCGGTACGCATGGCGCATCTGCGTCGGGAAGTAGCCGAACAGGTCGTTGCGCAGGAACGGGTCGTCGGGCAGGTCGGACTCGAGCAGCTCGTCGGCCAGCACGATCTTGGTGTAGGCCAGCAGCACCGACAGCTCCGGGACGGTGAGCCCCTGCCGCTTCTCCAGCCGGTCGGCGACCACCTTGCGGGTCGGCAGGGACTCCAGCGCGCGGTCGAGCAGGCCGGCACGCTCCAGGCGCCGGATCCAGTCCTCGTGGACGTGCAGCAGGCGGTGCTGCCTGGGCCGCCGACGAGGCGAGTGCGACGTTCTGCTCGTAGTTGTCGCGCGAGCACGAGGGTCGCCGACCTCGTCGGTCATCGAGGCGAGCAGCTCGTTGCGCTGCTTCTCGGTCAGGTCCCCGTTGGCGACCACCGAGTCCAGCAGGATCTTGATGTTCACCTCGTGGTCGGAGGTGTCGACACCCGGCCGAGTTGTCGATGAAGTCGGTGTTGATCCGGCCGCCGGCCCGGGCGTACTCGATGCGGCCGCTGCTGGGTGAGGCCCGAGGTTGCCGCCCTCGCCGACGCGCGCGGCAGCGCAGCTCCGCGCCGTTGACGCGGATGGCGTCGTTGGCCTTGTCGCCCGACCTCGGCGTCGGTCTCGCTCGTCGGCCTTGACGTAGGTGCCGATGCCACCGTTCCACAGCAGGTCGACCTGGGCGGTAGGATGGCGCGCATCAGCTCCGGCGGCGTCATCGAGGTCGACGTCGTCGGCGAAGGCCGAGCGCCTGCGCGCACCTGCGGGCTCACCGGGATGGACTTGGCCTGCGCGCGAGTAGACCCCGCCGCCCTCGGAGATGAGGCTCTGGTCGTAGTCCTGCCAGCTCGAGCGGGGCAGGTCGAACAGCCGCCGGCGCTCGGCGTACGACGTGGCGGCGTCCGGCGTCGGGGTCGAGGAAGATGTCGCCGGTGGTCGAAGGCGGCCACCAGCCGGATGTGCTCGGACAGCAGCATGCCGTTGCCGAACACGTCGCCGGACATGTCGCCGACGCCGACACAGGTGAAGTCCTCGGTCTGGCAGTCGACGCCCATCTCGCGGAAGTGCCGGCGCACCGACTCCCAGGCGCCGCGGGCGGTGATGCCCATGGCCTTGTGGTCGTAGCCGACCGAGCCACCGGAGGCGAAGGCGTCGCCGAGCCAGAAGCCGTAGTCCTTGGCCACGCCGTTGGCGATGTCGGAGAACGTCGCGGTGCCCTTGTCGGCGGCGACCACGAGGTAGGGGTCGTCGCCGTCGTGGCGCACGACCCGCTCGGGCGGCACGGTCTCGCCGGCCGCGAGGTTGTCGGTGAGGTCGAGCAGCCCGGAGATGAACGTCTTGTAGCAGGCCACGCCCTCGGCGAGCCAGGCCTCGCGGTCGGACGGGGTCGGGCAGCTGCTTGCAGAAGAAGCCGCCCTTGGCGCCCGACCGGCACGATCACGGCGTTCTTCACCATCTGCGCCTTGACCAGGCCGAGCACCTCGGTGCGGAAGTCCTCGCGGCGGTCCGACCAGCGCAGGCCGCCGCGGGCCACCGGCGCCGAAGCGCAGGTGCACGCCCTCGACGCGCGGCGAGTAGACGAAGATCTCGAACTGCGGCCGCGGCTCGGGCAGCTCGGGGATCTCGCGTCGGGCTCGCAGCTTGAAGGACAGGTAGGACTTCGGCTGCCCGTCGGGGTCGCGCTGGTAGAAGTTGGTGCGCAGCGTGGCCCGGATGACGGTCGCAGGTAGCGAGCGCAGGATCCGGTCGTGGTCGAGGCTGGCCACCTCGTCGAGCGCCCGCGTGATGCTTGTCCTCGATCTCGGCGGCTGGCCGCCGGACTCGCTCTGGCGTCGGTCGCCGTTCGGCCGGGGTCGAAGCGGGTCTCGAACAGCTGCACCAGCAGCCGGGCGATGTCGACGTTGCTGCATGCAGCGCATCCTCGATGTAGTCCTGCGCGAACGGCGTGCCGCCCTGGCGCATGTACTTCGCGTAGGCGCGCAGCACCGTGACCTGCCGCCAGGTCAGCCCCGCGGCGAGCACGAGCGGCGTTGAAGCCGTCGGTCTCGTTGCGGCCCGTCCCACACCGCCGCGAAGGCGTCCTGGAACAGCTCGCGGGCCTGCCGGGAGCGCCGCGCGCGTGTAGCGCAGGCCGAAGTCGTAGATGTAGGCGTCGCCGGGACCGTCCTCGAGCTGGTAGGGCCGCTCGTCGACCACCTCGACGCCCATCGCGGACAGCACCGGCAGCACGTGGCTCAAGCGACAGCGGCGGCCGATCGCGGAACACCTTGAGCCGCGCCTCGTCCGGCGCGGCGGCGATCGGCTGGTAGAGGGACAGCGCGAACGCCCTCCTCCCCCTCGAGCGTCTCGAGACGGCCTAGGTCGACGGCCCCGGTACGCGGCGCGAAGTCCTCCTTGTAGGCCTCGGGGAACGCCGTCGGCGTATGCGCGGGCCAGCCGGGCGCCCGTCTCCTCGCCGAACTCGCTCGCGCACCGCCGCGGCGAGGTCGTCGCTCCAGGACCGGGTGGCCTCGGCGAGCCGGCGCTCGAGGTCGCCTCGTCGAACTCGCGGCAGCATGCTCGCCCCGGGCGGCGCGTACGACGAAGTGCAGTCGCGCGAGCACCGACTCGCTGACCCGCGCGGTGTAGTCGACGGACTCGCCGCCCAGCTGGCGCTTAGGATGTGCCGCATCCGCTCGCGCACCGCGGTGGTGTAGCGGTCGCGCGGCAGGAAGACCAGGCAGGACATGAAGCGGCCGTAGGCGTCGCGGCGCACGAACAGCCGCAGCTGGCGGCGCTCGCGGGTGTGGAGCACCGCCTCGGCGATCGGGCAGCAGCTCGTCGACCGGCGTCTGGAACAGCTCGTCGCGCGGGTAGGTCTCCAGGATGTCCATGAGCGCCTTGCCGCTGTGGCTCAGCGGGGCGAAGCCGGCGGCGTCGAGCACCTGGCGTGGCCTTGTCCCGCAGGACCGGGATCCGGGTCAGCGACTCGGTGTAGGCGGCCGAGGAGAAGAGCCCCAGGAACCGCCGCTCGCCCACCACCTCGCCCGGCTCGTCGAAGGTCTTGACGCCGACGTAGTCGAGGTAGACCGGTCGGTGCACCGTGGCCTTGGAGTTCGCCTTGGTGAGGATGAGCAGGGGCTTCTCGCGCGCCTTGGCCTTGACCGCGGCGGCAGCTTGCCGAACGACGGCGGACATGTCCTGGTCGGCGCGCAGGATGCCGAGACCGGTGCCCGGGACCGGCACGCAGCGCGTCGCTCGCCGCTCGACGCCTCGAGAGGTCGTACTCGCGGTAGCCGAGGAAGGTGAAGTGGTCGTCGGCCAGCCAGCTCAGCAGCGCCCGCCCCTCGCTCGATCTCCTGCTGCGGCAGCGGCGGCGGTTCTTCGCCAGGTCCGTCGACGATGTCGACGCGCCTGCGCGTGCATCCGCTCCCAGTCCTCGACGGCCTCGCGCACGTCGCGCAGCACCTTCGCGAGGGCCTGCTCGATCTGCCTCGAGCTCGTCGGCGTCGGGACCGCGGTCGATCTCGATGTGCATCCACGACTCGCGGAACAGCGTCGTGCGGCGCTCTCGTCGGCGTCGCTGCGCTCGCTCCTCGGTGAGCACCTGTGCAGAGCGCCCGGCGACGTCCCGCCGGACCACCAGCTGAGGATGGACCACGGATGTGCACGTTGTGCGTCCTGCGCGTTGAGCCGCATCGTCACCGAGTCGACCAGGAACGGCATGTCGTCGGTGACGACCTCGACGACCGTGTGCCCGGTGGCCGACCAGCCGTTCTCGTCGACCGTGGGGGTGAAGACCCGAACCGTTGCGGTGCCCTGAGGCCGGTGGGCGGCGAGCCGGTAGTGGCTCACCGCGGCGCCGTAGAGGTCGACGTCGGCTGCGCTCGAGCGATGTCCTCCGCGGCGACGTGCCGGTAGTAGACGTAGCGGAGCAGCCGCCTCGCGGTCTCGCGAGGCGGGCCTCCGCTCCCCTTGCGGTGCGCGGCCATTGCCGCGGCCTCGTCGAGCAGCTCGTGCTTGGTTTCTTCCAGCTTCGTGCTCTGCGCGGCATCCAACCTTGCTTGTCGCTCCCGACCGGCACGCCGTCGTGCCGTCGGCACCGACACTAGAGCGTGGCGCGTCGGGCGCGGCCGACACGGACGCGTCCGGAGCGTGACCGCCTCCTGCGCGTCACAGGACCGGAGCGCAGCTGCCCACAGCAGCGGGTAGTAGCGCAGCGGCAGCCGGCTGCGCAGGTAGTCCGCGCCCGGACGAGCCACCGGTGCCGCGTCTTGGTGCCGATCATCCGCTCGACCATCACGACGTGACGAGCCCGCCAGGCCGCGGCGAGCTCGTCGTGCTCGAGCAGCGCCTCCGCGAGCGCCCAGACGTCGGCGTAGCGGCCGCGGTCGTGCGCGACCGTCGCAGCGACGCGGTGACCGCGTCGTCGTCAGCGGGTCGAGGTCCCGCGCTCGAGGCAGGCGCAGGAAGGCGTCCCAGAGCGTGGGTTCGTCGAGCCGGCGCCGCAGCCGCGCCCGCTCGTCGTCGGTGAGGCCGCGGAAGCGCTCCACGAACGACGGGTCCTTGGCGCCGGAGAGGAACTCCAGCTCGCGGAACTGCACGGACTGGAATCCGCTGGCCGGCGCCAGCGGCTGCCGGAAGTCCAGGAAGTCCTGCGGGGTCATCGTCTCGAGCACGTCGACCTGCTCGACGAGGACCCGCTCGATGACGTGCATCGCGGCTGCAGCAGGTGCTGGGCCCACCACAGCGGAGCCGCCGGGGCCCTGGGCATCGCGTCGGCACCGAGCATCGCGTCGCGCGCCGCGGTCGCCTCGTGCAGCAGCTGCTGAAACCACAGCTCGTAGACCTGGTGGATGGTGATGAACAGCAGCTCGTCGTGGGCCGGCGGGTCGGAGTCCAGCTGCTGGGAGCTGAGCAGCTTCGAGCTGGAGGTAGCTGCCGTAGGTGAGCTTGGCGCCCTGCTCCCCGAAGGCCACCTCGACTCACCGCCCCACTGGCCGGCCCAGGGAGGTGCGGAGCTCGTCGTCGCCGGAGGTCGCAGGGCTGTCGGAGGTCACAGGCGCGAGCGTAGCCACGGTTCGGGTCATCCGTCATGATGAGCGCCATGAAGTTCCGCCACGAGATCAGGTACGACGCGTCCGCCGACGACGTGTTCGCGATGCTCGCCGACCCGGACTTCCGCCGGGCCAGCTGCGCGGCGATGGGCGTGCTGTCCTGCGACGTCCGGGTCGAGCCCGCCGGCGCGGGCATGACCGTGGTCATCGACCAGGTCCAACCCACCGCGGGCGTCCCGTCGTTCGCCCGGACGTTCGCCGGCGACACCACCCGCGCGGTCCAGACCGAGGAGTGGAGCTCCCCGCGGAGGCCACCCTGACCGTGCGCACCCCCGGCAAGCCCGCCACGGTGCACGGCCGGCTCACGCTCGCCGGCACCAGCGAGGGCACCGTGGAGGCGTTCGAGGGCGAGGTTAAGGTCAGGGTGCCACTGATCGGAGGGCGGTTGGAGGCCGTCATGGCCGACCTCTTCCGCACCGGCATGGACAAGGAGCACGGCGCCGGAGTGCGCTGGCTGAAGGGGGTGCCCGCATGAGGTTCCAGCACGAGATGCGCTACGACGCGGCACCCGACGAGGTCTTCGCGATGCTCGAGGAGCCGCACTTCCGCGAGCAGGTCTGCCAGGCGATGCACGCGGTCAGCTACGACGTGTCGATCGAGTCCAGCGACGAACCCGCCGAGGAGCAGGGGATGACCGTCGTGGTGGACCAGACCCAGCCGGCCCACGGCTTCCCGTCGGTGGCGAAGCGTTTCGTCGGGCGACCACGATGCGCATCCTGCAGAAGGAGACCTGGCACGACCCCACCCGTGCGGACCTCGAGGTCTCGATCCCCGGCAAGCCCGGCCACCTGCACGCCGACGTCACGCTGGCCGGGTCCGGCAGCGGGACCGTGGAGACGGGTGTCCGGGCGAGGTCAACGTGCACCTGCCGGTCGTCGGCGGCGAAGCTGGAGAAGCTGATCACGGATGTGCTCGGCCAGGCGCTCGCCACCGAGGAACGTGGTCGGCCGGCGGTGGCTTGCCGGAGAGCGCACGTCGGCGGTAGCGGCCCCGGCGGTGTCCGGGGCCGTCCGGAGCGATCAGCCCATGTGGGGGTAGCGGTAGTCCTTCGGCGGGTCGAACGTCTCCTTGATCGAGCGCGGGGAGGTCCAGCGCATCAGGTTCGACGGGGCGCCGGCCTTGTCGTTGGTGCCCGACGCCCGGGCACCACCGAACGGCTGCTGCCCGACGACGGCACCGGTCGGCTTGTCGTTGATGTAGAAGTTGCCCGCGGCGAAGCGCAGCTTCTCCGTCGTCCACGCGACCGCGCGGCGGTCCTGCGCGATGACCGACGCCGGTCAGGGCGTACGGCGCCACCGACTCCATCTGGTCCACGACCTTCTCGTAGTCCGCGTCGTCGAAGACGTGTACCGCCAGGATCGGACCGAAGTACTCGGTGTGGAACATCTCGTCGGTCGGGTCGCCGACCCTCGACGACCGTGGGCCGCACGAACCAGCCCACCGAGTCGTCGACCTCGCCGCCGACCAGGATCTCCAGGTTCGGGTCCGCCTTCGCCCGCTCGATCGCCTTCTGGTGCTTGGCGAAGGCCCGCTCGTCGATGACCGCGCCCATGAAGTTGGAGAAGTCGGTGACGTCCCCCATCGGGATCGACTCCACCTCGGCCAGGAAGTCCTCGCGCATCCGCGTCCACACCGACCGCGCGACGTAGGCCCGCGAGGCCGCGGAGCACTTCTGGCCCTGGTACTCGAACGCCCCGCGCAGCATCGCGGTCCGCAGCACGTCGGGATCGGCCGACTTGTGGGCGACGATGAAGTCCTTGCCGCCGGTCTCCCCCACGATCCGCGGGTAGGAGCGGTAGCGCGCCAGGTTCTGACCCACCGTGGCCCACAGCTTCTGGAACGTCGGCGTGGAGCCGGTGAAGTGGATCCCGGCCAGGTCCGGGTGCTCGAGCGCGACCGCCGAGACGTCGATGCCGTCCCCGGGCAGCATGTTGATCACCCCCGGCGGCAGCCCGGCCTCCTCCAACAGCTCCATCAGCAGGTGCGCGGCCAGCTGCTGCGTCGGCGACGGCTTCCACAGCACCGTGTTGCCCATCAACGCCGGCGCCGTCGGCAGGTTCCCCGAGATCGCGGTGAAGTTGAACGGGGTGATCGCGTAGACGAAACCCTCCAACGGCCGGTGGTCGGTGCGGTTCCACACCCCACGCGAGTTCGCCACCGGCTGCTCGGCCAGGATGCCCTTCGCGTAGTGCACGTTGAACCGCCAGAAGTCGATCAGCTCACACGCCGAGTCGATCTCGGCCTGGAACGCCGTCTTCGACTGCCCCAGCATCGTCGCGGCGTTCAGCCGCTGCCGCCACGGACCGGCCAGCAGGTCGGCCGCCTTGAGGAAGACCGCCGCACGGTCGTCGAAGGACAGCTCACGCCACTCGGTCGCGGCCTCCTGCGCCGCTGCGACCGCCTCCTTGGCGTCCTCCTGCGTGGAGTTCCGCAGCACCCCCAGCACGTGCTGGTGGTCGTGGGGCTGCACCACGGGGATCTCGGCTCCGCCGCCCATCCGCTTGCGGCCGCCGATCGTCGCGGTCAGCTCGACCTGCTGCTTCTCCTGCTCCTGCAGCGCCAGCTCGAGAGCGGCCCGCTCCGGGCTGCCCGGAGCGTAGGTCAGGTTCGGCTCGTTGACCGGAACCGGGGCATCAGTGAGAGCGTCCATGTCCACGATCGTGACAGACGCAGGCGGTTACTCCCAAGTCACCTGGACTGGTCCTTACCGGCGGCTGCGTTCCTGCTCGAGGACCGCGGGCAGCTCCTGCGTCGCCCACCAGCCGAGGTCATGTCGGTCCGCGCGGGCCGCGGCGTCCTCCCAGGCGTCTCGGTCTCCGGAGACCCAGGCGTCGCGCGCTCGTGCCACGTCGGGTTCTGCCGCCGGCCCGTCGAGGTGGTACGACGCCACGTCCCGCGGGAAGCGCAGGCCCGAGACCCGCACCTCGAACGGTCCGTCGGCGACCTCCGACACCTGCTCGGCGTCCCAGGCGACCACCAGCCGCCGGGGCAGGTCGTGGGCCCGCAGGCGTGCTGTCGACGCGCGCGCGGCCAGGGTCATCGCGACGTACTCCAGCTCCTCGTCGTCGGCGCCGGGGTACTCCGCGCGCAGGGCCGCGGTGACGGCGTAGGCGCGGACCTCGGGCACGGTGGTCCCGGTCGCCTCGGCGAGGTCGCGCAGCGCGGGCAGGCTGAACGGCTGGTACACCCGGGTGCTCACGACCGCGGCTCCTTCCCCGGCTGTGGCCGGCGGGGTGCGGCGTTCTTGCGGCCGCGCGGGGCCCGCTGCCTGCTCCCGGTGGTGGTGTCCACCAGCTCCTCCAACGCCTCGGTGACGCACTGACCCAGCACCTCGAGGTCGGGGATGGCATCCCGGTCCCCGGTCAGCCCGAAGTACACGCCCCCGTCGTACGACGTGACGCCGATCGCCAGTGCCCGCCGGGCCAGCAACGGCTGCACCGGGTAGGACTCCAGCATCTGCGCGCCGGCGGCGTAGAGCGGGAACTGCGGGCCGGGCACGTTGGTGACCACGACGTGGAAGGCGCGCCTCTCCTGTGCCGCCGCGACGCGCGCGCCCAACGCGTGGAAGGTGGTCGGGGCGAAGCCGGCCACCCCGGCGATGCGGTCCGCGGCGACCGCACGCTCGGTCTCCTTGTGCGCCTTGAGCGCGTAGGACACCTGGTGCAGGCGCACCACCGGGCTGGACTCGCCCACCGGCAGGCTGAGCAGGTGGCCGGCCACCTGGCTGCCCAGGGAGGTCGGCTCCAGGTCGCTGTCGATGACGCTCATCGGCACCAGCGCACGCAGCGTCCGGCTGCCGTGGACGGACTCCGCCCTGGTCATCAGCCAGGTGCGCAGGGCGCCGGTCACGGTGGCGAGCACCACGTCGTTGACGGTGCCGCCGTGCAGTCGCCGCACCTTCCGGTAGTCCTCGAGCTCGGTGCGCACGGTCATGAAGCGGCGCTGCTCGGACAGGGGCACATTGACCGGCGAGTCCGGCACCGGGTGCCGGTTGGAGACCGACTCCGCGGCCCGCAGCACCGTGCCCCCGACATGTGCCGCGGCACCCAGGGCCGTGCGCGCGTTGGTCCGGGCCACCTCCACGGCCAGGCGCGGGTCACGCAGCGACTCGGTCACCGCCTGCTTCACCAGTGCGGCCTGGCTGGGCTCGTGGGCCGGCCGCCAGTCGTCGTGGCCGGTCCCGCGCTGCCGGGGGTCGACGTCGAGGATGACCTGCCCGAGGTCGATCGCCACCCCGTCGACGAGCACCTGGTGGGACTTGGCCAGCAAGGCGAACCGGCCTCCGTCCAGGCCCTCGATCAGGTAGAGCTCCCACAGCGGCCGGTTGCGGTCCAGCTGACGTGAGACGATCCGCGCCACGAGCTCGCGCAGCTGCTCCATGGAGCCGGGTCGTGGCAGCGCCGAGCGACGCACGTGGAAGGTGAGGTCGAAGTCCTCGTCGTCGACCCACACCGGGTTGCCGAGCCGGGCGGGGACCGTGCGAACCCGCTGCCGGTAGCGGGGCACGAACGCGATCCGGTCCGCCACCAGCGCGAGCAGGCGGTCGTAGTCGAAGCCCTCGGGCGAGGGGAGGAAGATCTCGAGTGTCGCGTTGTGCATCGGCGCGCTCGCGGACTCGGCGGCCAGCAGGGCCAGGTCCTCCGCACGGAGCCGCTCGCTCATCGACTGTCCTCTTCCCGTGGGGTCTGGTCGGTGATGCTCGGGTTCCATGCGATTCTCGCAGAGCAGGCGTGCGGCAGCCTCGGCACCCTCGGAGGAGGACAAAGGGCGGCCTGAACCCCGTCCTCGGTATCGCCTACGTCCGGCTCTGGGTGGGGCTGGCTTTCGCCTCTCCCTGCTCGGACCGTAGCGGCTGGACCGGCCGTGCCGGCTCTACCTGCTCCGCGGCGCGTGAGCGGCCGGCCGGCCCCGGAGCAGGAGCCGCCGCCGTTGCCCCCGCGTGCGGA
The DNA here is from genome assembly GCA_963709685.1 of uncultured Actinomycetota bacterium. Classification (GTDB taxonomy): domain Bacteria; phylum Actinomycetota; class Actinomycetes; order Propionibacteriales; family Nocardioidaceae; genus Nocardioides_B. The sequence goes on from CAVPXH010000001.1 coordinate 413,709, forward strand.
GCTCGCCGTGCAGCTCCTGCGCGAGGTCGACCAGCCCGGCCCGCAGCGCGGAGGCTCCGCACTCGAACAGGCCCGTGCCGCTCATCAGCGCCCGGTCGACCGCGGGCCGGTCCTCGGGCAGGAAGTGCACGCCCACCGGCGCGATGAAGCCCTCGACCATGCCGCGGACCTCCTTCTCCGCCCAGCCCAAGGACGGGCGGCACCGGTTCACGACCACGCGCACCGGGGTGGCCGGCACCAGCTCGCGCAGCTCCACCAGGCCTCGGGCCAGCCGCGCGAGACCGACGGGGTCTGCGGCGCCGACGACGACCACCTCGTCAGCGGCCTCCACGGCGGTGAGCGTCATCTGGTTGCGCGAGGGCGCTCCTGCGGCGAACGGGTCCGGGGACTCCTGCTCGAGGCAGAACCCGACGTCGACGACGACGGTCCCGGCGATTCGCCCGGCGACCTCCAGGACCTCACCGAAGGCGGCCGCCCGGACCTCGACCCACCGGTCCGCGCGCGGTAGCCCGGTGAGCACGCGCAGTCTCCCGACCTGGCGGCACAGGGAGGCCAGGCGCGCGGCGTCGAGCTGGCCGGTGTTGGCCAGCCGCGCCGCCGCGAGTAGCCCCGATGCCTCGTCGAGGATGCCGAGGTGCTGGGCCACTGCACCTGCATAGGGGTCGGCATCGACCAGGAGCGTGGTCGCCCCCGCGGCGGCCAGCTGCCCGGCCAGCGCCACGGCGACGGTGGTCCGGCCGGGCGCGCCGGCGGGTCCCCACACTGCCAGCACCCGCGCCGCACGCGCGTCGACCGGCACGGAGTCCCCCGGTGCCGCCGGTGCCGCCGGGGCCGCCGGGGCAGCACGGGAGGACTCGGTGCCCGCCGCCTCGTCGCGCAGCGCAGCGGCCAGGACCTCCACCTCGTCGGCGCGCAGGACGCGCCCGGCACCCAGCCGCTGCAGCCGCTCGCCGTCGCCCGCGACCACGACCGGGTCGGCGACCAGAACCACGTGGACCCCCTGCCGGTGCAGGGTGCTGACGCTGTCGGCATCCAGCCCGGGCAGGGACGCGGACACCACCGCGGCGCCGGCCAGGCCGGTGGACGCGGTGGCGAGCAGGTCCGCCAGGTCGACGCACCGCTTGTGCAGCACGAGGCCGGGGCCTCCGGCCGGGTCCGCAGTGCCGGCCGACCTGAGCCGCTCCAGGACCTCGGTCTCCCAGGGCGCCCCGCCAGCGGCCAGCAGAACCGCGATGCGCTCCATCCTGCCGCTCCTCTCAGCGCTGCCGGGTGAGGACGACCGCACCCTGCGCGAGCCGGGCCAGCGACCGAGGCAGCGCGGCCTGCTGCGCGGCCGGGACTCCGACGATGACCTGACGGGTGGCTGTGGGTCCCAGCGTGCCCGAGTCGCGGGGCACCGCGAGCACGGTGACGTCGTCGAACACCAGCCGGGCACGGGCGGGCTCGACATCCGGAGCCACGGAACCCCGGTCGGGTGTCACCCACACGTCGACGGTGGAGCCGATCCGTACGGTGGCCGGGACGCCGTCGGAGGGAACCGACACCGGTACCTCGACGAGGTCGCCGGGTGGCCGGCCGGTGACCGCCGCGCGCGGGAGGAGCTCGCCGGCGCCGACGTCGTGACGCAGCACGGTGCGCGCCGGCAGGGCGGAGTCGGCCGGCAGGTAGCGGTCGGCGTCGGCCTGGGCCGCGAACCGCACCTGCACGGGCACCAGGTCCGTCGTACCGATCGGCTGCCCGGCGCGCATCGCGGCGCGCGCCGCCCAGACGGTGACCGTGTCGTCCGCGCCGGCGAACAGCCGCGCGCCCACGACCACCGAGACGGTGACCAGGGCCGCGCCGACGACCAGGCGCGGGTCCCGCCACACCCTCCGGCGGGTGCGGGTGGCCGGAGGAGACGGGGGCACGGGCGAGACGGGCGCGGCCGGAGGTCGCGGGTCGATACCGGTACTCATAGGGCACATCATGGCGAGCCCGCGCCGCCAGGCCCAGAGTCGTCCACAGGCAAACGGCGGCGAATGACGGAGTACGCCGCCAAACGCTGGCATAGTGGGGGACATGGCAGAGCCGCGGTTCCTGACGCTGGCCGACGTGGCGGAGATCCTCGCCACCTCGACGGCCCAGGTCTACGCGCTCGTGCGACGCGGCGAGCTGCGCGCGATCAAGATCGGCGGCCGGGGCCAGTGGCGCGTCGAGACGGTGGAGCTCGAGGCGTTCATCAAGCGGATGTACGACCAGGTCGAGGCCGAGACCTCGCGGGCCACCCGGGACGCAGAGCTGCCCTGACCGGGCGGTCCCGGCCCGAGACGCTCACCCGCTGCCCACCGCGGCGATCGAGCCGAACGGGACCAGCACCGGCGCACCGGCTCCCACCTCACGCGGCTCGGGCGCCCCGCCGAGCACCTCGACGAAGTCGGACCCCACCCGGCCCAGCCGACCGGCCCAGGTCACGCCGTCCACCGTGCGCAGCATCACCGCCTGACCGTGCTCGCCGAGCGTCCGCAGCGCCGACCCCAACCCCAGGCGCGCCGTCACCGGGCGCGCCTCCTCGGCCACCGCGCGCCCGGCCACGCCGCGGACCGCGACGACCGCCGGGAGCGCCACCACCCAGTCCTGCGCGCCGGAGCGGAGCAGGCACCAGTCGCGCCCGACCCGTACCAGCAAGCCGGCCAGCGGTGCGGAGCCCCGGATGGAGAGGGTGAGCCGGCAGCCGACCGAGGCGTGGAGCCGAGCGGCCAGGTCGACCCGCGCGTACTCCGCGCGCCCCAGCTCACGGACCTCGCCGTCACGCTCGGCGAGGGCGAGGCCCTCCGCCTGCTGCTCGAGGTCCTCGAACACAGCCAGCAGTCGTTCTTCCCAGCGCACCCGAGGCACGGTCCCCGGTCAAACCCCGGGCTGTCAACAGGCCGGGGACACGGCCCTTGACGCGCCGGCTTCGTCACGGCTGAATACAGCAAACGACCTCAAACACATGGTTCAGGCATGAAACGAGACTCACTGCACGCATCGCGCTCGTGTTCGACACCGCCGACGGCGCTCCGGCGCGCCGGCCTGGTGCTGCGCTGTGCCGCGCTCGTGGCCGCCACCTGTGTCGCAGGCACGGCTCTCGGAAGGCTGGCGTGGAGCGTGTGCCAGGACGCAGGCGCGCCGCTGGTGGCCGAGGTGCGTGGGCACGGCGTCACCGTGGTGGCGACGCTCCCGCTCGCGGACGTGCTGACGTGCCTGGCCGCGGTGGCGGCCCTCTGCTGCGTGCTCCGGCTGGCCGTCGAGTCGCTCGTGGTCGCCTTCACGGTCGCCGTCACCGCGCTGCGCCGCGCGGAAGGGGCGGCAACCGCTGCGGAGGCCGCCGACTGGGGTCGCTGGGCGCGGCACCGCCCGGTGCGGCGGCTCCTGCTCGGGCTCGTCGGCATCAGCCTGGGCGCTGGGGCACTCGTCCCCGCCCATGCTGTTCCCGCCCATGCTGTTCCCGCCCATGCTGTTCCCGCCCATGCTGTTCCCGCCCATGCTGTTCCCGCCGGTCACACGTCCGGCGGCTCCGCGGGGAGGACGGCGGCAGCCGCCTCGGCGGACACCCCGCTGGCGGGCCTGGCGCTCCCCGACCGGACCGTCGGCGGCGCGCCGCCCCCGACCGTCACCGTGCACCCCGGCGACTCGCTGTGGACCATCGCCGACGCGGCGGCCGGCCGGCACGCCACGACGAGGACGGTCGCGGCCTGCTGGCACCGGTTGCTGCAGGTGAACGCGCGGCGGCTCGGCCGCGACCCGGATCTGCTCTTCCCCGGAACCCACCTCGTCGTGCCGCGGTGCGACCGACCCCGAAAGGACCGACCATGACCCGACCCGCCAGCCCGCTCCCCCTGCGCCGACCCCCGGCCCCTGCCGCCGGTGGCTCGACGGTCACCCGGCTGGTGCCACCCCGAGCCGGCGGGCACCGAGAGCCGGTCCCGGCCGAGCCGGTGCAGGGCACACTGGCGCTCGACCTCGGCCGGCTCGGCGCGCACCGCTCACCCGCGGCACCCCCGCTGCGAGTCGTGGAGGACGGCCCCGCCCCCGGCCCGGAGGAGGTGCGCGCCTGGGCGGGCACGTTCGCGCAGGCCGTGGTGGAGGTGGTCAGCGGGGACCGGCCGGTCACGCAGCTGCTGCGCTGCACGAGCGCGCAGGTCTACCAGGACCTCGGCCGCCGGGTCAGCATCCTGGCTCGCACCCGGTCGGCGCCCCAGCGCCGCCGGACCGTCCGACCGCAGGTGTCCAGCGTCCACGTCTGCCGGCCGGCTGACCGGTGCGCGGAGGTCAGTGTGCACGTCCGCCACGGCCAACGCTCACGCGCGATCGCCGCCCGGCTCGAGCATCGCGACGGCCGGTGGACGTGCACGGCGCTGGAGCTCGGGTAGCCCCGTCGCCGACGGTCAGCCGTTCACCCGAGTGGTGAGGCCGGTCGGCCCGCCGGGCGCGCCGTGGCACTTCTTGTACTTCTTGCCCGACCCGCAGGGGCAGTCGGCGTTGCGGCTGACGTGGGCGAACGGGTCCTCGTCGGTCGCGGTGATCGTCCCCCCGCTCACCTCCGCGACACCGGTCTCCGTGGGCGCCGAGTAGGAGAGGTTCTGCGGCTGCTGCGGCTGCTCCAGGCCCTTGGCCAGGACGGTGGGCGTCTGCTGGCCCGCGGCCGCGGCCTGGGCCAGGGCGGGACCGACCTCGACGTCCGCCACCGGCGCGGGCTCCTGCTCCACCTGGACCTCCAGGTTGAACAGGTAGCCGACGGACTCCTCCTTGATGGCGTCCATCATCGCGGTGAACATGTCGAAGCCCTCGCGCTGGTACTCCACGAGGGGGTCGCGCTGCGAGTAGGCGCGCAGACCGATGCCTTCCCGCAGGTAGTCCATCTCGTAGAGGTGCTCGCGCCACTTCCGGTCGAGCACGGAGAGCACCACCCGGCGCTCGAGCTCGCGCATGACCTCGTCACCGAACTCCGCCTCCCGGGCGCCGTAGGCAGCCTGGGCGTCGGCCTTGATGTCCTCGAGAAGCTGCTCGCGGGTCAGCCCGTCACGGCCGCCGGCCTCCTCCTCGAGGTCGGCGAGCCGCAGCGAGACCGGGTAGAGCTGTTTGAGCGCGGTCCACAACGCGTCGAGGTCCCACTCCTCGGGGAACCCGACGGTCGCCGCGGTCACGTAGCCCTCGACGACGTCGTCGATCATCGTGCGCACCTGCTCGTGCAGGTCGGCTCCCTCGAGCACCGCGCGCCGCTCGGCGTAGATGACCTCGCGCTGGCGGTTCATCACGTCGTCGTACTTCAGGACGTTCTTGCGGGAGTCGAAGTTCTGCGCCTCGACCTGGGCCTGCGCCGAGGCGATCGCACCGGTCACCCGCTTGTTCTCGATGGGGACGTCGTCGGGCACCTTCAGCGTGGTGAGCACCCAGTCGACCCAGTCGGACTTGAACAGCCGCATCAGGTCGTCCTGCAACGACAGGTAGAAGCGGGACTCGCCCGGGTCCCCCTGGCGTCCGGAGCGACCGCGCAGCTGGTTGTCGATGCGGCGTGACTCGTGCCGCTCGGTGCCGATCACGTAGAGGCCACCGACGGCCTTGACCTCATCGTGCTCGGCCGCGACCTGCGCCTTGATCCGCTCCACCATGGACGGCCAGGCGGCGTCGTACTCCTCGGTGTTCTCGACCGGGTCCAGGCCCTGCTTGCGCAGCTCCTGGTCGGCGAGGAACTCGACGGAGCCGCCGAGCATGATGTCGGTGCCTCGACCGGCCATGTTCGTGGCCACGGTGACCGCGCCCTTGTGACCGGCCTGCGCGACGATCTTCGCCTCGTCCGCGTGATGCTTGGCGTTGAGCACCGTGTGCGCGATGCCCTTGCGCCTCAGCAGGGCGGACAGGTGCTCGGACTTCTCCACCGAGACGGTGCCCACGAGGATGGGCTGCCCCTTGGCGTTGCGCTCGGCGATGTCCTCGGCCACCGCCTCCCACTTCGCCTCCTCGGTCCGGTAGACCAGGTCCGCCTGGTCGATGCGGGCCAGCGGCATGTTGGTGGGGATCGGCACCACGCCGAGCTTGTAGATCTTGTCGAACTCCGAGGCCTCGGTCATGGCCGTTCCGGTCATGCCGGAGAGCTTGTCGTAGAGCCGGAAGTAGTTCTGCAGCGTGATGGTCGCGAGGGTCTGGTACTCCTCACGGATCTCCACACCTTCCTTGGCCTCGATGGCCTGGTGCAGACCCTCGTTGTAGCGGCGGCCGGCGAGCATGCGGCCGGTGTGCTCGTCAACGATGAGCACCTCGCCGTTGAGGACGACGTACTCCTTGTCGCGCCGGAACAGCTCCTTGGCCTTGATCGCGTTGTTCATGAACGAGATCAGCGGCGTGTTCACCGAGTCGTAGAGGTTCTCGATGCCGAGGTAGTCCTCGACCTTGGTGATGCCCGGCTCGAGGACGGAGATGGTGCGCTTCTTCTCGTCGACCTCGTAGTCGACGTCCTTCTCCAGGGTCCGGGCGAGCTGGGCGAACTCGGAGTACCACTTCACCTCGTCCTGCGTGGGGCCGGAGATGATCAGCGGCGTGCGCGCCTCGTCGATGAGGATGGAGTCGATCTCGTCGACGATCGAGAAGCTGTGCCCGCGCTGCACGCACTCGTCGAGCGAGTTGGCCATGTTGTCGCGCAGGTAGTCGAAGCCGAACTCGTTGTTCGTGCCGTAGGTGATGTCCGCGGCGTAGGCGACGCGCCGCTGGGCCGGCTGCATCTCGGAGAGGATCACGTCGGTGGTGAGCCCCAGGAAGTGGTGCACCCGGCCCATCCACTCCGACTGGTACTTCGCCAGGTAGTCGTTGACGGTGACGATGTGCACGCCTTTGCCGCTCAGCGCGTTGAGGTAGGCAGGCAGGGTGGCGACGAGGGTCTTGCCCTCACCGGTCTTCATCTCGGCGATGTTGCCCAGGTGCAGCGCCGCACCGCCCATGATCTGCACGTCATAGTGGCGCTGGCCGAGCACGCGTCGGGCCGCCTCACGAACCGTGGCGAACGCCTCGGCCATCAGGTCGTCGAGGGTCTCCCCCTCCTCGAGGCGCTTGCGGAACACGTCGGTCTGGCCCCGAAGCTCCTCGTCGCTCATCGCGACGTAGTCCTCCTCGATGGCGTTCACTGCGCGCGCGACCGCCTCGAGCTGCCGGAGGATCTTGCCCTCGCCGATGCGGAGGATCTTGTCGATGATGGCAGGCACGTGCGTTGACTCCTGAGGGTTTGCGGTTCGCGGACCGTCGTCCGAGGACGTCCGGACCAGTGCGACGGCATCTCATGCTACCGAGGACACAAAGGTCACAGGCTACCTCTCGTGCAACGACCGGCGCGGTGCAGGTGTTCCCGCGAGGGGACGCGCCCGGGTCAGCCGCCGGTTCGCTCCTTGACCGCCACGGCCAGGTCCGCGGCGAGATCGCCGTACGGGCGTACGTCGACCGCGTCGAGCTCAAGCCACGCGGCGAGCTGCTCCAGCTCCGCGGCGAGCTCCGCGGCGGTCTCGGGAGGGGCGGTGGCCTCCGCGAAGGCGCCCAGCACCTGCAGCACGCCGGACCGCCGGTCCGCCTTGAGGTCGACCCGGCCGGCGATCCGGTCGCCGAGCAGGAACGGCAGCACGTAGTAGCCGTGCACCCGCTTCGGTGCCGGAACGTAGATCTCGATCCGGTAGTGGAAGTCGAACAGCCGGGTGGCGCGGCTGCGTTCCCACACCAGCGGGTCGAACGGGCTCAGCACGGCACGTGCGGAAACCCGGCGGGGCAGGGGCGCGTCCCGGTGGAGGTACGCCGGCTTGCCCCAGCCCTCGACGTCCACCGGCAGCAGCTCGCCCGCCTCCACGAGCGCGGCGAGGGCGGGCTTGACCAGCGGCCGCAGTGCCCGGTCGTGCTGGAGGCGGAAGTAGTCGCGCAGGTCGTGCTCGGTGCCGACGCCGTGCGCGACCGCGGCGCGGCGCAGCAGCTCGACCGCCGCCTCTTCCAAGGTCGGCTCGGGCGCGTTCAGGTGCGCGGCGGGCACGACGTTCTCGGGGAGGTCGTAGCGTCGTTCGAACTGGGAGTTGCGGCCGGCCACCGCGAGCCGGCCCGCGCCGAAGAGGTACTCCAGGACCTTCTTGGTCTCCGACCAGTTCCAGCCCCAGTGCACCTTCGCGCGGGGCAGCCCGTCGTCGAGGTCACGGGGGGTCGAGGCCCCCCGCTCCCGGATCTCGGCGAGCAGGGAATCGACCAGCTCGGGACGGTGCCGCACCGCCGCCCACTCGTGGCCGCGTTCCTCGAACGAACGCATCCGGTGGCGCATGAAGGGCCACAGGTCCACCGGCATGAACGCAGCCACGTGTGCCCAGTACTCGACGATCCGTCGCGGGTGCCGCTCCGCGGCCCGGTGCAGCAGGTCCCGGTCGTAGGGACCCATGCGAGAGAACAGGGGCATGTAGTGGGCACGCTGCAGCACGTTCACCGAGTCGATCTGGAGCACCATCGTGCGGCGCAGCGTGCGGTTGAACGTGCGCATGGTCGGGACCAGGTGCCGGGGGTCCCGGAAGCCCTGTGCGGCGAGGGCGACGCGCCTGGCCTGGGCGCGCGAGAGCGACGGGGAGACCATGGTGCTCATCTTGCCTGCCGCGCGGCGCGGCTCGGCTACGGGATGTCGAGCAGCTTCTCGCGCACGGCGTACATCACGGCCTCCATCCGGGAGTGCAGCTGTAGCTTCTCCAGGATGTTGCGCACATGGTTCTTCACGGTGTTCTCGCTGATGAACAGCCGCTTGGCGATCTCGCGGTTGTTGAGACCCTGGGCGACCAGCTTGAGCACCTCGAGCTCGCGGTCGGTCAGCCGCGGGCTCGGGACCTGCTGGCGGTCCGAGCGCGACATCTGCTTGAACTCGTCGAGCAGCTTGATCGCCATCGAGGGGCTGATCAGCGACTGACCGTCGGCGACCACCCGGATCGCCTGAGCGACCTCGTCGATCGAGGAGTCCTTGAGCAGGTAGCCCGAGGCGCCGTTCTTGACCGCGTCGTAGAGGTCGGCCTCCTCGTCGCTCACCGTCAGCATGATGATGCGCGCGTTCGGCGCGACCTCCTTGATCGCCACGCAGGCCTCGATGCCCGATCGCTTCGGCATCCGCACGTCCATGAGGATGACGTCGGGGACGGCGGCCGCGGCCAGCTCGGTCGCGGCCACCCCGTCACCCGCCTCGCCAACCACCTCGATGTCGTTCTCCACGCCAAGCAGCATGGTCAGGCCGCGCCTGAAGAGCTCCTGGTCGTCAACGACGGCCACGCGGATGGGTTCGCCGCTGGTCGGACGCTGCTGGGGGTCTGCCACGGGAAGATCATGACATGCGTCTCCTGCAGCAGGGCGAAAACGTCCAGAGACGAACCCGGAGTCCGCGTCGGCCATCGATGGCTCGCGCCGGGTGCTCAGGACACGTCGAGCGAGATGACGCCGTAGTCGTAGCCGCGGCGCCGGTAGACGACCGACGGCCGCTCGCTCTCCTTGTCGACGAAGAGGAAGAAGTCGTGGCCGACCAGCTCCATCTCGTAGAGCGCCTGGTCGAGGGTCATCGGGTCAGCGACGTGCGTCTTCTCCCGCACCACGAGCGGGCCGTCCCCCATCACTGTGATCGGGCCGATCGTGCGGTGGGTTTCCGCCCCCTGGTCCGGCGCGGTCGTCGAGGCGCCGTCGAGCGCGGTGCCGTTCGGCGCCGGAGCCACGTCGGCGAGCGCCTGCCCGACCGACACCGGCGTCCGCCGGCCCCGGTGCACCCGTCGCCGGTCCGCGGCTCTGCGCATCTGGGCCGCCATCCGGTCCAGGGCACAGTCCAGCGCGGCCATCTTGTCCTCGGCCGCCGCCTCGGCGCGGACCACCGGTCCCTTCGAGAAGGCGGTCAGCTGCACCCGCACCGCCCGGTCCTGCTGCCTCGGGTTCCGCTCACGGTCGACCTCGACCTCGACGCGCATCACGCGATGATCGTGCTTCTCCAACCGGGTGAGCTTCTCCTCGACGTGACTGCGGAACCCGCTCGACAGCTCGCAGTGCCGGCTCTTCAGCACGATGTCCACGACAACCTCCCGATTGTTTGACAGTGACACGTTTCCCGAGATCGGTCCGCCCTTGGCTGACGGCCGCGTGAGAGGGGAGTCCGTCCGGCCGACCTGGTCTTCGACCCCACAACCGCCTGCTGAGGCTCTCGCAGCTTCTCCGCCACTACCCGCCTTCTCCCCCGCGACCGCTGCATCTGGCAGCGGGCGGAGGGCAGGACTTACCTCTAAGCCGCACCGTGATCGGACGCACCACGAGGACGGCACGGGGGCAGAGCCTCCGCGCGTGACCTCGTGGGTGTCCTTACGTGGACCGTTTCGCCTGCGACTGGCATCGGCTTGTCGACGGAGGACCTGGCTCGATCCGATCCCGACGACGCAACCACGGACCCGGACGGACTCCATACACAGACGCTAGTCCACGGTCGGCGAATCCGGTAGCGACCCCGACGATTCGGGCGCGTTGCGCCGCCGCGTCGCCGCGACCGTGGCGATGCCGAGCACGGACACCCCCGCCTGCTCGAGGGCACGCTGCGCCTCCCGCGCTGTGGATCCCGTCGTGAGCACGTCGTCGACCACGACCGCGGGACCGGACAGGCCCCGTGGCAGCGGACGGCAGCGCATCGTGCCCGCCAGGTTGGCCCCGCGGGCGACGGCGTCGAGGCCCGCCTGGTCCCGGACCGGGCGCGTCGCGCGCAGCAAGGGCGCGAGACGGGCAGCCGGTCCTTGGGTGCGCACGTGGGCGGCTGCCCGGCGCGCCACCCGAAGCATCGGGTCGTGCCCGCGACGGCGCACCACCGCGGGGCGGGAGGGCACCGGCACCAGGTGGAGTGGGCCGTGCCCGTCCCGGTGACCGGCCTGCGCGGCCAGGTCGAGGACCACGGCCGCCAGGACGTCCCCGAGCGGGCCGGCGAGCGCGAAGAGACCGCGCTCCTTGTGCCCGTTCACCAGCACCTTGAGGAGGCCGCCGTACGCCCCGCCCGCCATGGGCGTGGCCAGTCCGGCGGGGGTCGGCGTCGGCCAGGCGAGCTCCCCTCGCCGGGGCAGCTCCCCGACGCAGCCGAGGCAGAGCAGGCGTCCCGGTTGTGCGCACCCGACGCACGAGGAGCCGAGGAAGAGGTCCCGCCAGGTGTCCCACATGGCGCCACCATCGCCCCGCCGCGGGGCGGACCGGCCGCGCGGCGGTCCCGTTGTGGACCACCGAGCCCCACGGAGCCCTGGGGGCGGGCCGCGGCCTCAGCCGACGAACGTCGGCTGGCGCAGGCCCGGCGTCACGCCCGAGGGGATCCAGCGTCCGGTTGGCGCGAGGGTGAACAGCCTGTCTCCGCCCGCGGCGACGTAGAGGGGCGCGCCGGCCAGCGGCGCAGTGGCCAGCCCGAGGGCGCGACCGCGGAACAACCCGGGCTCAGTGGTGGTGGCACCGTCGGCCGAGGACCCGTCCATCCTGACCACCACCACCTGCCAGGTGCCGGGCGCCGACGGCGTGAGCAGCGCGATGGTGCCGGGCGTGCGCCATCCCAGCCCCTGGACGCGCACGGCGGTGGGACCCAGACCGACCTGCCGGGCGGCGGCCAGGCCGCGCACGGTGCCTTGGGCGGTGCGGCGGACGCGGCACATCCACAGCTGGTCGCCGGCGTGCGTGTGCAGCACCGCCACCAGCCGGGTGCCGTCGCGCGACAGCAGGATCGCGCGCACGTCCTGGCCGCTGATGCCGGGTGCGTCGAGCACCTCGGTGTCCCCCTTGTGCACCACCGTCAGCCGCGCCCCGGACGGGGTGCGGTCGGCGATCCAGAGCCGTCCGTCCAGGTCGTACGACGGGCGCAGCACGTCGTACCCCTGGTAGACGGTCGTCACCGCACCCGCCGCGGCGCTCGTGCCGCCGGTCGGGGCGACGAGAACCCGGTGACCGTCGTCGCTGACCCCCGCGACGTGCTCGGCGGGCAGGTCGACGGCCAGCGTGCGCAGGCCCAACGAGCGCGCCCCGAACGGGCCTGCGACCCGGTGCTCCTTCTTGCCGTCCCAGGAAACGACACGCCCGCCGCGCAGGCCGAACAGCGACGAGGACGCCCAGGCGACCGCGGGGTCGTACTCCGACCAGGCGTCGACGCGCACCTGGGGTGCCTCCCCCGGCAGGTCCAGCGGCGTCCCGTCGACGGTCACCCGCATGCGTTCGACGCCGGGCACCTGCCGCAGGGTCCACGCGAGCTGGGCGAAGGCCATGGCGAGCGCCGAGTGGTCGAGGTTGAGCACCTGGTCGCTCAGCGGCACGTCAGCGGTGCCGTCCCGGTCGATCGGCACCGAGAGGTCGTCCAGCCGGGTGCCGGTGGGCAGATAGGTGCGCTCGACGCCGAGCAGGTCCTGGTCCGGGCCCCGCAGCAGGCCGGACACCAGCTGCGTCGGCGCCTGCGCGCCACGCGGCACGTAGACCGGCTCGGGCACGAGCACCTGGCCGGACTTGTCGAAGTAGTAGAGGAAGTACTGGGCGAAGCGGTCCTGGAAGTACGTGCGTGGGATCACCAGCGCGTCGGGCGGGTCGCTGATGCGCCACTCGCCGCCCTGCCGCACGAGCCGCAGCCGCCAACGCAGTCCCTTGCCACCCGTCGGGTCGCCCAACCATCGACCACGGCTGTCGAGCCGGGTGACGTCGTCGAGCTCGAGCCGGACGCCCGTCCGCAGCCGCGTGAGGTCCCGGACCCCGTAGACGACCGTCGCCTTCTCCGGCACCCAGCTGCGGCTGCTCTCCTCGGTGAGGAACTGCCGCGCCACCGTGGTGCTCAGCGGCGCCGCGGTCATCGCGGTCAGGAAGTTCTCCACGATCTGCATGCGGGTGGCACCGGGCTCGGGTCCGGCCGGCGTGAAGTCGAGCGTGCTCTGCTCGACGACCTGCTGCTGCTCGGAGCCGGCGTGCACCGCCCCGGACGTCGGCAGCCGCACGCAGCCGGCCGGCAGCACGAGGGCCAGCGCCAGCGCGAGCAGCAGTGGCGCCGCCCGGAACCGGGCCCTCACGACGCACCGCTCCCGCGCTCGCTGAGCCGGGCACGCGCCTGGGCACCCGCGTCCGCGGGCACCAGGGGCAACGGGCTGTGGGTGAGCGCGTCACCGGCCCGCCGGGGCAGGGTGAGCCGGAACTGGGCGCCCTGACCCGGCTGGCCCCAGGCCTGGAGCCAGCCGCCGTGCAGGCGCGCGTCCTCCAGAGAGATCGAGAGGCCGAGCCCGGTGCCGCCGGTGGTGCGGGCGCGCGCCGGGTCCGCACGCCAGAAGCGGTTGAAGACCATGGCCGACTCCCCCGGCTTCAGCCCCGTCCCGTGGTCGCGTACGACGAGAGCGGTGGCGTCGGCGTCGGCGTCGACGACGACGGTCACGTCGGCCCCCTCGGCGTAGTCGATGGCGTTGCTGACCAGGTTTCGCACGATGCGCTCGACCCGGCGCACGTCGGCCTCGACGAGGCAGGGACGCGGTGGCTCGCGCACCACCACGCGGGTGCCGCGCGCCGCGGCCAACGCCCGGGTGGAGTCGGCGACCCGATGGGCCACGTCCACCAGGTTGACGTCCTCGAGGTCGAGCACCGCCGCTCCGGCGTCGAAGCGGCTGATCTCCAGCAGGTCGGTGAGCAGCAGCTCGAACCGGTCGAGCTCCTTCTGCAGCAGCTCGGCAGCACGCGCGCTGCTCACGTCGAACCGCTCGCGGGCGTCGAAGAGCACGTCCCCGGCCATCCGCACGGTCGTCAACGGGGTGCGCAGCTCGTGGGAGACGTCGGAGACGAAGCGCCGCTGCACCCGCGAGAGCTCCTCGAGCTGGCGGATCTGCTGCTGCAGGCTGGCCGCCATCTGGTTGAACGACGTGCCGAGGCGAGCGATGTCGTCGTCGCCGCGCACGTGCATGCGCTCTTCGAGTCGGCCCGAGGCGAGCCGCTCGGCGACGCGCCGGGCCAGCCGGACGGGCGTCACCACCTGGCGCGTCACCAACCAGGTCAGGCCGGCCACGAGGACCAGCAGCAGGGCACCGGCGGTGAGCAGCGCTCGACGCACCAGGGAGAGGGTCTGCTCCTCGTCGGTCATCGGGAACAGGTAGTACAGCGTGTACGTGCCGCCGTCGGCGGGAAGCGTGAGCTGGGCGCCGGTCACGATGCCTGGCACCGAGGACCGGCCGGGGTCGTCGTAGTGGATCCGGGTGTAGGTCCACGAGGTGCCGAGGACGTCCGGCCGCTCGACGAGGGTGCGCAGCCGCGGCGGGACGCTGTCGCTGGTGACCTCCGGGGTGCTGAACGTGCCGCTGCCGGCGGCGACGGCCTGGCTGGAGCCGGCGATCGGACCGGTGAGCACCACGTCGTACCCCTGCACCGTGCCCCGGGCGACGATGCTGGAGGCGAGCTGGGTGAACTGGGTGCTGGAGTCGAAGTCGGTGCCGCTCACGCCGGACAGCCGGTTCTGCGCCTCGAGCGCCCCGCGGGTGGCCTCGGCGACCGCCGCCTCCGTCTTGCCGGCCACCAGTCCGTCGGTGATCTGGCGCAGCAGCACCCACCCCACCAAGGTCACGACGACTGCCGAGAGCAGCAGCGTGCTGAGCACGACCCGCGCCTGGATCGACCGGCGCCAGACGGTCGCGGCCCGACGGACGGGCGTGACGACGGACATGGCCGCAGGCCTAGGAGGCGCCGGCCTTGTAGCCCACGCCGCGCACGGTCACCACGATCTCCGGGTTCTCCGGATCGTGCTCGACCTTCGAACGCAGGCGCTGGACGTGCACGTTGACCAGGCGGGTGTCGGCCGCGTGCCGGTATCCCCACACCTGCTCGAGCAGGACCTCGCGGGTGAAGACCTGCCACGGCTTCCGGGCGAGGCAGGCCAGCAGGTCGAACTCGAGCGGGGTGAGGGCGATCGTCTCTCCACCCCGGGTCACCCGGTGGCCGGGCACGTCGATCGAGAGGTCTCCGATGGTGAGCGACTCCGGACCCGGCTCGTCGAGGCGACGGATGCGCGCCCGGATCCGCGCCACCAGCTCCTTGGGCTTGAACGGCTTGACGACGTAGTCGTCGGCCCCCGACTCCAGGCCGACCACCACGTCGACGGTGTCGCTCTTGGCGGTGAGCATCACGATCGGCACGCCGGACTCGGCGCGGATCTCCTTGCACACGTCGATGCCGCCCTTGCCGGGGAGCATGAGGTCGAGTAGCACCAGGTCGGGGCGGTAGGCGTGGAACTCGTCCAGGGCGCGGTCACCCGACGTGCACACGTGGGAGTCGAACCCCTCGTTGCGCAGCACGATGGTGAGCATCTCCGCGAGGGCCGGGTCGTCGTCGACGACCAGGACCTTCCCGCGGGTGCTGCCCACGTTGCTCTCCACGCTCGACACCTCCTTCCTGGTGCTCCCCGGGCCGGCCGGACGACGCTCAGTAGCGGTAGTGCTCGGACTTGAACGGCCCCTCGACCGGCACGCCGAGGTACTGCGCCTGCGCGTCGCTGAGCCCGGTGAGCTTGGCGCCCAGCGCCGGCAGGTGCAGCCGGGCCACCTCCTCGTCGAGGTGCTTGGGGAGCGTGTAGACGCCGACCGGGTACTCCTCCGGCTTGGTGAAGATCTCGATCTGTGCCAGCACCTGGTTGGTGAAGGAGTTCGACATCACGAACGACGGGTGCCCGGTCGCGTTGCCGAGGTTCATCAGCCGGCCCTCGGACAGCACGAGGACGGAGTGGCCGTCGGGGAACGCCCACAGGTCCACCTGCGGCTTGACGTTCTTGCGCTCGATGCCCGGGAAGCCCTCCAGTCCGGCCATGTCGATCTCGTTGTCGAAGTGGCCGATGTTGCCGACGATCGCCTGGTGCTTCATCCGGCTCATCTGGTCGACGGTGACGACGTCCTTGTTGCCGGTGGCGGTGATCACGATGTCGGCCTCGCCGAGCACGTCCTCGAGCGTCGAGACCTGGAACCCGTCCATGGCCGCCTGCAGCGCACAGATCGGGTCGATCTCGGTGACGATGACCCGGGCGCCCTGGCCGCGCAGGGACTCCGCGCAGCCCTTGCCCACGTCGCCGTACCCGCAGACCACGGCGACCTTGCCGCCGATCAGCACGTCGGTGGCCCGGTTGAGGCCGTCGACGAGCGAGTGCCGGCAGCCGTAGCGGTTGTCGAACTTGGACTTGGTGACCGAGTCGTTGACGTTGATGGCCGGGAACAGCAGCGTGCCGGCCTTCATCATGTCGTAGAGACGGTGCACGCCCGTGGTGGTCTCCTCGGTGACGCCCTTGAGCTCGTTGGCGATGGCGGTCCACCGGTGGGCATCCTTGGCCAGCGAGTCCTGCAGCACCTGGAAGATGACGCGCTGCTCGGCGCTGGCGGCCGAGGCGAGGTCCGGGGCCCGGCCGTCCTTCTCCGCCTGCACGCCGAGGTGGACCAGCAGCGTCGCGTCGCCGCCGTCGTCCAGGATCATGTTCGCGAACCGGTCCCCCGGCCAGTCGAGGATCTGCTGGGTGCACCACCAGTACTCCTCGAGTGTCTCGCCCTTCCAGGCGAAGACCGGGACGCCTTGCGGGTCCTCGGGCGTGCCGTCCGGACCGACCACCACGGCGGCGGCGGCGTGGTCCTGGGTGGAGAAGATGTTGCAGGAGGCCCAGCGCACCTCCGCGCCCAGCGCGACCAGGGTCTCGATCAGGACGGCGGTCTGGATCGTCATGTGCAGCGACCCGGCGATGCGCGCACCCGCCAGCGGCTTGGAGGTGCCGTACCGCTCGCGCATGGCCATCAGGCCGGGCATCTCGTGCTCGGCGAGCGCGATCTCCGTCCGGCCGAACTCGGCCAGGCTCAGGTCTGCAACTTTGAAGTCCATGTAAGTCCTCGGATAGTCGACGTCAGCCCTCCCAGCCTACCCAGCGGGCGGGGTGGCCGGTCGCGGGTCGGTCCGGTGCCCCGCCACGTAGATGTCGGGCTCGACGTAGATCACCCGGGCGATCGGTTCCGCCCGGCGGATCGCACGCTCGGCGGCGTCGATCGCGGCGGCGATGTCCTCCGCCGAGGCATCGCCGTTGACGCCGACCTTGATGCCGACCAGCAGCTCCTCGGGGCCGAGGTGCAGGGTGCGCATGTGGATCACCCGCTCGATCCCGGGCGTGCTCGTCAGCGCGTCGCAGATCTTGCCCTGGACCGGGACGGTCGCTGCCTCGCCCAGCAGCAGGCTCTTGGTCTCCACGCCGAGGACCGCGGCCACCGCGACGAGGAGCAGCCCGATGCCCGCGGTACCGGCCACGTCGAAGTAGCCGTTGCCGGTCAGCTTGGTCAGGCCGACACCGAGCAGGGCCAGCACGAGACCCACCAGGGCCGCGGAGTCCTCGAGCAGGATCACCGGGAGCTCCGGGGACTTGGCGCGACGGACGAACTGGACCCAGCTCGCGTTGCCGCGGCTGCCGTCGGACTCGCGGACGGCCGTACGCAGGGAGTAGCCCTCCATCACCAGGGCGCCGAGGAGAACGGCGACCGGCACCCACCACCAGCCGCTGGTGAGCAGCTGGTCCTCGTGGCCGGCGTGCACCTCGTCGTACTTGTGGTAGGCCTCGTAGAGCGCGAACAGACCGCCGAGGGAGAACAGCACGATCGCGACCAGGAACGAGTAGACGTAGCGCTCGCGGCCGTAGCCGAACGGGTGCGAGGGCGTCGGGGCTCGGCGGGCGCGCTTCCCGCCCAGCAGCAGCAGCACCTGGTTGCCCGAGTCGGCCACCGAGTGGATGCCTTCGGCCAGCATCGAGGAGGCGCCGGTGAGCCCCCAGGCGAGGAACTTGAGCACTGCGATGCCGAGGTTCGCGCTCAGCGCCGCCAGGACGGCCTTCGTCCCGCCTTCGGTCGACATGTCGCAGCCCTCCTAGGACCGGCCGAGGCCGACGCCGAGGTAGGCGGCGGCGTAGGTGCCGGTGGCGAGCAGGGACGCGTAGCGAGCCACCTCGCTGCCGGTGGTCGCCGACACCGTCTCGACGCGGACCCGGTGGTCCTGGGCGGCGGTGGTCAGCCGGTCCCGGTCCTCGCGCGCGGCCTGCTCGGCCGAGCCGTCGTCGAGCACCACGAGCACCGGGCGCACCTCGCCGTCCCCGGTGTCCGCGAACGGGTCGGCGAACAGGTCGGGCGCCTTGGCCACGGCAAGGACCGGCAGCAGGTGCTCGGCGTCGGCCGCGAGCGCGGCGCGTCCACTCGCCCGGCGGATCGACTCCGCGATCCGGCGGCCGGCCCGCGCGGAGAGCACCGAGCCGCCCCACAGCAGCGGGGTTGCGTCGCCGAGCGCGATGGCGAGCATCTTGGCGGGGTTGACCGCCAGGTCGCGCATCGGGGAGCAGGCGATCGCCACGTCGTCGAGGGCCTGCGCGATCTCCTCCGGCTCGGTGGTCGGGCCGAGGTCGAGCCGGTCGAGCAGCTCCAGCACCACGACGGCGGTGGCGAGCTGGTCACCGGAGGACGTCGGCAGCACCGTGCTGTGCCGTCCCGTCGCATGCCGGCCGACGAGCGACTCCGGCGGGCAGGCGACGATGAGCTGGCAGCCTCGCCGGACCGCCTCGGCCACCGCGGAGGCCGTCCCCGTGTCGCTGCCCACCGGAGCGAGCACCACCACCAGGTCGAGTGACCCCGCCCAGCCGGGCAGGCCGGGTCCGGGCCAGGCGACGAAGGGGACCGGGCAGCTCGGCTCGAGCACCGCCCGCAGCAGGCGGGAGTCCGGACCCGCCGCCACGACCGCGCGTGGACGCGACTCCCCGGCCGCCTCGGCGACCGCGGCGGCGACTGCTTCGGCGGCGCCCACCGCCTCGCGACGGACCCGCGAGCCGGCTTCGGCCAGCGGTCGCAGCAGCGCGTCCGCCGCGGCGAGGGCCGCCTCGTCGTCGAGCCGGCCGTCGTCGAAGACCTCGCTGGTCACGGTCGGTCGGAGCCCTCGGGTGCACGCGCCTCGTCGACGAGCAGCACCGGGATGTCGTCCCGGACCGGGTAGGCCAGGCCGCACGCGGTGCACACCAGCTCGGACGCGGCCTCGTCGACGGCCAGCGCGCCGTGGCAGGCCGGACACACGATGATCTCCAGCAGGGCCGGGTCGAGGTTCATGGCTCACTCCTGATCATGGCGAGGACCTCGTCGCGCAGGCGCGACATGGTGGCCTCGTCCGCGGCCTCCGCGTTGAGACGGAGCAGCGGCTCGGTGTTGGACGCGCGGACATTGAACCACCAGTCCGGGTGCGTGACGGTCAGGCCGTCCAGGTGGTCGACGACCACGTCGGGCTGGTCGGCGTAGTGCTCCTGCACGCGAACCAGCGCGGCGGCCTGGTCCGGCACGGTCGAGTTGATCTCCCCCGAGGCGGCGAACCGGCTGTACTCGGCGAGCAGCCGCGAGAGCGGTCGGCCGTCGTCCGCGAGGGCCGCGAGGACGTGCAGGGCGGCGAGCATCCCGGAGTCGGCCCGCCAGAAGTCACGGAAGTAGAAGTGACCCGAGTGCTCGCCCCCGAACACGGCGTCGGTCTCGGCCATCGTCGCCTTGATGAACGAGTGCCCGACGCGCGTCCGGACCGGGGTGCCGCCCAGCTCGGTGACGATCTGCGGCACCGCGCGCGAGGTGATCAGGTTGTGGATGACCGTGGCGCCCGGCTCCTTGCGCAGCTCCCGCGCCGCGATCAGTGCGGTGAGCACCGACGGGCTCACCACAGCGCCGTTCTCGTCGACCACGAAACACCGGTCGGCGTCGCCGTCGAACGCCAGACCGATGTCGGCGCCGGTCTCGCGCACCTTCGCCTGCAGGTCCCGGAGGTTCTCGGGGTCGATGGGGTTGGCCTCGTGGTTCGGGAAGGTGCCGTCCAGCTCGAAGTACAGCGGCTCCACGTCGAGGTCCAGCGGCTCGAGCACGGCGGGGGCGGTGTGCCCGGCCATGCCGTTGCCGGCGTCCACGACCACCCGCATCCGGCGGCCGTGGACGGGCGCCAGCCGGTGCAGGCAGTCGGCGTAGTCGGCGAGGACGTCGAGCCTGCGGATCTCACCGCGGCGCGCTGCCGCGCCGTCCCCGTCGGCACCGGCGGCGACCCGGTCGCGGATGTCGGACAGCCCGGTCTCGCTGCCGAGCGGTACGGCGTGCGCGCGGCACAGCTTGATGCCGTTGTACCGTGCCGGGTTGTGGCTGGCGGTGAACATGGCACCGGGCAGCCCGAGGTGCCCGGACGCGAAGTAGAGCTCGTCGGTCGAGGCCAGACCGATCATGGTCACGTCCGCGCCGGCCGCTGCCGCACCGTCGGCGAACGCCTCCGCCAGCCCGGGCGAGGAGGGTCGCATGTCGTGGCCCACCGCGATCCCGGACTCCGCGGCGCCGGTCACGGCGACGAATGCATGGCCGACGGCTCGCGCCAGGTCTGCGTCCAGCTCGTCGGGCACCAGCCCTCGTACGTCGTACGCCTTGAAGACGCGGGGGAGGCTGTCGGGGTCCGTGCTGCTGCTCGCCATGCTCGGCACACTACCGGCCCGTCCGGCAGCCGTGAGGCTCAGTCGTCGGGCGCGCGCAGCACCCGAAGGTGGCCCCGGCGACCGACCTCGCGTCCGGACTCGGCGGCGAGACCGAGCGGCGTCGCGGGGCCCTGCGGGGCGGGCCGTGCCGCCTCCCGCACCGCGTCCGCCAACGCGAGCAGGTCGTCGGTCGACGGGCCGACCGTGTCGGGGTCCGGCGCCAGACGGAGGATCTCCCAGCCCCGGGGCGCGCTGAGCCGTTCGCTGTGTGCCTCGCAGAGGTCGTAGGCGTGCGGCTCGGCGAAGGTGGCCAGCGGTCCCAGGACCGCGGTCTGGTCGGCGTAGACATAGGTCAAGGTGGCCACGGCCGGCCGTGCGCAGGCGGTGCGCGAACAGCGACGGGCAGGACTCACGAAGCAGACGGTACCTCCTCGGCGTACCGCTCACGACTAGGCTCGCGGTGTGAGCAGCTGGGGTGTACCGGTCGGGCCGCGCACCGGGCGGTCGCGGGACCGACGCGGCCGCGGACCTCGGGGCCCGTGGGTGCTGCCGGGCCCGCTGTCCCCGCGCGGGGTGCCCCGCAACCGCAGCCCGAAGGCGGACTTCGACGCGCTGGTGCTCAGCCTCGTGCAGGACCTGGAGGAGCGCTGGCACGCGGAGCTGGGGCTGGTGGAGTTCGCCGTCGAGGAGACGCCGTTGGTGCCCGACGACTGGGACGCCGACACGGTTCCGCTGGCCACGCTCGTACGCGGCAGCGGCGCGTCACCCACCCGGCTGGTGCTGTTCCGGCGACCCATCGAGCTGCGCGCCGAGGGGCGGTCCGAGCTGAGCGCGATGGTGCTCACCGTGCTGGTGGAGCAGGTCTCGGAGCTGCTTGGCCGTCCGCCGGAGGAGATCGACCCCCGCTACGAGGCCGACGACTGACGCGCGGCGCTCAGCGGAGAGCCGGGACCACCGCCGGCTGCAGGTAGCGCAGTGACAGGGGCACCAGGGGCGCCGTCGAGACACCGGCCCCGCGGTAGACGACCGCCCCGGACACCCGACCGGACAGCGGGGTCACCACCACGTACGCGGCCGTCCTCCTCGGCGGCGCCCAGGACGTCGTGCTCGACGCCGGGACGTTGACCTGCGTGGCCGCTGCCTGTCTCCCGTGGGCGCCGTAGGCGGTCACCTCGACCTTCGCGGCCAACGCGCCGGCGGTCAGCTGCACGGTGCTCGTCCCCGTGCCCAGCACCGGCGCGGCCGCGGGGCCGGTGAGAACCTGCGCGGCGGCCGCATCCGCGGTGTCCCCTCCCACGAGGGACCGGACGGTGGCCAGCACGCGCACCTGCGAGCGGACCATCACCGCGGCGGCGGTCCTGGCGCCGATGTCATGCCCGAGGTCGATGGTGCGCACCGCCCCGGGCGGGACGCGCTGCTGCCCGATCCCGGTGGGGACGTAGGACCCGTCCTGGCCCTTGACGCGGACGTCGAGCACCGCCTCACGGGTGGACGGGTTGGCGACCAGCAACGTGCGGCGGTCGGCGTGGGCGGGCAGCCCGGCCAGCCGCACCACCCGGCTGGGACGGGCGCGGCCGTCGAGCCACTCATGTCCGGGTGGGGCCGCCGGGGCCGGCGCGTAGGCGTCCGACAGCGCAGCCACCACGCGTCCTCGGCTGGCCTCGACCCCCACGGCGAGCTCGTCGGTCTGCGGCGCCAGCTCCGCGAGCGCCAGCGTGGTGGTCTGCCCGGGTCCGATCGTGAGGCCGCGGGTCCCCACCGTGGGCACCACACCGCCGGGACCCAGCACCCGCAGGTCCACGACCGCGGGTCCCTCGTCGACGTTGGTCAGGACCAGCTGCGAAGTGTGGTCGAGCCCGGCGCCGCCGCCGGTGAACCACCAGCTGCCGGACGGTTCCGCGCACAGCGAGACCGCCTGGGTGCCGGCGGTGCGCGACTCGTCAACGCGGAAGCCGAAGAGCCCGGCCGCGAGCGGCCCGTCGGCGCTCAGCACGCTGGTGGTGATGTCGGGCACCCGCACCACGTCCCCGCGCTGCACCGCCACCGGCTGCGGCGTTCCGCCGGGCGCGCTCCGTGTGACGGTGCCCGCGCTGCTCAGGCCCGCGGCGGCCGCCACGCCGAGGGCGTACGTGCTGCGGGTGTGTGGAGCGACACGCGAGGGTGGGCACGCGAGCACCACATGGGTCACCAGCCGGCCCGCCTCGGCGCCGCTGGCCGCCGAGACTTCCCCGGCGGGCCTGGTGAGCCCGACGACGAGTGCCGCCAGCAGCAGGACCAGGGCCGCGGACAGCCCCCACGACCCGGCCGGGCGGGGACGCGCCAGGCGCCGGTGCGGGGCCCCGCTCATCGGACTCCCCTCCGGCTCGGCGCCGCGAGCACCAGCGCCGTGACCAGGACCAGCGCCTGGACCGCGAGCAGCCACGGGCGGAGGCCGCCGACCGGTGGCGGCAGCGCTCGCCCGCTGGGCGACTCCTCCAGCTGGTACGCCTGCGCACCGGGCTGCAGCGCACTGGCCGGCGCGACCCCGCTGACGCTGTCGAGGTTCGCCGACAGCTTCGGGTCCGCCGGAGGGGGCAGGTAGACGAACTTCACCCCGTGCGCGGCGAGCGCCTGCACGTCCTCCGCGCGCGGCGCGGTCGCCAGCCGGGAGACGACCTCGGTGAGCGACTGCTGGCGGGCCGCCGGGGGAAGGAGCGAGTCGTCGCCGAGGCGCATCCCCGGCGACCGCAGCAGCAGGTACGTGAAGCCGCCGCGCTGGGAGCCACGCACCTGGAGGATGCCGTGCAACGGGTGCAGTGCCGCCTCGTCGGTCATGTACGTCGGCACCGTGGTCGGCGGACGGTTGTCGAGCACCGCTCCGCCGTTGCCGACCACGGCCCACCAGGCCAGCCCGGCCAGCGGGGTGAGCAGTGCCGCCGCCACCACCAGGAGTCCCAGCGGCTGCCGCCACCCGAAGCTCACCCCGGTCAACCGGCGGCGGATGCCGGTGCCCGCGCACGCGGCGGCCGTGATCGCCGCCCCGGCCACCACGAGCAGTGGGAAGCCCAGCCACAGCGGCCAGCGCGTCGTGGGCTCGCTCGCCAGCGAGAAGGTGTGCGGCGCGAGCACCGCAACGACCACCAGACCGGTCAGCAGCGCAACCCAGGCCGCCAGCACCGGACGCCGGGTGTCCGGGCGCAGCAGCGCAGCCACGGCCGCGACCGGCACCCCCAGGGAGATCCAGGCAGGGGCGCCCAGGGAAGCCGGGCGGTCCAGCACCACGTCGAGGCGGGTGAGCGGATCCACCAGGCCGGGGACCGGCGATCCTGCCTCGAACAGCCACGTGGCCGGCCCGAGGTGGAACCAGGTCAGCGCCGACCAGGGCAGCAGCAGCACCAGGGCGACCCCCAGGGGCACCACGACGGGCAGCCACCCGGCAGGCCGGCGCCCGGCCGGGGACGCGACCGCCCCCACGCCCACGGTCAGCGCCGTGAGGAGAGCCGCGACGAGCCACGCGACGGGCACGAACGCGACGAGCAGGGCGAGCAGGAGGGACGTGCGCCAGACCGCACGCCGCCGCCGGTCCATCGGCGTGCTGGGGTCCAGGTGCAGGGCGGCGTGGGCGACCCACGGCAGGAGGACCGCGGCGGCCACGGTCCCGAGCCGGCCCTCCCGGACGGCGCCGGAGACGACCGGCAGCAGACCGTAGGTGACCCCGCCCCACAGCGCCATCGGCTGCGATCCGGTGACCCGGCGCAGGAACCGGTAGCCGCCCCACGCGGACAGCGGCACGGCGAGCAGGAAGAGCACGTCGACGACCAGCCAGGCCTTGCCCAGCAGGATGGTTCCGGCCACCGCCAGCGGGAGGAGGTACGGCGCGGCCGGGCTCGCCGAACCCACCCCGATGCGGTGCCAGCCCTCCAGGTAGCTGCTCCACCAGGAGCCGGCACCGCCGGGCGCGGGCAGCAGGCCGCCTCCGGAGAGCATCCCGGGCCCCACGAGCCCGCGCACGCCCACCAGGGCGACCAGGACCAGCACGGCGAACACCACCCCGGCCGGGCTGCTCAGCTGCCGGGCCAGCCAGCCGGTGTCCGGCGGCAGGTTCTGGGCCTCGACCGGGACCGGTCCGGTCTCCACCGCCGGACGGCCGGCCCGCTCGCGGCGGGCGGCGGACAGGTCACCGGCCTGGTGGGCCAGCGCCGTCGTCATCTCGGTGAGGAAGTCCAGCCCGTGACGGTAGGGCAGCCAGGGTGGCGCGAGCAGGTGCCGCACCTCGGACGCCGGGACGGTCGCGGCCCGGCGCCGCCTCCGACGCGCCACGACCACGGCGTCGGGTCGTGCGTAGACGGCCGCCAGGGCGGCGAGCTCGTCGAAGGCCTCGCGCGGCGCCCGGACGAGGAGGAAACCCAGCGCCCGCAGCAGGCTGCCGACCAGCAGCCGGACGGCCTGGAAGGGCAGTGCCCGGGCACGGCAGTTGGCCAGCGCCGTGTAGAGCGCAGCGCGGCGCTGGCCCCGGTGCGGACGGCTCGCGGCGGCGCCTTTGCGGACGCCGCGGGTGGCCGCCTCGACGTGGAAGACCACCGCGGCGGGTACGACCAGGGTCCGGTGACCGGCGCGGGCGGCTCGCCAGCCGAAGTCGAGGTCGTTGCCGAAGAGGGGGAGCCGGGGGTCGAAGCCGAGCTCCTCGAGGACACCTCGCCGCACCAGCATCCCGGCGGTGTTGACCGCGAGCACGTCCCGGGTCCGGTCGTGCTGGCCCTGGTCGTACTCGCCACGTTCGAGGCCGGTCTCGCGGCGGCCGGTGCCGCTGAGGGTGACGCCCACCTCGAGAAGCCGCCGCAGGGAGGGCCACTCGCGCAGCTTGGGGCCGAGGACGTCGACGGTGGGGTTGTCCGCCGCGGCGGCGAGGAGCGCCTCGAGCGCGTCGGGGGCGGGCGCGCTGTCGTCGTGGAGCAACCACACCCAGTCCTCGTCACCCGGCGCCGACGCCAGGCCCAGGCCCACCGCGGCGCCGTACGACGAGCCCACGGACGCCTCGTGGACCGCGTCACTGCCGAGCCGCGCCCGGAGCAGGTCAGGGGTGCCGTCACCGGAGCCGGTGTCGACCGCGACGACGTGGTCGGGCCGCCGCGTCTGAGCGGCCAGGCCGTCGAGGACCGCCGGCAACCAGCGCGCCCCGTCGTGGCTGACCAGCAGCGCCGTCACCGTTGTCGTCACGGCGCCCCACCCTAGACGGCCCCGGGCACGACACCCGCGGCCGGCTAGACCTTCAGACGGCGCGCTTCTTCAGCTTGCGCCGCTCGCGCTCCGAGAGCCCGCCCCAGATGCCGAACCTCTCGTCGTGGGCGAGTGCGTACTCCAGGCACTCGGCGCGCACGTCGCAGGACAGGCACACTCGCTTGGCTTCTCTTGTGGAGCCGCCCTTTTCCGGAAAGAACGCCTCGGGGTCGGTCTGCGCGCACAGGGCGCGCTCCTGCCAACCCAGCTCCTCGGCGTCTCCGTCGAGCAGGTAAAGCTCTCGCACGGTCTTCCGCCCTTCCGACCCGTGAGATCCTTGCGAATCCCCATGATGTAAGCACTGTCCCTCACCGTAGTGCCGTCGAGGCCACCGTGTGAGCAAAACGAACAACACTTCTGGAATTACACGTCTGTCGTACCAGGGAAGTCAAGCCCGGATCTGCTATAGCACCGACACGCCCGGGAAGTTGACCCGACCGGGCCATAGCGCGTAAGGAACCCCCCATGACCACGCCTTTTCCCACCGTGACCGTCCTCTCCGGAGGCGTGGGCGGCGCCCGTTTCCTGCAGGGGCTCCTGCATCTCGCCGGACGCTCGGCATCGGCTCCCGAGGTCACGGTGGTGGCCAACACCGCCGACGACCTGTGGCTGCACGGCCTCAAGGTCTGCCCCGACCTCGACACGGTGATGTACACGTTGGGTGGCGGCATCGACGCCGAGCGCGGATGGGGCCGCACCGGCGAGACCTGGCACGCCAAGGAGGAGCTCGCCGCCTACGGCGTGGAGCCCACCTGGTTCGGCCTCGGCGACCGGGACCTGGCCACGCACCTGGTGCGCACCGAGATGCTGGCGGCCGGCTACCCGCTCTCGGCGGTGACCGCGGCGCTCTGCCGACGCTGGGAGCCCGGCGTGCGGCTGCTACCGATGAGCGACGACCGCGTGGAGACCCACATCGTGATCGACGACGACAGCCAGCCGTCGGGACAGCGGGCGGTGCACTTCCAGGAGTACTGGGTGCGACTCGGCGCCTCGGTGCCCGCGCGCGCGGTGGTCCCCGTGGGGCTCGACAAGGCGGCCCCGGCGCCGGGGGTGCTGGAGGCGATCGCGGAGGCGGACCTGGTGCTCGTGCCGCCGTCGAACCCCGTGGTTTCGGTGGGCACCATCCTGGGCGTCCCCGGGGTGCGCGACGCGCTGCGGCGGACGAGCGCGCCGGTGGTCGGCCTCTCCCCCATCGTCGCCGGGCAGCACGTGCGGGGCATGGCGGCCCAGCTGCTGCAGGCGGTGGGAGCCGAGGTGTCGGCCGGCGCCGTCGCGGAGTACTACGGAGCCCGGACCGCCGGCGGGGTGCTCGACGGTTGGCTGGTCGACACCGCCGACGGCGGCGAGGTGGCGCGCGTGCAGGCCGCCGGCATCTCCTGCCGGGCCGTGCCGCTGATGATGACCGACGTGGAGGCCACCGCTGCGATGGCGGCCGCGGCCCTCGACCTGGCGCGCGGATGAGCGCGGTGGGCCGGTCGGGACCGTTGACGGTGCTGCCTGTCGACGGCGTCGGCGAGGTGCATCCCGGCGACGACCTCGCCGGCCTGCTGGGGGCGGGCGCCGACCTCGCCGACGGCGACGTCCTGGTGGTCACCAGCAAGGTGGTGAGCAAGAGCGAGGGGCGGGTCGTCGAGAGCGACCGCCGGGCCGCGGTCGCGCAGGAGACCGACCGCGTGGTCGCCGTGCGTGGCGAGACCGCGATCGTGCGCACCCGGCACGGCCTGGTGATGGCCGCCGCGGGTGTGGACGCCTCCAACGTCCGCCCCGGCACGGTGGTGCTGCTGCCGCGGGACCCCGACGGGTCGGCGCGCAGGATCCGCGAGCGTCTGCACGACCTCACCGGCCGGAACGTCGCGGTCGTGGTCACCGACACCGCCGGGCGGGCCTGGCGGCACGGGCAGACGGACCTTGCCATCGGTGCCGCCGGGCTCGAGCCCCTGCACGACCTCGCCGGCCGCCTCGACGACTACGGCAACGAGCTGGCGGTGACCGCCCCGGCGGTGGCCGACGAGCTGGCCGCGGCCGCCGACCTCGTCAAGGGCAAGCTGGGGCGTCGCCCGGCCGCGGTGGTGCGCGGCCTCGGCGACCTCGTCCTTCCGGTGGGCGAGCACGGCCCCGGGGCCGTCGTCCTCGTGCGCGAGGAGACCGCCGACCTGTTCGGGCTCGGGGCCCGTGAGGCGGCGCTCCGGGCGCTCCTCGGCGATCCGGCGGACCTGCGTGGCTTCGGGCGACCTGCGGCGCCCGAGGAGCTGGTGTCCGCGCTCGTGCCCCTGGCCGCCGGCTGCGCGGTGACCCGCCACGACGACGAGGTGCAGGTGGACGTCTCCGGACCGGACGCGTGGCGCGCGGGGCGGCTGGCGGGGCGTCTGGCAGCCGCCGCGTTCGCGTGCGGCTGGACGGTGGCCGAGGCCGCCACCACGACGCACGTGCTCACGCTGGTTCGACCGACTTCGTAGACTCCGCCACCATGGGGAAGTCGAGCAAGGGCAAGGGTCGCCGGGCCGTCGTCGAGCAGATGCGGCGCGAGCAGCAACGGTCCGAGCGTCGGCGCACCTTCGCGGTGGTCGGCGTGAGCGTGGTGGTCGGCGGACTGATCATCGCGGCGGGGGCCTACCCGCTGCTGCGGCAGCGACAGGAGACCAACGGTGCTCTCACCACGATCGGCGTCCCTGAGGGCAAGGCGGGCTGCCAGGCCCTCGTGACCAAGCCGGCCAACGGCAACCAGGACCACAAACCGGTGGGCACCGACATCTTCTACCCCGATGCACCGCCCGCCTTCGGTGCGCACTACCCGCAGCCGGCGCCCTTCGGCCGCAAGTTCTACTCCGTGCAGGACCGGCCGAGGGTGGAGTACCTCGTGCACAACCTGGAGCACGGCTACAACCTCCTGTGGTACGACGAGACGGTGGCGAGGAACCCCGACGAGCTCGCGGTGGTCAAGGCGATCTCGTCGAAGTTCGAGGGCCGGAAGCTCACCGACAAGTTCATCGCGGTGCCGTGGACGAGCAAGGACGGCAAGCCGTTCCCCGGCGGTGCCCACGTCGCGCTCACGCACTGGGCCGCAGGCAACGACCCGACCGACCGTTCGAAGCAGGAAGGCGTATGGAGGTACTGCGCGAAGCCCAGCGGGGCGGTCGTGCAGCAGTTCGTGAAGGACTGGCCCTACACGAACTCACCCGAGCCGCAGTCGATGTAGGCGAGAGCCCTCAGCGACGGGCCCCGCACTCCACGCGCAGCCCGTGCTCGAGCCGAGCGCCGGGGGCCACGGCCGCGTCGTCGCCGAGGGCGACGTCCTCCAGCCGCGCCTCGGCACCCACCTCGGCACCGGGCCCGATGACGGAGTCGGTCACGACCGCGCGCGCGCCGATGCGCGCCCCGCGCATCACGATGCTGCCGCTGACCACCGCGCCGCCGCCCACGTCGGCCCCCGCGAGCACGGTGGAGCCACCGTCGATGCGCGCGGTCGGGTCGACCCGCGCGGCCGGGTCGACCAGCGCCTCGGCCGGCGCATGGCGGTAGGCGGGGCTGTGCGCCACGCCGAGCACCAGGTCGCGGGAGGCGGCCGCGAGCGCGCTCGGGTTGCCCACGTCACGCCAGTACGCGTCCTCGACGTACCCGACCACGACGGCGCCGTCGTCGATGAGCGCCGGGAACGTCTCGTGCTCCACCGATACCGCCCGGCCGGACGGGATGCGGTCGACGACGCGCCGTCGGAACACGTAGCAGCCGGCGTTGACCTGGTTGGTCACCGGCTGCTCGCTCTTCTCCAGGAAGCCGGTCACCCGGCCCTGCTCGTCGGTGGGGACGCAGCCGAACGCGCGGGGGTCCTCGACGGTCACCAGGTGCAGCGAGACGTCCACCTGGCAGCCGTCGCGGGGGGTCTCGAAGTCCCGGAGCTGGGCGCGCAGGTCGTGCCCGGTCAAGATGTCGCCGTTGAGGATCACGACCGCGCCTTCCGGGTCGTTCCCGAGCGCGCCGGCCACGTTGCGGATGGCGCCGGCGGTGCCGAGCGGCTCCTGCTCCTGGACGTAGGTCAGCCGGATCCCCCATCGACTGCCGTCGCCGAGCACGGGCTCGAAGAGCTCCGCACGGTAGGAGGTGGCCAGCACCACGTGCTCGACTCCTGCCTCGGCGAGCCGGCCGATCTGGTGCTCGAGGAACGGCACACCGCCGACCTCCAGCAGGTGCTTGGGGTGGCGTTCGGTCAGCGGCAGCATGCGGGTCCCGAACCCTCCGGCGACGATCACGGCCTGACGGTGATGGGGCTGGTCGGTCATGGGGGCATGATGCCAGTCCGTAGAGTGCGCGGCATGGCCACCTCGACGCCCTCCACGTTCCCGGCGCTGCTCGAGAGCGCCGTCCGTGCCGACGCCTCCCGCCCGTTGGTCACCTTCTACGACGACGCGACCGGCGAACGGGTGGAGCTCTCCGTGGTCACGTTCGCGAACTGGGTCGCCAAGACCGCCGGGCTCTGCCAGGACGAGCTCGACGTCGAGCGCGGGTCCCTCCTGCTGGTCGACCTGCCCACGCACTGGCTCGGCGCGGTGTGGCTGGGCGCCGCCTGGTCCCTGGGGGCACAGGTCACCGACGATGCGGACGTCGCCGCCGACGCCGATCTCGTCGTCTGCGGTCCGGAGGGCGTCGAGCGGTACGCCGCGCGTTCCGCGCCCGGCACGGTGGTCGCCCTGTCGTTGCGCCCGCTCGGGGGTCGCTTCACCGGGCCGCTTCCCGAGGGCGTCGTCGACTACGGGGCCGTGGTGCTCGCCCAGCCCGACGCCTTCGCCGCCTACGACCCTCCGGACCCCGACGACCTCGCATGGGCGGGTGAGGACACCCAGGCGGCCGTGCTCGCCGCGGCCGCCGCGGACGACCTGGTGGCGGCACGGGGACGCCTGCTCACCGACGTCAACCCGGTGAGTCGCGACGGGCTGCGCACCGTGCTCACCCCGCTGGTGCACCAGGCGGGGACGGTCTGGGTGCGCAATCCCGACGCCGACGGCTGGGAGCGCAAGGCCGAGGCCGAGCGAGCGACCGCGCAGCTGCGCGCCTGACTCACCGGCGCGGATGGTCGGCGACCACCCGCGGGTGCGGCGGGGCGACGATGTCGAGCGTGACGACCGCGGTGGCCGGCGCGAGCAGGACCAGGACGGCGCCGAGCGCGAGCAGCTGCTGGCAGAGCACCACGTAGCCGCCGCGGCCGGCCCCTCGTCGCGGTGCGTGCTCCATGTGTGGCCCCCTGACGGTCAGTGTCACATCGGCACCAACTGTCACAGCGCCCACAGCCGCGCACAAGGCGTTCGGGAGAACTACAGGTCTGTAGTTCTCAGCCGGACCCGACCCCCGAGGCGATGGCCCGGTCCACGGCCGCAGCGAGCGTGTTCTCGAACGACGGGTCCCCGTTGTCGTACAGCGCGATGACGTGGCGCAGGACGGGGAACGACGTGCTGCTGGCCGAGCGGGTGTAGACCGGCTCGACGTACAGCAGGCGGCCGCCCACCGGGACCGCCTGGAGGCTGCCCAGCACCACCCGCGAGTTGCCGCCGCGCTGCAGGGTGAGCGCCTCGGTGATCGAGGTGTCGGACTCGATGTCGTTCTCCACCTGCACCGGCGACTCGCCACCGGCGGTCCCGGCCGGGAACTTCAGCACGGTGAACCTTCCGTAGTCGGGTCCGGGCTCCGCGTTCACGGAGACGAAGGCCGCGAGCTGCCGTCCGTTGAGGGTCACCAGCGGACTGGACAGCGAGAACCGCGGCGCGCCGAACCCGTCGGCGGACAAGGAGACGTAGTTCGACGGCATCGGGGACTTCGACGTGTGCTGACCGGAGAGGCTCCCCTTGCCGACCGTCGGGTCGTTGGGCACGGCCCAGAAGTCGTCCCCGCTGTAGAACTGCGCCGGGCGCTTGACGAGGTACTTCGTCAACAGCGTCCGCTGCAGGTTGAACAGGTCCGTGGGGTAGCGCAGCTGCGGCAGCAGCGCCGAGGGGATCTGCGACTGCGGCTGGACGAGGCCGGGGAAGGCCGACTCCCACGCCTTGAGCAGCGGATCGGGCTCGTTGCGCTGGTTCCACTCGTAGAGCGAGACCTTGCCGGTGTAGGCGTCGACGACGGCCTTCACCGAGTTGTGCACGTAGTTGACCTGGCGGTTCGCCTGGGCGACCGAGGACCCGTGGTCGGTGAGTGTCGTGCGGGTGGCCGACCGGAGGTTGACCAGCTGTGAGTTCGGGTACCTCGCCGACGTCGTGTAGCCGTCGACGACCCACTTGATCTGGCCGGCCACGACCGCCGGGTAGACGTCCCCGTCCAGGGTCAGCCACGGGGCCACCTTGGCGACGCGGGCACGCGGGGCGCGCACGGTGAGCAGCTGCGAGGCGCTGTTGACCTCGGAGCTGAAGAGGATGTTCGGGTCGCCCATCGAGACGGCGAACATCAACCTGCGCAACGTCGACCCGATCGGGATGCCACCGTTGCCGCGATAGGTCGTGTAGCCCGCGGGGGACGCCGCGCTGCCGGGGTGGTCGAACTCCAGGTTCCGCCGACTGCCGGCGGGCTGGCCCACGATCGAGTACGACGAGCCCGCGAAGGCCTGGCCGAAGTAGACCTGGGGGCGCTGCACGGGGATCTGCTGCTCGGGGGGGATGCCGCCGTCGAGGTACTTCGGGCTCTGCGTCTTCGGGTTCACCACGTCCGTCGGCGCAGCAACCACGCCGTAGCCGTGCGTGTAGACGAGATGGTTCTTGAGCCAGCTCGCGTGGGGGATCCCGTTGGGCCTCAGCTCACGGGCCGCCAGCACGACGTCCCGGGACTGCCCGCTGAGGTCGTAGCGACCGACGTCCAGGGTCTTCTTGAAGCGGTAGTACGCCTGGAGCTGCTGCTGGGCGTTGAAGGTCGGCGAGATGATGTTCGGGTCGATCACCGGGATCTGCGCGGTCGTGCGCGCCAGGCGCGACGCGGCGGCGGCGTCCACGGTCGAGGACGTGTCGAACGGCTTGGTCGTGACGTCCCCCGCGAGACCGAAGGCCGCGAGCGTGGCCCTCTGGTTGTGGGCGATCTCGGGGAGGTCGAGCTTGGCCGCGCTGGGCGCCTCGCGGAGGCGGTAGACCAGGGCCGGCACCCCGGAGCCGATCACCGCCGCGGCGAGGACCACCAGGACCGCGACGCCGGCGAGCACGCGCAGGCGGCTGGCGCGGACCGCGTTGACGGCCAGCACGAGCGCCCCCACCAGGGCGACCACGGTCATGATGTCGCTGGTCACCAGTGCGGCGTGCTCGTCGGTGTAGCCCAGCCCGGTCACCGGCCCGCGCTGCGAGGTCGTGAGCGTGTAGTTGGCCAGCCAGTAGTGTGCGCCCACAAGGACGAGGTAGGCGGCCGCGACGACCGAGATCAGGCGGGTCATCCCGCGGGCGATCTTGCGCCCGCCGCGGCGCAGCCGCCACCCGCCGTACCAGTAGCCACCGATGAGCGCGATCCAGAGCCCGTAGGAGAGCGCCTGCGAGAGCAGGCTCACCACCAGCAGCCGGAACGGCAGGATCTCGACGAAGAACGAGAGGTCCTTGTGGTAGTGCGGGTCGGTTGCGCCCCAGGGCACCGCGTGCTGCCAGAGCAGGAACGTCTGGGTGCCCGACGCCGCGGCGGTGCCCACGAGCACCGCCGGCACCACGACCGCCACGACGAGGAGGAGCCACCGCACCCGAGGCTCGTACTTGCGGAACATCCACCGGAGGGTGTCGTCGTCGGAGGAGACCGGCAGCCGAGGTCTGATGCGCACAAGCGCGAGGAAGGTCAGACCGCCGACGAGCCCGCCGATGACGGCGAACACCGCGAACAGCAGGACCCGCGCCTTGATGAGCGTGGCGTAGACCGAGCCGGCTTGCACCGAGTCGA
This sequence comes from uncultured Actinomycetota bacterium, assembly GCA_963709685.1. Taxonomy (GTDB): domain Bacteria; phylum Actinomycetota; class Actinomycetes; order Propionibacteriales; family Nocardioidaceae; genus Nocardioides_B. The sequence continues at coordinate 447,331 of CAVPXH010000001.1, forward strand.
ACCACAGTGCGGAGGTGGCGATGCGGTTCGCCACCAGCAGCAGCACCACGAGCAGGGCAAGGGCGGCGGCCGCCACCAGCAGGCGACGCCCCCAGCGCTTGACCCCTCGGAGCATGGCCCTTCGCTTGAAGGCCCCGGCGCGGGCCTGCCGCCTGACCCGCTGCTCCAGCGTGGTCAGCCTGGTCAGGCCGCTCGGCACCCCTGGCTCAGGTGGCACTTTCGTCGGCGAAGCCATTCGCCTCTCCTCCAGGGTCTTTGATGGCTGCGATGCGCTCGGCGACCGCGTCGGGGTCATGGCGGTTCTCGTAGGCGTCGACCACGGCAGAGGCCTCGCCGTCCACGACGATCTTTCCGTCCTCGAGCCAGATCGCACGGTCGCAGGTCTTGCGGATGATGCCGAGCCCGTGACTGACGAGGAACACGGTGCCGGCCCGCTCGCGCAGCTCGGCGATCCGCGCCTCGCTACGGCGGCGGAACTCGGCGTCGCCGGTCGCGAGCGCCTCGTCGATGAGCAGGATGTCGGGGGCGCGGGCGGCGGCGATGGCGAATCGCAGCCGGGCTCCCATCCCGGACGAGTAGGTGCTCATCGGCAGGTGCACGGCGTCCCCGATGCCGGCGAAGGCACAGATCGAGTCGTACTTCTCCGCGATCTCGTCCGGGGTCATCCCGAGCGCCAGGCAGCCGAGCAGGATGTTCTGGTCGCCGGACATCTCTTTCATCATCGCCGCGGACACGCCCAGCAGGGAGGCCTGGCCGCGCGTCCAGACGGCGCCCTGCGACGGCGCCATCAGACCGGCGATGGCTCGGAGCAGGGTGGACTTGCCCGACCCGTTCGGCCCGATCAGCCCGACCGCCTCGCCGCGGTAGGTGGTGAAGCTGACCCCACGGACGGCGTGCACCGAGCGCTCGCCGGGCCGCTCCGCGCGCAGCAGCATGCGGCGGACCGCGCCGGCGGCTCCGCCCGACCGCTTGCCGACGATCCGGTAGTGCAGGTGGAGGTCGTCGACGACCACGGTGGGCACGGGTGCCTTCTTCGCCTTCCTCGGAGCCGCCTCGGGTGCCTTGTCCGGGGCCTTGTCGGAGGCCTTCTCCGGAGTCGTGTCGGGGGCCTGCTCCGGCACGGTCTCCGAAGGGGCACGGGAGTCAGACATTGCCGTACCCCTCCTCGCCACGCCAGAAGTAGAGGTAGCTCGCCGCGAGCGGCACCACGGCCCACAGCACACCGAAGAGCCAGGTCGTGGACGGGACCGTGCTCCCCACGAGCATCGAGCTGCGCGCCAGCTCCAGGTAGATGTAGCCCGGGTTCAGCTCGAAGATGATCGTCAGTGCCCCGGTGTGACCCTGGGTGTACGCCTGCATGTTGAACATCACGCCTGAGGCGTAGGTCCAGACCCGCGACACGAAGGGCAGCAGCTGCGTCGTGTCCGGGACCAGCGCACCGATGCGGGCGGTGACGAAGGCGAGGCTCAGCGAGAACATCGAGGCCAGCACCAGGGTCGGGATGAGCAGCAGCCAGTGCCAGGTGATCGGCTCGCCGGTGAGGAGCAGGATCGGGATCATCACGATCAGGGAGTTCAGCAGCTGCAGGAACGCCCGCAAGGTGGTCGCGATCGGCAGCACCGCGCGGGGGAACTGCAACGCCCGAACGAGGCCGGAGTTGCCGGTGATCGCCTTGGATCCGGCCACCATCGACGTCGACAGGAAGTTGAACACGAACACACCGACGGTCAGGTAGCCGATGAAGTTGGGGACCCCCTTGCTCGTGTGCAGCAGCAGCCCGAAGATCACGAAGTACACACCGATGTTGAGCAGCGGTGTCAGCAGCTGCCAGTACTGACCGATGAAGCTGCGCTCGTAACCGGCGGCGTTCGAGGCGCTCGCGTAGGCCTCGATGAACCAGCGTCGCTCCCACAGCCGCCGGGTGTACTCGTCCACCGGCAGGCGCGCGCCCGCGCGCCGCAGTCCGGGCGCGGGCGGTGACGGCTCCCCGAGCGGGAGGTCCCGCTCGTCGGAGGCGGTCACTCCACCCCTCATGTCCGTCTGCTCCCGTTGGTGGCCTCGAACGTCGTGCTCCACTGCTCGGGCGAGACCAGGTCCGGCAGGGCCTCGCGGTAGCGCCGCGCCAGCTCGGGCCACTCGCGGTAGAGCCGCTGGTGGATCTCCACCGTGCGGGCCAGCAGGTCCTTGAACTCGCCTCGATCACGGTGGTACCAGCTCGCCGACGTGCCGTCGGGCATGGAGACCACGACGGAGTCGAACTGCGCGATCATCCACCACTTCGCGTCCATCGCGGCCAGCCGCGCCTCCGGGAAGGCCTTCGACAGCGGGCGGGGCGGCCGCGCCTGCCGGACGGCACTCACCGCGGCGGTGACCAGCTGGCCCACCCGTCCCTTCGGGAGGGTGGGGTCCTGGCCGCGCTTCGGCGGCTTCTCGCGCTTCGCCGGCGGGAAGGCATCCGGATCGGCCTCTGCCTGGGCGTCCGGGTAGTGCGACCGCAGCTCGCGCAGCTCCGGGAGCTTGGTGCCGAGCTCCTCGTGCAGACGCTCCGGCCCCGCGAGCACGTCCTCGAGGGCGCGGTGGCGCAGCTCCGCGGTGGAGTACTGGAGTGCGAACAGGTGCTTGACCTGGTGGTTGAAGCTCTCGCGCACCATGCGGCCGCCGCGCTCGTAGGGCGAGTGCAGCAGCGCGGCGATGAAGCGGTTGCGCTGGTGGAAGTAGGACTGCCAGTCCAGCGCGTCGTTCTTGTCCGTCCACGGCACGTGCCACACCGCCGCCCCCGGCAGCGTGACGGTCGGGAAGCCGGCCGCACCGGCGCGGACGCCGTACTCGGAGTCGTCCCACTTGATGAACAGCGGCAGGCTGAGGCCCACGCTGCGCAGCACCTCGGTGGGGATCAGGCACATGAACCAGCCGTTGTAGTCCACGTCGATGCGCCGGTGCAGCCACCGCGAGGAGCGCAGGTTGCGCTCGCCGAAGTCCCAGTCGGTGTTGACCGTCGGCGGCGACATCCACCAGAACCTGTAGCGGTCGACGATCTCGCCGAAGCTGTGCAGCCGCGACTTGGCGAACAGGCTGAACATGTGGCCGCCGACGATCGTCGGGCGACGGCACAGGTCCGCGAAGGTCACCGCGCGCACGATGCTCTCCGGCTCGCAGACCACGTCGTCGTCCATGCACATCATGTACGTCGACCGACCGGCCTCCAGCGTCTCCAGCTGCGAGCGTGCGTAGCCACCGGAGCCGCCGAGGTTGCCCTGCTCGATGACGCGCAGCTTGTCGCCCAGCGCGGAGTCCGCAGCGGCGAACCGGGGAGAGTCGGCGACCTTCCGGGTGCCCTGCTCCGCGACGATCACCTCGTCCAGCACCGCCTGCACCCCCGCGTCAGTACCGATCTGGGTCAGCAGGTCCGCACAGAAGTCGGGACGGTTCATGGTGGTGATGCCGATGCTGAGCGAGCCCGGCTCGGCGCGGTCGGCCGGCACCTCCGCCACCCAGTCCGCCTCCTCGAGGACCGCCTCGGAGGGGCCGGCGATGAGGTCGAACCAGTACCAGCCACCGTCGGCGAAGCTCGCCAGCGACAGCTCGAAGGCGAACTCCTCGGTGTCCTCGCCGGTCACCGTCGCGTCGTCGACCCGCTGCGCCCGGCCGTCGGGCATGGACCGGTACACGATCACCGTGGCCCCCTGGCCGGTCAGCCGGAGCCGCAGCGTGACGTCGGTGACCACCGTCCAGCGGCGCCAGTAGCTGGCCGCGAAGGCGTTGAAGTAGGTGCCGAACGAGATCCGCTCCGAGGCCTCCATGCGGTAGCGCCGGCGGCCCAGGACCGCGTGCGGGTCCGGCTCCGCCTCGGCGTTGGGCGACGCCGGAGGGATCCGGCCGCGCTGCTTGGCGGTCATGCCGATGGTGTTCACGTCGAGCTGGGCGCGGTCGGGGTCGACGTACAGCGGGAGCACGTCGGTGTCGCGGGAGGTCGGCAGCACCACCCGCTGCAGGACCCGGGTCACGGTGCTCACTCGTCGATACCTCCGCTGTGCAGCGCGCTGCCGCCCTCGAAGTGGGGGCGAAGCAAGTTGTCGAACATGGACAGCGCCGAGCCGATGGCCATGTGCATGTCGAGGTACTTGTAGGTGCCGAGGCGGCCACCGAAGAGGACCATGGGTTCCTTCCTGGCCAGGTCGCGGTACTTCAGCAGCTTCTCGCGGTCCTCGGCGGTGTTCACCGGGTAGTACGGCTCGTCGCCCTCCTCGGCGAAGCGGCTGTACTCGCGCATGATCACGGTCTTGTCCGAGGGGTAGTCGCGCTCGGGGTGGAAGTGCCGGAACTCGTGGATCCGGGTGAACGGCACGTCCGCGTCGGGGTAGTTCATCACCGAGGTGCCCTGGAAGTCGCCGGTCGGCCTGACCTCGCGCTCGAAGTCCAGCGTGCGCCAGGACAGCCGCCCCTCGCGGTAGCCGAAGTAGGCGTCGACGGGGCCGGTGTAGACGATCGGGACCCTGCCGCGGTACTCCTCGGCCACGTCGAAGAAGTCGGTGCCCAGCCGCACCTCGATGTTCGGGTGGTCGGCCATCCGCTGCAGCCACGCCGTGTAGCCGTCGACGGGAAGGCCCTCGTAGGTGTCGTTGAAGTAGCGGTTGTCGTAGGTGTAGCGCACCGGCAGCCGGCTGATGATGTCCGCCGACAGCATCGAGGGCTCGGTCTGCCACTGCTTGGCGGTGTAGTGGGCGATGAAGGCCTCGTAGAGCGGTCGGCCGATCAGGGAGATCCCCTTCTCGACGAAGTTCTCCGGCTCCTTGTCGCCGAGCTCGGCCGCCTGCTGCCGGATCAACGCCCGCGCCTCGTCGGGCGAGTAGGCGGCGTCGAAGAACTGGTTGATGGTGCCGAGGTTGATCGGCAGCGGGTACACCTGCCCGTTGTGGTTGCTGTAGACCCGGTGCTGGTAGCCGGTGAACTCGGTGAACCGGTTGACGTAGTCCCACACCCGCTTGTTCGAGGTGTGGAACAGGTGCGCGCCGTACACGTGCACCTCGATCCCGGTCTCCGGGTCGAGCTCGCTGTAGGCGTTGCCGCCGAGGTGGGGACGACGCTCGAGCACGAGCACCTTGAGCCCGAGCTCGCCGGCACAGCGTTCGGCGATCGTCAGCCCGAAGAATCCGGAACCGACGACTACGAGGTCAGCGTTCAACACAACTCCTGGAATGGGGTTCGCGAAAGTCTAACGACTTGGCCGTTCACGGCCGATTCCCTGCGCCCCGGTTCGCGATGAGTGAGCGGTAGGCCACACGCCGCAGAGCCTCCGGCACCAGGCGGTAGCCGCCGCGGACGACGACGTTGCGGACGTACTGCCCGCGGGTGGTGATCCCCAACTGCCGGAAGCGCCGCTGGAGCGCGAGCTCGGAGCGCAGCAGCCGACGTCCGCCGCGACGCGCGTAGGCGCCCGCCCCCACCCGGTAGCAGACCAGGGGCTCGGGCAGGTTCGCCGGCCGGGCCCCGGCCTGCACCATGCGGCTGAACAGCAGGTAGTCCTCCATCAGCGCCATGTCGGTGTAGCCGCCGGCGGCGAGCACCGCGCTCTTGCGGTAGACCACCGTGGGGTGGTTGAACGGGTCGCGGAAGCGGATCACCCGGCGGATCTCCGCGGGGTCCGTGGGGGGTGTTCGGCGTCCCACGATGTCGTCCACCGAGGTGCCGAACTCCAGCAGCCCGCTGCCGACGATGTCCGCGCCGGCCTCCACCACGGGCACTTGCCGGGCGAACCGGTGCGGCAGGCTGAGGTCGTCGGCGTCCATGCGGGCCACGATCTCGTGCGAGCACGCCGCCAGGCCGCGGTCCAGGGCGGGACCCAACCCGACGTTGGCCGCACAGACGACGTGCCGGACAGGCACCGGGCTGTCCGCGGCGAGCCGTGCGATCACCTCCGCGAGCGGGTCCGGCACGGGGCCGTCTTGGACCAGCACCACCTCGTCGGGCCGGCGCGTCTGCTCCTGCACGCTCGAGACGAACGCCGCCTCCAGGAAGTCGGGATCGTCGCCGCCGTAGGTCGCGATCAGCAGCGAGAACGGCTGGCGCGGACCCACGGTCTCCGTCGGGTGCGGCGCCCAACCGGCCGCGGCCAGCACCGCTCCGTTGTCCCGCGGGCGGCGGACCAGCCCGGCGACCACCCCCCGCGCCAGGCCGCGGGCGAGCGTCCGCCGGTCCTGCGAGCGGGAGAACGTGCGGCTCCAACGACGGAGCGTGGAGCCGCCGTAGAGCACTTTCTCCGCAGGGGTGAGGCCCGGGCTGCGGGTGAACATCCAGACCTTGTTGCGGACCTCGTAGAAGAACCGCTCCCCCGGGTCGGTGTCCGTGGAGCCGAACGACTTCGTCTTGTGCACCACGACGCTGGCCGGGCAGTAGAGGCCGGGCCGGCCCCTGAGCAGGCGGGTGGAGTACTCGAAGTCGTCGTTCCACAGGAAGTAGTCGGCCACCGGCAGGCCGCGCTCGCGGACCACCTCGGCGTCGCACATGATCGAGACGAACGACGCCGACCGGATCGGCATGCAGCCCACCGCCTCCGCCGCCCGCCGCTCCGGCGAGGAGGCTCCCGGCTTGCGCCGCGGGGTGTTCATCGGATGGTCCCGGCCGTCGGTCCACACCACCCGGCTGGCCAGGACGGCGGGGCGGTGCTCGCCGGCGGGGTGCGCGTACTGCTCCCACGCCCGCACCAGGCGCTCGGCCGCGCCGGCCGTGGGCACGGTGTCGTCGTCGAGCAGCCACAGCAGGTCGGGGTCGTGGAGCAGCGCGCGCTCCATCCCGGCCGCGAAACCGCCGGCGCCGCCGGTGTTGCTGCTCAGGCGGACCACGTCGAGGCCGGGCTCGCCGGCCAGCAGGTCCGCCGTACCGTCGCTGGAGGCGTTGTCGACCACCACGATCGCCGCCGGCGGCAGGGACTGTGCGCGCAGACCCGCCAGCGACTCCTGGAGCAGGTCGCGACGGTTCCACGTCACCACCACCGCGACGACCCGGGCACTCACCCGGGCGACCCTACTCAACGAGGCTCAGCACGCCGAGGAGAGGTTTGCCGCCTCGTTGGCGGCGTAACCCTGCTGCAGGTTGCCCAGGGACCCGCCGACGGTGGCGCCGGTGGGCGCCTTCTTCGTCGAGAAGCCCTCGGCGCGGTGCTTGCGCGGGTGCGTCTGCGCCGGCTTGGCCTCGGACTTCGTGATCGCGCGGCTGATCATCCGACGGATCTTGGGGATGTCGGGCTGGCTGGTGTTGATGGCCGGCGGCACGAACGAGACCGTGCTCACCGGCTGGCTGCGCGCCTTCATGGCGAGCTCGGCGAAGGTGCCCAGCTGCGAGGCGGGCAGGTCCGTGGTCACCAGCTGCTCGCTGGCCTTGGCGATCTGCTGGAACTTGGTGACGACGGTCTTCGGGGACAGCTGCTGGAGCATGGCGTTCATCACGCACTTCTGGCGGGCCATCCGCGAGTAGTCGTCGGCGCTCTCCCGGGAGCGGGCGAACCACAGGGTCTGGAAACCGTTGAGCCGCTGGACGCCGGGTTCGAGGTAGCCGGTGATCGGCCCGCCGACCCCGCCGATCGGGATCCGGTCGCGCACGTTCAGGGTCAGCCCGCCGACGGCCTCGACCAGGCTGCGGAAGCCCTGGAGGTTGACCATCGCGTAGTAGTTGATCTTCAGCCCGGTGATGCCCTCGACACCTTCGATGGTGGCCTCGACGCCGGGGTCGGCGTAGCCCTTGAACAGCTCCTTGTTGTCCAGCGCCCACGTCGCGAGGCTGTTGAGCTCGCACTCGGAACCGCAGTCGTAGCCGTGGGGGAACTGCTCGGCCATCACCGAGCCCTTGGCGAAGGGGAAGTTCAACATGTTGCGCGGGAGGCCGAACAGGATCGTGCGGCCGGTGTCCTGGTCGATGCTGGCCACGGTGAGGCTGTCGGGGCGCAGGCCCCAGCGGTCCTTGCCGGAGTCGCCCCCGAGGAGCAGCACGTTGTAGCGCCCGTGGTGCGCGGCGGTGGCCACCCCGTCACCGAACATGGCGCTCACGAAGCCGCGTTGCACCGCCACCAGGTGGGAGGCGAACAGCAGCGAGCCGGCGACCGAGAAGCAGAGCAGTCCGTTCAGGCCGACCATCGCGAGGCGCTGCTTCTGCCGCAGCTCGAGCGGCTGGCCGAGCCGCCACGCGTCGAGGAACAGCACCGCCCACCCCACCGCGACCGCGCACAGCACCAGCCGGACGACCTCGAGGACGAACGTGCTGCTGACCAGCCAGTAGGCGAACCCGCGGTGCGCCAGCGCCACCAGCAACGTCAGCACCAGCAGCCCGACCAGCGCGAGCCACACGCGGATCGCTGCGCGCCCGAGCCGCTTGCTGCCCGCCACCAGCTGGGCCGACCCGGGGACGAGCAGGGTCATCAGCAGCAGCGTCAGCGCTCGCCGGAACCGGACCCCGGCGAGCGCCCGGCCCTCGTCGCCGCGCCGGGGAACGGTCGTGACAGGAGGCATGGGCGGCCTTTCGGGGCATCCGGGACGGCGAGGGACGCTCCAGTATCACCAGCCACATGCTTCACACCGTGGACGGCACGCCGGGGGCTGTTCCGGTCGCAAGGTACCGTCTGCGCCATGGCAGAGCGTCCGAAGGACGAGGAACCGGACTACGACTGGCTGTACGGCACCGAGCGCAAGGGCGTCGGCGGCGGGTCCTCCGAGTCCCCCTCCTCCCGGCCGACGGACCCGGAACCGACGCGAGTCCTCCCCACGATGGGCCGCCCTCACCAGGCGCCGCCACCCCCCGGCGGTCGCGGGGAGCGGGGCTCTGCGCCGAGCCGGCCGCGCGACCGTCGCCCCGCGCCCCCGCCGGCTCCCCCGTCGTCGCGGCAACGCCACCCGCTGCGCTGGGTCGGCGTGCTGGCGCTGGCCTGGCTCGCCTTCCTGGTCGCGGTCCCCTTGTTCGCCTGGGCGCACATCGCGAAGGCGCCGGACAACCCTGCCGGCCGGCCGCCCGAGCAGCCGGGTACGACGTACCTGCTGGTCGGCAGCGACAGCCGTGCAGGGCTGACCCGTCGGCAGGAGCTGCAGTACGGCACCGGCAAGGGCGAGGGCCGCCGCACCGACACCATCATGCTGCTGCACACCGGGGCCGGGCCGAACCTGCTCATGTCGATCCCGCGGGACTCGCTGGTCGCCATCCCCGGGCACGGCACCACCAAGGTCAACGCCGCGTTCGCGTACGGCGGCCCGAAGCTCTTGATCAAGACCCTCGAGCAGGACACGGGGATCCGCATCGACGACTACGTGGAGATCGGCTTCGCCGGCTTCGTCGACGTGGTCGACGCCGTCGGCGGCATCCGGATCTGCCCGAAGACCGCGATGAAGGACAAGCTCGCCAACCTCGACGTGAAGAAGGGCTGCCAGCACGTCGGCGGCAAGACCGCTCTGGCCTACGCGCGCTCGCGGCACGTGTCGTCCCTCGGCGACATCGACCGGGCCCGCCATCAGCGCGAGGTGGTGAGCGCGGTGGGCAACAAGGCGGTGTCCCCCTGGACGGTGCTCAACCCCGTGCGTTACTACCGGGTGGCGATGGCCGCCGCGCAGTCCCTGCGGGTCGGCAAGCACACGGGGATGCTCGCGACCGCCCGGTTCGCCTGGGCGATGACCCACGTGAGCGGCAAGAACGGCCTCACCTGCGGCGTGCCGATCAGCGACCTGGCCGTGCACTGGGACCCGGAGCGCTCCAAGCAGCTGTTCCGGCTCATCGCCGAGGACAAGACCGCCCAGATCCCGAAGAGCCTGTGCACCCCCTCCGGACTGAGGAACGGATGACCGTGAGCGAGTACGACACCCTGGACTGGCAGGTCGAGGAGGGGATCCTCACGCTGACCCTCGACCGTCCCGCGCAGCTGAACGCGTTCACCGTGACGATGGCCGAGGAGCTCGTGGACGCCTACGGCCGCGCGAGCGCTGACGACACGGTGCGCGCGGTGGTGCTCACCGGGCGGGGCCGGGCGTTCTGCGCCGGGATGGACCTGTCCGTGGGCGGCAACGTGTTCGGCCTCGACGAGTCGCTGCGGCCCACCATGGACGACCTGCACGAACGGCTCGAGGACCCGGAGGTCGTCGCCGGCGTCCGCGACACCGGGGGCCGGGTGTCGCTGGCCGCCTACGCCTGCACCAAGCCGGTGATCGGCGCGATCAACGGCGCGGCGGTGGGCATCGGGGCCACCATGACACTGCCCATGGACGTCCGGTTGGCCTCGGAGAAGGCCAGGATCGGCTTCGTCTTCGGCAAGCTCGGCATCGTGCCCGAGGCCGCATCGTCATGGTTCCTGCCGCGGATCGTCGGCATCAGCCGAGCCCTGGAGTGGGCGTTCACGGCCGACATCCTCTCCCCCGCGGAGGCGCTCGAGGGCGGGCTGGTGCGGTCGGTCCACCCCGAGGGCGAGCTGCTGGACGCGGCGTACGCCCTCGCCCGGCGGTTCACCGACCACCGCTCCCCGGTGGCCACCGCGCTCGCGCGGCAGATGCTGTGGCGCAACAGCGCGGCCCCTCACCCGCTCGAGGCGCACCGGGTGGACTCGCTCGCGATGTTCTACACCAGCATCGGCGACGGCAAGGAAGGCGTGCGGGCGTTCCTGGACAAGCGCGCCCCGGAGTTCACCGGTCGGGCGTCGCAGATGCCGCCGTTCTACCCCTGGCAGCCCTGAAGCCCGGGGGCGGCTCTACGCGGCGGTGTGAAGCCCGGCGACGCCGGGTAGGAGGTCGCCAGCCCCCGACCGGAGGAGGTCCCGTGCTCAAGGTCATCGCCGTCCTGCTGGCGCTCTGGCTGGCGTTCATCGTGATCGGCGCCCTCGTCAAGGCGCTGTTCTGGCTCCTGGCCGTCGGCATCGTGCTGTTCCTGGCCACCGCCCTCTACGGCTGGGCCAAGCGGCACTCCGCCGACCTGTGAGCATCGCCGCAGCGATCAGAGCTCGGCCTGCACCCCGGACAGCAGCTGGCGGGCCATCACGATCCGCTGCACCTGGTTGGTGCCCTCGTAGATCTGGGTGATCTTCGCGTCGCGCATCATCCGCTCGACCGGGTAGTCGCGGGTGTAGCCGTACCCGCCGAGCACCTGGACGGCGTCGGTGGCCACCTGCATCGCGGTGTCGGAGGCGAAGCACTTCGCGGCGGCGCCGAAGAAGGTCAGGTCGTCGTCGCCACGCTCGGACCGCCCGGCGGCAGCGTAGGTCAGCTGCCGCGCGGCCTCCACCTTCATGCCCATGTCGGCGAGCAGGAACTGCAGGCCCTGGAAGTCGGAGATCGCCTTGCCGAACTGGCGGCGCTCCTTGGCGTAGCCGAGCGCGTAGTCCAGCGCCCCCTGCGCGATGCCGACCGCCTGCGCGGCGATCGTGACCCGGGTGTGGTCGAGGGTGCGCATGGCGGTCTGGAAACCGGTGCCCTCCGCACCGATCATCCGGTCGGCCGGGATCCGCACGTTGTCGAAGTAGACCTCACGCGTCGGCGAGCCCTTGATGCCGAGCTTCTTCTCCGGTGCCCCGAAGGAGACGCCCCCGTCGTCCTTCTCCACCACGAACGCGGAGATGCCTGCCCCGCCCTTGGCGGGGTCGCTCACCGCGAACACGGTGTAGTACTCGGACACGCCGGCATTGGTGATCCAGCGCTTCACCCCGTTGAGCACCCAGTGGTCCCCGTCGCGCACCGCGCGGGTCTTCATCGCGGCAGCGTCGGAGCCGGCCTCCGGCTCCGACAGGCAGTAGGAGAACATCGCGTGGCCGGAGGCGACCGGCGCGAGGTACTTCTTCTTCAGCTCCTCGGACCCCACCAGGATGATCGGCATCGTGCCCAGCTTGTTGACCGCCGGGATCAACGAGGCCGCCGCGTCCGCACGCGCCACCTCCTCGATCACGAGGCAGGTCGCCAGCGCGTCCGCCCCGGCCCCGCCGTACTCCTCGGGGATGTGCGGTGCGGCGAAGTCCGCCCCCGCGAGCGCGTCGTACGCCTCCTGGGGGAACTGACCCGACTCGTCCACCGTCGCGGCGTGGGGCGCGACCTTCGCGTCGCACACCGCCCGAACCGCCTCACGGATGGCCTTCTGCTCCTCGGAGAGGGCGTACATCGGGGACTCGCTCATGCCCGAATCCTACTTCCGGGTAGGAACGCCCCGGCATGGAGCCCGCGCACCGCGGGTACCGGCGGCGGCATGAGCGCGCCATGGCTGGATCGCGAGAACATCCGTTTCATGCTCGAGGAGAGCGAGGTGTGGGCCGTCGTCGGCCTCAGTGGCGACCACAGCCGGACGGCGTACCAGATCGCCAGCTACCTGCAGCAACGTGGCAAGCGCATCGTCCCCGTGCACCCCCAGGCCCCGACCGTGCTGGGTGAGCGGGGCTACGCCACGCTGGCCGACGTGCCGTTCGACGTCGAGGTGGTCGACGTGTTCCGCCGGTCGGAGGCCGCCGGGCCGTTCGCCGACCAAGCGGTGCAGATCGGGGCCAAGGGCGTCTGGTTCCAGCTCGGCGTGGTGGACCAAGCCGCGTTCGAGCGCACCACTGCAGCCGGGGTGCCGATGGTGATGGACACCTGCCCGGTCATCGAGTGGCCGCGGCTGGGGCCACGCCGCCCGTAGCCGGCGGCGGGCTCAGAAGCCCACCCGGTGGTCGGCGTCGCCGCGCACCGCCTTGCCCTTCTCCCGTGCCTTGTCGGCGAGCTCGGCCTGGAAGCGCTCCATGCGCTCGCGCAGCTGCGGGTCGCCGGCCCCGAGGATGCGTACGGCGAGCAGTCCGGCGTTGCGCGCGTTGCCGATCGCGACCGTCGCCACCGGCACGCCGGCCGGCATCTGCACGATGGACAGCAGCGAGTCCATGCCGTCGAGGTACGACAACGGCACCGGGACACCGATCACCGGCAGCGGGGTGACCGCGGCGAGCATGCCCGGCAGGTGCGCGGCGCCGCCGGCGCCGGCGATGATCACCGCCAGCCCGCGCCCGGCGGCCGCCCGCCCGTAGGCGAGCATCTCGTCGGGCATCCGGTGCGCGGAGACCACGTCGGCCTCGTATCCGACGCCGAGCTCCTCGCACGCCTCGGCGGCTGCCTTCATCGTCGGCCAGTCGGAGTCCGACCCCATCACGATGCCGACCTTGGTCACGGTCTCGACAGGCTCCACCATCGGTATCACTCGCTCTCGTCGCCCAGGTCGCCGCGGAACCACGCGGCGGCGTGCTGTGCCCGCTCGCGTACGTCGTCGAGGTCGTCGCCGTACGCCGTGACGTGGCCGACCTTGCGGCCCGGCTTCACGTCCTTGCCGTAGAGGTGCACACGCAGCCGCGGGTCGCGCGCGAACACGTGCGGGTACCCGTCGTACAACCTGCCCACGGACCCGCCCAGGATGTTGACCATCACCGTCCACGGCGCCCGCGCCTGCGGGGAGCCGAGCGGCAGGTCGAGCACCGCGCGGAGGTGGTTCTCGAACTGGCTGGTGACCGCGCCGTCCATCGTCCAGTGGCCGGTGTTGTGCGGACGCATCGCGAGCTCGTTGACCAGCACCCGGCCGTCGACGGTCTCGAACATCTCCACCGCGAGGATGCCGGTCACGTCGAGGGCACCGGCGATCTTCATGGCGATGTCCTGCGCCTGCAGGGCGAGGTCCTCGTCGAGGTCGGGCGCCGGCGCGAGGACCTCCCAGCAGACGCCGTCGCGCTGGACCGACTCCACGACCGGGTAGGCCGCCACCTGGCCCGAGGGCGACCGGGCCACGAGTGCGGACAGCTCACGGCGGAAGTCGACCTTCTCCTCGGCGAGGATCTCCACGCCGGTGCGGTGCGCGGTCTCGAAGACCGGGCCGCACTCGTCGGCGGAGTCGACGACCCAGACGCCCTTGCCGTCGTAGCCGCCACGCGTGGTCTTGAGCACCACCGGGAACCCGCCGAGCGAGTCGGCGAAGGCGGCGACCTCGTCGGCGTCGGCCACCAGCGCGTTGCGCGGGCTGGGCACCCCGAGGTGGTGCATCCGGACCCGCATCACGCCCTTGTCCTGGGCGTGCACGAGCGCGCCCGGTCCCGGCCGACAGGCGTGGCCTTCCCCGGTGAGCGCGTGCAGGTGCTCGGTCGGCACGTGCTCGTGGTCGAAGGTGACCACCGCGCATCCCTCCGCCACCGAGCGCAGCGTCTCGAGGTCGCGGTAGTCCCCCACGGTGGTGTCCGGCACGACCTGGGCCGCGGACACGGCGGGGCCTTCGGCGAGCAGGCGCAGCGGCACCCCCAGGGCGACTGCGGCCTGCGCCATCATCCGGGCGAGCTGGCCTCCCCCGATCACGGCCAGCGACGGCGTCGGGTCGTCGATCCAGGGCTGGTGGGTCGCGGCACTCACGCGACGAGCGTAGTGCCCGGGGTCAGGACGCGGAGGCCGCCACCTGGTCGGCGTAGACCGGCGGGGTCAGCTCGAACCGCAGTCCCCGGCCGCGGATCGTGCTGATCAGGGTGGGCCGACGGGTGTCGTCGCCGAGCTTCCTGCGCACCCACCCCAGGTGCACGTCGATCGTCTTCGCCGAGGTCCAGAAGTTCGTCTGCCACACGTCACGCATGAGCTCCTCGCGCGTGACGATGTCACCCGCCCGGCTGATCAGGGCATGGAGGAGGTCGAACTCCTTGTTCGACATCTTGATCTCCACCCCATCGCGCCACACTCGTCGCGCCTTGGCGTCGACGTCCACCCCCTGCACACTGATCATGTCGCTCAGCGTAAAGACGGCCGCCTCCGGCGTTTGTCGATTCGTCAGATTGGCCCGGATTGACTAAGGCGCGGTCTAGTCCTTTTGTGAGCGACGTCGCTGTCGTGGTCAGTGCCGTCGCACGGCGACCGGCTCCACCACCCCGAAGCCGCGCAGCGGCCGGGCAGGAAGCGCCCGGGTGTCGAACTGGCTGACCGGCAGCCGCTCGGCGGTCGCGGTGTCGGTGATGACCCGGTTGCGCCGCGCGACCGCGGTCAGTCGCGCGGCGAGGTTCACCGGCGGCCCGAACACGTCCCCGAGGCGCATCACGACGGAGCCGGTGGCCAGCCCGATGCGTACGTCGGGCAGCCGCTTGTCGTTGCCGATCACCTCGACGATCGACAAGGCGATGTCCATCGCGCGCACCGGGTCCTCGGACACGAACAGCACCGAGTCGCCCAGGGTCTTGATCACGCGCCCGTGCCGCGCGGCCACCACGTCGGCGCACCGCGACTCGAAGACCTCCACCAGGTCGCCGATGCGGTCCTCGTCGAGCTGGTTGGACAGGGCGGTGAAGCTGACCAGGTCGGCGAAACCGACGGTGACCTCGGTGGTGTGCAGGTCCTCGTCGGCCGCTCCCAGCGCCTCCACCCGGCCGACCGCGGCCGCGAGGTGGCGCCGCCAGGAGTAGATCAGCAGCTGCTCGAAGGGCAGCCCGACCTGCTCCGCGAGCCGCAGCGCGCTCCCGATCCTGCTGCCGGTCGCCTCGTCGCCGTCCTCGAGCTGCTGGACCCGCGCGGCGAGGGTGCCGACCTGCCAGTCGGCCAACCGGGCCATGGTCTGCCCGACCGCCCGGGTCAGGCGCACCGCGGTGTCGAAGTCGATGGCCCCGGAGTCCACCGCGCCGACCAGCGTCCCCAATGCGGACAGGTCCGCCTCGGTGAAGGCGGCCTGCTCTCCGGCGTCGGGGAAGCCCAGCGCCCGCCAGAGCCGGCGGGCCTGCTCGATGCTGACGCCGGCGGCCTCGGCCACGTCCAGGCTGGTGAGGTCGGGCGTGTCACCCAGGATGAGGGTCTCGAGCTCCTCGCGGGTGAACTCGCGGTCGGATCGAGTCATCGACGCGTCGCGCCCCCTCCCCGCGGGCATTGGCGGTCGGCGTCGGTGAGCCTGCGCGAGAACGGCACGTGGAGATCATGGCACGCGGCCGGTCATGCCGGGCCGTCCCACGGCCGCACGTGGATCACGTCTCCGGCGCCCACGGCGTGCACCCGGCCGCCGGAGCGCACCTCGAGCCGGCCCGACGCGTCCACCCCCACCGCCCGGCCGAGCAGCGATGCCCCGTTCGGCAGCTGCACGCTCACGTCGCGCCCCACCGTGACGCAGCAGCGGAGGTACTCCTCCCGCAGCCCCTGCTCGGGGTCGCCGGCCGCCGCGAACCACCGGCGCAGGCGCCCACCGAGCTCGGCCAGGACCGCCGCCAGCAACGCTTCGCGGTCCGGCGACGCCGCGCCGGCGAGCAGCAGCGACGTCGCGGTGGGCACCGGGAGCTCCGCACGCGTCATGGACACGTTGAGCCCGACGCCGATCACGGCCCGCGCCCCCTCCGGCGCCTCGACGCGCTCGACGAGGATCCCGGCGAGCTTCGCCTCCTCGACCTGCACGTCGTTGGGCCACTTCAGCGCCGCGCGTACGCCCGCGGCGCGTCGTACGCCCGCGACGACGGCGAGCCCGGTCAGCAGCGGCAGCCAGGGCCAGTGCTGCGCCGGGACGGCGTCGGGCGCCACCAGCGCAGAGAAGGTGAGGGCCGAGCGGGGCGGGGTCGTCCACACGCGGTCGAGCCGACCGCGGCCCGCGGTCTGGTGGTCGGCCACCAGCACCGACCACGGGGGCTGCCCGGCGCGGGCCCGGGCGGCCAGGTCGGCGTTGGTCGAGGGCGAGGTGGCGACGACCTCGACCGACCGCCACGGCACCGGCAGTGTGGAGAAGGCCACAGGATCGAGGGGTGGGCGACTGGTCTCAGGGGGTGACACAGGCACTACATTGACGCAGGCGACCACTAGGAGGCGAACCAGCTCGTGAGCGAAGCAGCGACGACGAGGCCCGGCCAGGGCACGGAGATCCCCGAGGACATCGACATCCACACCACGGAGGGGAAGGTCGCCGACCTCGACCGCCGCCTCCACGAAGCGGTGCACGCCGGGTCCCAGCGCGCCATCGAGAAGCAGCACGCGAAGGGCAAGAAGACCGCCCGCGAGCGTATCGAGGAGCTGCTCGACGACGACTCGTTCGTCGAGCTCGACGAGCTGGCCCGGCACCGCTCCACCGCCTTCGGGATGGAGGAGAACCGGCCGTACGGCGACGGGGTGGTGACCGGCTACGGCACCATCGACGGCCGCCAGGTGTGCGTGTTCGCCCAGGACTTCACCGTCTTCGGCGGGTCGCTCGGCCAGGTCTTCGGGGAGAAGATCGTCAAGGTCATGGACCTGGCCATGAAGACCGGCTGCCCGGTGATCGGGATCAACGACTCCGGCGGCGCCCGCATCCAGGAAGGCGTCGTCTCCCTGGGCCTGTACGGCGAGATCTTCCGCCGCAACGTGCACGCGTCCGGGGTGATCCCGCAGATCTCGCTGATCATGGGGCCCTGCGCCGGCGGGGCGGTCTACTCCCCCGCGGTCACCGACTTCACCGTGATGGTCGACCAGACCTCGCACATGTTCATCACCGGCCCGGACGTGATCAAGACGGTCACCGGCGAGGACGTGTCGATGGAGGAGCTGGGCGGCGCCCGCTCGCACAACACCCGCTCCGGCAACGCGCACTACATGGCCTCCGACGAGTCCGACGCGATCGAGTACGTCAAGGCGCTGCTGTCGTTCCTGCCGCAGAACAACCTCGACGAGCCGCCGTCGTATGACGCAGGGGACGTGGCCCTTGAGATCTCCGACGAGGACCGCGAGCTCGACACCCTCGTCCCGGACAGCCCGAACCAGCCCTACGACATGCACACCGTCATCGAGGCGATGCTCGACGACGGGGACTTCCTCGAGGTGCAGGCGATGTTCGCCCCCAACATGGTGGTGGGCTTCGGCCGCGTCGAGGGCCGTCCGGTCGGCGTGGTGGCCAACCAGCCGATGCAGTTCGCCGGCACGCTCGACATCGACGCCTCCGAGAAGGCGGCCCGGTTCGTGCGCACCTGCGACGCGTTCAACATCCCCGTGCTCACCTTCGTCGACGTGCCCGGGTTCCTGCCGGGCACCGACCAGGAGTGGAACGGCATCATCCGCCGCGGCGCGAAGCTGATCTACGCCTACGCGGAGGCCACGGTCCCGCTGGTCACCGTCATCACCCGCAAGGCCTACGGCGGCGCGTACGACGTGATGGGCTCCAAGCACCTCGGCGCGGACATGAACCTCGCCTGGCCCACGGCGCAGATCGCGGTGATGGGTGCGCAGGGCGCGGTGAACATCCTGTACCGCACCGAGCTGGCCGACGCCGCGGACCCGGACGCCCGGCGCGCGGAGCTGGTGCAGGAGTACGAGGACCACCTCGCCAACCCCTACCTCGCCGCCGAGCGCGGGTACGTCGACGCAGTGATCCAGCCGCACGAGACCCGCACCGAGATCATCCGAGCCCTGCGGCTGCTGCGCACCAAGCGCGAGAGCCTTCCGCCGAAGAAGCACGGGAACATTCCGCTGTGAGCGAGCACCAGGACCGCACTCCCCTGTTCCTCGTGAAGGGCGATGCCACGCCCGAGGAGATCGCCGCACTGACCGTGGTGCTGCAGGGGGTGGCGGCTGCATCCGCCGCTCCCGCGCCGGAGAAGCCGCGCTCGGAGTGGGCGGCGCCTCGGCGCAGGCTCCGCGCCGTCTTCCCCGCGGGTCCGGGGGCCTGGCGGGCCAGCGGCCTTCCCCGCTGAGCCGGTGGTCCGCAGCGCGCGCACGAGCTGCCACCAGGCGGCGGCCGCCAGCACGCCCACGAGCACGTTGCGGGCCACCAGCAGCAGCACCGCCACGCCCACGTGCCCGCTGCGCAGGGTGAGCCCGGCATAGAACGTCGGGAACACCAGGTGTGTGCAGCCGGTGGCCAGCAGCAGCACGCCGGTCCACGCGAGGACGGCCCTGCCCGGTGACACCGCCACCGCCGCGGCGGCCAACGGCAGCAGCCACAGCAGGTACTGCGGGCTGAGCACCTTGCCGGTCGCCACCGCTCCCGCGACCGCCGCCAGCGACAGCCACACCACGGCGCGGGTGCCCACCCGGTCCCGGTGTCGCCAGACCCGAGCCCAGACGTAGGCGAGCCCGAGAGCCCAGGCGACGGTGGCCACGGTGCTCAGCGCCCCGAGCACGGGCACGCCGGGACCGGTCACCTCGTAGGCCTTCGAGGCGGCGTAGTGGATGCTCCAGCGTGAGGGGTCGTGCCACCACAGCACGATCGCGGGCGTGGCCGCCACCGACTCGATCTGCAGGCCCCGGTCGGCCTGGTAGGCGAGCGGGGACAGCAGCCGCCCGGCACCGGCGACGGACACCGTGGCCCCGGCCAGCAGCACGGCCAGCACCGCGGCGGTCGCGAACGCGGCGCGGCGACGTCGTACCCGGGCGAGGAAACCCGGCACCAGCAACGCCGGCCACAGCTTGACCCCGGCTCCGGCGACAGCCAGGCCCAGCGCCGTGCGCGGGAGGCGCGCGAGCAGCAGCAGCGCGGTGCCCGCGAGCACCCCGGGCAGCAGGTCGAAGCGCGCGTAGGCGGTGGACCCCAGCAGGGGGACGGCCAGCACCCACACCAGCGTCGCCCGGTCGCCACCGCCGGTCGCCAGCCGGCGCAGCAGCACCGTGAAGCCCAGGTCGGTGGCCACCGCGGCGGTCGTGAGCACGGCGCCATAGCCGACTCCGAGCGCACCGGCGAGCAGCCAGGGCACCCCGAGCACCGCCACCGCGGGCAACGGGTACTCCACCAAGGTGCGTCCCAGCCCCTGCGCCGCAGCCGCCCGCAGGCTGTCGGCGAAGTAGGCGACGTCGCCGTGCACCCACGACTCCGGACCCAGCAGCAGCCACAGCACGAAGACCCGCCCGGCCAGCCACGCGGCCCCGAGAAATGCCGTTCTCACCCCGTTCTCCCTCGACGCTAGGGTGACGGCCGTGACGCACCACGCTTCCGAAGACCGTCCCGTCGACGCTATCGCGGACCGCTTCGTCGAGGAGTACACGGCCCTCGACCCGATCCAGGCCACCTACATCGGGGTCCCGGGGCACGAAGCCGCGCTGACCGACTTCTCCCCGGAGGGGTTCGAGGCCCGGCACGCACTGACGCGGCGCGCGCTGGCCGACGCCCGGGCCGCCACGCCGACCGAGGCTCGCGAGCAGGTCGCCCAGGACGCGTTCGTCGAGCGGCTCGGCCTCGACGTCGAGCGGTACGACGCGGGGATCCCGCAGTCCGAGATCTCGGTGATCGAGAGCCCGCTGCACGAGATCCGGATGGTCTTCGACCTGATGAGCACCGACGGGGACGAGGCGTGGGAGCACGTCGACGCCCGGCTCGCCGCCGTCCCGGCCGCGCTCGACGGCGTGCGCAGGACGCTGCTGCGCGCCGCCGGAGCCGGACAGGTCTCCGCCAAGCGGCAGCTCGCCGAGGTCGCCTCCCAGGTCCGGCACTGGACCGGGCAGCAGGGCACGAGCGGGAGCTTCTTCGCCGGCCTGGTCGGCCGCAGCGGCCGGGAGGGCACGCTCCGGCAGGACCTGGAGCGGCACGCGACCGAGGCCGCCGACGCCTTCGCCGGCTTCGGTCGCTTCCTCGAGCAGGAGCTGCTGCCGCGCGGCCGGGACAAGGACGCCGTCGGGCGCGAGCAGTACACGCTGGCCTCCCGCTACTTCCTCGGGGCCACCGTCGACCTCGAGGAGACCTACGCCTGGGGCTGGGAGGAGCTCAAGCGCATCGAGGACGACATGGCCGGGGTCGCCGGACAGATCGTCCCCGGCGGCACCGTCGATGACGCGGTGCGCGCTCTGGACGCCGACCCGGCCCGCAGCATCGAGGGCACGGAGGCCTTCCGCGACTGGATGCAGCAGCTCGCCGACCGGACCCTGCAGGAGATGGCCGGGGCGCACTTCGACATCCCCGAGCCGGTACGTCGCATCGAGTGCCGCATCGCCCCCACCAGCGACGGCGGCATCTACTACACCGGGCCGAGCGAGGACTTCTCACGCCCCGGCCGGATGTGGTGGGCGGTGCCCGAGGGCGTCACCCGCTTCTCCCCCTGGCGCGAGGTCACCACGGTGTTCCACGAGGGCGTGCCGGGTCACCACCTGCAGGTCGCACAGACCGCCTACCGCAAGGAGCTGCTCAACCGGTGGCAGCGGCTGATGTGCTGGGTCTCCGGCCACGGCGAGGGCTGGGCGCTCTACGCCGAGCGGTTGATGGACGACCTCGGCTACCTCGCCGACCCGGCCGACAAGCTCGGCATGCTGGACGGGCAGGGCTTCCGCGCCGCGCGGGTCATCATCGACATCGGCATGCACCTCGAGCTCGAGATCCCTCGCGACAACCCGTTCGGCTTCCACCCCGGCGAGCGCTGGACGCCCGCACTCGGTCTGGAGTTCCTGCGCCAGCACTGCCGCATGGACGACGCCTTCCTCCGCTTCGAGGTGAACCGCTACCTCGGCTGGCCGGGCCAGGCGCCGTCGTACAAGGTCGGCGAGCGCATCTGGCTCCAGGCCCGCGAGGACACCCGGGCGCGGCTCGGCGATGCCTTCGACCTCAAGGCCTTCCACCGCGCCGCGCTCGACCTCGGCCCCCTGGGGCTCGACCCGCTGCAGACGGCGCTGGCGCGGCTGTCGTGAGGCGCCGCCTGGTCCTGGGCTCCCAGTCCCCGGCGCGGCTGGCCACCCTGCGCAACGCTGGCCTGGACCCGGAGGTGATCGTCTCCGGCGTGGACGAGTCGACCGTGGGCACGCCGGACCCGGCCGACCTCGCGGTGCGGCTGGCCGTGCTCAAGGCACGTGCGGTCGCCGACCGGCTGCCGGACGGCCCGGGCGGGCCGCTGGTGATCGGCTGCGACTCCGTGCTGGAGTTCGACGGCGCGGTGCACGGCAAGCCGCACACCGCAGCGGAGGCGACCCGGCGCTGGCGGCACATGCGCGGCGGGACCGGAGTGCTCCACACCGGGCACTGCGTCATCGACACCGCCGACGGGCGCGAGGTCGCCCGCCAGGCCGCGACGACGGTGCACTTCGCGGACCTCAGCGACGCGGAGATCGACGCCTACGTCGCCACGGGAGAGCCCCTGCACGTCGCCGGGGCGTTCACCCTGGACGGGCTCGGCGGCGCCTTCGTCACCGGGATCGAGGGCGACCCGCACAGCGTCGTGGGCATCAGCCTGCCGCTGCTGCGCACGATGGTAGCCGAGCTCGGCGTGGTCTGGACCGACCTGTGGAGCACGCCGGCTGAGCGGCCGCTGAAGTCTCGCTGAAGAACGGGCCGGCGACCGCGTCATCGGCGGTCCACGGACCTACGCTGAGGTCATGGGCGCGACCTCCCCCGAGCATCGGCGGGTACTGGTGATCGTCCCTGCATGGAACGAGGAGAAGTCCGTGCACCGGACCCTCGACGAGCTGCGCCGCGCGCAGCCGGACTACGACGTGCTCGTCGTCGACGACGGCTCCCGGGACCGCACCAAGGCGGCGGCGGAGGCGGCCGGCGCCCTCGTGTGCCGCCTGCCGTTCAACCTCGGGGTGGGCGGCGCGATGCGGGCGGGCTACCGCTACGCCCTGCGGCACGGCTACGACGTGGCGGTCCAGGTCGACGCCGACGGCCAGCACGACCCGGCCTACCTGCCGGCGGTCGTGGGTCCGCTGCTCGCACGGTCCGGGGCGGGCCCGAACGTGGTGATCGGCGCGCGCTTCGCCGGGGAGGGTGAGTTCTCCGCCCGCGGACCGCGGCGGTGGGCGATGGCGCTGCTCGCCCGGGTGCTCTCCAGGTTCGCCCACACCCGGCTCACCGACGTCACCAGCGGCTTCCGGGCGGCGGACCGCAAGGCCATCGAGGTGTTCGCCGCCCACTACCCCGTGGAGTACCTCGGGGACACCGTCGAGTCCCTGGTGATCGCGCTGCGCGCCGGCTGCGACGTGGCACAGGTGCCGGTCGCCATGCGCGAGCGCGCCGGGGGCCGGGCCAGCCAGTCGTCCTTCTGGGCGGCGGTCTACCTGCTCCGGGCAGTCGCCGCGCTGCTCCTGGCGCTCGTCCGCAGCTGGCCGGCCGTCGCCGAGCCGGTCGTGGCCGAACCGGTCGTGGAGCGGTCATGAGCACCGACCACGTGATGGGGCTGATCGGCGCCGTGACCACGCTCGGTGTCGTCTTCGAGATGCTGCGACGCCAGCGGCTGCGCGAGAAGTACGCCGTCCTCTGGGTGGTGGTCGCGGTCGGGATTTTGGTGGTGGCGATCTTCCCGGTGATCCTCTACCACGCAGCGGAGCTGCTCGGTGTCGAGGTGCCTGCCCACCTGCTGTTCTTCATGACCGGCCTGCTGCTGCTGGTGGTGAGCGTCCAGCACAGCTACGAGCTCGGCCGGCTGGAGGAACGCAGCCGGATCCTCGCCGAGGAGGTGGCGCTGCTGCGCCTGGAGATGGCGCGGCAGCAGCCCGACGAGGAGCCGGCGCCGGATGCCTGACCCGTTCCTCACCGCGGTGGTGCCCGCGTTCGGGCCCTCACCGCTCCTCGCGGAGTGCGCGGCGGCCGTCCTGGGCTCGACCGGCGTCCGCACCGAGGTGGTGCTGGTGGACAACGGCGGCACGGGCTCCGCCGTCGACGACCTGGACGGCGCGCCGGGTGTGCGCGTGCTGCGCCCCGGCCGCAACACCGGCTTCGCCGGAGGGTGCAACCTCGGCGTGGC
The DNA here is from genome assembly GCA_963709685.1 of uncultured Actinomycetota bacterium. Lineage (GTDB taxonomy): Bacteria > Actinomycetota > Actinomycetes > Propionibacteriales > Nocardioidaceae > Nocardioides_B. The sequence goes on from CAVPXH010000001.1 coordinate 470,909, forward strand.
GGCTGCCCGGGGCGAGTACGTCGCGCTGGTCAACCCGGACGCGGTCGTCGCTCCCGACGCGCTCGCCCGCCTGGTCGAGGCGCTGCAGGAGCCCGACGTCGGGCTGGCCACCGCCAGCCTGAGGCTGCGCGCCGAGTCCACGACGATGAACTCCGCCGGCAACCCGGTCCACTACCTGGGGCTGTCGTGGGCCGGGGGCCTCGGCGAGCCCGCCGCCGCGCACGCGATCCGCACCGACGTCGCGGCCGCGTCCGGCGCGGCGGTCGCCTTCCGGCGACCGACGTGGGACCGGCTCGGCGGCTTCTGGGAGGAGATGTTCGCCTACTGCGAGGACACCGAGCTGAGTCTGCGCTGCTGGCAGACGGGGATGCGGGTGGTCTACGTGCCGGACGCGGTGGTCGACCACGCCTACGAGTTCTCCCGGCACCCGGCGAAGCTCTACCTGCTGGAGCGCAACCGGCTGCTGCTGGTGCTCACGCTGTTCGAGCGGCGCACGCTGCTGCTGCTCGCCCCGGCCCTCGCGGCGTTCGAGGTCGCGGTGCTGGTCGTCGCGGCCCGGCAGGGCTGGGCCCGGGAGAAGGTCCGTGGCTGGATCTGGCTGCTCGGCAGCCGGTCGGTGATCCGCCGGCGCAGGGCCCAGGTACAGCGCGAGCGCACCGTCGACGACGCCGCGCTGGCGGGGCTGCTCAGCTCGCGCCTCACGCCGGGCACCGACAGCGGCTTCCGGGTTCCTGCGGTGGTGAACTCGCTCTCGCGGCTCTACTGGGCGCTGGTCCGACGGGGGCTCGGCGGCACCAGCCGGTAGACGTCGAACACCCCGCCCGGGGTCCGCCACACCGGCACCGCGAGCCGCAGCCGCTTCGGGTCGCCGGAGAGCCACGACTGCGCGCGCTGCCGGCAGAACCCGCACACTCCGCTGTGTGCGCTGAACAGCACCAGGTAGTCCCCGTGCCGGACCGGTGTGGGCCGCGAGAACGGCACGAACCGCACGTCGACGAGGGGCCGGCCGGTGAAGGAGCGGGTGTAGACGCCGAGCACGCGCACCGAGGACACGTCGGTGATCACCCGGCGCACCGCGTGGCGATGTGCTTCGAGCCAGCCCACGAACCGGCTGACGACGCCATGGTTGGTCACGACGTACGCCGGATCGCTGCGCACCTGCCGCGCGGAGGCCAGGACCGGCCCCACCCCCAGCGCGACGGCCAGCGCGACGCCGAGGACGGCGCGGTACGGCGGCCGATGGAGCGCACCGGGCAGCCGGGGGGCGAGCAGCTGCACGGCGCACGCCACCGTGCCGACCGCCGCGAGGACCATCGGCGCCATGAAGATCAGCAGGTAGCGGGGGTCGTTCAGGCGCATGCTCGGGGACCACGGGCGGAGCACGCCCCCGGCGGCGAGCAAGCCGGCCAGCACGAGTGCGAACCAGCCCGCGAACACGCCGACCCGCCGGCGGAACAGCAGCCCACCGACCACGGCGAGGACGGCCATGGCCAGCAGCCACCGGCCGTCGGCATAACCGAGCAGCTTGTGCGGCACGACCTCGAGGTAGGCCAGCCGCGTCTTCCCCACGTAGGCACGGTCGTGCGGGTTGGCCGACTGCGCCAGGTGCGAGCCGAGGAGCGCGTGCATCCGCGCCCAGGGGTCACCGAAGGCCCACCGGCTGATCAGCGTCTCGACGGCGAGGAAGGCCGCGGCCGCCGCTCCCGCTCCCGGCAGCACCACCCGTCGGGGTGGCCCGCCGGGCCACAGCAGCACCAGCGCGACGACCGGCCACGCGAACACCGCGGTCTCCCGCATCCACCAGCTCGCCCCCACGGCGGCGCCGGTCAGCACGACCATCAGCCACAGGCCGGCCCCTCCGCGTCGTCGGCGCCGCCAGGTGTCTCGCGTCGCGAGTGCGAGCGCGACCGCGAGGGCGGTGGCCGCCGCAGCAGGGACGTCGGGATAGAGACGGCTGGCGTAGACGAGCACCACGCTGTCGGCGAGCAGCAGCACCGCCGCGACGAGCGCCGCGAGCAGCCCGAACGACCTGCGTGCCATCCAGTAGGTGGCACCGACCAGCACCCCGGTGGCGAGGATCGGGAGCAGGTAGAACGACAGCCGCGAGTACCCGGCGAACCGGGTCAGCACCATCTCCGGCAGCACGAGGCCGTACCTCGTCATCCCCACCATGTTCCACGTGTGCGCCGGGAAGTGCATGCCGGCACGCACGTAGTGCCACGGGTCCGAGGTGACCGGAAGGGTGCGGAGCCAGAAGGTCGCGGCGCAGGCGAGGAGACCGGCGAGTGTCGCCTCCGCGAGCTTGCGACCTTCGACCACGTCTCTCCGATCCCTGTGCCCGCGAGCCTACCCGGCTACCGGTTGACGGTGACCGTCTCGACCTGCCGCTCCGGCCGCGGCACGGGGTGCCGGAAGATCAGCTGCCGGATCGCCACGAAGCGCGCGAAGGTGCCGAGCACCAGCCCCACGCCGTTGGCGGCGATGTTGTCGGAGACCGGGTCGCCCAGGCGCAGCACGTAGCGGCTGAACGCCAGGCAGCCCAGCGGGATCACCATCGACACCAGGTTGATCACGAAGTACATGATGCGTCCGCCGGCCGGGCCGACCGCCTCACGGTGGCGGAAGGCCCACGACCGGCTGCCGCGGTAGCTGAGCAGCATGCCCACGGTGTTCGCGAGCACGTAGGCGGCCAGTGGCTGCTGGTGCATGGGCGGGGCGACCCCGAGGTAGCCGTGCACCAGGCCGTTGAAGATCACGAACGCGACGAGCGTCGCGGCGCCGCCGACGGTGAGGAACTTGGCGACCTCGGCGGCGAGGTGCTGCATGCGGCGGCCCATAACGACCCCAGCCTAGTTCGCCCGGTTCGTCACTCCACGGGCAACCCGCGGCCACGGGCGATCAACATGCGCTGGACCTCGGACGTGCCCTCCCCGATCTCGAGCACCTTGGCGTCGCGGTAGAACCGCGCGACCGGGTACTCCTCCATGAAGCCGTAGCCGCCGAAGATCTGGGTGGCGATGCGGGTGGCGGTGACCGCTGACTCGGTGGCGTAGAGCTTGGCCACGGCGGCGGCCTGCTTGAAGTCGGCCATCGGCCGGCCGGCGTCCTTCATCGCCGCAGCCTTGTAGGTCAGCAGCCGGGACGCCTCGAGCATCACCTCGAGGTCGGCCACCTGGAAGGCGACGCCCTGCTTGGAGCCGATCGGCACCCCGAACGTGGTGCGTTCGGTGGCGTACTCCACCGAGAGGTCGAGGCAGGCCTGGATGCAGCCGACCGCCAGCGCCGCGATCGCGACCCGGCCGTCGTCGAGGGTGGCCAGGAACTGGGCGAAGCCCTTGCCCCGCTCGCCGAGCAGGTTGGCCTCCGGCACCCGAGCGTCGGCGAAGGTGAGCGGGTGCGTGTCCGAGGCGTGCCAGCCGAGCTTGTCGTAGGCGGGTTCGGCGGTGAAGCCGGGGGTGTCCGAGGGCACGATGATCGTGGAGATCTCCGGCTTGCCGGAGTCGCGGGTGCCGGTGCGCGCGGTGACGGTCACGAGCGAGGTGATGTCCGAGCCTGAGTTGGTGATGAACTGCTTGGCGCCGTTGACCACCCACTCGCCGTCCACGAGATCGGCCTTCGTCTTCGTCGCGCCCGCGTCCGAGCCCGCGCCCGGCTCGGTGAGGCCGAACCCGGCGAGCGTGCGACCGGCCACGAGGTCCGGCAGCCAGGCCTGCTTCTGCTCGTCGGTGCCGAACGTCAGGATCGGGTTGATCCCCAGCCCGACCGCGGCCTCGAGCGTGATGCCCATGGACTGGTCGACGCGGCCGATCTCCTCGATCGCCACGCAGAGGCTGGTGAAGTCCCCGTGCTCGCCGGCGCCGCCGAACTCCTCCGGCGCGGTGAGCCCGAACAGGCCGAGCGCGCCCATCTTGTGCACCACGTCGGTCGGGAAGTGGTGCTCCTTGTCCCACCGGTCCGCGTGCGGGGCGATCTCCGCCTCCGCGAAGTCGCGCACACTCTTGCGGAAGGCCTCGTGCTCGGCGGACAGCTCGTAGGACATCGACACACTCCTTTACGCTTACGTCAACGTAAGGCCGAAGCGTAGGTGGTTTACGTAGCGGAAGCGCAACCCAGGAGGCACCGAGCCGTGGACCGGAGCTGGACGATCACCGAGCTCGCCGAGGAGTTCGGCGTGACGCTGCGCACGCTGCGCCACTACGAGGACGTGGGCCTCATCCACCCCGAGCGGCGCGGCACCGCCCGCGTCTACCACCAGCGCGACCGGATCCGCCTGGAGCTCATCCTGCGCGGCAAGCGCCTGGGCTTCGCGCTGCCCGAGATCGCCACCATCGTGAACATGTACGACCAGCCACCGGGCGAGTCCGGGCAGCTGGAGTACCTCCTCGCCCAGATCGCCGTGCGGCGCGAGGAGCTGGCGCAGCGGCGACGCGACATCGACGACACGCTTGCGGAGCTGGCCGACGTGGAGCGTCGCTGCCGGGACGACCTCCGCGCGCTTCGTGGTGGCGCACCGGGCGCATGGTAGGGGTCACATGGACTCCGCGTGGCACAACTGCAGGAAAGCCCTAGACTCCGCGGAGGAACCGACGCACAAGGAGAGCTCACGTGGGCGCAGCAGCCGATGTCACACCCCTGCAGAAGGTCCTCATCGCGAACCGCGGAGAGATCGCGGTCCGCGTGATCCGCGCCTGCAAGGACGCGGGCATCGGCAGCGTCGCCGTCTACGCCGACCCGGACCGCGACGCGCTGTTCGTGCGGATCGCCGACGAGGCGTACAGCCTCGGCGGCGCCACCCCTGCCGAGTCCTACCTGTCCATCGAGAAGATCGTCGACGCCGCCAAGCGCGCCGGCGCCGACGCGGTGCACCCCGGCTACGGGTTCCTGGCCGAGAACGCCGACTTCGCCCAGGCGGTGATCGACGCGGGCCTGGTCTGGGTCGGCCCGCCGCCGTCCGCGATCCGCTCCCTCGGGGACAAGGTGCAGGCCCGCCACATCGCCCAGAAGGTCGGCGCGCCGCTCGTGCCGGGCACCAAGGACCCGGTCGAGAGCGCCGAGGAGGTCCTCGCCTTCGCCCGCGAGCACGGACTGCCGATCGCGATCAAGGCCGCCTTCGGCGGCGGCGGTCGCGGCCTGAAGGTGGCCCGCAAGGAGGAGGAGGTCGCCGAGCTGTACGAGTCCGCGGTGCGCGAGGCGGTGACCGCCTTCGGCCGCGGCGAGTGCTTCGTCGAGCGCTACCTCGACAAGCCGCGCCACGTCGAGACCCAGTGCCTGGCCGACCAGCACGGCAACGTCGTGGTCGTCTCCACCCGCGACTGCTCGTTGCAGCGTCGCCACCAGAAGCTCGTCGAGGAGGCGCCCGCGCCGTTCCTGACCGACGAGCAGCTCAAGACCCTCTACGACTCCTCCAAGGCGATCCTCAAGGAGGCCGGCTACGTCGGCGCCGGCACCTGCGAGTTCCTGGTCGGCCAGGACGGCACGATCTCGTTCCTGGAGGTCAACACCCGGCTCCAGGTCGAGCACCCGGTCTCGGAGGAGGTCACCGGGCTCGACCTGGTGCGCGAGATGTTCCGCGTCGCCGCCGGCGAGGAGCTCGGCTACGACGACCCCCGCATCGAGGGGCACTCGATCGAGTTCCGGATCAACGCCGAGGACGCCGGCCGCAACTTCATGCCGGCCCCGGGCACGCTGACCCGCTGGCACGCGCCGGCCGGCCCCGGTGTCCGCGTCGACGGCGGGTACGACCAGGGCGAGACCGTGCCGGGCTCCTTCGACTCGCTGATCGCCAAGCTGGTGGTCACCGGACGCGACCGCACCCAGGCGCTGGAGCGTTCGCGCCGGGCGCTCGACGAGTTCGTGGTCGACGGCATGCCCACCGTGCTGCCCTTCCACCGCACCGTCGTGGACGACCCCGCCTTCATCGGCGACGGGGAGAAGTTCAGCGTCTACACCTCCTGGATCGAGACCGAGTTCGACAACCAGATCCCGCCCTACGCCGGGGAGGCCGAGGACGCAGAGCCCGGTGCCCCCGGGGAGCGGCAGAGTGTCACGGTGGAGGTCGGGGGCCGCCGCCTCGAGGTGGTGCTGCCCGCCGGCTTCGCCACCGGGGTCGCGCCGGCCGCCGGCGCGGGCGGCGCGAAGAAGCCCAAGCGTGCCAAGAGCAGCAAGTCCGGCCCGGCCGCGAGCGGTGACTCGGTGACCTCACCCATGCAGGGCACGATCGTGAAGGTCGCCGTCGAGGAGGGCCAGGGCGTCGCCGAGGGTGAGGTGATCGTGGTCCTGGAGGCGATGAAGATGGAGCAGCCCCTCAAGGCCCACAAGGCGGGCACCGTCACGGGGTTGCAGGCCGAGGTCGGCGCCAGCGTCTCCAACGGCGCCGTCCTCTGCGAGATCAAGGACTGAGGCTCCGCGCACACGAAAGGCGGCCACCCGGTGCACCGGGTGGCCGCCTTTGCGCATCGGGCAGGTTCAGCTGGTGGTCGTCGCATCACACAGCGGCTGGAACTGCGGGACCTGCGCGCACAGCGGCGCGAACGGGCTGGCGCCTCCGCTCGGCGGCGCCGGCAGGTTGCCCGGGTCGGTCGCGTCGCACAGCGGCTGCAGCTGCGTGGCCTGGTCGCACAGCGGCTGCACCGGGCTGCCGCTGCCCGAGGGCGGCGTGGGAGCTCCGCCGGAGGTGTTGTCGCACAGCGGCTGCAGCTGGGGCACCTGGTCGCACAGCGGCTGGAACGGGCTGGTGCCGGGCTGAGGTGCCGGCAGGCCACCGGAGGTGTTGTCGCACAGCGGCTGCAGCTGCGGCGCCTGGTCGCACAGCGGCTGGAACGGGCTGCCGCCGCCCGAGGGCGGCGTGGGAGCCCCGCCGGAGGTGTTGTCGCACAGCGGCTGCAGCTGGGGCACCTGGTCGCACAGCGGCTGGAACGGGCTGGTGCCCGGCGCGGTCGTGCCGCTGCCGTCGCCCGAGCCGTCGCCCTGCTGGGCCTTGCAGCGCCGGTAGGCACGGTGCGCCTTCTTCTGGTGGCGCTTGGCCTTCTTGAGTCTCTTGTCCGCCCTGGCCTTCTGCTTCTTGGTGTGTGCGTGCTTCTTGGCCTTCTTGGCCTTGGCCACCTGCTTGTCGGACTTCTTGGCCCGCGCGTGCTCGTCACGGCAGGCGTCGGACGCCTCGGACCCGGTCGAGCCGGAGGAGGCCGTCGCGGCGGAGGTCGGGGCGGTGGTGGCCGCGAACGCGGCGAGACCGGGACTGAACCCCAGCGCGAGCGCCGGCGCGACGAGGACGGTGAGGACCAGCCTCACGAGCAGCTTGTTCAACGGTGGCTCCCTTGCGGACTCGGCGGGCGGTGCCCGCTCCTGTGGTCGGAACCGTGGGGACGGTGCTTGGTCAACGACCGAGACGGGCCGGCGTTACACACGTCACATCCGCGGCGAACCCCGAGCCGCCGCCCGCCGTGCACGTCGAGGTCGCCGCGCGTTCACCGCCCGCCCCTAGCGTCGGGCCCGTGACCGACCACCCCGCGCGTGTGTATCTGCACATCGGCCTGCCGAAGAGCGGGACCACGTTCCTGCAGACCTCGCTGGCCGACAACCGGTCGGCACTTCGCTCCCGGGAGGGCGTGCTCGTCCCCGCGGGGGACCAGGGACTGATGTTCCGGGCCGCCCTCGACGTGCGTGGCAACCACCGGGCGTGGGGACAGCGGCGCACGGACGTGGCCGGCGCCTGGGACCAGGTCTGCCTCGCTGCCCGGCGGCACCACGGCACGACGGTGGTCAGCCACGAGCTGCTGGCGGCGGCGCCCTCGCACCGGATCGCCGCGGCGATGACCACGCTCAGCGGTCTGGAGGTGCACGTCGTGGTGACCGTGCGCGACCCGGCGAGCCAAGCGGTCGCCGAGTGGCAGGAGGGCGTCAAGCACGGCCGCACGCTGAGCTTCCGCGAGTTCCGGCGCCGGGTGCTCGGCGGCGACGAGTCGGACGAGTACGCCCGCCGGTTCGCCGAGGCGCAGGACCTGCCACGCGTGCTGACCCGTTGGTCCGCGGCCGTGCCCGCCGAGAGGGTGCACGTCGTGTGCACGCCGCCCCGCGGCACCGACCCGCGGGAGCTGTGGCGGCTGTTCGGGTCGGTCGTCGGCTTCGACGGTGACGCCCACGACGTGGCCGGACGGGCGAACGCATCGCTGGGCGTGGTGGAGATCGACCTGCTCCGGCGCGTCAACGTCGCGCTGGCCGGGCGCCTGGCCGCGCCGCAGTACGGCACGCTGATGAAGCGGTACTTCGCGGAGCAGGTGCTCAGCGAGCACGTCTCCGACCGCCCGACGGTGCCGGGCGCGCTGTACGACGAGCTGCTGCACGTCGGACGGCAGTGGACGAAGGAGGTCGAGCGCGCGGGCTACTGCGTGCACGGGAACCTCGAGCACCTGCTGCCGGTCCGGCCCGACGAGCCCGGGCTGCATCCCGACGACGTGGACCGCCGTGCCGAGCTGGCCACCGCCACGTCCGTGCTTGCCGAGGTGCTCGTGGACCTGCAGAGATCGCGTGCACGAGTGGCCGACCTCGAGGCGGAGAAGAGGACGCTGCAGAAGAAGCGGAAGGCGCTCAAGCGGCGGCTCGCGGAGATGCTGGGCGACTGACCGGTCCACGGACCGATATCGAGGCGCCTCGCCGACCCATGCGCGCACTAACCTTCGGACCCATGTTCCGCAAAGTGCTGGTCGCCAACCGCGGCGAGATCGCCGTCCGCGCCTTTCGCGCCGCCTACGAGCTCGGCGCCGCGACCGTTGCCGTCTTCCCCTACGAGGACCGGGGCTCGGAGCATCGGCTCAAGGCCGACGAGGCGTACGAGATCGGGGAGCGCGGCCACCCCGTCCGGGCCTACCTCGACCCGGACGTGATCGTGGACGCGGCGCTGCGGGCCGGTGCCGACGCGGTCTACCCCGGCTACGGCTTCCTGTCGGAGAACCCCGGTCTCGCCGAGGCCTGCGCCAACGCCGGCATCACGTTCATCGGCCCCCCCGCGGAGGTCCTCACCCTCACCGGCAACAAGGCCCGTGCGATCGCCGCCGCCCGGGCGGCGGGCGTGCCCACCCTGCAGAGCGTCGCACCGTCCACCGACGTCGACGCCCTGGTGAGCGCCGCACAGGAGCTGCCCTACCCCCTCTTCGTCAAGGCGGTCGCCGGCGGCGGGGGCCGCGGTATGCGTCGGGTCGACGAGCCCGGTGCCCTGCGGGAGGCGGTGCAGACGTGCATGCGCGAGGCCGAGGGCGCATTCGGCGATGCGACCGTGTTCATCGAGCAGGCAGTCGTCAGCCCCCGGCACATCGAGGTGCAGGTCCTGGCCGACGGCACCGGCCGCGAGGACGGGGTGATCCACCTGTTCGAGCGCGACTGCTCGGTGCAGCGGCGCCACCAGAAGGTGGTGGAGATCGCCCCGGCGCCGAACCTCGACCCGCAGCTGCGCGAGCGGATCTGTGCCGACGCCGTCCGGTTCGCCCGGGAGATCGGCTACCGCAACGCCGGCACCGTGGAGTTCCTGCTGGCGCCGGACGGCGGCTACGTGTTCATCGAGATGAACCCGCGCATCCAGGTCGAGCACACGGTCACCGAGGAGGTCACCGACGTCGACCTCGTGCAGGCCCAGATGCGGATTGCCTCCGGGGAGACGCTGGCCGACCTGGATCTGTCGCAGGAGACCGTCCGGCTGCGCGGCGCCGCGCTGCAGTGCCGGATCACCACCGAGGACCCGGCCAACGGCTTCCGTCCGGACACCGGGCGGATCACCACCTACCGCTCCCCCGGCGGTGCCGGCGTGCGCCTCGACGGGGGCACCACCTACACCGGGGCCGAGATCAGCGGCCACTTCGACTCGATGCTGTCCAAGCTCACCTGCCGCGGCCGCGACTTCCCCACCGCGGTCAACCGCGCCCGCCGGGCCCTGGCGGAGTTCCGGATCCGCGGTGTGGCGACCAACATCCCGTTCCTCCAGGCGGTCCTCGACGACGCGGACTTCCGCGCCGGCCGGCTGTCGACCTCCTTCATCGAGGACCACCCCTACCTGCTCACCGCACGGTCGAGCGCCGACCGGGGGACCAAGCTGCTGTCCTACCTGGCCGACGTCACCGTCAACCAGCCCTACGGCGCGGCGCCCGTCTCGGTCGACCCGGCCAGCAAGCTGCCCGCCCTGGAGACGGCCGTGCCCGCGCCCGACGGCACCCGACAGCTGCTGCTGTCGGTGGGGCCCGCGGAGTTCGCCCGGCGGCTGCGGGCCCAGACCGCGGTGGCGGTCACCGACACCACGTTCCGCGACGCGCACCAGTCGCTGCTGGCCACCCGGGTCCGCACCCGTGACCTGGTCGCGGTGGCCGGGCACGTGGCCCGGATGACACCCCAGCTGTGGAGCCTCGAGGCGTGGGGCGGGGCGACGTACGACGTGGCGCTGCGGTTCCTGGCCGAGGACCCGTGGGAGCGGCTGGCCGCGCTCCGCCAGGCCGTGCCGAACATCTGCCTGCAGATGCTGCTGCGCGGCCGGAACACGGTCGGCTACACGCCGTACCCGACCGAGGTCACCGACGCCTTCGTCGCCGAGGCCGCGAGCACCGGCATCGACGTCTTCCGGATCTTCGACGCGCTCAACGACGTCGCCCAGATGCGCCCGGCCATCGAGGCGGTGCGGGCCACCGGCACCGCGGTGGCCGAGGTGGCCCTGTGCTACACCGGCGACCTGTCCAGCCCGGGCGAGAAGCTCTACACCCTCGACTACTACCTGCGGCTGGCCGAGCGCATCGTCGACGCCGGTGCGCACGTGCTGGCCATCAAGGACATGGCCGGCCTGCTGCGCGCGCCGGCCGCGCGCACCCTCGTCGGCGCGCTGCGAGAGCGGTTCGACCTCCCGGTGCACCTGCACACCCACGACACCCCCGGCGGCCAGCTCGCCACGCTGCTGGCCGCCATCGACGCGGGCGTGGACGCGGTGGACGCAGCGTGCGCGTCGATGGCCGGTACGACGAGCCAGCCCGCGCTCTCGGCGCTGGTCGCGACCACCGACCACTCCGACCGGGCCACCGGCCTCGACCTGGCCGCGGTCAACGCGCTGGAGCCGTACTGGGAGGCCACCCGCCGCGTCTATGCGCCGTTCGAGTCGGGACTGCCCTCCCCGACCGGACGGGTCTACACCCACGAGATCCCCGGCGGCCAGCTGTCCAACCTGCGCCAGCAGGCGATCGCGCTCGGGCTCGGGGAGAAGTTCGAGCAGATCGAGGACATGTACGCCGCGGCGAACGCGATCCTGGGCAACATCGTCAAGGTGACCCCGTCGTCGAAGGTGGTCGGCGACCTCGCGCTCCACCTCGTGGCCGTGGGCGCCGACCCGGCGGAGTTCGAGGCCGACCCGAGCCGGTTCGACGTCCCGGACTCGGTGATCGGCTTCCTCTCCGGCGACCTCGGCGACCCGCCCGGCGGGTGGCCGGAGCCGTTCCGCAGCAAGGCGCTGGCCGGACGCACCCACAAGAAGCCGGCCGCCGAGCTCGAGCGCGAGGACCGCCGGGGCCTGGAGAGCGACCGGCGCGGCACCCTGAACCGGTTGCTGTTCCCCGGTCCGACCCAGGACTTCCTCGAGTCGTGCGAGAAGTACGGCGACGTCTCGGTGCTGCCGACCATCGACTACCTCTACGGGCTGCGCCCCGGCGAGGAGCACGTGGTCGACCTCGAGGAGGGCAAGCGGTTGCTGCTCGGCCTGCAGGCGGTCAGCCAGCCCGACGAGCGCGGTTACCGCACGGTGATGTGCACGATCAACGGGCAGCTGCGTCCGGTCAACGTGCGCGACCGGTCGGTCTCGGCCGAGGTTCCGCAGGCCGAGAAGGCCGACCCGACGCGCACCGGCCACGTGGCCGCGCCGTTCGACGGCGTCGTCACCGTCACCGTCGCCGAGGGCGACACCGTGGAGGCGGGCGCGACCGTCGCCACCATCGAGGCGATGAAGATGGAGGCCGCGATCACCGCCCCCGTGGCGGGCACCGTCGAGCGCGTCGCGCTCGGCGGCACCCAGCAGGTCGAGGGCGGCGACCTGGTGCTGGTCCTGGGCTGAGGCGGCCTCAGCCCCGGACGTGCACCACCGTCCGGTGGGTGTGCCGGCTCCAGGCGATCACGCCGTGCTCGAACCGGACCTTCTCCCCCCACGGCCGCTTCTCGTTGGTGACGGTCGGCCAGCCGAGATCCGACCTCACCCCGCCGAGGTGGACGTAGCGGCGCACGACTGCCCGGCGCACCACGGCGACACCCGCGTGGTGCCACCGCCGCCAGATCACGCCGTGCTGGAAGCGGGCCTTCTGACCGCCGTGGATGCCGTACACCCCGGTGAGCTGGCGGCCGAGTCGGGAGTCGGAGCCGCCCAGGTCGCGGTAGGTGGTGAGGATCGGCCCGGTCAGCGGTCGGACCGTCGGCGTGACGGTGCTGTCGACCGGGGTGGCCGTCGGACCGGCCGTCGCGCCCTCGGTGGACCCGTCCGCGGACCCGCTGTCCGGCGTGGACCCCGTCGGCTGGGGCTGGGGCTGGGGCTGGGGCTGGGGCTGGGGCTGGGGCTGGGGCTGGGGCTGCTCGATGGTGAACCAGCTCGACCGGAGCCCGAGGAGGAACCGGAAGTCGTCGCCGCTGATGGTGCGGTCACCGGTGGATCCCCGCAGCACCAGGCTGCCGACGCGACCTGACCAGTCCCCGTGCCCGTCGCGGCTGACCACGTCGATGCGCTGGAGCGCGCCGATCGCCGGGTAGGCCCGCTCGAGCTTCGAGACGTCCACCTGCAGCGTCCAGTCGTGCATCGGGTTGCCGCCGAAGCCGTCGTAGGGGTCGGCCTGGGCCGGCAGGTAGGGCACCGAGCCCGCGGAGGTCCACCCACCGCTGCTTGAGGAGAACTGGGTGAACGCCGGCTTCCCCTGGTAGGTGAGGATCTGGCGCTCGGTCGCGGTGATCGCCGCGTTGCTGCGCGGGTCCTCGCTGTCGTAGCCGCCGTAGACCTGGCAGGCCGTGGTGTCGCAGATCTGGTAGTACCGTCCGGGCGCCTGCGCGCGCGACCAGGTCGCGTAGGTGCGGGCGGCCACCGCCTGCGCCTTCACCGCCTCGGGGCGCCACGACGCCGGCATCTCGCGGGGGACGACGCCCTTGAGGTAGTCGTCCATGGGCAGCACGTTGACGGTGTCCCGGTCAGCGGATCCCGGGGACGGCGAGGCCGCGCGCAGGATGCCCCGGTAGCGGTGCGCGCCGGACGGTGTCCACAGCGTCAGCGGGCCGTCCGCGGAGAACTGGCCGTCGCCGACCAGGGCCGCCGCGCCGCCGGGGCTCCAGCGGTGCCAGCGGTCGGTCCGGTAGCCGACGACCGTGGCGTTGCCCGCGCCCACGTTGAGTCGCCAGCGCGTCACGCCAGGGATCTCCGGCAGCGGGTAGGTCGTACCCGAGCCGAGGTCCTGCACGGTCAGGCCCGGCGCGGGCGAGACGACCACGTCCCGGGTGGTGTCCCCGGTGATCAGCACCCGGACGTTGCCGCTGACCTGGCTCCACGTGGTGCCGGGATAGTAGAAGTCCACGATCTGCCGGTAGTCGAGGCCCTGCGTGGCGGCGCCTTCGGCTCCGTACTGGGACATCCCGTGCCCGTGACCGAAACCGTGGCCGTCCACGACCAACGTCTTGTCCCCGGGCACCTGGAACGACTGTGCCGTCGCGACCGCTGTGGCCGGCGAGGTCCCCACCCCGATGGCCACCACGGTGAGGAGCGACGACAGGCATGCGCCGGCCACGGCCAGCGGGCGAGCCCTCATCTGGTCTTCCCCTTTTGCACGTTGTGCGCTTGGTGTCGTGCGCTGCGGAGGTTCGGACCGGGGCTTCCCTCCCCGTGCCGGCCGCAGTGACGAATGTTTATTTGTGTGTTTCCAGTGACGCTTGATTATGGCGGCGATAAACGACGTCCCGGGTAAAGTTCGCGAAATTGGACGAATTACGACATTGGAATTCCGTTCATGTTATTCAGCCGTCGCCCGGCAGGCAGGCAGGACCGCCCGACGCGCAGCGCTCGCGCGCCGGGTGTGGCACGGGTGTGACCCCCGGGGCCCGGGCGTGGCGGCGACGGCTCAGCCGCGGTGCCGGTGCAACCGCCGGGCCGCCTCGGCGATCGAGCCGCTCATCGACGGGTAGACGGTGAAACCGGTGGCCACCTGGTCGGCGGTGAGGTTCTGGGCGACCGCGAGCGCCACCGGGTGGATCAGCTCGCTGGCGCGAGGCCCGACCACGACGCCACCCACGACGGTGCCGGTGCCGGGGCGGCAGAACAGCTTCACGAAGCCGTCGCGGACGCCCTGCATCTTGGCGCGCGCGTTGCCCGACAGCCGCAGCATCACCGACTCGACCTCCACGTCGGCCTTCTCGATCGCCGCCTGCGTCCACCCCACCGTCGCGATCTCCGGCGAGGTGAACACGTTGGACGAGACGGTCTGGAGGTCCAGCGGGGCCACCGCGTCCCCGAGGAAGTGCCACATCGCGATGCGGCCCTGCATGGCCGCGACCGAGGCGAGCATCAGCACGCCGGTGCAGTCGCCTGCGGCGTAGACGCCGGGGGTGGAGGTGCGCGAGACCCGGTCGACCTTGACGAAGCCGCCGTCCTTGAGGGTCACCCCGGCCTCCTCGAGGCCCATGTCACCGGTATTCGGGATCGACCCGAGGGCGAGCAGGCAGTGCGAGCCCTCGACGGTGCGGCCGTCGGTGAGCGTCACCGTCACGGTGTCACCGGAGCGCGTCACCGACTCCATGCGTGAGCGCGCCAGCACGGTCATGTTGCGCCGGGTGAAGACCTCCTCGATGACCGCCGCGGCGTCGGCGTCTTCCCCGGGCAGCACCCGGTCGCGGCTCGAGACGAGCACCACGTCGATGCCCAGCGCGTTGTAGGCGCCGGCGAACTCTGCGCCCGTCACGCCGGAGCCGACGACGATGAGCCGCTCGGGGACCTCGTCGAGGTCGTAGACCTGCTCCCAGGTCAGGATCCGCTCGCCGTCCGGCTGCGCCGTCTCCAGGGTCCTCGGTCGCGCGCCGGTGGCCAGCAGCACCGCCCCGGCGTCGTACGCCTCCTCGGTGCCGTCCGGGAGCGTGGCAACCACCCGGTGGGGCCCGGCCAGCCGGCCCCGACCGCGGACGACGCGCACCCCGTCACGGGTCAGTCGCCGCTCGATGTCGCGGGACTGCGCGACCGCGAGGTCCTTGACCCGCCGGTTGACCTTGGCCAGGTCCACGACCGGCGCATGGTCCCCTCCCCCGACGGTGATCCCGAGCTCTCCGGCCTCCTCCATGTCGGCCATCAGCTCGGACGTGGCGATCAGCGTCTTGCTCGGCACGCAGTCGGTGAGCACCGCGGACCCGCCGATGCCATCGGTGTCCACGACCGTCACGTCGGCTCCGAGCTGCGCGGCCACCAGCGCCGCCTCGTAGCCGCCGGGCCCGCCACCGATCACCACGACTGAGTTCACGGGTCCAGTGTTCCATTTGCTCGCCCGGCGCCTGTCGAGGCCCCCTCGCGGGCGTCGGCACCGTTACGCTGCCCCGCGTGCCCCTGTACGCCGCCTACGGATCGAACCTCGACCCTGCCCGGATGAGCGCGCGCTGCCCGCACTCACCACTGCGCACGACGGGGTGGCTGGTGGGCTGGCGGCTCACGTTCGGAGGCGAGGACCACGGCTGGGACGGCGCCCTGGCCACCATCGTGGAGGACCCGCTCGAGCAGGTGTTCGTCGCCGTGTACGACGTGACCGACGACGACGCCGCCCGGCTCGACGGCTGGGAGAGCGCCGACTCGGGGCTGTACCGCAAGACCCGGGTCCGCGTGGACACGCTGGTCGGCGACCTGCCGGCCTGGACCTACGTGCTCGACGCCTACGAGGGCGGCCTACCCTCGGCGATGTACCTCGGCACGATCGCCGACGCGGCGGAGGCCGCCGACGCGCCGGCCGACTACGTGCGCGCCCTGCGCGCGCGGCCGTGCCGTTCCGTCGGCCTGTGACCTGCCGCGGTTACGCTGCCCCGGTGACCACCGAGCGCACCGAGCCGACCACGGCCTCTCCGACGGCTACGGAGCTGGCCCACGACGCCGCCGTCCGGCTGCGCGCGCTGACCGGGGTGGAGCGCTTCGACGTCGCCCTGGTGCTCGGCTCGGGCTGGCTTCCTGCGGTGGACGCACTCGGCGAGACCCTGGCAGAGGTGGCCACCACGGAGCTTCCCGGCTTCGCGCCACCGGCGGTTCCCGGGCACGCGGGCAAGGCGCGTGCCGTGCGCGCCGGCGAGAGGAACCTGCTGGTGTTCCTCGGCCGCACCCACCTCTACGAGGGGCACGGGGTGCGGGCCGTCGTGCACGGCGTCCGCACCGCCGCTGCCTCCGGCTGCCGGGTGGCGGTGCTGACCAACGGATGCGGGGGCCTGGACGAGCGCTGGCAGCCGGGCACGCCGGTGCTGATCAGTGACCACCTCAACCTCACCGCGACCTCCCCCGTCGAGGGCGCCCACTTCGTCGACCTCACCGACCTCTACAGCAGCCGGCTGCGCGCGCTGTGCACGCAGGTGGAGCCGGGCCTGGACGAGGGCGTCTACGTGCAGCTGCCCGGCCCGCACTACGAGACGCCGGCGGAGATCCGGATGGTGCGCACGCTCGGCGGCGACCTGGTCGGGATGTCCACCGCGCTGGAGGCGATCGCCGCCCGGGAGGCCGGCATGGAGGTGCTCGGGGTGTCCCTGGTCACGAACCTGGCCGCGGGCCTCACCGGGGAGCCCCTGGACCACGCCGAGGTGCTGCAGGCCGGCAACGCGGCCGCAGCACGCATGGGCCGGCTGCTCGCCGCGGTCGTCCCCCGAGTCTGACAGGAGGCGCCGTGCGCCAAGGCACCCTTCGAGCGCCCCGCCTTCGGGTGGGCGGGGGCGGGGCGGCCACCGGTTAGCCTTCGCTGCATGACCACGACGCCCGGCTCCTCCGCAGACCTGGACGACCTGCTGGCCCGTGCCCGCGACTGGGCCGCCCAGGACCCGGACGCGCAGACCCGCGCGGAGCTCGAGCAGCTCGTCGCGGCCGCAGAGCAGCAGCCCGCAGGCACGGCCGCCACCGACCTCGAGGACCGCTTCCGCGGCACGCTGGAGTTCGGCACCGCGGGGCTGCGAGGGGCGCTCGGCGCCGGTCCTCGACGGATGAACCGGGTGGTGGTGCTGCGCGCGGCGGCCGGGCTCGCGTCGTACCTGCGCGGGCACGGCGCCACGGACGGCGACGCCGTCGTCGTCGGCTACGACGCCCGGCACAACTCCGAGCAGTTCGCGTGCGACACCGCCGAGGTGCTGGCCGGCGCCGGCCTGCGGGCGCTGCTGCTGCCCCGGCCGCTGCCCACGCCGGTGCTCGCCTACGCGATCCGCGAGCTCGGCTGCGTGGCCGGTGTCATGGTGACCGCCTCCCACAACCCGCCCCAGGACAACGGCTACAAGGTCTACCTCGGCGACGGCTGCCAGATCGTGCCGCCGGCCGACGCGGAGATCTCCGCCGAGATCGACGCCGTGGGCGCCGTGCGAGACGTCCCCCGCTCGGCCGGCTGGACCAGGCTCGACGAGGGCGTGCTGGACTCGTACGTCGAGGCGGTCGCCGGGCTCGTGGCACCGGGCGGGCCTCGCGACCTGGTCGCGGTGTACACGCCGCTGCACGGCGTCGGTGGCGACGTCGTGCTCGACGTCCTCGCCCGGGCCGGCTTCGCCCGCCCGAGCCTCACGCCGGCCCAGTCGGCCCCGGACCCGGACTTCCCGACCGTGGCCTTCCCCAACCCGGAGGAGCCCGGCGCCATGGACCTGGCGCTGGCCCGGGCCGCGGAGGTCGACGCGGACGTGGTGCTCGCCAACGACCCCGACGCCGACCGCTGCGCGGTCGGCGTGCCCGGTCCGCACGGCTGGACGATGCTGCGCGGCGACGAGGTCGGCGCGCTGCTCGGAGACCACCTGCTGCGCTCGGGCCGGGTGGGCGTCTACGCCAGCTCCCTCGTCTCCGCCTCTCTGCTCGGGGTGCTGGCCGCCGCCTACGGGCAGCCGCACCGGCAGACCCTGACCGGGTTCAAGTGGATCGGGCGGGTGGAGGGGCTGGCCTTCGGCTACGAGGAGGCGCTCGGCTACTGCGTGGCACCGGACCTGGTCCGGGACAAGGACGGCGTCTCGGCACTGCTCCTCGTCGCCGAGCTGGCCGCGCAGCTGAAGAGCAAGGACCGCACCCTGGGTGACCGGCTCGACGAGATCGCCCGTCGGCACGGGCTGTACGCGACCGACCAGCTCTCCTTCCGGGTCGCCGACCTGAGCCGGATCCCGGCCGCCGTCGACCGCCTGCGCACGCAGCCGCCGGCCGCGCTCGGCGGGTTCGCGGTGCAGCGTGTCGACGACCTCGCCGAGGGGCTCGAAGGGCTGCCGCCCACCGATGGCCTGCGGTTCTGCCTGGAGGGTCGGGCCCGGGTCGTCGTACGCCCGTCGGGCACCGAGCCCAAGCTCAAGTGCTATCTGGAGGTCGTGGTGCCCGTGGCCGCGGGAGAGGGCGGCGTCGACGCGGCGCGCATCGTGGCGGCGGGCCGGCTGGACGCGATCCGCACCGACCTGGCCGGGGCGCTCGACCTGTAGCCGGTCGGCGGGCCGCCGGTGGCTGCAGAACGCGAACGTCAGCGCGAACGCCAGTCCGCTGGCCGCCAGCACCACCACCTCGGGCCACGCCCACGTGCGCTTCACCGACCCGGGAGCCGAGGGACCGGCAGCCTGCTTCTCCTGCGCCACCAGCTCCTCGATCCGGTTGACCACGAACGTCTGGTAGGACATCGCGGTCTGGTCGGGCGCGGCCCGGTCGGCCATCGCCGCGAACTCGTGCCAGCGGCTCTGCCCGAACGCGGACCTCGTCTCGCGGCGCCGCCGGCGCAGCTGGTCACGCACCGGGTACCCGATGCCGATGCAGTCGTGGCGCCGCTCGCCGGTGTAGACCCGCAGCGTCTCCCGGACCGCCACCTCGTCGATGGCCGCGAGCGGGACCACGCTGTCGCGCACGGCGTTGCGCAGCACCAGATGGTGCGGGTACGCCGTGGCGCGGGGACGCAGCTGTGTCGCCCACACCACCGTGCCGAAGAACACCGCGGCCAGCGCCAGGCGCAGCCCGGTGACGGTGTGCACCGACACCGCGCAGTAGCCGAGGGTGGCCGCGGCGAACAGCAGCCCCAGCACGCCGGTGAACCACCCGGTGGTGGGCTT
Source organism: uncultured Actinomycetota bacterium (assembly GCA_963709685.1). Taxonomy (GTDB): domain Bacteria; phylum Actinomycetota; class Actinomycetes; order Propionibacteriales; family Nocardioidaceae; genus Nocardioides_B. The sequence goes on from CAVPXH010000001.1 coordinate 490,163, forward strand.
GAAGCGCTCGACGGGACGCGGCCGCCCGGCGCTCGGGCGGGGACGCGTGCCGGGGCTCATACCTCGGATTCTGCCCTGGCCGCGGCGTTTCGCCACATCGTGGACCGCGCACCTATGCTGTCGGTCGTGACGACCGCTCCGGGCTCGACGACGAGCACCACCAGCCCTGTGGACCTGGCCGAGGCCGCCTCGTCGGAGGCGTCGCTGCGCCGGTTCCTGCACGGTCTTCCGGGGGTGGACCAGGTAGGCGCCGAGGCGCGGGCCGCGGCGCTGGGGACGCGGTCGATCAAGACCACGGCGAAGGCGTTCGCGCTGGACCTGGCGGTGCGGATGGTGGACCTGACCACGCTGGAGGGGCAGGACACGGCGGGCAAGGTGCGGGCGCTGTGCGCGAAGGCGCAGCGGCCGGACCCGGCCGACCGGTCGTGCCCGCGGGTGGCGGCGGTGTGCGTCTACCCGGACCTGGTGGCGGTGGCCAAGCAGGCGCTGGGCGAGTCCGGGGTGCGGGTGGCGAGCGTGGCCACGGCGTTCCCGTCGGGCCGGGCCGCGCTGCCGGTGAAGCTGGCCGACGTGCGCGACGCGGTCGCCTCCGGTGCCGACGAGGTGGACATGGTCATCGACCGCGGGGCGTTCCTGTCCGGGCGCTACCTGCAGGTGTTCGAGGAGATCGTCGCGGTGCGTGAGGCGTGCGCGCGGGAGGGGCGGGAGCCGGCGCACCTGAAGGTGATCCTCGAGACCGGCGAGCTCGCGACGTACGACAACGTCCGGCGCGCCTCGTGGCTGGCGATGCTGGCGGCGCGGACTTCATCAAGACCTCAACGGGCAAGGTGAGCCCGGCCGCGACGCTGCCGGTGACGCTGGTGATGCTGGAGGCGGTGCGTGACTTCCGCGAGGCGACCGGGCGGATGGTCGGGGTGAAGCCGGCCGGGGGGATCCGCACCGCGAAGGACGCGATCAAGTACCTGGTGACGGTCAACGAGGTCGCCGGGGCCGACTGGCTGGACCCGGAGTGGTTCCGCTTCGGCGCCTCCTCGCTGCTCAACGACCTGCTGATGCAGCGCACCAAGATGGCCACCGGCCGCTACTCCGGCCCCGACTACTTCACCCTGGACTGAGGCAGAACGAATGTCTGGCAACGTGTTCGAGTACGCCCCTGCCCCGGAGTCGCGGGCCGTGGTGGACCTGCGCTCCTCCTACGGGCTGTTCATCGGCGGGGAGTTCGTCGACCCGGCGCGGGACGCCTGGTTCAAGACGGTCAACCCGGCCACCGAGGAGATCCTCGCGGAGGTCGCGCGAGGCCACCGAGGCCGACGTCGACCGCGCCGTGCAGGCCGCGCGCCGCGCCTACGACACGGTGTGGTCGCGGCTGCCGGGTCGTGAGCGCGGGAAGTACCTGTTCCGGATCGCGCGGATCCTGCAGGAGCGCTCCCGCGAGCTGGCGGTGCTGGAGAGCCTGGACAACGGCAAGCCGATCAAGGAGTCCCGCGACGTCGACGTGCCGCTGGCCGCCGCGTGGTTCTTCTACTACGCCGGCTGGGCCGACAAGCTCGCCCACGCCGGTCTCGGGCCCGATCCGCAGCCTCTCGGCGTGGCGGGGCAGGTGATCCCGTGGAACTTCCCGCTCTGATGCTGGCCTGGAAGGTCGCCCCCGCGCTGGCCACCGGCAACACCGTCGTGCTCAAGCCCGCGGAGACCACGCCGCTGACCGCGCTGCTGTTCGCCGAGATCTGCGCCCAGGCCGACCTGCCGCCGGGCGTGGTCAACATCGTCACCGGCGCCGGGGAGACCGGCCGGGCGGTGGTGGCGCACCCGGGCGTGGACAAGGTCGCTTTCACCGGCTCCACCGAGGTCGGCCGCACCATCGCGCGCACGGTGGCCGGCACGAGCAAGTCGGTGACGCTGGAGCTCGGCGGCAAGGCGGCCAACATCGTCTTCGACGACGCCCCGCTCGACCAGGCGGTCGAGGGCATCGTGAACGGGATCTTCTTCAACCAGGGCCACGTGTGCTGCGCCGGCTCCCGGCTGCTGGTGGCCGAGTCGGTCGCCGAGGACGTGCTGGCCCGGCTCAAGCGGCGGATGGGCACCCTGCGGGTGGGTGACCCGCTGGACAAGAACACCGACATCGGCGCGATCAACTCCTCCGCGCAGCTGGCCAAGATCCGTGAGCTGTCCGCGGTCGGGGAGGCCGAGGGCGCCGAGCGCTGGTCGCCGGCGTGTGCGCTGCCCGAGACCGGCTACTGGTTCCCGCCCACGGTGTTCACCGGGGTGTCCCAGGCGCACCGCATCGCGCGGGAGGAGATCTTCGGTCCGGTGCTGTCGGTGCTGACCTTCCGCACCCCCGCGGAGGCGGTGGAGAAGGCCAACAACACCCCGTTCGGGCTCTCGGCCGGCATCTGGTCCGACAAGGGGTCGCGGATCCTGTGGATGGCCCAGCAGCTGCGCGCCGGCGTGGTGTGGGCCAACACGTTCAACAAGTTCGACCCCGCCAGCCCCTTCGGCGGCTACAAGGAGTCCGGTTACGGTCGCGAGGGCGGCCGCCACGGTCTGGAGGCCTACCTCAAGTGAACGACCGTCTCGAGGTCCGCAAGACCTACAAGCTCTACGTCGGCGGCGCCTTCCCCGCTCGGAGTCCGGCCGCTCCTACGTCGTCGAGGACGTCGAGGGCCGGTTCCTCGCCAACGCCGCGGCCGCCTCCCGCAAGGACGCCCGCGACGCGGTGCAGGCCGCGCGCAAGGCCTTCGGCGGCTGGTCGGGCAAGACGGCCTACAACCGCGGGCAGGTGGTCTACCGGGTCGCGGAGGTCCTCGAAGGCCGCCGCGCCCAGCTCGCCGACGAGGTGCGCCCGCGCCGAGGGCCTCGACGGGCGGCAGGCCGAGGCGGTCGTCGAGGCGTCCGTGGACCGGCTGGTGTGGTACGCCGGGTGGGCCGACAAGCTCGCCCAGGTGGTCGGGTCGACCAACCCGGTGGCCGCGCCGTACTTCAACTTCTCCCTGCCCGAGCCCACCGGCGTGGTCGCCGTGCTCGCCCCGCAGCAGTCCTCGCTGCTCGGTCTGGTGTCCGTGCTCGCGCCGGTGATCGTCACCGGCAACACCTGCGTGCTCGCCGCCTCCCACCGCCGCCCCGTCCCGGCGATCACGCTGTCCGAGGTGCTGGCCACCAGCGACGTGCCCGCCGGCGTGGTCAACGTCCTCACCGGCCCGCTCGCCGACACCGCCCCGACGCTGGCCTCGCACATGGACGTCAACGCCCTCGACCTGACCGGCACCGCCGGCGACCCCGAGACCGCCACCGCGCTGGAGGAGGCCGCCGCGGAGAACCTCAAGCGCGTGCGGCGGTCGCCCGCGGCAGAGCCGGATTGGACCGCCGAGCCGGACCTGGACCGGATGACCCGGTTCCTCGAGACCAAGACCGTCTGGCACCCCATCGGGATCTGAGTGCGTGCGAAGGTGATCGTCCTTGCCGGACCCTCGGGCGCCGGCAAGTCGCGACTGTGCCACCTGCTCGGGTTGCCGTTCCTCAACCTCGACGACTTCTACAAGGACGGGACGGACGAGACCGTCCCCCGTCGGCCGCTCGGACCCGGCCGGCAGGTCCAGGACTGGGACCACCCCCGGTCGTGGCTGCGCGAGGAGGCGGTCGCCACGCTGGCGCGCATCTGCCGCGAGGGCTCGGCCGACGTGCCCGTCTACGACATCGCCCGCGACGGCAGGGTCGGGCACCGCACCTTCGACGTCGGCGCGTCGCAGTTCTTCGTCGCGGAGGGCATCTTCGCCCAGGAGGTGGTGCCCGACTGCCGGGAGCGCGGCATCCTCGCGGACGCGATCTGCGTGCGGAACCCGCGGCCGGTGACGTTCTGGCGACGGCTCACCCGGGACCTGCGCGAACGCCGCAAGCCGCCGTGGGTGCTGCTGCGCCGCGGGCTGCTGCTGATGCGTACCCAGCCCGCGGTCGTCGCGCACGCGGTGCAGCAGGGCTGCGTGCCGCTGTCGTCACGGGCCGCCGAGGCGCGGATCCGTAGCCTCGTGGACGCCGCCGAGCAGGTCAGCTCATGACTCCGAGCACCGCGTAGGCCGGCTTGATGGTGCCGTCGATGAGCGCGAGCCGCTCGTCGAAAGGCAGGAACGACGACTTCATCGCGTTGATGGTGAACCAGCGCAGGTCCTCGAAGTCGAAGCCGAACGCCTCCACGAGCTTGGTGAACTCCTGCGTCATCGAGGTGGCGCTCATCAGCCGGTTGTCGGTGTTCACCGTCACCCGGAAGCGAAGCCGGGTGAGCAGGCCGATCGGGTGCTCCTCGATCGAGGGCGCCGCGCCGGTCTGCACGTTCGAGGACGGGCACAGCTCGAGCGGGATCCGCTTGTCCCGCACGTAGGAGGCCAGTCGGCCCAGCCGCGGTGCCCCGTCGTTGCCCACCGTGATGTCGTCGATGATCCGCACCCCGTGGCCCAGCCGGTCCGCGCCACACCACTGGATCGCCTGCCAGATCGAGGGCAGCCCGAACGCCTCGCCGGCGTGGATGGTGAAGTGGGCGTTCTCGCGCTGGAGGTACTCGAACGCGTCGAGGTGCCGGGTGGGCGGGTAGCCGGCCTCGGCGCCGGCGATGTCGAAGCCGACCACCCCGCGGTCCCGGTGGGCCACGGCCAGCTCCGCGATCTCGCGCGAGCGCGCCCGGTGTCGCATGGCGGTCAGCAGCTGGCGCACCACGATCGGGGTGCCGTCGCGCGCGGCGTCCTGCTCGCCCTCCGCGAACCCGGCACCCACCGCCTCGACGACCTGGTCCAGGGTCAGGCCACGCTCGAGGTGCTGCTCGGGGGCGTAGCGCACCTCGGCGTAGACGACACCGTCCGCGGCGAGGTCGAGCACGCATTCGCGAGCCACGCGCCGCAGCTGCTCCCGGGTCTGCATGACCGCCACGGTGTGCTCGAAGGTCTCGAGGTACCGCTCCAGCGAGCCGGAGCTCGCGGCCACCTCGAACCAGGCCCGCAGCGCCTCCGGTTCCTCCTCCGGCAGGGCGTGCCCGACCTCCGCGGCGAGCTCGACGATGGTCCCGGCTCGCAGGCCGCCGTCGAGATGGTCGTGGAGCAGGACCTTCGGGGCCCGTCGTACCCGTGCGGCGATAGGTTCGGACATGCACTCATCCAAGCACCCATGACCCCCTGCGAAAGAAAGGCCCCAGCATGCGCACCTTCACGTCCTTCGACGAGCTCACCGCCGCGGTGGGCGAGGAGCTCGGCACCAGCGACTGGCTGGAGGTGACGCAGGAGCGGGTGAACGCGTTCGCCGACGCCACCGGGGACCACCAGTGGATCCACGTCGACGTGGAGCGGTCCAAGGACGGGCCGTTCGGCGGCACCATCGCCCACGGCTACCTGACCCTGTCGCTGATCCCGCAGTTCACCCCGCAGATCTTCGCGCTCGAGACCCCGGGCGCCCGGCTCAACTACGGCGTGAACAAGGTCCGCTTCCCCACCCCGGTGCGGGTCGGCTCGCGGATCCGCGCGACGGCGTCGATCGAGTCGGTGACCGACGTCCCGGCGGGCAAGCAGATGGTCACGAAGTACGTCGTGGAGATCGAGGGCTCGGACAAGCCCGCCTGTGTCGCCGAGACCGTGGTGCTCCTGCTTCCCTGATCCCTCGACGGGCGGTCAGGGAGCGACGCGGCCCAGGACCAGCGGCGTCGGCCGGTACGTCGTGCCGGCCGGTGCCACCTCGACACCGTCCTGCAGCGCCTCCAGCGCCCGCGCGAAGCGCTCGGGCTCGTCGGTGTGCAAGGTGAGCAGCGGCTGCCCGGCGGTGACCGGGTCGCCGGGCTTGGCGTGCACCTCGACACCCGCCGCGGCCTGGACCGGGTCCTCCTTGCGGGCGCGGCCGGCGCCCAGGCGCCATGCCGCCAGCCCGACGGCGTAGGCGTCGAGCCGGGTCAGCACGCCGTCGGCGGCAGCGGGTACCACGGTGGTCTCGCGGGCGGTCGGCAAGGGCGCGTCGGGGTCGCCGCCCTGCGCGGCGATCATCCGCCGCCACACGTCCATCGCCGAACCGTCGCGCAGCTTCTCGGCCGGGTCGACGCCGGTGACGCCGGCGCCGGCCAGCATCTCCCGGGCCAGGGCCAGCGTCAGCTCCACGACGTCGGCCGGCCCACCGCCGGCCAGCACCTCGACCGACTCCCGGACCTCCAGCGCGTTGCCGGCGGTGCGGCCGAGCGGGGTGGACATGTCGGTGAGCAGCGCGACGGTGCGCACGCCGGCGTCGGTCCCGAGGGCCACCATGGTCTCGGCGAGCTCACGGGCCTCGGCGAGCTCCTTCATGAACGCCCCGCTGCCCACCTTCACGTCGAGCACGAGGGCGCCGGTGCCCTCGGCGATCTTCTTGCTCATAATCGAGCTGGCGATCAGCGGGATCGCCTCGACGGTCCCGGTGACGTCGCGCAGGGCGTAGAGCTTCTTGTCTGCCGGCGCCAGGCCCGCACCCGCCGCGCAGACCACCGCCCCGATCTCCTCCAGCTGGCGCAGCAGCTTCTCGCTCGAGAGCGCGGCCCGCCAGCCGGGGACCGACTCGAGCTTGTCCAGCGTCCCCCCCGTGTGCCCGAGCCCGCGGCCGGACAGCTGCGGGACGGCCACCCCGCAGGCCGCCACCAGGGGGGCGAGCGGCAGGGTGATCTTGTCGCCCACACCGCCGGTGGAGTGCTTGTCGGCCGTGCGGCGCGAGAGGCCGGAGAAGTCCATCCGCTCCCCGGTGGCGATCATCGCCGCGGTCCAGCGGGCCACCTCGCGGCGGGTCATCCCGTTGAGCAGGATCGCCATGGCGAGCGCCGACATCTGCTCGTCGGCGACCACGCCCCGGGTGTAGGCGTCGACCACCCAGTCGATCTGGGAGTCGCTCAGCGCGCCCCCGTCCCGCTTGGCGACGATCACCTCGACCGCGTCGTGCCGCTCCGCCATGCCCGTCCTCTCCTCAGTCCTGTACGTCGTCGAGGGCGGCCGGGCCGAACGCGTCCGGCAGCACCTCGCTCATCGGGCGCACGCCTGCCACCGTCCACGCCAGCAGGTCCGGTCCCCCGTGCTCGAAGAGCAGCTGGCGGCACCGGCCGCACGGCATGATCACCTCGCCGTGGGCGTTGACGCAGACGAAGTGCGTCAGCCGGCCGCCCCCGCCCGCGTGCAGCGCCGAGACCAGCCCGCACTCGGCGCACAGCCCGACGCCGTACGCCGCGTTCTCGACGTTGCAGCCCACGACCACCCGCCCGTCGTCGACGAGCGCCGCGGCGCCGACCGGGTAGCGGGAGTACGGCGCGTAGGCGCGCCGCATCACCGCCACCGCCTCGTCGCGCAGCCGCTGCCAGACGTCGCTCTGCTCGGCCTCTCCCCCGCTCACCGGCTCATCCCTTCACGTAGGGCTGGCCGTCGGCGGCGGGCGCGCGCACCCGGCCGACCAGGCCGGCCACCGCGAACAGCGTCGCGAGGTAGGGCAGCATCGCCAGGAAGTTCGACGGGATGTTCACCGGCGTCTGGATGAAGGACAGCACCGTCTGCAGGGCGCTGGCGAACCCGAACAGCAGCGCCGCGCCGATCGCGCCCCGCGGGCTCCAGCGGCCGAAGATCAGCGCCGCGAGCGCGATGAAGCCCTTGCCGGAGGAGATGTTCTTCGAGAACGCGCCCACCGCCCCGATGGTGAGGAACGCGCCGGCGAGGCCGGCGATCCCGCCACCCATCATCACGTTGCGGTAGCGGGTGCGCAGCACGTTGATGCCGACGGTGTCGGCGGCCTTCGGGTGCTCGCCGACCGCGCGGGTGCGCAGCCCCCAGCGGGTGCGGAACAGCGCCACGTCGACGACGATGATCACCGCGTAGGTCAGGTAGACGATGACGTTGGCGTCGAAGAACAGCGGCCCCAGGATCGGGATGTCCGAGAGCAGCGGCACCGGGATCGGGCTGAAGAACCCGGGGTTGTTCAGCGTGTCCTGGTTGGGCTGCATCAGCGCGTCGTAGATGAAGCCGGTCAGGCCCAGCGCGAGCACGTTGAGCACCACCCCGAGCACCACCTGGTTGACCAGGTAGCGGATGGAGAACACCGCCAGCAGCAGCCCCATCAGCGCCCCGGCGACGACCGCCGCGACGATGCCGAAGCCCTTGCTGTGCGCCATCGTGGCCACCAGCGCGGCGGCCCACGCGCCGCTGAGCATCTCGCCCTCGATCGCGACGTTGATCACGCCCGAGCGCTCGCACAGCACCCCGGCGAGCGCGCCGAGGATCAGCGGCACGGCGAGGAAGATGGTCTGCTGGAGCAGCCCGAGCAGGTCGATCTTCGTGCCCTGCTGGCCGGTCGCCGCCCAGCACAGGAACGCGATGACGAAGGCCAGCAGCGTCACCGCCAGCACCCAGCGCAGTGCCCGGCGGCTGAACCCGCGCGCGATCTGCCAGACCCCCAGCGTCATCACCAGCAGGCCCAGCGCGATACCGGTCACGCGGGCCGGCAGCACCAGGTCGGGCACGTGCACGGCCGCGTCCTGCGCGGAGAGCTGGAAGGTCGCGTCGTACCCGTTGGCGCCCATGCCGAGCACCAGCGCGCAGACCACGCCGATGAGGACCAGCACGACGCCCGTGGCGACGCGCCGGGCCGTCGATACCGGGGGCTCGACGACGGCGGGCCGGACGACCTCCGCGTCGTCGGCGCGCGGCGTGGGCGTGCTCGTCGTACTCACCCGTTCCATCCCTTCGCTAGCTCCTGACCGACGCCGCCGCGGGCCGCCCGCAACCGGAAGATCGCCCGGATCAGCGCCGGAGCGGCGATGAACAGCACGATCAGGGACTGGATGACCTGCACCAGGTCGATCGGCACGCCGGTGCTGGACTGCATCTGCACGCCGCCGGCGCGCAGGGCGCCGAACAGCAGGCCCGCCAGCACGGTGCCGAACGGGTTGGCCCGACCCAGCAGCGCCACGGTGATCGCGTCGAAGCCGATGCCGGCGTCGATGTCCTGGGTGATCGCCGGGTTGGTCCCGAGGATCTGGCTGACGCCGGCCAGCCCGGACAGCGCGCCCGCGATCAGCATCACCGTGGTGTAGCTGCGCTCGACGCTCATCCCGGCGGTGCGCGCCGCGAACGGGTTGGCTCCCACCGCGCGGAGCCGGAAGCCCAGGGTGCTGCGCGAGAGCAGCCACCACACGCCGACGGCGGCGAGCAGGGCGAGGATCAGTCCGGCATGCACCCGGACGCTGCCGCCGAGCAGGTGCGGCAACCGGGCGTTGTCGTGGACGACCTCGGAGATCGCCTGGCCGTACGGCGGGCGCTGGAAGCCGCGCACCGACAGCAGGAAGGCCAGGAAGTTGTAGGCGATCCAGTTGAGCATGATCGTGGTGATGACCTCGTGCGCGCCGGTGCGCGCCTTGAGGAAGCCGGCGAGGCCGCCCCAGATCGCGCCGCCGACGATGCCCGCGGCGATCGCCACCAGGACGTGGAGCACCGGCGGCAGGTTCCAGGCGAAGCCGACGTAGCCGGCGAAGATCGCGCCGAAGATGATCTGGCCCTGGCCGCCGATGTTGAACAGCCCGGCCCGGAAGGCCAGGCCCACCGACAGGCCCCCGAGGATCAGCGGGGTGGCGTTGACCAGGGTCTCCGACAGCGGACCGAAGATTCCGGAGATGGTCCCCGACGCCGCCGTGCTCGGGTTGAAGATGGCGCCCCGGAACAGCGCGGAGTAGGCCTCCCAGATCGCGGAGAAGGCCGCGTTGAAGGTGTCCCAGGGGTAGGAGAAGAAGTAGCTCGCCGCGGTCCGGGTGTCCTGGTCGGCGACGGCGATCAGGATCGCGCCGATGGCCATCGCGACCACGAAGGCCAGCAGCGTCACGACGACGGTGTGGCCGCCCTTGATCTCGTCCCAGGCCCGGCCGGCGACGCCGTGCGGCGCGCGGGTCTGTCGTTCCTCGCTCATCTGACCTTCCCGTCGCCGGCGGCCTGGCCGGCGGGCACGCTGCCCGCCATCAGCATGCCGACCTCCTGGGCGGACGTGCCGGCCGGCACCTCGCCGATGATCCTGCCCCGGTACATCACCGCGACCCGGTCGGCGAGCCCGAGCACCTCGTCGAGCTCGGTGGAGACCAGGACGACGGCGGCGCCGTTGTCGCGCTCGGCGACGATCCGGCGGTGCACGAACTCCATGGACCCGACGTCCAGCCCGCGGGTGGGCTGGGCGACCACGAGCAGCCGCAGCGGGCGGGAGAGCTCGCGGGCCAGCACGACCTTCTGCTGGTTGCCGCCGGACAGCGTCGAGGCCAGGGCGTGGATGGACTGGGTGCGCACGTCGTACTCCGCCACCCGCTGGGTGGCGTTTTCCTCCACCGCGGCCAGGTCCAAGGACAGTCCCTTGCCGAAGGGGGCCTGCTCGTAGAGGTCGAGCACGAGGTTCTCGGCGATGGTGAAGCTGCCCACCAGGCCGTCGTGGAGACGGTCCTCGGGCACGTAGCCGACGCCGCTGGCGAGGATGTCCTCCACCGAGGTGTTGGCGACCTGCTCGCCCCCGACCCGGATGCTCCCGGAGGTCACCGCGTGCAGCCCGACCAGCGCCTGGGTGAGCTCGGTCTGGCCGTTGCCCTGGACACCGGCGAGGGCGTAGATCTCACCCGAACGCACCGAGAAGGACACGTCTTCGACGACGACCTGCCCCTTGTCGTCGAGGATGCGCACGCCGTCGACCTCGAGCATCGGAGCTCCCGGCGCGGCGGCCTCCTTCTCGACCGTGAGCTGCACCGGGCGTCCGACCATGAGGGAGGCGAGCTCCTCGGACGTGGAGTCCGGCCGCGCCTCGCCCACCACCGCGCCCCGCCGGATCACGGTGATCCGGTCGGCGACCTCGCGGACCTCGCGCAGCTTGTGAGTGATGAAGACGATCGAGGTGCCGTTGTCGCGCAGGGTCCGCATGACCTCCATCAGGTCGTCGGTCTCCTGCGGGGTGAGCACCGCGGTGGGCTCGTCGAGGATGAGCACCTTGGCGTCGCGCATGAGCGCCTTGACGATCTCCACCCGCTGCTGCACGCCCACGGGGAGGTCGGCGACCAGGGCGTCGGGCGGCACTTCGAGCCCGTAGCGCTTCGACACCTCGGCGACCTGGCGGCGCGCGCGGCGCCGGTCGAGGAACCCGAGGCGGCGGGTCTGCTCGTGACCGAGCTCGACGTTCTCGGCCACGGTGAAGACCGGGATCAGCATGAAGTGCTGGTGCACCATGCCGATGCCGGCGGCCATGGCGTCACCCGGGCCGTGGAAGGTGACCGGCTCCCCGTCGACGAGGATCTGCCCCTCGTCGGGCTGGTAGAGGCCGTAGAGCACGTTCATCAACGTGCTCTTGCCGGCACCGTTCTCCCCGAGCAGGGCGTGGATCTCGCCGGGCTCGACGGTGAGGTCGATGGAGTCGTTCGCGGTGAGCGAGCCGAAGCGCTTGGTGATCCCGCGCAGTTCGAGCTTCAGCGGTCCTCCCGGGGTAGGGGCCCTGGCAGACGAGGGGGAGCGCCGGCCCGGCCGACGCTCCCCCTCGTGCTCAGCGGCCGGGTGTCACTTCGGCTGGCTGGGCGAGGTGATCTTGATCTTGCCGGAGATGATGTCGGACTTGATCTGGTCGAGCTCGCTCTTGACGTTCGCGGGCACCTTGCTGTCGAACTGGTGGAACGGCGCGATGCCGGTGCCGTCGTTCTCGAGCGTGCCGACGTAGTTCCCGGTCGGGAACGTGCCGCCGGCGGCCTTGGTGGTGTAGGACTTCACCGAGTCGGTGATGTTCTTGGTCACGCTGGTCAGGAAGTACGGACAGTACTGCGCGGCGCTCATGCAGCCGTCGGTGTCCACCCAGATCACGCTGACCTTGCCGTTCGAGGACTGCGCGGCCGCGCCGGCACCCAGGCCGGTGCCCCCGGCGACCGGGAAGATGATGTCGGCGCCCTGCTGGATGAAGGCCTGCGAGATCGAGCGTCCCTGGTTCTGGTCGGTGAACGACTGGGCGAACGTGCCGCCCTTCTGCTTGTTCTCGTTCCAGCCGAGGACCGCGACGTTCTTGTGCTGGGTCTTGTTGAAGTACTGCACGCCCTCCCAGAAGCCATCCATGTAGATGGTCACCGGCGGGATGTTGAGTCCGCCGAAGGTGGCGACCTTGCCGGTCTTGCTCATCGCCGCGGCGAGGTAGCCGCCGAGGAAGGCGCCCTGGGCGGTGTCGTACTGCAGGCCGTAGACGTTCGACCCCGAGGACGGTGCGTCGACCTCGGCGAAGTGCTGGTCGGGGTGCTGGGAGGCGACCTTCTTGACCGCGTCACTCATCAGGCCGCCGACGGCCACGATCGTGTTGCAGCCCTTGTTGACCTCGGCATTGAGGTTCGGCTCGTAGTCGTTCTGCGAGTTGGAGGAGACGTAGGAGATCTTGATGTTCGAGTTCTCCTTGTTGGCCGCCTGGAAGCCGGCCCACGACGACTCGTTGAACGAGCGGTCGTCCACGCCGCCGGTGTCGAGGACCATGCAGGCGTTGAACGCGCTGGCGCTCGCGCTGGCGCCCCCGGAGGCGCTGGCAGAGCCGGAGTCGTTGGCCGAGCTGGCGGGCTTGCTACCGCAGCCCGCGGCGAGCAGGCCGACCGCCGCGACGGCGGTGGTCACCTTCAAGAGCTTGTGCAAAGGAGTCCCCTTCTAGTGCGGACGGACCGTGCTGGTCCAACGCGCGACTCTAACGCCTCAGAGGGGCGGAAAACGGCCACCTCGGCCGGTTCGGGCCGAAGGTCCCGCGAACCGTTACCGTGCGGTGACACCGACGGCGGCCGCGCCCAGCACCTTGGCGCCGACCGCGATGCTGCGCTCGTCGATCCGCAGGTCCCCTTGGTGCAGGTCGTACGTCGGACCGCCGGGCGTGCGCGTGCCCAGTCGAGCCATGGCCCCGGGCACGGACTCGAGGTACCACGCGAAGTCCTCGCCGCCCAGGCTCTGCGCGGTCGCCACGGCGGCCTCCTCGCCGAGGACGTCCTGCACCGCCCGGGTGAGCACGGCGGTGGAGGCGGGCTCGTTGACGACCGGCGGCACCCCGCGCACGTAGGTGATCTCCGCCTCGACGCCGTACGGCGCGATGATCTGCTCGATCACCTCGCGCACCAGGCCCTCCGCCTTCGCCCAGGCCACCGCGTCGAGCATCCGCACCGTCCCGGTGGCCTCACCCGCCGAGGGGATCACGTTCTTGGCGGACCCGGCGCGGACCATGCCCCACACCACGCTGGCGCCGGCGCGCGGGTCCAGCCGACGTGACAGCACCCCGGGCAGCGCGGTGAGGAGGGTCGCGAGCGCGTAGGTGAGGTCCTGGGTCAGGTGCGGACGCGACGTGTGCCCGCCCTTCCCCCGCAGCCGGACGGTCAGGGCGTCCGCGGCCCCGGTGACAGGTCCTTGTCGCAGCCCGACCCGACCCACGTCCAGGGTGGGGTCGCAGTGCAGGGCGAAGACCCGGGCCGCACCCTCGAGCACGCCGGAGGAGATGAGCTCCAGGGCTCCCCCGGGCATCACCTCCTCGGCCGGCTGGAACAGCAGCCGGACCCGCCCGGGCAGCAGGCTGCTGCGGTGCATCTCCTGCAGCGCCAGGCCGGCCCCGAGCAGCGCAGCGGTGTGCACGTCGTGGCCGCACGCGTGCGCCGCCCCCGGGACGGTGCTGGCCCAGGGGTCCTCGGTCAGGTCACTGACCGGCAGCGCGTCGAGGTCCGCCCGCAGGGCCACCACCGGGCCGGTGCCGTCGCCGACCTCGGCGAGCAGCCCGCTGCGCGGCAGCAGCTGCACCTCGAGCCCCGCGTCGCCGAGCCGCTTGGCGACCAGCGCGGTGGTGCGCTCCTCGTGCCAGGCCAGCTCCGGGTGCGCGTGCAGGTCACGACGGAGCTCGACGAGCTCGTCGGACAGCGCGTCGACCTCCTGGACGAGACGGCCCAGCAGCGAGGGAGGCGTCGACGAAGGCACGCCTCGACGTTACCCCGCACCCGGCTCAGAACGCGTCCGGCGGGACGTACACCCCCCAGACGTCACGCAGCGCGTTGCAGACCTCCCCCACGGTGGCGCGCGCACGCAGCGCCTCCTTCATCGCAGGCAGCACGTTGTCGCTGCCCTCCGCGGCCTGCCTCAGGGCCGTGAGGTGCCTGTCGACCTCGGCGTTGTCGCGCTCGGCGCGCAGCCGCGCGAGGCGCTCGGCCTGCTGGGCCTCGATGGCCGGGTCCACGCGCAGCGGCTCGTAGGGGTCCTCCTGGTCGACCTTGAACCGGTTGACCCCGACCACGACGCGGTCCTCGGCGTCGATGTCCCGGGCGATCTGGTAGGCCGACTTCTCGATCTCGTTCTTCTGGAACCCCTTCTCGATGGCGGCCACCGCGCCGCCGAGCTCCTCCACCTGCTCCATCAGCGTGCGCGCCTCGGCCTCGAGCTCGTCGGTGAGCTTCTCCACCACGTAGGAGCCCGCGAACGGGTCGACGGTCTTGGTCACGTCGGTCTCGAAGGCGAGCACCTGCTGGGTGCGCAGCGCGAGCCGCGCCGACTTCTCGGTCGGCAGCGCGATCGCCTCGTCGTAGGAGTTGGTGTGCAGCGACTGCGTGCCGCCGAGCACCGCGGCGAGCGCCTGGACCGCCACCCGCACCAGGTTGACCTCCGGCTGCTGCGCGGTCAGCTGCACGCCGGCGGTCTGGGTGTGGAAGCGCAGCATCTGCGACTTCGGGCTGGTGGCCCCGAACTCGTCGCGCATCACCTGCGCCCAGATCCGACGGGCCGCGCGGAACTTCGCGACCTCCTCCAGGATCGTCGTGCGCGAGACGAAGAAGAAGGAGAGCCGGGCGGCGAAGTCGTCGACGTCCAGGCCGGCCTTCACCGCCGCCCGGACGTACTCGATGCCGTCGGCGAGCGTGAAGGCGATCTCCTGCGCGGGCGAGGCGCCGGCCTCCGCCATGTGGTAGCCGGAGATCGAGATGGTGTTCCAGCGCGGCAGCTCGGTCTTGCAGTAGGCGAAGATGTCGGTGATCAGCCGCAGCGAGTGGGCCGGCGGGTAGATGTAGGTCCCCCGGGCGATGTACTCCTTCAACACGTCGTTCTGGATGGTGCCGGTGAGGTCGCCGCCGTTCACCCCGCTCTCTTCGGCGACCAGCTGGTACATCAGCAGCAGCAGCGCCGCGGGGGCGTTGATGGTCATCGACGTGGAGACCTTGTCCAGGGGCAGGCCGTCGAAGAGCACCCGCATGTCGTCGATCGAGTCGATCGCCACCCCGACCTTGCCGACCTCGCCGTGCGCGATCGGCGCGTCCGAGTCGTGGCCCATCTGCGTGGGCAGGTCGAAGGCGACCGACAGGCCGCCGGTGCCGTTGGCGACCAGCTGCTTGTAGCGCTCGTTGGACTCCTTGGCGGTGCCGAACCCGGCGTACTGCCGCATCGTCCACGGGCGACCGGTGTACATCGAGGGGTAGACCCCTCGGGTGAACGGGAACTCGCCGGGCCGGCCGAGCTGCGTCTCGGGGTCGAAACCCGCGAGGTCCTCGGGGCCGTACAACGGTTTGAAGGGGAGCCCCGACTCGGTGCTGGTGTGGATGTCCTCGGGCGCCTCGCCCGGCTTCCTCTCGCCTGCCGTCATGGTCGAAGGGTACGGCGTCGGCTGCGACGCCCGCAGCGTGAGATCTCCCACGCCCTGCCAGGATGCGGGCATGAGGACTGCGGTGGAACAGGTCGAGGCGTTCGTGGCGCGTGCCGACGAGGTGGACCCGCTGATCGCCTCGGTGTGCACACGAGACGCCGGGGCGCTCGACCGGGCAAGTGCCCTCGACCGCGAGGCCGCCGCGGGCAGGGTCCGCAGCCCGCTGCACGGGCACCCGGTGCTGGTCAAGGACAACATCGACACCGCGGACCTGCCGACGACGGCCGGGTCCTTGGCGCTGGCGGACCAGCCGCCGCCCGCGCGCGACGCCACCTTGGTGCGCCGGCTCCGGGACGCCGGCATGGTGGTGGTGGGGAAGGCGAACCTCAGCGAGTGGGCGAACATCCGCGACGTCGGGTCGGCGTCCGGCTGGAGCGGCTACGGCGGGCTGACGCGCAACCCGTACGCCCTGAACCGGTCCGCCGGCGGCTCGAGCTCGGGCAGCGGAGCCGCGGTCGCGGCACGGCTCACATCGTTCGCGGTGGGCACCGAGACCGACGGCTCGATCAGCTGCCCGGCGGCGTTCAACGGCTGTGTGGGGATCAAGCCGACGGTCGGCCTGGTCCCCACCGAGGGGGTGGTGCCGATCTCCCGGTCGCAGGACTCCCCCGGACCGATGGCCCGCACCGTGCGCGAGGCCGCCGCACTGCTCGGCGTGCTGGCCGGCAACGGGGTCGACTACGCCGCGCACGCGGTGGCGGGCCGGCTGGCCGGCAAGCGCGTCGGCGTGCCGCGCCGCGGCTACTGGGGCTACAGCGCGCACGCGGACGCCCCCGCGGAGCGCGCCGTCGAGCTGCTCGCGGCCGCCGGCGCGGTGATCGTGGACCACACCGACCTGCCCTCGATGGACGACTTCGACGGCGACGACGAGCTCACCGTGCTGCTCGCCGAGCTGCGCACCGGCCTGGACACCTACCTCGGCGGCCGACCCGGCGACGGGCCGCGCACCTTGGCGGAGGTCGTGGCGTTCAACGCCGAGCACGCCGACGGCGAGCTGCGCCACTTCGGCCAGGGTCTGTTCGAACGGGCGCTCAGCGGCCCGCAGGACGGGAGCGCGGAGTACGCCGCCGCCCGGTCCCGCTGCCTGCGCGCGGCACGTGAGCTCGGCATCGACAGGGTGCTGCGCGAGCACGAGCTCGACGCGCTGGTGACGCCGTCGTACGCGCCGGCCAACCCCATCGACCTCGTCAACGAGGAGTACCACCCCGGCGCCTGCACCACACCGACGGCGATGGCCGGGTACCCGCTGCTCACGGTGCCGACCGCGTTGGCGGCCGGGCTCCCGGTCGCGGTGTCGTTCTGGGGCGCCGCGGGCAGCGAGGCCACGCTGGTCGAGGTCGCGCACGCCTACGAGGCTGCCCGCGACGCGGACACCGGCCCGCTCCCGGAGCCGATGCTGCGGCCGTTCGTGTGAGCGGGAACGGATTTGCGCAACACGTTCGTTCGGTAATTGAACTCACAAGGGCCACTGGCCGGTAACCGACGGTGCGCGGATAGAGTGCCTGGGTTCTCACTAGTCAGCGAGTTCGGAGGATTTCGCGTTGGCCAGCTCTCCGGCAGGAACGGTCTACCGAGGCCGTGAAGGCATGTGGTCGTGGGTCTTGCACCGGATCACCGGTGTGATGATCTTCTTCTTCCTCTTCGCCCACGTCATCGACACCGCCATGGTCCGGGTCTCCCCGCACGCCTACAACACCGCGGTGCAGACCTACAAGAACCCGGTGGTGGGTGTCCTGGAGGCCGGCCTCGTCGCCGCGGTCCTCTTCCACGCGCTCAACGGCATCCGGGTGCTGCTGGTCGACTTCTGGGAGCGCGGTCCGCGCCTGCAGAAGCAGATGTCCTACGGGGTCGTGGTGCTGTGGGTCCTGCTGTTCGTGCCGTTCGCGTGGCGGCACCTGTCGATCGTCTTCGGAGGCTGACATGTCCGCACCTGCACCCTCCATGGACGCCCCCCGCGCTCCCCGGGGCCTGACGCCCGGCGGCCCGCGCCGTCGCGGGCTGGCCTCCCGCAGCTTCGACATGAACAGCTGGCTGTTCATGCGCGGGTCCGGCGTGCTGCTCGTGGTCCTGGTGCTCGGGCACCTCTTCGTGAACCTGATGACCGGTCGCGGCGTGCACCAGATCGACTTCGCCTTCGTGGCCGGCAAGTGGGCCAACCCGTTCTGGCAGGTCTGGGACCTGCTGCTGCTGTGGCTGGCCGAGGTGCACGGCATGAACGGCCTGCGCACGATCATCAACGACTACGCCACCAAGCCGGGCACCCGGTTCGCGCTGAAGACCCTCCTGTACTTCTCCGCGCTGATCGTGCTCGTGCTCGGCACGCTGGTCATCTTCACCTTCGACCCGTGCATCGACCCGAACTCGACGCTGTCGGTCTGCCAGGGCCAGTAAAGGGCAGGGATAACCATGGTTCACCACCACAAGTACGACGTCGTCATCGTCGGGGCCGGCGGTGCCGGCATGCGCGCCGCCCTCGAGTCCGGCCAGCGCACCCGTACGGCGGTCCTCACCAAGCTCTACCCCACCCGGTCCCACACCGGCGCGGCGCAGGGCGGCATGTGCGCCGCGCTCGCGAACGTCGAGGAGGACAACTGGGAGTGGCACACCTTCGACACCGTCAAGGGCGGTGACTACCTCGTCGACCAGGACGCCGCGGAGGTGATGGCCAAGGAGGCCATCGACGCGGTCCTCGACCTGGAGAAGATGGGCCTGCCGTTCAACCGCACGGAGGCCGGCAGGATCGACCAGCGCCGCTTCGGTGGCCACACCCGCAACCACGGCGAGGCCGCGGTGCGCCGCTCGTGCTTCGCCGCGGACCGCACCGGCCACATGATCCTGCAGACCCTGTACCAGCAGTGCATCAAGCACAACGTCGAGTTCTACAACGAGTTCTACGTGCTCGATATGGTGATGTCGGAGTCCGGGGGCACCCCGACCGTCTCCGGTGTGGTCGCCTACGAGCTCGCGACCGGGGAGATCCACGTCTTCAACGCCAAGTCGGTGGTGTTCGCGACCGGCGGCTTCGGCAAGGTCTTCCGGACCACGTCGAACGCGCACACCCTCACCGGCGACGGGATGGGCATCGCCTGGCGCAAGGGCCTGCCGCTGGAGGACATGGAGTTCTTCCAGTTCCACCCCACCGGGCTGGCCGGTCTCGGCGTGCTGCTCTCCGAGGCGGCGCGCGGCGAGGGCGGCATCCTGCGCAACAGCGAGAACGAGCGCTTCATGGAGCGCTACGCGCCGACCATCAAGGACCTCGCGCCACGCGACATGGTCGCCCGCGCGATGGCCAACGAGGTGCGCGAGGGCCGGGGCGCCGGGCCGGACAAGGCCTACGTCTACCTCGACCTCACCCACCTGCCGAAGGAGCAGATCGACGCCAAGCTCCCGGACATCACCGAGTTCGCCCGGACCTACCTCGGCGTCGAGCCCTACACCGAGATGATCCCGGTCTTCCCGACCGCCCACTACGCGATGGGCGGGATGCCGACCAACATCAAGGCCGAGGTGCTCGCCGACAACCACACCGTGGTGCCCGGCCTCTACGCCGCCGGCGAGGTCGCCTGCGTGTCCGTGCACGGCGCCAACCGGCTGGGCACCAACTCGCTGCTCGACATCAACGTGTTCGGCCGCCGAGCCGGCCTCTACGCCGCCCAGTACGCCACCGAGGCGGAGTTCCACGACCTCCCGGAGAACCCGGAGGCCACCGTGGTCGCGATGATCGAGCAGATGCGCGAGGCCGGTGGCTCCGAGCGCGTCGCGGCCATCCGCCAGGAGCTCCAGGCGACGATGGACACCCACGCGCAGGTCTATCGCACCGAGGGCTCCCTCAAGCAGGCGCTCTCCGACATCGAGTCGCTCAAGGCCCGCTACGCGAACGTGTCGGTCCAGGACAAGGGCAAGCGGTTCAACACCGACCTGCTCGAGGCCATCGAGCTCGGTTTCCTGCTCGACCTCGCCGAGGTCCTGGTGACGTCGGCGCTGGCCCGCAACGAGTCGCGCGGCGGCCATTTCCGCGAGGACTACCCCACCCGCGACGACGTCAACTTCATGCGCCACACGATGGCCTACCGCGAGCAGGACGGGAGCATCCGGCTCGACTACAAGCCGGTCGTGGAGACGCGCTACAAGCCGATGGAGCGTAAGTACTGATATGGACGTCACGATCAAGATCCTTCGCTACAACCCCGAGGTGGCGGAGGAGGCGAAGTGGGAGAGCTACCACGTCACCGCTGAGCCGACCGATCGCGTGCTCGACGCGCTGCACAAGGTCAAGTGGGACATCGACGGCTCGTTGACCTTCCGCCGCTCCTGCGCCCACGGGGTCTGCGGCTCCGACGCCATGCGCATCAACGGCAAGAACCGGTTGGCCTGCAAGACGCTGCTCAAGGACGTCAACCCCTCGCAGCCGATCACCGTCGAGCCGATCAAGGGACTGCCGGTACTCAAGGACCTCGTCGTCGACATGGAGCCGTTCTTCGACGCCTACCGCTCGGTGATGCCGTTCCTGGTCACCGACGGCAACGAGCCGACACGGGAGCGGATCCAGTCGCAGGCCGACCGGGAGCGCTTCGACGACACCACCAAGTGCATCCTGTGTGCCGCCTGCACCACGTCGTGCCCAGTCTACTGGACCGACGGGCAGTACTTCGGCCCGCAGGCGATCGTCGGCGCCCACCGGTTCATCTTCGACAGCCGCGACCAGGGCACCGACCAGCGCCTGGAGATCCTCAACGACAAGGAGGGCGTGTGGCGCTGCCGCACGGTCTTCAACTGCACCGAGGCGTGCCCGCGTGGCATCGAGGTCACCAAGGCCATCCAGGAAGTCAAGCGCGCACTGATCTTCCGGGGCTGACGATGACGAACTACCCGCCGCCTCCCCCCATGCAGCAGCCCGGCTACGGCTACCGCCCCGACCATCCGCGCGCCACGGTGTCCCTGGTGCTCGGGATCGTCTCCCTGGTGCTGTGCTCGATCCTCGGCCCGGTGGCGTGGGTGATCGGCGGGCGCACCGTGAGCGAGATCGACGCCTCCGGCGGGCAGTACGGCGGCCGCGGCCAGGCCATGGCGGGCAAGGTCTGCGGGATCATCGCCACGGTGCTGCTCGCACTCGGCATCCTGTTCGCGATCGCGGTCGGGGTGCTCGGTTTCAGCATGTCCTCGAGTCACGGCTGAGGAAGGCGAAGAGCACCTCGCGGAACCGGTCCGGCTGCTCGATGTGCGGTGAGTGGCCGGCCTCGGGGAGCACCACCTCGTCGTACCGTCCTCCGGCGGCGCGGTAGCGGTCCAGTACCGCGCGCGTCTGGGCGACCATGGGCTGCGGCGGCGCCGCCTCGTCTCCCGGCCACCCCGGGACCGCCCCCGCCCGGCCGAGCACGGCCAGGTCGAGCAGGGACGCGTCGGAGACGATCTTGTCCGCACCGCCGCGCACCCACAGCACCGGCGGTTTCGGGGCGACGTCCACCACCGGCGACAGGTCGCAGTGGACCGGAGCCATGGTGTTGAGCACCCCGCGGGTGCCGGCCGCGGTGAACGGCCAGTGCGGCGACGGGACCTGGTCGCCGGGGTAGAAGTCCGCACCGGTGCGGGTGCTCAGCATCGCGTCGACGAACGCCTCCTCCCGCAAGCAGGTCGGCTGGGTGGAGAAGTAGAGCGCGTGCATCACCCCCCGCGGCGAGGCCGGGTCGCTCGCGTCGGCGTCCTGTGCGGCCAGCCGCGCGACGAACTCCGGGTTCGCGGTGCCCCCGCCCGCGCCGGCCCCGTCCGGCGAGAGCAGCGTCCCGTCGGCGTCACGGGTGCCTCCGAAGCCGTACGGCGAGACCGGGTTGACCAGCGTGAGGCTGCGCACCCGGTCGGCGTGGTCGAGGAGGTACTGCACGACCACCCCGCCACCCATGCTCCACCCGACCAGGTGCACCGCGCCCAGGGCGAGCACGTCGACGAGGGCGGCGAGGTCGTCGGAGAAGTCCCGCAGGCCCCGGGTGGCGTCGATCGGCAGCGGCTCGCTGCCGCCGAACCCGCGCAGGTCCGGCGCGAGTCCTCGCAGGCCGGCCGGCAGTGCCAGCAGCGTCTCCTCCCAGAAGACCGAGGAGGAGACGTTGCCGTGCACGAGCAGCACCGGCTCGCCGTCCGCGCGGCCGTCCGTGCGCACGAACGTGTCCGCCCGGGCCGCCTGGCCGGTGGGCACCAGCCGGGCGTCCACGCCCGGAAGGCTCATCGTCGGACCACCTCCTCCAGCGCGGCGGCGACGAGCGCGGCCCCGGGTTCGGCGAGCAGCACGGTGTAGTGGTTGACGTCGTCGACCTCGCGGAACTCCACCTGCGGGTAGCGACGGGCGTGCGCGGCCGTCAGCTCGGTCGGGTAGAGCCCGCCCGGCTCGGCGAGCAGGCCGCGTGGCGCGCGCAGGAAGAGGGTGCCGTCGGGAAGCGCGGTGGGTCGGCGGGCGACGTCGTCGCCGGCGAGCATGTCCGCGGAGTCGTCGCGGACCGCGTCGAGGGAGACGCTGGAGCGCAGGTGCGGCGGTTCCCCGACCAGGTCGTAGGCGAGGTACTCCTCGACCACCGGCGACCACGCCTCGGCCAGCGCGGGGTGGTCGCGCCAGTAGCCGAGATAGGCCTGCTCGGACTCGAACGTCATCGTCAGCCGCTGCGCCGCCGGGCCGATGGTGGCGGCCAGGGCCTGCTCGGGAGTGAGGTCCTCGGGCGGTGCGGGCAGCGGCAGTCCCCCGTCCACGAGCAGCACGCCGGCGGTGCGCTGCGGGTACAGCTCGGCGAAGGCGGTGGCCACGAACCCGCCCATCGAGTGCCCGGTGACGCCCGCGCGCTCGAGGCCCAGGTGGTCGAGCACCGCACGCAGGTCCTCGGCGTGCTGGACCATCCCCGCCGCCCCGGCGAGCGAGGAGCTGCGCCCGCGTCCGCGCAGGTCCACGGCGAGCACCGTGAGAGGGACCTGCTCGGCGACCAGCCGCCAGCTGATGTGGTTCGCGGTGACGCCGTGCGCGGCGAGGACCACCGGCGCCTGCGGGTCCGACGAGCTCCAGCGGCCGACGCGGAGCCGGCCGCCGCGGACCGGCACGTCCAGGAGGTCGTAGCGGGTCATCGGGCGGTCCACCCGCCGTCCATGGACAGTGAGGAGCCGTTCACGAACGACCCGGCCGGGGAGCACAGGAACGCCACCATCTCGGCCACCTCCTCCGGTTCGACCAGCCGTTTGATGGCCGGTTCGGTCAGCATCACCTGCTCCACGACCTCGGACTCCGCGATGCCGTGGATGCGCGCCTGGTCGGCGATCTGCTTCTCCACCAGCGGCGTGCGCACGTAGGCCGGGTTCACGCAGTTCGAGGTGACTCCGCGGGGTCCGCCCTCCAGCGCGGTCACCTTGGACAGGCCCTCCAGGCCGTGCTTGGCCGAGACGTAGGCGGACTTGAACGGGGAGGCCACCAGGCCGTGCGCCGAGGAGATGTTGACCACGCGGCCCCAGCCCTGAGCGTACATGTGCGGCAGCGCCGCGCGGATCAGCAGGAACGGTGACTCCAGCATCAGCCGCAGGATGAAGCCGAAGCGCTGCGGCGGGAACTCCTCGATCGGCGCCACGTGCTGGACTCCGGCGTTGTTGACCAGTACATCGACCTCCAGGGCGAGGTCGTGCAGCGCCTCGAGATCGGACAGGTCGACCGCCCAGGCCTCCCCGTCGACCTCCCCGGCGACGGCCTTCGCCGCAGCCTCGTCGACGTCGGCCACCACGACCCGCGCGCCGGCGGCCGCCAGCCGCGCCGCGCAGGAACGGCCGATGCCACTGCCGGCGCCGGTGACGAGGGCGCGTCGGCCCGTCAGGTCGAGGGTGCCCGCGGCGGGACCCGGGGACGGCTGGCTCATGGTGCCTTCTCCTCCGTGGGTGCGGCGCCCGCGCCCAGCCCACGCTGGACGAAGCGCATGGTCTCCTCGAACGCGTGCGTCGGGATGTCCCTCCGGTCATCCCAGAGCACGTAGCGCATGCCGATCAGCTCGCCGGCCCCCATGAGCGCCCAGGCGACGACATCGGGGTCGAGATCGGCGATCTCCCCCGCCTCCTTGGCCGCGGTCAGCCCCTCGACGTACCCCTCGACGATGCGCTGGTAGTGCAGGCGCAGCGTGTGCGGCGAGACGAACTCGGCCTGCCGGATGATCCGGTACAGCGCCGGGTGCTCACCGGTGAACCGGAAGAACGCCTCGAAGCCCCGCCGTTCGGCGTCGGACCGGGTGGTCCCCTGCGAGCTCGCCTCGGCCATCGCCTGGCGGACCCGGTGGTTGAGGTCGATGACCAGCTCGTCGAAGATCTCCTGCTTGCTGGCGAAGTACAGGTAGAAGGTGCCCTGGGCCACCCCCGCCGCCTCGGTGATCTTGACGATCGAGGCGTCGTGGTAGCCGCGCTCGGCGAACACCTGCTCGGCCGCCTCGATCAGGCGGCCGCGGGTCCTGCTGCCGCGATCGGTGCGTGGTGCGCGCTTCGACACCGTCATGCCTCTCCCTCGATCCGGGCCCGCAGTGCCCGCTTGTCGATCTTGCCCGACCCGGTCAGCGGCAACGCGTCGGTGACGACCACCTCGCGGGGCACCTTGAAGCCGGCGAGCCGGGCGCGGCAGTGCGCGCGCAGCTCCCCGGGACCGGTGTGCGCCCCATCCTTGAGGACGACGAAGGCCACCGCCCGCTCCCCCCAGGCCGCGTCGGGGACCCCGACCACGGACGCGCCGGCGACAGCCGGGTGGGTGAGCAGGACGGTCTCGATCTCGCGCGGGTGCACGTTCTCCCCGCCGCTGATGAACATCTCGCTGGTGCGCCCGGTCAACCGGTAGGTGGCCTGGGGCGTGCGCTCGGCGACGTCGCCGGTCGCCAGCCAGCCGTCGCGCAGGCGAGCGCTCGGCACCTGCTCGCCCCAGTAGCCGGCGAACACGCCGTCGCCGCGCACCAGCAGCTCCCCGCTGCCGGGGCCCTCGACGTGCCGACCGGTCGCCACGTCGCGGAGGGCCACCGTGACTCCAGGGTAGGGAAGCATCCCGGCGCCGGATCCCGCAGTGTCCTCCGGCTCGCAGAGCACGTTGGGTCCGGCCTCGGTGAGGCCGTAGCCGGCGGTGAGGCGCACGCCGTGGTCCTGCCAGGCGGCGGCGACCGACGGCTCCAGCGGCGCCCCGCC
Organism: uncultured Actinomycetota bacterium; assembly: GCA_963709685.1. Taxonomy (GTDB): domain Bacteria; phylum Actinomycetota; class Actinomycetes; order Propionibacteriales; family Nocardioidaceae; genus Nocardioides_B. The sequence goes on from CAVPXH010000001.1 coordinate 514,991, forward strand.
GACCAGGGCCGTGCGCAGACCGGCGAGGTCGGTGCCGCTGAAGGCGGGATGCTCGGCCATCAGCTGGTAGACGGTCGGCACGCCCATCATGGTGGTCACGCGCTCACGGGCGAGCGCGGCCAGCGCCTCGCCGGCGTCGAAGGCGGCGGGCAGCACCACGCGGGCACCGGCCGCCCACGCCAGCAGCGGCTGGATGTTCCAGGCCCCGACGTGGAACTGGGGCAGCACCGTGAGCACCACGTCGTCCTCGGCGAGCGGGAAGCGGGCACCCAGCGCGCGGTTGGTCGCCCAGCAGTTGCGGTGGGTCAGCACCGCACCCTTGGGCCTGCCGGAGCTGCCGGAGGTGTAGACCAGCAGCAGGGGGTCGTCGAGGTCGGCCGGCGTGGCGGGCGGGGCGCCGACCTCGGTGCCGAGGTCGGGGTCCGCCCCGGCGCCCTCGAGGGGTGAGACCGGCGGCGGGTCCGGGACCTGCCCCGCGGCCACCCGCGCCCGCTCGGAGTGCTCGGCGTCCGCGAGCAGCATCCGCGGGCGTGCGTCGGCGAGCATGGCGCCCAGCTCCGGAGCGGCGGCGCGCCAGGACAGGGGGGCGAGCAGGAGGCCGGCGCGGGCACAGGCGAAGAAGGTCACGACCTGGTCCGGCGAGTTCCGGCCCAGGGTCGCCACCCGGTCGCCGCGCTGCAGCCCTGCTCCGGTGAGTGCCGCGGCCAGGACCTCCACCCGTCGCTGCAGCTCCCGGTAGGTCACGGACCTCTGCTCGCCGGCTCGCGCCGGCACCGTCACGGCGACCCGCTCGGGCACGCGTGCCGCACTCGCGGACAGCCAGTCAGCCGGCGACGACGGGCTCGCGCTCATCGGCCTGCACCTCCTTCTCCGGCTCCCGGCCCCGGCGACGCCCTGGTCGCACGAGGGAGGCGATGCCCCCCGGCAGGAACATCACGATGAGCACGAACAGCGTGCCGAGCAGGAACAACGGCTGCGAGAGCGGCACCCCGAGGATCGCGGGCAGCGACCCGATGCCGTCCGACCCGGCGACCGCGCCGAGACGCTGGTCGAGCAGCATGTAGCAGAACCCGCCCAGCATCGCTCCCCAACGGACCCCGGAGCCACCGAGCACCACCATGACCAGCAGGCTCAACGTGAAGTCGGCAGTGGTGACGCCGGCCGTCGCGCCGCCGAGCAGCACGACGTAGACCACACCGCACAACGTGGCCAGCACGGAGCCGATGACGAAGGCGAGCAGCTTGAAGGTGTAGGTGCGCAACCCCAGCACGCCGGCGCGCAGCTCGTTCTCGCGGATCGCGGCCCACGCATGGCCGGCCGGCGAGGTGGTGACCATCCGCACCACCAGGTACACCACCACGGCAAGCGCCAGCGCCAGCCAGTACAGGTTCCGGGTGTTGGCCACGCCGACCAGCGCGGCCGGGACCCCCGCGACGTCGAGCCCCAGGCCCTGCTCGCCGCCGGTGACCTCGAGCGGGTCCTGGATGACGAGCACGGAACCGGCCTGGGCGAAAGCCAGGGTGACCATCGCGAACGCGATGCCGCCGACCCGCAGGCTCACCGCGCCGACCACGGTCGCCACCACCAGGCCGCACCCGAGGGCCAGCAGGCCCGCGGGCACCAGGCCCCAGTGCCCATGGGTCATCGCGATGGCGGTGACGTAGACGCCGACTGCGAAGTACAACGCATGGCCGAAGGACAGCAGTCCGGTGAAGCCGTAGAGCAGGTCGTAGGTCAGGGCGAGGGCCGCGAAGACCAGGCAGACGGCGAGCAGCTGCAGGGTGCCCGGTGAGGCGAACATGCCCGGCAGGACCCACGGGACGGTCAGCGCCGAGGTCGGGAGCAGGGCCAGCACCACGAGCAGGGCGAGACCGGCCGGCCACCCGCCGAGGCGACGTCCTGCGACACGCGCGCTCATGCCGGCCTCCCCATCAGACCCTGCGGCCGCACCAGCAGGACGAGTGCGAGCAGCAGCACCACGGACAGGTCGCCCAGCCCGCTGGCGGCGTAGTAGTTGGCGAACTGCTGGACCAGGCCGACGACCGCCGCCGCCACCGCCGAGCCGGTCACCGACCCCAGGCCACCGATCACCACGACGATGAAGGCGTAGATCAGCAGCGAGGCCCCCAGCGCCGGGGTGATCGACCCGAAGTAGACACCGGCCAGCGCCCCCGCCAGCCCGGCGGCGGCCCCACCGAGGGCGAACACCAGCGTGAAGGCGCGGCGCACGTCGATGCCCAGCGCGGTCACCATCGCCCGGTTCTCCACGCCGGCGCGCACGATGAGCCCGTAGCGGGTGCCCCGCAGGAAGAGCAGGAAGCCGGCGAGCACCAGGAGCCCCACGCCGATGGTCACCAGCCGTCCGTGCGGGACATGGGCGCCCGCGACGTTGCTGGTGGTCACCATCCAGTGCGGCACCGGGAACGGCTTGGGATCGGTGCCCCAGATGCCGCTCACCAGCGCCACGATCGCCAGGCCGAGGCCGACGGTGACCAGCACCTGGGCGATCTCGCGCTGGTAGAGGGGTCGGATCAGCAGCAGCTCCACCACCGCGGCCAGCGCGGCGCCGGCGAGGATCCCGACGACCACCGCGACGACCATCCGCGTCCCGGGCGAGCCCCCCACGTGGGTCGCGGCCCACCAGCCGAGGTAGGCGCCGACCGCGAGGATCGCGCCGTGCGCGAAGTTCAGCACCCGCATCAGCCCGAAGATGAGGGACAGCCCGGAGGCGATGAGGAAGTACAGCGCGCCCAGGCCCAGCCCGGTCGTCGCCAGGACGATCAGCGTGCTCATGCGCCCTTCCTCCGTTCTCCCGCGACGCCGAGCAGGGTGCGGGTCAGCTCGGCGTCGGCGAGCATCGAGGCGGCGTCCCCACGGTGCACCACCCGCCCTTGGTCGAGTACGACGACCCGGCCCGCGAGGCGTCGTACCACCGCCAGGTTCTGCTCGACCAGGAGCACCGGCACGTGCTCGGCCACGCGCTCGAGCGCCACCGCGACGTCCTGGACGATGTTGGGCGCGAGCCCCTTCGTCGGCTCGTCCACCAGGAGCAGGCGATTCTCGGCCAGCAGCACCCGGCCGAGCGCGAGCATCTGCTGCTGGCCGCCCGAGAGGGTGCCGGCCAGCTGCTTGCGGCGCCGGTGCAGCTCGGGGAACAGCGCGAACACCGTGTCGTAGCGTGCCTCGCCGTTCCCGCGCTCGGCGAGCCGCAGGTTCTCCGCGACGCTGAGCCCGGAGAACACCTCGCGGTCCTCGGGCACGTAGCCGATCCCACGCCGCACGATGCGGTGCGTCGGTTCCCCGACGATGTCGTGGCCGTCGAACACGACCTTGCCGGTGCGCGGCAGCAGGCCCAGGGTGGCCAGCAGCGTGCTGGTCTTCCCGACCCCGTTGCGGCCGAGCAGGGCGGTCACCCCGCTCGCCGGTACGTCGAACGACACGTCGTCCAGGATCCGGGAGCCGGCGACCCGGACCGAGAGCCCCTCCAGCCGCAGCATCGTGCCCGGCGGGGCCACGGTCGTGCTCACAGTCCCTCCCCGAGGTAGGCCGACTGCACCACCGGGTCGGCCATCACGGCCTCCGGCGTGTCGCAGGTCAGCAGCCGGCCGTGGTGCATCACCGCGATCCGGTCGGCCAGCCCGACGATCACCTCGATGTGGTGCTCGACCATCAGCACGGTGATGCCCTGGTCGCGGTGCAGGCCACGCACCAGCTCCACCATCTCGGGAACGTCCTCGACCCCGAGCCCGGCCATCGGCTCGTCGAGCAGCAGCAGCTGCGGGGTAGTGGCCAGCACGATCGCGATCTCCAGCTTCCGCTTGTCTCCGTGCGACAGGGACCCGGCCGGCCTGGCCGCGCGCGCGATCAGGCCGACCCGGTCCAGGCAGTCGCGGGCAGTCTCCAGCGAGCGACCGGTGCCGCCCCACAGCCGCAGGCCGCCGCCCGCGTCGGCCTGGGCCGCGAGGCGGACGTTCTCCAGCGCGCTCAGCGCCGGAAAGACGCTCGAGGTCTGGAACGTCCGACCGAGCCCCGCCCTGGCTCGCGCGAACACCGTCGCACGGGTGACGTCGCGGTCGCCGAGCAGGATCCGTCCGCCGGTGGGGTTGGCCAGGCCCGACACGAGGTTGAACAGGGTGCTCTTCCCCGCGCCGTTCGGCCCGATCACGCCCACGAACTCGCCCGCGGCCACCTCGAGGTCCACGTCTTCGAGGATGTGCACGCCACCGACGGAGAAGGACAGGCTCCGCAGCGCGAGGGCAGCGCCCGCCACCGTGGCGACGGCACCGGTCCCGGTCAGCTCCCCGCCTCGGGCGGTGCGACGTCCTGCGCCGCAACGGTCTTCACGAGCTTCGGCGCCCAGGAGCCGCCCTGCTTGACCAGCTTCGCCTGGTACATCGGCTGCAGCATGGCGTGGTCGCTGGCGCGGACGGTCTCCTGGCCCTTCGGAGCGTCGAAGGTCCAGCCCTCGAGGCCGGAGATCATCTTGTCGACGTTGGTGCCGCCCCCCTGCTGGATCGCTCGCACGATCATCTGCGCGGCCACGAAGCCGTCCGGAGTGAACAGGTCGGCGTGCGACCCCTCCTGCTTCACCGCGTCGATCATCGCCTTGTTGACGGCGTTGTCCGGGGCCTGCGGGAAGTAGTAGGAGAGGAAGTCGATCTTGTCGGTGGCCGGACCGTAGAGGGCGTACGTCGCCTGCGTCGCCAGGCCGGTCACGACCGGGCTGGCCTGGAAGACGCCCTGCTGGTCCAGGGCCTGCCACATGGCACCGGTGGTGTCGCCGGCCCAGGCCACGAACAGCAGGTCGGCCTTGTCCTGCTTCGCCTTGAGCGCGAACGGCGTGAAGTCGGTGGCGGAGGTCGGCACCATGATCGAGCTGACCTTGGCGCCTGCACCGCCGAGCACGGTCTTCACCGCGGCCAGGTTCGCCTGCCCGAACGCGTAGTCCTGGGCGAAGACGACGACCTTCTTGCCGGTCGGGTCGCCGATCGCCGACTTGGCGGTCTCCACGTCCTGCCAGGTCTGTCGCCCGCTGCGGAAGGTGTACTTGTTCGCGCCGGTGATGGCGTCCGCGGCAGCAGGCCCGGAGACGTAGAGGACCTTGTTCTGCTCGGCGAGGGGTGCGAGCTGCAGCGCGATGCCCGAGTCGGCCGTGCCCGCGATGATCTTGTAGCCCTTGCCGACCAGGTCCTTGAACTGCGACACCGCGGTCTCCGGCTTGCCCTGGTCGTCGACGTAGGTGACGTCGACCTTGGCCCCGTTCACCTCGCCGCTGCCGTGGGTGGCGTAGTCGAGGCCTGCCTTGAAACCGTCGACGTACTGCGCGGCGTAGGTGGACAGCAGGCCGGTCTTCGAGGTGAGGACGGCGACCTTGACGGTGCCACCGCCGCCGCTGGAACCGTTGCCACCGCCGTTGCCACCGCTGTCGGTGGCGGCGGTGCCGCCGTTGCTTGCGCACCCGGCAGCGCCGAGGCAGAGAGCGGCCGTCGCGGCTGCGACGGCGACGAGACGGGATCGGGCCATCACCCATCCTCCTTCGAATATGAGAGGTGATTCAGGTCATAGAATGACCGCGGTCCACACCCGTGTCAAGGACGTCGCCGGGAGGCGAGGGCAGGGTCGGACCCGGCCGCGCTCGGGCACGCGCGGCCGGATCGCCCGGACGAGAGGCCGGCGGCACGGCGACGCGCCGCCGGGCCGCCTAGGCGCGGGCGTCGGGGGCGTGCGCCCTGAAACCCTGTGGGTGTGCAGGGTGAGTCTGATCGGCAGCGGGAGCTGTTGGACGTGGAGTCGGTGGCCGGGCATCTGCTTGAGCCGGGCAGTGTGTTCGCGTTGCTGGCTGAGCATCGTGACCGGTTGTTTCCCTCGGAGTTGTTCGCCGATTTGTTTCCTTCGAGGCTTGGGCGGCCCTCGATCCCGGGTGAGGTGGTCGCCTCGGTGATCGTGTTGCAGGCGCTGTTCGGGCACTCGGACCGTGAGGCGGTCGACGCGTTGACCTTCGACCTGCGGTGGAAGGCGGCGTGTGGGTACGCGATCGATGCCAAGGGCTTCGATCCGTCCGCGTTGACCTACTGGCGGCGTCGGTTGGCGGCCAGCGACCGGCCGCAGAGGATCTTCGAGGTGGTCCGTGAGGTGATCGCCGAAACGGGTGCTGTGAAGGGCAAGACGCGTCGCGCGTTGGACTCCACGGTCCTCGACGACGCGGTGGCCCGCCAGGACACGGTCACGCAGCTGATCGCGCAGATTCGTCGGGTCGGCCGTGAAGTGCCCGGCGCGAAGGAGCTGATCACCAGCGAGTGCACCCGGCTGGTCGCGGTGACCGGGCAGGACTACACCGCGACGGGGAAGCCGCCGATCGCGTGGAACGACCCGACTGCCCGCGACGAGCTGGTCTCGGCGCTGGTCGGTGACGCGCTGGCCCTGCTCGCCGCACTCGATGTTGAGGCGGTCAGCACGGCGGGTGGTAAGCCGGCCGAGGCGATCGCGTTGCTGGCGCTGGTCGCCGGCCAGGACGTGGAGCCGGCCGAGGACTCCGATGGCACCGACGGCCGCTGGCGCATCGCCCGGGCGACGGCACCGGACCGGGTGATTTCGACCGTGGACCCCGATGCCCGGCACGCCCACAAGACCCGCGAACGGCGCCAGGACGGGTTCAAGGCCCACGTGGTGGTCGAACCCGACACCGGGCTGACCACGGTGTGCGCGCTGACCAAGACCAACGGCCCCGAGAACTCCGATGCGGCCGTGGGCGCCGAGCTGGTCGTGGCCGATCCCACCCTCGCCGAGCAGGACACCGACTCACCCGTCGAGGTGTTGGGCGACTCCGCCTACGCCAGCGGCGACATGCTCCACACCCTGGACGGCAAGAAGTGGATCCCGGTGCTCAAGCCGTGGCCGCTGCGGCCGGCCGTCGAGGGCGGTTTCACCCTCGACGACTTCACCTACGACACCAGCGCCGGCACGCTGACCTGTCCGGCCGGTCTCACTCGCACCCCTTCGGCGAAGGGAACGGTCACCTTCGGTGCGGCCTGCCGTGGCTGCCCGCTGCGCGAGCGGTGCACGGCCTCCGCATCCGGCCGCACCGTCCTGCTCGGCCAGCACCATCAACTGCAACGCGAACACCGCAAACGAGCCGCCGACGAAGGCTTCCAAGCCACCTACCGCCAACACCGTCCGATGGTCGAACGCTCCATCGCGTGGCTGACCCGCGGCGCGCGTCGCGTGCCCTACCGGGGCGTGGAGAAGAACAACAACTGGCTCCACCACCGCGTCGCCGCCCTCAACCTGCGTCGGCTCCTCGCCCTGGGCCTCACCGTCCAGGACGGAACCTGGGCACTCGCCTGAGCGGGGGCCGCCAGCCCAGCCTGCACCGTTGCGGACCCGCCGTCACAGCCCTCAGGATGGTTACAGGCGGGCGGAGCGACCCCGTTGGCAGCTGCGGGTTGTTGCCGCCGCTGACGACCACGACGGTCGTCGTGCCGGCGGGAACCTCGACGCTGCCGGCCAGCACCGCGGCGAGCGCGACGCACGCGCCGGGCTCGGCGAGTACCCGCACCCGGTCCCACAGGAAGCGCCGCGCCGCCAGGATCGCGTCCTCGCCGACCAGCAAGGACGACGCGCCGAGCCGCTGCGCCGTCGCGAAGGCGATCTCCCCGATCCGCGGCGGACCGAGGGAGTCGGCGGCCGCGCCGCCGGAGGCGTGCCGCACCGGGGCACCGGCGCGCACCGCCTCGTGCAGGTGCGGGCACAGCTCCGGCTCCACCGGGACGACCCGGAGCCGGTCGCCGAGGGCCGCCGCCACGCCGGCGAACAGCCCACCGCCACCACAGCCGACGAGCACCCGATCCGCGTGGGGAACCTGCGCGGCCACCTCGAGTCCCAGCGTGCCCGCGCCGGCCGTGGTGCTGACCGTGTCGTAGGGATGCACGACGGGCACCGCGTGCTCGGCGCTGTAGGCCAGGCAGGCGTCGAGGGCCTCCCCCACGTGCCCCTCGACACGGTGCAGGCGGGCGCCGTACTCCTCGATCCGGAGCAGCTTGGCGGGGGTCGAGGCGCCCGGCGCGAACACGTCGGCGGCCAGCCCGGCGCGACGGGCGGCCCAGGCCACCGCGGCACCGTGGTTGCCACCCGAGGCAGCCGTCACCGCGGTGGTGGACTCGGGCAGCATCAGCACCGAGTTGAGGGCGCCGCGGGCCTTGAACGAGCCGGTGTGCTGGGTGAGCTCGAGCTTGAGCGCCACCCGGCCGGCGACGCCCACCTCCGACCCGGGCAGGTCGAGCACCGGTGTCCGTCGTACCGTCCCGGCCAGGCGCTGCGCCGCCGCCTCCACGTCAGCCGCGGTGGGGAGAGCGGGACCTGCCTCGCTCACGTGTTGTCGCGGGCGACTGCCCCGGTCAGCGCGGTGGCGAAACCGACCCAGCCGGCGTACGGCGCGAGCATCGTCGCGGCCACCGGGTCGATGCCGCGTGCCCGGCGCACCAGGTCCAGCGTGGAGGCCTCGAGCGCCACCGACTCGACCAGGGCCCACCGCGGCCGCTTGGCGGTGAAGAACACCCAGGACCACGCGGTGTTCAGGGCGAGGTTGGCGGCGAGTGCTCGGGAGAAGCCACGCCGCTCGCGGGCGTCCGCGCGGCCCATCACCCGGGCGCCGGAGGCCGCGATGAGCGCGTAGAGGGTCGTCCACGCCGGACCGAACACCCACCCGGGTGGCTGCCAGCTCGGTTTGCGAAGGTCGGCGTACCACCGCGAGCGCACGTCGGTGCCGACGCTGCCGAGCACGGCGGTGGCCAGCACCGCGGCACCCGTGCGCGGGAGGTATCGGCGGGTCCCGGCCTTCATCACTCCACCACCTCGTGGTCGCGTTCGGTGCTCATCGTCCCATCCTGCCAGCCGGGGCTAACCGGTCTCGGCCTCGGCCGCGGCCGCCACCAAGGGGGCTCCGGGAGCACGGGTCGCCTCGGCGGCACGACGGCGACGGGACTCCGGGGCGGTGTAGGCGTAGGCGGCGGCGAACATGACCAGCCGCGAGAAGTAGTTGATCCAGACCACGACGATCAGCGCGACACCGAAGGCCTGGAACGCCGGGCGGCTCGCCGTCTGGCCCAGCAGCAGGGTGGCCAGGATCTTGAGCACCTCGAAACCGACCGCGCCGAGCAGCGCGCCCGCGACCAGGGACCTCCGGGGCAGGTGCGGGTCGACCAGGAGCCGGAACATGGTCATCAGCAGCACCCCCGTGGCGGTGATGCCCAGGGCGTGCCCGAGCAGCCACAGGGCGGCGAACCCGACGGCGTTGTCGGGGTCGATGCCCAGCCACTCCAGGATGGTGGTGGACAGGCCCGTGACCGCGGCGGACAACGTCACCGAGACCGTGAGGATGACGCCGAGCAGCACCAGCACGCCGAGGTCGCGCGCCTTGCCCACGAAGAAGTTCGGCTGCTCGCGCTTGGGCACCGCGAACATCACCTCGAGCGCCGCACGCAGTCCGGACAGCCAGCCGAGACCGGAGTACAGCACACCGAGCAGCCCGAGGGTGCCCGCGGCCCCGGCGCCGTTCTCGAAGGTGCGCATCGGGATCTGCCCCTCGCCGTTCCCGATCACGTGCGGCATCAGCTGGTTGATCGCGTTGCGGACGTCGCTGCGCAGCTCTGGGTAGACCTGGGCGAGGATCCCGGCGACGAAGAACGCCAGCGCCAGCAGCGGGAAGAACGACAGGAAGCCGAAGAAGGTCACGGCGCCGGCCTGGGCGTTGCCGCCGACCTTGCCGTAGTGCTGGACCATCCGGATCGCGTGGTCCACCCATGACCATCGCGCCCGCATGCGCCGCACCCAGGCGGCGAGGCGGTCCCTCCACGCTCCCATGCCCGTCGTCCTACCCGCGGACGGCGGACGCGAACCTCGGCTGCTACAGCCCGGGCGGGGTCTGGCCGGTCAACGGGAAGTCACTGGTGGGCACCCACCCGTCGTCGTCGTCGTGCACGTAGAGGGAGAACCGGTCGGCGGTGAAGGCGCACTCGAAGTCGGCGAGCTCCGTGAAGGCGCGGTCCAGCGCCGGGTCGTCGAGGTGGTGCGCCACCGTCACGTGCGGGTGGTACGGGAACTGCAGGTCCTGCGCCAGCGGCCCGCTGCGGACGCGCACGGCCAGCTGCTCGCAGGCGGAGATGCCCTCCACCACCACGATGAAGACCACGGGCGAGACCGGACGGAACGTCCCCGTGCCGCGCAGGTGGATCCGGAAGCCGGCGTTCCGCGCGGCCACCGCGGCGAGGTGCTCCTCGATCTCGAGCAGCTCCGCCCCGGTCGTCTCGACCGGCGGCATCAGGGTGATGTGGGTGGGGATCCCGAGCGCCGACTTGTCCCCGAGCGCGCACCGGTAGTCCTGGAGCCGGGAGCCCCAGGGCTCCGGCACCGCGATGGAGACTCCGATGGTCGGCACGGGGACGACCCTAACGGTCGGCCACGAAACCGACCCGGTCGTACACGTCGGCCAGCGTCTTCTCGGCCACCGCCCGCGCCTTCTCCGCGCCCTCGCGCAGCAGGGCGGCCAGATGCTCCCGGTCGTCGAGCAGCTCCAGCGTCCGGTCGCGGAAGGGGGTCACGAAGTCGACCACGACCTCGGCCAGCTCCTTCTTGAAGTCGCCGTAGCCGCGACCGTCGTAGGCCTTCTCGAGGTCCGCGATGCTGCGGCCGGTCAGGGCCGAGTAGATCGTCAGCAGGTTGGAGATGCCGGGCTTGTTCTCCTCGTCGAAACGAACCTCGGTCCCCGAGTCGGTCACCGCGGAGCGGATCTTCCTCGCCGAGGCCTTCGGGTCGTCGAGCATCTCGATGATCCCGGCCGGCGACGACGCCGACTTCGACATCTTCGCCCTCGGGTCCTGCAGGTCGGTGATCTTGGCCGTCTCCTTGAGGATGTAGGGCTCGGGCAGCCGGAAGGTCTTCTTGTAACGGTGGTTGAACCGCTGCGCGAGGTCGCGGGTCAGCTCCAGGTGCTGGCGCTGGTCCTCGCCGACGGGGACGTACTGCGGCCGGTAGAGCAGGATGTCGGCGGCCTGCAGCACCGGGTAGGTGAACAGGCCCACCGAGGCGGCGCCCTCCCCACTCTTGGCGGACTTGTCCTTGAACTGGGTCATCCGGCGCGCCTCGCCGAAGCCGGTCAGGCACTGCAGCACCCAGGTCAGCTGCGCGTGGGCGGGGACCTGCGACTGGATGAACACCGCCGAGCGCGCCGGGTCGATGCCCATCGCGAGCAGCTGCGCGGCGGCGCGCAGGGAACGGTCGTGCAGCCGCTTGGGATCCTGCTCGACGGTGATCGCGTGCATGTCCGCGATGAAGAAGAAGGGCTCGTAGTCCTCCTGCAGCGCCACCCACTGCCGCAGCGCGCCGAGGTAGTTGCCGAAGTGGAAGGAGTCGGCGGTCGGCTGGATCCCGGAGAGGACCCGCGGGCGTGCGGTGGGTGAGGTGGCATCGGGCATGGCGCCATTGTCTCAAAGCCCGGGCGTCGGTGACGTTCGCCCCTGGCCGCGCACCGGGCTCCGGCGAAGTGTGGGTGGTGGAGGAACCGAGAGCCTCGGGAGGTCGTGATGAGGATCGAGTACTTGCACGCGTCCAAGTTCGGCAACGGCGCGATGGTCGCCGAGGAGTTCAAGCAGCACCTGGGTGAGCGAGGCGTGGCCGTCGGGGTCCATCACATCCGCGACGCACGCCCCAAGGACCTGCCCGCGGCCGACCTCTACGTGTTCAGCTCCCCGGGTCGGATGGGACGTCCCCGCGGCAGCATGCGCCGGTTCCTGAAGAAGGTGACCCTGCCGGCCGGCACGAGGTACGCCCTGCTCACCACCGAGGGAGCACCGCAGCCGGACAAGAAGACCGGCCAGATGCCCACCGAGGAGGAGCGCGCCCGGTGGCAGCACGTGCTTCCGATCATGCACGAGATCCTCGAGGAGAAGGGCCTCGTCGAGGTCGAGGAGGACCGGGTCTTCGTGACCGGGATGAAGGGTCCGCTCGAGGACGGCTGGCAGGAGAAGGTCGACGCCTTCGCCGACCGGATCCCGGTCGCCGGGTAGCCGACCCGCTCAGTCCTCGCGCCGGACGTCGGCGTTGAGGTTGAGCACGTGCTCGATGTCGAGGTGCGGTGGCGGCGGCACGTTGGTCACCAGCACCCGGCCGACGCGGCGGTTCTCGACCTCGCGCACCACGAGCCGTCGCCCCTCGTAGTCGACGACGTCACCCTCCTCCGGGAGCCGCCGAAGACGGGCCATGATGTAGCCACCGACGGTCTCGTAGGGGCCGTCGGGCAGTTCGATGCCGGTCTCGTCCTCGAAGTCGTCGAGGTTGATCAGCCCGTCGACCTCGACGTCCCCACCGCGGATGTGCAGGGTCTCGGCCTCCTCGACGTCGTACTCGTCGCGGATGTCGCCGACGAGCTCCTCGACGAGGTCCTCCATGGTGACGATGCCCGCGGTGCCGCCGTACTCGTCCGCGACGATCGCCAGATGGCTGCCCTCGCGCCGCATGTCGGCCAGCGCGGCGAGGATCGGCCGGGTGAACGGCAGCACCAGCGCCTGCCGCGCGAGCTCGCCGAGGCGCACACCGCGGCCGGACATGTCGGGGTCGAGCAGGTCGCGCACGTGGACGAAGCCGATCACGTCGTCGGCGGAGCCGCGGATCACCGGGTAGCGCGAGTGCGGCTGACCCAGGGCTTCCCTGGCGGCCTTGTAGACCGGCATCGAGGCGTCGAGGAAGTCCACCTCGGTGCGGGGGATCATCACCTCGCGGATCTGCCGGTCGCCGGCCTCGAAGACGTCCTCGACGATCCGGCGCTCCTCCTCCCCGAGCATCTCGTGGGCGCCGACGAGCTCGCGCAGCTCCTCCTCACTCATCTGCTCGCGCTGTGCGCTGGGGTCGCCGCCGAGCAGCCGGACGACCCCGTTGGTGGACACCGACAGCAGCCAGATCACGGGACGCGAGAACCGCGAGATCCGGTCGATCATGGGTCCCAGGGCGAGGGCGAAGCCCTCCGCGCGCTGGAGGCCGAGACGCTTGGGGGCCAGCTCACCGAGGACCAGCGAGAGGTAGGAGATCGCGATCGTGACCAGCACCAGCGCGAGCGCGTCCGCGGCGCCCGGCCCGAGGCCCCAGCCCTCCAGCACCGGCGCGAGGTCCTTCGACAGCGTGGCCCCGCCGAACGCGGCGGACAGGAAGCCGGCCAGGGTGACGCCGACCTGCACCGCGGCGAGGAACCGGTTCGGGTCCTGGTTGAGCTCGGCCACGATCCGCCCGCGCTTGCCCTGCGAGGCGAGGGCACGCGCCTGGCTGTCGCGCAGCGAGACCAGGGAGATCTCTGCGGCCGCGAAGACGCCACCGATGAGGACGAAGAGCACGACAAGCCCGACGTTCGCGAGCGTGCCGCTCATGGTCTATGACCTTCATCCATGCCGCCGAGGATAGAGGGTGCGACAGCGGCCGTTCATCCTTCGGGCGGGGTGGGCCGGGCCGCCCGCAGGCGCGGGCCGTCGGGGCCGCCGCGGGACCGAAAAGCCGCGCAACGACCAAACCGCCCGCGCGGGCGTGCCGAACCCGGGGTGACGATCACCCAACGGAAGGACCGACATGCGCAAGCCCCGCACTCTCCTGGCCCCGCTGGCCGCGGCCGCCCTGACGCTCGCCGTCGCCCCCGCGGCGGCGCACGCCGACTCCGGTACGTCCTACCAGACGACACTCGACCCGCTGAACGGCTCCGGCGGGTCCGGGATGTTCACGATGACCGTCCGCGGCGACCAGGCCACCGTCGACCTGAGCTGGAGCGGCTTGGCGGCCCGCTTCAACGGCGGGGCGTTCCCGCACGTGGAGCACATCCACATCGGCGCCCAGGGCGTCTGCCCCACCGCGGCCGACGACGCCAACGGCGACGGCGTGGTCAGCACGCCGGAGGGCGCGGCGGAGTACGGCGATGGTGGGCACGACGCTGTCGACCAAGGGCGACACCAGTGCCAAGGCGGCCACCGACATCAGCATCGCGCCGGCGGGCGCGAGCACCACCTACCACCGGACCTTCACCTTGAACCAGGACACCGCCGACGCGCTGAGCTAGGGCACCGGCGTGGTCGTCGTGCACGGCCTCGACCCGGCCACGCTCAGCCCGAAGGCGCAGAAGGAGAAGAGCCCACTGGTGCCGTCGCTGCCGCTGGCGGCCACCGCCCCGGCGCTGTGCGGCGCGCTGACCTCGATGCCTGTGGGTGGCGTGGCCACCGGCACCGGCTCCACGGCGGGCGTCGAGCACGGCGGGATGCTGGCCGCCGGCGGGGCGCTGCTGGCCGGCGGCGCCGCGGTGGGCGCGCTGGCCACCCGCCGCCGCGCCCGGCGGCACGGTGCGCTGAGCGTGACACGCTGATGCGCAACCCGCACGTCGGCCGCCGCCGCGGGCTGCTGCTGCTCGTGTCGGCGGCCGTCCCGGCCGGACGGCGCTGGTGGCACGTCGGCGCTGGCGGGCAGGAGAGCGCCCCCCCGTCACCGCGGCGGGCTGCCTTGCCGGCGTCACCACGCCCGCCCCCTCGGGCGACCGAACGGGCCTCGGCGCCGCTCGAGCGTCCGCCGAGGACCGCGGGCAGGCACCCCGCCGCCCTTGCCGCCGCCCCGCCGGTGTCGTTGGCCATCCCCGCCCTCGGCGTGCACACGCCGGTGAACCCGCTCGGGACTGAACCCTGACGGCACCCTCGCGGTGCCCTCGCCGGGCCCCCAGCTGACGAGGCGGCCTGGTTCGACAAGTCACCCACCCCCGGCCAGCCGGGTCCGGCGGTGATCGAGGGCCATGTCGACACCGTGAACGGACCCTCGGTGTTCTTCCGCCTCGGCGAACATCCGCCCGGGCGACACGGTGCGGGTTCGGCGCGCCGACGGGCCGAGGGTGGTCTTCACCGTCGACGCGGTGCCGGGACTTCCGCAAGAGTCGCTTCCCCAGCCGGCTGGTGTACGGCGGCACCGACCTGTCGACTCCGCAGCTGCGGCTGATCACGTGCAGCGACTTCGACGCGCGCCTCGCCACCACACGGGGAACGAGGTGGTCTTCGCCCACCTGACCGCCGGAGGCCGGGAGGCGGTGGCCACCGCCGCGCGAGCCATCGGGCACCATGCACGGATGAGGTTCCCCGATGACGTGCCGACGCTGACCGACGGGGTGGTGACCCTGCGCGCGCACGCGCCTGTCGACGCCCGGGAGTGGTCGAGCAGTGCAGCGACCCGCTCAGCAGGCAGTGGACCACGGTGCGCTCGCCCTAACCTGCGCGAGACGCCGAGTCGTTCGTCGGGCACATCGTGCCGGCGGGCTGGGCCGGGGGGCGGTGGGCGTTCGCGGTCGAGGCGACCGACGCCGACGGGACGGACGGTTCTGCGGACGGTAGAGCTGCGGGACGAGGGTGCCGGCCGCGCCGAGGTCGCGTTCGGCGCCCACCCCTGGGCCCGTGGCCGTGGGCTGATGACCCGGGCGGTCGGGCTGCTGCTCGACTGGGGGTTCGCCAGCAGGACCTGGCACGGTGATCTGGTGGGCGCACCGCGGCAACTGGCCGTCGCGGCGGCTCGCCTGGCGGCTCGGGTTCAGCTTCGACGGAAGGTCCGGTCCTGGCTGCCCAACGGGGAGAGCTGTCGACGCCTGGGTCGGTGTCCTCACCGCGGGGACTGCGGCGGCCGCGTCCCGCCTGGCTGGGAGGCGCCGGTCGTGACGGGCGAGGCGTCGTGCTCCGCCCGCACGGGAGCGCGACCTCCCCCGCCTGCAGGAGGCCGGGGACGGACCCGCAGATCCGCGGCCTGCTGGCCCACTTCCCGACCCCGTTCACCGAGCAGGCCGCGCGCGACTACCTGGAGGGCCGCGCCGGAGCTGGCGGCGACCGGAACCGGGGTCGGCTTGACCGCCGCGGACCCCAGCGACGACGGGGCGTTGCTCGTTCCTCGGCCTCTTCCGGGTGCGCCCCGGCCTGATGCGGAGGTCGGCTACTTCGCCCACCCCGACGCGCGTGGCCGCGGCCTGACGCCAGGAGGCGGTGGCCGGGTGTGTCGCCACGCGTTCGTGCCCGTCGAGGACGGTGGGATGGGGCTGCGTCGGCTGACGGCTGCGCACCCTCGAGAGGAACGACGGATCACGCCGGATCGCGGAGGCGGTGGGCTTCCGGCTGGTCGGACGGGAGCGCTCGGCCGAACGCAGGCGCGACGGCTCGCTGGCCGACGCGTCTCCTACGACCTGCTGCCAGAGGAGCTCAGGCGGGCCCGGCCTGACGTCGCGGCGGTGCAGGACCGCCGACAGCGCCAGGACCGCGCAGCCCGGAGATGGAGAGCGCGGCGCCCGACCCAGCTCGGGGCGGTGTGGCCCCAGCCTGCCGCGATCACCAGCCCGCCCAGCCAGGCGCCGAGGGCATTGGCGATGTTGAGCGAGGCGTGGTTGAGCGCCGCGCCGAGGGTCTGGGCCTCGCCGGCGACGTGCATCAGCCGCATCTGCAGGTTGACCACGAGGACCGAGCCGAGCGCGGCGACCAGCGAAGACCGTGAGCCAGGCGAGCACGCCGACGTGGGCGGTCACCGTGAACAGCGCCAGGGCGGGCCCATGCCGAGGAGCCGATGACCAGCGAGCGCAGGATCGACCAGTCCGCGAGCCGGCCGCCGAGCCAGCGTGCCCACGGTGCCGCCGATCCCGAAGGCGAGCAGGAAGAGCGGCACCAGCGAGGCGGGCAGCTCCGTGACGTCGGTGACCGTGGGGGCGATGTAGCTGTACATCGCGAACATGCCGCCGAAGCCGACGGCGCCGACGAGGAGCGTCAGCCAGACCTGGACGCGGGAGAACGCGCGGAGCTCCCGGCGGCCGGTGGCCTGGGGGTGCGGCTCGGAGCGCGGGCACGAACGCGGCGACGAGCACCACGGTGAGCAGGCCGAGCCCGGCTCACCGTCCAGTACGCCGAGCGCCAGCCGAGCTGTTGTCCCATCCAGGTGGCGACGGGGCACCCCGACCATGTTGGCGATGGGCAGGCCGAGCATGACCATGCTCACCGCCCGGCCGCGACGACCGGGCGCGACCAGGGAGGCGGCCACCAGGGATGCCACCCCGAAGTAGGCGCCGTGCGGGACGCCCGAGAGGAACCGGGCGAGCGTGAGCATGCCGTAGCCCACGGCCAGGGCGCTGACCGCGTTGCCGGCGACGAACACCGACATCAGCGTCAGCAGCAGGCCCTTGCGGGGCAGTCGCGCACCGAAGATCGCGATCAGGGGCGCGCCGACGACCACGCCGAGCGCGTAGGTGGAGATCACGTGGCCGGCCGCGGGAATCGACACCCCGACGCCGCGCGCCATCTCCTCCAGCAACCCCATCGTGACGAACTCCGTGGTGCCGATCGCGAACCCGCCCATCGCGAGGGCGAACGTCGCCAGGGTCACGTGACGGCTGCCACCCGGGACCGGCCGCGCGCGGACGCTCCGGCGCGCGGTGGGCGTGGTGGCAGTCACGGCAGTCCTCTCCTGGTGCGGGTTCTGGGGCACGGGGCGCACGGGTCCACGGGACAAGAGGGACAGGCCGTCATCTATTCCCCGTGGCTACCCGGACGCGCCGCGGCCCGGACCGGTGCCGGTCCGGGCGGCGGGGGGCTCAGCCCAGGGTGGCGATCGCCTCGTTGAGAGTCTTGCTCGGACGCATCACGGAGTCGGCCTTCGCCGTGTCCGGGTGGTAGTAGCCGCCGAGGTCCACCGGGGCGCCCTGGACGCCCAGCAGCTCCTCGTTGATGGCGGACTCCTGTGACCGCAGCGTCTGGGCCAGCGCGGCGAACGCCGAGGCGAGCTCCCGGTCCTCCTGCTGAGCAGCGAGCTCCTCGGCCCAGTACAGCGCCAGGTAGAAGTGGCTGCCGCGGTTGTCGATCTCGCCGACCTTGCGCGACGGCGACTTGTTCTCGTTGAGGAACGTCGCGGTCGCGCGGTCCAGCGTGTCGGCGAGGATCTGCGCCCGCGCGTTGCCGGTGCTCTGCGCGAGGTGCTCGAAGCTGACCGCCAGCGCGAGGAACTCGCCCAGGCTGTCCCAGCGCAGGTGGTTCTCGCGGACCAGCTGCTGCACGTGCTTGGGGGCAGAGCCGCCGGCACCGGTCTCGAAGAGACCACCGCCCTTGATCAACGGCACCACCGACAGCATCTTCGCGCTGGTGCCCAGCTCCAGGATCGGGAAGAGGTCGGTGAGGTAGTCGCGCAGCACGTTGCCGGTCACCGAGATGGTGTCCTCGCCGCGGCGGATGCGCTCCAGCGAGAAGGCGATCGCCTCCTCGGGGGCCATGATCCGGATGTCGAGCCCCTCGGCGTCGTGCTCGGGGAGGTACTGCTTCACCTTGGCGATGAGGTTCGCGTCGTGCGCACGGTTCTCGTCGAGCCAGAACACCGCCGGGTCGCCGGTGGCGCGGGCGCGGGACACGGCGAGCTTGACCCAGTCGCGGATCGGCACGTCCTTGGTCTGGCAGGCGCGCCAGATGTCACCCTCGGAGACCGCGTGCTCGAGCAGCACGGTGCCGCCCTGGTCGACCACGCGGACGGTGCCGGTGGCGGGGATCTCGAAGGTCTTGTCGTGCGAGCCGTACTCCTCGGCAGCCTGGGCCATCAGCCCGACGTTGGGCACCGAGCCCATGGTGGCCGGGTCGAAGGCGCCGTGAGCCTTGCAGTCGTCGATGACCACCTGGTAGATGCCGGCGTACGACGAGTCCGGGATGACTGCGAGCGTGTCGTGCTCCTCGCCGTCGGCACCCCACATGTGTCCGGAGGTGCGGATCATCGCCGGCATCGAGGCGTCGACGATGACATCACTCGGCACGTGCAGGTTCGTGATGCCGCGGTCGGAGTCGACCATGGCCAGGTCCGGCCCCTCGGACAGGCGCCGGTCGACGAGAGCCTTGATGTCCTTGCCCTCCGGGAGCGACTCGGCACCCTTGAGGATGGCGCCGAGACCGTCGTTGGGGCTCAGGCCGGCGGCGGCGAGCGTGTCGCCGTACTCGGCGAAGAGCTCGGGCAGGAAGGCGCGCACCACGTGGCCGAAGATGATCGGGTCGGAGACCTTCATCATGGTGGCCTTCAGGTGCACGGAGAAGAGCACGCCCTTCTCCTTGGCTCGGGCGATCTGCTCGGTGAGGAACTCGCGCAGGGCCGCCACGCGCATCGCGGTGGCGTCGACGACCTCTCCGGCGAGGACGGGCACCGACTCGCGCAGCACCGTCGTGGAGCCGTCGTCACCGACCAGCTCGATGCGCAGCGCGCCGTCCTTCTCGACGACCACGGACTTCTCGTTGGAGAAGAAGTCCCCCGTCTCCATGTGCGCGACCTCGGTCTTGGAGTCGCTGCTCCACGCGCCCATCGAGTGCGGGTGCTGGCGCGCGAAGCTCTTGACCGAGGCGGGGGCGCGGCGGTCGGAGTTGCCCTGCCGCAGGACCGGGTTCACCGCGCTGCCCTTCACCTTGTCGTAGCGGGCGCGGACGTCCTTCTCCTCCTCCGACTTCGGGTCGTCGGGGTAGTCCGGCAGGTCGTAGCCCTGTTCCTGCAGCTCGGCGATCGCGGCCTTCAGCTGCGGGATCGACGCGCTGATGTTCGGCAGCTTGATGATGTTGGCCTCGGGCCGCTCGGTCAGCTCACCGAGCTCGGCGAGCGTGTCGCCGACGCGCTGCTCCTCGGTCAGCCGCTCGGGGAAGCCGGCGATGATGCGGCCGGCCAGCGAGATGTCGCGCGTCTCCACGTCCACCCCGGCGGTCGCCGCGTAGGCCGAGATGATCGGCAGGAAGGAGTACGTGGCCAGCGCGGGCGCTTCGTCCGTGTGCGTGTAGATGATCTTCGAGTCCGTCACCGAGGCTCCGTTCCCACGACGTTGATTTCTTGACGTCAAGATATCTCATGCGGCGTCTGCAACGTTAGTCGCGATGGGGACCGCGAACCAGGGCCGTCCCGGCGCGTCAGGCGCCGCCCCGGGAGTACCCGGACTCGCGCAGGAAATCAGTCGCCGACCCGGGCTACCGCCCGCCCACCCGCGGGCGTCCACACCCGGGCCCGCTGCTAGCGTCGGGAGCACAACCCGGCGACACGCCGGCACACGCTTGCCGCAACCACAGCCATCAGATGCGAGGAGATGTCGTGAGCAGTTCCCCCGTCAAGGTCGCCGTCACCGGCGCCGCCGGTCAGATCGGCTACAGCCTGCTCTTCCGGATCGCCAGCGGCGCGCTGCTGGGGCCGGACACGCCCGTCGAGCTGCGCCTGCTGGAGATCACGCCGGCGCTGAAGGCGCTCGAGGGCGTGGTCATGGAGCTCGACGACTGCGCGTTCCCGACGCTGGCGGGTGTCGAGATCGGCGACGATGCGACCACGATCTTCGACGGTGCGAACCTTGCCCTGCTGGTCGGCGCCCGCCCGCGCACGAAGGGCATGGAGCGCGGAGACCTGCTCGAGGCCAACGGCGCGATCTTCACGACCCAGGGGAAGGCCCTCAACGAGGTGGCCGCCGACGACGTCCGCATCGGCGTGACTGGCAACCCTGCCAACACCAACGCCCTCATCGCGATGAGCAACGCTCCCGACATCCCGAAGGAGCGGTTCACCGCGCTGACCCGCCTGGACCACAACCGGGCGATCTCCCAGCTCGCCGCGAAGACCGGAGCAGCCGTCACCGACATCAAGAAGATGACGATCTGGGGCAACCACTCGGCGACCCAGTACCCCGACATCTTCCACGCGGAGATCGGCGGCCGGAACGCCGCGGAGGTCGTCGACGACCAGGCCTGGATCGAGGACGACTTCATCCCGACGGTGGCCAAGCGCGGCGCCGCGATCATCGAGGCCCGAGGCTCCTCCTCCGCCGCATCGGCGGCATCCGCCACGATCGACGCCGCCCGGGACTGGCTGACCGGTACCCCCGAGAACGACTGGGTGTCGATGGCGGTCGTCTCCGACGGGTCGTACGGCGTCCCGGAGGGGCTCGTCTACTCCTACCCGGTCACCACCAAGGACGGGAACTGGGAGATCGTCCAGGGCCTGGACATCAACGAGTTCTCGCGCGGCAAGATGGACGCCACCGCGGCCGAGCTGGAGGACGAGCGGAACGCAGTGAGGGAGCTCGGCCTGATCTGACGAGCGCGAGCCTGCGAGCGCGAGGCAGACGAAGGCCGTCACCACACCGCCTGATCTGACGAGCGCGAGCCCGCGACGGGGCGCCACCGCATCGGTGGCGCCCCTTCGTGCTGTCCGCGCGGGGGCGGTCAGCGGTAGGTGCCCACGAGGGTCCCGCGGGCGATGGCGGCCTTGCGGATTGCCGCGAGCGCCGTGTCGAGGGCGGCACCCTCCGCCAGCCCGGTGGGCCGGTCCAAGCCGTAGACGGTGAACCGGTAGTGGTGCGTCCCACTGGGTGGACAGGGAGGCGCGTACCCGGGACCGCCCGCGGACGTCCGTGCCGTGACCGCCCCCTTGGGCTTCTCTCCTGCCGAGACCGAGCGCCTGGCATGCGGGATGTCCGTGAGCACCCAGTGCACGTAGTTCCCTCCGGGCGCGTCCGGGTCCACGACGACCACCGCCCAGGCCCGGGCACCGGCCGCCGACCCATGCCACGACAGCGGCGGAGAGACCGCCGAACCGTCACAGGTGAACTGAGCGGGGATCCGCTGGCCGTCACGGAAGGCGGGGCTCGTCACCTGCAGCGTGGCGGGAACCGGTGCCGCCACGCCGGGGGATCCTGAGGCGGACTGCGTTGCGGAGGCCTCGCCCTGCGGGTTCCCGCCGGAGGCGCAACCGGCCAGCAGCCCGGCAAGGCCGAGCAGCATCGCGATGCCTGGACGTACCACCATCTCGTTACGGTAGCGCTGTGCCCAGACCCTTCCCGCGGAGCCGGCTGCTGTCTCAGGCGGGGGCGGTGCTGGTGTCGTGGGTGTCGGTGTCGTGGTCCCAGGTGAGGTGTTCGGCGAGTTCGCGGGTGAGTTGGGTGAACTCTTCGGCGGTCATCTTGCCGAGGGGGACGGTGCCGGTGGGGTCGTGTTGGAAGCAGTAGCCGTGCGGGGTGCGCCAGAGGTGGACGCCGAAGAGGGGGTTGCGGGTGGTCCAGCCGGGGGCGTGGGTCTTGACTCGGTGGCTGGCGCGGGTGAGGGGGGCGAGGTTGTCCAGGCGGGTCTGGCCGGCCTCGTCGCCGGCGGTGTGGGGGCGGTAGGGGGTGGTGTGGTCGAGGTCGACCCCGTGGGCGCGGCTGCTGGTGGCGGTGAACGGGAAGACCGTGGTGGGGTAGGCCAGCTTGACCTGGTCGGTGAGCCGGGTGGGGATCTCGTAGGCGTCGACGGGGTGGTGGTCGTTGAGGTCGATGACCGGGGTGATCTTGACCTGGCAGTGGCCGAGGATGTCGAGGGCTTCTTGGTGGGTCAGGGCCAGGCGGTGGTTGTCGAGGCGGACCAGGCCGGTGCCGCCGCGGAACTCGGTGTGGGAGGCGTGCAGGTACAGCACCGCGTGGGGGCGTAGCCTGCCCGCGTCCAATCCGTTCAGGGCGCTCGGGTCCAGCCCCGCCAGGGTGCGGGTGGAGCTGTCCGGTGGGCCGTGGGTGGGGTCGTGCCCGCAGGTCGGGCAGGTCTGGTCGTGCTGGCTGGGGTGGATCTCGCCCTCGCGCACCGCCTCACGCACCGCCTCGGGTACCGCCTCGGGTCCGCGGCCTGGTTCCTCGGTGTCGCCCGGGAAGGCAGGGGCAGCCGGGGCGCCTGGTGTCGGGTTCGAGCTGCCGCTGGGTGGACCGGCACTGCCCGGCGCGGCACCGGGCCGAGTACCCCACCGGCCACCGAGACCACCCCGAGACCGCCGAGACCGCCGAGACCGAGGGAGCTTTGGGGGCCGAGGCAGGGGCGCGCGCCCTCGGGGGCGGGACCACCTTCCCAGTCCCGGACCGGCCGGTCGTCGAAGACATGCGCGGGATCGTCCCAGGGCCGCCGCCCGGAGCCGTCGCTACCCGGCCCCTGGATGCTCGTGCCCGGTGATGGCCGTGTGTTCGACGGGCCGGTGCTCGACGGGCCGGTGTCGACGGCGGTGCTCGACGGGGCGCCGCCCGTGTTGCCGTGCTGCCGCCGTCGCCGCAGTTGTCGGTGCTGCCGGTGTTGCCGGTGCTGCCGGCGCCGGTGCCGGTGGTGCTGGTGCTGGTGCTGGTGCTGGTGGTGAGGAGGTGGTGCAGGGCGTGCAGGGGGTTGGTGCACAGCTCGAAGGCGGCGTCGGCCTCGAGCCGGGCGAGTGTGTCGTGGGCGCCTTGGGCCTTGAGGCTGCGGGCGATCTGGTGGATGCGGGCCTTCATCATGATGATCTGTGCGGCCGGCAGCAGCACGGTCAGCGACTTCATCCCCTCCGCGTTGGTCGGTGAGAGGCTGACGCGGCGGGTGGCCTGCTTCTCGCGGCGTCGCTGCTCGGCCAACGCGGGGTCGGCGGCCTTGATCCGGGCCTCGAGGGTCTCGGTGAACCGGCCCCAGGGCTGGCGGCCCAGGTCCTCGGCGGTGCGGGCATCGACCCAGCGTGCGGCCGGCGCCGAGAGCCCGGCGAGGCGGCAGCGCCGCGCCACGTAGGTGGCCTGCAGGCCTGCACCAGCCCGACCGCGACCGCCGGGTCGTGTCCCGGCGCGTCACAGCCCGCGCTCTGGTGCACCCGTGCCCACAACCGGGGGTGGCGGTGCTGCAGGTCCAGCACGTCACCCAGCTGCCCGGCCGCGACCCGTGCGGGCACCCCGAGCAGCAGCGCGAGCTCGTGGACGGCGAACTCCGCGACCTGCGGGGTGCCGTGCCCGCCGTAGCTGCGCGCCTGCTCGGTGCCCGGCAGCAACCGCCCCGCCTGGTCCCGCGGCTGCGTGCGGGAGGCGTCGTCGTGCAGCACCGCCCACTGCCCGACCAGCACCAGCCGCCGCGCGGCCGCGGCCCGCTCACGCGCGACCTCGCCCACCAGCGCCTCAGCACACCGCTGGGCACCCATCTCCTCGACCGACGCCACCGCCTCCATGACCTCGAACATACGTTCGACCACCGACACTCCCCGCCCACCAGACCCCACACACCCCCACCCGGGGGACACCAAGAAGAGAGGCCCAGGGGCCAGTCACCCAGCCCCGCGGACCAGCCAGCAGAACCCGAGATCCCGACCCCCCGGCACCCCTCCGCAGCCACAACGCAGCCCGGACGGGCGCCGAGAACGGCACCTCGGGCCACAGCCCGGGCACACCGGCGCCCGACGTCGCCCGCTCGAAGTCCAGGCCTTCGACGTGGCCGGCGGCCGGTCGGGGTCAGCCGGCGAGCATGATGCCGACGAACAGCGTGCCGAGCGCGCTCAACCCGGTGATCGCTCCCCACGCGGCCATGGCTCCGCGGGAGGAGGCGCGTGCGTGCAGGAATGCGGCGACCCCGGAGATCAGCACCAGGGCGTACTTCACGTCCAGCGTGCGGTGCCAGGCCTCCCCGCGAGCGCCCTCAGCGATCACGTTCCAGATGCCGGTGGCGACCAGGAGCGCGAAAGCCGGCCAGGCGATCCGGTTGAAGGCGTTGGCAGCGGCCTTGGGTACCTCCGTACCGGCGGCCCGCAGCGCCGGCACCAGCGCCGCCAGGGTGAGCTGTCCTCCCACCCACACGGTGGCACCGAGCACGTGCAGGAACATGCGGATGGTATCGAGGTCGACGTTCGTCATGTCGCCCAAGCCTGCCAGCCGCCGTCACCGCCCGAGCAGCCAGCCCGGCCCGGTGTGAGCGCCGCGACACTCGCGAGTATCTCACCAACGGTCCGCGCGCCGCAGCGACCGCGGACGTCCGTCCGGATCGACCACCGCGCGGGCGAACGGCTCCAGAAGCCGGCGCCGCACCGGGTCGGGCCGGTCCACGGCGTGGGGACGCAGCCGACCCGGTGGTCGCTCGCCGCGGCCGCCGTCGCGGTGCCAGGCCTCGAGGCGGCAGGCGTGCTGCTCCAACAGGTCCGCCCCGGCCGCCGGGTGCTCGAGCCCCGCGTGGTCTCCGGCAGCACGGCCGAGGTGCTCACCCCACAGCTGCAGCCGCAGGCGCCGCGCAAGCGTGTCCGGCGTCCCGGGCTCGGAGAGCACGGCGGCGGTCAGCTCGGAGTCGTGCGTCCACGACCGCCGGTTGAGGTTCGCCGAGCCCACGGCAGCCCACGTGTCGTCGACGAGGCAGATCTTGGCGTGCACGTAGATCGGTGTGCCCTCCTCGTTCTCCAGGTCGTAGACGCGCACCCGGTTGCCCCCCGCCTCGCGCAGGAGGTCGATCGCCTCGGCCTGCGTCGCCTGCGCCGCGGGCCGCTGGTAGGCGTCGTCCACGTTGGTGTGGCGCGGCACCACGGCGACCAGCCGCAGCTTCGGCGCGCGCTGCAGCGCCTCGGCGAACACCAAGGCCACCGTGCGGCTCCAGAGGTACTGGTCCTCGACGTACACCAGCTGCTCGGCGCGGGCCAGCGCCTTGGCGTACCCGCGCGCCACGGTGCGCTCCCCCAGCGGGGCGAACGGGTAGGCCGGCTTGTGGTACGGGTAGGTGCGCAACAGCTGTACGACGTCCCGCCCGGCCGGCGGCGGAGGCGGGAGCGGGTCCGGCAGCCGGCGGGTCTTCCCCACGAGCCCGCGCAGCCGGTCGGAGGCCCACAGCAGCGGGCGGTTGTGCTGCAACGCAGCCGGGTCGGTCCACCGCTCGCGAAAGCAGCACTCGACGTCGGCGACCGCGGGGCCGCGGATCTCCACCATGGCGTCGTGCCAGGGCGGCCTCGCGCCGTACCGCCACGACATCGGCACCGGCTGGGGATCCCCTTGGTGTGCACGACCGTCGTTGCGGCTGTGCCCGAGGTCCGTGCCGCCGACGAAGGCCACGTCGTGCTCCGGCCGGCCGTGGTGGCGAATCACCACGAACTTCTGGTGGTGGGATCCCCCGCGGCGTACCCGCATGTCGAGGACCACCTCGGCGTCCATCGCCTGCAGGGCCTGCGCCAGGTTGCGGTTCTCCCGCTCCGAGAACCGCAACCGGTCCAGGTGCGAGCGCCAGACCAGGCCGTGGACCAGGCCGCCGGCGCTGGCCGCTCGCGCGAGCTCCACCATCACCGCACTGCCGGGCCCGTCGAGGTGCTCCTCGGGGTCGCCGCGCCAGTCAGCGAAGTAGACGTGGTCCCCCGCACCGACCGCGCGCAGCTCCTCGCACAGCCGCGCGAAGTACGTCGCGCCGTCGACCAGGGGCCGCACCTCGTTGCCGGGCGTCCACGCGCGCGCGTCCGGACGGTCGGCGTACAGCAGCGCGTCGGGGTTGCCGCGCTCCTCCGCGCTCAGAAACCAGGTCGCGGCATCTGCGGTGGCCATGACCGGCGGTGTACCCGCACCCGCGGGAAGCCAACCCTCACCCCCGCCCGAGACGCTCAGCGCAGCGGCGGCTGGGCCGGTACGACGATCGCGAGCACGACGAGCGCCACCCCGGCGACGGTCAGCATCAGCACGTCGGACCACTTGCGCCGCACGCGCAGCATGCCGGCGCCCTGCTCGCTGAGCAGCAGGCGGGCCAACGCGGCGACGAGCAGGCCCGTCCCGAGCCAGGTGACGCCGGTGCGCCACGGGCCCACGCCCACCAGGGCCAGGCCGACCATGGCCATCGCCACCACGACGAGGTAGACCACTCCCCCGACGGTCTGCGGCCGCCGCGAGGGCGGCTCCTCGCCGGCCACGCTCACGCCTGGGCCGTCGCCTGCTCGGCGATCTCCACGATGTTGGACAGCAGCATCGCGCGGGTCATCGGGCCGACGCCGCCGGGGTTGGGCGAGACCCAGCCCGCGACGTCGTACACGTCCTGGGCCACGTCGCCGGCGATCTTCCCCTCAACACGGGAGACCCCCACGTCGAGCACCGCGGCGCCGGGCTTCACCATGTCGCCGGTGATGATCCCCGGCACACCGGCCGCGGCCACCACGATGTCGGCCGCGCGGACGTGGGCGGCCAGGTCGCGGGTGCCGGTGTGGCACAGCGTCACGGTCGCGTTCTCGCTGCGCCGGGTCAGCAGCAGCCCGAGCGGGCGGCCGACGGTCACCCCGCGGCCCACGACGCAGACCTCGGCACCGGCGATCGCCACGTCGTGGCGGCGCAGCAGCTCCACGATGCCGTGCGGCGTGCAGGGCAGCGGCGCCTCCCTGCCCAGCACCAGCCAGCCGAGGTTGGTCGGGTGCAGGCCGTCGGCGTCCTTGGCGGGGTCCACGAGGCCGAGGACGTGGTTCTCGTCCATGTGCCGGGGCAGCGGAAGCTGCACGATGTAGCCGGTGCACTCGGGATCCGCGTTGAGCTCGGCGATGGCCGTCTCGACCTCCGCCTGCGTCGCCGTCTCGGGCAGGTCGACGCGGATCGAGTGGATGCCGACCTCGGCGCAGTCCTTGTGCTTGCCGTTGACGTACCAGGTGCTGCCCGGGTCGTTGCCGACCAGGACGGTCCCGAGACCGGGAACCACCCCTTGTTCGCGGAGCTTGGCCACCCGTGCGGTGAGCTCGGCCTTGATCGCGGCCGCGGTGGCCTTCCCGTCGAGAATCTGTGCCGTCACGCGAGTCATCCTTCCACCTGCCTTCGAGGTCCTGCCGACGCGGTGTGCGCGCTCAGTGGAAGAAGTGGCGGGCGCCGGTGAGGTACATGGTCACGCCGGCCCTGCGGGCGGCCTCGACGACCTCCTCGTCGCGCACCGAGCCGCCGGGCTGCACGATCGCGCGCACGCCGGCGTCGAAGAGGATCTGCGGCCCGTCCGGGAACGGGAAGAACGCGTCGGAGGCAGCCACGGAGCCGGCCGCCCGGTCCCCCGCACGCTCGACGGCGAGGCGGCAGGAGTCGACCCGGTTCACCTGGCCCATCCCGACGCCCACGGACGCGCCCCCGGAGGCCAGCAGGATCGCGTTGGACTTCACCGACCGGCAGGCCCGCCACGCGAACGCGAGGTCGGCCAGCACCTCCTCGGAGGCCGGCTCCCCCGACACCAGCGTCCAGGCGGCCGGGTCGTCGCCGCCCTTGTCGGCCGCGGCGTCCACGGCGTCCCGGTCCTGCACGAGCAGGCCACCGGAGATCTGCCGGATCTCGGTGCCGCCGCGTGACAGCGGCGCACACTCGAGCAGCCGGATGTTCTTCTTGGCGCTGAGCACCTCGACGGCGCCGTCCTCGAAGGCCGGGGCCACGACGACCTCGGTGAAGATGTCCTTGACCTGCTCGGCCATCGCCACGCTCACCGCGACATTGGTGGCGATCACCCCGCCGAAGGCCGACACCGGATCACAGGCGTGCGCCTTGCGATGCGCCTCGGCGACATCCGCGCCCACCGCGATCCCGCAGGGGTTGGCATGCTTGATCACCGCGACCGCGGGCTCGTCGAAGTCGAAGGCGGCCCGGCGTGCGGCGTCGGCGTCGACGTAGTTGTTGTAGGACATCTCCTTGCCGTGCAGCTGGCGGGCCTGGGCCAGCCCCGGCTCGGGGGCGAAGCCGTCGGTGTACAGGGCAGCGCGCTGGTGCGGGTTCTCGCCGTAGCGCAGCACCGCCGCCCGGTCCCAGGTGGCGCCCCTCCACGCGGGGAACCCGGTGCCCTCGGAGGTGTCGCTGACCGTGCTGCTCATCCAGGAGGCCACGTGGACGTCGTAGGTGGCGGTGTGCACGAACGCCTCGGCGGCCAGCGCCTGGCGCTGGGCCAGCGTGAACCCGCCGCAGCGTACGGCGTCGAGCAGCGCGTCGTACTGCGCGGGCGAGGTGACGATCGCCACGGAGGCGTGGTTCTTGGCCGCGGCACGGACCATCGAGGGGCCGCCGATGTCGATCTGCTCCACGCACTCCTCCGGCGACGCGCCCGAGGCGACCGTCTCGGCGAACGGGTACAGGTTGGACACCACCAGGTCGAACGGCTCGATGCCGAGCTCCTCGAGCTGGCTGCGGTGCGACTCCAGGCGACGGTCGGCGAGGATGCCCGCGTGCACCCGCGGGTGCAAGGTCTTCACCCGCCCGTCGAGGCACTCGGGGAAGCCGGTCAGCTCCTCGACCTTGGTCACCGGCACGCCGGCGTCGGCGATGCGCGCGGCGGTGGAGCCGGTGGAGACCAGCGCGACGCCGGCGGCGTGCAGGCCGCGGGCGAGGTCCTCCAGCCCGGTCTTGTCGTAGACGGAGACCAGCGCGCGCTTGATCTCGATGCGGTCGGTGCCGTGGGCGGCCATGGCTCACTCCTCATCACGTGGGTCACGTTCGATGAGGGCACCCAGGCGTTCGATGCGCGCTCTGCTTCACTCCCCGGTGGTTGCCCACCTGCGCCAGTCGTGTGCCCTCACTGTAGAGCAGATCGGCCCGGAGCCCCGAATCGCACCTTGCGCCCCGCGACCGTGAAGCCTTCGCGGGCCATCCGGCCGACCGTGTCCACCAGCATCGCACGCTCGGCGACCTTGATCCGCTCGTGGAGGGAGTCGACGTCGTCGTCGTCCTCCACCGGCACCGCGGTCTGCGCGACGATCGGCCCGGTGTCCACGCCGGCGTCCACGACGAACAGCGTCGCGCCGGTCACCTTGACGCCGTACGCCAGCGCGTCGGCCGGGCCGTGCATCCCGGGGAACGCGGGGCTCAGCGCGGGGTGGGTGTTGACGCAGCGTCCCCCGAAGACGTCGAGGAACGCCGGGCCGGTGAGCTTCATGAACCCCGCGAGCACCACGAGGTCCGGCGCGAGCTCGGCGCAGGCGGCGGTCAGCGCCCGGTCCCACGCGGCCCGGTCCGGGTAGTCCTTGAGCCGGTGCACGAACGTGGGCACCCCCGCCCGCTCGGCGCGCGCGAGACCCTCGATGCCGTCGCGGTCCGCGCCCACCCCCACGACCTCGGCGCCGTACGACGGGTCGCGGCAGGCGTCGAGAAGCGCCTGCAGGTTCGTGCCGGCGCCGGAGACGAGCACCACCAGGCGCGCCGGGCGGGAGCGGGAGGGGCCGGTCACGCGGACAGCGTACCGACGCCGGCCCAGGTCAGGCCGCGGCGTCCTCGCCGTACGGGTGCCGGCGCGCCCACCAGGTGGCGGCGAGACCGCCGAGCAGCCCGCCCACGCCGAGGGTGACCATCGCGGCGACGAAGACATCGGCGGTGAACGCCCCGACGTCGGCCATCCGGCCGGGACCCACCGCCCCGCCGGCCAGTGCCGTCACCACGGTGAGCAGCAGTCCGCCGCACAGCCCCGCGACACCGCCGCGCAGGGCGCCCGCGGACCAGCCCGCCTGCGGGAACCGGCGCACGGCGAGAAACGCGGCCAGCGCCCCGAGCAACACCGGGAGGGCGACGTACGCCTGCAGCCACCACGCCCCGGCGCCGGGGTGCGGCAGCGCGGCGAGCAGCGGGAACGCCGGGAGCGGGCCGAGCACCACCGCGCTCGGGGACACGACCGTCCCGGTGCCGAGGGCGAACCCCGGGCCGAGCAGGTAGCTGGCCGCGAGGAGCACCGCGTTGGGGGTGACGGCGGCCGTCACCACGGAGTAGAGCAGCCCACCCGCGGTGTCGACGTGCAGGCTGGACAGCACGGTCGCGGCGGAGCCGAGGTGCAGCAGGAGGGAGGCGGCGAGCACGGCGGCGGAGGCAGCCACCATCAGCAGTGCCGCGGCGACGGCCCCGACCAGGACGGCGCGCGCTCCGCCGGGCACGGCCAGCCACCACGACCGGGCAGCCCCGGATCCGACCGCGATGCCGGGGCCGCCACCCAGGAGCCCGACCGCGACGCCGCCCAGGAACGCCCGCCCCAGGTGCGGGTCCGCCGCTTCCGCCGAGGCGAGCACGGCGGTGAGCACCGCGACCACGCCGTACACCCCGGCCAGGACCACCGTCCCGAGCCCGACCGTGCGCACGTCCTCCGCCCACGAACCGGCAGCGACAGCGGAGGTCGCGGCGGCCCAGCGCCCGAGCCGGTAGGTGACGTAGGCGCAGAACAGCGTCAGCCCCAGCGGGACGACGGTGATGTCGCCGCCGACCAGCTGCAGGTGCGCGCCGTGCGCGAGCAACCAGCCGTCGGCACCGACGCGGAGGGCGTCCGTGGTCGCGCCGTACGACGCGGCGTCGGAGGCGAACCAGCCGGCGAGCGCCAGGGCCATGCAGCCGAGCAGCACCCCGCCGGAGGCCACCAGGCCGGCGAGCGCGGCCGAGAGTGCCCACGGCCGGCCCGTCCCAGGGGTGGCTTCCGCGGCGGCGCCGGATCGTCTGTCGGCGAGGAGGTCGGACATCTGCACCATGGTGACCGACCGCGATGGTCGAATCCGGGTCCCACGCCGGTTTCCCCGCGGTCGGGTTGTCCACGTACCTTTGGGGGTTGTCGGGTGCGGGGACGGACGGCCCCTCGGTCGTCGCGGATGAGCGGCAGGTGAGCGACAGGTGAGCAAGGAGGCGGACTTCGACGCCTTCTACCGGTCGACGCGGCATGCGTTGCTGCATCAGACGCTGGCGCTGACCGGGGACCTGACCGCGGCGCACTCGGCGGTCAAGGACGCCTATGTGGCCGCGTGGCAGCACTGGCGCAAGGTGTCGCGGCTGCCCGCCTCGGAGGACTGGGTCCGGCCTCGGGCATGGCGGCTCGCCCAGCACCGGCACACCGGCCGGGTCTGGCACCGCAACAAGGGCCTCGACGAGGAGCAGCAGCGCACCCTCGAGGCGTTGGGGAAGCTGTCGTCGGTGCAGCGTCGCACGCTGCTGCTCGTCCAGCTCGCCAGGCTTTCCCTCCCCCAGGCCGGGCGTGAGCTCGCGCTCACCCGTGAGGTGACCGAGCAGCACCTGCAGGCGGCCACCAGTGAGCTCGGGGTGCTGCTCGACACCGACGCCACCTCCCTGCTCGCCCGGCTGCAGGAGCTGTCCAGCGCCGCGGACACCGTGGTCCTGCCGCGCGCGCCCCTCATCCGCCGCGCCGGCCGCAAGCGGCGCCGGGTGCACACCCTCGCGGCGCTCACCACGGCAGCGGTGGTGAGCATCGGGTCGGGCGCCTTCGCCTACGCACCCGGGGGACAGGGCTCCGCGGCGTCGTCGGCGACCCCGCAGCAGGCGACTCCCGGCCCGGCCTCGGCCTCCGCGGACGCAGCGACGAGCGGACCGCGGCTGCCCACGGCCGACAACCTCCTCGACCGGGACCAGATCCGCCGGCTCGGCTCCGGCCAGCACTGGCAGGTGGTGCGCACCGACAACAACACCTCCGGCGACGGGGTGAACACCATCTGCCAGCAGGACCGGTTCGCCGACCCGCAGGGGCTCTCCACGCTGGTCCGGACCTTCCGTGCGCACGGCCGACCGCGCCGTTCGGCGGTCCAGACCGTCGAGATCTCCCGGTCGGTGGAGCGGGCCCGACGGACCTACCGCACCACGGTCGGCTGGTACGCCGGCTGCCAGGCCAGCCGCCTGCAGTTGCTGCGGGCGTTCCGGGTGAACCATGTCGGCGACGAGGCCGTGGTGCTGATGCTGCGCGTGTGGGAGCGCCCGGTCACGACGTACTCGGTGGCGGTGTCGCGGCTCGGCAAGGTGACCACGACGACGGTCGGCACCACGGTCGGCGGCACGGCTCCACGGGTCGCCCAGATCACCCAGTCGCTGGCCGACTCCGTGGCCATGCTCTGCGGACGCAGCGGTGCCGAGGACTGCCCCGCGACTCCCACCTTCCACGAGTCGCCGCCCCCGCCGGCCGGGGACCAGCAAGGGTTCCTCGCCGTGGCGGACCTGCCGCCGGTCGGCACGGTGGACCACCCGTGGGTGGCGACCGATCCCGCCTCCGCGCGCCGCAACCCCTCCGCCACGACCTGCGACCGGGCGAACTTCGTCGCGGCCGGAGCCGAACACACGCTGGTACGCACCTACCTGATCCCCCAGGCGCAGCTGCCCGCGCGCTTCGGGCTGTCGGAGACGTACGGCGAGTTCGGGAGCGTCGCGCGGGCCAAGAGGTTCCTGTCCGGCGTGCGCCACAACGTCGCCCGGTGCCACGACCGCGACCTGACCACCACGGTGCTCTCCGCCCATCGGCACCACCGAGCCGGGTCGGACCTGTCGGAGTGGCAGCTGCGGACCGAGGTGTCGCGCAACCTCACCGTCCGCTTCCGCACGGGGTTCGTCCGCGTGGGCTCGCGCGTCGCCGAGCTCACCTTCGCCCCCGCGGACCACGCCGACATGACCGCGGCGGGCTTCCAGGACCTGCTGGCGCGCGCCGGCGACCGGCTGCGCGAGCTCGGTTAGGGTCCGGTGCGTGAGCAACCTCCAGCATGACCGCACCTGGGCCGCCGACCGCGACGCGGCCTCGCCGCTGCGTGACCGCCGCGCGCTGTTCGTGCTGCCGGCCGGGACGGTCTACCTCGACGGGAACTCGCTCGGCGCCCTGCCGCGCGCCGTACCCGGGCACCTCCAGCGCGTGGTCGGCGAGCAGTGGGGCCAGGGCCTGATCTCCTCGTGGAACACCGCGGACTGGATCAACCTGCCGCGCCGCGTCGCCGCCAAGATCGCCCCCCTGGTCGGCGCCCGCCCCGAGGACCTCCACGTGGGCGACTCGACGAGCGTCACCCTGTTCAAGACGATGGTCGCCGCCTGCCGGCTGCGGCCGGACCGCGACGTGCTGGTGCTCGAGCCGACCACCTTCCCCACCGACGCCTACGTCGCCGAGGGCGTGGCCCGCACACTGGGCAAGCAGCTGCGGTTCTGCGACCCCGCCGACCCGGCGGCGTCCCTCGACGAGGACGTCGCGCTGCTCGCGCTCACGCACGTGGACTTCCGCACCGGGCGGATGTACGACATGGCCGCCGTGACCGAGGCCGCGCACACCGCCGGGGCGCTCGTGCAGTGGGACCTGTGCCACTCCACCGGTGCGGTGCCGGTCGACCTGCCCGGCGTGGACGCCGACCTGGCCGTCGGCTGCACCTACAAGTACCTCAACGGCGGCCCGGGCTCCCCGGCCTTCGCCTGGGTGCACCCGCGCCACCAGGCGGCGTTCGACCAGCCGATCACCGGCTGGATGGGGCACGCACGACCGTTCGACATGGACCTGCGAGTACGCCCCCGCGCGGCGGCGTCGCGAAGCTCGCCTCCGGCACGCCGCCGGTGCTCGCGCTCTCGCCCTCGACGCCGCGCTCGACGTGTTCGACGGGGTGCGCGTCGACGTGCTGCGGGAGGTCTCGCTGTCCCTGACCGGCTACTTCCTCGAGCTCGTCGACGCCGCGCCTCGGTGACCTGTTCGAGGTGGTCACCCCGCGCGAGGAGACCCGGCGCGGCAGCCAGGTGTCCCTGCGGCACCCGGAGGCGTACGGCGTCGTGCAGGCACTCATCGCGCGCGGCGTGGTGGGCGACTTCCGCACCCCGGACGTGGCGCGCTTCGGGTTCGCGCCGCTCTACGTCACCCACACCGACGTCTACGACGCCGTGGACCAGCTGGTCGCGGTGATGGCCGGCGAGGAGTACGCCCGCCCCGAGTACGCCGTACGCAACGCCGTCACCTGACCGCCGCCCCCGGAGCCGGCTCAGTCCTCGCGGTCGGAGCGCACCAGCGCGGCCGCCAGGTCGGCGCCACGGTTCCTCGGCGCGAGGTCCGCGAGCTTCTCGGGGTCGCCGGGCAGGCCGAGGTCCTTGGCCCGGCTCAGCGCGCGCTTGTCGAAGTACGGCGCGACCTCGGGCCAGACCGCCTGCACCTCCCGGCAGAAGATCCCCGCGCCGGTCGGGCCGATGCCGTGGAAGTCGGTGAGCCGCTTCTCGAGCCGCCGTACGTCGTCGTGCGACTGTGGCCGGAGCCCGCGCAGGTCACCGTCGTAGGAGTCCAGGACCTGCGCGCACAGCTTCTCGAGCCCGGAGGAGGTGCTCTCGTCGTACCGCCGGTAGCCGCCGGCGCCGAGCGCGTCGACTCGTTCCTGCCAGGTGGCGTCGCGCATCTTCTCCGGCGTGCGCCAGCCGCGGTCGAACAGCTCGCGCGCCGCGTCGACGGCGATGTCCGCGGAGATGCGGGTCGAGGACAGCATCGTCAGCACCAGCAGCTGGAACAGGGCGGCCGGCTTGTCCTCGAGCTTGATGCCGGCCTGCCGGGCGTAGGTCGTGCCGTGCTCATCGAGCAGGTCCTTGACGTCGGACTTCTGCGACATGGATCGGCCGTACCCGCCACCACGGGACGTCATGCAGGGCCGCAGCCCCGCAGGACGCACCGCGGGAGGTCATGCGGGGCGGCCGCCGGAGCAGCCGCACCGTATGACGTCCCGCGGTCGAGGGTGCCTCAGAGGTTCTCGAGGATCTCGCGCATCAGCTCGGCGGTCTCCGACGGCGTCTTGCCGACCTTCACACCGGCGGCCTCGAGGGCCTCCTTCTTCGCCTGCGCGGTGCCGGAGGAGCCGGACACGATCGCGCCCGCATGGCCCATCGTCTTGCCCTCGGGTGCGGTGAAGCCGGCGACGTACCCGACGACCGGCTTGGTGACGTGCTCCTTGACGTAGGCGGCCGCACGCTCCTCGGCGTCGCCACCGATCTCACCGATCATCACGATCGCGTCGGTCTCGGGGTCGTTCTCGAACGCCTGCAGGCAGTCGATGTGGGTCGTACCGATGATCGGGTCGCCGCCGATGCCCACGCAGGTGGAGAAGCCGAAGTCCCGCAGCTCGTACATCATCTGGTAGGTCAGCGTGCCGGACTTGGAGACCAGGCCGACCCGGCCGCCCTTGGTGATGTCGGCGGGGATGATGCCGGCGTTGGACTTGCCGGGGCTGATCAGGCCGGGGCAGTTCGGGCCGATGATGCGGGTGGTGCCCTTGGCCTGCGCGTAGGAGAAGAACTCCGCGGTGTCGTGCACCGGCACGCCCTCGGTGATCACCACGACCAGCGGCATCGCGGCGTCGACGGCCTCGAGGACCGCGCCCTTGGTGCCGGCCGGCGGGACGAAGACCACCGACACGTCGGCGCCGGTGGCGTCCATGGCCTCCTGGACCGACCCGAACACCGGCACCTCGGTGCCGTCGAAGTCGACGCTCTGGCCGGCCTTCTTGGGGTTCACGCCGCCAACGATGGTGGTCCCCGAGGCGATCATGCGCCGGGTGTGCTTCTGGCCCTCGGAGCCGGTCATGCCCTGGACGATGACCTTGCTGTTCTCGTTGAGGAAAATAGCCATTGTTGTCTCTCTCGCTCTGCTCTGCGGGGCCGTCAGCGGGCAGCCAGCTCGGCGGCGCGGTCGGCGGCGCCGTCCATGGTGTCGACCAGGGTGACCAGCGGGTGGTCGGCCTCCTCGAGGATCCGCCGGCCCTCCTCGACGTTGTTGCCGTCGAGGCGTACGACGAGCGGCTTGTTCGCCTCGTCGCCGAGCATCTCCAGGGCGTGCACGATGCCGTTGGCCACCGCGTCGCAGGCGGTGATGCCGCCGAACACGTTCACGAACACGCTCTTGACCTGGGAGTCGCCGATGATGATGTGCAGGCCGTTGGCCATCACCTCGGCCGACGCGCCGCCGCCGATGTCGAGGAAGTTCGCGGGCTTGACCCCGGAGTGCTTCTCGCCGGCGTAGGCGACCACGTCGAGGGTGGACATCACGAGGCCCGCACCGTTGCCGATGATGCCGACCTCGCCGTCGAGCTTGACGTAGTTGAGGCCCTTGGCCTTCGCCTGCGCCTCCAGCGGGTCGGCCGCGGCCTTGTCCTCGAACGCGGCGTGGTCCTCGTGCCGGAAGTCCGCGTTCGCGTCGAGCGTGACCTTGCCGTCGAGCGCCTCGAGGTGACCGTCGCCGAGCTTGACCAGCGGGTTGACCTCGACCAGCGTCGCGTCCTCCTTCAGGAAGACGTCGTACAGCTTCTTGATGACGTCCTTGGCCTCCTCGGCCACGTCCACCGGGAACCCGGTGGCCGAGACGATCTCGGCGGCCTTCGCGTCGTCGACGCCGGTCTGCGGGTCGATGGAGACCTTCGCGACCGCGTCGGGGTTGGTGTGCGCGACCTCCTCGATCTCGACACCGCCCTCGACGCTCGCGATGCACAGGTAGTTGCGGTTGGCGCGGTCGACGAGGAAGGAGAAGTAGTACTCGTCGGCGATGTCGGCCGTCGGGGCCACGAGGACCCGGTGCACGGTGTGGCCCTTGATGTCCATGCCGAGGATGTCCTTGGCGCGCGCCACGGCCTCGTCGGGGTTCTCGGCCAGCTTGACGCCGCCGGCCTTGCCGCGGCCGCCGACCTTCACCTGCGCCTTGACGACCACCCGGCCGCCGTTCTGCTCGGCGGCGCCCGCCGCGTCCTCGGGCTTCTCCACGACGGTGCCGATGTTGACCGGCACGGCATGCTTGGCGAAGAGCTCCTTCGCCTGGTACTCCATCAAGTCCACGGTTCGACCGTCCTCTTCGGTTTCGACTGCACCCCGGCGCACACGGATGGGGCCTCGGGCGGCACTGTCCACGGGCGACACTAGCCCTGTCGCGCAGATCACGACCACGTAGGGTCGGTCACACCGGACCGCCTCTCGAGGAGCCGCTGCACCGATGTCCCAGTACCCACGAGACCTGCGGGTACCCTCCCGCGAGGTCACGCTCGCCGCCCGTGAGCACTCCGCGCCCGGAGCCGACAAGGAGACCGTCGTCCTGGTGCACGGGTACCCCGACCAGCAGGACACGTGGGACTCGCTGCTCGCCGCGCTGCCCGCCGACCGCCTCCACCTGGTGACGTATGACGTGCGGGGGGCGGGCCGCTCCGGAGTGCCGGAGCGCACCGAGGGCTACCGCACCGACCGGCTCGTCGACGACCTGGTCGCGGTCCTCGACGCGGTCCTCGCCGAGGGCGGGCGCGCCCATCTGGTCGGGCACGACTGGGGCTCGGTGCAGCTGTGGGACGCCGTCGTCGCGGAACGGCGCGACCCACGGCTGACCGGGCGGATCGCCTCGTTCACCTCGATCAGCGGCCCCTCGCTGGACCACCTGGCCTGGCTGACGCGCCACCGGCGCGGTCGGACGCTGTCGCTGCTCAGGCAGCTGACGCACTCGTGGTACGTCTACGCCTTCCAGGTGCCGGTGCTCCCCGAGCTGGTCTGGACGCTCGGCCACCGCCCTCTGAGCCGGCTGCTCAGCGCGCAGGAGGGGCTGCCGGCCACGCACTGGGGGCCTGAGCTCGCCGGGAACGCGAGCCGGGGGCTCAACCTCTACCGGGCGAACGTCCGCGCCCCCGACCGGCGCCGCGGCCCGGTGCGCACCGAGGTGCCGGTGCTGGTGGTGCACCCCCGGCACGACCGCTACCTCACCCGAGTGCTCACCGAGGACCTCTCCGTCGGCTGCCGCGACCTCCGCGTCGTCGAGGTCGACGCCGGGCACTGGGTGATCCGCACCCACCCCGAGCAGATCGCGGCGCTGGTGCTCGAGCAGGTCGCCCACGCCTCGGGCCGGTAGTCGCCCTCCTCCCCGGGGGCCGTACCCCGGGAAGGTAAAGCGTCGTTGCACGGTGCATGCAACGACAGGAGAACGAGTCATGACCTCTCGCCGCACGGTCGCCGGCCTCGCCGCCGGCGCCCTGACCCTCAGCGGGCTCGCGCTCGGCGGAGCCTCCGCCGCGGCGGCCGCCGACGACACGCCCGGTTACTCGGTGCGCCACATCACCGTCACGGTGCACGTGGGACCGCAACGGGACCAGGCCTGCACCGTCGACGCCGACATCTACAAGCCCGACGGCGTCGACGTCCACCACAAGGCCCCCGCGATCCTCACCACGAACGGGTTCGGCGGCAGCAAGGACGACGCCAACGAGTCCGCCATCGGCAGGGGCTTCGCGAAGGAGGGCTACGTCGTGCTGGCCTACTCCGGGCTCGGGTTCGGTGGCTCGGGCTGCAAGATCCACCTCGACGACCCGGACTACGACGGGGCCGCGGGCAGCCAGCTCGTCGACGTGCTCGCCGGCTCGCGACCGTTCACCGACAGCACCACCGGCCGCACCGGGCGGCTTCGCTACGTCGCCGAGAACGGCCCCGGCGACCCTCGCGTCGGCATGATCGGCGGGTCCTACGGCGGGGAGATCCAGTACGCCGTGGCCATGCAGGACAAGCGCGTCGACGCCCTGATCCCGATCATCACCTGGAACGACCTCTCCTACTCCCTGGCGCCGAACAACACCGACCTCGCCCGCGGCGTCACCTACCGGACACCCGGTGTCACCAAGCGAGAGTGGGTGGACCTGTTCTTCTCGGTGGGCATCGCGGACGGCATCCAGGGGTTCCAGACCGACCCCTCGCGCGACGTCGGCTGCCCGAACTTCGACGACCGCGCCTGCCCGGCGGCGGCCCAGCTGAACGCCCTCGGCTACCCGGACGCGGCCACCCTGGCGCTGGCCCGCCACGCCTCGGTGGCCTCCTACATCGGCAAGATCACCACGCCGACCCTGCTCTCGCAGGGGCAGAACGACACGCTGTTCAACCTGCAGGAGGCGGTCGCCACCTACCGGGCCCTGCGTCGCCGGCACACCCCGGTGCGGATGATCTGGCAGTCGTGGGGGCACTCCGGCTCCACCCCGGCACCCGGGGAGCTGGACTTCGCCGCCGGGTCGCTGCGCGACTCCTACCTCGGCCGCCGGTTCCTGGACTGGATGGACCACTACGTCAAGGGCGACCGCTCG
The DNA here is from genome assembly GCA_963709685.1 of uncultured Actinomycetota bacterium. Taxonomy (GTDB): domain Bacteria; phylum Actinomycetota; class Actinomycetes; order Propionibacteriales; family Nocardioidaceae; genus Nocardioides_B. The sequence goes on from CAVPXH010000001.1 coordinate 554,537, forward strand.
GCACCGGTCGGCCCCCGGTTCGCCTACTTCCGCGACTGGGTGCACTACGACACCTCCCCGGACCGCGCCGGCACGGCCATCGAGAAGGCCTACGTCGAGAAGGGCCGCTTCTCCGAGAAGCCGACGGCCAGCCTGTACTTCACCGGCAGTGACGGGCTCACCGCCGACGCCTCGCAGGTGGTCGCGGGGTCGACGTCCTACGCCAACACGGGCTCGGCGCCCACGTCGTACTCCGAGACCTCCGGCGTGGAGGGCAGCACCGTCCACCAGGACCCGTACGACGCCCCCGGCACGTTCGCGGCGTTCACCAGCAAGCCGCTGGCCCGTGCGGTCGCCCTCGTCGGCTCGCCCCGGCTGACGCTGCACCTCCAGGCACCGGCGGCCGCCGCTGCCCAGCAGGCCGACCCCTCCGCGCACCTCGTGCTCTTCGCCAAGGTGTACGACGTCGCGCCGGACGGCACCACGACGCTGCAGCACCGGCTGGTCTCACCGGTGCGGGTGAAGGACGTCACCAAGCCGGTGCAGGTCACGCTGCCCGGGGTGGTGCAGCGGTTCGCGGCCGGCCACCGCATCCAGGTGGTGGTCGCCGCGAGCGACGCGGCCTACGCGGGCAACCCGCTGGTGCAGCCGGTGACGGTGACGACCGGACCGGACGCGCCGAGCGTGCTGCGGCTTCCGCTCACCAGCAGCCCGGTGTTCCGGTGACCCAGCCCGAGGGCGGCGTCGGCGTCTCAGGCGTCGACGCTGCTCTCGTCGGCGACGTTCCGGCGGACCCAGTCCACGATCTCGGTCGTGGTCGCGCCCGGGGTGAACACCCGGGCCACGCCCATCTCCTCGAGCAGCGGGATGTCGGCCTCGGGGATGATGCCGCCTCCCATCACGACGATGTCGCGCGCGTCGCGCTCGTCGAGGAGCTCGATGAGCTTCTTGAACAGCGTCATGTGCGCCCCGGAGAGCACGGAAAGGCCGATGACGTCCGCGTCCTCCTGGATCGCGGTCTCGACGATCTGCTCGGGGGTCTGGTGCAGGCCGGTGTAGATGACCTCGTAGCCGGCGTCGCGCAGGGCGCGGGCGATCACCTTGGCCCCGCGGTCGTGTCCGTCGAGCCCGGGTTTGGCCACCACGATCCTGATCGGAGCCACCATGAAACTCACACCACCTCTGCTTGTCCGTGTGACCGCAGGGTAGCCGACCGGGCCGGCGGCGCCACGGTCGGTTTGGAAAGCCCGCCCGCGGGGAACACCTCTGACGTTCCGGAGGAGGAGGCGCCGCACACGTCGGGGGACGTGACGCGCGCCATACGGGGGTCGACCCCGAGGGACAAATGCGTAACTGTTCCGTTATCGTTTCGGTTTGCGTGCCCCCGACGTAAAGGAACACCCTCCGTGGCGAACCACCGTGCCGAGAAGCCGACGGCTTCCCGACGGCGCACGACGGACCCTTCCCCGGCCCCGTCGCCACGGCCCGCCGCGACGGGCGGCAAGCGCAAGGCCGTCAAGCACCGCGGGCACCTCGGTGGCCGGAAGATCTCCGCGTTGACCTCCGCGCCGACGCTGGTCGGGGCCGCCGCGCTCACCCTGGCCGCGGCCGGTGCGGTGACGGTCGGCAACAGCGGCGCGGTCGGCTCGGAGTTCGCCTCCGCACCATTGCAGAAGGCGGCCTCGCAGGCCAGCGTCCTCAACGGTGCGACCAGCGTCGGCGCGAGCGACGCCCTCAGCGGGCGGCGGCGTGCGGTGAGCCGCGACAGCCGCCGGCAGGCGCTCGCGGACGCCGCCGACGAGAAGCTCCAGGCCGAGGCGGAGGCCCAGGCCAAGCAGCGCAATGCCGCCCTCGCCGCGCTGGCGGCGAGCGCTCAGAAGCACGCCGACGCCCTGGCCCGCAACGCCTGGCAGCTGCCGATCCCCGCCGGGGCCTACGAGCTCACCGCGCGCTTCGGACAGTGCTCGGTCCTGTGGGCGCACTGCCACACGGGGCTGGACTTCGCCGCCCCGGTCGGCACGCCGATCCACGCGGTGGCCGGCGGTGTGGTCACCGAGGCCGGGTGGGCCGGCGCCTACGGCAACCGCACCGTGATCACGCTCCCCGACGGCACGGAGCTGTGGTACTGCCACCAGACGTCCTACGAGGTGACCGTCGGGGAGAAGGTCGACTCGGGGCAGGTCATCGGCACCGTCGGCGCCACCGGCAACGTGACGGGCCCGCACCTGCACCTCGAGGTCCGGCCCGGCGGTGGCGACCCCGTGGACCCGCTCGCCGCGCTCGTCGCCCACGGCCTCCAGCCCTGACCGGGCGCCCCGGACCCTAGAGCTTCTCGACGGGGGCGTAGCGCAGCAGCAGCCGCTTGACGCCCTGGCTGCCGAAGTCGATCGAGGCGACCGCCTTGTCGCCGGCGCCTTCGAGCGCGACGACGCTGCCCATCCCGAAGGTGTCGTGCACGACGCGGTCCCCGGGCGCCAGCGAAGGCACCTCCCGCTTCTGCCCCCGGGCAGCCGCGTCGGCCTTGGCCGCGGCGCTGCCGAAACGGCGGGCCGGTGCGCCGGCGTTCCGGGTCGGCAGCGCGGGCGCCACCGCGCGGTTCCACGACGTCTGCGCGGCCTCGGTGCGCCGCCAGTCGACGACGTCGACGGGGAGCTCGTCGAGGAACCGGGATGCCGGGTTGTGTGACGGCGCCCCCCACGCGGAGCGCACCACGGCGCGCGAGACGTAGAGCCGGCGCTGGGCGCGGGTGAGTCCGACGTACGCCAGCCGACGCTCCTCCTCGAGCTCGGTCTGGTCGCCAAGCGAGCGCAGGTGCGGGAAGACGCCGTCCTCCAGCCCGGTGAGGAAGACCACCGGGAACTCCAGCCCCTTGGCCGTGTGCAGCGTCATGAGGGTCACCACGCCGCCGTCCTCGCCGTCACTGCGGTCCGGGATCTGGTCGGAGTCGGCCACCAGGGCCACCCGCTCCAGGAAGTCCCCGAGGGAGGAGGAGGCGTCCCCCTCCCCCGGCTCGTCCGCGAACTCCCGGGCGACGGCGACGAGCTCGGCGAGGTTCTCCACCCGCGTCTCGTCCTGCGGGTCCTCGGAGCCCTCGAGCTCCTCGAGGTAGCCACTGGAGGCGAGCACCTGCTCGAGGATCACGTCGGCGCGTTCGCCGGCGTCGGCCATCGACTGGAGCTCCTCGACCATGGCGACGAAGGCCTTCACGCACGTGACGGAGCGCGTGGCGATGCCCGGCGCCTCGTCGACACGCCGCAACGCCTCCCAGAAGGTGGTCCGGTCCCGCTGGGCGAGCGCCTCGACACAGGCCTCGGCGCGGTCCCCGATCCCCCGCTTGGGCACGTTGAGGATCCGGCGCAACGAGACCTCGTCCGCCGGGTTCGCCAGCATCCGCAGGTACGCCAGCGCGTCGCGCACCTCCTTGCGCTCGTAGAAGCGCACCCCGCCGACCACCTTGTAGGGGAGCCCGACGCGGATGAACACCTCCTCGAACACCCGGGACTGGGCGTTGGTGCGGTAGAACACCGCCACGTCCCCCGGCCTCGCGGCCCCCGCGTCGGTGAGCCGGTCGATCTCCTCGGAGACGAACCGCGCCTCGTCGTGCTCGTCGTCGGCGACGTAACCGACGATGCGCTCGCCCTCACCCGCATCGGACCAGAGGTTCTTGGCCTTGCGTCCCCGGTTGCGGCTGATCACCGCATTGGCCGCGGTGAGGATCGTCTGGGTGGAACGGTAGTTCTGCTCCAGCAGGATCGTCCGGGCGTCGGGGAAGTCCTCCTCGAAGGCGAGGATGTTGCGGATGTTCGCGCCGCGGAAGGCGTAGATGGACTGGTCGGCGTCGCCCACGACCATGAGCTCCGAGGGATCGATCCCCTGGCCCTCGTCGGCGCCGTCCACCGGGTGCCCGCACAGCTCGCGGACCAGGGCGTACTGCGCGTGGTTGGTGTCCTGGTACTCGTCGACGAGCACGTGTCGGAACCGGCGCCGGTAGACCTCCCGGACCTCCGGGAACGCCTGGAACAGGTGCACGGTGGTCATGATCAGGTCGTCGAAGTCCAGCGCGTTGGCCGCGCGCAGCCGCTCCTGGTAGAGCTTGTAGGCCTCCGCGTAGGTCTCCTCGAGGTGGTTGGCCGCCTTCTTCGCCGCATCCTCGTGGTCGACGAGCTCGTTCTTGCAGTTCGACACCCAGTTGAGCACCGCCCGGGGCTGGTAGCGCTTCGGGTCGAGGTCCAGGTCCCGGCAGACCAGGGTCATCAGCCGCTTGGAGTCGGCGGCGTCGTAGATCGAGAACGACGACTTGTAGCCGAACTTGTCGATCTCCTTGCGCAGGATCCGCACGCACGCCGAGTGGAACGTGGAGACCCACATGATCCGCGCGCGGCGTCCGACCAGCTCCTCCACCCGCTCGCGCATCTCCGCGGCCGCCTTGTTGGTGAACGTGATCGCGAGGATCGAGCCCGGGTGGGCGTTGCGCTCCGCGATGAGCCAGGCGATGCGCCGGGTCAGCACCCGGGTCTTGCCGGACCCGGCGCCGGCGACGACCAACAAGGGGCTCCCGGCGTGGGTCACCGCGGCCCGCTGCGGCTCGTTGAGCCCCTCGAGGAGCTGGTCGGGCGGGGGCGTGCGGCGTCGGGCGGGCGCCTGCTCGCCGTCGTACCGGCCCTCGTCGGGCTCGCTGCGGGAAGGGGCCTGCGGAATCGGGAACAACGCGCTCATGACCCTCCCAGCCTACGTGCGGGCGCGGACAGCCGGCCCATCGCCGCGACGCATCACAGGAGGCGGCGGTCCGAGGCCCAGCGGGTGAGCTCGTGGCGGGAGGAGAGCTGGAGCTTGCGCAGCACGCTGGACACGTGCGTCTCCACGGTCTTCACCGAGATGAACAACGTCGCGGCCACCTCCTTGTACGCGTAGCCGCGGGCGATCAGCCGCATCACCTCGCGCTCGCGCTCCGTGAGCCGGTCCAGGTCCTCGTCGACCTGCGCGACCGCGATCGAGCCGGCGAAGGCGTCGAGGACGAACCCCGCCAGCCGGGGCGAGAACACGGCGTCGCCCTCGGCGACCCGGCCGATCGCGTCGACGAGCTCGGGACCGGTGATGGTCTTGGTGACGTAGCCGCGGGCGCCCGCACGGATGGTGCCGATCACGTCCTCGGCGGCGTCGGAGACGCTCAGCGCCAGGAACCGGGTCCCGGGTGCGCGGCCGCCGACCCGGCGCATCACCTCGCCCCCGCCGCCACCGGGCAGGTGCACGTCGAGCAGCACCACGTCCGGGCGCAGCCGGAGCACGGCGTCCACGGCCTCGTCGACGTCGGCCGCCTCGCCCACCACGTCCACGTGGTCGGCGAGCTCGGCCTTCACCCCGGTGCGGAACATCGCGTGGTCGTCGACGACCACCACCCGACGCCGTACTCCGGCGGCTGCCATCAGCCCTGCTCCTTCCCCGGCATCCACAGCCGGACCTCGGTGCCCTCGCCGGGAGCGGTGCTCACCGTGGCGCTCCCGCCGTGCCTGCCCATCCTCTCCACGATGCTGTGGCGCACGCCGAGCCGGTCCGTCGGCACGGTGCCGAGGTCGAAGCCCGTGCCGCGGTCGCGCACGAACACCTCGGTGCCGGCCTCGCCGGCCTCGGCGTAGACGTCGACCCTGGCGGCACCGGAGTGCGTGGCGGCGTTGACCATGGCCTCCCGGGCGGCGAGCACCAGGGGCCTGCTCCGCTCGGTCACCGGCACGTCCCCGACCGTCACCACCTCCACCGGGACGCCGTGCGCGTCCTCGACCTCGGCCGCCGCTGCCCGCAGGGCACGCGCGACGGTGGTCTCGGCGTCCGCGGCGTCGCCGTACAGCCACGAGCGCAGGTCCCGCTCCTGGGCGCGCGCCAAGGTGGCCACCATCCTGCTGTCGCCGTTGTGCTTCTGGATCAGGGCCAGCGTCTGCAGCACCGAGTCGTGCAGGTGCGCCGCCACGTCGGCCCGCTCCTGGGAGCGGACCCGCGCCTCGCGCTCCTCGGACAGGTCGCCGACCAGCCGCACCAGCCAGGGACCCACCACCAGCGCGAGTCCGGCGACACCGAGGATGCCGGCGAGCACGATGTCACGGGCCACCCCGAGCCGACCGGTCTGCACCGCGAACAGCACCAGCGCGGTGGCCAGCAGGCCGACGCCCACGGCGATCCGTGCGTACGACGCGATGCCGCCGCGTCCCACGATCGCGCGGGCCACGTCGACCCGGCCGCTGCTGTCCAGCCAGCGCTCACGCTGCGCCTCGTCGGCCTGGCGCCAGAGCACCGCCACCCCCACCGCCGCGAGCAGCAGCGGCCAGAACACGAGCGAGCCGCCGACCGCGCCCTGCGCCAGGAGCACCAGTCCGATGCCCACGGCCGCCAGCGCCACCAGCGGACCGACGTCCTGCAACCGGCCCCGGCGCCGCAGCCGCCTGCCCTGGCGGCTGGCCGCCTCGAGCCCGGGCGGACCGGCCACCAGGTGCGGGTCCGAGGGCAGCAGCAGCCACAGCGCGCCGTAGACCACCACGCCGAAGCCTCCGAGCGCGGCCGCGACCAGGAACCCGACCCGCACGTAGAGCACCGGCACGCCGAGGTGACCGGCCAGCCCCGCGCCGACACCGCCGAGCAGCCGGTCCTCGGTGCTGCGGTATGCCCGGCGGGGCTGGTACGCACCCGGACTGCTGTGGCTGGCCATGGTGGTGCCATCGTCACACAGCCGGCACCCGCCGACCATGAGAAACAACCCTGACGCGACCCTGAGACGGGTCCCGGGATTCGCGGCCCGAAATCGGGACTTTCCCCCATGGTGCACGCGCCCCGTGAGGGACCACGATCGAGACATGACCGAGACTCCCCAGCAGGACCGCAGCGGGGTCCGCACCGAGAACCTGCGTGACTACTCCCGGCTGCGGCGCAGCACCTCAGACCGCAAGATCGCCGGCGTCGCCGGCGGCCTGGGCCGGCACCTGGACATCGACCCGACGATCCTGCGGGTGCTGTTCGTGGTGCTGTGCTTCTTCGGCGGCGCCGGGTTCCTGCTGTACGGCGTGGCGTGGCTGGTGGTTCCCGAGGAGGGCACCGACCACGCCGTCGTCGCCACGAGCCCCAGCGTGCGCACCGCCGTGCTGATCGGCGTGGCGGTCCTGGCCGCTCTCGCACTTCTCGCGCGCCCCTGGCACGGGTTCTGGTTCCCGTGGCCGCTGGCGCTGGTGGCCCTGCTCCTGTTCCTGATCCTGATGAATCGAGACAAGACCGTGCATGACACGTCCAGCCGTCCCCCGCAGGCCTCTGGCCCCGGGGAGCGACCCACCGCGGACCCCCCCGAGGCGGGCACGACGGCCACCCTCGCGCCGTACGACCAGCCCGGCTACGGGGCCGATGCCCCTCCGCCGCCGTGGGCACCGCCGACCGAGGAGGCCTACGAACCACCCCGGCCCCGGCCGGACCGCGGCCCGAAGCTGTTCGGCTTCACCGTGGCGCTGCTCGCCGTCGCGCTCGGCGCGCTGGGGCTCTACGACACCGCCGGCGGGCACGTCGTACCCGCGGCCTACCCGGCCCTCGCGCTCACCGTGGTCGGCGCCATGCTCCTGGTAGGCGCCTGGTTCGGCCGGGCCGGCGGCCTGATCGCGCTCGGCCTCCTCGCCGCCCTGGCCCTGGCGGTGACGACCGGCGTGCGCAACCTCAACGTCGTCGACGGCCGGCAGGTGGAGTACCGCCCGGCAGGCGCCTCGCTGGTCCGCAGCGACTACACGCTCAACGCCGGGCAGCTCACCGTGGACCTCACCGGGGTGCGCAACCCTGCCTCCCTCGACGGCCGCACCCTCCATGTCGACGCGAACGTTGGCGAGATCATCGTGGTGCTGCCCCCGGCGGTCGCGGCGAACGTGGACGCCACGGTGTCCGGACCCGGCGCGATCAACCTTCCCGGTGCCGGCCGCGGAGGCATCAACACCCATCTCTCGCAGCAGGTCGACGCCGCCGGGACCGAGGTCGCGCGCGTGAACCTGAACCTCGACCTTTCGGTCGGCCACATCGAAGTGAGGCGCAGATGAAGACCCACCCGCTCAACGTCAGCTACCTGGTGCTCGGCCTGGTGTTCCTCGGCATCGCCGGATCGTGGGCCCTGCACGCCTGGGACGTGATCGACGCCGCGCAGACCCGCTGGCTCCTGCCGCTCACCCTCGTGGTGGCCGGGGCGATCGGCCTGGTCGCCTTCGCAGCCAGGGGCCTCGGCGGGGACCGCCACGACCGGCACGACGACTACGACGACTCTCGAGGAGACCTCCGATGACGCAGAACCCCTCCCCCACCACCCCCAAGCGACTGGTGCGCAGCCGCGACGACCGCTGGATCGCGGGTGTGTGCGGCGGCGTGGCCCGCTACGCCGGGATCGACGCGAACCTGGTCCGCCTGCTGGTGGTCCTCGGCACGATCCTCGGCTTCGGCTCGCTGATCCTGGTCTACGTCGTGGCGTGGATCGTGATGCCGGAGGAGTGAGCCCGCCTCGTGCCGGGTTACCGTCCTCCGGGCAGTCGAGAAGGAGGGACCCATGAGGGCGCTGGTGGCCACACTCGTGCTGGGCGCGCTCGCACTGGCCGGGGCCGGCCACGAGCCTGCCGCAGGCGGCAGCGGGCGGTCACCGCCGGCACTACGTCGCGAACCTGCACGGGGCCACCGTCGCACCGCGCAAGGCTGGTCTCGACGTCTTCGACACCGCGGCCTCGCGCGCGGCGCTCGACCACCTGCCGCACGGGGTCAAGGCGATGGTCGGGCTCGGGCAGAAGTGCCCCACCCCGGCGGACCGCGCGTTCCGCCGGACTGTGCGCCGGCTCGCCTCCGACCGCCGCGTGCTGGGCTACTACCTCTCCGACGAGCCGCACGTCGCCGACTGCCGCGGTGGCCCGTCCGCCCTCGCCGGCCGCGCCCGGTTCATCCGCCCCGCGACCACCGGGGTCAGCCTGGTCGGCATCAACGCCTACCCGTGCTCGCGCGCCTCTTCTCCTGACCGCGGCCGCCGAACAGCGCTACTCGGCGGGCAGCACCGCCACGGCCTCCACCTCGACCATCTGCTCCGCATGGCCGAGCGAGGCCACCCCGAGGAGGGTGCTCGGCACGTCGTGGTCGCCGAACGCCTCCCGGACGACCTCCCAGACCGTGGAGAGGTCCTCGCGCCACTTCGAGGCGACGTAGACGGTGGTCTTGGCCACGTCGGTGAGGTCGGCGCCCGCGGCGCGCAGCGCCTCGACGAGGTTGGCCATCACCTGGCGGGCCTGCTGGGACACGTCGTCGGCGCCGACCACGTTGCCGTCCGCGTCCAGCGGACAGGCACCGGCCGTGAACACGAGCCGGCCGGCCGGAACCACGGAGGCGTAGGCGTACGGCGCGCGGTCGGTCAGCGCGTCGCTGCGGATGAGCTCGACGGAAGACATGGGTCGATCAAACCATGCCGGTCTCGGCTCCGCTGCGACCCGGCGGTTCCGGCGACGCCGTACGTTCGGTACCTTGCTGCACACTGACAGCGACGCTGTCACGATGGCTGCGAACCGGTCGTGGCCGTCGTCTCCCCGCGACACCGGACAGGGACCTTGCCGATGAAGCTCTCGACCATGCTGATGTACTCCGGGAACCCCCGCGAGGCCGCGGACCAGGTCGTGGCCCTCGAACGGGCCGGACTCGACACCGTCTGGGTGGCGGAGGTCTACGGCTTCGACTCCCCCACGCTGATGGGGTACCTCGCGGCGAAGACCGAGACCGTCGAAATCGGTGCGGCGATCCTCAACATCTACTCGCGCACGCCCACCGCGCTGGCGCAGACCGCGGCGGGCCTGGACAACGTCAGCGGCGGCCGGGCGGTCCTGGGCCTCGGCGCCTCCGGACCGCAGGTGATCGAGGGCTGGCACGGCATGCCCTACGAGAAGCCGCTCGGCCGCACCCGCGAGGTGGTCGAGATCGTGCGCGCCGCGCTGCGCCGGGAGACCATCGACCACCAGGGCAGGTCTTCACCATCCCGCTGCCCGCCGACCAGGGCCTCGGCCTCGGCAAGCCGCTGAAGATGCTCACCAAGCCCGAGCGCGCGGCGGTGCCGATCTACATCGCCGCCCTCGGCGAGAAGAACGTGCAGGGCACCGCGGAGTACGCCGACGGCTGGCTGCCGTTCCTCTACGCCCCGGAGAAGGCCGACGCGGTCTGGGGCGAGTCGCTGCGTGCCGGGGCGCGAAGCGTCCGCGGACCTCGGGCCGCTGGAGATCGCCGCCGGCGGCATGGTGGCCGTCGGCGAGGACGTCAAGGGCATGCTCGACTTCGCCCGGCCCGATGTTCGCCCTCTACATCGGGGGCATGGGCGCGAAGGGCAAGAACTTCTACAACGAGCTGGTCTGCCGCTACGGCTTCGAGGAGGAGGCGGCGAAGATCCAGGACCTCTACCTCGAGCGGCAACAAGCGCGACGCCGAGGCGCTCGTGCCCACCGAGCTGCTGGAGATGTGCAACCTCGTCGGCCCGGAGTCCTACGTGAAGGAGCGCATCGCGGCCTTCCGCGAGTCCGGCGTCACCAACCTGCAGGTGACCCCCGTCGCCGACGACCCGGCCGCCCTGGTGAGCCGGCTGAAGGAGTGGGTGTCGGCATGAGCGGGCAGCGCGAGGTCCTCGAGCCGAGCACGAGGCCTTCCGGCAGACGGTGCGCTCCTTCCTCGAGAAGGAGGTCGTGCCCCACCACGAGCAGTGGGAGGCGGACGGCATCGTCGCCCGCGAGGTCTGGACCAAGGCCGGCGAGCTCGGCCTGCTCTGCTTCGACGTCGAGGAGGAGTACGGCGGAGCCGGAGTCAGCGACTTCCGCTACAACATGGTGATGGCCGAGGAGCTCACCCGCGCCGGCGTCAACGGGCCCGGGTTCCTCGTCCACACCGACATCATCGTGCCCTACATCACCAGCCTCGGGACCAGGAGCAGAAGCAGCGCTGGCTGCCCGGGCCTGGTCAGCGGCGAGCTGATCTCGGCCATCGCGATGACCGAGCCGGGCGCCGGCAGCGACCTGCAGGGCATCCGCACCACGGCGGTCGACAAGGGCGACCACTACGTGCTCAACGGCTCCAAGACGTTCATCAGCAACGGCATCCTCGCCGACGTGGTGATCGTGGTGGCACGCACCGACCCCGAGGCCGGCCACAAGGGCATCAGCCTGCTGGTGGTGGAGCGCGGCATGGAGGGCTTCGAGCGGGGCCGCAACCTCGACAAGATGGGGCTCAAGGCCCAGGACACCGCCGAGCTGTTCTTCGACGACGTGGTGGTGCCCAAGGAGAACCTGCTCGGCGAGGAGGGAAGCGGGTTCATCTCCCTGATGGTCAACCTGCCGCAGGAGCGGCTGTCGATCGCGATGATCGCGGCGGCCGCCTGCGAGCACATCCTCGACCTGTCCCTGGACTACGCCAAGGAACGGCAGGCGTTCGGCCGCCCGATCGGCAAGTTCCAGCACAACCGGTTCCTGCTGGCGGAGATGGCCACGGAGGCGCGGATCGCCCGGGTCTTCGTCGACGACTGCGTGCGCAAGCACAACGCCGGGCAGCTCGACGCGACGCTGGCGGCGATGGCGAAGTGGTGGACCACCGAGCTGCAGAACAAGCTCGTCGACCGTGCGGTGCAGCTGCACGGCGGCTACGGCTACATGATGGAGTACCCGATCGCCCGGGCCTACGTCGACAGTCGGATCCAGACCATCTACGGCGGGACCACCGAGATCCAGAAGGAGATCATCGGCCGCTCCCTGGGCATCTGACGCAGCCCGCCCCGTATGACGTCCGCCGCGGCGTCATACGGGGAGGCGCGGGGCGGCTCAGCCGGTGGACCGGTCCGCGAGCATGTCCTCCTCCTCGTCGGGACGCCCGTCGTCGCTCGGCTCGGGCTCCGGAACGGAGAACATCTCACGCAGCTGGTCCTGCTCGGGCTGACGGACCACGGCGGTGACCGTCTCCCCCGCGTGCAGCACCGTGTCGCCGTTCGGGAACACGACGTGCGACTTGGTCTGCACCGACGCGAGCATGACCCCGCGGGGCAGCCCGAGCTCGCGCAGGCTCTTCCCGTCCACAAGCGAGCCAGGCTCGACCGGCAGCTCGAGCAGCGTCGCGCCCCGCACACTGCGGTGCAGCCGGCGCAACGTGGACCGCATGGAGAGCCGGATCCCGCGGATCAGGTCGGTGGTCGCCACCACACCGGAGACCTTGCGGCCGTTGTCGAGCACCGGCACCCAACCCGCGACCGACATCGCCAGGGTCTCCGCAACCGCGTCGAGCGTGGCGTCCACGGGGAGCGTGGCCGCCTCCTGCCGGGCCAGCTGACCGACCGGCTGGTCGGGCTTGCGCTCGGCCGCCTCCGCCACGGCGGTGTGGTCCACCGAGCCGTGGAAGGTCCCGTTGTCGTTCACCACGGGCGCCCCGCGCACGCCGGCCGCGTCGAGCTCGGCGAGTGCCTCCGACGCCGGACGGCTGCGGAGCAGGACCAGCCGCGGATCGGACATGATCTCGCGCACCGTGACCGACCCGCCGGGAGACATCGCGGCGCGCAGCCGGGCGGCCGGGGACTCGGCACGGTTGCGCAGCTGGCTGACGTAGATGCTCACGTCGCCGACCGCCACCGAGGCGAGTGCGACGGCGATCATGGCCGGGGCCAGCAAGGACAGGTTCCCGGTCATCTCGCCCACCATCAGCATCACCGCGAGCGGCGCGTGCGCCACGGCCCCGAAGCAGGCGATCATCCCGACGATGACGAAGGCGGCCGGACCGGCGGGCATCCCGGGCAGCGACCCGTGCAGCAGCCGCCACAGCGCCGCGCCCGTGGACGCACCGATCACCATCCCGGGGCCGAAGATGCCGCCGGATCCGCCGGTGCCGATGGAGAACGTCGTCGCCACGATCTTCGCGAACGGCAGCACCAGGACCATCCACAACGGGATCGTCGCCAGCGTCGTCGCGTTCATCTCCTGCTGCACCCAGCCGTAGCCGGTGCCGAGCACGCCCGGGACGAGCAGCCCCATCAGGCCGACCACGAGGCCGCCCGCGGCGGGAAGCACCGCCGGGTGCACGCGGATGTGCTTGAACCGCTCCCCGAGCCCGTAGAAGACGCGGCTGTAGCTGCGCCCGAGCAGGCCGGCCACCACGCCGAGCAGGCCGAAGGCCAGCAGCTGGGAGGGCCCGCGGAACTGGTTGCCCACGACGTTGCCGAAGATCGGGCTGAACCCGAAGAACGAGCCGAAGATCGAGAACGCCACGATCGAGGAGACCAGCGACGGCAGCAGCGCCTCGGCCTCCATGTCGTCGCGGTAGAGCAGCTCCGCGCCGAGCAGCGCCCCGCCGAGGGGGGCGCGGAAGATCGCCGCGATGCCCGAGGCCATGCCGGCCGAGACCGCGATCCTCGCGTCGGCGGGCGTCAGGTTGAGGCGGCGGGCCAGCAGGGAGGCGAAGCCCGCGCTGATCTGCGCGGTGGGTCCCTCGCGGCCACCGGAGCCACCGGAGCCGATCATGAACGCCGACGCGGCGATCTTCACCAGCGCCGCGCGGGGTCGCAGGGACGTCGGGCTGTGGTGCACCGCCTTGATCGCGGCATCGGTGCCGTGCCCCTCCGCCTCAGGAGCGAGCAAGAACACCAGCAGCCCGGACACCAGGCCACCGCCCGCGACGACGAGCGGGATCGCCCAGCCGTGCGTGGGCCCGCTCGCCGGCGCCGCCTCGCCCTCGCCCACCGTGCCTGGCGGGTGGTAGCCGGTGAGCGTGCCCAGCAGCCAGTGCGTCCCGAGCTGGAGGGCCTCGTAGAACACCACCGCGCCGAAGCCGGCGACGACGCCGATGAGCACGCCGAGCACGATCCACTTGTGGATGTAGCTGGCGTTGCGCAGCCGCCAGCCGGAGAACGTCGTTCTCTCCAGCAACCCGCTCACAGCCGCCACCCCGTCGACCAGTCCTGCTCGGGGGTCTCTCCCGCCGCGGTGCTCAGCGCCTGCAGCGCCGACACCAGGTGTGGCCGGTCGGCCACCGGCACCCGGCGCACCAGGTGGGAGATCTCCTCGCGGCGTCGCCGCGTCACGTCGTCCACCAGCTCCTTTCCTCTCTGCGTCAGCCGGAGCACGACGGTCCGGCGGTCCTCGGTGCTGCGCTCGCGCTCGACGAGCCCTTTGCGCACCAGCCGCTCGGTCATCCGACCGGCGGTCGAGCTGTGCACGTGAAGCTCGTCAGCAAGGTCGGAGGCCCGTTGCGGGCCCCGGCTGGCAAGCACCACGAGCGCTCGGTACTGCGTGAGCGAGACCTCCGCCTCCGCCCCTGCCAGTGACCGGGCGGCGACGGCGACCAGTGCCCGGCTGGCACTCAGCACCGCATCGACGACATCGTCCTTGTCCACACGACGAGTCCTCTGCACAGAACAATGATTGCACAGTGCAGCAAGCGCCTTGCACGCGGGTCCACCTGGCGGGCATCGCGACCGGTCCGGACGGTGGGCACCCCGGCGGCGCGCTCGCGCCGTGTCTAGGGTGGACGGACCCGCCACCGCGTGCGCGGCGGACCCACCGGAGCAGGAGAGCCGATGAGCCAGGCCCACGTCGAGCAGCCCACCCCCACACCCCAGCAGGTACGACGGGCACTGGCCCGGGTCGAGCGCGGCGCGACCCTGGACGTGGCGGAGGCGGCGGCGCTGCTGGCCGCCCGCGGTCAGGAGCTGACGGCGCTGTGCGCGGCGGCGGCGCGGGTGCGTGACGCCGGGCTGGCCGATGCGGGCCGCGCAAGCGTGGTGACCTACTCGCCGAAGGTGTTCCTCCCGGTGACCCGGCTGTGTCGCGACCGCTGCCACTACTGCACGTTCGTCACCACGCCGGGCCGGCTCGCCCGCGAGGGCAAGGCGCCGTTCCTCTCCCCCGACGAGGTGCTCGCCGTCGCCCGCGAGGGAGCCGCCCTGGGGTGCACCGAGGCGCTGTTCACCCTCGGCGACCGCCCCGAGGACCGTTGGACCGAGGCGGCGGCGTGGCTGGAGGAGCAGGGCTACGGCTCGACGCTCGACTACGTGCGGTCACTGGCCGTGCGGGTGCTGGAGGAGACCGGCCTGCTGCCACACCTGAACCCGGGCGTGATGAGCTGGCAGGAGCTCACCCGCCTCAAGCCCGTCTCCCCGTCGATGGGGATGATGCTGGAGACCACCGCGACCCGGCTGTTCACCGAGAAGGGCCAGGCCCACTTCGGCTCCCCCGACAAGGACCCGGCGGTGCGGCTGCGGGTGCTCGAGGACGCCGGGCGGCTCAACGTCCCGTTCACCACCGGCCTGCTGGTCGGTATCGGCGAGACGCTCACCGAGCGCGCCGAGACCATCTTCGCGCTGCGCAAGGTGGCCCGCGCCTACGGGTCGGTGCAGGAGGTGATCGTCCAGAACTTCCGGGCCAAACCGGACACCGCGATGCGGCACGCCGACGACCTCGGGCTGGAGGAGTACCTCGCCGCGATCGCGGTGACCCGGATCGCGCTGGGCCCGAAGATGCGGGTCCAGGCGCCACCGAACCTGGTGGACAGTTCCGGCGGGTCCAGCGAGTGCTCGTTGTTGCTCTCCGCGGGTGTCGACGACTGGGGCGGGGTCTCCCCACTCACTCCCGACCACGTGAACCCCGAACGGCCCTGGCCGTCGCTGGAGCGGCTGCGCGAGGTCAGCGCCGCCGCCGGGTTCACGCTGCGACCGCGGCTGACCGTGCATCCGGAGTACGTCCGCGCCGGTGAGCCGTGGATCGACCCCCGGGTCGCCGGCCACGTCGCCGCGCTCGCCGGGCCGGACGGGCTCGCCCGGCCCGACGTACGCCCGGCCGGGCTGCCCTGGCAGGAACCGGACGGCGGGCTGGTGAGCACCGGGCGCACCGACCTGCACGCGAGCGTGGACACCGAGGGCCGCAGCGGCGACCGGCGCGCCGACTTCGACTCCGTCTACGGCGACTGGGAACAGCTGCGCGAGGCGGTCGCGGGTGGTTTCGAGACGGGCGCGGCGCGCCCTCCTCGACCACCGGCGCTGGACGACGAGGTGAAGGCGGCGCTGCGCGCGGCCGAGCGGGACCCCGCCGGGCTGTCCGACACCCAGGCGCTGGCGCTGATGACCGCCGACGGCGAGGCCCTGGCCCAGGTGTGCCGGCTCGCCGACGACCTGCGCCGAGAGACCGTCGGCGAGGCGGTCACCTACGTGGTCAACCGCAACATCAACTTCACCAACGTCTGCTACACCGGCTGCCGGTTCTGCGCGTTCGCCCAGCGCCGCACCGACGCCGACGCCTACTCGCTCTCGGTGGACCAGGTCGCCGACCGCGCCGAGGAGGCCTGGCGGCTCGGCGCCACCGAGGTGTGCATGCAAGGCGGCATCGACCCCGAGCTCCCCGGCACCGCCTACTTCGACCTCGTCGCCGCGGTCAAGGCCCGGGTGCCCGGCATGCACGTGCACGCCTTCTCCCCCATGGAGGTCGCCAACGGCGCCGCCCGCACCGGCCTGTCCATCCACGACTTCCTCGCCCGCGCCCAAGATGCCGGCCTCGACACCATCCCCGGCACCGCCGCGGAGATCCTCGACGACGACGTCCGCTGGATCCTCACCAAGGGCAAGCTGCCCACCTCAGCGTGGATCGAGGTCGTCACCACCGCCCACCGGCTCGGCATCCGCTCCTCGGCGACGATGATGTACGGCCACGTCGACAACCCCCGCCACTGGGTCCACCACCTCCGGGTGCTCACCCGGATCCAGGACGAGACCGGGGGGTTCACCGAGTTCGTCCCGCTGCCGTTCGTGCACCACAGCGCGCCGATCTACCTCGCCGGGGTCGCCCGCCCCGGGCCCACGATGCGTGACAACCTCGCGGTGCACGCGGTGGCCCGCATCCTGCTCCACGGCCGCATCGACCATGTCCAGACCAGCTGGGTCAAGCTCGGCGTCGACGGCACCCGCGCGATGCTCCACGCCGGCGCCGACGACCTCGGCGGCACCCTGATGGAGGAGACCATCTCCCGGATGGCCGGCTCCGAGCACGGCTCGGCCAAGACGGTGGCCGAGCTCACCGAGATCGGCGCCGGCATCGGCCGGCCGGTGCGCCAGCGCACCACGACGTACGGCGTCGTGCCGGCCGGCGCGGGTCAGCCGAGCGCGACCGGAGCGCCGGAGAGCCGCACCGGCAGCGCGTTGAGGCCGTAGACGATCGACAGCTTGCGGTAGTCGAGCATGCCGTCGTCGGCCAGCCGCAGGTCGGGGAAGCGTCGCGCCAGGGCGGGGTAGGCGATGCGCAGCTCCATGCGCGCCAGCTCCGCACCGACGCAGCGGTGGAACCCGTGGCCGAACGCGAGGTGCGACGACGGCGCGCGGGAGGGGTCGAAGCGCTCGAGCTCGGGCGCCACCCGACCGTCGCGGTTGGCGCCGGCGAGGTGGGCGATCACCACGTCGCCCTTCGCGATGCGGTGGCCGCCCAGCTCGACCTCGTGCCTGGGGAAGCGCGGGAAGGCGATCTGCACCACGGTCAGGTAGCGCAGCAGCTCCTCGACCGTCCGGTCGACGGCGGCCGGGTCGTGGGCGATGCGCGCGTAGTCCTCGGGGTGGTCGAGGAGGACCGCGGTGCCGAGCGCGAGCATGCTGGCGCTGGTCTCCAGGCCCCCGGTGAAGACGCCGTCCGCGAGTCCGCCGAGGTCGAAGTCGGTGAAGTCCTCGCCGTGGTCGCGGATCAGCTGGCCGATGAGCCCCTCGCCGGGGTCGGTGCGCTGCTTGCGGGTGGCCTCCATGAGGAACTTCCGGCTGTCCGAGACCGCGCCGAAGGCCCCCGGGCCGCCGTACGACACGTCGAACCGGGCCGAGCCGAGCTCCCGGAACTTGTCGCGGTCCTCGTCCGGCAGGCCGAGCAGCTCGCAGATGACCAGGAACGGCACCGGGAAGGCGAAGCCCGGCACCAGGTCCACCACCGGTCCCCGACGCTCCACCTCGTCGAGCTGCCGCTCCACGATCTCGGCGATGCGCGGCCGCAGCCGCTCCAGGCGGCGCATCGTGAACTCCGGAGTGAGCAGCTTGCGCAGCCGGGTGTGCTCCGGCGGGTCGGTGAACCCCAGCCCGCCGATGTCGCCGTCGCTGGCGCCCCGTTTGCCGACGAACGGCCGGATGTCGTTGCTGTAGCTGCGGGTGTCGGCGAGCACCGCGCGCGCCTCCGCCTCCCCGGTGACCAGCCAGACGTTCATCCCGAGGAAGGAGGTGAGCCGGTGCACCGGCTCCTGCGCGCGCAGGTCGCCGAGGCGGGGCACCGGGTCGACGCCGTCTCGGTGCAGCGGCCAGGCCAGCGTGTCCGGCACCTTGTCGATCTTCGACAGGTCGATGCCGTTGCCACCGACCCGCGCCAGGACGGCGCGACGCACCGTCGCCTTGAGGTACGACGTCAGGCGGGACACGGGGGCACCTGCTCTCTGGGCGAAACTGGTCATGGCGAGACTATGCCTCTCACCCCGTCCGGGCGGGGAAATCGGCGCCGACCTCAGCAAGGTCTCAGGACGTGCCGCGACTCACAGCGGCTCGTCGTGCAGCAGGCACTGGAACAGCACGTGGTCCTGCCAGGCCCCCGCGATGAAGAGGTACTTCGGCGCCAGGCCGTAACGCTCGAACCCACACCTGAGCAGCACCCGCTGGGAGCGCTCGTTGTGCACCAGCGTGCCGGCCTCGACACGGTGCAGCCCCCTCGCCCGGGCCTCGTCGCAGGCGAGGCGCACCGCCCGCGTGGCCAGCCCCCGCCCCTGGTGCGCGGCGTCGACCCAGTAGCCCAGCGCGGCGCTCCACAGCACACCGCGGACCACGTTGTTGAGGTTGACCCGGCCCACCAGGGCGCCCTCGCAGGTGAGCAACCACGGCACGGTCAGCCCCTGCTCCGCCGAGGCGAGCACGTCGGCCACCGCCGCCGCCTGCCCCGCGGTGGTGAAGAAGCCGGCCGGTCGACGCGGGTCCCAGGGCGCGAGGTGCTCGGCGTTGCGCCGGTAGGCCTCCGCCAGCGCCGGCGCGTCGTCCGCGCGCAACGCCCGCATCTCGTAGCCGTCGCCGAGCGCGACGGGCTCGGGAGCTCTCGCGGCCATCCCTACTCCCACTCGATCGTGCCGGGTGGCTTGCTCGTCACGTCCAGGGTGACCCGGTTGACCTCGCCCACCTCGTTGGTGATCCGGGTGGAGATCCGCTCGATCACGTCGTAGGGCAGGCGCGCCCAGTCGGCGGTCATCGCGTCCTCCGAGGTGACCGGACGCAGCACCACGGGGTGGCCGTAGGTGCGCTGGTCGCCCTGGACGCCCACCGAGCGGACCTCGGCGAGCAGCACCACCGGGAACTGCCAGATGTCCCGGTCGAGGCCGGCACGGGTGAGCTCCTCGCGGGCGATCGCGTCGGCGTCGCGCAGGATCTCCAGCCGGTCCTCGGTGACCTCGCCGATGATCCGGATCGCCAGGCCCGGCCCGGGGAACGGGTGCCGCCACACGATCTCAGGCGGCAGGCCCAGCTGGTCCCCGACGAGGCGCACCTCGTCCTTGAACAGCGTGCGCAGCGGCTCCACGAGCTCGAACTCGAGGTCCTCGGGCAGCCCACCGACGTTGTGGTGGGACTTGATGTTGGAAGCCCCGGCGCCACCACCGGACTCCACCACGTCGGGGTACAGCGTGCCCTGCACGAGGAAGGCGACCTTCTCGCCGTGCGCCGCCGCGTCGCCGAGGACGTCGGCTTCCGCCGCCTCGAACACGCGGATGAACTCCCGGCCGATGATCTTGCGCTTCTGCTCGGGGTCGCTCACGCCGGCCAGCGCGCCGAGGAACCGCTCCTGGGCGTCGACCACGTGCAGGGAGACCCCGGTGGCGGCGACGAAGTCGCGCTCGACCTGCTCGGCCTCGCCCTTGCGCAGCAGGCCGTGGTCGACGAAGACGCAGGTGAGCTGCTCGCCGATGGCCCGCTGCACCAGCGCTGCGGCGACCGCGGAGTCCACGCCTCCGGACAGGCCGCAGATCGCCTTGCCGTCGCCGATCTGTGCCCGGATCCTCTCGATCTGGTCCTCGACGATGTTGACCATCGTCCAGGTGGGCCGGCAGCCGGCGATCTGGAGCAGGAAGTGGGAGAGCACCTGCTGCCCGTGCTCGGTGTGCATCACTTCCGGGTGCCACTGCACCCCGGCCAGCCGCCGATCCAGGTCCTCGAAGGCGGCCACCGGCGTGTCCGGGGTGCTGGCGAGGACGGAGAAGCCGGCCGGTGCGGCGACCACCGAGTCGCCGTGGCTCATCCAGACCTTGTGCTCGGCCGGCACCTCGGCGAGCAGCGTCCCCGCGGTGGTGACCTGCACGGGTGTGCGGCCGTACTCCGAGCGCCCGGTCCGTCGTACGTCGCCGCCGAGGGCGAGCGCCATCGCCTGGAAGCCGTAGCACATCCCGAACACGGGGACGCCGGCGGTGAAGACCTCCGCGTCCACGTGCGGCGCTCCCGGTTCGTAGACCGAGGACGGACCGCCGGAGAGGATGATCGCCTTGGGACGCCGCGCCAGCATCTCCGCCAGCGGCATGGTGTGCGGCACGATCTCGGAGTAGACCCGGCACTCGCGCACCCGGCGGGCGATGAGCTGGGCGTACTGCGCTCCGAAGTCGACGACGAGGACCAGGTCGTGTTCGGTGGTCACCGGAGCCCTTTCAGGGGTGGACGGGCGGCCGCGGCAGTCTATCGGGGCCTCCTCTCCGCCGCCGCACTAGACCGGGTCGGCCGGCAAAGCACGCAAAAACGAAACCCGGTGTTCGCGGTGCGCGTCCGCCTCTAGGTTCGGGCGGCGACACCGGTCCGTCGCCGGTGCGGCCCTCGGGGGCCTCGACCACCCCTCGCAAGGAGTCAACGATGACCATCGAGTCCACCCCGGCCGTACCCCTGGAGTCCCTGCGCGCCCTCTGCGGCGGCGCCGTCCACCTGCCCGGTGACCCGGGGTACGACCAGGCCCGCATGCCCTGGAACGTGGCGGTCGACCAGCGACCCGCGGCGGTGGCAGTGCCGGCCACGCCGGCCCACGTGGGGGAGATGCTGCTCGCGGCAGCCAAGCTCGGGATGCGGGTGGTGCCGCAGGGCACCGGCCACAACGCCGGGCCGCTCGGGCCGTTGGACCGCGCCGTGCTGCTGCGCCTGTCCGCCATGAACGAGGTGCGGGTCGATGCCGACCGCCGCATCGCCCGCGTCGGCGCCGGAGCCCTGTGGCAGGACGTCGTGGAGGCGACCGCTCCGCACGGCCTCACCGCGCTGCACGGGTCGTCGCCGGACGTCGGCGTGGTCGGCTACTGCCTCGGCGGCGGCATCGGCTGGTACGCCCGCAAGCACGGCCTGGCCGCGGACAGCATCGCCGCGGTGGAGCTCGTCCTGCCCGACGGCAGCCAGGTGCGCGCGGACGCCGACACCTTCCCGGACCTGTTCTGGGCGATACGCGGCGGCGGCGGCAGCTTCGGCGTGGTGACCGCCCTGGAGCTGCGCCTGTTCCCGGCCGCGGACGCGTACGCCGGCATGCTGCTGTGGGACCAGCAGGACGCGGAGAAGGTCGTGCGCAGCTGGGCGGCGTGGACGGCGGGCGCTCCGGAGGAGGTGACCACGTCGCTGCGGATGATGAACCTCCCGCCGATGCCGGACCTCCCCGAGTTCCTGCGCGGCCGCCGCATCGTGGTGGTCGACGGCGCGGTGCTCGCCGACGACGCCCGCGCCGAGGAGATCCTCGCGCCGCTACGCGCCCTGGACCCGGAGATGGACACCTTCGCGCGGGTCCCCGCCACGGCCGTGACCCGTATCCACATGGATCCCGAGGGACCCACGCCCGGCGTGTCGGGCACCTGCATGCTCACCGAGCTTCCCGAGGCCGCCCTCGAGACGTTCCTCGCCCTGACCGGCCCCGGGTCCGGCTCGTCCCTGCTGGCCGCCGAGCTACGCCAGCTCGGCGGCGCGCTGGGCCGCGCGGCGCAGGGCGCGGGCGCCCTGGAGATGCTGGAGGCACAGTTCCTGTTCTTCGGGGTGTCGATCGCCGCGACCCCCGAGCTGGCGGCGCAGGGTCGGGCCGACGCGCAAGCGGTCGTGGACGCGCTCGCGCCGTACACCGCCGCGCGCTGCTACCTGAACTTCACCGAGGACCCGGCGGAGGTGCGGACGGCGTACTCGGAGGAGAGCTGGCTGCGCCTGAAGGGCATCCGCTCCGCCGTGGACCCCGGCGGGGTGCTCCAGGCCAACCACCCGGTACCGCGCCTGTACGAGGACGGGTTGCCCGCCGAGTGAGTCGCCCGAAGAGGGGACGTTCCGGAGTTTCTGGAAGTTTTTCGCGTTCCTGCGTAACCCCCTCTCCGCGGGCTCGTTGAAACGGACAGACCCGGTGGCTTTGCTCCCTCCCAGGCCGGGTCACAGAGTGTCCAGGCAGCTGCGTGGACCTTTCAGGGCCCGACCATCCCTCCCTCCCCGGTCGGGCCCTGAAGCCTGTTAAGGCCCGGTGAGCCTTCGGACGCGCCGGGTCCGGGAGCGCGTGCGGCCGCCGCCCTCAGGGGCGGCGGCCGCACCGTGCGAGTTTCCGCCCGGCGGTCAGGAGACGGAGACGATCGGCAGCCGGAGCGCTGCCGGCGCCGACGCCGGGACCGCAGGCCGGCGCGGGGTCACCGGGGCGATCCGCTGGTACGGCGTGCCGAGCGCCGGTCTGGGGTCCACCTCGCCCTTGTTCGGCCAGAACGCCATGGCCCGCTCCGCCTGCGCGGTGATCGTCAGCGACGGGTTCACCCCGAGGTTCGCGGTGATCGCCGAGCCGTCGACGACGTGCAGGCCGGGGTAGTTGAACATCCTCTGGAAGGGGTCGATGACGCCGGTCTCGACGGACTCCCCGATGGTGCAGCCGCCGATGAAGTGCGCGGTCAACGGCCGGTTGAACGGCTCCCCGATCGACCCACCGGGCTTGCCGCCGAGGATCTTGGCCATCTCGCGGACCACCTGGTTGCCCACCGGGATCCAGGTCGGGTTCGGCGCCCCGTGCCCCTGCTTGGAGGTGAGGCGGCGGCGGCCGGTCAGCGGGTTGCGCTTGGTGAAGGTGGTGATCGAGTTGTCGATCGACTGCATGACCAGCGCGATCACCGTCCGCTCCGACCAGTGCCGCAGGTCGTAGAGGTCCAGGACGTTGAACTTCTCCTTCCACAGCTCCTTGAGCCACGTCTTCCAGCGCGGGCGATCGGGGTGGTGGTCGGTGAGCACCGTCTGGAGCAGGGACATCACGTTGCTGCCCTTGCCGTAGCGCACCGGCTCGATGTGGGTGTCCCCGTCGGGGTGGAAGCTGGAGGTGATCGCGACGCCCTGGCTGTAGTCGACGCCGGTGTCCGGGGCGATGGCGCCCAGGATCGACTCGGAGTTCGTGCGGGCGAGGTGCCCCAACCGCGGCGAGATGCGCGGCAGGTGGCCCTCGTCGCGCATCCGGTGCAGCAGTCGCTGGGTGCCGAGCGCGGAGGCCGAGAACACCACCTGCTCCGCGGTCAGGGTCCGGGTCACGGCCGCCCGGGGCCACGTGGCCTTCGTGTAGCGCACGGTGACCTCGTAGCCGCCGCCGTCACGGGGTCGGACCCGGGTGACCGTGGTGAGCGGGAGCACAACGGCACCGTTCTGCTCGGCGAGGTAGAGGTAGTTCTTCACCAGCGTGTTCTTCGCGTTGTGCCGGCAGCCGGTCATGCACTCCCCGCACGCGGTGCAGGTGGTCCGCTCCGGCCCGGCGCCGCCGAAGAACGGGTCGGGCACGCGGGTGCCCTGGGCCTGCTCGGGTCCGCCGAAGAACACGCCCACCGGGGTGGGGTGGAAGGTCTCGCCCACGCCCATGTCGGTGGCGACCTTCTCCATCACCTCGTCCGACGGCGTGCGCAGCGGGTTGTCCACGACGCCGAGCATCCGCTTGGCCTGGTCGTAGTACGGCGCCAGCTCGCTCTTCCAGTCGGTGATGTCGCGCCACTGCGGGTCCCGGTAGAACGCCGCCAGCGGCTCGTAGAGGGTGTTCGCGTAGACCAGCGAGCCGCCGCCCACGCCGGCACCGGAGAGGATCAGGCAGTCGCGCAGCGCGTCGATGCGCTGGATCCCGTAGCAGCCGACCTCCGGGCGGAAGAGGTAGCGCTTGACGTCGAACGACGTCGCGGCGAAGTCCTGGTCGTCGAACCGCGCGCCGGCCTCCAGGACGCCGACCCGGTACCCCTTCTCGGTGAGCCGCAGCGCGGACACCGACCCGCCGAACCCCGAGCCGATGACGAGGACGTCGAAGTCGAGCTCTGCTGCCATCATTTCCTCCCCAGCTTGTGCATCAGCCGCAGGTTCGCGGTCATCACCTTGGCGTACGTGCGGTCGCTCATGCCCAGCATCGGCGCGATGCGGATCAGCCGCTGGGTGGCCACCGACTGCGTCTCGGTGTAGCGGTGGATGCCCTCGGAGCCCTGCCTGCGGCCGAGCCCGGACTCGCGCATGCCGCCCATCGGCGCCTCGATGCTGGCGAACGTGGCGGCGAACGCCTCGTTGATGTTGACCGTGCCGCACCTGATCCGGCGCGCGAGCGCCCGAGCCCGGGCCCCGTCCCGGCTGTAGACCGAGGCGTTGAGGCCGTACTGCCCCTCGTTCGCGCGGGCGACCGCGTCCGCCTCGTCCACGAACCGGTAGACCGAGACCACCGGCCCGAACGTCTCGTCGGCGAAGCAGGCCATGTCCGGGCTGACACCCTCGAGGACCGTGGGCTCGTAGTAGTACGGACCGAGGTCCGGGCGGGCACGGCCACCGGCGAGCACCCGAGCGCCCTTGGCGCGGGCGTCCTCGACGTGCGCGCTGACCGACTCGAGCTGCTCGGCGGAGATGAGCGAGCCCATGTCGCTGCCCCACTCCAGGCCGGGCCGGAGCCGCATCGCGTTGACGCGCGCGACGAACCGTTCCACGAAGCGGTCGTAGACCTGGTCGGCGACGAACATGCGCTCGGTGGAGACGCACAGCTGCCCGGAGTTGGAGAAGCAGGCGCGCACGGCCCCCTCGGCCGCCCGTTCGATGTCCGCGTCCCGCAGGACGAGGATCGGGTTCTTGCCACCGAGCTCCAGCGAGCATCCGATGAGCCGTTCCGCGCACTGCTGGGCGATGACCTTGCCGGTCGCGGTGGAGCCGGTGAAGCAGAGGTAGTCGGCACGACCGATGATCTCGCTGCCCAGCACCCGGCCCGGCCCGGCCACGACCTGCCACAGGTCCCGAGGGAAGCCGGCCTCCTCGAGCAGGCCGACGCCGAGCAGCGCGGTGAGCACGGTCTGCCCGTCGGGCTTGTGCACGACGGCGTTGCCGGCCAGCAGCGCCGGCAGGCCGTCGCAGAGGGCCAGGGTGAACGGGTAGTTCCACGGGGAGATGAGGGCCGACCACGCCCTTGGGCACCCGGTTGACCTCCACGCGGGTGAGCACGGGGACCACACCGGCGCGCCGTGCGCGTGCGCAGGTGGGCGCGGCCGGTGCGTCCGTAGTAGCGCGCGGTGAGTGCCACGTGCAGCACCTCGTCGAAGGCGTCCTTGCGGGCCTTGCCCGACTCCCAGCACACCAGGTCGCAGATCTCGTCCTGCCGGTCGAGGATCAGGTCGTGCAGCCGCAGCAGGGCCCGCTCGCGCTCGGCGAGCGGCGTGCGTGCCCATACCTGCTGCGCGCGGCGGGCGCGGCGGAAGGCGTCCTCCACGTCGGCCGCGGAGGACTGCGGCACCACACCGAGCGGCTGGCCGGTCAGCGGGGTGCGGATCGTGCTGGTCTCCCCGGTGGTGGAGACGATGCGGTCGGCGAGCATGCGGACATAGCCGGGCTCGAGGGCGTACGACGCGGTGGGGTCGAGGCTCGGGTCCCGCACCTCGGCGGTCCCGCGGGGGTCTGGCATGGCACTCATATACCGAGAGTATGTGACCGCAGTCTCACTGGCTACCCCCGGGTAACCGCACTCACATGTCGAGACGCTCAGGAGACACGGACACGAGGACCCGGGTCCGCGGGCCGAGGTCGGCGAGCCGGTCGCGCAGGATGGGGTTCATCTGCTGCACGCGCGCGACCTCGTCGGCGTCCAGCTCGGCGCAGGCGATCGCCGGCGACTCCGCACCGACCCGGTCGAGCGGACGGCCCTCGGGGTCGTAGACGGCGCTGCCGCCGTTGAGCTCCCGGCTGCCGCAGCGCCCGGCGAGCCCGGCGAAGACCACGTAGATGCCGTTGTCCAGGGCGCGGGCCGCGTAGTAGAGGTCGCGGCGGTGCTCGGAGCCGACGTAGTACGCCGACGGGCACAGGTAGGCCAGCGCCCCGTCCCGGGCCGCGGCGGCCGCGTGCTCGGGGAAGCACCCGTCGAAGCAGACGCCGAGCCCCAGCTCCCACCCGTCGACGAGCAGGGAGGCGCCCGCGCCTCCCGGCGTGAAGAAGCCCTTCTCCTCGTCGGTGAGGTGCTGCTTGCGGTAGGCGACGCGCAGCCGCCCCGTCCCGTCGGCGACGAGCAGCCCGATCGCCCAGCGGCCCTCCTGGCTCGCCGCGGCCGCGGGCGGATCGGCGAACGGCACCGCGGCACCGACCACCGCGACCACCGCGTGCCGGGAAGCCGCCTCGCCGAGTGGCCCCAGCCGCGGGTCGTCGGCGGCCACGCACGTCTGCGCGGACCAGGTGACGGGGTCGTAGCCGGTGAGGAACAGCTCGGGGAGTACGACGACCCGGGCGCCCTGCGCGGCCGCGGTGCCGACCAGCCGCACCGCCGTACGCACGTTCGCCTCGACGTCGCCGGGCACCGACGCGGCCTGCGCCGCCGCAACCCGCAGCCGGCCCGCGGGTCGGCTCACTGGACGACGACCTCCACGCGCTGGAACTCTTTCAGCTCGGTGTAGCCGGTGGTGGCCATGGCACGACGCAGCGCGCCCACGAGGTTCATGGTCCCGTCGGCGGTGCGCGAGGGACCGAAGAGGATCTCCTCCAGCGTGCCGACGCTCCCGATCTCGATGCGCTCCCCGCGCGGGAGGTGGCGGTGCCAGGCCTCCGAGCCCCAGTGGAACCCGCGGCCGGGGGCATCGGTGGCGCGGGCCAGCGGCGAGCCCATCATCACCGCGTCGGCACCGCAGGCGATGGCCTTCGCGATGTCGCCCGAGCGGCCGATCGAGCCGTCGGCGATCACGTGCACGTAGCGTCCGCCGGACTCGTCGAGGTAGTCACGCCGCGCCGCCGCAACGTCGGCGACCGCGCTGGCCATCGGCACCGCGACCCCGAGCACGTTGCGCGTGGTGTGCCCGGCTCCGCCGCCGAAGCCGACGAGCACCCCGGCGGCGCCGGTGCGCATGAGGTGCAGGGCCGCCTGGTAGGTGGCGCACCCGCCGACGATCACCGGGACGTCGAGCTCGTAGATGAACTCCTTGAGGTTCAGCGGCTCCGTCTGGCCGGACACGTGCTCGGCCGAGACGGTGGTGCCGCGGATGACGAACATGTCCACGCCGGCGTCGACCACGGTCTTGGCGAACTCCTTGGTGCGCTGCGGGGACAGCGCCCCGGCCACCGTGACCCCGGACTCGCGCATCTCCTTCAGCCGCGCGGTGATCAGCTCGGGCTTGATCGGCTCGTCGTAGATCTGCTGCAACCGGCGCGTCGCCTCCACGCCGTGCAGCGCGGCGACCTCGGCGAGCAGCTCGGTCGGGTCCTCGTAGCGGGTCCAGAGCCCCTCGAGGTCGAGCACGCCGAGGCCGCCGTGCTTCCCGAACGCCACCGCCGTCTGCGGCGACATCACCGAGTCCATCGGGGCGGCGAGGATCGGCAGCTCGAAGCGGTAGGCGTCGATCTGCCAGGCCACCGACACCTCCTCCGGGTCGCGGGTGCGCCGCGAGGGCACGATCGCCA
This sequence comes from uncultured Actinomycetota bacterium, assembly GCA_963709685.1. GTDB lineage: Bacteria > Actinomycetota > Actinomycetes > Propionibacteriales > Nocardioidaceae > Nocardioides_B. The sequence continues at coordinate 582,387 of CAVPXH010000001.1, forward strand.
CGTCGTCGAAGGAGTAGGCCCGGCGTCCGCGCTTGGCGCGGCCGATCTCGATTTCCATCACGCGTGCATTCTCCCTGGTCGGCGCCGGCCTCAGCGACCGGCGTAGTTCGGGGCCTCGACGGTCATCTGGATGTCGTGCGGGTGGCTCTCCTTCAGCCCCGCCGAGGTGATCCGGACGAACTGGCCTCGCTCCTGCAGCTCGGGGACGGTGCGCGCGCCGACGTAGAACATCGACTGCTGCAACCCACCGATCAGCTGGTGCGCGACCGCCGAGAGCGGGCCGCGGTAGGGCACCTGGCCCTCGATGCCCTCCGGGACGATCTTGTCGTCGCTGGCCACGTCGGCCTGGAAGTAGCGGTCCTTGGAGAACGACTTCTTGCCGCGGGAAGCCATCGCGCCCAGTGATCCCATGCCGCGGTAGGACTTGTACTGCTTGCCGTTCATGAAGATCAGCTCGCCCGGGCTCTCCTCGCAGCCCGCGAGCAGCGACCCGAGCATGACCGAGTCGGCGCCCGCGACGAGCGCCTTGGCGATGTCGCCGGAGTACTGCAGGCCGCCGTCGGCGATCACCGGCACGCCGGCCGGCCGAGCCGCGAGTGCCGCCTCGTAGACGGCGGTGACCTGCGGCACGCCCACGCCGGCCACCACCCGCGTCGTACAGATCGACCCGGGACCCACCCCCACCTTCACCGCGTCGGCGCCCGCGTCGACCAGCGCCTGCGCACCCGCGCGGGTGGCCACGTTGCCGCCGATGACCTGGACGTGCCGGGTCGCCGGGTCGGACTTGAGCCGGCGGATCATGTCCAGCATGAGCCTGGCGTGCCCGTTGGCCACGTCCGGGACGAGGACGTCGACGCCGGCCTCGACCAAGGTGGTGGCCCGCTCCCAGGCGTCGCCGAAGTAGCCGATGGCGGCCGCGACCAGCAGGCGGCCGTCGGCGTCCTTCGACGCGTGCGGGAACTGCTCGGACTTCACGAAGTCCTTGACCGTGATCAGACCGGTGAGATGGCCTTCGTCGTCGACGAGCGGCAGCCGCTCCCGCTTGTGCTGGCGGAGCAGCGCGGTGGCCTTGTCGCGGTCCATCCCGAGGTGGCCGGTGATCAGCGGCATCGGGGTCATCACCTCACCGACGGTGCGCCTGGCCCACTCCGCCACCGGTACGAACCGGAGGTCGCGGTTGGTGATGATGCCGAGCAGCTTCTGGTCGTCGTCGATGACCGGCAGCCCCGAGACGCGGTACTGGCCGCACTTCTCGTCGAGCTCCTCCAGGGTGGCCTTCGGACCGATGGTCACCGGGTTGGGCACCACCCCGGTCTGGGTCCGCTTGACCAGGTCGACCTGGTAGGCCTGGTCCTCGATGGAGAGGTTGCGGTGCAGCACGCCGATGCCGCCCTGGCGCGCCATCGCGATCGCCATCCGGGACTCGGTGACGGTGTCCATGGCCGAGGAGACCAGCGGGACCCTGATGCTGATCTCCCGGGTCAGCCGGGTGGTGGTGTCCACCTCGCTGGGGATCACGTCGGTCTCACCGGGAAGCAGCAGGACGTCGTCGTAGGTGAGCCCGAGGGCGGCGAACTTGGCGGGGAGGCCGGCAGCGGTGGAGTCGTCCATGTGGAGCAGTGCCCTTCCGGAGCAGGGGGCGGCAGGGGGAGGCCTGCCAGTCTACCGGCGGCACCAGGGCTCAGCCGGGTCGGTCAGAAGCCCAGCGCCGGCCTCTCCCCACCACCCCGAAGCCGGCCACCAGCCGGTCGGCCCACTCCCCGGGGACCGCCGCGGCGTTCCAGCGGCGCTGCCGTCGTGTGGCGCGCGTGAGAACTCGGTCCCCGTCCGGGTCAGCCGCGGCGCAACGGGTGCGCGGAGTCGTACTCCAAGGCCTTGACCATGTGCACGACGGCCCCGGCCTGCGGCTCGTTGCGGAAGGCCACGTTGTCGACGAGAGCACGCATCAGCGCCAGTCCGCGTCCGACCTCCGAGTCGTCGTCGGGCCGGCTGGGCACCGCGGTCGCGTCGAAACCGTGCCCCTGGTCGATGACCGTGATCGCGCAGCGGTCGGCCGCGAGCTCGATCTTGACGTCGTAGGTGTCGGTCTCACCCGCGTGGTCGATGACGTTGCCGCACGCCTCGGTGATCGCGAGCTGGACGTCGTCGACGTCCTCGCCGTGGACACCGAAGGCACGCAGCGCCTGCGCGGCCAACCTGCGGACCACCGGCACGCTCACGCTCTCGCGCGGCAGGCTCACCGACAGGTAGAGGTGCGGAACCGGCGCCGTCGGCTCGGCGGTCCGGGGCGGCCAGTAGTAGGCCTCCCCCGCGGGCACGTCGTCGGCCTCCGCGTCCTCGGGCTCGCGCAGCAGGACCTGCAGGTGGCATTCGGGGTCGCCGGCCACGATCGTCTCGTCGAGGACGACGGTGGCGGCCCCGCGCACCCGGGCGCCGATCTGCCCGGCCAGGCCCGAGGAGAGGTGGCAGATCGCCGAGCTGCCGCCCTTGCCCGGGCGGAACGGGCACTTGGCGACCGCGAGCTCGACCACGTCCTCGTCCGCGGACACCAGGTAGGCGTCACTGCCCAGCAGCCCGTGCAGCCGCACGAACTCCTCCCCGACCCGGTCGGAGCGCAGCGCGTCGGTGCCGTCGAGACCCGCGTCGGCGAGGATGGACCCGGCGATCGCGGCGGCCTGCGCGGCGGAGGCCGAGGGGTGCGCCTCGATGGCCGAGGTGAGGGCGAGCGCCGCGGCCGCGGGCCCCTGCCCGCCGAGGTCGATCTCGGGGTCGACCAGGACCGGCGGCGGACCGGCGCGGAACGTCGGCCCGGCCACCCGGGCGACGGGAAGCTCCATCCGGGTGCCGCCGGCGTGGGGCCAGGCGTGTACCTCGGCGCGGTGGCGGGCCGGGATCGGCGCTGCGGCGTCCACCCCGTCCCAGGTCGGGATGTCCATGGCCTCGAGGACCGAGAGGTCCAGGACCGGGGCTGGCTGGGTCCAGTCCAGGTGCACGTGCAGGGGACGTCCCCGGGCTTCCGCGAGCTGCGCCCCGAGCTGGCCGACGACCCGTTCCAGGGCGGCCTCGACGTCCTCCGGCTGCGCGGTGTGGCGGCTGAGGTGGTCGGCAAGGAGCGCTCGGGCACGCGCCGACCCCGCTTCGGCGTCCGTCGAGTCGATGAGCCAGTCCATGACAGCCTCCTGCGAGGAGAACGTGAGCGGGGCCTCGTGTCGGCAGAAGGGTTCCCGCGCGCAGATCGGGCGAAACCGCCCGTGAGCCTCGCCACGAACGACGAGACGCCGCCCGGCGGACCGGGCGGCGTCTCGCTGCGGGAGGAAGGTGGCTCAGTGGCCGTGGCCGTGGCCGTGGCCGGCGGCGGCCTCCTCCTCTTCCTCCTCCGGCTTGTCCACCACGAGGGTCTCGGTGGTGAGCAGCATGCCGGCGATGGAGGCGGCGTTGACCAGCGCGGAGCGGGTGACCTTCACCGGGTCGAGCACGCCCTGCCCGACCAGGTCGCCGTACTCGCCGGTGGCGGCGTTGTAGCCCTCGCCGGCCTTGCCCTCGCGGACCTTGGTGACCACGACGTAGCCGTTCACGCCGCCGTTCTCGGCGATCCAGCGCAGCGGCTCGTCGGCCGCCTTGGCGACGATCCGGACACCGGTGGCCTCGTCGCCGCCGAGGTCGAGCTCGTCCTTGAGGACGGAGACGGCATGCACGAGCGCCGAGCCGCCGCCGGCGATGATGCCCTCCTCGATGGCGGCGCGGGTGGCGGAGACGGCGTCCTCGATGCGGTGCTTCTTCTCCTTGAGCTCCACCTCGGTCGCCGCGCCGACGCGGATGACGCAGACGCCACCGGCGAGCTTGGCGAGGCGCTCCTGGAGCTTCTCACGGTCCCAGTCGGAGTCGGTGGACTCGATCTCGGCCTTGATCTGCTTGACCCGGGCCTCGACCTCGGCCGCGTCCCCGGCGCCGTCGACGATCGTGGTGTTGTCCTTGGTGATCGTCACGCGGCGGGCCTGGCCGAGCACCTCGAGCCCGACCTGGTCGAGCTTGAGGCCGACCTCCGGGGCCACGACCTGGCCGCCGGTGAGGGTCGCGATGTCCTGCATCATCGCCTTGCGGCGGTCACCGAACGCGGGCGACTTCACCGCGGCGGCGTTGAAGGTACCCCGGATCTTGTTCACCACCAGCGTGGACAGGGCCTCGCCCTCGACGTCCTCGGCCAGGATGAACAGCGGCTTGCCGGCCTGGATGACCTTCTCCAGCAGCGGCAGCATCTCCTGGATCGAGGAGATCTTGCCCTGGTGCAGCAGGATGTAGGCGTCCTCGAGGACGGCCTCCATCCGCTCCGGGTCGGTGACGAAGTACGGCGAGATGTAGCCCTTGTCGAACTGCATGCCCTCGGTGAAGTCGAGCTCGGTGCCGAGCGTGTTCGACTCCTCGACGGTGATCACGCCGTCCTTGCCGACCTTGTCGAAGGCCTCGGCGAGCAGCTCACCGATGTGGGCGTCGCGTGAGGACACGGTGGCGACCGCGGCCATGTCGGCCTTGTCGTCCACGTCGCGGGCGGCGTCGAGCAGCGCCTTGCCGACCGCGTCGACCGCGAGGTCCATGCCCCGCTTGAGCGCCATCGGGTTGGCGCCGGCGGCCACCGCGCGCAGGCCCTCGTGGACCATCGCCTGGGCGAGCACCGTGGCGGTCGTGGTGCCGTCACCGGCCACGTCGTTGGTCTTGGTGGCGACCTCCTTGGCGAGCTGCGCCCCCATGTTCTCGAACGGGTCGTCGAGCTCGACTTCGCGCGCGACGGTCACACCGTCGTTGGTGATCGTCGGGGCGCCCCACTTCTTGTCCAGGACGACGTAGCGGCCCTTGGGGCCGAGCGTCACCTTGACGGCGTTGGCGAGGGCGTCCACGCCACGCTCGAGGGAGCGGCGGGCGTTCTCGTCGAACTCCAGGATCTTCGGCATCTGCGGTGAAACCTTTCCGAGCTGCGGATGAAAGACGTGCGCCCCGAGCACCCGAACGGCTCAACAGCGGCTGAGCATGTCGTGGGCCGCCCGGGGCGGAGGTCAGGCTGGTGTCCCAGACGGGACGGGTCAGCCGATCACGGCGAGGACGTCACGCGCGGAGAGGATGAGGAACTCCTCGCCGCCGTACTTGACCTCGGTGCCGCCGTACTTGCTGTAGATGACCTTGTCGCCGACGTTGACGTCGAGCGGGACGCGGTTGCCGTTGTCGTCCACGCGACCCGGGCCGATGGCCAGGACCTCGCCCTCCTGCGGCTTCTCCTTGGCGGTGTCCGGGATGACCAGGCCCGAAGCCGTGGTCTGCTCGGCGTCGAGGGTCTTGACGACGATCCGGTCCTCGAGAGGCTTGATGTTGACCGACACTTGAGTCGACCTCCACTTTCGGCGTGTGTCGAGAGAGACAGTTGGTGGTGTTGCACGGTTGGGGCGCGTTGCCTGGGCACGTGCGCCGTCGCGGGGCTCGCACGCTGGAGGCAGCGCTGGCACCCTCCGAGGGAGAGTGCTAACCGCGAATCTATTGCGCGATTAGCACTCGGTCAAGTGGAGTGCCAATCCCTGCGCCGAGGGTGACCGGTTCCCCACCTCACCGGGCGTGTCCCGGCCATCGTGACCCCTCGGTGCCGGCGGCTCCGCGTGGACGGGTCAGCGCCGGTCCTCCGAGCGGGCGGTCCCGCGCAGACCGTTCGACCCTGGCCGTCGGCGGCCCGAGGCCACACCGTCGGTAATGTCACCCCTGGCCGCGTCGCGGGCAGGAAGAAGGTAGCGATGAAGGGTGCAATGGTGGTGACCTGGACGGGCATCCGCCCGGGTCGCGAACGACTCGCGCTGAAGTACGGCCGCGAGGTGGACGACTACTGGGGCACGTTCGCCGCTGAGGGCAAGTGCACGACTCCTCGGTGGTACATCGGCCAGAAGGGACAGGGCGCCTGGATCGTGGAGGGCGAGGTCGAGGACCTGCTCGGCATCAGTGTCATCGAGCGGGCCCAGCAGCTCACCACCGAGGGTCCGATCCTGCTCGAGCACTTCACCATGGAGTTCTGCAGCACCGACCGCGATGCGCAGTTCGCCATGTACGAACAGGTCCTCGAGGAGCTGCAGGTCTGACCATCCGGTAACGACGAGCGGTTCGCCGGCGCGGTCAGCGGGTGACCTCGACCCCGCACCCCACCGGTGCGGGGCCGGCCGACGCTGCGACTGACAGGATGCCGGCATGGACCTCGAGGCGTTCCGCTGGCTGCTCTCCCCCGCCGGGCAGGCGCTGCTGGCCCGGGCCGAGCAGGTGTACCACGAGCAGGCGGGCGACCCGGTGCGCACCACCACCGCCCTGCGCAGGGAGGCCACCGGCGCGCAGGTCGCGGCCGCACTGACCCAGGCGGACCTGCGGCGACGGGCGGCGGCCAAGCTCGGCGACGACGCGGCGCGGATGTACTTCACGCCCGAGGGCCTCGAACAGGCGACCCGGACCCGTGTCGCGCGCCACCGGGCGGCGCGCGTGGCCCTGGCGGCCCCGTCCTCGGTGCTCGACCTCGGGTGCGGGATCGGCGGGGACCTGGTGGCGTTCGCCCGGGCCGCTCTGGTGGTGGCCGGCGTGGACCGGGACCCGCTGCGCGTGGAGGTCGCCCGAGCCAACCTCGAGGCGCTCGGGCTCGGCGGCGCGGTGCAGGTCGCCGAGGCGCACGACCTGGACCTGTCCGGCTTCGGCGTGGTCTTCGCCGACCCCGCCCGTCGTACCGGGGCGGGGCGGGTCTTCGACGCCCGGGACTGGTCGCCGCCGTGGTCGTTCGTCGAGGGCCTGCTGCGGCGCCCGGCCTGCGTCAAGGTGGCACCCGGGATCCCGCATGACATGGTGCCCGGCGGGGTCGAGGCGGAGTGGGTCTCCGACGACGGGGAGGTCAAGGAGGCCGCGCTGTGGTCGTCGTACCTGGCCAGTGCCCGCCGGCGTGCCACCGTGATCAGCGACGCCGGGCTGGCCTCGCTCAGCGACGAGGACGACCCCGGGCACGCGGAGGTGCGCGCGGTCGGGCGGTGCCTGTACGAGCCCGACGGAGCGGTGATCCGCGCCGGGCTGGTGACCGCGGTGGCGGCCGGAGTCCGGGGCGGGCTCGTGGACGAGCACATCGCCTACGTCACCAGCGACGAGGCGTTCGCGACCCCGTTCGCGCGCTCCTACGAAGTGCTCGAGGAGCTGCCGTACAAGGAGAAGGCGCTGCGTGCCGCATTGCGCGAGCGCCGGATCGGCCGGCTGACCATCAAGAAGCGCGGGGTGGACGTGGTGCCGGAGGTGCTGCGCAAGCGGCTCGCGCTCTCCGGCGAGGAGGAGGGCACGCTCGTGCTCACCCGCGTGTCGGGCAAGGGCACGGTGCTGCTGGTCCGCCCGTTCTGACCGCCGGCGCGGGGAGGGCGTGAGCCGTGGCACACGGGCGCGGGACACCGCGAGGTCGCACCCCCGCCCGCGCGTAGCGTGGGGCCGATGACCGCCTCCCCCGACGCCGACGCCCCGGATCGCAGCCGGTGGATCGCGCTGGCGGTGTGCGCGAGCGCGCTGTTCATGACCCTGCTGGACGTCAGCGTCACGAACGTGGCGCTGCCCTCCATCGGCGCGGCCACCGGCGCCGGGCCTTCCACGCTGCAGTGGATCGTGAGCGGTTACACGCTCGCCTTCGGGCTGGTGCCCGTCCTGGCCGGCCGGCTCGGTGACGACCACGGGCGCCGGCGGATGTTCATGGTCGGCGTGGGCGGGTTCGTGGTCACCAGCGCCATGTCCGGGCTGGCCCCGACCGGCGGGTTCCTGATCGCCGCCCGCGTGCTGCAGGGCCTGTCCGGCGGTCTGATCAACCCGCAGGTCTCCGGCCTGGTGCAGCAGCTGTTCCGTGGTCGGGACCGGGGCCGTGCGTTCGGGGTGATCGGCACCAACGTCGGGGTGGCCACCGCCATCGGCCCGCTGATCGGCGGCGCCCTGATCGCCCTCGGCGGCCCGCACTTCGGCTGGCGCCTGGTGTTCTTCATCAACGTGCCGATCGGGATCACCGTGCTGGCGCTGGCCCGACGGTTGCTGCCCTCGGACCCCGCGTGGAGCAACCACCGCCTCGACATCCTCGGCGCGCTGATCCTCGGCGCCGGCACCTTCTGCATCCTGTTCGCCGCCGTCGAGTACGACGCGCTGCGCGACGCCCGGCTCGCCTGGCTGGTGGTGCCGGCCGCGGCCCTGGTCGCATTGTTCTTCCGCCGCGAGGCCCGGCTCACCGCGCGCAACGACGACCCGCTCATCGACCTGCGCCTGTTCCGCCGCCCGTCGTACACCGCGGGCGTGGTGCTGGCGCTCGCGTTCTTCCCCGCGCAGGCGGGCCTGCCGCTGGTGATGGCGCTGTACTACCAGGACGGCCTCGGTTTCACCGCCCTGCAGTCCGGCCTGGGCATCACCGCGTTCGCGATCGGCAGCGCGGTGTCGGCGCCGCTGGCGGGCCGGGTGGTGACGCGGATCGGCCGGCCCCTCGTGGTGGCCGCCGCCGGGACGTTCGGGCTCGGCGCGCTCGGCCTCGACGTGGTGGCCCGCCTGCACTCCGGGCCGTACGCGGCGCTGTGGCTGGCCGCCCCGCTGCTGGTGATGGGCCTGGGTTCGGGCGCGCTGATCACCCCGAACCAGACCCTCACCCTCATGGACGTGGACCCGGTCGCGGGCAGCACCGCCGGCGGCGTCCTGCAGACCTCCCAGCGCATCGGCCTGGCCATCGGACAGTCCGTGATCGGGGCGGTGTTCTTCGCCGCCCTGCCCGCGACCGTGGCCGGGCTGAGCGGCGCCGCCCGCAGCGACGCGTTCGGCCACGCGGTCGGGCAGGCGGTGCTCGCGGCACTGGGCTTCGTCGCGCTGGCCCTGGTGGTCGGCGTCGTCGACCTGCGGCGCACCCGGCGTCGGGAGGCCGCGGCTCAGGCCTCGCGGCGGTAGGTGGCCGGCGGCGTCCCCGCCACCCGCGTGAACGCGCGGGTCAGGTGCGGCTGGTCGGCGAACCCGAGCTCGGCGGCCAGCCTGGCCGAGTCCACCGGCTCGCCGCTGTGCGCCGCAGCCGCGGCGTCGAGGATGCGGTAGCGGGCGATCTCCCACTTCGGGCGATGCCGACGTAGTCGGTGAACAGGGGCGAGGCGGCGCTGCGCATCGAGGGGCACAGTGACGACGGCCACGAGCTGGTGCTCGCCTACGACCTGGACGGGTGACCCCCGGCGGCGGACCGGGACCGTCGGCGCCGCGGACGTGAGTCAGCGGCGTCGCTGGTACAGCCAGACGACCAGCGCCACGACCAGCAGCACCACCAGGAACACAGGGTGGCGGGCCAGGAACAGCAGCCCGAATAGGCGCCCGAACCCGCGTCCGTAGCGGTACCGCCGCATGACGTGCCGACCTCCGTCTCGATCTGCCGCCCATCATCCCCCGCGGCTGGTGACCGTCGGGTCTCAGCCGCCGTGGTTGCACCCCGGCGGGAGGGGGCCGGCGGGGAACGGTGACGGCGCTCCGTGCCCGTGGCCGGGACCGGAGCCCGACGCGCGCCCGCGACCGCAGGGGGGCGTCCCGGCGGGAAGGGCACCACCGGGCTCGCCGGTGGCCGGCGGCGGCTCCGTCGCCGGCGCGGGTGTTGACCCGGCGGTCTGGGGTGCCGGCGTCGGCCCGGCGGGCTGCGGTGCCGGCGCCGGTGGCGGGGCCGGCGGCGCGGGGAGCCAGGTCGGCAGCGGCGGACCCGGGAGCGTCGGCGCGGGAGCGGGCGGGCGCGCCGGTGCGGGAGCGGGCGGGCGCGCCGTGGGGGCCGACGGCGCCTTCGTGGTCACGGACGTGCCGGCGGTCTTCGTCCTTCCCGCCTTCCGCGCCGGAGGGGTCCTCGGCGGTGGCGCCGCCGCGACGCGGTGCCCGGGACCCGGAGCGGCGCTACGGGTGCGCGCCGCCGCGACGCGGCGCCCGGCGCTGCCCTGCGACGCGATGGTGTGGCCGGGCGGGCTCGCGGCGCTCGCGGTGCCCGGACCGCTGCTGCGGCGGCCACCGGGTACGGCGGTAGGTCGCGCGGTGGCGGCGGACGCGGAGGTCGAGGTCCGTGCTCCCTGCGGACTTCCGGGCAGCCCGGCCTCCACCGCGGAAGGACCCGCGGAGGGGCCCGTGACGCTCCCGCGGGTGCCGTGTCCCTGCGTCCCGGCCGCGGCCGTCGGCTGCGGTGTCGCCGGGCGCGTCGTACCGCCGGAGGGTCGGGCACCGGGCGCCCCGGTGGCCCCGCCGGCCGAGGGACCTTCCGTGGCCGGAGGCGGATGGGTGCGGGGGGTGAGCACGACGAGCAGGACCGCCGCGATCAGCACGGCCCCCACCGCGGCCACGGTGACGGCCAGCAACGCGGGCCGGTGCCTGAGGTGGCGTGCGTGGTACATGGGCGGCTCCGCGAGACGCGACGTGCCCTCACGCTACGCCGCGCCCGGACCGGTGCGACGCCGAAGGGCGACAGGCAGGCATTCCCGGAGATGCCCGATGTGTCCGGGTCTGGCCGCGCTCGCGCGGTGCGGAGCTTCGGTCGCGCGTCAGGGGCCGACGACCACGGCACACCCGGCGGGGACCTCCACGTGCCCGTCCTCGGCCTTCACGCCGTCCTCCCAGCTCAGCAGCACGGACCCGCCGGCCGCGAACGTGAGCGGCTCCGCGCCGAGGTTGACCAGCACCAGGTGCTCGCCGCGCTGCATCCGGAACCGCCCCGTGGCCGGGTCCCACTCGACGCGCACCAGGTCCATCCGGGGGTCGCGCAGGTCTGCGCAGTCGTGGCGCAGGGCGATCAGGTCGCGGTACCACCGCAGCATCCGGGCGTGGGGCTCGTGGCTCGGCTCCTCCCAGTCCAGCTTCGAGCGCGTGAACGTGGCGGGGTCCTGCGGGTCGGGGACGTCGCCCTCCGCCCAGCCGTGCGCGGCGAACTCCGCGCGCCGTCCCTCGCGCACGGCCTCGGCCAGCGCGGGATCGGTGTGGTCGGTGAAGTACTGCCAGGGGGTGGAGGCGGCCCACTCCTCTCCCATGAACAGCATGGGAGTCCACGGAGAGGTGAGCAGGATCGCGGCGCCGCAGGCGAGCACGTCCGGCCCGACCAGCGCGGACAGGCGGTCGCCGGTGGCCCGGTTGCCCACCTGGTCATGGGTCTGCAGCGAGGCGACGAACCGCCACCCCGGCAGCGTGGGATCGACGGGGCGGCCGTGCCGACGGCCGCGGAAGCTCGACCAGGTGCCGTCGTGGAAGAACGGGGTGCGCAGGACCTTCGCCAGCGCGTCCGGGTCGGCGAAGTCGCGGTAGTAGCCCTGGGTCTCCCGGCTCAGCGCGACGTGCAGGGCGTGGTGCACGTCGTCGGACCACTGGCCGTGCAGACCGACCCCGCCCACCGCGTCGCCGCGGCCGCGCGGGGTGACGGTGCCCGGGTCGTTGCGGTCGGACTCTGCGATCAGCCACAGCGAGCGGCCGGTGCGGGCGGCCAGCGCGTCGACGGTCGCCGACATCTCCTCGAGGATGTGCTCGGCGCGGTCGTCGTGCAGCTCGTGCACGGCGTCGAGCCGCAGCCCGTCGACGTGGAAGTCGCGCAGCCACTGGACCACGTTGTCGAGCACCCACTGGCGCACCGGGTCGCTGTCGCGGTCGTCGAGGTTCAGCGCCTCGCCCCAGGGAGTGGTGTGCTTGGCGGTGAGGTAGGGGCCGAACTCGGCCAGGTAGTTCCCGTCCGGACCGAGGTGGTTGTAGACCACGTCCAGGCACACGGCGAGGCCCCGGCGGTGTGCCTCGTCGACGAACCGCTGCAGCGCGGCGGGGCCGCCGTAGGTCTCGTGGACCGCGTACGGCGCGACCCCGTCGTACCCCCACCCGCGTTCGCCGGGGAAGGGCGCCAGTGGCAGCAGCTCCACCACGTCCACGCCGAGGTCCACCAGGTGCTCCAGCCGCTCCGCCGCGGCGTCCAGCGTGCCCGCGGGGGTGAAGGTGCCCACGTGCAGCTCGTAGAGCACCGCACCGTCGAGCGGGCGGCCGGTCCAGCCGTCGTCGGACCAGGTGAAGGCCGCGGGGTCGTAGAGCTGCGACCAGCCGTGCGGGCCGTCGGGCAGCCGGAGACCGCGCGGGTCCGGGCGGGGGTCGCCGCCGTCGATCGAGAACGCGTACGACGCAGCCGGGTCGACGTCGCACGTGACGTGCCACCAGCCGTCGTCGGCGCGGGACATCGGCAGCCGCGCGTCGCCCAACAGCAGGTCGACGGCGCCGGCGTGCGGCGCCCAGACGGACATCTCTCGCGTCATGTCGTGTGCACCCGTCGGAGGAGGGCGACCGGGTAGGCCGCCAGGAGGTCGGCCACGGCGCACTCGCCGCCGCCGGTGAGCGTCTGCGGTCAGCTCGTCGCGCCACAGGCCGTCGGGGAGCCGTACGGTCGTCTCGCCCCAGCCGCCCATGGCTTCCAGGCGCTGCGGGGCACGGGTGGCGAGCACGGCGACGTCGTCCCCGCGCAGGAACCCGACCAGGTGCCGGCTCTCCGCGGTGATCGGCGTGTGGCCGCCGCGGTCGCCGAAGGCGTCCCCGTGCTCGCGGCGCACGCGCAACGCGGCGACGGTCACCTGCAGCTTCTCGTCGTCGAGGTCGGCCGGTCCCCGCGCGACGCAGGGCCGCCAGCCGCTCCGCGCGCGCCGAGAAGTCCACCGGCCGGCGGTTGTCGGGGTCGACCAGCGAGAGGTCCACCAGCTCGCGTGCCCTGGTAGAGTGTCGGGCACCCCGGGCAGCGTGAGCTGGAGCAGCTTCTGGCCCAGCACCAGCGCGCGGATCGCCTCCCGGTTGCGGTTCACGGCGGCGTCGACGAGCGCCTTGAGCTCCCCGGCGGCCCGGGCCTCCTCCGCGAAGGCGACCAGACGTCGTTCGTAGTCCTCGTCGCCGTCGACCCAGGCGGTGTGCTGCTTGGCCTCGCCGAGCCGCCTTGACCAGGTAGCCGTCCAGCCGCTCGGCGTCGATCGCGCCGACGCCCGCCAGCGTCTGCCAGACCAGCTGGGCGGTCGGCGCGTCCACGTCGTGCCGGTCCGCGGCCTCGGTGAACGCGTGCGCGCACCGCACCCACGACTCGGCGTCGCCGGACAGTGCCAGCAGCCGGGCGCGCACGTCCTCGCTGCGCTTGGTGTCGTGCGTGGACAGCGTGGTCATGCCCGAGCGGCCAGTGCTCCTGCTGCTGCGCGGCCCACGCGTGCAGCCGGTCCGGGTCCGCCCTCGTCGAGCAGCAGCGGGTCGCCGCCGACCTCGTTGAGCGCCACCATCCGGTGGTAGCGGTAGAACGCGGTGTCCTCGATGCCCTTGGCCATCACCGGACCCCAGGTCTGCTGGAGGCGTACGGCGAAGTCGGCGGCCGCCTCGTCCTTCGGATCGAGCGCGAGGTCGCGCAGCCGGTTCAGCTCCACCTCGAGGTCGGGGCGGCGCGGCGACGGCCCGGGCCGCGGCCTCCTCGAGCACCCGGCGGGCCGCGCCGGTGGCCGGGTCCCCGGGCGGACGTAGGCGCGGTAGACCTCGGCCGCCACGAGCAGCTCGGCCACGGCGGCGGCCAGCCGCGCGGGGTCCGCCTCCGGGAGCGCCTCGCGTCGCCCGGCGGGTGAGCCGGGCGCGCTCGGGCGCCAGCAGCTCGACGGCGACCAGGCGCTTGGACTCCTGCACCACCCGGTGCAAGTCCGGATCGCCGCCGGCCTGGACCCAGGCCTCGGTGAGCGCGGCGGCGCCGGCGGTGTCGACCAGCGCGCCGCGCGACCGCGCGCGGCGGCGTCGTAGCCGGTGGTGCCGTCGCACGGCCAGTCGTACGGCAGCTGCTCGCTGCCCTCGAGGATCTTCTCCACCCAGATGCCGGTGCCCGGGACGCGTCGCCTCGCGCAGCCGGCGCAGGTAGCCGGCTCGGGGTCGGCGAGCCCGTCGGGGTGGTCGATGCGGAAGCCCTCGACGAGCCCGCGGTGGTTGAGGTCGAGCAGCAGCCGGTGGGTCGCGTCGAACACGTCGGGCGTCCTCCACCCGGACCGCGATGAGCGCGTCGACGTCGAAGAACCGCCGGTAGTTGAGGCAGCGCGTCCTTCTCCCGCCAGCTGCGCGAGCCGGTAGTGCTGGCGGGCCAGCACCGCGCCCACGTCGTCCGCCCTCCGGTGCCCGGGCGCCACCGGGAACACGTGGTCGAAGTAGCGGACCACCGGCCGGCCGTCGTACTCGTCGAGGACGAGCTCGCCGGCGGCCAGCGGCGCCTCCAGCGTGTCGCCCGAGCAGCGGCAGGCCCAGCCGGCCGTCCGCCGGCGTCCCAGTCGATGTCGAACCAGTGCGCGGTCGCGCCTCGCGGCCCTCGCGCAGCACCTGCCACAGCGGGGCGTTGGCGTGCTCGGGCGCGACCAGGGCCATGTGGTTGGGGACCACGTCGACGACCAGCCCGAGGCCGTGCTCGCGCGCGGTCGCCGGCCAGCGCGACCAGCCCGCTCTCGCCGCCGAGCTCCTCGTTGACCCGGGTGTGGTCGAGCACGTCGTACCCGTGCAGGGAGCCGGGCACCGCCTGCAGGATCGGGCGAGAGGTAGAGGTGGGTGACGCCGAGGTCGGCGAGGTAGGGCACGACGGCCTCGGCGTCGGCGAAGGTGAACCCGGCGTGCAGCTGGAGGCGGTAGGTGGCGGTCACGCATCGGTGCGCTACCCGTCGCCTGCTGCTCGCGACACGTCGGCGGCGCGCTCAGCCCTCGCTCGAGGCGGGCCCGCTCGGCGCCGATCGTGGTGTCGTCGCCGTGGCCGGTGTGCACCACCGTCTCGTCGGGCAGCGTGAGCAGCCGCTCGCGGATCGAGGCGACGATCGTGTCGTGGTCGCTGAACGAGCGGCCGGTCGCGCCCGGACCGCCGTGGAACAGCGTGTCGCCGGTGAACACGCAGCCGAGCGGCTCGGCGTAGAAGCAGACGCCCCCGGCGCGTGCCCGGGCGTGTGCAGCACCCGCAGCGTCGGTGCCGCCGACCTCGATCTCGACGCCGTCGGCGAGGTCGGCGTCCCACGACGGCCCTCGGTCGCGGGTGGGTAGCTCCCACAGCGGCCGGTCGTCGGGGTGCAGCAGGATCGGCGCCCCGGTGCGCTCCCGCAGCTCCGGCGCGACCCGGACGTGGTCGTCGTGGGCGTGGGTGCACAGGATCGCCTTGACCCGCCGGTCCCCGACGACCGTCAGGATGCCGTCGGCGTCGTGCGGGGCGTCGATGACCACGCACTCGGTGTCGTCGCCGACCACCCAGACGTTGTTGTCGACGTCGAAGGTCTCGCCGTCGAGGGAGAACGTGCCCGCTGGTGACGCCGTGGTCGACCGTGACCGCCATCAGCGACCCGCCTCGCCCGAGGACCACCACCGAGCGCAGCACGTCGCCGTGGTGCATCTTCTCGAACGCCTGCCTCGACGTCGTCGAGCCCGATCTCCTCGGTGACGAACGCGTCCAGGTCGAGCCGGCCCTGCTGGTAGAGGTCGATCAGCATCGGGAAGTCGCGGGAGGGCAGGCAGTCGCCGTACCAGCTCGACTTCAGCGACGCCGCCGCGGCCGAAGACGTCGATCAGCGGGAGCTCGGGGACCTTCATGTCCGGGGTCGGCACGCCGACCAGCACGACCGTGCCGGCCAGGTCGCGGGCGTAGAACGCCTGCTTCCAGGTCTCCGGCCGGCCGACCGCGTCGATCACCACGTCGGCGCCGAAGCCCGTCGGTGAGCGCCTGGATCGCCTCGACCGGGTCCGTGCTCGCGTGCTGTTGACGGTGTGGGTGGCGCCGAGCTTCGGGCCCACTCGAGCTTCCGGTCGTCGATGTCGACGGCGATGATCGTGGTCGCGCCCGGCCAGCCGGGAGCCGGCGACCGCCGCGGCGCCGACGCCGCCGCAGCCGATCACCGCGACGGTCTCGCCGCGGGCGACGTCGCCGGTGTTGATCGCCGCGCCGAGGCCGGCCATCACGCCGCAGCCGAGCAGGCCGACCGCGGCCGGCCGCGCCGCCGGGTCGACCTTGGTGCACTGGCCGGCGGCGACCAGCGTCTTCTCGGCGAACGCGCCGATGCCCAGCGCCGGGGACAGCTCGGTGCCGTCCTCGAGGGTCATCTTCTGGGTGGCGTTGTGGGTGGCGAAGCAGTACCACGGCTCGCCGCGGCGGCAGGCCCGGCACTCGCCGCAGACCGCGCGCCAGTTGAGCACCACGAAGTCGCCGGGCGCGACGTCGGTGACGCCCTCGCCGACCGCCTCGACGACGCCGGCGGCCTCGTGGCCGAGCAGGAACGGGAACTCGTCGTTGATGCCGCCCTCGCGGTAGTGCAGGTCGGTGTGGCAGACGCCGCAGGCCTGGACCTGCACCACCGCCTCGCCGGGCCCGGGGTCGGGGACGTTGATCGTCTCGATGCTCACCGGCGCGCCCTTGCTCCTGGCGACGACTCCTCGGACCTGCTGCATGGGCATCCTCCCGAACCGTCGGTGGCCGCGTCCGGCCGACTTGTCGGGTTCACCCTACTGAGTCGCCGAGCCACCGACACGGCGAGCGGCTGCCGCGCGGGCGGCGGACCGGCACGATCGCCGATGCAACCCGGTGCGCGCGTTCTGCGTCTTGGGGGTGGAGAAGACGCAAGGATGGTGGCACCGGTGGAGCTCGCGATCGGTCAGGGGAGCTGTCGCGGATGCGGACGCAGGACAGGGACGCCGAGTTCTCGGCCTACATGGCCGCGCGCCAGCCCAGCCTGCTGCGCACGGCGTACCTGCTGACCGGCGACCGGCACGCGCGCCGAGGACCTGGTGCAGACCGCGCTGGCCAAGCTGTACCTGGCCTGGGACAAGGTGCAGCGGCGCGAGCTGGTCGACGGCTACGTGCGCCGGATCATGGTCAACGAGCACAACTCGCTGTGGCGCCGGGCCTGGAAGCGGCGGGAGGTCAGCACCGACGCGGCTGCCCGAGCACGCCGGCCGCGACGCACCGACCGAGTACGACGACGGCGAGCGCGACGCGTTGTGGGAGTTCGTGCAGACGCTGCCGCGCAGGCAGCGCGCGGTGATCGTGCTGCGCTACTACGAGGAGCTCAGCGAGGCGGAGACCGCCGACGTCCTCGGCATCTCCGTCGGCACCGTGAAGTCCCAGGCCAGCCGGGCGCTGGCCGCCATGCGCGCCCGGTCGCACGACCCAACCCGATCCTCGCCCCGAAGCGGGAGGAGGAGCGATGAACGGCTTCGACGAGAAGGACCTGCCTGGTGCCGGGAGCTGCACGACCGGGCTCGCGACGCCGGACGGGCGCCCCATCGGCCTGGACGACGGTCAAGCGCAGCGCACGCCGCATCCGGAGGCGGCGCCGGCGCCTCGCCGTCGGCGGCTGGCCGCGGCGGCGGTGCTCGCCGTCGCCGTGCCGGCGGGCCTGGCGGTGACCGGTACGTCGACCGCGCAGCGTCGGGCCGGCCGCGCACGCGACCGCCACGCCGCCGACCACCACGCCGGCCACCACCGCGCCGGCCACCCCGCAGCCGACGCGTCCGCCGAGCGACGTCCCGCGAGCCCGTCCCGGACGGCGGCACGCCGCTGAGCCCGGACGCGCCCGCCGGAGCGCCTCCCCGGCTGCCCTACCTCGTCGTGTCCGGCGGGGCACCACGGTCCACCACGACGGGCCGACCGACGTCCTGCAGGGCAGCTACTCGGACGTGGTCGCCGACGACGGCGGCTCGGCTGGCCTACGGCGAGAGCGCCGCAGATCCGGTCATCAGCCGATCCACGACCGCGGGCGCGCCGATCGGCCAGCGCCGCGGCACCGACTTCGCGGTCAGCGACGACGGCACGCAGGTCGCCTGGTCGGTCGAGGCGACGGCACCCAGCACGGTGGCTGCCCGGCGGCCGGCCAGGGCTGAGCCGCCCAGACGCTGCCGTGCCCGGTGCTCACGCCGGCTGGGCCGGTCGGGTTCGTGCGAGCGGCCGGCGTGGTGTACGACCGCTGACGACGGCAGCGTACCCCGACGGTGCACGTGACCGACCGTCAACGGCGACGACCGTGGTCGCTGCCGGGTCCTGCGGAGGTCGTGGGGCGCTCGCGAGCGGCGGCCTGGTCGGCGGCGAGACGAGCTACAACCCCGACGGCAGCTCCTGCTGGCGGGTCATGGACGCGGCGAACGGCCCGGCGTCTGGGAAGACCTGCGACTACGCGCTGGAGGCGTTCAGCCCCGACGGTACGCTACGTGGTCGGCCACCCGTCGACGGCGACGGCGCTCGGCGCCGCCACGGTGGCGCGTGCTGGACGCCGCGCACCGGCGCGGTCGTCGCCATGTTCAGCACGACCGCCGGGCCGGCGTTCATCCGCCGACCCGGCCTGGGAGGACGACCGACACGCTGCTCGGCCGACGTCGTACGCGCGGCGGCCGGTGGAACGTGCTGCCGCGCTCGACGTCGGCGGCACGCGCCCGCGTGCCTCGGCACGGTCAGCTGCCACCGCTGCGAGGGCACGTCCAGTTCGCCGACCCGCCGTGACCGACGCTCGCGCCGCACCGGCCGGTCACGACCAGGACGGTGGTGACCGGCATGCGAGGAGTCGGCGGGCAGGTCGAGGGCCGAGGCGCGGCGCCCGCGGGCGACCAGCTCGGAGCCGAGCGCGGCGACCATCGCGCCGTTGTCGGTGCACAGCCCGGGCCGCGGCACCCGCACCCGGATGCCGTGCTTGGCGGCGCACGCTCCTCGGCCAGCACCCGCAGCCGCGAGTTGGCCGCCACCCCGCCGCCGATCAGGATGTCCTCGATGCCCTGGTCGCGCGCCGCGTCGACCGCCTTGCGGGTGAGCACGTCGCAGACCGCCTCCTGGAAGGACGCGGCCACGTCGGCCACCGGCACCGGCTCGCCGGCGCGCTCCCGGGCCTCGACCCAGCGGGCCACCGCGGTCTTCAGCCCGGAGAAGGAGAAGTCGAACCGGTGCCGCTCGCAGGTCGCGGCCGCGAGGTCAGGCCGCGCGGGAAGTCGATCGCCACCGGGTGCCCGAGCGGGCCGCCCGGTCGATGTGCGGGCCGCCGGGGAACGGCAGCCCGAGCAGCCGGGCGACCTTGTCGAACGCCTCCCCCGCCGCGTCGTCGATGGTGGCGCCCGAGCGGCGTCGACGCCCGCGGGTGACGTCGTCGACCCGCAGCAGCGAGGAGTGGCCGCCGCTGACCAGCAGCGCCAGGCACGGCTCGGGCAGCGGGCCGTGCTCGAGCTGGTCGACGGCGACGTGGGCGGCGAGGTGGTTGACGCCGTAGAGCGGCTTGCCCAGCGCCAGCGCGAGCGCCTTGGCCGCGGCGACGCCGACCAGCAGCGCGCCGGCGAGCCCGGGGCCGCTGGTGACCGCGATGGCGTCGACGTCGTGCAGCGTGACGCCGGCGGTCTCGCAGGCGCGCTCGATGGTCGGCACCATCGCCTCGAGGTGGGCGCGGGTGGCGACCTCGGGCACCACGCCGCCGAACCGGGCGTGCTCGTCGACGCTGCGAGGCGACCGCGTCGGCGAGCAGGGTGTGCCCGCGCACGATGCCGACGCCGGTCTCGTCGCAGGAGGTCTCGATGCCCGAGCACCAGCGGCTCGTCGTCGCTGGTCATCGCCGTCCTCTCCTGCCGCAGGCCGGCCGGCCAGCGGCCGCCGCATCACGACGGCGTCGGTGCCGTCGCGGTAGTAGCGCGCGCCGCCGGTCGATCTCGCTCGAAGCCCCCGGCGGCGTAGAACGCCAGCGCCGCCGTTGTTCGTCGCGCTCACCTCCAGCAGCATCCGGTCCGGCGCACCGCGGCACCCGCGGGCGCGCTCGCGAGCAGCCCGTGCCAGCAGGCGCGCAGGCCAGGCCCCGGCCGCCGCCGCGCCGGCGCGCACCGCGATCCGCTGCAGGTCCGACGACGTCGCCGGCGCCGCAGCGTGACGGCGTAGCCCGACCAGCTCGCCGTCGTCGCCCGGCGACCACGTACGCGGCGCGCCGGGCCCGGCGAGCTCCTCGGCCACCGACGGCCTCGCGACCACGCGTCGGCGCCGAAGAGCTCGCCGCTCGAGGCGCGGCGACGCGCCGGGCGTCGTCGGCGAGCGTGCGCCGGCGCGCAGGGTCACGAGACCCGCTTCGGCTGGTGCGGCGCGACGGCGTCCGGGCGGCGCAGGTAGAGCGGCTCCGGGTCGAGCAGCTCGGCCCGCTCCTCGGCGACCACCCGGGCCAGCACGCCGGCGCGCGGGTGCTCGCGGGCCGGCCGGCGCGTCGGGGAACGCCTCGGGGTAGAGCACGCGCGCCGCGCGCCCACGACCGGCCGCGTCGGTGGCCACGTCGGCCGGCTCGACCACCGGGCCCGTCGAGCCGCACGCCGTCGGCGTCGTAGGCCGCCCAGTAGACCTCCTTGCGGCGGGCGTCGGTGGCGACGAGGAACGGCTCGGTCCACCGCGCCGGTGTCGACCGCCTCGCGCGGCCAGCACGTCGAGCGTGCACACGCCGTAGACCGGGATCTCCAGCACGGCGCCCAGCGTGCGGGCGGTGACCAGACCGACCCGCAGCCCGGTGAACGGGCCGGGCCCGACCCCGACCGCGATCGCGGTGAGGTCCTGGCGGATCAGCGCCGGCCTCGTCGAGCACGCCGGTCGATCGCCGGGCGCGAGCAGCTCGCCGTGCCGCATGGCGTCGCACGGTGGTCCGCTCGGCGACCACGCGCTCGCCGTCGTGCAGGGCGACGGTGACGGCGGGGGTGGCGGTGTCGAGGGCGAGCAGCACGGGTCGAGGTTACGCGAGCGCCGCGCGCAGGTCCGGCACCGATCCAGCGCGCGCCGACCGGGGTGAGCACGCACGCCGCCGCGACTCGTCGCGTCCGCCGACCGGGTCGTCGCTGCCCGCGGCGCGGGTCAGGCTGACCTCGAGCCGGTCTCGGCGAGCCCCTCGGCCACGCCCCTCGCCCCACTCCACGACGGTCACCGCCTCCGTCCAGGGAGGTGTCGAGGTCGAGGTCGTCGAGCTCCTCGATGCCGCCGAGCCGGTAGGCGTCGACGTGCACCAGCGCCGGGCCCCCGACCAGCGAGGGGTGCACCCGGGAGATCACGAACGTCGGCGAGGTGACCGCGCCGCGCACGCCGAGCCCCTCGCCGATGCCCTGGGTGAACGTGGTCTTGCCGGCGCCGAGGTCGCCGCTGAGCATCACCAGGTCCCCGGCGCGCAGCACGGCCGGCGAGCCGCTCGCCGAGCGCCCGGGTCGTCCTCGGCGGTCGCCGCGGTCGACCTCCACCGGCGAGCAGCTTGGCCAGCGTCACGCACAGGCTCCTTCGCGGTCCACCTCGACGTAGCCCAGGTGCTCCCAGAACCGGATCGTGGCCGGCAGCTCCGCCCGCGCGACACCGTAGCCCGTCGGTACCCGCGCCGGCGCGGCGACCTCCTCGGCGGCGGCCGACCAGCGCCCGCGCCACCCCGTGGCCCTGGGCGTGCGGGCAGCACCGCGACCCGGCGCAGCCCGCAGCACGGTCGCCGGCGGGCTCGAGCAGCAGCGCACCGACCGGCCGGTCCCGCGCGCTCGCCAGCAGGCCGCCGTGCCGGGCCAGGGCGTCGGCCACCGAGGCGACGGTCTCCTCGGTGGCCGTCGACGGCGGGTCCAGGGCCGGGCGCGCCCCGAAGCCGGCCTGGACGACCGCGTGCACGGCAGCGGCGTCGGCGGCGTCCGGCCGGGGCCGACGCCGGACGCGGGCGACCGGGTGCCCGGGGCGGCCAGCAGCTGCTCGCTCACGATGCGGCCCGCCGCTGGTCCGCCGCCGCGAGCAGGTCCTCGAGCGCGGCGTTGACCTGGTCCGCGCGCTCGAGGATCACCATGTGCCCGGCGCCGGGGCACTCGACCAGGTGCGAGCCGGGGATGCGCGACGGCCAGCTTGCGGCTGTGCCCGATCGAGGTGAGCAGGTCCTCGGTGCCGCACGATGATCCAGGTCGGCACCTGCTCGAAGGCGTGCAGCACCGCGAACTTGTCGAGTGCGTCGAAGTTCGGGAAGAACTCCGCGACCACCTCGAACGGCGTGCCGGCGAGCATCTCGTCGACGAACTCGACGTAGGCCGACGGCACGTCCGTCGCCGAACGCGAACCGGTCGGTGACGCAGGAACCCGAGGTCCGACCCGCGACGCCGGGCGCTGTCGACCAGCTCGGGCGCCCTGCGCGAGCGCGGCGATCGAGCCGCGGTCCCGACCTCGCTGACCGAGCCGCGTCGGGGATGCAGCGGCTCAGCACCCGGTGCGGCCGCAGCCCACCGGCGGTGGTGGAGATCAGCGCCACCCCGACCACCCGGTCCCCGAACAGCTCGGGGTGGCTGCTCGGCGAGGGCCATCACGCTCATCCCGCCCATCGAGTGGCCGACGAGGACGACCGGCCCCTCGGGTGCCACCTGCGTCGAGCACGCGTGCGAGGTCGTGGCCGAGCTGGTCGATGGTCGCGTGCCCGGGCGTGGAGCGGCCGGAGCGGCCGTGGGAGCGCTGGTCGTAGAAGACCAACCGTCGCTTGCCGCGGAGGAACGCGCGCTGGAAGTGCCAGCAGTCGAGGTTCAGCGCGTAGCCGTGCACGAACACCACCGTGGCGTCGTCCGCGGCCGCCGGTCGGGAGGCGTACGGCGCGACCTCGTCGACCTCGACGTGCAGCGCCACCCCGTCGTCGGTGCGGACCGTGCGCGGCGTCGCGGTGAGCCCGCCGAGCACGTCGGCGCCGCGGGCACCCGCCTTGCGCGCCTTGACCACCCGTCGCTCGACCACGACACCGGCGGTCGCGGCCGCAACCACGGTGCCCAGGCCCAGGCCGAGCGCGCGTGCGCCTCTCACACGTACCTCCGCTGAATCCGCCCGCCGATCCGCGTGACGACCTCGTAGGCGATGGTGCCGCAGGCCTCGGCCCAGTCCTGCGCGGTGGGCTCGCCCTCCCCGCCGGGACCGAAGAGCACCACCGGGTCGCCGGGGTGCGCGTCGTCCCCGTCGAGGTCGACCACGAACTGGTCCATGCAGATCCGTCCCGCGACGCGCCTGCGTCTGCCGCCGGCGAGCACCTCCGCCCGCGACGAGGCGTGCCGGGACACTCCGTCGCCGTACCCGACCGGCACCACGCCGAGCGTGGTGTCGTGCTCGGTGACCCAGGTGTGCCCGTAGGACACCCCCGACCCGGCCGGGACCCGCTTGACGACCGCGAGCCGGGAGCGCACGGTCATCGCCGGCACCAGGCCGAGCTCGTGCGCTGGTGACCACCTCGGGCGCCGGGGAGATGCCGTACGACGCGATGCCGCAGCGCACCAGGTCGAAGCGCGAGGACGGGCGCAGCAGCGCCGCCGCGGAGTTCGCCAGGTGCCGCACCTCCGGACGCAGCCCGTGCTCGGCGGCCACGTCCAGCGCCCAGCCGAACACCTTCTCCTGCGCGTCGTTGGCCGGGTGGTCCGGCTCGTCACTGCAGGCGAAGTGCGACCAGACGCCGGTCACCCGGAGCACGCCGTCGCGCTCCGCGGCGGCCGCGGCGGCCGACCAGCCGCGGCCACTGCTCGGCGGTGGACCCGCCGCGGTTCAGGCCGGTGTCGATCTTCAGCTGGACCCGCGCGGGGCGGCCGGCCCGCCGTGCGGCGGCGACGACCTCGTCCAGCTCGGCGACGGTGTAGGCGGTGAGGTCGACGCCGGCCGCGATCGCCGGGGCGTAGTCCTCCCCCGGCACCGCCAGCCAGCAGAGCACCTTGCCGGTGTCGCCGGACTCGCGCAGCGCCAGCGCCTCCTCCAGGACGGCCACGCCCAGCCAGCCGGCGCCCCCCTCCCGCGCGGCCCGGGCCACCGGCACCATGCCGTGGCCGTAGCCGTCGGCCTTCACCACGGTCATCATCGCGGCGTCGCCGACCGCGCGCCGCAGGGTGGCGACGTTGCGCCGGACGGCGTCGAGGTCGACGACGATCTCGGCGCGGGCGGTCCCAGCGGACGTCGAGGGCGCGGTCATGGCCGGACCATTCTCGCAGACCGGGTGCTCAGCGCCCGGTGACGCCAGGGTGCGGCGAGGCGGTGGCAGCCCCGAGCAGCCGGGCGCACACCTCGGGCAGCGCCTCCGCGACCCGGGGGCGGTGAGCGGGCCACCGGCGCCGGCCCGGGCCGCCGCCGCGCCGTGCAACCAGGCGCCCACGCTGCCGGCCTCGAACGGGTCGAGCCCGGCGGCCACCAGTGCTCCGCACAGCCCGGCGAGGACGTCACCGGCCCCCGCGGTGGCCAGCCACGGTGGCGCCGACCGTGGTGACGCGGACCCGACCGTCGGTGCGGCCACCAGGGTGTGCCGGCCCTTGAGCAGCACCACCGCGTCGTACCGGCGGGCGGCCTCGCGGGCGTACCGCAGCTGCGCGGCCTCCACCTCCTCGCGCTCCACGTCCAGCATCCGGGCGAGCTCGCCGGCGTGCGGGGTGAGCAGTGCCGGTACGTCGAGGGGGCCGGTGACGTGGGCGAGGGCGTCGGCGTCGACGACCACGGGCACCCCGTCGGCGAGCCGACGCGCGCAGGGCCTCGGCTGCGTCCGAGCCCCCGCCGGAGCCCACGACCCAGGCCTGCACCCGGCCGTCGTCTGACCACGACCTCGGGGTGGGCCGCCCGCACCAGGTCGGCGGCCTCGTCCCCGTGCGTAGCGGACCATGCCGCACAGGCCGGTCGACGCCCCGGAGACGCACAGCACGGCGGCGCCCGGGTACTGCGCGGAGCCGGCGCGGACGCCGACCACGCCGCGGGTGTACTTGTGCGCGGCCGCCTCCGGCACCGGCAGCAGCGCGGCCACGTCCTCGGCCTGCAGCGCGCTCGACCGGCGCGTCCGGGAGGTCGAGGCCGAGGTCGACGAGGTGCACCGCCCCGCAGGCCGCGGCGGCGGGGTCGACGAGGTGCGCGACCTTGTGGGTGCCGAAGGTGACGGTCACCGTGGCCCGGACGTGCGACCCGTCGAGCGCACCGGTGTCCACGTCCACGCCGGAGGGAGTGTCGACCGCGACGATCGGGATGCCCTCGAGCGGCGGCGACCGCGGCGGCGGCCGCGGCGGCGCAGGCCGCCCCGTCCCGCCGATGCCGACGATGCCGTCGACGACGACGTCCGGGCGCCGGGCCGTCTCGACGTCGGTGAAGGCCCGTCCGCCGGCCGCGCGCAGGGCGGCGAGCCCCGCGGCGTGGGCCTTGTCCGGCTGCAGCAGCAGCGCCTCGCACGGCGGCGCCGCGGCGGGCCAGCACGCGCCCGGCGAACAGCGCGTCGCCGCCGTTGTCGCCGGAGCCGACCAGCAGCAGCACCCGGGCGCCGTACACCCGGCCGAGCAGCTCGCCGACGGCGTAGGCCAGCCCGGCCGCGGCCCGCTGCATCAAGCGCGCCCTCGGGGAGGCGCGCCAGCAGCGCCCCTCGGCGGCGCGCACCTGCTCGACCGTGTGTGCGTAGCGCATGACCCTCACCCTAGAGCCGCCCCGCGGACGTCATCGAGGCGGCCGCCACGCCGCGCCGCATGACGTCCACGTGCTCATACGAAGCGGCCGCCCGCACCGCCGCGCCGCATGACGTCCCGGCGTGGAGGGGGATCAGGACTCGAGCACCACCACGGCCGAGGCGATGCCCGCGTCGTGGGACAGCGAGACGTGCACGCTGCGCACCCCGAGCCGGTCGGCGCGCGCCTGCACGGTGCCGCGCAGCAGCAGCTGCGGGTCCGCCGGAGTCGTCGGCTGACCACCTCGGCGTCGAGCCAGTGCATCCCGGTCGGCGCGCCGAGGGCCTTGGCCAGCGCCTCCTTCGCCGCGAACCGCGCCGCCAGGGAGGCGAGCGGACGGGACCGCTCCTGCTCGGTGAACAGCCGCGCGGCCAGCGCCGGCGTGCGCTCCAGCGTCTGCTCGAAGCGGCCGATGTCCACCACGTCGATGCCGACGCCGACGACGGCCAGGCTACTCGACCGTCACCGACTTGGCGAGGTTGCGGGGCTGGTCGACGTCGTGGCCCTGGAGCGTCGCGAGCTCGCAGGCGAACAGCTGCAGCGGGCACCACCGCCACCATCGGCTGCAACAGCGTCGGCACCTTGGGCAACCGCAGCAGCACGTCGGCGTACGGCGTCACGTCCTCGTCGCCGCTCCTCGGCGAGCACGATCGTGCGCGCGCCGCGGGCGCGGACCTCCTGGATGGCGCTGACCATCTTGTCGTGGAGGAAGTCGCGGCCCTGCGGCGGCACCACGCAGAAGATCGGCAGCTGGTCCTCGACCAAGGCGATCGGTCCGTGCTTGAGCTCGCCCGCCGGCGAACCCCTCGGCATGGATGTAGGCCAGCTCCTTGAGCTTGAGCGCGCCCTCGAGGGCGACCGGGTACCCGGTGTGTCGGCCCAGGAAGAGCACCGACCGGGAGTCGCGAAGGTCGCGGGCCAGCTGGTGCACCTGCTCGGCCTGGTCGAGCACCTCCTGGACGTAGGTCGGCATCTGCTCCAGCTCATGCATCACGCCGGAGATCTCGTCGCCGTACCGGGTGCCGCGGACCTGGGCGAGGTAGAGCCCGAGCAGGTAGCAGGCCACCAGCTGGGTCATGAAGCCCTTCGTGGAGGCCACCCCGATCTCCGGCCCCGCGTGGGTGTAGATCACCGCGTCGGACTCGCGCGGGATCGTCGAGCCGTTGGTGTTGCAGATCGCCAGCACCTTGGCGCGCTGCTCGCGGGCGTGGCGGATCGCCATCAGTGTGTCCGCGGTCTCCCCGGACTGGCTGATCGCCACCACCAGCGTGTCGCGGGTCAGGATCGGGTCGCGGTAGCGGAACTCGTGGGAGAGCTCCACCTCGCACGGGATCCGGGTCCAGTGCTCGATGGCGTACTTCGCCACCAGCCCGGCGTAGAACGCGGTGCCGCAGCCGACGATGACGATCTTGTCGACGTCGCGCAGCTCGTCTGTCGCTCGAGCCGCACCTCGTCGAGCTGCAGCGCCCCCGTGACGTCGTAGCGGCCGAGCATGGAGTCCGCGATCGCCTGCGGCTGCTCGTAGATCTCCTTGCGCATGAACCAGTCGAAGCCGCCCTTCTCGGCGGCGGAGAGGTCCCAGTCGACGTGGTACGGCCGGCCCTCGGCCGCGTTGCCGTCGAAGTCGGTGACCTCGACCGCGTCCCGGGTGATCGTCACGACCTGGTCCTGGCCGAGCTCCAGAGCCTCGCGGGTGTGCTCGATGAACGCCGCCACGTCGGAGGCGAGGAAGTTCTCCCCCTCGCCGAGCCCCACCACCAGCGGGGAGTTGCGGCGCGCGGCGACCACGCGGGAGCCGTCCTGGGCGTCGACCGCGACGAGCGTGAACGCGCCGTCGCAGCCGCGGCACACCCGTTGCATGGCGGTGGTCAGGTCCGCGCCCTCCTGCCAGCTCGCGCTCGAGGAGGTGTGCCGCGATCTCGGTGTCGGTCTCGGAGACCAGGTCGTGGCCGGCACGCTCGAGCTCGTCGCGCAGCACCGCGAAGTTCTCGATGATGCCGTTGTGGACCAGCGCCACCCGGCCGTTCCCGCCGAGATGGGGGTGGGCGTTCACATCGTTGGGGGCGCCGTGCGTGGCCCAGCGGGTGTGCCCGAGGCCGGTGTGGGCCGCGGGCAGCGGGTTCTCGGCGAGCGACTTGTCGAGGTTCGCCAGCTTGCCGGCCCGCTTGTCCCAGACGATCGCCCCGTCGTGGACCAGGGCGATGCCGGCGGAGTCGTAGCCGCGGTACTCCAGCCGCCGCAGCCCCTCGATCACCACGGCTGCGGCCCGCTTGGCGCCCGACGTACCCCACGATTCCGCACATGCGCAGCACTCTACCGGCGCGCACGGCCGCCGCCCGGACCGCTTGGCGGCACCGCGCCGGTGCAACAATGCCGCTCATGTCCTCTGCGTCCCCCGGCGGGCCCGCGACGGCACGGCCCGGCCCTCGAGCGCGACGCCGGGCCGTTCGTGGAGCTCGACCGCAGCGCCTGGGCGGCGCTCGGCGCCAGCCCCGACAGCGAGCAGCCGCTGACCGCCCGCGGAGATCGAGCGCGTCCGCGGGCTCGGCGACCAGCTCGACCTCGAGGAGGTGCAGCAGGTCTACCTGCCGCTGTCACGGCTGCTCAGCATGTACGTCAGTGCCGCGGCCTCGCTGCACCGGGCGCAGGAGGACTTCCTGCACCAGCCACAGCCTCCGCGCACCCCGTTCGTGATCGGCCTGGCCGGCTCCGTGGCGGTCGGCAAGTCCACGACCGCGCGCGTGCTGCAGCACATGCTCGCGCACTGGCCGGAGCACCCCCAGGTCGTCGCTGGTGACCACCGACGGCTTCCTGCTGCCCAACGCCGAGCTCGAGCGCCGCGGCCTGCTCGCACGCAAGGGGTTCCCGGAGTCCTACGACCGCAGGGCGCTGCTGCGCTTCGTGATGGACATCAAGTCCGGCAAGGACGAGGTCGAGGCGCCGACGTACTCCCACCTCATCTACGACGTCGTCGCCGACGAGAAGGTCGTGGTCGACCACCCCGACATCGTGATCATCGAGGGCCTGAACGTGCTGCAGCCCGCGCGGGTACGCCCCGACGGCCGCACCGGTCTGGCGATCAGCGACTTCTTCGACTTCTCCGTGTACGTCGACGCGGCGCACCACCGACATCCGGCGCTGGTACATCGACCGCTTCCTGCGGCTGCGCGAGACCGCGTTCCGCGACCCGGCGTCGTACTTCGCCAAGTACGCCGCGCTCACCGAGGACGAGGCGGTCGCGGAGGCCGACCGGATCTGGGACACGATCAACAGGCCGAACCTCAAGCAGAACGTGCAGCCCACCCGCAGCCGCGCCACGCTGGTGCTGCGCAAGGCGGCCGACCACTCGGTGCGGTCCGTGCGCCTCCGCAAGCTCTGACCGACCCCGGACGTCATACGACCCGCGCGCCCCGACGACCAGACCGCATGACGTGAGCGGGAACGTCATACGACCCGCACTCCCCGACGACCAGACCGCATGACGTCCGCGGTGGGTGGACGGAGGCACAATCGGGCGCATGGCCACCCTCGAGCTGCTGCACTGGAACGACCTCCACGGCCGGTTCGACGCGCTGGCCCGGCTGAGTGCCCGGGCGCGGGCGATCCGCGCGGCGGCCGACCATCCGGTGCTGCTGCTCGACGGCGGGGACGTCGAGGACACCAGCGTGCGGCTCTCGGCGCTGACGTACGGCGTCGCCGGCTGGCGGCTGCTCGGCGCGGCCGGGGTGGACGCCGCGGTGGCCGGCAACGGGGGCCTGCTGCGCTACGGCCCCGCGGCGCTCCCCCGCTACGCCGCGGCGCTGGGTGCACCGCCGGTCGTGTGCGACCTCGAGACCACGGCCGGGTGCACGCCCGCCGGTGCGACGCCTTCCCGGCTCCTCGAGACCGGCGGCCTGCGCGTGGGCGTCATCGGCGCCACCGACTACTACGCGCAGTACGACACCTTCGGGCTGCGCGAGCGCGGTCGGGTGACCGCCGTACGACGGGAAGCCGAGGACCTGCGCGCCCGGGGCGCCGACGTCGTGGTGCTGCTCAGCCATGCCGGGATCCACCACGACCGCGGGCTGAGCTGGGCGCTGTCCGGACGGGTCGACCTCATCGTCGGCGGGCACACGCACCACCTGCTCACCGAGGGCGATCGCAGCCAAGGGGTGCCGATCGCGCAGGCCGGCTGCCACGGCGAGCACCTCGGCCGCATCCTGCTCGAGGTCGCTCCCGACGGCCGCGTCGAGGTGGTCGACATGCGGCTGGAGCCGGTGCCCGAGTCGGCCCCGGGGGACCCCGCGGTGCTGGCCGAGCTCGCCCGCTGCGAGGACGACCTGGCCGCGTGGCTGGCCGTCCCCGTCGGGGTGCTCCCCGAACCGCTCGGGTACCAGGTCACCGGCGACAGCCCCGTGGTCCGGCTGACGGCGTCCGCGCTGTTGCACCATCGTCCCGCCGACGTCGGGATGCTGATCGGCGGGCACTGCACGGCCGGGCTCCCCGCGGGCACGGTCACCCGGCACGACGTGTGGCACGCCACGAGCTCGCCGGCGAACCTGGCCACCGGCACCCTGTCCGGCGCCGAGCTGAGCACGATGCTGGGGCGAGGGCTGACCGAGGAGTACGCCGCCGCCACGCCCCGGGTCTTCCGCGGCCGACCGCGCGGGCTGCTCCACGTCGTCGGCGCCCGTCTGCACCGCGGCCGGGTGCTGGTCGGGGAACGGCTCCTGCAGGAGGACCGGCGCTACCGGGTGACCGCCTCGGACCTCGAGCTCTCGCCGTACGGCGCGCTCGTGGACCGCGAACCGGCCGACCTGGAGGTGCACACCGAGACGATCCTGCCCGAGGTCCTGGAGTCCTACCTGTCCGCCCGCCTGCCCTGACTCGGGACCGGCCGAACCCCGCCTCCCGGGCCTTGACGATCGCCTCCGCCCGGCCGCCGGCGTGCAGCTCGGCGTAGATGCTCGAGACGCTGTTGCGCACCGTCTTGTTGGACACGTAGAGCGCCGCGGCGATCGCGCCGTTCGCGCGACCGGTCGCTCATGTCGAGCATGAACTCGGTGTCGAGCCCGGTGCCGAGCACGCCGCTGGAGTGGAAGGCGAGCAGCCTCTCGGTGTCTTCCAGCTCCTGGGAACCGCCAGACCGTGCCGGGCCGGATGTCCCCCGGCCACCAGGGACAACGGGGCTGACCTGTCAGCACCCCGCGTCGGTGGAGCGTCGCCGGCGGCTGACGACCGAGCGGGCTCACGATTGGCCAGCGGCCGGACGGGGTACCCGAAGCGGTCCGAGCTGCCGAGTCGGGAAGGAACGCCCGTGGGTATCGGTGTCCTGCTGATGGTGGTCGGCGCGATCCTGGCGTTCGCCGTCAACGACCAGGTGCCCGCGATCAACATCCCCGTGGTCGGGGTGATCCTCATGGTCGCCGGCGCCGCGATCATCGCCTACGCCCGGCACGGCGAGGAGCACGAGCGCAGGGTGCGCCGCGTGGAGGAGACGGGCGACCCCATGCATCCCACGCACGTCACCGAAGAGGTCATCCGCGAGCAGGACCGGCACTGACCGACCGTGGGCTTCCCCACGGAGGTCGCACGCGTACCGCGCCGCGGTGCTGCTCAGGACGTGCGAAGGGCCTGCACCCCACGGGGAGCAGGCCCTTCGCGCGGTCGTACCGCGGCCGTCGGGACAGCCCGACGACAGATCCGGCGACGGTCAGTCGGTGCCGCTGGTGCTGCCGGTGCCGCCCTGCTGCGTGGTGTCGCCAGACGTGTTGTCGCCGGAGTGCGTGGCGCCGTTGTCGCCGGCCTCGGACTGCTGCTCGCCGGCGCCCTCGGACTGGGTGTCCGTGGCGTCCTCGGACTGGCTCTCCGCGCCGGCGCCGGAGTGGTCACCGGCCTGGCTGTGGTCGCCGGACTGGCCGTGCTCGCCGGCCTGGCTCTTACCGTTCGAGGCGACGCCGGACACGGCCGAGCCGTGGTGGCCGTCGTCGCCGACCTTGCTCTTGTCCTTCGCGACGCTGGAGACGTCCGTGCCGTGCGTGCCCGCGTCCTCGGGCTTGCCCTGCGCGGTGGGGTCGGCGCTCTCCGTGTCCTCCGTGGTGGCGTTGTCGCCGGTGGAGCTGTCGGTGGCCTGCGGGTCCGGGGCCTCGGTGTCGCCGGTCTGCTGCGCGTCACTCTCCGCGGCGTCGGTCGCGGCGTCGGACGGCACCTCGCTCGGCACGTTCCCGTTCTCGGCCTGCGTCGGCAGGTGGTTGTGCCCGGGCATCGTGATGTTCCCGGTGACGGCCGCGGCCGCGACGCCGCCGGTGAGCAGCACGCCTGCGGACACCGCCGCGGCGAAGACGGTCTTCATCTTGGTGGAGCGCACGGGTTTCCTCCCGGTGGTGTGGCGAGTGGCGCGGAAGGCCGCCAGCGCCGCGTCCTCCCCGGGCAGCGGGCCCGGCTCGGACGGCGCGGCAGCGGCACGCAGCAGGGAGGCAACTGGCTCCTCCTCGGCCAGCTGCTCGTCTGTGCACCACTCGTGGATGTCCATGTCACTCACCTATCGCTCGACAGCCCGACCGCGTTACCGGCACCGAAGTGGTCTGGACCACCGGCTTCCTCCAGCAGGGTCGCCAGGCGCTTCAGGCCCCGGTGGGCCGCCACCCGCACCGCGCCCGGCTTCTTGCCCAGCACCCGGGCGGTGTGCGTCACGTCGAGGCCGGCGACGTGGCGCAGCATCACCGCCTCGGCCTGGTCGCGCGGCAGCCGTGCCAGCAACGCCAAGGCGGCCTCGGTGGTCACGATCTCCTCGACCGCCCCGGACACGTCGGAGCCGTCCGGACGCACGGCCAGCAGCGTCTCGGTGTCCACGGGGACCGCGCGGCGCACCAGGCGGCGCTGCTCGTCGCGCAGCCGCGCCCGCGCGATGGTGAAGACCCAGGCGCGCCACCCCTGTTCGTCGCCGGAGAAGGTGTGCAGGTTACGCACCACGCTGACCCAGGTGTCGGAGGCGATGTCCTCCCGCGGGGCCGGCCACCGTGCGGAGGTAGCGCAGCAGCATCGGCTGGACCGACCGGAACAGCACCACGAAGGCGTGCTCGTCGCCGGCTCGCGCCGCGGCCAGGACCGCCTCGAAGTCGGCAGCAGGCACGAGGACCTCCATCCCCGAGTCAGGACGAGTGCTTTGCCCCACCATGACACAGGTTGCCGGGGAAGGGGAGATCAGTCCAGCTTCTTCTGCAGCTCCACCAGCCGCTCGACGGGCCGGAAGCCCATCGCCTCGTTGACCGCGATCATCGGGGCGTTCACCTCCGCGTTGTAGGTCACCAGCAGCCGTGCGTCCGGATGCTCCTCGTGCAGCCACTGCAGGTTGGCCACCTTCGCGGCGAGGCCCAGCCGGTGACCGCGGTGGGCGGGCTTCACCAGCGTGCCCCACTGGTACACCCGTCCGGGGTCGTGGGCCGGGACCACCAGCTCGGAGTAGGCCACCACGTCCCCGTCCGAGGCCAGCGCGATGGTGGTGAGCTTGGTGCGCCCCGAGGCGGCGAAGACCGCCTCGTCGGAGCGGATCCGCTCGGCGTCGAACTGCTCGGGCTCCAGCTCGGTCCCGCCGGACGGCGCCTCGGTCATCAAGGTGCCGATCAGCGCCCCGAAGGACTCCAGGATGTCCTCGGGCACCGGCCCCCGGAACCGGCGCAGCGTGTAGTCGGCGTGGTACGGCGCCACCTCGGCGGCGAGCCGGCGCAGCCGCTCCGTGTCCACCGGCAGGTCGAGCATCCGCATCACGTTGCCGAGGGAGAACGTGAACCCGCGCCGGGTGAGGAAGTCCACGTCCGGGTGTCCCGCGCCGTCCGCCGGAGCGTCGTACGGTGCCGCGACCTCGACGGTGAGGGTACGGCGGCCCTCCGCCCGGACCAGCGCGGTGAGGTGCGCGAGCATCGCCGAGCCGTAGCCGCGCCCCCGCATCTCCGGGAGGGTGTACACCTCCACGTGGGCCAGGTGCGTGTTGTCCTTGAGCGGCAGCTCGACCACCCCGACCGCGACGACCCGGCCGTCGACGTACCCGCTGAAGCCGCAGGTGCGCTCACCGGTGCGCTGGCCGAGGAAGTCGGCGCGCATCTCCTCCAGCATCCACGGCGTGCTGACCTCCCGCCCGTGCACGTGCGCGGCGTGGTAGGTGGCGTGGAACGCGGCCATCTGCACGGGGTCGGCGGCGTCGAGGTCTCGGATGTCCACGACGCAGCAGCCTACGGAGCCGGGAGGCCCGGCCGCACCGCATTTCGCCTCAGAGGGCGAGCCGACGGCGGACCACGCCCGCGAGCCGGTCGGCGACCTCGTGGGCCTCCTCGGCGGTGGTGGCCTCCACCATCACGCGCACCAGCGGCTCGGTGCCCGAGGGCCGCAGCAGCACCCGCCCGGTGTCGCCGAGACGGTCCTCGGCTGCGGCGACGGCCGCGGAGAGCTCCTCGTCGATGCCGGCGCGGTCCTTGTCCACCCCGGGGACGTTCACCAGGACCTGGGGCAGGTGGGTCATCGCACCGGCCAGCTCGGCGAGCGACGCCTGCCGGTCCGACATCCGCTCGAGCACGTGGAGCGCGGTGAGGATCCCGTCGCCGGTGGTGGCGTGCTCGCGCATGATCACGTGCCCGGACTGTTCGCCGCCCAGGGAGTAGCCGTAGGCGTTCATCGCCTCCAGCACGTAGCGGTCCCCCACCGCGGTGCGTCGCACCTGGATGCCGGCCGCGTCGAGTGCCTGCACGAAGCCGAGGTTGCTCATCACGGTGGCGACCACGGTGTCGTCCTGCAGGGTGCCCGCGTCGCGCAGCGCCAGTGCCAGGATCACCATGATCTGGTCTCCGTCGACGACGTTGCCCGCACCGTCCACCGCCAGGCACCGGTCGGCGTCGCCGTCGAGGGCGAACCCGACGTCCGCGCCGTGCTCGCACACTGCGCGCTGCAGCACGTCCAGGTGCGTGGATCCGCAGCCGTCGTTGATGTTCAGTCCGTCGGGCCGGTCGCAGATCGCCACCACCTCGGCACCGGCGTCGCGCAGCGCCTGCGGCCCCGCCACGGATGCCGCCCCGTGCGCGCAGTCGAGAACCACGCGGATCGGCCGGCCGTCGGGCTTGGGCGCCAGCGGGCCGCGCAACGTCGACACCAGGTGCCGGGCGTAGTCGTCCACCGCGGCGTCGTACGACCGCACCCGGCCGACACCGGCCCCGGTCGGGCGCTCCCACGGCTCGCGCAGCCGCTCCTCGATCTGGACCTCGATGGCGTCGTCGAGCTTCACCCCGCCGCGGGCCAGGAACTTGATGCCGTTGTCGGGCATCGGGTTGTGACTCGCCGAGAGCATCACCCCGAGGTCCGCGCCGAGCGCGCCGGTGAGGTGCGCGACCCCCGGCGTGGGCAGCACGCCGAGCCGGACCACGTCGATGCCCGCCGAGGCGAGACCGGCGACCACCGCGGCCTCGAGGAACTGCCCTGAGATCCGGGTGTCGCGGCCCACGACGGCGAAAGGCCGGTGCTCCCCGCCCACGCGGAGGGCACCGACCTCGCCGAGGACGTGGGCGGCGGCGACCGACAGGTCGAGGGTGAGCTCGGCGGTCAGCAGACCGTTCGCCACACCGCGGACACCGTCGGTGCCGAACAGACGTCCCACGGAAGACGTCCCCGGATCAGCGCTTGCTGTACTGCGGCGCCTTGCGGGCCTTCTTCAGACCGGCCTTCTTGCGCTCGATGACGCGCGGGTCGCGGGTCAGCAGCCCGGCCTTCTTCAGCGACGGGCGGTTGGCCTCGACGTCGACGGCGTTGAGGGCCCGGGCCACGCCGAGACGCAGGGCACCGGCCTGACCGGTGATGCCGCCGCCGTGGATGCGGGCGATCACGTCGAAGCGACCGACCAGGTCGGTGGTCACGAACGGCTCGTTGACCACCTGCTGGTGCAGCTTGTTCGGGAAGTAGGACTCCAGCGGGCGACCGTTCACGGTCCACTGGCCGGTGCCGGGGACGAGGCGCACGCGAGCGACGGCCTCCTTGCGGCGGCCGGTCGCCGACGCCGGGGCGATCGTGGCCGGGCGCGCGGCGGCGGCCTCGGCGGACGGCGTGCTCTCGGAGCTGTAGGCGATCCCCTGCTCGTTGACCTCGTAGGTCTCCTCGGCCTGGTCAGTGCCGGTGGTGTCTGTCACGGATGATCCTCGCTGCAGATGCTTCGTCGAAAGGGTGCCCGGGAGTGGGCTGGGTTACTGGGAGATCTGGGTGATCTCGAAAGGGGTGGCCTTCTGCGCCTGGTGCGGGTGCTCCGGGCCGGCGTAGACCTTCAGCTTCTTCAGCATCTGGCGGCCGAGACGGTTCTTCGGGAGCATGCCCCAGACGGCCTTCTCGATGGCCCGGCGCGGGTCCTTCTCCAGCAGCTCGCCGATCGGCGTGGCGGAGAGGCCACCCGGGTAGCCGGAGTGCCGGTAGGCCATCTTCTTGGTGGCCTTGTCGCTGGACAGTGCGACCTTCCCCGCGTTCACGATGATGACGAAGTCGCCCGTGTCCACATGCGGGGCGTAGATCGGCTTGTGCTTGCCGCGAAGCAGCGTCGCGGTCTGGACGGCGAGGCGTCCGAGCACCACGTCGGTGGCGTCGATGACGTGCCACTCACGCTGGATGTCAGCGGGCTTCGGGCTGTACGTACGCACGTTCATTGCCTTCTGATCGAGATCGGTTGGTCTGTCCTGCGGCCCGTTCCACGAGCCGGGCGCCACGCGTGTCAGCCTCACCGGAACGAGCGAGAGCACACGGGGCAGCCGCGACCGTCAAGACTACCGGCGGCGCAACGCTTGGGTCAAAACGGCCCCGGTTTCGCCCGGACTGGAGGTCGGGCATAAGTTAGCCCATAACAAACAGGGAAGCACGACCTCCCTCAGGCAGCCCCAGGGGGACCGACGCATCAGGACCACCGGGCCGCCACTCGACACGCACCCGGCCACCCGCCCTCACCACCGCGGCGGCTCGGGCCGGGCCCTTCAGACAGCGAGGAGCCGACGTGACCGACGACACGGCCACTGCTACCAGCAGCGGGACGGACGAGGCTCAGACCCTCACCGTCCGTGACAACCGGACCGGCAAGGAGTACGACGTACCGATCAACGACGGCACCATCCGCGCCGCCGACATCGGACAGATCAAGCTGGGTGACGACACACCGGGGCTGGCCGTCTACGACCCGGGTTTCGTGAACACCGCCTCCTGCCGGAGCTCGATCACGTTCATCGACGGCGACAAGGGCATCCTGGAGTACCGCGGCTACCCGATCGAGCAGCTGGCCGAGAAGTCCTCGTTCCTCGAGGTCGCCTACCTGCTCATCCACGGCGAGCTGCCCACCAAGGACCAGTACGAGACCTGGGTGCACGAGATCACCTTCCACACCTTCGTGCACGAGAACATCCGCAACTTCATGGAGGGCTTCCGCTACGACGCGCACCCCATGGGCATGCTGATGGCCTCCGTCGGCGCGCTGTCGACGTTCTACCCCGAGTCGCGCACGATCTCCGACGCCGACAACCGGCACATGCAGATCGTCCGGCTGATCGCGAAGATGCCGACGCTGGGCGCCTGGTCGTTCCGGCATGCCCAGGGCAAGCCCTACGTCTATCCCGACAACGACCTGAGCTACACCGCCAACTTCCTGGCGATGCTGTTCAAGATGAGCGAGAAGCGGTTCGAGGCCGACGAGCGCCTCGTCCGC
Organism: uncultured Actinomycetota bacterium; assembly: GCA_963709685.1. Lineage (GTDB taxonomy): Bacteria > Actinomycetota > Actinomycetes > Propionibacteriales > Nocardioidaceae > Nocardioides_B. The sequence continues at coordinate 619,507 of CAVPXH010000001.1, forward strand.
GCGCTCGACGTGCTGTTCATCCTGCACGCCGACCACGAGCAGAACTGCTCCACCAACGCGGTGCGCTCCGTGGGCTCGAGCCAGGTCGACCCCTACTCCGCCACCGCCGCCGGCATCGCCGCGCTGTACGGCCCGCTGCACGGCGGCGCGAACGAGGCCGTGCTCAAGATGCTGCGGCGCATCGGCTCGGCCGACAAGGTCCCGGAGTTCATCGAGGGCGTGAAGAACGGCAAGGAGCGCCTGATGGGCTTCGGCCACCGCGTCTACAAGAACTACGACCCGCGGGCCACGATCATCAAGCGCGCCGCCGACGACGTCTTCGAGGTGACCGGCACCAACCCGCTGCTGCGCATCGCGCTCGAGCTGGAGAAGATCGCCCTCGAGGACGAGTACTTCGTGCAGCGTCGGCTCTACCCGAACGTCGACTTCTACAGCGGCCTGATCTACGAGGCGCTGCAGTTCCCGCCGGAGATGTTCACGGTCCTGTTCGCGATCGGCCGCACCCCCGGCTGGCTGGCCCAGTGGCTGGAGCTGGTCCAGGACAAGGAGCAGAAGATCGCGCGCCCCAAGCAGGTCTACACCGGCGCCCGCGGACTGGACTTCGTGCCGGCGTCCGAGCGCTGGACGTGATCCCCGCGCCGGCGGCACCGCCGGATTAACACGGTCCCGTGTTGAACAGCCGCTCCCCCCGGTGATCTCACTGTGGGGAGCGGCTGTTCTGTGTGGGGAGCGGCCTCCCGGCCGGGGTACGGCGGCGCAGCCTCCCGGCCGTCGTACGACCGACCGGCCGGGTCAGGCCGCCGTACGACGGACCAGCTGCAGGCGCCACGCCTCGGGGCCGCGCTCGAGGTACTCCACCGAGAACGCGCCGGCGTAGCGCTGCTCGACCTGAGCCAGCAGCGGAAGCGGGTCGTGCGGGGCGACCAGGACCAGACCGCCGCCGTCCGACACCGCGTCGAGGGCACCGAAGATCGTCGCGTGCCGGATGGCGTGCGGGACCTGCCGCGCGTCGAGCTCGGGGAACCCCGGTCCGTCGACCTCGCCACAGGTGCAGGAGTGCCCACCGCACCCGGACTCCTCGCCGCGCTCAGCGCCGTGCTCGGCTCCCAGCAGCGCGTGCATGCCACCCAGCAGGTCGGCCAGGCCGACCTCCGGCGCGGAGGTCAGCAGCGGCAGCACCTGCTCGTTCTCCTTGCGCAGGTGCGCGCCGAAAAGCACCTCGAGGGCGCGCGCGGCCGCCGCCGCGCGGACCAGGTCGGGCGCGCCGGCCACCTCCTCGACGAGCCCGGTGATGACCGCGTGCTCGGCCAGCATCCCGTCGACGAGCAGCCGACCCTCCGCCTTGGCGTGGGCCGCCGGGTAGAGCGCCTCCTCCTCCGCCCGAGCATGGGGCACCAGGTCGCTGCGGCACCACGAGACCAGCGCGTCACGTGCGGCCTCACCGGTCCGCTGGTCGCTGCGCGCAGCGGCGGTGAGGAGCCGCTCCACGGCCACGGCCAAGGCGCCGGCCAGCTCGGCGTGGTGCTGCTCGACGGCTTCTGCGGCAGCGGCGTCGGCCTCGGTCGAGGCGATCACCAGGTTGTTCATGAAGAGACCTCCGGCACATCTTCGGCCGCCCCGGTGGCGACCCTGCTCGGATTTTATTACACTTATCTCCGTGGAAAAAAACTCCGTCCCCATGACAGCAGCCGCTGCACCCGCCCGCGGCCCCCGCCCCGGCCGGGCTGCGGGTGCCCGGCCGATGTCGACCTCCCGCGCCGCCCTCCTGGAGACCCTCGCCGCGCAGCCGGAGCCCACCACCCTCGCGGCTCTGGCCCGGGCGACCGGTCACCACCCGAACACGCTGCGCGAGCACCTCGAGGCCCTCGAGCACGACGGGTACGTGTCCCGCCGCCGGGCCGAGCCGGAGGGACGAGGACGGCCCGCCTGGCTCTACGAGGCCCGCGACCCGGCGGGCACCGGCGTCTCGGAGTACGCCGGGCTCGCGGCCGCCCTGGCCGCCTCCTTGCGCCGCACCAGCCCCGACCCCGCGGGGGACGCGCTCGTGGCCGGCGCGGAGTGGGGCCACAGCCTGGCCGCCGACCACGGCCGGCCGGACCGGGCGACGGCGCCGGCCGCACGCCGCGAGGTGGTGGCGATGCTGGGGGACCTCGGGTTCGCGCCGGAGGCCAACGAGCGCCACACGGTGGTCCGGCTGACCCGCTGCCCGCTGCTCGAGGCCGCGCACAAGAACCCCGACATCGTCTGCTCGGTGCACCTCGGGCTGGTGCGCGGCGCCCTCGAGGAGTACGGCGCCGGCGTCGAGGACACCGACCTGGTGCCGTTCGCCGAACCGGGCGCCTGCCGGCTCCACCTGGGTCCGAGCGGGAGAACCGGGGCACGGCCGTGACCGCCGCGGCCGGCGAGCCGGTCGTCGCCGCGCACGCCCGGTCGCGCACCGGTGCCTCGCGGCTCCCGCGGGTCGCGCTGCTGCTGCCGGCTGCCCTCTCGATGCTGGCCGGCCTGGACGCGGCCCTGATGCTGCTGGGCGTGTGGGCACCGGTGGCCACCGACCGGCTCCCCGACGTGCACGGCATGCTCATGGTCCTCGGCTTCGTCGGCACGCTCATCTGCCTGGAGCGGTCCGTGGCGCTCGGCCGGGCCTGGGGCTTCGCCGCCCCCGCCCTGCTCGGCCTGGGCGGCCTCCTGCTGGTCTCCCCGGCACCCCTGACCGCCGGCCGCGCGACGCTCGTCCTCGGCACCGCCGCCATGGTGGCCGTCTACGTCCCCCTGTGGCGGCGGCAGCGCGACGAGTCGGTCCTGGTGCAGGCGCTGGGTGCGGCGCTGGCGCTGGGCGCGGCCGTGCTGTGGCTCGGCGGGGTCGACGTCCCCGCCCTGCTGCCCTGGCTCGCCGGCTTCCTCGTGCTCACCATCGGCGGCGAGCGCCTCGAGCTGGCGCGGCTGGCCATGGGGCCGCAGGCCGGCCGCGACCTCGTCCTGCTCTCCTCGGGCCTGCTGGTGGCGGTGACGGCGTCCTTGCTGTTCCCGGCCGTCGGCGGTCCGCTGCTCGGGCTCGCGATGCTCGCCCTCGGGGGCTGGCTCGCCGCGCACGACGTGGCCCGACGCACCATCCGCGCCACCGGCCTGACCCGGTTCATGGCGGCGAGCATGCTGGCCGGCTACTTCTGGCTCGGGGTTGCCGGTGCGGTGTGGCTGCTCGGTGGCCTGGCCACCGACGGTCCCCGCTACGACGCCGCCATCCACGCGGTCTTCCTCGGCTTCACGCTGTCGATGGTGATGGCCCACGCGCCGGTCATCCTCCCCGCGGTGCTGCGCCGGCCGCTCCCCTACCACTGGCTGCTGTGGCTGCCGCTGGTGCTGCTGCACGCGTCGCTGGGGCTGCGGCTGTGGGTCGGCGACGCGCTGGGAGTGCCGGTCGCGTGGCGGGCCGGTGGTGCGCTCAACGTCACCGCCCTGCTGCTGTTCGTCGCCGTGGCCGCCTGGGCGACCACCCGACGCCCCCACCGCCGTACGACGAGAACAGGATCGTCCCGATGACCAAGAAGCGCGGGTTCGCACCGCTGCGCGACCTGCCCGCCGTGGTGTGGCTGACGGCGCTGGTCGCCGTGGCCCTGGTGCACCCGTTCGTGCCCGCCCCCCGGTGGCTGATGATCCACCTGCTCCTGCTCGGCGCGGTCACCCACTCGATCCTGGTCTGGAGCCAGCACTTCGCCGACGCGCTGCTGCACACCCCGCCCCGTGCCCGGGAGTCCGCGCACCGCACGCAGCGCCTGCTGATGCTCAACCTGGGGGTGCTGCTCGTGGTGGCCGGCGTGCTCGGTGACGTGTGGCCGGTGACCGCCGTGGGGGCGACCGGCGTCGCGGTGGCGGCCGGCTGGCACGCGGTCGCGCTGGTGCGGCAGATGCGTCGGGCGCTGCCGGCCCGCTTCGGCGCGACCGTGCGCTACTACGTCGCCGCGGCCGCGCTGCTGCCGCTGGGCGCCCTCTTCGGCGTGCTGATGGCCCGCGGCCTGGGCGATCCGCGCCACGTGGAGGTGATGCTCGCGCACGTGGCGGTCAACGTGCTGGGCTGGATGGGACTCACCGTGGTCGGCACGCTGGTGACGTTGTGGCCGACCATGCTGCGCACCCGGATCGCCGCGGGTGCCGAACGGCTCGCCGCACGCGCTCTGCCCGTGCTGGTCGGCGGCGTGCTGGTGACCGCGGGGGGCGCCCTGGCCGGGTGGCGCCCGGTGGCGGCGCTCGGCCTGGCCGGGTACCTGCTCGGCCTGGGCATGGTCGCCGGCCCGTTCCTGGCCGCGGCCCGCGGCAAGGCTCCGGCGCACTACCCGACCTGGTCGGTGCTCGCCGGGACACTCTGGCTGGCCGGCTGCGTGGCCGCGCTCGCCGTGGGCATCGGCGCCGCGCCGTCCTGGACGGCCGCGCACCACCACCTGGAGTGGTTCACCCCCGCCCTGGCGGCCGGGTTCGGTGCGCAGGTGCTGCTCGGGGCACTGTCCTACCTGGTGCCGGTGGCGCTCGGCGGCGGACCCAGCCCGATCCGTGCCGCGAACACCGCGCTCGACCGCGGCGGTCTGCTGCGCATCGTCCTGGTCAACGCCGGGCTGCTCGTGTGCCTGCTGCCGGTGCCGAGCACGGTGCGCGTGGCCAGCTCGGTGCTGGTGCTCGCCGGGCTGGCGGCGTTCGTGCCGCTCCTGTTCGCCGCGATGAGGGCCTCCCGCCGCGCCAAGGCCGCGCCGGCGCCGGCACGGCCGGTCGAGCGGCGTGGCCCCGCGCCGGTCGCCGCGGAGCGCCCCCGCGGGCAGCTGGCCGGACTCGGCGCCACCGGGCTGGGTCGCGGTGGTGCTCGCCGTGGCCGTGGGCGTCGCCGTCGATCCGGCGGCCCTCGCCGGCGCCCGCAGCACGCCCGCGGCCGCGGCGGGTGTGGCAGTCACCGGGCACGTCACCCGGGTCAGCGTGACGGCGGCGGACATGCGCTTCACGCCGGCGACGGTGCGCGTGCCCGCGGGCGACCGGCTGGTCATCGATCTGCGCAACACCGACGACGCGGACGTGCACGACCTCGTCCTCGACTCCGGGCAGGACTCCGGCCGGCTGGCCCCCGGCGAGTCCACCACCGTCGACGTCGGCGTGGTCGGCCGCAACATCGAGGGCTGGTGCTCGGTGGTGGGGCACCGGCAGATGGGCATGGTCTTCCATGTGCACGTCACCGGCGCGAAGGCCGGCGCGGACCACGCCGGCCCGGCAGGGGTGAGGGACGGCTCCGGTACGGCGTCCGCCGACGCCGGCAGCGCGGCCGACCGCCTGGACTTCGCCCAGGACCCGGGACCGTCGTTCCGTGCCCGCGACGCGAGCCTGCCGCCGGTGGCGGCCGGCCGGGTGCACCGTCGTACCTTCACCGTCTCCGAGGTGGAACGCGAGGTCGCGCCGGGGGTCCGGCAGCGGCTGTGGACCTACAACGGGAAGGCCCCGGGTCCCGTGCTGCACGGCCGCGTCGGCGACCGGTTCGTGATCAGGCTGGTCAACGACGCGACGATGGGGCACTCGGTGGACTTCCACGCCGGCACGCTGGCGCCCGACCTGCCGATGCGCACGATCGCACCCGGGAAGTCGCTGACCTACCGGTTCACCGCCGACCGGGCAGGCATCTGGCTCTACCACTGCGCGTCGATGCCGATGTCGGCGCACATCGCCAACGGGATGTTCGGCGCGGTGGTCATCGACCCGCCCGACCTGCCGAAGGTGGACCGCAGCTACGTGCTGCTGCAGTCGGAGCTCTATCTCGGTCCGCAGGGCGGCAGCGTCGACGAGGACAAGGTCAAGGCGGAGCGGCCGGACGCGGTGGTGTTCAACGGCTACGCCAACCAGTACGACCACCGGCCGCTGGCGGCCAAGGTCGGGCGAGCGGGTGCGGATCTGGGTGCTCGACGCCGGTCCGAACCGGCCCACGTCCTTCCACGTGGTCGGCGGGCAGTTCGACACGGTGTTCTCCGAGGGCGCCTACCTGTTGCGCCCGCACAACCGCGAGCGCGGAGGGGCGCAGGTGCTCTCCCTGGGGCCGGCGCAGGGCGGCTTCGTGGAGCTGACCTTCCCGCAGCCGGGCCACTACCCGTTCATCTCCCACGTCATGGTCGATGCCGAGCGTGGAGCCCACGGGATCTTCCGGGTCACCCGCTAGACGCGGCACGACCCGCCGCCGGCTGTTCCGGCAGCGGGTCGTGGACGATCGCGGGGCGGGCCCGCGTGCGCGCTCAGGCGCTCGCGAGCTGCGGCAGGGGCTCGCCGCCGACGAGGTGCGCGAGACCGTCCAGTGCGTCCGCGAGCGCGATGTAGGGCGAGCGCACCAGGAGAGGCAGCAGCTGCTCGTCCTCCTTGGCGAGGTGGCCGGCGACCACCGCCTCGAGCGCCCCGGCCAGCGCGATCGCCCGGACCGGGTCGGCCACGTGGACGAGGTCGTGGACCAGGCGCTCGATGGCGCGGTGCTCCTCGAGCATGCCGTCGATGAGCAGGGCGCCCTCCTCGGAGGCGGCCACCGGCCGGTACAGCGTGCCCTCCTCCGCGCGGGCGTGCGGGAGCAGGGAGGTCCGGCACCAGTCGACCAGCCGGTCCAGCGCAGGGCGGCTGGCCGAGACCGGGCCGCGGGCCGACACCGCCGTCACCAGCGACTCCACGTGAGCCCGCAGGATCCGCATCGTCGTCTTGTTGTGCTGGATCATCGCAGCGGCAGCCGCCTTGTCACGGGCGGGCGAGAAGACACGGGTGGCGGCTTCGAACATGGGCGCTCCAGAGCGTCGATCGGGGAAGATGAAGATGTGCGCGTGCCGGCGTGGTCCACGTCGGCACACAGCAGGATCACACGCCCGCCCCGGCCCCCGGCAGGGCCGAAGGGCCCGTCACCCGCGCCGGCCTCAGACGACGGACCGCTCCCGGTCGGCCCAGTACGGCTCGCGCAGGCTGCGCTTGAGGATCTTGCCGGTGGGGTTCCGCGGCAGCGCCTCCAGCACGTCCACGCTTCGCGGGCACTTGAAGTGCGCGAGCCGATCGCGGCACCAGGTGACGAGCTCGTCCTCGGACACGCTTGCGTCCGGGTGCAGCGAGACGACGGCCTTGACCACCTCGCCCCACCGCTCGTCCGGCACGCCGATGACCGCCACCTCGGCGACGGCGGGGTGCTCGGCGAGCACGCGCTCCACCTCGGGGGAGTAGATGTTCTCCCCGCCGCTGATGATCATGTCCTTGAGCCGGTCCTCGACGTACACGAAGCCGTCCTCGTCCACCCGCCCGATGTCCCCGGTGCGGAACCAGCCGTCCTCGGTGATCACCCGGGCGGTCTCCTCCGGCTTGCCGAGGAAGCCCTTCATCAGCTGGGGCGTGCGGAACCACAGCTCCCCCGAGGAGCCCTGCGGCACGTCCTCGAGCGTGCCCGGGTCCACCACCCGCAGCTCGCCGCCGGGGATGACCTGACCCGCGCTGACCAGCCGTTCGGGGTGCGCGGTGTCCCGGTGCGCGTCCGGCATCAGGTGGGTGATCACCCCGGCCACCTCGGTCAGCCCGTAGACCTGGATGAAGTCGGTCTCGGGCCAGGCCTCCATCGCCGCGCGCAGCAACGGCAGCGGCATCGGCGCGGCGCCGTAGCAGTACGTCTTCAGCCGCCCGAACAACGCGATCGCCTCAGGGCCGGACTGCAGCACGACGGCGAGCACGGCCGGCACCAGGAACGTCCGGTTGGCGCCCTGCATGATCGCGCCCGCCAGGGACGCACCGTCGGCCTCCCGGGTCATCACGCTCGGGACACCGTCGTGCAGCCCGAACAGGACGTACGACGAGCCGCCGACATGGAACAGCGGCATCGCCACGAGGTTCTTGTCACCGGGGTCGAAGCCCCAGCCGTCGTGGGCGTTGACCGTGTGGCTGACCATGTTGCGCTGGGTCAGCATCACCCCCTTGGGGCGGCCCGTGGTGCCCGAGCTGTACATCACCAGGCAGACGTCCTCGGGGTCGGTCGTCTCCGGGCGGTCCCTCGGCTCCGAGGCGGCCAGCCAGGCCTCGTAGGCGTCGCCGTCGGCGCCGTCGGGCGTCACCTCGATGACCTGCTCGACCCCCCCGAGGCGGTCCCGGATCGCGTCGATGACCGGCATCAGCTCGCTGCCGACGAACAGCACCTTCGCGCCGGAGTCGTTGACCGCGTAGTCGACCTCGTCACCGGCCGAGCGCCAGTTGATGATCGCGTTGGCCGCACCCAGCGAGCCGGCCGCCAGCGAGATCTCGACGCAGGCAGGATGGTTCTTGTCCAGGAAGGCGACCACGTCCCCGCGCCCGACGCCGAGCGCGGCGAGGCCTCCGGCGGCCCGCCGTACCCGGTCGTGCCACTGCGCCCAGGTCCACGACCGGCCGAGGTAGGTCATCGCCTCGGCGTCCGGCCGCTGCTCGGCCCACCACGCGAGGCGATCATCGACGAAGCGGGGAGCAGGCGGGGCAGGGATCGGCGTCGCGGTGGTCACGGTGCACCTCTGTCGGTCTCGGGGGATCGGCCGTCTCGGTGCGGCGACACTGTCACGTGACCGGCGTCACGGCAATAGCCCAAGCCGGGCATCCCCCTAGCGCCCGGAGCCGCCGGCGATCTCGTAGGACCACAGCTCGCTGTGCGTGCCGACCGGCCCGCTGCTGCCGGTTCCGCCCGCCTCCCCTGCCTGGCCGGACTCCCCCGCGGGCGCGCCGCCACCGGGCTCCCCGGCCTCTGCGGAGGTGCCGCGGTGGCCGTGCGCGAAGGCGGGCGAGCTCATCCAGGCCTCGAAGGCCGCCTGGTCGCGCCAGCGGGTCACCACCAGCCAGGTGGTGCGGTCGTCGGTCGGCTTGAGCAGCTCGAACCCCTCGAAGCCGTCCTGGTCGTCGACGGCACCCGCCCGCGCGGCGAAGCGGTGGGCCAGCTCGTCGCCGCTGTCGGCGGGAACCGTGATGGCGTTGATCTTGATGACGGTCATGCCGCCATCGTGGCACGCGGGTCCAGGGCCGACGGTCGCTCAGCGGGTTCGCGCCACCCGGCCCTCGTCCCACACCGGACCGTCGGACTCGTACACCGACCCGTCCGCGCCGTACACCAGGAACCGGTCGAAGCTGCGCGCGAACCAGCGGTCGTGGGTGACCGCGAGCACCGTGCCCTCGAAGCCGTCCAGCCCCTGCTCCAGGGCCTCGGCCGACTCCACGTCGAGGTTGTCGGTCGGCTCGTCGAGCAGCAGCAGCGTCGCCCCGGAGAGCTCCAGCAGCAGGATCTGGAAGCGGGCCTGCTGGCCACCGGAGAGCGACTCGAACCGTTGCTCGGCGGCGTGCGCGAGCTCGTAGCGGTCCAGCGCGCGGGAGGCCTGCTCCCGTGGCATGCCGTCGCGGTGCTCGTCGCCGCGGTGCAGGATCTCCAGCAGGGTGCGGCCGACCAGCTCGGGGTGCTCGTGGGTCTGCACGAACCAGCCCGGCCGGACCCGCGCGCCGAGCCGCGCCCGCCCGGTGTGCCGCACCGGGCGCGGCTGGCGGTCGAGGAGCGGTCCGGTCCGGTCGAGGGGTCGGGGTCGGTGCCGCCACTCGCGAGCAGCCGCAGGAAGTGCGACTTGCCCGACCCGTTCGAGCCGAGCACGGCCACCCGCTCGCCGTACCAGACCTCGAGGTCGAAGGGCTTCATCAGCCCGGTGAGCTCCAGCTGCTCGCAGACCACGGCACGCTTGCCGGTGCGGCCGCCCCTCAGCCGCATCGTCACCTGCTGCTCGCGCGGCTGCGCGGTCGGCGGTCCCGCCTCCTCGAACTTCCGCAGCCGGGTCTGGGCGGCCTGGTAGCGCGAGGCCATGTCGGAGTTGTAGGCGGCCTTCTGCTTGTACCTCAGCATCTGCGCGCGCAGCTTGGCGTGCTCCTCGTCCCAGCGCTTGCGGAGCTCCTCGAAGCGGGCGAAGCGGGCACGGCGGGCCTCGTGGTACGACGCGAACCCGCCGGCGTGCGTCCACACCGTGTTGCCGGCACGCCCCCAGCTCCACGGTCACGATCCGGGTGGCGGTGTTGCTGAGCAGCTCGCGGTCGTGACTGATGAACAGGATCGTCTTCGGCGACTCGGTGATCCGCTCCTCCAGCCACATCTTGCCCGGGACGTCGAGGAAGTTGTCCGGCTCGTCGAGCAGCAGCACCTCGTCCGGCCCGCGGAGCAGGAACTCCAGCACGAGCCGCTTCTGCTCGCCGCCGGACAGGGTGGCGAGCTCGCGGTACTTCGCCCGGTCGTAGGGCACGCCGAGCGCCGCGGTGCAGCACACGTCCCAGGTGACCTCGACGTCGTACCCGCCGGCGTCCGCCCACTCGGCGAGCGCCTCGGCGTAACGCATCTGGGTGGACTCGTCGTCGCGGTCCATCAGCGCCAGCTCGCACGCCTCCACCACGGCCGCGGCCGCCCGCACCCGCGGCGGGGAGACCGACAGCAGCAGGTCGTGCACGGTCGTGGCGCGACGCGGATCAGCCGGTGCGCGACCATCTGCCGCATCACGCCGAGCCCGCCGCTGCGGGTGACGGCCCCTGCGTGGGGCGTGAGCTCGCCGGTGATGATGCGCAGCAGCGTGGTCTTGCCGGCGCCGTTGGCTCCGACCAGGGCCACCTTGGCGCCCTCGCCCACCCGGAAGGAGACGTCGTCGAGCAGCACCCGGCCGTCCGGCAGCTCGTACCTGACCCCGGCCACGTCCACGTGTCCCACGGACGTCGATTGTCCCCGAGCGTACGGCGTCCGCACGCCGGTTTCCGGTAGACCCTGGCGGCGGGTGGTCACAGACCGGTGTTCGGGCGCCGGCGGAGGCGAATCCGCGACCGCCCGCGCCGAGGACAGGGCGAAGGCCTCTCACCGGGCCGCGGCGCGGGTGCGACTCTGCAGGCAGGCGAGGTGACCGGTGATGACCAGGGTTGCGACCGTGCTGCGCTACGCCGCATTCGGCGTGATGGCGCTGGTCGGGGTGCTCGGCGGGACGTTCGCGGCCGGCTACGCGTTCGAGGACCCCGGCGGCTGGGCCGCGGTGGCGGTGACCGTGCTCTACGTGGTACCGACCCTCGCGCTGAGCTGGCTGGCGCTGGCGCTCCCTCGCACGGCGGCACCCGTGCTGGTGGGCGTGAGCGTGCTGGTGCTCGGCTTCAGCGTGCTCGACGCCGCGCTCGGCGTGGTGCCGCGCGACGCCTGGGGTCCGGTCGCGGCGATCGCGGTGCTCGCGCTGGGGTTCGCACTGGCGTGCCTGGGCCTGCACCGCCCGACGCTCGCGGGCACGCTGCTGGTGCTCGCCGCGCTCGTCCATCTCGTGGCGACGGTGCTGGGCCACCGAGGCGTCGGCCTGCCCGGCGGGGCGTCGCCGGACGGTGCGCCCGGCCTCGGTGCCCTCCTCGGCGGGTCATCGGGAGTGGTCGTCGTACCGCTGCTGATCTCCGGGCTGCTCTTCCTCGCCGCGGGCGCGGCCGACCATGACCGGCGGTACCCCGCCGTCCCGCCGAACCTCCCCGGACGTCATACGCCCCGGCCGCTGTAGGCCTCAGGGCGTATGACGTCCCGCGGTGCGTCATGCGCCGCGGGTGGGCATCCGCTCACGCGGTGTCGGAGATTGCCTCCGCCTGCGACCGGCCGGCCTCGAGCCGCGCGACCGGCACCCGGAACGGCGAGCAGGACACGTAGTCCAGCCCCACCTCGTCGAAGAAGTGGATCGACGCCGGGTCGCCGCCGTGCTCGCCGCACACACCGAGGTGCAGGTCCGGCCGGGCGGCGCGGCCCTCCTCGACGGCGTACCTGACCAGCCTGCCGACCCCCTCCAGGTCGAGGGACTCGAACGGCGAGACGCCGAAGATGCCCTTCTCCAGGTAGGTGCTGAAGAAGGAGGCCTCCACGTCGTCACGGGAGAAGCCCCACGTCATCTGGGTCAGGTCGTTGGTGCCGAAGGAGAAGAAGTCCGCGGAGTGCGCGATGGCCCGGGCGCGCATCACCGCGCGCGGCAGCTCGATCATCGTGCCTACCTTGAACCGGAGGTTCACCCCGGTCTCGTCCTCGACCTGCGCCGCGACCTCGAGGATGTGCGCCTTGACCAGCTCCAGCTCCTTGGCGGCGGCCACCAGCGGGATCATGATCTCCGGCTGCGGGTCACCACCGGCCTCGATGCGTGCGGCGGCGGCCTCCAGGATCGCCCGTGCCTGCATCTCGAACAGACCCGGGATCGCGATGCCCAGCCGCACGCCGCGCAGGCCGAGCATGGGGTTCTGCTCGTGCAGCCGCTTGACCGCGTCGAGCAGCTTGTGGTGCACCGTGTCCCGGTTGCCGCGCTCGTCCTCAAGCGCCACCGCGACCGCGAGGTCGGTGTAGTCGGGCAGAAACTCGTGCAGGGGCGGGTCGATGAGCCGGATCGTCACCGGCAGGCCGTCCATCGCCTCCAAGATGCCGACGAAGTCCTCCCGCTGCATCGGCAGCAGCGCGGAGAGCGCCTTCTCCTGCTCCTCGGGCGTCTCGGCCACGATCAGGTGCTCGACGAGCTCCTTGCGGTCGCCGAGGAACATGTGCTCGGTGCGGCACAGGCCGATCCCCTGGGCGCCGAAGCGGCGGGCGCGAGCCGCGTCCTCGGGGGTGTCGGCGTTGGCGCGTACCTGAAGCCTTCGGGCGGCGTCCGCGTGCTCCATGACCCGCGCGACCGCGGCCACCAGCTCGTCGTCGGCCGCGGACTCGTCGCCCTCGAAGAAGCGGACCACCTGCGAGTCCACGACCGGCGCCTCACCGGCGAAGATCTCGCCGGTGGAGCCGTCGATGGAGATCAGGTCGCCCTCTGCCACCACCACGCCGCCGGGCCCGGTGAAGCGCTTCTGCTTGACGTCGACGTCCAGCGCGTCGGCCCCACAGACGCAGGTGCGGCCCATGCCGCGCGCCACGACCGCGGCGTGCGAGGTCTTGCCGCCGCGGCTGGTCAGGATGCCGGCCGCGCAGACCATGCCCTTGAGGTCGTCGGGGTTGGTCTCCCGGCGGACCAGGATGACCTGCTCCCCGCGCTCGCTCCACGCGACCGCGGTGGTGGAGTCGAAGACCGCCTTGCCGACGGCCGCGCCCGGCGAGGCGTTCATGCCGGTGGCGATCAGCGACCGCTCGGAGTCGGTGTCGAACCGCGGGAACATCAACTGGGCGAGCTGCGCGCCGTTGACCCGCTGCACCGCCTCGTCGAGGGTGATCAGGCCCTGGTCCACGAGCTGGCAGGCGATCTTGAAGGCCGCCTCGGCGGTGCGCTTGCCGACCCGGGTCTGCAGCATCCACAGCTTGCCGTGCTCGATGGTGAACTCGATGTCGCACAGGTCGCGGTAGTGCTCCTCCAACGTCCGCATGATACCGAGCAGCTCGTCGTAGGACGACTTGTCGAGGCGCTCCAGGTCGGCCAGCGGCACGGTGTTGCGGATGCCGGCCACCACGTCCTCGCCCTGCGCGTTCTGCAGGTAGTCGCCGTAGACGCCCTGGGCGCCGGTGGCCGGGTCGCGGGTGAAGGCCACTCCGGTGCCGGAGTCCTCGCCGCCGTTGCCGAACACCATCGTGACGATGTTGACCGCCGTGCCCAGATCAGCGGGGATCCGCTCCTGGCGGCGGTAGAGGACCGCCCTCTCGGTGTTCCAGGAGTCGAAGACCGCGCGGATCGCCAGGTCGAGCTGCGCGCGCGGGTCCTGCGGGAACGGCCGGTCGGAGTGCTCGGTGATGACCTTCTTGTACGTCGCGACCAGTGCGCGCAGGTCGTCGGCGGTCAGCTGCATGTCGTGCTGGACACCGCAGCTCTTCTTGACCGCGTCGAGCTCCTCGTGGAAGAGGTCGGCCTCGACCCCGAGGACGGTGGTGCCGAACATCTGCAACAACCGACGGTAGGAGTCGTACGCGAACCGCTCGTCGCCCCCCGCCTGCGACGTCAGCCCGTGCACCGACTCGTCGTTGAGCCCCACGTTGAGGACGGTGTCCATCATCCCGGGCATCGAGAACTTCGCTCCCGACCGCACCGAGACCAGGAGCGGGTCCTCGCGGTCGCCGAGCTTCCTGCCCATGGCCTGCTCGAGGCGCGCGAGGTGCTCGCTGATCTCCTGGGCCAGCTCCTCGGGCTCCGTGCCCTGCGCGAGGTAGGCGCGGCACGCGTCGGTGCTGATCGTGAACCCCGGCGGGACCGGTAGCCCGAGATTGGTCATCTCGGCGAGGTTGGCACCTTTGCCGCCGAGCAGGTCCTTCTGGTCCTTGCTGCCCTCGGAGAAGTCGTAGACGTAAGTCATGGCGACATCATTCCCAGATCGCCCCATTCCCAACAGGGACCTCCGGCCCGCGATGGGGGGCCTTCTGCGGCGCCTGAGGCTCGTGTTCCTCTGCCCGGGGGACTACCCGGCCTCGCCGGGCGGCACCCACAAGTTGATGCCGGCGTCGACGGCGGACTCGTCGATGCGCCGCAGCTCCTCGTCGGTCAGCGGCGGCCCGTCCAACGCGTCCAGGTTCGTGTCGAGCTGCTCGACCGAGGAGGCACCGATGACCGCGGAGGTGACCCGGGGGTCGCGCAGCGCCCACTGCAGCGCGAGCTGGGCGAGCTTCTGCCCCCGCGCCCGCGCGATCTCGTCGAGCCTGCGCACGTGGGCCAGTGTCGCCTCGTCGAGGTGGCTGCCGGGCAGCGTGCTGCCCTCCCGGGCCGCCCGGCTGTCGGCCGGCACACCACCGAGGTAGCGGTCGGTGAGCAGCCCCTGGGCGAGCGCGGTGAAGACGATCACGCCCATGCCCTGCTTCTCGACCTCGTCCAGCAGGTCCTGCTCGATCCAGCGGTTGAGCATGCTGTAGGACGGCTGGTGGATGAGCAGCGGCGTGCCCAGCTCGCGCGCGATCGTGGCCGCGTCCCGGGTCTGGGCGGCACTGTAGGAGGAGATGCCGATGTAGAGCGCCCTGCCGGACCGGACGGCGTGGTCGAGCGCCGCCATCGTCTCCTCGAGCGGGGTGTCGGGGTCGAACCGGTGGCTGTAGAAGATGTCGACGTAGTCCAGCCCCATCCGGCGCAGCGACTGGTCGAGCGAGGCGAGGACGTACTTGCGCGAGCCCCCGCCCTGGCCGTACGGCCCGGGCCACATGTCGTAGCCGGCCTTCGTGGAGATCACCAGCTCGTCACGGTAGGGCGCGAAGTCGTCGCGGAGGTACGTGCCGAAGTTGAGCTCGGCCTGGCCGTAGGGCGGGCCGTAGTTGTTGGCGAGGTCGAAGTGCGTCACTCCGCGGTCGAAGGCGCGGCACAGCACCGCGCGCTGGGTCTCCCCAGGACGGTCGGTGCCGAAGTTCTGCCACAGGCCCAGCGAGATCGCGGGCAGCTTCAGCCCGCTCGCGCCCGTGTGGCGGTAGTCCATCGTGTCGTAGCGGTCAGCCGCTGCCTCGTAGTCGCTCACCGGTCCATCCAAGCACCGACCCGGGCACGGGTGCGGGGGCTCAGCCGCGCCCGCGGACCTCCAGCACCCGGAAGCCCTTGGCGCTCGCGAGGCGCGTCGTCGGGTACCCCTGGTCGCCCAGCCACCGCTGCAGGGAGTCCGCCCCGAGGTTCTTCCCGACCACCAGCACGGCGCGGCCTCCGGGCACCAGCCGCGGCAGCCAGGTCAGCAGCAGCGCGTGCAGGGCCTCCTTGCCGATGCGGATGGGCGGGTTCGACCAGATCTCGTCGAACCTGACGTCCTCGGGCACGCCGCCGGGGGTCGTGGCGGTGACCCGGTCCCCGACGCCGGTGGAGAGCGCGTTCTCCCGCGCGAGGAGCACGGCGCGCTCGTTCACGTCCACGGCCCACACCCGTGCTCCCGGGACGGCCGTCGCCAGCGCCACCGCGATCGCGCCGTATCCGCAGCCCAGGTCGAGCAGAGCTCCCGCACCGGGCGGGGTGGTGGCCCGGAACAGCACCGCGGTGCCGATGTCCAGCCGCCCCTGGGCGAACACGCCCGATCCCGTCTGGAGGAGGAGGTCGTGCCCCCAGACCGAGGCCCGGACCGGTGTCCGCGTGAACGGGACCGAGGGATCGGCGGAGAAGTAGTGTTCCTCAGCCATCGGCGCGCTCCTCCCGGTCGACGGCGTCCTCGGCCGGCAGCCGGCGGAACACCCGGGTGCGCCGGGCTTGGGCGTCGAGCTCGTCGTCGGGTGGGTAGGCGACCTCCTCGAGCGTGAGCCCGTGGGCGTGCACGACGGTGACGCCGGGGTCGCGCACCCGGCCGGCCAGCACGCCGCCGGGCCACTCGGGCGGCCTGCGGCGCTCCCCCACCGCGACCATCGCACCGACCAGCGCGCGGACCATGTGGTGGCAGA
The DNA here is from genome assembly GCA_963709685.1 of uncultured Actinomycetota bacterium. Taxonomy (GTDB): domain Bacteria; phylum Actinomycetota; class Actinomycetes; order Propionibacteriales; family Nocardioidaceae; genus Nocardioides_B. The sequence continues at coordinate 635,816 of CAVPXH010000001.1, forward strand.
ACGCGTCGGCGCGCACGGTCGCCACCGCCCGACCGGCGGCGTCGCGGTGCCACGTCAGCTCCAGCAGCGTGCGCACCGTCGAGGCACCTGCTCGCTTCTTGCAGTAGGCCGCGAAGTCGTGCTCGCCGGTCAGTCCGGCGGCGGCTGCGTTCATGGCGTCCACGTCGAGCGTGCGCGGCCAGGCCAGCACCGAGCGCCGCGCCAGCGGGTCGACGAGGTGCGGGGCGTCGGCGATCCGGTAGGCGTAGCGCCGCCACCGGGCCGAGAAGCGGGCGTCGAAGCCCGGGACCGCCTCCGCCGCCCGCAGCACCCGTACGTCGTCGGGCAGCACGCCGTTGAGCCGGCGCAGCAGCGTCTGCGGCGGCGGCTCGGCACTTCGTCCGGCGACCGCCGCGAGGACGCCGGGCTCGACGTCGAGATGGACCACCTGTCCGCGGGCGTGCACGCCGGTGTCGGTGCGCCCGGCGCAGGTCACCGGCACCGCCGGGAGCCGCAGCACCTGCGCGAGCGCGGCCTCGAGGCTCCCCTGCACGGTGCGCAACGACGGCTGGGTCGCCCACCCGTGGAAGTCCGTGCCGTCGTAGGCAAGGTCGAGTCGCAGCCGCACCCGCGTATCTTCCCAGACATGGAACCGCTCACCCTCGACCCGTCCTCGTCGGTGCCTCCGTTCGAGCAGCTGCGCACGCAGATCGCCGCCCGCGCGCGCACCGGCGAGCTCGCGGCGGGGACGAAGCTGCCGCCGGTCCGCCAGCTCGCCGGCACGCTCGGTCTGGCGGTCAACACCGTCGCCCGCGCCTACCGCGAGCTCGAGGCCGACGGCGTGATCGTCACCGAGGGCCGGCGAGGGTCGTTCGTCCGCTCGGAGGCGCTCACCGCGGACGGCTCCGGCGGGGAGGCGGGCGTGGGGCGGGCGCGGGAGGCCGCCGCGTCGTACGCCGCCGTGGCCCGCCGTACCGGACTGGGGCTCGAGGAGGCGGTGCGGCTGCTCGAGCGGGCCTGGCCACGCTGAGTGGCGAGCCGGCGCGACGCCGCGAGGTCACCCGCGGACCACGCAGAAGGCCCGCCGCCCCGAAGGGTGACGGGCCTCGACTGCGTGTCAGGTCACTGCGACTTGGACTCGTCCTCGGCCGGAGCCTCCGCGACGGACTCGTCCTCGGCCTTCGCGGTGTCCACGTCGACCGCGAGCACCTCGGACTCCTCGGAACCGGCCGCCGGCGCCTCCACCTCGGCCGGAGCGGCCTCCGTCTCGGGCGTGGTCACCGTGGGCTCCTCGGCCGGGGCCGGCGCGGCGGCCCGGTCGGAGGCCTTGGCGGCCCGCTGCTTCGGCTCGTAGGCCTCGGTCACCAGCTCGATGACCGCCATCGGCGCGTTGTCACCCTTGCGCGGGCCGAGCTTGGTGATCCGGGTGTAGCCGCCCGGGCGCTCGGCGTAGCGAGGTGCGATCTCCTCGAACAGCGCGTGCACGACGCCCTTGTCCTTGAGCGTGGCGAGCACCAGCCGCCGGTTGTGCAGGTCGCCCTTCTTGGCCTTGGTGATCAGCCGCTCGGCCATCGGGCGCAGCGTGCGCGCCTTGGCCTCGGTGGTGGTGATCGCACCGTGCTCGAACAGCGCGGTGGCCAGGTTCGCCAGGATCAGCTTCTGGTGGGCCGGGCTGCCGCCGAGGCGGGGACCCTTCTTGGGGGTAGGCATTGCGTCTCTTCTCGTTTCTCCCGAGCCGTATCAGGTACCCGGGTAGATGTTCCACTGTCGGTCCGGGGACGGGTCCCCGGGGCGGATGTCAGTACTGCTCGTCCTCGACGAAGCTGTCGTCGTCGTCGTCGTACGCCGCGAGGGCAGCCTGGGGGTCGAACCCGGGAGCGCTGTCCTTGAGGGAGAGACCCATCTCGTGCAGCTTCGCCTTGACCTCGTCGATCGACTTCGCACCGAAGTTGCGGATGTCGAGCAGGTCCTGCTCCGAGCGGGAGATCAGCTCACCCACGGTGTGGATGCCCTCGCGCTTGAGGCAGTTGTAGGAGCGCACTGTCAGCTGCAGGTCCTCGACCGGCAGCGCCAGGTCCGCGGCCAGCTGCTCGTCGACCGGCGACGGCCCGATGTCGATGCCCTCGGCCTCGACGTTGAGCTCGCGGGCCAGGCCGAACAGCTCCACCAGGGTCTTGCCGGCCGAGGCGAGCGCGTCGCGGGGACGGATCGACGGCTTGGTCTCGACGTCGATGACCAGCTTGTCGAAGTCGGTGCGCTGCTCGACACGGGTGGCCTCGACCTTGTAGGTCACCTTGAGCACCGGGCTGTAGATCGAGTCGACCGGCATCCGGCCGATCTCGTTGTCGGCACCCTTGTTCTGCACCGACGACACGTAGCCGCGCCCCCGCTCGACGACCAGCTCCATCTCGAGCTTGCCCTTGTCGTTCAGGGTGGCGATCTTCACGTCGGGGTTGTGGACCTCGACACCGGCCGGCGGCGCGATGTCGGCGGCGGTCACGTCACCGGGCCCCTGCTTGCGCAGGTACATGGTGACCGGCTCGTCGTGCTCGGAGGAGACCACCAGGTCCTTGAGGTTCAAGATGACCTCGGTGACGTCCTCCTTCACGCCCTCGATCGTGGAGAACTCGTGCAGCACGCCGTCGATCTTGATGCTGGTGACCGAGGCGCCGGGGATCGAGGACAGCAGGGTACGGCGCAGCGAGTTGCCGAGCGTGTAGCCGAAGCCCGGCTCGAGCGGCTCGATCACGAACCGCGAACGGAAATCGTCGACGACCTCTTCGGAGAGGGTCGGGCGCTGGGCGATAAGCACTTGTCGTTTCCTTTCCGAGCCCACCCGCTATTTGACGGACTCGAATCGGCAAAGACCGCGTCTTTGCTGATGGTGGATGCGGTGTTCAGTTGTGCGGCAGGCGAGGACGCCATCCGGGTCAGTAGGGCAACGCGCCGACCGTGCCGACCATTCCGTGGCCGCCGGCTGGGACCACGGGACGGTCGGCAGTCGGGCGCCCCCGGCCGGTTACTTCTTGGAGTAGTACTCGACGATCAGCTGCTCCTGGACCGGGATGTCGATCTGTGCCCGGACGGGGAGCTGGTGGATCAGGATGCGCATCCGGTTCGGCAGGGCCTCCATCCACGCGGGGACGACGCGCTCACCGTGGGTCTCGCGAGCCACGATGAACGGGGTCATCTCCAGCGACTTCTCCCGCACGTCGATCACGTCGTGCTGGCTGACCTGGTACGACGGGATGTCGACCTTCGTGCCGTTCACCCTGAAGTGACCGTGCACGACGAGCTGGCGGGCGTGACGACGGGTGCGCGCGAAGCCGGCGCGGTACACGACGTTGTCGAGACGGCACTCGAGCATCTGCAGCAGGTTGTCACCGGTCTTGCCCGGGCGCCGGCTGGCCTCGGCGTAGTAGCGGTGGAACTGCCTCTCGAGGACGCCGTAGGTGAAGCGGGCCTTCTGCTTCTCCTGCAGCTGAGTGCGGTACTCGCTCTCCTTGATGCGCGCGCGGCCGTGCTGGCCGGGCGGGTACGGGCGACGCTCGTAGGCGGCGTCACCACCGATGAGGTCGACACCCAGGCGGCGCGACTTCTTGGTCATCGGGCCGGTGTAACGGGCCATTTCTCAAAGTCTCCTTGCGATTCGCTGGCGTGTCGAGGTCAGACGCGGCGCCGCTTGGGCGGCCGGCATCCGTTGTGGGGCGTGGGGGTGACGTCCTGGATGGTGCCGACCTCCAGGCCGATCGCACCCAGGGACCGGATCGCCGTCTCGCGGCCCGAGCCCGGGCCCTTGACGAAGACGTCGATCTTCTTCATCCCGTGCTCCATCGCCCGACGACCGGCAGCCTCGGCTGCCATCTGCGCGGCGAACGGGGTGGACTTGCGCGAGCCCTTGAAGCCGACGGTGCCGGCCGAGGCCCACGAGATCACCGCACCGGTGGGGTCGGTGATCGTGACGATGGTGTTGTTGAACGTGCTCTTGATGTGGGCCTCGCCCTGCGCGACGTTCTTCTTCTCCTTGCGGCGCACCTTCTTGGCGGCGCCGGCCTGACGGCTCCTGGGGGGCATACGGTTGCTCCTGTTGCGAGATCGGGTTTGCGCCTGGTCAGCACCACGCGGTGGCTGTCGGACCCAGGCTCACTGTCATGAGGGTCGGTCGGACCGGAAGCAAGCTGTCCGGTTACTTCGCCTTCTTCTTGCCGGCGACGGTCCGCTTCGGGCCTTTGCGGGTGCGCGCGTTGGTCTTGGTGCGCTGGCCGCGGACCGGGAGGCCCTGGCGGTGCCGACGACCCTGGTAGCTGCCGATCTCGATCTTGCGGCGGATGTCGGCCTGGACCTCGCGACGGAGGTCACCCTCGATCTTGAAGTTGGCTTCGATCTCGTCGCGGAGCCTGACCAGCTCGTCGTCGCCCAGCTGGTGGACCCGCATGTTGGGGTCGACCCCGGTCGCTGCGAGGACCTGCTGGGCGCGGGTACGGCCGATGCCGTAGATGTAGGTGAGTGCGACCTCGACGCGCTTGTCGCGCGGCAGGTCCACACCAACGAGGCGTGCCATGTGGTGGCGGTTCCCTTCAACTTCTCCGGAGGTGTCGGTCGTGTCGCGTCCCGGCCTGACGGCACGGGCCCCGGCCTCCGTCCGGGGGTGACCTCGCCGGCGAGCCGGCGAGGAGCGATCACGAAGGTTCGATGTTCAGTTGTGCGGCGGGACTCAGCCCTGGCGCTGCTTGTGGCGAGGGTTGTCGCAGATCACCATGACGCGGCCGTGGCGACGGATCACCTTGCACTTGTCACAGATCGGCTTGACGCTCGGGTTGACCTTCATGGAAGAAGCTCTTTCTGAGTGGTGTCGGCTGCTCGTTACTTGTACCGGTAGACGATCCGGCCGCGGGTTAGGTCGTACGGCGAGAGCTCGACGACGACCCTGTCCTCGGGAAGGATCCGGATGTAGTGCTGGCGCATCTTGCCGCTGATGTGCGCCAGGACCTTGTGGCCGTTGCTGAGCTCCACCCGGAACATCGCGTTCGGGAGAGCCTCGACAACCGTGCCCTCGATCTCGATCACGCCTTCTTTCTTCGGCATGTCCTCCGCAATCTGTCGTCGACGACTGGTCTACCGTGTCTCTACTGCACTCGCCGCTCGACCTCGCTCGCTCGGTCTCGCGCTCCGCGCAGGTGGCCCGGGAACCGCCCCGCCTCCACGGTCGGAAGCGGGTGGACCTCGTGCGGCCGCCCCGTGGACCCGATCCCGGCCACGAGCACCGCCGTCGAGCGACGCGGAGGTCGTGAGCGCGGGCAGCCGCTGGGCACCACGAAAGCAGGCCCACGTTGGGCCGACAGCCAAGTCTACGGGAAAACCCGCACAGGCCCTAATCGGTCGACGCTGGTTCCGGGCGAGCGACGACGCCGGGTCAGGCGCCGCCGAACGGCACACCGAGCTCGGCCAGCTTGGCCGCACCGCCGTCGAGTGCGGTCAGCACCCAGGCGCCGACGGGCGTGAGCGTGAACGTGTTCTCGAAGTGCGCGGCGGAGGAGCCGTCGTCCGTGACCACGGTCCAGTCGTCGGCGAGCGTGTGGTTGGCCGGCCCGCCCAGCGTGATCATCGGCTCCACCGCCAGTGCCAGGCCTCGGACCAGCTTCGGCCCCCGGCCGGGACGGCCGTAGTTCGGGACGTTGGGCGGCTGGTGCATCGCGGAGCCGATGCCGTGCCCGACGTACTCGCGGACGATGCCGAACCCTCCCTGGCTGCGGACGTAGCTCTCGACCGCGTGCGAGATGTCGGTCACCCGCCCGCCGAGACGGGCGGCCGCGATCCCGCGCCACATCGCCTCCTCGGTGACCCGCAGCAGCTCGTGGACCTCGTCCGGCACCTCGCCCACCGCCACGGTCACGGCGGCATCACCGTGCCAGCCCTCCACGATGGCCCCGCAGTCCAGCGACACCAGGTCGCCCTCGGCGATGACCCGGTCCCCGGGGATGCCGTGCACGACCTCGTCGTTGATCGAGGTGCAGATGGAGCCCGGGAAGCCGTGGTAGCCCTTGAAGGAGGGCACCGCGCCGTGACGACGGATGTTGTCCTCGGCGATGCGGTCGAGCTCACCGGTGGTGACACCAGGACGTACCGACTCCCGGAGAAGCTCCAAGGTCTCTCCCACGACCAGGCCGGCCCGACGCATGAGCTCGATCTGCGCCGACGTCTTCAGCTCGACGCCGCGGTCCCGGAACACGCCCGGCTCACTCCGACGGCGAGGTGTCGACCGACTCCAGCGCGGCGAGCACGCGGGCGGTCACGTCCTCGACCGCGCCGAGTCCGTCAACCTCGTGGACGAGTCCACGCCCGGCGTACACCGCCAGCAGCGGCGCCGTCTGCTCGGCGTAGACCTCCTGCCGGTGGCGGATGACGTCCTCGGTGTCGTCCGCGCGGCCCTCGGTCTGTGCGCGCTTGAGCAGCCGCTCGACGACCTCGTCGCGGTCCACGGTCAGCACGATGACCGCGTCGATCTGCTGCGAGCCCGCGGCCAGCATCCCGTCGAGCTCCTCGACCTGCGCGACCGTGCGCGGGTAGCCGTCGAGCAGGAAGCCGGACGCCGCGTCGTCCTGGGCCAGCCGGACACGCACCATCGCGTTGGTGACCGCGTCGGGCACGTAGTCCCCCGCGTCCATGTACCGCTTCGCCTCGACGCCCAGCGGCGTCTGCTCCGCGACGTTGGCGCGGAAGATGTCACCGGTCGAGATCGCCGGGACCTGCAGGCGGGAGGCGATGACCTTCGCCTGCGTACCCTTGCCAGCCCCGGGCGGGCCCATGATGATCAGACGCATTAGCGGAGGAATCCTTCGTAGTTGCGCTGCTGCAGCTGGCTCTCGATCTGCTTCACCGTGTCGAGCGCGACGCCGACCATGATCAGGATGGATGTGCCGCCGAACGGGAAGTTCTGGTTGGCGTTGACCAGCACGAAGGCGATCAACGGGATCAGCGAGATCAGACCGAGGTACAGCGCGCCCGGCAGCGTGATGCGGGACAGGACGTAGTTGAGGTACTCCTCGGTCGGCTTGCCCGCCCGGATCCCGGGGATGAAGCCGCCGTACTTCTTCATGTTGTCCGCGACCTCTTGAGGGTTGAAGGTGATCGCGACGTAGAAGTAGGTGAAGAAGATGATGAGCAGGAAGTAGGTCGCCATGTAGAGCGGGTGGTCGCCACGCACGAGGTAGGTCGCGATCCAGCTCGACCACCCGGCGTTGCCGCTGAACTGCGCGGCCATGGCCGGGAGGTACAGCAGGCTCGAGGCGAAGATGACCGGGATGACGCCGGCCTGGTTGACCTTGAGCGGGATGTACGTCGACGAGCCGCCGAACATGCGCCGGCCGACCATCCGGCGGGCGTACTGCACCGGGATGCGCCGCTGTCCCTGCTCCATGAAGATCACGGCCGCGATCAGCACGAGGCCGATGACCGTCACCAGGCTGAAGACCCACCAGCCCTGCGAGACCTTCACCTGCCAGAGCGAGGCGGGGAAGGTTGCCACTACCTGGGTGAAGATCAGGATCGACATGCCGTTGCCGATGCCGCGGTCGGTGATCAGCTCACCGAGCCACATGATGACCGCGGTGCCCGCCGTCATCGTCACCACCAGCACGAGCATGGTCCACAGGCTGCTCTCGTTGTAGAGCAGCGACTGCTGGCAGCCCTGCAGCAGCTGGCCGCTGCGGGCGAGCGCCACGATGCCGGTGGCCTGCAGGATCGCCAAGGCCAGGGTGAGGTAGCGGGTGTACTGGGTGATCTTCGTCTGGCCCGCTTGCCCCTCCTCCTTGAGGGCCTCGAGCCTCGGGATCACCACCACGAGCAGCTGCAGGATGATGCTCGCGGTGATGTAGGGCATGATCCCGAGCGCGAAGATCGTCAGCCGGAGCAGCGCGCCGCCCGAGAACAGGTTGACCAGCCCGTAAAGGCCCTCGTTCTTGGTGGCCTCGAAGCAGGCCTGCACGTTCGCGACGTTGACCCCGGGGGCCGGGATCTGGGACCCCAGCCGGAAGATCACGATGATCGCCAGGACGAACAGCAACTTGCGTCGCAGGTCCGGCGTGCGGAATGCGTTGGCGAAAGCGCCTAACACCTGGTCCTCTTCTCCACTACGTACCTGTGTCCCCCGCGCGCGCAGCAGGACCTCGGAAGCCTAACAGGGGTCCGACGCCCGGTTTCTGGCGGTCGCACCGCCGGCCGTGAGTCGGACCCCTGCGAGAGCGTCGAACGCTCAGATCTCCGTCGTGCTGCCGCCGGCCGCGGCGATCTTCTCCTTGGCCGAGCTGGAGAAGGCGTGCGCGCGCACGTCCACGGCCACCGCGATCTCTCCCGAGCCCAGTACCTTGACGGGCTCACCGTCGCGCACCGCGCCCTTGGCGACCAGGTCCGCGACATCCACGGTGCCGCCCTCGGGGAACAGCGTGTTGATGCGGTCGAGGTTGACCACCTGGAACTCCACCTTGAAGGGGTTCTTGAAGCCCTTCAGCTTGGGGAGTCGCATGTGGATCGGCATCTGGCCGCCCTCGAACCCGGCCGGAACCTGGTTGCGGGCCTTGGTGCCCTTGGTGCCCCGCCCGGCCGTCTTGCCCTTCGACGCCTCACCGCGACCGACGCGGGTCTTGGCGGTCTTGGCGCCGGGGGCGGGACGCAGGTGATGCAGCTTGAGCGTCATGTCAGTCCACCTCTTCGACGACGATCAGGTGCCTGACCGCCTGGAGCATGCCACGGATCTCGGGACGATCCTCCTTGACGACCACGTCGCCGACACGCTTCAGACCAAGCGTGCGCAGGGTGTCCCGCTGGTTCTTCTTGCAGCCGATGGTCGACTTCTGCTGCCGGACCTTGAGACGTGCCATTACTGGGCCACCTCCGCCCGGGCCTTCAGCAGAGCCGCCGGAGCCACGTCCTCGACCGGCAGGCCGCGACGCGTCGCCACGGCCTCGGGCTCCTCGAGGGAACGCAGGGCCTCCACCGTCGCGTGGACGATGTTGATCTGGTTGGACGACCCGAGCGACTTGCTGAGCACGTCGTGGATGCCGGCGCACTCCAGCACGGCGCGCACCGGGCCACCGGCGATCACACCGGTACCGGGAGCAGCCGGGCGCAGCAGCACCACGCCGGCCGCCTTCTCACCCTGGACGGGGTGCGGGATCGTGCCCTGGATGCGGGGGACGCGGAAGAAGTGCTTCTTCGCCTCCTCGACACCCTTGGCGATCGCCGCCGGCACTTCCTTGGCCTTGCCGTAGCCGACACCGACCATGCCGTCGCCGTCGCCCACGACCACGAGGGCGGTGAAGCTGAACCGACGACCACCCTTCACGACCTTCGCGACACGGTTGATCGCGACGACACGCTCGATGTAGGCGGTCTTGTCCGCGGCCTGTCCGCGACGGTCGTCGCGACCGCGACGGTCGCCACCGCCGCTACGGCGCTGGGATCCGCTCATTCCGAACTACCTCTTCTCGTCTTCTTCAAGATCTCGTGCTGTCTGCGATCAGAACGCGAGGCCGCCCTCGCGGGCGCCATCGGCCAGGGCGGCGACGCGCCCGTGGTATTTGTTGCCCGCTCGGTCGAAGACGACGCCCTCGACCCCGGCTGCCTTGGCCCGCTCGGCCACCAGCTCGCCGACCCGCCGGGCCTTGGCCGACTTGTCGCCGTCGAGCGACCGCAGCTCGGCCTCCATGGTGCTGGCCGAGGCAACGGTCTTGCCGACCTGGTCGTCGACGACCTGGACGGTGATGTGCTTCGAGGACCGGGTGACCACCATGCGCGGCCGCTCCGCGGTGCCCGAGATCTTCTTGCGGCCGCGGACCTGGCGACGAAGGCGCGAGGCCACGCGGGCGCTCGTGTGCTTGCCGGACCTGAGTGCGATAGCCATCGTCACTTACCAGCCTTTCCGACCTTGCGGCGGATCTGCTCACCCGCGTAGCGAACGCCCTTGCCCTTGTACGGCTCGGGCTTGCGCAGCTTGCGGATGTTGGCAGCGACCTCGCCGACCAACTGCTTGTCAATGCCCTGCACGCCCAGCCTCGTCGGGCCGTCCACCGTGAAGGTGATGCCCTCGGGCGCGTCGAACGTGATCGGGTGTGAGTAGCCGAGCTGGAACTCCAGCTGCGTCGGCCCCTTGGAGAGCACGCGGTAACCCACGCCGACGATCTCCAGCCGCTTCTCGTAGCCCTCGGTCACGCCGACGACCATGTTCGCCAGCAGCGTGCGGGTCAGGCCGTGCAGCGACTTGCTCTCGCGCTCGTCGTTCGGGCGCGCCACCTCGAGCGCGCCGTCCTCGCCGCGGGCGACGGTGATCGGCGCGGCCACGGTGTGGCTCAGGGTGCCCTTGGGACCCTTGACGGTCACCAGGCGGTCGTCGACGGAGACGTCGACACCGGACGGGACCGTGATGGGAAGCTTGCCAATACGCGACATGCGTGTTCTCTCCTCTCGGTCTCGTCGCTCACCAGACGTAGGCGAGGACTTCCCCACCCACGCCCTTCTGGTTCGCCTGGCGGTCGGTCAGCAGACCCTGGCTCGTGGAGATGATCGCCACGCCCAGGCCGCCCAGCACCTTCGGCAGCCCCGTGTGCTTGGCGTACACGCGCAGGCCCGGCTTGCTGATGCGCCGGACGCCGGCGATCGAACGCTCACGGTTCTGGCCGTACTTGAGCGTGACGACGAGGTGCTTGCCGACCTCGCCCTCGGCGGCCTCCTCGACCTTCCAGGAGGTGATGTAGCCCTCCTGCTGGAGGATCTCGGCAACGCCGGCCTTCAGCTTGCTGTACGGCATCGTCACCGTGTCGTGGTACGCCTGGTTGGCGTTGCGCAGACGCGTGAGCATGTCTGCGATCGGGTCAGTCATCGTCATGGCCGTGAGGCCCTTTCCCACCGTGGTTTCGGACCCGAGCTGGCTCGGGCCTGACCTGCGGCGATCGTTATTCCTGTCCGGCATCGCGTGCCGGTGGACTGGTTGTTCTTTCCGGTGTCCGTTGCTCTCCCGGCCACGCTGCGGAGGCCGAGGGGGAGCCCCGGTGGGGTGCACGGCGGCGGAGCCTCCGTGCGTGTGCTCACCAGGAGGACTTCGTCACGCCCGGCAGCTCACCGCGGTGCGCCATCTCGCGCAGGCAGATACGGCACAGGCCGAACTTACGGTAGACCGCGCGCGGCCGGCCGCAGCGCTGGCAGCGGGTGTACGCGCGCACACCAAACTTCGGCTTGCGGGCGGCCTTGACCTTGAGTGCTGTCTTCGCCATCGGTCACTGCTCCTTGAACGGGAAGCCGAGCTGCTTGAGCAGCGCGCGACCCTCGTCGTCGTTCGTCGCGGTGGTCACCACCGTGATGTCCATCCCCCGGACCCGGTCGATGCGGTCCTGGTCGATCTCGTGGAACATCACCTGCTCGTTGAGACCGAAGGTGTAGTTGCCGCGGCCGTCGAACTGGTTCGCCGACAGCCCGCGGAAGTCGCGGATGCGCGGCAGCGCCAGGGTCAGGAGCCGGTCCAGGAACTCCCACATGCGGTCGCCGCGCAGGGTGACGTGCGCACCGATCGGCATGCCCTCACGCAGCTTGAACTGCGCGATGGACTTGCGTGCCCGGGTGACCTGCGGCTTCTGGCCGGTGATCGCGGTCAGGTCGCGGACGGCACCCTCGATGAGCTTCGAGTCGCGGGCCGCCTCGCCGACGCCCATGTTGACCACGATCTTGGTCAGCCCGGGCACCTGCATGACGTTCGCGATGTCGAACTCGCTCTTCAGCGCGGGGAGGATCTCCTCGCGGTAGCGCTTCTTCAGACGAGGCATCTCACGTGCCTCGGTGGTGGCGGTGCTCATCAGATCTCCTCACCGGACTTGCGTGCCACGCGGACGCTGCGCTGCGCGGTGTAGGTCGACCCGTCCGCGCGTCGCTTGGTGACCTCGTCGCGACGGAAGCCGACGCGCGTGGTGACCTTGCCCTTGGCGTCGCTCCCCTTGGGGGCGTCGACCAGCAGCATCACGTTGGAGACGTGGATCGGCGCCTCCTGGGTGATGATGCCGCCGGTGGTGCCGGCGCGACCACCGTCGTTGACGACCTTGGTGTGGCGCTTGATGCGGTTCACACCTTCGACGATCACACGTGACTCGTCAGCGATGACGGAGATCACGCGGCCCTCGGCGCCCTTGTCCTTGCCGGCGATGACGCGCACGTGATCGCCCTTCTTGATGTTCAGGTTGCGTGCCTTCTTCTGGGCCATGGCTCAGAGCACCTCCGGAGCGAGCGAGATGATCTTCATGAACTTCTTGTCGCGCAGCTCGCGGCCCACCGGGCCGAAGATGCGGGTGCCCCGGGGCTCGCCGTCGTTCCTGAGGATGACGGCGGCGTTCTCGTCGAAACGGATGTAGGAACCGTCGGGACGGCGGCGTTCCTTCACGGTCCGCACCACCACGGCCTTGACGACGTCACCCTTCTTGACGTTGCCACCGGGGATCGCGTCCTTCACGGTGGCGACGATGACGTCGCCGATACCGGCGTAGCGCCGACCCGAGCCACCGAGAACCCGGATGCAGAGGATCTCCTTCGCACCGGTGTTGTCGGCGACCTTGAGTCGCGACTCCTGCTGGATCATCGGTTTTTCTCCTGGTTGTCGCCCCGGTTCTCACCGACGGTGAGCCTGGGGGAACTGACTGGCGGTTGTGCCGCCCTGACTGGCGGCTACGCCGCCCGAACTACTACTTGGCCTTCTCGAGGACCTCGACCACGCGCCAACGCTTCGTCGCCGACATCGGGCGGGTCTCCATGATCAGCACCCGGTCCCCGACGCCGCACTCGTTCTGCTCGTCGTGCGCCTTCAGCTTGCTGGTGCGACGCAGAACCTTGCCGTACAGCGCGTGCTTCACGCGGTCCTCGACGGAGACCACGACGGTCTTGTCCATCTTGTCGCTGACCACCAGGCCCTCACGGACCTTCCGGTAGCTCCTCGCCTGCGTCTGGCCCTCGGACTGGGGCGCGGTCTGGCTCACGTTGGTTCCTTCGCTCATGCGGCACCGTCCTCACTGCCCGGGGCCTGACGGATCCCCAGCTCACGCTCGCGCACGACGGTGTAGATGCGGGCGATGTCACGCTTGACCGTGCGCAGACGGCCATGGCTCTCGAGCTGACCGGTCGCGGCCTGGAAGCGGAGGTTGAACAGCTCCTCCTTGGCCTCCCTGAGCTTCTGCTCCAGGTCGACGTTGGTCATCTCGTCGAGCTCGTGTGCGGTGGTTGCCATCAGAACTCACCTGCCTCGCGGGTGATGAAGCGGCACTTCATCGGAAGCTTGTGCATCGCGCGGCGCATGGCCTCGCGAGCCACGTCCTCGGGAACGCCGGACAGTTCGAACATGACGCGACCGGACTTGACGTTCGCGATCCACCACTCCGGCGAGCCCTTGCCGGAACCCATCCGGGTCTCGGCCGGCTTCTTGGTCAGCGGACGGTCAGGGTAGATGTTGATCCACACCTTTCCGCCGCGCTTGATGTGACGGGTCATCGCGATACGCGCGGACTCGATCTGACGGTTGGTGACGTAGTGGCCCTCGACCGCCTGGATGCCGTAGTCGCCGAAGGCGAGCTGCGTGCCACCCTTCGCCGCACCGGTGCGCTTCGGGTGGTGCTGCTTGCGGTGCTTGACCCTGCGGGGCATCAGCATGACGTCTCAGCCCTCCTGTCCCGTGTTCTCGGCCGGCGAGGCCGGCGCCTGCTGCTCGGCGAGCGGCGCGGTGCTGTCGGTGGGAGCCTCGGCCTGGGCCTGGCGCGCCGACCGGGTCGGCCGGTCGCCCCGGCTGCCGCGGCCCGGACGCTCGCCTCCGCGGCCCCGGCCGCGGCTCGGGGCACCGGCGCGCGCGGCGGCCTGCGCCTCGCGCTCGGCGCGGGTGCCCGCGACCTCGCCCTTGTAGACCCAGACCTTCACACCGATGCGGCCGAAGGTGGTCTTGGCCTCGTAGAAGCCGTAGTCGATGTCGGCGCGCAGGGTGTGCAGCGGCACGCGGCCCTCGCGGTAGAACTCCGAACGCGACATCTCGGCACCGCCGAGACGACCGGAGCACTGGATCCGCACGCCCTTCGCACCGCTGCGCATGGCGGTCTGCATCGCCTTGCGCATCGCACGCCGGAAGGCCACGCGGCCGGCCAGCTGCTCGGCCACGCCCTGGGCCACCAGCTGCGCGTCGATCTCGGGGTTGCGCACCTCGAGGATGTTGAGCTGCACCTGCTTGCCGGTGAGCTTCTCCAGCTCCCCGCGGATGCGGTCGGCCTCGGCGCCACGGCGGCCGATCACGATGCCCGGGCGGGCGGTGTGGATGTCGACGCGCACCCGGTCGCGGGTCCGCTCGATCTCCACGCGGGAGATGCCGGCCCGCTCCATGCCCTTCGACAGCAGGCGACGGATCGCGACGTCCTCACCGACGTAGGACTTGTAGAGCTTGTCGGCGTACCAACGGCTCTTGTGGTCGGTGGAGATGCCGAGGCGGAAACCGTTCGGGTTGATCTTCTGCCCCATCAGGCGTTCCGTCCCTTCTTCGTCTTCTTCGCGGCGTCCTCGCCGGCGGGCTCCACCACGAGGGTGATGTGGCTGGTCCGCTTGTTGATCCGCGATGCGCGGCCCTGTGCCCGCGGGCGCCAGCGCTTCATCGTCGGCCCTTCGTCCACCATCGCCTGGCTGACCACCAGGGTCCCGCGGTCGAGGTCCTCGGTGGTCTCGGCGTTCGCCACCGCGCTCTCGAGGACCTTGTAGACCGTCTCGCTGGCCGCCTGGGGTGCGAACTGCAGCAGGGCCAGCGCCTCGTCCACGCCCAGGCCACGCACCATGTCGACGACACGGCGGGCCTTCATCGGGCTGATGCGGACGAAGCGCGCGGTGGCGAAAGCGCCGGGCCGGTCACCCAGCAGGCTCTCGCGTCGGGCGCTCACGCGCCTCCGCTCCATTACGCTCATATTCCTTCGACTCTCTCGGCTCTGTCGCTCTTGGTCGCAACCCCCGCGTCAGCGGCGGCGGCTCTTCCGGTCGTCCTTCACGTGCCCGCGGTAGGTGCGCGTGGGGGCGAACTCTCCGAGCTTGTGGCCGACCATCGAGTCGGTCACGAAGACCGGGACGTGCTTGCGGCCGTCGTGCACCGCGATCGTGTGACCGATCATGGCGGGCACGATCATGGAGCGCCGCGACCACGTCTTGATGACGTTGTGCGTGCCCTTGTCGTTCTGACCGTCCACCTTCTTCATGAGGTGGTCGTCGACGAAGGGACCCTTCTTCAGGCTGCGAGGCATCGTTCTTCGTTCCCTTTCCTAGCCTGCTCAGCGCTTCTTGCCGGTGCGGCGGCGACGGACGATGAGAGCGTCGCTGGCCTTGCGCTTGCGCGTGCGACCCTCGGGCTTGCCCCACGGCGACACCGGGTGGCGACCACCGGACGTCTTGCCCTCACCACCACCGTGCGGGTGGTCGACGGGGTTCATGACGACACCGCGGACGGTCGGGCGCTTGCCCTTCCAGCGCATGCGGCCGGCCTTGCCCCAGTTGATGTTGGACTGCTCGGCGTTGCCGACCTCGCCGACCGTGGCCCGGCAGCGCACGTCGACGTACCGCATCTCACCGGACGGCATCCGCAGCTGCGCGCGGCTGCCCTCGCGGGCCACCAGCTGCGCGGAGTTGCCGGCCGAGCGGGCGATCTTGGCGCCGCCGCCGGGCCGCAGCTCGATGCAGTGGATCGTGGTACCGACCGGGATGTTGCGCAGCGGCAGGTTGTTGCCCGGCTTGATGTCGGCGCGAGCACCGGCCTCCACGCTCATCCCCTGCCGCAGGCCCTGCGGGGCGATGATGTAGCGCTTCTCGCCGTCCGCGTAGTGCAGCAGCGCGATGCGGGCCGTGCGGTTCGGGTCGTACTCGATGTGCGCGACCTTGGCCGGTACGCCGTCCTTGTCGTAGCGCCGGAAGTCGACCACGCGGTAGGCGCGCTTGTGGCCACCACCCTGGTGCCGGGTGGTGATCCGGCCCTGGTTGTTGCGACCGCCCTTCTTGGGCAGCGGCTTGACCAGCGACTTCTCCGGCGTGGTCCGGGTGACCTCGACGAAGTCGGCGACCGACGAGCCGCGACGGCCCGGCGTGGTCGGCTTGTACTTGCGAATAGCCATGGGAATTCTCGTCCTCTACCTCTGCTCCTCGGCGGGCCCGGTCAGGAGACCGGTCCTCCGAAGATGTCGATGCGCTGCCCCTCGGCGAGGCTGACGATCGCGCGCTTGGTGTCCGCGCGCTTGCCGATCCCGTAGCGGGTCCGGCGGGTCTTGCCCGGCCGGTTCAGGGTGTTGACCGAGGTGACCTTGACGTTGAACACCTTCTCGACCGCGATCTTGATCTCGGTCTTGTTGGCGTCCGGGTGCACCAGGAACGTGTACTT
Source organism: uncultured Actinomycetota bacterium (assembly GCA_963709685.1). Taxonomy (GTDB): domain Bacteria; phylum Actinomycetota; class Actinomycetes; order Propionibacteriales; family Nocardioidaceae; genus Nocardioides_B. The sequence continues at coordinate 652,206 of CAVPXH010000001.1, forward strand.
GTTCGCGTCGAGCAGGCCGTAGCTCTTCTCGCTGACGACCGGCGCGATCAGCACGTCACGGTGGTCCTTGTGGAAGGTGCTCATGCCTTCGCCTCCGCTTCGTTCTCAGCCGCGGCCTCGGTGGACGTCGCGACGGCCTTCACGGACTTGCCCGACTGGGGGCCTGCCACGAAGGCGTCGAAGGCGGCCTTGGTGAAGACCACGTCGTCGGACAGCAGCACGTCGTAGGTGTTGAGCTGGTCGACGGCCAGGATGTGGACGGTGTCCACGTTGCGCAGCGACAGCCACGTCAGGTCGTCGCCCCGCTCGAGCACCACCAGGAACCGGCGACCGGCAGCCTGCTCGACCAGCCCGTTGAGGTTGGCCAGCGCCGCCTTGGTGCTCGGCTTGTCGCCCTCGAGGAGCGCGTCGACGACGTGCACGCGTCCGGCGCGTGCCCGGTCCGACAGGGCGCCGCGCAGCGCGGCCGCCTTCATCTTCTTGGGAGTGCGCTGGTCGTAGTTCCGCGGCGTCGGGCCGTGGACCGTGCCACCGCCGGCGAACTGCGGTGCGCGGGTGGAGCCCTGCCGGGCGCGCCCGGTGCCCTTCTGCTTGTAGGGCTTGCGGCCACCGCCGCGCACCTCGCCACGGGTCTTGGTGTCATGGGTGCCCTGGCGCGCAGCGGCCTGCTGGGCGACGACGACCTGGTGGATCAACGGGATGTTGACCTGGACGTCGAAGATCTCGGCTGGGAGATCCACGGACAGTGACTTGGCAGCCATCGTCAGGCCTCCTTCGCGGCGTTGGACTTGGCGGCGGAGCGAATGACGACCAGGCCGCCCTTGGGGCCGGGCACGGCTCCCTTGAGCAGGATCAGGCCCTTCTCGACGTCGACCGCGTGCACGGCGACGTTCTGGGTCGTCACGGTCTCGGCGCCCATGCGGCCGGCCATGCGGAGGCCCTTGAAGACGCGACCCGGGGTCGCGCAGGCGCCGATGGAGCCCGGCTTGCGGTGGTTGCGGTGCGCACCGTGCGAGGCGGACACGCCGGCGAAGCCGTGACGCTTCATGGTGCCGGCGAAGCCCTTGCCCTTGCTGGTGCCGGTCACATCGACCTCGTCGCCGACGGCGAACAGCTCGGGGCTGAGCTCCTGGCCGACGGAGTACTCGCCGGCGTCCGCCGTGCGGATCTCCACCAGGTGCCGGCGGGGCGTGACGCCCGCCTTCGCGAAGTGACCGGCCCGCGGCTTGGTGACCTTGCGGCCCTCGATCTCGCCGAAGCCGATCTGCACGGCGTTGTAGCCGTCGGTGTCGGGCCGGCGGACCTGCGTGACCACGTTCGTGGCAGCGGCGATGACGGTCACGGGCACGATGCGGTTGTTCTCGTCCCAGGTCTGGGTCATGCCGAGCTTGGTGCCCAGCAGCCCGCGGACGTTGCGTTCAAGTGTGCTCATGGATTACTGACCTCGTCCCCGACTCAGAGCTTGATCTCGATGTCGACGCCGGCAGGGAGGTCGAGCCGCATCAGCGAGTCGACGGTCTTCGGCGTGGGGTCGATGATGTCGATGAGGCGCTTGTGGGTGCGCATCTCGAAGTGCTCGCGGCTGTCCTTGTACTTGTGGGGCGAGCGGATGACGCAGTAAACGTTCTTCTCGGTCGGCAGGGGCACAGGGCCGGCGACCTTCGCGCCCGTACGGGTGACCGTGTCAACGATCTTGCGCGCCGAGGTGTCGATCACCTCGTGGTCATAGGCCTTGAGCCTGATGCGGATCTTCTGTCCCGCCATAGCTCTCAGTTCGTCCTTCTACTCGTACCGCTAAGACTTCTGCGACCGCGAGGGCCGCACTGGCTCGCTCCTGCCTCTCCGACCCCCGCGGTCGGGCGTGTCGTGAGTGCTGGACGCACCACGGAACCCACACGGATCTGTCTTGGAGTGGCGACTCGGCACGCGGCCGAGCTGAAGAGGGTCTCCCGGTGCGGTGCGCGCACACGCCGACCACCGCTCTCAGGAAAGCCTGTTCAGTAGTCAAGTGTGTCGCCCGCCCCGGCGACCCCGCCGGAGCAACCGGACTATCTTGTCAGACGCCGGGGGCCTATATCAAATCGAGCCGGTCGGCCCCGTCGGGACGCGCGCGGCCCCGTGGTCGGACCGGGCCTCACGCGTCCGACGCCGCCTCGCCACGGCGGCGGAAGCACAGGTCCGTGACGGGCCGGCCGGCGCGCAGCCCGCGTCGCTCGAACTTGGTCAACGGGCGCTCCTCCCAGCGCGGCGCCGCCCCGTCGTGCTCGTCGGCCAGCAGCGGCTCGGCGGCCAGCACCCGTGCCATCTGGGCCGCGTAGTCGGGCCAGTCGGTGGCCAGCCGCCAGCGTGCTCCCGGCTCGAGCCGCGTCGCGGCCAGGTGCGCGAACGCCGGGTTGACCAGGCGCCGGCGGTGATGACGCTTCTTCGGCCACGGGTCGGGGAAGAACGTCCACAGCTCACGGATGCTCCCCGGACCGATCAGGTGCTCCAACGACCAGACGGCGTCCACGCTGAGCAGGCGGACGTTGCTCACCCCCGCGTCCTCGAGGCGCAGGAACGTCTCGGCGACGCCCGGCCGCCACACCTCGAAGGCCAGGACATCGAGGTCCGGGCGGGCTGCGGCGAGCGCGGCCGTGGCCTCCCCGTTGCCCGAGCCGATCTCCACCACCAGCGGCGCGCGCCTGCCGAACCGGTCCGCGAGGTCGAAGCCGGGGGCGTCGACCGCCTCGTCCGGGATCCACCATTCGCCGTGACGCCGCTCCCACGACGCGGCCTGCGTCTCGCTGAGCCTGCTCCCCCGCCGGGTGTAGGTGGTGAGCACGGCCAGGCGCCGGCCGTCCTCGGTGAGGCCGGTGTGCGGGCGGGCGGGGCGTACGCCGCTCTGCTGGGTCAACGCATGCTCCTCTCACGGGGCTCGATGTCATGCGAGGCGGCCACCGGAGGCACCAGGGCGCATGACGCCCACGGGAACGTCATAGACGGGGCGGCTCGCACGGGTCGCGGAGGCACCAGGGCGTATGACGTCCGCAGGACATGAGCGAGAGGCCCGGCCCGCAAGCGGACCGGGCCTCTCGGCGTGGTGCAGGGGCTCACGCCCCGTGCGTCACTTCAGGATCTTGGTGACGCGGCCCGCACCCACGGTGCGGCCACCCTCGCGGATCGCGAAGCGGAGACCGTCCTCCATGGCGATCGGCTGGATCAGCTCGACCGTCATGTCGGTGTTGTCGCCCGGCATGACCATCTCGGTGCCCTCGGGGAGCTGCACGACACCCGTCACGTCCGTGGTCCGGAAGTAGAACTGCGGACGGTAGTTGTTGAAGAACGGGGTGTGCCGGCCGCCCTCCTCCTTGGAGAGGATGTAGACCGAGGCCTCGAAGTTGGTGTGCGGGGTCGTGGTGCCCGGCTTGATGACGACCATGCCGCGCTCGACGTCCTCGCGCTTGGTGCCGCGGAGCAGCAGACCGACGTTCTCACCGGCCTGGCCCTCGTCGAGCAGCTTGCGGAACATCTCGACACCGGTGACGGTGGTCTTCTGCGACCCGGGGCGGATCCCGACGATCTCGACCTCCTCGTTCACCTTGATCACACCGCGCTCGATGCGGCCGGTGACCACGGTGCCGCGACCGGTGATCGTGAAGACGTCCTCGACGGGCATGAGGAACGGCTTGTCGATCTCGCGCTCCGGCTGCGGGATGTAGTCGTCCACGGCGTCCATCAGCTCGAGGATCGACTGCGCCCACTTCTCGTCGCCGTTGAGCGCCGGGAAGGCAGCAACCCGGACCACCGGGATGTCGTCGCCGGGGAACTCGTACTCGGAGAGGAGCTCACGCACCTCCATCTCGACGAGCTCGATGAGCTCCTCGTCGTCGACCATGTCGCACTTGTTCAGCGCGACGACGATCGCGGGCACGCCCACCTGGCGGGCGAGCAGCACGTGCTCGCGGGTCTGCGGCATCGGGCCGTCGGTGGCGGCGACCACGAGGATCGCGCCGTCCATCTGGGCCGCGCCGGTGATCATGTTCTTGATGTAGTCGGCGTGACCGGGGCAGTCCACGTGGGCGTAGTGGCGCTTCTCGGTCTGGTACTCGACGTGCGCGATCGAGATGGTGATACCGCGCTGACGCTCCTCCGGGGCCTTGTCGATCTCGTCGAACGGCGTGAAGGGGTTCAGCTCCGGGTACTTGTCGTGCAGCACCTTGGTGATCGCTGCGGTCAACGTCGTCTTGCCGTGGTCGATGTGACCGATGGTGCCGATGTTGACGTGCGGCTTAGTCCGCTCGAACTTCGCCTTAGCCACGGGGGCTCCTCCTAGGTTGTTTCTTGACTCGTCTGCTGGATGTGACTTGCTGACGCCGGACGATTACTCGCCGCGGACCTTCTTGATGATCTCGTCGGCGACGTTCTGCGGAACCTCGGCGTACGAGTCGAACTCCATCGAGTACGACGCCTGACCGGAGGTCTTGGACCTCAGATCGCCAACGTACCCGAACATCTCTGACAGCGGAACCAGAGCCTCGACGACCCGGTCACCCGACCGCTCGAACATGGACTGGACCTGCCCGCGACGGGAGTTGATGTCCCCGATCACGTCGCCGAGGAAGTTCTCCGGCGTGGTCACCTCGACCGCGAACATCGGCTCGAGCAGCACCGGCTTGGCCATCCGGGCGGCCTCCTTGAAGGCCTGGTTGCCGGCGAGCTTGAACGCGAGCTCGGAGGAGTCGACCTCGTGGTAGGCGCCGTCCTCGAGCGTGACCTTGACGTCCACCATGGGGTAGCCGGCGAGCACGCCGAACTCCATGGCCTCCTGGGCACCCTGGTCCACCGACGGGATGTACTCGCGGGGCACGCGACCACCGGTCACGTTGTTCACGAACTCGTAGCCTGCGCCGGCGCCCGTCTCCGGGTCGACGCTCGGCTCGATGCTGATGATGACCTTCGCGAACTGGCCCGAGCCACCCGTCTGCTTCTTGTGGGTGTAGGAGTGCTTCTCCACCTTCTTGCGGATCGTCTCGCGGTAGGCCACCTGCGGCTTGCCGACGGTCGCCTCGACGCGGAACTCGCGCTTCATCCGGTCGACGAGCACCTCGAGGTGGAGCTCACCCATCCCCGCGATGATGGTCTGCCCGGTCTCCTCGTCGGTCTTGACCGTGAAGGTCGGGTCCTCCTCGGAGAGCCGCTGGATCGCGATGGAGAGCTTCTCCTGGTCGCCCTTGGTCTTGGGCTCGATCGCGACCTCGATCACCGGGGCGGGGAAGGTCATCGACTCCAGGACGACCGGGTCGTTCTGCACGCAGAGCGTCTCCCCGGTGGTGGTGTCCTTCAGGCCCATCACCGCGACGATCTGCCCGGCGCCGACGGAGGCGATCTCCTCACGCTTGTTCGCGTGCATCTGGTAGATCTTGCCGATCCGCTCCTTCTTCCCCTTGACGGAGTTGAGGACGGTCTGACCGGCCTCCAGCTTCCCGGAGTAGACGCGGACGTAGGTCAGCTTGCCCAGGTGCGGGTCAGCCGCGATCTTGAAGGCGAGGCCGGCGAACGGCTCCTCCTCGCTGGGACGGCGCAGCAGCTCGGTCTCCTCGTCACCGACCTTGTGGCCGTGGATCGAGCCGACGTCGAGCGGGTTGGGAAGGTACTTCACGACCGCGTCGAGCAGCGGCTGGACGCCCTTGTTCTTGAACGCGGTGCCGCACAGCACCGGGTTGATCTTGTCGGCGAGGGTGGCGCGACGGATCGCGTCCTCGACCTCCTGCACGGAGAGCTCCTCGCCCTCGAGGTACTTCTCCATGATGGTGTCGTCGGCCTCGGCCAGGGTCTCGAGGAGGCGCTCGCGCCACTCGGCGGCCTGCTCGGCCATGTCGGCCGGGATCTCCTCGACCTCGTAGTCCTCACCGATCTTGGTCTCGCCGCGCCAGGTGAGCGCGCGCATGCCGACCAGATCCACCACACCGAGGAAGTCGGACTCGGCGCCGATCGGCAGCTGCAGCACCAGCGGCGTCGAGTTCAGCCGGTCGACGATCATGTCGACGCAGCGGAAGAAGTCCGCACCGGTGCGGTCGAGCTTGTTGACGAAGCACATCCGGGGGACGGAGTACTTGTTCGCCTGGCGCCAGACGGTCATCGACTGCGGCTCCACGCCGGCGACGCCGTCGAACACGGCCACCGCGCCGTCGAGCACGCGCAGCGAGCGCTCGACCTCGACGGTGAAGTCCACGTGGCCGGGCGTGTCGATGATGTTGATCTGGTGGTCCTTCCACCAGCAGGTGGTCGCGGCGGAGGTGATGGTGATGCCGCGCTCCTGCTCCTGCTCCATCCAGTCCATCGTGGCTGCGCCCTCGTGGACCTCACCGATCTTGTAGTTGATACCGGTGTAGAACAGGATCCGCTCGGTGGTGGTGGTCTTACCGGCATCGATGTGCGCCATGATGCCGATGTTGCGGACCTTCTTGAGGTCGGTGGTGATGTCGACAGCCACTTCGGTGGTGTTCCCCTCGGGAGCTTGTAACTGGGTGTGTGATCAAAGCCGGCCAGCGGCAGGACGGGTCGTCTCGTGAACGTCCCGCCATCTCAACGGATCGGGCGTCCGGCGTATTTCCGCCACGCCCGCCGGATCACCAGCGGTAGTGCGCGAAGGCCTTGTTGGACTCGGCCATCTTGTGGGTGTCCTCGCGACGCTTCACCGCGGCGCCGAGGCCGTTGGAGGCGTCGAGGATCTCGTTCATGAGGCGCTCGGCCATGGTCTTCTCACGGCGAGCCTGCGCGTAGCTGACCAGCCAGCGCAGCGCCAGCGTGGTCTGCCGGGAACCCCGGACCTCCACGGGCACCTGGTAGGTGGCGCCACCGACGCGACGGCTGCGCACCTCGAGGGCGGGACGCACGTTGTCCAGGGCGCGCTTGAGCGTGACGACCGGGTCGGTGCCGGTCTTGTCGCGGCAGCCCTCCAGCGCCGTGTAGACGATGCGCTGAGCGGTCTGCTTCTTGCCGTCCTGCAGCACCTTGCTCACCAGCTGCGTGACGACCTGGCTTCCGTAGACCGGGTCGACGTCGATCGGACGCTTCGGGGCGGGACCCTTGCGAGGCATCAGCTCTTCTCCTTCTTCGCGCCGTAGCGGCTGCGCGCCTGCTTGCGGTTCTTCACGCCCTGGGTGTCGAGCGAACCGCGGATGATCTTGTAGCGAACACCGGGGAGGTCCTTCACACGACCGCCGCGGACCAGCACGATGGAGTGCTCCTGCAGGTTGTGGCCGACGCCGGGGATGTACGCGGTGACCTCGATGCCGCTGGAGAGCCGCACACGAGCGACCTTGCGCAGCGCGGAGTTCGGCTTCTTGGGGGTGGTGGTGTAGACACGCGTGCACACGCCGCGTCGCTGGGGCGAACCCTTCAGAGCGGGCGTCTTGTTCTTCGACACCTTGTCCTGGCGGCCCTTGCGGACCAACTGCTGGATGGTGGGCACCGCGTGGTTCCCCTTCGCTTTATGAGTACTGGCTTCTTACTGGCTGCTGTCCGTGGTCTGCGCCACCCGAGCGGTCCGCCGGCTGCGCGCCGCCACCGAGGCCACCCCGCGGTCGGGCGTGTCTCCCGGACCACAGGCCACCACCGGACACTGCGGGCGGTGGGAGCCTCGAACGATCGCTGCGAGCGCAGCCATGCGAGTCAGGTTCGAGCACGCATGATGGCCTGGCTAGCCCAGGCACGATGAAAAAGATTACCGGCTCGCCGATGCAGACGCAAAACGAGTCCCGGCAGATGCGGTATGGGGTTTCACGCAGGCCTGCGCGCCGTGCCGTCGGCGGTCTCGAGCCGGTCCAGCAGCTGCGCCAGGTGCACGGCGGGGACGTCGGCCAGGTCGGCCAGCTGGGTGCGGCAGGAGAACCCGTCGGCGAGCACCACGGCGGCCGGCCCGGCCCGTCGTACTGCGGGCAGCAGGGCGTGCTCGGCGACCGCCACGGAGACCTCGTAGTGGCCCTCCTCCACGCCGAAGTTGCCGGCGAGCCCGCAGCACCCGCCGACCCGGGTGACGTGCGCGCCGGTGCGGGCGAGCAGCGCCGCATCGGCCTGCCAGCCCAGCACACTCGCGTGGTGGCAGTGCGGCTGCACGACGATCTCGGTGCCGTCCAGGCGCGGCGGCTCCCAGCCGGGCAGGCCCTGCAGCACCTCCGCGAGCGTGCGCGTGGCCGCGGCCACCTCGGCAGCCCGCGGGTCGGCGCTGAGCTCGAGGGCATCCGAGCGGAGCGTGGCCAGGCAGGACGGCTCGAGGCCGACCACGAGCGCGCCCGCGGCGACGTACGGGTGCAGGGTCGCCACGGCGTGCTCCACGAGGCGCCGGGCGGCGTCAAGCTGGCCGGTGCTGATCCAGGTCAGTCCGCAGCAGGCGGTGCGCTCGACGATGCCGACGCGCAGGCCGGCGCGCTCCAGGACGCGGACCGCCGCCTGTCCCGCCTCGGAGGCGAAGGCATCGGTGAAGGAGTCGGCCCAGATCACCACGTCCGGCGCCTGCGGCCAGGACCGGCGCCGCGCCCACCGACGCAGGCTCGTGGGCGAGAAGGCCGGCAGCCCGCGCCGCTGGTCGACGCCGGCGGCGCTCTTGGCCAGCCGTTGCACGGCCGGCAGCCGTAGCGCGCGGTTGGCCACCGGCGCAAGCCGGCCGGTGAGCCGCGCCCACCGCGGCAGCTGGCCGAGGGCGTAGTGGCTGCGCGGGCGCAGCCGGCGGCGGTAGCGCTGGTGCAGCGCCTCCGCCTTGTACGTCGCCATGTCCACCCCGGTCGGACAGTCGCTCGCGCAGCCCTTGCACGCCAGGCACAGGTCCAGCGCCTCGTGCACCTCCGGGGAGGACCAGCCCTCGCGGACCAGTCCGCCGTTGAGCATCTCCTGGAGAACCCGGGCGCGGCCTCGGGTGGAGTCCTTCTCGTTGCGGGTGGCCTGGAACGAGGGGCACATCACGCCGCCCGCGCCGGTGTTGTCCGCGACGCACTTCCCCACGCCGGTGCAGCGGTGCACGGCGCGCACCATCGAACCCCCGTCATGCGGCAGCCGGACCAGGTGCGGAGGCTCGGCCAGCCGCTCCCCCAGCCGCAGGTCCGCGTCGAACGGCGCGGGGTCGACCAGCACCCCGGGGTTGAGCACGTCCGCGGGGTCGAAGAGTCGCTTGACCTGCGCGAAGAGCGCGAGGGCGTCGGCGGAGTACATCCGCGGGAGCAGCTCCGAGCGGGCCCGTCCGTCGCCGTGCTCGCCGGAGAAGCTGCCGCCGAGCGAGGCGGCCAGGTCCGCCGCGGCCTCCACGAACGCGCGGAACCGGTCCCGTCCGGCCAAGTCCTCGAGCTCGAAGTCGATGCGCACGTGGACGCACCCGTCGCCGAAGTGGCCGTAGGGGACGCCGTCGAGGGCGTACTCGCCCAGCAGCGCGTCGAAGCCGCGGAGGTACTCCCCCAGCCGCTGCGGCGGGACCGCGGCGTCCTCCCAGCCGGCGTGCGCGGGCCGGGAGAGGCTGCGCGCGGCCAGGCCGGCGCCGTCCTCGCGGATGCGCCACAGCGAGGCCATCTCCGCGGGGTCCGCCACCAGGCGTACGTCGACCGCGCCGGCGTCCGCGGCGACCCGGGCGGCGGCGTCGAGCGCCTCCTCCCGGGTGGCGCCGGTGACCTCGGCGAACAGCCAGCCCTCACCGCGCGGCAGGCCGGGCACCGACGCGCCCGCGCCCCGCCGTACCACGTCCACGATCCGGGAGTCGAGACCCTCGCAGGCCACCAGCCGGTGCCCGAGCAGCCCCGGGACGGCGTCGGCGGCCTCGGCCATCGACGGGTAGCCCAGCACCGCCAGCGCCCGGTGCGGTGCGTCCTGCACGAGCCGCACGGTGGCCCCGAGCACCACCGCGAGCGTGCCCTCGCTGCCTACCAGGAACCGGTGCACGGCGCGGTCGTTCTCGGGCAGAAGGTGCTCGAGGCTGTATCCGGAGACCTGCCGGGCGAACCGCCCGAACTCGCGACGGATCGTGGCCAGGTTCGCCTCGACGAGCCGGTCGAGGCCGTCGAGCAGCGCCGAGCCGGGGCGCTCAGGGCCGAGGGTGAGCCGCTCCCCCGTGCCCGTCACCACGTCGAGCGCCAGCACGTTGTCGGCGGTGCGGCCGTAGCCCAGTGCCCGGGAGCCGCAGGCGTTGTTGCCGATCATCCCGCCGATGGTGCAGCGGGTGTGCGTGGACGGGTCCGGGCCGAAGCGCAGCCCGTGGCGCACGGCTTCACGTTGCAGGCGCGCGTGCACGACGCCCGGGTCCACGTGTGCCGCGCGGGCCTCGGGGTCGACCGAACGCACCCGGTTGAGGTGCCGGGCGGTGTCCACGACGATGCCGGGCCCGACCGCGTTGCCGGCGATGGACGTGCCCGCGCCGCGCATGGTCAGCGGGGTCCCGGTCGCCCGGGCGACGGTCACGGTGGCAAGGACCTCGTCGACGTCGCGCGGTCGGACGACCACCTGGGGCGGGACTCGGTAGAGCGAGGCGTCGGCGGAGTACATCGCCCGGGCGAGCGAGGAGCCGTCCACCTCGGCGAGGCCGGCGGCGCGCAGCTCGCCTTCGAGCTCGTGGGAGGTCACCACAGGGTCAGGGACCTCCGGAGGATCCCGGCGAGCTCCTCCTCGGAGGCCTCCCGGGGGGCGGTGGCGAGCAGCCGCTGCTGCTTCAGCGTGCCCTCCACGAGATCGGGGACGTCGCTCTCGTCGTACCCCACCTCGCCGAGGCCGTTCGGGATGCCGATGTCGCGCATCAGGTCGCTGACCACCCGGGGTAGGAAGTCGCGCAGGTCGTCCGGTCGCTCCGCACCCGGGGCGAGGATCTCGGCCGCGCGCACGTGCCGCTCCGGGTCGGCCTCGAAGGTGAACCGGAACGCCTCCGGGGCGGTGAGGGACACGGCCATGCCGTGCGGGACCATCGGCTCGTCCGCGGGGTAGTCGCGAGGATGGAAGTCCCCGACGCGGCCGGCGATGGGGTAGGCGTTGGCGTGCGGGATGTGCACCCCGGCGTTGCCGAAGCCGAGCCCGGCGAACGTCGCGGCCATCGCCATCTGCGCGCGGGCCTCGTCGTCCTCGCCGCGGTGCACCGCCGTCCGGAAGGCACCCGCGAGCAGGCACATCGCCTTCTCCGACCACATGTCCGCGATCGGGTTCGCACCGCAGTAGGGCACCCGCTGCTCGGGCCGCTTGCGCTCGTAGGAGTCGTAGGGACGCGCGGTCCAGCTCTCCAACGCGTGGCAGAGGATGTCCATACCGCAGGCCGCGGTCACGCCCGGCGGCTGGGTTCGGGTCAGCCGCGGGTCCACGACCGCGAGAGTGGGGCGCAGCCGCGGGTGGCTGATGCCGGTCTTGACCTTCTGCGCGAGTACGTCGAGCACACAGATGGTCGTGCTCTCGCTGCCGGTGCCCGTGGTCGTGGGCACCGCGACCAGCGGAGCGAGGGCGTTGACCGGCGGCACGCCCTTGCCGACAGGCACGTTGACGTAGTCCATCAGCTCGCCGGGGTTGGTGGTGAGCAGGTTGACCGCCTTCGCGGTGTCGATCGCCGAGCCGCCGCCGACGGCGACGAACGCGTCCCACGGGCCGGTGGCACGGGCGTGCTCCACGGCCTCGACCAGGCTGGCGTCGGTGGGCTCCACGTGCGCGCGGTCGAACACGTGTGCCTCGATCCCGAAGCCCGCCATCTGCTCCGCGACCCGCTGCGGGTGGCCGGTGGCGGCCACGCCCGGGTCGGTGATCACCAGCACGCGGCGCACGCCGTACCCGGAGAGGTCGTGCCCGATCTCGTCCGACGCCCCGGACCCGAACTTGAGCTGGGGGGCACCGTAGGTGAACACCGACTCGGGATCGGCAGGAGCGTGGTGCACGAAAGGCCTCCAACACGTGGGTGGGCGGATGCACCGGCGAGTCTAGGCCGCCCCCTCGACGTCCCCTCTCGGAGTCTCACGACTCCCCGGCGCCGCCCGGCACCGACACGTCAGGTGAGCAGCGACAGCGCGTGGCGGGCGGCCCCGAGCAGGTCCAGCGTCAGCGCCTTCTCCACCGGCATCCACTCGGCGTGGTCGGTGGAGCTGTCCTCCTCCACCACGTGCGGGATCACGTCCTGCGACCCTTCGGACAGCGCGGCCTCGAAGATCAGGTGGATGCCATGGTAGTCCTCCACCAGCCCGTCGGCGCGGGCGCCGGTGAAGTGGGTGGCGTGCACGTCGAGGATCCGCCCCGGCTCGGCCTGCAGGCCGGTCTCCTCGTAGATCTCGCGGCGCAGGGCGTCACGAGGGTCCTCTCCGTGGTCCACCCCGCCGCCCGGAAGGGTCCAGCGGCCCTCGATCCGGGTCCGGTCCGACATCCGGGTGAGGAGCACCTCGTCGTCGCGGGTGAGCAGGGCGTACGCCGCGATGCGCTGCCGGCGCGGCAGGGCGGCGTCCTCGTCCATGCGCCCGAGTGTAGGGCCGGCCGTACCGACGACTGTCCCCCACCGGTCGCCAGCCGGGGCCGCGGCGGCGCATCATCGGCAGGTGACCCCGCGACTCGCGCTCGCCTCCGCCGCACTGCTGCTCGCCGCGGCCGGATGCGCCGGTGGCAGCCAGGACCAACCGCCGGCCGCGCACGGGCCGACCGACCTCGCCGCCTGGCCGACCTACCACCACGACGGCCGGCGTTCGGGACACGTGGCCTCCGGGCCGACCGGCCCGCTGCAGCGCGGCTGGGCGCGCTCCCTCGGCGGCGCCGTCTACGGCGAGCCGCTGGTCATCGGAGCCACGGTCGTGGTGGCCACCGAGCGCAACGAGGTGTACGGCCTGCACGCCCGCACCGGGAAGGTGCGCTGGCGCACCCGGCTGGGTGCTCCGCAACCGCTGTCGGGGCTGCCATGCGGCAACATCGACCCGCTGGGCGTCACCGGGACCCCGGCCTACGACCGGCGCACCCGCAGCCTGTTCGTGGCTGCCGAGACCCGGGGCGGGCACCACACGCTCTGGGCGCTCGACCCGCGCACCGGGGCGCGCAGATGGCACCGAAGCCTCGACGTGCTGCCGCACCGGGACCGCACCGCGGAGCAGCAGCGTGCGGCCCTGCTGGTGGTGCGCGGTCGCGTGCTCACCGCCTTCGGCGGCCTGGCCGGCGACTGTGGCAACTACGTCGGCTACGTCACCTCCGTGCCGACCGACGGCCAGGGTCCCACCTACCACTACGCGGTGCCCACCGCACGAGAAGGCGGCATCTGGGCGACTCCCGGACCGGTGCGCAGCACGCGCGGAACGGTGTACGTCTCGAGCGGGAACGGCGCCGAGGCGCAAGGCCGGTGGGACGGCAGCGACTCGGTGATCGAGCTGAGCCCCGTCCGGTTGCGCCGACAGTCGGTGTTCGCCCCGGCGGGCTGGCGTGACGACAACGCCGGCGACGTGGACCTGGGGTCGTCCGCCCCGGTCGTGGTGCCCGCGGCCGATCGGGTGGTCATCGCCGGCAAGCGCGGAACGGTCTACCTGCTGCGCCCCACCCTCGGCGGGGTGGGCTCCGCGGTCGCGCACCTCGACGGCTGCACGGCTTTCGGGGGCGCCGCCGTGGTGGGCAGCACGGTGCTGATGCCGTGCAAGGGCGAGGGCGCGGTGCGCGCGCTCCGGGTGAGCCCCTCCCGGTTGCGGTGGGGATGGACCGCTCAGGGCGTCTACTCCTCGCCCGTGGTCGCGGGCCACCGGGTGTACGTCGCCGACGAGGGCAGCGGTGACCTGGTGGTGCTCCGCCTGTCCGATGGTTCGGTCCTCCAGCGCCTGGCCGCCGGGCCGATGCCGCACTTCCCCTCGCAGGTGGTGGCCGGCGACTGGGTGTTCGTCCCGACGCTCGACGGGGTGACCGCGTTCCGCGGCCGCTGACCTGTTCGCTGACACCCGTTTCGCACCGGTTTCGACCGGGAACCACGGGAGTGCAGGTCCCAGAGACGGAGCACTCCCATGCCCTCCACCGCCACGTCACCGCGCCCGACCGTGGACGCGACGTCCTCGCGTCCACGGCGGCGTCGCGACCCGCTGTTCGACAACGCGAAGATCGTGCTGGTCACGCTGGTGGTAGTCGGCCACGGCTGGGCCGTGCTCCCGCGCACGCCGGCCACCTCCTGGGCCTACGACTTCCTCTACCTGTGGCACGTGCCGGCGTTCGTGCTGGTCACCGGGTACCTGTCCCGGTCGTTCGCCTACACCCGCCGGCACCTGGTGCGCCTGGTCACGACGGTCGCCGTTCCCTACGTGCTCTTCGAGGGGCTGCTCGCGCTGTTCCGCACCGACGTGGGCGGGGAGAACCTGCCCGGGACCCTCTGGTGGGACCCGCACTGGCTGATGTGGTACCTCAGCGCCCTGTTCCTGTGGCGGCTCGCGACCCCGCTGCTCATCCGCCTGCCGTTCGCGCTACCGGTCGCGGTCGCGGTGAGCCTCGCCGGCGGGCTCACCTCCGGACACGCGCTGGACGTGCAGCGGGCCATGTCCCTGTTGCCGTTCTTCGTGCTCGGGCTTCGCGCCCGCCCCGAGCACCTCGCGCTGCTGCAGCGCCCGGCGGTCCGGCTCGCGGCCGTGGTCCCGGTCGCAGGAGCGCTGGCGTGGGCGCCGTACATCGGGGCCACGATCGGCCACGACTGGCTCTACTGGCGCGACGGGTACGCCGGGATGGGGCTGAGCGTTGCCGGCGGCCTGGAGGTGCGCGCGCTGCACCTGCTCATCTCCGCCGTCCTCAGCGTGGCCTTCCTCGCGCTGCTCCCGCACGATCGCCACTGGTTCACCCGCCTGGGCGCCGCGTCGCTGGTCGTCTACCTGTGCCACGGCTTCGTGATGAAGGGAGTCGACTACGCCGGGTTCGCGGGATGGGCCCACGTGCACCCGGTGCGTGCCCTGGTCGCCGTACCCGCCTTCGCGGTGCCGCTCGCGCTGCTGTTGGCCTGGCCGCCGGTCGCCGATCGGCTCGCCCTCGTGGTGAACCCCGTGGAGACCTGGCGCCGGCGTCTCCGGCAGGGCGGGTAGCGCCGCCTCGCAGACGCGGAAGGGCCCCGCGACCACGAGGGTCGCGGGGCCCTTGCCCTGCCGGCGGTTCGAGCTCAGCTCTGGTAGGAGCCGAAGTCGAAGTCGTCGAGTGCCACGGCCTGGCCTCCGGCGTTGGCGCCGAAGTCGTAGTCGTAGTCTCCGTAGCCGGTGACGGAGTAGGCGTTCGCACGCGCCTCCTCGGTCGGCTCCACCCGGATGTTGCGGTACCGCTCGAGGCCGGTACCGGCCGGGATCAGCTTTCCGATGATCACGTTCTCCTTCAGGCCACGCAGCGAGTCGGACTTGCCGTGGATCGCCGCGTCAGTGAGGACGCGCGTCGTCTCCTGGAAGGAGGCCGCCGACAGCCACGACTCGGTGGCCAGCGACGCCTTCGTGATGCCCATCAGCTGCGGACGGCCCGCGGCCGGCTTGCCGCCCTCGGAGACCACCTTGCGGTTCTGCTCCTCGAAGAGGACCCGGTCCACCAGCTCCGACGGCAGCAGCTCGGTGTCACCCTGCTCGAGCACCAGGACCCGGCGCAGCATCTGCCGCACG
Source organism: uncultured Actinomycetota bacterium (assembly GCA_963709685.1). Classification (GTDB taxonomy): domain Bacteria; phylum Actinomycetota; class Actinomycetes; order Propionibacteriales; family Nocardioidaceae; genus Nocardioides_B. The sequence goes on from CAVPXH010000001.1 coordinate 667,760, forward strand.
ATGATCTCGATGTGCTTGTCGTGGATCGACACACCCTGGCTGCGGTACACCGCCTGGACCTCGTCCACCAGGTGCTCCTGCGCCTTGCGGACACCCAGCACGCGCAGCACGTCCTGGGGGTCCTCGGTGCCCTGGGTCAGCTTCTGGCCCACCTCCACGTGGTCGCCGTCGGCGACCAGCAGGCGGGAACGCTTGCTGACCGGGTACTCCTGGACCTCCGAGCCGTCGTCGGGCGTGACGAGGACCTTCTTGGCCTTCTCGGTCTCCTCGATCTCCACCCGTCCGGCGGCCTCGGTGATCGGGGCGCGGCCCTTCGGGGTGCGTGCCTCGAAGAGCTCGACCACACGGGGCAGACCCTGCGTGATGTCGTCCGCGGAGGCGACGCCACCGGTGTGGAAGGTACGCATGGTCAGCTGCGTGCCCGGCTCACCGATGGACTGTGCGGCGATGATGCCGACGGCCTCGCCGATGTCGACCAGTTTCCCGGTGGCCAGCGAGCGCCCGTAGCACTTCGCGCAGGTGCCGGTGCGGGCCTCGCAGGTGAGGACCGACCGGACCTTGACCTCCTCGATCCCGGCCGCGACGAGCTCGTTGATCTTGACGTCGCCGAGGTCCTCACCCGCGGTGGCGAGCAGCTCGCCGGTCTCCGGGTGCAGGATGTCCACGGCCGCGGACCGGGCGTACGCCGCGGTCTCGGCGTTCTCGTCCTTGACCACGACCCCGTCGATGTCCTTGACGCCGATCCGCTTGGGCAGACCGCGCTCGGTGCCGCAGTCGTGCTCGCGGATGATGACGTCCTGCGACACGTCCACCAGACGACGGGTCAGGTACCCCGAGTCGGCGGTGCGCAGCGCGGTGTCGGCCAGACCCTTGCGAGCACCGTGCGTGGAGATGAAGTACTCCAGCACCGACAGGCCCTCACGGAAGTTCGACTTGATCGGCCGCGGGATGATGTCGCCCTTCGGGTTGGCCACCAGGCCGCGCATCGCCGCGATCTGCCGGACCTGCATCATGTTTCCGCGGGCACCGGAGTGCACCATCATGTAGATCGGGTTCTGCTTGTCGAACGTGGTCTCGAGCTCGTCGGCGACCTTGTTCGACGCCTGCGTCCAGATCTCGATGAGCTCCTGCCGGCGCTCGTCGTCGGTGATCAGACCGCGCTCGAACTGCTTCTGGACCTTCTTGGCCTGCTCCTCGAAGCTCTCCAGGATCTCCGCCTTGCGTGGCGGGGTGACGACGTCCTCGATGGAGACGGTCACACCCGAGCGCGTCGCCCAGTGGAACCCGGTGTCCTTCAGCGCGTCCAGAGCTGCCGCCACCTGGACCTTGCTGTAGCGCTCGGCCAGGTCGTTGACGATCACCCCGAGCTGCTTCTTGCCGACCTCGTAGTTCACGAAGGCGTAGTCCACCGGCAGCGTCTCGTTGAACAGAGCGCGGCCCAGGGTCGTCTCCATGGTCAGCGACTCGCCCTGCGTCCAGCCCTCCGGCAGCGGGGTGCCGACCGGCGGTACGACGTCCTTGAACCGGATCTTGACCTTGCTCTGCAGCAGGATCTCGCCGCGGTCGAAGGCCATGATCGCCTCGGAGGTCGACGCGAACGCACGCCCGTCGCCCGGCAGCTCCTGGTCCACCTCACGGGTGAGGAAGAACAGGCCGATGATCATGTCCTGCGTCGGCATGGTCACCGGGCGGCCGTCGGACGGCTTGAGGATGTTGTTCGTCGACAGCATCAGGATGCGCGCCTCGGCCTGCGCCTCTGCGGACAGCGGCAGGTGCACGGCCATCTGGTCACCGTCGAAGTCGGCGTTGAACGCCGAGCAGACGAGCGGGTGGATCTGGATGGCCTTGCCCTCGATCAGCTGCGGCTCGAAGGCCTGGATGCCCAGCCGGTGCAGGGTGGGCGCCCGGTTGAGCAGCACCGGGTGCTCGGTGATGACCTCCTCCAGCACGTCCCACACGACCGGACGCGCACGCTCGACCATCCGCTTGGCGCTCTTGATGTTCTGCGCGTGGTTCAGGTCGACCAGGCGCTTCATCACGAACGGCTTGAACAGCTCGAGCGCCATCTGCTTGGGCAGACCGCACTGGTGCAGCTTCAGCTGCGGGCCGACCACGATGACCGAGCGGCCGGAGTAGTCGACACGCTTGCCGAGCAGGTTCTGACGGAAGCGACCCTGCTTGCCCTTGAGCATGTCGGACAGCGACTTGAGCGGCCGGTTGCCCGGACCGGTCACGGGACGACCACGCCGGCCGTTGTCGAACAGCGAGTCGACGGCCTCCTGGAGCATCCGCTTCTCGTTGTTGACGATGATCTCGGGCGCACCGAGGTCGAGCAGCCGCTTGAGGCGGTTGTTGCGGTTGATCACCCGGCGGTACAGGTCGTTGAGGTCGGAGGTCGCGAAGCGGCCACCGTCGAGCTGCACCATCGGACGCAGGTCCGGCGGGATGACCGGGATGGCGTCGAGCACCATGCCCTCGGGGCTGTTGCCGGCCTTGCGGAAGGCGTCGACGACCTTCAGGCGCTTCAGCGCGCGGACCTTGCGCTGGCCCTTGCCGGTCGCGATGGTCTCCCGCAGCGCCTCCACCTCGGCGTCGAGGTCGAAGGACTCGAGGCGCTTCTGGATCGCCGCGGCCCCCATGTGGCCCTCGAAGTACTTGCCGAACCAGTTCTTCATCTCGCGGTAGAGCATCTCGTCGCCCTCGAGGTCCTGGACCTTGAGGTTCTTGAACCGGCTCCAGACCTCCTCGAGACGGTCGAGCTCGCGCTGCGCGCGGTCGCGGACCTGCTTGAGCTCGCGCTCGGCGCCGTCCTTGACCTTGCGGCGCGCGTCGGCCTTCGCGCCCTCGGCCTCGAGGGCGGCGAGGTCCTCCTCGAGCTTCTTGGCCCGCTCGTCGAGTTGGCTGTCGCGGCGCTTCTCCAGGCGCTCGCGCTCCATGCCCACCTTCGCCTCGAGCGAGGAGAGGTCGCGGTGCCGCGCCTCCTCGTCGACGTGGGTGATCATGTACGCCGCGAAGTAGATGACCTTCTCCAGGTCCTTCGGGGCCAGGTCGAGCAGGTAGCCGAGGCGGCTCGGCACGCCCTTGAAGTACCAGATGTGGGTCACGGGCGCGGCGAGCTCGATGTGGCCCATCCGCTCGCGGCGGACCTTCGAGCGCGTCACCTCGACGCCGCAGCGCTCACAGATGATGCCCTTGAAGCGCACGCGCTTGTACTTGCCGCAGTAGCACTCCCAGTCCCGGGTGGGACCGAAGATCTTCTCGCAGAAGAGTCCGTCGCGCTCGGGCTTGAGCGTGCGGTAGTTGATCGTCTCCGGCTTCTTGACCTCGCCGTGGCTCCACGCGCGGATCTCGTCCGCGGTGGCCAGGCCGATCTTCAGCTGGTCGAAGAAGTTCACGTCGAGCACAGTGGCTTCTTTCCTCGTGTTTTCGAATCAGTGATCAAGGCTGGTGGAGTGAGCCGGGAACCCGGGCGATGGCGCCCGGTGCCCGGATCCGCGGAGCTCCCCGAGCAGGGCAGGGAGAGCTCCGCGGGGATGGCTCACACTTCTTCGACGCTGCTGGGCTCGCGGCGCGACAGGTCGATGCCGAGCTCCTCGGCGGCACGGAAGACGTCCTCCTCCGCGTCGCGCATCTCGATCGCGGTGCCGTCCTGCGACAACACCTCGACGTTGAGACAGAGCGACTGCATCTCCTTGACGAGCACCTTGAACGACTCCGGGATGCCGGAGTCGGGGATGTTCTCGCCCTTCACGATCGCCTCGTAGACCTTCACGCGACCCGGGACGTCGTCCGACTTGATGGTCAGGAGCTCCTGCAAGGCGTAGGCGGCGCCGTACGCCTCCATCGCCCAGACCTCCATCTCACCGAAGCGCTGGCCACCGAATTGGGCCTTACCGCCGAGCGGCTGCTGGGTGATCATCGAGTACGGACCCGTCGAGCGCGCGTGGATCTTGTCGTCGACGAGGTGGTGCAGCTTGAGGATGTACATGTAGCCCACGGAGACCGGGTCCGGGAACGGCTCGCCCGAGCGGCCGTCGAACAGCCGCGCCTTGCCGTTCTCCCCGACCAGGCGCACGCCGTCGCGGTTCGGCCGGGCCGAGGCGAGCAGCCCCGTGATCTCGTCCTCCTTGGCGCCGTCGAACACCGGGGTCGCCACGTTGGTGTCGGCCTCCGCCGACTCGGCGTGGATGGCGATCAGGCGCTGCTTCCAGTCCTCGTCGTCGCCCTCGACCTGCCAGCCGGACTTGGCCAGCCACCCGAGGTGGATCTCGAGGATCTGGCCGATGTTCATGCGGCCGGGCACGCCCAGCGGGTTCAGCACCACGTCGACCGGCGTGCCGTCCTCCATGAACGGCATGTCCTCCACGGGCAGGATCTTGGAGATCACGCCCTTGTTGCCGTGCCGGCCGGCGAGCTTGTCGCCCACGGAGATCTTGCGCTTCTGGGCGACGTAGACGCGGACCAGCTGGTTGACGCCCGGAGGCAGCTCGTCGCCCTCCTCGCGGTCGAACACGCGGACGCCGATGACCGTGCCGGACTCACCGTGCGGGACCTTCATCGAGGTGTCACGGACCTCGCGGGCCTTCTCGCCGAAGATGGCCCGCAGCAGCCGCTCCTCCGGGGTCAGCTCGGTCTCACCCTTCGGCGTCACCTTGCCGACCAGGATGTCCCCGGTGGTGACCTCCGCACCGATCCGGATGATGCCGCGCTCGTCGAGGTCGGCGAGCATCTCCTCGCTGACGTTCGGGATGTCGCGGGTGATCTCCTCCGGACCCAGCTTGGTGTCACGGGCGTCGACCTCGTGCTCCTCGATGTGGATCGAGGTGAGGACGTCCTGCTGCACCAGGCGCTGGGACAGGATGATGGCGTCCTCGTAGTTGTGGCCCTGCCACGGCATGAAGGCGACAAGCAGGTTCGACCCCAGCGCCATCTCGCCGTCGTCGGTGCACGGGCCGTCGGCGATCGGGCTGCCCACCTCGAGGCGCTGGCCCTCCGACACGAGCGGACGCTGGTTGATGCAGGTGCCCTGGTTGGAGCGGCTGAACTTCTGCATCCTGTAGGTCCGGTAGGTGCCGTCGTCCTGCATCACCTCGACGGCCTCCGCGGACACCTCGGTCACCACGCCCGGCTTCTCCGCGGTGACCACGTCACCGGCGTCGACGGCGGCCCGGAACTCCATGCCGGTGCCCACGAGCGGAGCGTCGCTCTTGATCAGCGGCACGGCCTGGCGCTGCATGTTCGAGCCCATCAGCGCCCGGTTGGCGTCGTCGTGCTCGAGGAACGGGATCAGGGCCGTCGCGACCGACACCATCTGGCGCGGCGAGACGTCCATGTAGTCGACGTCCTCGGCGGGGACGACGTCGACCTCGTTCTCGCGCTGGCGAACCAGCACCCGCTCCTCGGCGAAGCGGCCGTCCTCGGTCAGCGCGGCGTTGGCCTGCGCGATGACGTAGCGGTCCTCCTCGTCCGCGGTGAGGTAGTCGACCTTGTCGGTGACCTGGCCGCCCTCGACCTTGCGGTACGGCGTCTCCACGAACCCGAACGGGTTGATCCGGCCGAACGTGGCGAGCGAGCCGATCAGACCGATGTTCGGACCCTCGGGGGTCTCGATCGGGCACATGCGGCCGTAGTGCGACGGGTGCACGTCACGCACCTCGAAGCCCGCGCGGTCGCGGGAGAGACCACCCGGGCCGAGCGCGGAGAGCCGGCGCTTGTGGGTCAGCCCCGCGATCGGGTTGGTCTGGTCCATGAACTGTGAGAGCTGGGAGGTGCCGAAGAACTCCTTCAGCGCCGCCACCACCGGTCGGATGTTGATCAGGCTCTGCGGCGTGATCGCCTCGACGTCCTGGGTGGTCATCCGCTCGCGGACCACCCGCTCCATGCGGGCCAGGCCGGTGCGCAGCTGGTTCTGGATCAGCTCGCCGACGGTGCGCATGCGGCGGTTGCCGAAGTGGTCGATGTCGTCGGCGCGCACCTCGATGGGTCCCGCCGGCATCTCCAGCTCATTGCGCCCGTCGTGCAGCGCGACCAGGAACTTGATCGTCGACACGATGTCGTCGATCGTCAGCGTCTGCTGGTCGAACGCCTCCTGCAGGCCCAGCTTCTTGTTGATCTTGTAGCGGCCGACCTTCGCCAGGTCGTAGCGCTTGCCGTTGAAGTAGTAGTTGTCCAGCAGCGTCTGCGCGGCCTCGCGCGTCGGCGGCTCGCCCGGGCGGAGCTTGCGGTAGATGTCGAGGAGCGCGTCGTCCTGGCCGGAGGTGTGGTCCTTCTCCAGCGTCTGCATCATCGAGTCGTACTCGCCGAACTCCTCGCGGATCTGCTCCTCGGTCCAGCCGAGTGCCTTGAGCAGCACCGTGACGTTCTGCTTGCGCTTGCGGTCGAGCCGGACGCCGACCATGTCGCGCTTGTCGACCTCGAACTCGAGCCAGGCGCCGCGGGAGGGGATGATCTTGGCGGTGTAGATGTCCTTGTCGGACGTCTTGTCCGCGGAGCGCTCGAAGTAGACGCCCGGCGAGCGGACGAGCTGCGACACGACCACGCGCTCGGTGCCGTTGATGACGAAGGTGCCCTTGTCGGTCATCAGGGGGAAGTCGCCCATGAAGACCGTCTGGCCCTTGATCTCACCGGTCTCGTTGTTGGTGAACTCCGCGGAGACGTACAGCGGTGCGGAGTAGGTGAAGTCCTTCTCCTTGCACTCGTCGACGGTGTTCTTCGGGTCGTAGAACACCGGGTTCTCGAAGGAGAGCGACATCGTGCCGGAGAAGTCCTCGATCGGCGAGATCTCCTCGAAGATCTCCTCAAGACCGGACTTCAGCGAGACGTCCTCGCCGTTGTCGACCCGCTCCTGGACGTCGGTCTGCCAGGCCTGGTTGCCGACCAGCCAGTCGAAGCTCTTGGTCTGCAGGTCGAGGAGCTTGGGAACCTCGAGGGGTTCGTTGATCTTCGCGAAGGAGATGCGGCGAGGTGCCAGCGGGTGGGAGTTGCTGATGCTGTTGCTGCGCGAGGCGGCCAAGAGGGGTCCTTCCGAGGGCTCGCGGACTCATCTGGTGATGACGCCGGCCAACCACAGACCAGCCAACCGGGCAGGCTGGAAGCATTTGAGGGCGGGCGCAAAGATTCATGGTAGTCCATGAGGGACCCGGGCACAACCGAGGAGGAGGGCACCTTCGTCGCCCTCGATCACCGCCGGAAAACGGTGAGAGGGCCTGATCGGCGGCCTCCTGTCGAAATCGCACCTGAAGCATGAACCCATCGGGGACCGGAGTCAAGCACGCGCGCCCACCCGGTCACCTGCGCGGAGGCTGCCACTTCCCCGCGGGCGGCGCCTCCGGCGCGCTCAGTACGACGTGATGTCGGCGACCAGCCACCGCCCGTCCCGGTGCACCATCTTCATCTCGACCCGGTTCAGCGCCGTCTGCTTGGCGCCGCCGTTGGCCGTGCTCACCGTGGTCTGGTCCACGAACAGCAGCACGTTCGCGCGGTCGGGTTCGGCCGCCATCACCCCGGAGGCGCGCACCGTCGCCGCCACGTGCGCGTGCAGCCGGGTGGCGTTGCCCCGCACCAGCTTCTCGAACGTCTGGGCGTACTGCTTGGCGTAGGAGGCGGTCATGTAGTGCTCTGCCGCCTTCTTGTCCGCGTCGAGCGTCTTGTAGTCGTAGGACAGGATGACCGCCGCGGCCCGCTCGGCGGTGTCGGTGGCCGACGTCCGCGCGGTCACCACGGCGCTGTGCCGGCGGACCTCCCGGACGTTCCAGGTGCGCAGGCCCAGCCAGGCCGCCGCCGCGACCAGCACCACGGCAAGGAGTCCTGCGGCCACCATCACCCACCGGGGAGCGCCTGCGCGCGCGCGGCCAGAGGTCTCCTCCTCGGCCGCGGCGAGGGCATCCACGGGCGGCGCCGCTTCTGCGTCGGGCGCCACGACCGCCGTCGCGACCGCCGCGGAGACGCCGCTGCCGTCCGGCGTCGAGGCCGGGGCCGGGGCCGGTTCCGCGGGGACGACCTCACGCGCCGCCGGCTCAGCGTTCAGGCCCGCGTCGTACTCCTGGCGCCGCTGCGGGTCCAGCAGCACCTCAGCCGCCTCGTTGAACAGGCGGAACTGGGCGCTGCCGGAGCCCGGCTCGAACCGGTCGGCCGCCTCCCGCCAGGCGCGCTTGATCTCCTCGGGACTCGCGTCCCGGCGCACCCCCAGGATGTCGTACAGGGTCGGGTTCACAGCTGCTGTCCTCACGCGACCGGGGTGAAGTTGTCGACGAGCCACGTGCCGTCGAGACGGACCAGAGCGATCTGCCACCGGAAGTGCCGGGCCCGGGTGTCGAACACGGTCTTCACGTCGGCGTCGGCCACGACGAGCACCTGGGCGGAGTCCGGGTCGAGGCTGGAGACCGCCGAGGCGATGACCTGGCCCTTGGAGGACATCTTCGCCTGCTTGACCGAGGTGATGATGTCCTGCATCGCCTGGTCGAACTCGCCCTTGAACTTCGGCGACAGCATGGGGGTGATCGACGACCGGTAGTGGTCGATGGAGGAGACCGAGTAGTTGTTGACCTGGGCGGTGAACCGCTCGGCGGTCCGCGTCGCCGACGCCCGCGCCTGCTGGTCGGCCTGCACGGCCTCGTAACGCGGGCGGAGCACGGCGACGTCGAGTACGAGCGCGACGAGGGCCAGCACGGCGAGCAGGCCGAGCACCGAGGTGATCGCCCAGCTCAACCGCGGCGAGAGGCGGCCGGTCACTGGTGACCCGCCAGCGGCTGGAGCAGCAACCACTTCCAGGACTCCTCTCCCATGAGCGCGGCGGCGCCTCCGGTGTAGGTCACCGACGCACTCGGGTCGTGGTCGGTGTAGTGGACCTTGCCGGTCGAGGCATCGTACGTGCCGACCACCGGGGCACGGTACGCGGCGCCGGCCCGTGCGCGGGGCGCCCACTGTGCCCCCCGCGCGTCGGTCGCGCTCTGCGGCTCCGCGCAGTGGGCCTTCGTGTTCATCGGGCGGTCAGCCCGATCCTGCGGCCCCCGCCGGTCGGTGCTCTCGTAGCCGTGGTGGCACACCGGGGGATCCTGGGTGAGCACGAGGCCGAAGTGGGCGTCGTACAGGCCGGTCTGCGGGTCCTTGGCGACCACGGTGTAACCTCCGGCGACCACGTAGGGGTAGACGACCAGGATCATCTCGGTGCCGTCGAGGTGGCGGCCCGTGATCTCGCCGGTCGTCACCAGGTTGTTGAGGAGGTCACCGAGGTCGACCTTGTTGGCCTCGAGGAAGCGCCGCAGCTGCGTCGCGGTGGCCGAGCCGTTCTCGATGACCCGGCGCAGGTCCTTGTCGCTGGCCACGAGGGTCTTGGAGAACAGCGCCAGGTCGTGCGAGAAGCTGACGATCGCCGAGCGCTTGTCCAGCTGGGTGGACAGCACCGTGTTGCTGTCGTGCAGCAGGGCCGTGGTGAGGTCGAAGTTGTCGTTGGCGGCGTTGATGAAGGTGTCGGAGGAGTCGAGCAAGCTGCCCAGGTCCTTGCCGGTGCCCTTGAATGCCTTGCCGAACTCGGTGACCACCGTGCGCAGGCTTCGCTTGTTCACCGAGTTGACCGTGGTGTCCACGTCCGTGAGCAGCTTGGTGGTGGAGATCGGGGTGGCGGTCATGGTGACCGGGATCTCCGAGCCCTGGTGCAGGTAGGGCCCCGAGCTGGTCTCCGGCAACAGGTCGACGTACTGCTCGCCCACCGCGGACCGGTCGGCGACCAGCGCACGGGTGTCGCTGGGGATCTGCTTGGCGCTGTTCTGGATGTCGAGCACCACGTCGACGCCCTGGTCGGTCAGCCGCATGTCGCTGACCTGTCCCACCGCGACCCCGCGGTAGGACACCTCGGCGCCCTGGAAGATGCCGCCGGACTCCCGGAAGTGAGCCACCACCTGATAGGAGTCGTTGACGACGAGGCGGTCGAGGCGGGCGTAGCGAGCCCCCACGAACGCGACGCCGACCATGGTGATCAGGGCGAAGATCACCAGCTGGAGCTTGGTTCTCTTGGTGATCATCGCTGCACCATCCCCCACACCAGCAGCGGCGCGAGCTCTCTGTTGTATCCGGCAGCCGGCACCACCGCTCCCGCACCCGGGCCGGCGTCGCCACCCGGCGCGGCCCGGCACAGCAGCGGCACCAGACAGCCGCTCCCCGAACCCCCGGAGCCGCCGGAGCCGCTCGACCCGCCCGAGCCGCTCGACCCGCCCGAGCCGCTCGACCCGCCCGAGCCGCTCGACCCGCCCGAGCCGCTCGACCCACCGGAGCCACCGCTCAGGCCGGGCAGCGGGAGGGGCACCGGCAGACCGCCCCCGGAACCGCCGCCGGAGCCGCCGGAGCCGCCACCGAGGGCGTCGCACAGCGGGTTGCTGGGGAACTGCGCGCAGATCTGCTTGAGCGCCGACGTGGGCAGGGTGTCGCAGACCGGCTTGAGCGGCGTGGTCTCGCAGGTCTTGATCAGGTCCGGCGGCGCGGGCAGGCCGGGCACGGACAGGTTCGTCGTGTCGAGGTCCATCTTGACCGACAGGTCCGTGTAGTCGCCCATGTGCAGGTTGCGTGCCTGTGCCGGGTTCTTGCCGACCACCGAGTCCACGAAGGGGTAGGTGAGAAAGACCTGCAGTGACTTCGGCAGGTTGTCGCCGGCCTCGGCCAGCTTGGTGAGCGTCGGGGCCAGCGCTCGCAGGCTGTCGATGGTCGCGGCCTTGGAGTCTCCGATGACGCGGGTGCCCACGTCGCTGAGGCGACTCAGCGCCTTCAGCATCTTCACCAGGTCGTCGCGCTGCCGGTTCACCGAGGCGACCGCGCGCGGCAACCGGGCGAGGGCGAGGTCGATGGTGCCCTTCTGCTTGTTCAGGGAGACCGCGAGCCGGTCGAGGCTCTGGATCGCATCGACGATCTGCGCCTTGTTCGTGTCCAGCTGCCGCATGAACGTGTCGAGGCGGTTCAGGACCGAACGGACGTCACCCTCCCGCCCGTCGAGCGCCTTGTTCACCTCGGTGGCGATCGTCTTCAGCTGGGCGACCCCACCTCCGTTGAGCACCAGCGACAGGGCGCCCAGCACCTCCTCGATCTGCGGGTTGCGTCCGCTACGGGCCAGCGGGATGACATCGCCGTCGGCCAGCCGGCCCTCGGCCGTCCCGTCCGGCGGCGGCGCGAGCGAGACGAACTTCTCCCCGAGCAGCGACGTCTGCCGGATCTTCGCGACCGCGTTGTCCGGGAGCTTCACGTCACGCCGCAGGGAGACGGTCACCAGCGCGTGGTAGCCGCGCAGGTCGATGCTGTCCACCTTCCCGACGGTGACGTCGTCGACCTTCACCGCCGACTGTGGCACCAGGTCGAGCACGTCGCGGAACTCGATCTTGACGGTGTAGGGGTTGCTGCCCAGGTCTGCGCCACCGGGCAGGGGGAGGCTGTAGACGGAGAACTTGCAGCCGCTCAGGGTGAGGGCCAGCACGAACGCCAGCACGCAGGTGCGGACCGCCCGGGACCTCAGGATGCGCGTGCTCACTGCTTCACCTCCACGATGCCGGCCAGCGACCGGTCGATGTGCTCGACCTGCACCGGCTTGCCCGTCGCCGCGGCCGAGGTGAGCGCGCCCGCCCGCGGGAGCGCCTTGCGCAGCGCGTCGCAGGCGGTCTTCGGAGCGTTGGCCTGGTGCAGGATTCCGCACAGCACCGTGGCGGGGTCCGAGGTGAGGTCGTTGACGTTCTCGCCGATGTTGGTGCGGGTGTCGAGCGTGCCCGTCTCCGGGTTGTAGGTGTGGAACAGGTTGGTCAGCGCGGTCGGCGCCACCCGGAGCGTCTCGTCGAGCGCCGCGCGCTGCTTGACCAGGATCTTGGAGATCCGGTCGAGACCCTTGATGTTCTTCGACAGCGCGGTCTTGTTCTCCCGGACGAAGCCGGAGACCTGCTGCATCGCCACGCCCAGGTTCCGCAACGCCGCGGACAGGTCCGCCCGTTCCCCCTTGGCCAGGTCCGCGGCGGACGCCAGCGAGTCGTTGAAGCGCCGTACCGTGCGGTCGTTCTTGGACAGCGCGGAGACGAACCGCTCGAGCTGGCGGGCAGTGCCGAAGAGCGCCTGGCGGTTACCGGCCAGCGTGCCGGTGAACCTCGAGAGGTTCTTGATCGTGGTGTGCAGCTGCGCGCCCTCGCCGGCGTAGTTGCGGGCGGTGGAGTCCAGCAGCCGGGTCAGTGCTCCCTGCTTGTTGGCCCCCTGGGGGCCGAGGGCTACCGACAGGTCGTCGAGGCTCTGGTAGATCTGGTCGAGCTCCAGCGGGGTCGCCGTACGACGCTCGCTCAGCACGGCACCGTCCGCGAGCACCGGCCCGCCCTTGTAGACCGGCGTCAGCTGCACGAAACGGTCACCCACGATGGACGGGGACACGATCACGGCCTTGGCGTCGGCCGGGATCTTGTACTTCGGGTCGTAGGACATCTTCACCACCACGTCCGTGCCCTCGGGGGTCACGCTGTCGACGGTGCCGATCGGCACGCCGAGGACCCGGACGTCCGACCCCTGGTAGAGCGAGACCGTGCGCGGGAACGACGCGGTGAGCGTCTTGCGCTGGCCGCCGGAGAGCAGCACCATCCCCACGGCCACCACGATCGCCAGGACGGCGACCACACTCAGGATCCGGGTCAGCCCGCTGACCTTGGACATGATCCCTGCCATCTCACTGACCTCCCAGGGCAGGCGCCGGCGGCAGGTTCTGGATGTAGGTGTCGAACCACGGCCCGGTCCCGAGCGTGTTGGCGAACACCCGGTAGAACGGCGCCATCAGGCGGAGGCTGTTGTCGAGGTTGTCCTGGTTCTTCTCCAGCACCTGCACCACGTTGTAGAGGTGGTCCAGCGCCGGCTTGAGGTCGGCGCGGGTGTCCTTGACCAGCGCGGTGAGCTGGACCGAGAGCCGGCTGGTGGAGACCAGCAGGTTGTGGATCGCCTCCCGGCGCGCCGACAGCGCCCGGAACAGCGTGTCGCCGTCGCGCATCAGCTTCACCAGGTCGGCGCGGTGGTCGCCGAGGACCGTCGAGACCTTCTTCATGTGCACCAGCAGCGAGTTCAGCTGCTGGTCCCGCGCGGCGATGTTCTGCGACAGGGAGGACAGCCCGACCAACGCGGCGCGGAACTCCTTCGGGGTGTGCTGGGTGAGCGCCGCCAGGGTGTCGAGCGACTTGGCCAGCTGCGTGGTGTCGATGCGCTGGGAGCGCTCCGCCAGGCCGCTGAACGCCTGGACGACGTCGTACGGCGAGGTGGTGCGGCGCACCGGGATCGTCGCCCCCTCGGCCAGCTGTCCGGAGCCGTGCGGCTCCAGCGCGAGGTACATCGCCCCGAGCAGCGTCTTCACCTTGATCGCGGCCGCGGTCTGCGGGCCGAAGCGGGCCCCGCTGTCGACGAGGAACTTGACCACCACGTGGTCCCCGTCGAGCTCGACCGACTTGACCTTGCCGACCCGGACACCGGCGATGCGCACCTCGTCGTTGGGCTTCAGCCCCCCGGCCTCGCTGAAGGCGGCGTAGTAGGTGTTCCCGCCGCCGATCAGCGGCAGATCCTCGGCCCGGAAGGCGGCCAGCACCAGCAGCGCCAGCACGGCGAGACTCACCGCGCCCACGACCACCGGGTTCCGCTCGCGGAAGGGAACGCTCATCCGAGATTGCACCTCGCTCCGCCGACCTTGTAGTCCACCGGCACGTACTTGCCGGTCGGCAGCTTCACCCGACCGTTGAAGTTGCACAGGTAGAAGTTGAACCAGGACCCGTAGATGGCGGTGCGGCCGATCTTCTTCAGCTTGATCGGGAGCACCTGCAGTGCACGGTCGAGCTCCGCCTTGTTGCGGTCGACGTTGTCGGCCACCTTGCGCAGCTGAGTGACGTCCTGGGTGAGCCCCGGACGGATGCCGGTGACGAGGTCCGAGGTCTGCACCGCGAGCGAGGACACCGAGTCCAGCGACCCGAGGATCGCCTTGCGGTCCTGGGTCAGCCCGGAGACGAAGGTGCGCAGCTTCACGATCAGGTCCGACAGCTGCCCGTCGCGCTTGCCGATGGTGACCATGACCTGGTTGAGGTTGGTGATCAGGTCCCCGATCAGCTGGTCGCGGTTGGCCAGGGTCGTGGTGACCGAGGCGGTGTGCGCCAGCAGGCTCTCCAGGGTGCCGCCCTCGCCCTGGAACACTTGGATGATCTCGTAGGAGAGCTTGTTGATGTCGGCCGGGGTCAGCGCCTCGAAGAGCGGCTTGAAGCCGTTGAACAGCACGGTCAGGTCCAGTGCCGGCGACGTGCGCTTCAGCGGGATGGTGGCGCCCTCGTGCAGGATCGAGGGACCGCCGACGCCCTGGGTGAGGGCGATGTAGCGCTGGCCCACGAGGTTCCGGTAACGGATCGCGGCGTATGTGCTCTCGGTGACCGGCTGGTCCTCGCGGACGTCGAAGGTGACCAGTGCCTTGTCCCGGTCCACGATCGAGACGTTCTGGACGCTGCCGACCTTCACCCCGGCGATACGCACGTCGTCGCCCTTCACCAGGCTCGTGGCGTCACTGAAGACGGCCTTGTAGCTCTTCGTGGCGGCGAACGAGATGTTGCCGATGGTCACCACCAGGAAGCCGGTGGCGATGGTGGTGACCAGGATGAAGATGAGCAGCTTGGTGGCGTCTGCCGTGGTCTTCTTGTCCAGCAGGCTCATCGCAGGCTCACCTCCGTCCCGCGGGCCAGGGGACCGAACAGCAGGGTGGCGACGTCGGGGATCTCATCGGCGGGGACTCCCATCGCGGGGGCAGCGATCGAATCGACGACGGAGCGCTCCGCCGCCGTGCCGGCGAAGCCGGAGGTCACGTCGAAACCGGGGGCGCTGCGCGGGCGGAACTTCCCGTGCCCGCCGGTCACGCCGTCGTGCACGTCGTGGACGGGCGGCTGGGGACCGGGGTTGCTCTGGTCGTGCGGCGGGTGCGGGAGCTCGGAGCAGTGCGGACCGTTGTGGGCGGCGTACCTCGGCGAGTCCGCCGGCGTGTAGCCCGTCGGCTGGTGGGGCAGCGTCTCGAGGTTGATGTGCAGGGTGTGGCCGCGCCACCCGCTGTCCATCTGCGGGATCCAGTCGACCATGCCCTTGAGCAGGCAGGGGTACTCCGGGGCGTACTTGGCGAACAGCGGAAGCTGCGCCTGCCCCTGCTTGCTCAACCGGATGATGTTCGCCCCGTTGGCCTCCAGGAAGTCCCGGCTCGTCGAGGAGAAGCTCGCCACGTCGTCGAACAACGCCTGGATCTTCTGCTCCTTGCTCACGAACGTCTGCCCCGTGCGCACCGAGTTGCGCAACAGCTGCGCCAGCTCCGGCACCACCGAACGGTAGGTGTCCGACACCGCCCCCAGCTTGCGCAGGTCCTCCACCAGCAACGGGATCTGCGGGTTCACCCGCCCCAGGTAACCGTCCAACGTCACCAGGCTCTCGCCGAGCTTCTCCCCCCGGCCCTCCAACGCATCAGCCATCGCCGTCAACGTGTAGTTCAGCTGCGCCGGCTGCACCGTGCGCAGCAACGGGTAGAAGTCCGAGAGCACCTTCTCCACCTCGATCGCCACCCGCGACTCGGTGATCACATCCCCCGCCGAGATGCTCCGCGACGACGGATGCGCCGGCACCTGCAACGCGACGTACTTCTCCCCGAACAACGTCTTCGGCAGGATCCGCGCACCCACGTTCGCCGGGATCACCGACACCTTGTCCGGGTCCAGGGCCAGGGAGAGGACGGCACCGTGGCCGTCGGTGGTGGCGCTGCGGACGTTGCCCACGATCACGCCGCGGATCTTCACGTCGGCCAGGGCCGGCAGCTGCAGCCCGATCGTGGAGGTGTGCAGGGTGACCGGGACGTACTTGACGAACTTCTTGGTGAAGACCGCGTAGGTGCCCCAGGCGAGGAACACCAGCAGCGCCAGGAAGCCCACCCCCAGCACCCGGTGGCGTACGACGAGGCCCGTCCTGCTGCTCATCGCAGGCTCACCTCGGTCCCTCGCGCCAGCGGGCCGAACAGCAGCGAGGCCACGTCGGGCACCCGCTGCTCCGGGACCCCCAGCACCGGAGCAGCGATCGGGTCCACGACGGAGCGCTCCGCCGTGGTGCCGGCGAAGCCGGAGGTCAGGTCGAATCCGGGCGCTACGCGCTTGCCCACGGGATAGTTCACGCCGTCCTTGATCTGCGGGATGAGCTTTCTGGGGGGAAGGTTGTCCTGGGAGTACCGGCCGGCGATGACGTCGTGGCAGTCACCGAGGTCGATGGGGCCGCGGTGGTCGGCGTACTCCGGGCTGTCGCCGGGGTTGAACCCGCGCGGCTGCTTGGGGAGCGTCTCGAGGTTGATGTGCAGGGTGTAACCCCGGAAGGCCTGCTCCTGACGCGGCAGCACCCCGACGATGCCCTTGAGCAGGCAGGGGTACTCCGGGGCGTACTTGGCGAACAGCGGAAGCTGCGCCTGCCCCTGCTTGCTCAACCGGATGATGTTCGCCCCGTTGGCCTCCAGGAAGTCCCGGCTCGTCGAGGAGAAGCTCGCCACGTCGTCGAACAACGCCTGGATCTTCTGCTCCTTGCTCACGAACGTCTGCCCCGTGCGCACCGAGTTGCGCAACAGCTGCGCCAGCTCCGGCACCACCGAACGGTAGGTGTCCGACACCGCCCCCAGCTTGCGCAGGTCCTCCACCAGCAACGGGATCTGCGGGTTCACCCGCCCCAGGTAACCGTCCAACGTCACCAGGCTCTCGCCGAGCTTCTCCCCCCGGCCCTCCAACGCATCAGCCATCGCCGTCAACGTGTAGTTCAGCTGCGCCGGCTGCACCGTGCGCAGCAACGGGTAGAAGTCCGAGAGCACCTTCTCCACCTCGATCGCCACCCGCGACTCGGTGATCACATCCCCCGCCGAGATGCTCCGCGACGACGGATGCGCCGGCACCTGCAACGCGACGTACTTCTCCCCGAACAACGTCTTCGGCAGGATCCGCGCACCCACGTTCGCCGGGATCACCGACACCTTGTCCGGGTCGATACCGAGGTCGAGGAGCACCCCGTGGACGGTGACGTGGCGGGCGAGCACCACCCCCACCCGGACGCCGCGGATCTTCACGTCTGCCCGGTCGGGCAACTGCAGCCCGGTCGTGGACGCCCGCAGGCGCACGTGCGCGTAGGTGGAGAAGGACTTGTTGAAGATGGCGTAGGTCAGCGCACCGAGCAGGCCGAGCAGCAGCAGGAACACGACGCCGAGCACCCGGTGCCCGATCGTCGTGGTCAATGCCGACGCCCCACGGCTCATCGCTCAGCCCGCCAGCCTGACGGTGGTGGTGGTGCCCCAGATCGCCATCGACAAGAACAGGTCGATGACGTTGATCGCCACGATGGAGGTGCGCACCGCCCGGCCGACGGCCAGCCCCACGCCGGCGGGACCGCCCTTCGCCGTGTAGCCGTGGTAGCAGTGGATCAAGATGACCACCACCGCGAACACCAGCACCTTGCCGAACGACCAGAGCACGTCTTGCGGGGGCAGGAACTCGTTGAAGTAGTGGTCGTAGGTGCCCGCGCTCTGCCCGAAGAACCGGGTCACGGTGAGCCGGGTCGCGAAGTACGACGAGAGCAGCCCGACGACGTACAGCGGCACGATGGCCACGAGACCGGCGATGATCCGGGTGGTGACCAGGAACGGCAGCGAGGGAATCGCCATCACCTCGAGGGCGTCGACCTCCTCGGAGATCCGCATGGCGCCGAGCTGGGCGGTGAAGCCGCAGCCCACCGTCGCCGCGAGTGCGATCCCGGCGACCAGCGGCGAGATCTCGCGGGTGTTGAAGTAGGCGGAGACGAACCCGGAGAAGGCGGCCGTGCCGATCTGGTTCAGGGCTGCGTAGCCCTGAAGCCCCACCTCGGTGCCGGTGAAGAAGGCCATCGCGGTGATGACGCCGACGGTGCCGCCGATCACGGCGAGCGCCCCCGAGCCGAGCGTCACCTCGGCCAGCAACCGGAAGATCTCCTTCTTGTAGCGGCGCAGTGTCCGCGGGGACCAGGCCAGCGCCCGGATGTAGAAGGACATCTCCTCGCCGAGGGTGTCGAGCACCCGCATCGGCTTGGAGTAGAGCGACCGCACGGTCGCGCTGAGGTCGGCCACGGCTCTCACCCTGTCTTCGGCGGGACGAGCTGGAAGTAGATCGCGCTCATCACGAAGTTGACGACGAACAGCAGCATGAAGGTGATGACCACGGACTCGTTGACCGCGTCACCGACGCCCTTCGGGCCCCCGCCCGCGTTCATGCCCTTGTAGGACGCCACGATCGCGGCGATCAAGCCGAACACCAGCGCCTTCGCCATGCCCTGCCAGAGGTCGGGCAGCTGCGCGAGCGCGGTGAAACTGGCGAGGTAGGCACCGGGAGTGCCGTCCTGCAGCACCACGTTGAAGAAGTAGCCTCCGGCCACGCCGACGACGCTCACCAGCCCGTTGAGGAAGACCGCGACGAGCATGCAGGCCAGGACGCGGGGTACGACGAGGCGCTGGATCGGATCGATGCCCAGCACCATCATCGCGTCGAGCTCCTCACGGATCTTGCGCGCGCCGAGGTCGGCGGCGATGGCCGAGCCGCCCGCGCCCGCGATCAGCAGGGAGGTGGCGATCGGGCCGGCCTCGCGGACCACCGCGAGGACGGCGGCGGACCCGGTGAAGGACTGCGCCCCGAACTGCTTGATCAGACCGCCCACCTGCAGCGCGATGACCGCACCGAAGGGGATCGCGACGAGCGCGGTGGGGACGATCGTCACCGAGGCGATGAACCAGCCCTGCTGGAGGAACTCCCGCAGCTGGAACGGGCGCCGGAACAGCCCGCGGAACACGTCGAGGCCGAAGGCGAACAGCTTGCCCGCGGTGCCGATGGGCGCGAGGACTCTCGAGGAGGTGATCGACGACATCGGTCAGGCTCCGGTGGCCATGGACATGTTCTCCTCGAACGAGCCGGGCGGCGGGATGACTCCGTGCTCGCGGCACCACTCCCCCGGCGGCCGCTGGCTGCGCCGCGGGATGCCGTTGGAGGGCTCGAGCTGGAGCGGGATCGGCGGCAGCGGCGGCAGCTCCTGGCCGGACTCCGCGGCGAGCTCGTCGGCGTCCTTCTCCTCGGACATGCCGATCGGCCCGACACGCTGCGCGTTGAGGAACTGCCTGACGACCGGTTCCTCGGAGGACAGCAGCATCTCCCGCGGCCCGAACATCGCGAGGTGCTTGTGGTAGAGCAGCCCGATGTTGTCCGGCACGGTGCGGGCGGTGTTGATGTCGTGGGTGACGATCAGGAAGGTGGCGTCGATCTGGGCGTTGAGGTCGACGATCAGCTGGTTGAGGAACGCCGTACGCACCGGGTCGAGACCGGAGTCCGGCTCGTCGAAGAGCACGATCTCGGGGTCGAGCACGAGCCCGCGGGCGATGCCGGCGCGCTTGCGCATCCCACCCGAGATCTCGCCCGGGAGCTTGTCCTCGGTCCCGACCAGGCCGACCAGCTCCATCTTCTCCATGACGATCCGGCGGATCTCGGACTCGGACTTCTTGGTGTGCTCGCGCAGGGGGAAGGCGACGTTGTCGTACAGCGTCATCGAGCCGAACATCGCGCCGTCCTGGAACAGCACGCCGAACAGCTTCCGGATCTCGTAGAGCTGCCGCTCGGAGCAGGAGGCGATGTCGGTGCCCTCGATGACGATGCTGCCGCGGTCGGGCTTCAGCAGCCCGATCAGACTCTTGAGGAACACCGACTTCCCGGTGCCTGACGGCCCGAGCATGACGCAGATCTCCCCAGCGGGGATGGTCAGCGTCACGTCTCCCCAGATCAGCTGCTTGCCGAACGACTTCGTCAGCCCTTCGACCTTGATCTCGACGCCCACGGGTCCCTCCCTTGCCTACCTAGTCCCAGGGCACGCAGTGCCGGCGGGCGCGGGGGCGCCCACGTTCCTGCCTGTTCCTACCAACGAGTAAACAGACGGGAGGTTACGCCACGGATGCCCCATCCGGGCAGCCCCGCACGCTATCGGAGAATGTCCGGAATGCACGAACGGCGGTCGTCCCGAAGGGACGACCGCCGTGTCGCGGGAGGACCGTGAAGGTCTCGCAGGAGGCTCCGAGGAGCCTCGGCTCACTTGAGGGTGACGGTGGCGCCGGCGCCCTCGAGGGCCTGCTTGGCCTTCTCCGCGGCCTCCTTGTTGGCGCCCTCGAGGACCGCCTTCGGAGCCGCCTCGACCAGCTCCTTGGCCTCCTTCAGGCCGAGGGAGGTCAGTCCGCGGACCTCCTTGATGACGTTGATCTTCTTCTCGCCGGCCGACTCGAGGATGACGTCGAAGCTGTCCTTCTCCTCCTCGGCGGCGGCCTCGCCGGCTCCACCGGCGGCAGCCGGGGCGGCCGCGGCGGCCACGGGGGCAGCGGCGGTGACGCCGAAGGTGTCCTCGAACTGCTTCACGAACTCGCTCAGCTCAAGAAGGGTCATCTCCTTGAAAGCGTCGAGCAGCTCGTCGGTGCTGAGCTTCGCCATGGTGGCGTTCCTTCCGTGTGACTGACCCGCACGTGGCGTCCGGGTCGGGTGGGGTGTCTGGTTCTCCCTCGGCCTCAGGCCTCGGTGGTCTCCTCGGGAGCAGCCTCCGCTGCCTCCTCGGTCGGGGCTGCCTCCGCGGCAGCGCCGTCCGTGGTCTCCTCCGGCTGGGCCGCGGCCGGCTCGCCGGCACCGCCCCGGAGGATCGACGGGTCCTGCTCGGCCTTGTCCCGCAGCGCACCGGCCACGCGAGCGGCCTGGGAGAGCGGGGCGTTGAGCAGGTAGACGGCCTGGCTGAGCGACGCGAGCATGCCGCCGGCGAGCTTCGCGAGGAGGACCTCACGGGACTCGAGGTCGGCGATCTTGGCGATCTCGCTGGCGTCGACAGTATTGCCGTCGAGGTATCCGCCCTTGATCACAAGGGAGGGGTTTGCCCTGGCAAAGTCACGCAGGCCCTTGGCAGCCTCGACCACGTCGCCGGTGACGAAGGCGATCGCGGTCGGACCGGTGAGCAGGTCGTCGAATCCCTCGACGCCGGCCTCGGTCGCGGCAATCTTGGTGAGCGTGTTCTTGACCACGGCGTAGTTGGCGTTCTCGCCGAGAGCGCGCCGCAGGTCCTGCAGCTGCTTGACGGTGAGACCGCGGTACTCGGTCAGCACGGCACCCGCAGACTCCTGGAACGACTCCACGAGCTCTGCGACGCCTGCCGCCTTGTCTGGCCGCGCCATGGGTCTCCTTCCGCAATGTCATTGCACGGTCCAGAGACTCGTGGTCGCGCACAGGCCCACACACGAGAGAAGCCCTGCGCGCAGACGGCACAGGGCGGACGTCACGACCGGCAGGTCGGAGGTTCACACGGTGTCACCTGCGCAGGCCGCCCGCGGAGCGGGACCTTCGATCGGTGCGTCCGGGGCTCACACTCCGGGCACGCCGACGACCGGCGGTCTCTGGTTTCGCAGGTCACTGTACGCGAGCCGGCGGCGCTCCTCCAAATCGGGCAATCCGGCGATTCCCTGCCGCTCGGGCGTCCGCGGTGCTGCAATGTGGCGATGGACCTTTCACTGGAGACTCTCAGTGGCGTGCTGGAGCAGGCGGACTACCGCGTCCGGGCCGAGGCCCACGGCACCCAGCGGCTCTGGCCGACAGGCTTCGACCTCCTCGACATGCACCTCAACGGCGGCTTCCGCTCCGGCGAGCTCGTGCTGCTCGGCGGCCCCCAGGGGCTCGGCAAGACCACCTGGGTGCTGCAGGTCGCCCGCAACGTCGCTCGCGCGGGCCGGCCGGTGCTGATGCTGTCCTACGAGCACGACCTGCAGACGCTGCTGATCCGCCTGGTCGCCCTCGAGGCCGCCCAGCTCGGTGGAGTCGAGGCCCCGGACCTCAACCGGGTCCGCAAGGCCTTCGAGGGCACCGACGGCATGTCCGGGTCCCTGCGCGAGAGGCTCGCCGTCACCGACGGCGGCGCGAAGGCGATCGGGGTGGTCGAGGAGTACGCCGACCGGCTGGTGCTGCACCGCTCGACCGGTTCCTCGACCGGGCTGGAAGCGATCAAGACCGCGCTCGAGCGCGTGCGCGACAGCACCGGGCAGGCACCGATGGTCGTGGTCGACTACCTGCAGAAGGTGCACGTGCCGCACGGCTCCACCACCGACGAGTCCGAGCGCGTCACGCTCATCGTCGAGGGGCTCAAGGACCTCGCGCTCGACTCCGACACACCGGTGCTCGCGGTGGTGGCCTCGGACAAGGAGGGCCTGCACGCCGGCAAGCGGATGCGGGTGAACCACCTGCGCGGGTCCTCGGCGCTGGCGTACGAGGCGGACACCGTGCTGCTGCTGAACAACAAGTACGACGTCGTGGCCCGCCATCACCTGGTCTACAACATCGGGAACGTCGAACGCTTCCAGCACTGGGCGGTGCTCTCGGTCGAGAAGAACCGCAACGGGAAGGCGGGCGTGGACCTGGAGTTCCAGAAGCGGTTCGAGCAGGCACGGTTCGAGACCGAGGGGCGCCTCGTCACGGAGCAGCTGGTGGACGAACGGGTGTTCGTCGAGTAGCGCGCTTCATGACAGCGGAAGGCCCCGCGGCGCTGGACGCCGCGGGGCCTTCCGCTGTCGAGTCGCCGGCCGGTCAGGCCTCGTCCTCGGCGGCGACGTTGCGCGTCTTGTTCGGGTCGACCTGGATGCCCGGCCCCATCGTCGTGGACACGGTGACCTTCTTCAGGTAGCGGCCCTTCGAGCTCGACGGCTTCAGCCGCAGCACCTCCTCGAGGGCGGCGGCGTAGTTCTCCGCGAGCTGGGCCTCGGAGAAGGACGCCTTGCCGATGATGAAGTGCAGGTTGGCGTGCCGGTCGACGCGGAACTCGATCTTGCCGCCCTTGATGTCGGAGACGGCCTTGGCCACGTCCGGCGTGACCGTGCCGGTCTTCGGGTTCGGCATCAGGCCGCGGGGGCCGAGGACACGGCCGAGGCGGCCCACCTTGCCCATCATGTCCGGCGTCGCGACGACCGCGTCGAAGTCCAGCCAGCCGCCGTTGACCTTCTCGATCAGGTCATCGGCGCCGACGTAGTCGGCACCCGCCTCGCGAGCAGCCTCTGCCTTGTCGGCGCTGGCGAAGACCAGGACCCTGGCGGTCTTGCCGGTGCCGTGCGGGAGGTTGACGGTGCCGCGGACCATCTGGTCCGCCTTGCGGGGGTCGACGCCGAGGCGCATGGCCACGTCGACGGTCTCGTTGAACTTCGTCTTGCTGTTGGCCTTGGCCATCCGGATCGCCTCGAGGGGAGCGTAGAGCTCGTCCTTGTCGACGGCGGCGGCCGCGGCGCGGTAGTTCTTGCTGCGCTGCATGTCTGGTCTTCCTCTCCAGAGTGTGGTCCTCGGGCGCGTCAGCAGCCCTGCCACGGGAACGGGGTCAGTCGGTGGTGATGCCCATCGACCGGGCGGTGCCCTCGATGATCTTCATCGCCGCGTCGACGTCGTTGGCGTTGAGGTCGGGCAGCTTGGTGGAGGCGATCTCGCGCACCTGGTCCTTGGTCAGCTTGCCGACCTTCTCCTTGTGCGGGACGCCGGAGCCCTTCTGCAGCCCGGCAGCCTTCTTGATCAGCTCTGCGGCCGGCGGCGTCTTCGTGATGAAGGTGAACGACCGGTCCTCGTAGATGGTGATCTCGACGGGGATGACGTTGCCGCGCTGCGACTCGGTGGCCGCGTTGTAGGCCTTGCAGAACTCCATGATGTTCACACCGTGGGGACCGAGAGCGGTACCCACCGGCGGAGCAGGAGTGGCCGCCCCGGCCTGCAGCTGCACCTTGACGAGCGCTGCGATCTTCTTCTTGGGAGGCATGTTCCTTAGGGTCCTTACGTTGTGTCACGGGTGCTGGGCGCCAGCCGGGGCAGGGACAGACCTGCTAGACCTTTTGGATCTGGCTGAAGCTCAGCTCGACCGGGGTCTCCCGGCCGAAGATCTCGACGAGGGCCTTGACCCTCTGGGACTCGGCGTTGATCTCGGTGATCGTCGCGTGCAGCGTGGCGAACGGGCCGTCGACGACCATGACCGAGTCGCCCACGTTGAAGTCGGCGACCTCGACCTTCTTCTTCGCCGCCGGCGCACCGGCGGCCCCCGGCTGCTGCGGCGCGGCCGCCTCCGCCTCGGTGACGATGGTGGGAGCGAGCATGCTCTCGACCTCGTCCAGGCTCAGCGGCACCGGCTGGTGGCTGTGGCCGACGAAACCGGTCACCGACGGGGTGTGCCGCACCGCGGCCCAGGACTCGTCGGTGAGGTCCATGCGCACCAGCACGTAGCCGGGGAGCACGGTGCGCTTCACGAGCTTGCGCTGACCGTTCTTGATCTCCGCGACCTCCTCGGTCGGGACGATCACCTCGTGGATGTAGTCCTCCATGTTGAGGGACTGGATCCGGTTCTCGAGGTTGGCCTTCACCCGGTTCTCCATGCCGGAGTAGGTGTGCACCACGAACCAGTCGCCGGGCTTGGCGCGCAGCGACTCGCGGAACTCCTCGAGCGGGTCGGCGGCGGGGGCGGTGACGTCCGCGACGGCGTCCTCGGGGAGGTCGGTCTCCTCGACCACGTCCGCCTCGCCCTCCGGCGACTCGGTGGCGGCGCCGGACTCGTCGGGCTCGGCGTCATCGGCCAGGTAGCCGTCGGCGGCCGCGGAGGGCACGTCGCCCACCACGTCGGACGGGATGTCGTCGGAAGCCGCCTCCTCGGCGGGCGCGTCCTGGTCGGGCCGTACGTCGTCGCCCGGCTCCGACACGGGGCTCTCCGTAGGCGTGCCGGCGGCGGGAACCCCGGCGGGTTCCACCGCAGGGGTGGGCTCGCCCTGGGGCGTGCCCTCCAGCTGCTCGTCGTACGGCTGCGACACGGTTATCTCGTCACCTTCACTGTTGATGCTGCGGGGTTGCCCGCCACGGAACGGGGCTGGGAGGCGGATCGGAACCGATCAGCCGAAGACCTTGAAGACCAGCTTTCCGAACCCGAGGTCGAGCAACGAGACGATCGCCATGATCACGACCACGAACACCAGCACGACCACGAAGTAGGTGATCAGCTGCTGCTGGGTCGGCCAGACGACCTTGCGGAGCTCGGCCACCACCTGGCGGTAGAACATGGCGGGCGTGGTGCGTCGGTTCGACTGCGCACGCACCGGGCGACTCTCCGACACCGTTCTCCCACCTCTCTCCAACGCGGTCCGGCCGGACATCCTTCCCGGCGCACGGACGCGCACCGGGGTCTTGCAGGGCACGAGGGACTTGAACCCCCAACCTTCGGTTTTGGAGACCGATGCTCTGCCAGTTGAGCTAGTGCCCTTCGGTGACCCGACCTCGTCGACCACCCCGATCCCGGGCGCGACACAGCGGGACGCGCAGCGGATGGCGGGCATGACAACCAAGGGTGAGGATCCACCGGAGGTCCAGTGTACGGGGAAGCCGCCGGTGAAGTCGAACCGAGCGGCCCGGCACACCCGCGGGCGGCCACCGGGCGCCGGCCGACACCGTCGCCCACTGCGCGGACCCGGGTAGGCGCCGCCGGCCCGGAGTGCGAGCATAGGCCCCATGAGTCCAGCACCCGAGAGCCCTGCCCACGACGCCGCCGGACGGCCGCGCATCTCGGCGCGGATCGGTGGCATCGCCGAGTCCGCGACCCTGGCCGTCGACGCCAAGGCCAAGGCACTGAAGGCCGCCGGCCGGCCCGTGATCGGGTTCGGCGCCGGCGAACCGGACTTCCCGACCCCGGACTACATCGTCGAGGCGGCCGTGGAGGCCTGCCGGGACCCCAGGAACCACCGCTACACGCCGGCCGGCGGGCTGCCGGAGCTCAAGCAGGCGATCGCCGACAAGACCCGGCGCGACACGGGCTACGACGTCGAGCCCGCCCAGGTGCTGGTCACCAACGGCGGCAAGCAGGCCATCTACGAGGCCTTCGCATCGCTCCTCGACCCGGGCGACGAGGTCATCCTGCCCGCGCCGTACTGGACGACCTACCCCGAGTCCATCCGGCTGGCCGGTGGCGTGCCGGTGGAGGTGCTCGCCGACGAGACGCAGGGGTACAAGGTCACCGTCGAGCAGCTCGAGGCGGCCCGCACCGACCGCACCAAGGCGATCGTGTTCAACTCGCCCTCCAACCCGACCGGGGCGGTCTACAGCCGCGACGAGGTGGCGGCGATCGGGACCTGGCTGGTCGAGCACGGCCTTTGGGTGCTCACCGACGAGATCTACGAGCACCTGGTGTACGACGGGCTGGAGACCGCCTCGCTGCCGGTGGTCTGCCCCGACCTGGCGGACCGGTGCATCGTCGTCAACGGGGTCGCCAAGACCTACGCGATGACCGGCTGGCGGGTCGGCTGGGTGCTCGGCCCCAAGGACCTCATCAAGGCCGCCACCAACCTGCAGTCGCACGCCACCTCCAACGTCTCGAACGTCGCCCAGCGCGCGGCGCTGGCGGCGGTCTCCGGGGACCTGACCGCCGTGGAGGAGATGAGGGAGGCCTTCGACCGGCGCCGCAGGAAGATCGTGTCCATGCTCAACGACATCGACGGGGTGGTGTGCCCGGAACCGAAGGGCGCGTTCTACGCCTACCCGTCCGTGAAGGGGCTGCTCGGCCGCGACATCGACGGGGTCACACCCACGACGTCGACGGAGCTGGCCGAGGTCCTCCTGGAGAAGGCGGAGGTCGCCGCCGTACCGGGTGAGGCGTTCGGGTCACCGGGCTACCTGCGCTTCTCCTACGCGCTCGGCGACGACGACCTGGTCGAGGGCATCAGCCGGCTGCAGAAGCTGCTGGCCTGAGCGCGCGGCCGATGGGCGAGGCCCCCGCCACCGGGCGTGACCTGCACCGGCTCCCCAAAGCGCACCTGCACCTGCACTTCACGGGGTCGATGCGGCACGCCACGCTGCTCGAGCTCGCCGAGCGCGACGGCATCGCGCTGCCCGAGGCGCTGGTGGAGCGCTGGCCTCCCCGGCTGTCGGCCGCGGACGAGAAGGGCTGGTTCCGCTTCCAGCGGCTCTACGACGTCGCCCGCTCGGTGCTCCGCACCGAGGACGACGTGCGTCGGCTGGTCCGCGAGGCGGCGGAGGACGACGTCGCCGACGGGGGCCGGTGGCTCGAGCTCCAGGTCGACCCCAGCGGGTATGCCGCCAGGTTCGGCGGGATCACCGCGTTCACGGACCTGGTCCTGGACGCGGTGCGGGAGGCGTCGCAGGCGACCGGCCTGGGGATCGCCGTGGTCATCGCCGCGAACCGGACCCGCCATCCCCTCGACGCCCGGACGCTGGCGCGGCTCGCCGCGCAGTACGCCGGCCGGGGCGTGGTCGGGTTCGGGCTGTCGAACGACGAGCGCAGGGGCACCACGAGCGAGTTCGCGCGCGCGTTCGCGATCGCCGATCGGGCCGGGCTGCTGCTGGTGCCGCACGGCGGGGAGCTGCTCGGTCCGGACAGCGTGCGGGTGTGCCTCGAGGAGCTCCATGCCGACCGCCTCGGGCACGGGGTCCGCTCGGTGGAGGACCCGCGCGTCCTGGATCGGGTCGTGGCGGCCGGGACGGCTCTCGAGGTGTGCCCGGTCTCCAACGTCGCGCTGGGTGTCTACAGCGACCTGTCGTCGGTGCCGCTGCCGGCGCTGCTCGAGGCCGGCGCGACGGTGGCTCTGGGTGCCGACGACCCGCTGCTGTTCGGCTCCCGGCTCGCGGGGCAGTACGCCACCATGCGCGCGGCCCACGACCTGTCCGACGTACAGCTCGCGGAGCTGGCACGGATGTCGGTGCGGGCCTCGGCTGCCGACGATGCGCTGAAGAAGCAGCTCTACGCCGACATCGACCTGTGGCTCGACGGCTGACCCGCCCTCACGGGCGGGGCAACGAGCACCCGACCAGGATCGGCTCGTTCTCCAGCCAGATGCCGAACCTGTCGTGCACCCCGTGCTGCACCTCGCCGGCGAGCGCGAGCAGCTCCGCGGTGCTTCCGGCGCCCCGGTTGGTGAGCGCCAGCGTGTGCTTCGTCGACAGCGACACGCGGCCGCTGCCGTAGCCCTTGGCGAAGCCGGCGTGCTCGATCAGCCAGGCCGCGCTGGTCTTCACCGAGCCCTCAGGGCCGTCGGGCTGCTCCCACCGCGGCGCGTCGGCCGGGAGCGCGTCCGCTCGCCGGGCGTCGAGGACGGGGTTGGTGAAGAAGGAGCCGGCACTCCAGGTGTCGGGGTCGCCCGCGTCGAGGACCATGCCCTTGGCGCGCCGCAGGCCCAGGACGGCCTCGCGCACCTCGGCGGCCGGTGCCCGCCGGCCGGTCTCGATCCCGAGCGCGCGCGCCAGCTCCGCGTAGCGGACCGGCGCCCCGAGGTCGCCCAGCCGCAGCTGGAACGTCACCTCCAGCACGATGAACCGCGCGAGGTCCCTCTTGAAGCGGCTGGTGCGGTACCCGAGCTCGCAGTCGGCGACCGCGAAGGTCTTCATGGCCTCCGCGACGCGGTCCCAGCAGCGCACCGAGGCGAGCGTCTGGCCGACCTCCTGGCCGTAGGCGCCGACGTTCTGGACCGGCGTGGCCCCCACACTGCCGGGGATGCCGGACAGCGCCTCGAGGCCGATCCAGCCCTCGGCCACCGCCCGGGCCACCAGGTCGTCCCAGCGCTCCCCCGCCGCGACGGTGACGGTGGCTCCCGAGCAGGCGTCCGCCTCGACCCGGACGCCGCTGGTCTCGATCGACACCACGGTGCCGTCGAAGCCGTCGTCGGCGACCACGAGGTTGCTGCCCCCCGCGACCAGCAGCACCGGCTCCCCTGCCTCGTCGGCGGAGCGCACCGTCTCGACCAGCTGCGCCTCCGTCGTCGCGCGCACCCACCGGCGCGCGGGCCCGCCGAGCCGGAGCGTGGTGTGGTCGGCCAGCCGCTCAGCCAACCGCGAGCACCGCCTTCGGCTGGCCGAGCACCTTCTGCCCGCCACAGGTCACCTCCAGGGCGATGTGCACGCCCTCCGGGGTGGCGTTCGCGACGGTGCCGGCCACCTGCACGGTGACGCCGTCCTCGTCGTCGGGCACGACCACCGGCTTGGTGAACTTGCAGCCGACCTCACGGACCCGGCCGGGTGCACCGGCCCAGGTGTCCAGCGCGCGGGCGGCCAGCGCCATCGTGTACATCCCGTGCGCGATGACGCCCGGCAGGCCGACCGACCGCGCCACCCGGTCCGACCAGTGGATGGGGTTGAAGTCCCCGCTGGCACCGGCGTAGCGGACGAGGTCCGCACGCGTCACACGGTAGGTCTGCACGGGCAGCTCCTGACCGACCTCGAAGGCGTTCATCCGGCCTCCTCCCCGCGATGGACGAGCGTGGCGAAGGCGGTGCACACCGGCTTGCCCTTCGCGTCGGTGATCTCGGTGCGAGTGCCCAGGAAGTCGGCTCCGCCCCGTTGCCGCAGTGCGTCGACGGTCAGCGTGGCAGTCAGCGCGTCACCGGCCGCGACCGGCCGCGTGTAGGTGAACCGTTGCTCCCCGTGGACCACCCGGTGCAACGCGATGCCGACCGAGGGGTCCTCGAGCAGCGCGTTCATCGCCGCGAACGCGACCACGATCGGGAACGTGGCGGGCGCCGCTCCCCCGTCGTACGTCGACCCGGTGGCCCGCGCGAACTCGGCGATCTTCTCCCGCGAGACCACGTAAGGCTCCGTGGGCGGGAAGGTCCGGCCCTGCAGCGATGCGTCGACTGCCATGGACACGGACGCTAGCGCATGCCCCGAAGGCCACAGGAGGCACGTGCGGCCGGACACGCGCGAGGGCGGCTCCCCGCACACGGGGAGCCGCCCTCGGCGACGTCGCTGAACGGCGTCAGCGCGTCTCGCGGTGCTCGGTGTGGCGACGGCAGAAGGGGCAGAACTTCTTCAGCTCCATGCGGTCCGGGTCGTTGCGCCGGTTCTTCTTGGTGATGTAGTTGCGGTTCTTGCATTCCACGCAGGCCAAGGTGATCTTGGGGCGAACGTCGCTGCTCTTGCTGGCCACGGTGTGCCTGCCTCTTCTTCGTCGGTCGTGTAGCTGTGTTCGTGCAAGTCTGCCCCCTCGCACCAACGAGGGGCGGCTGTGCTGAGTAGCGGGGGCGGGACTCGAACCCGCGACACCACGATTATGAGCCGTGTGCTCTAACCACCTGAGCTACCCCGCCACCGGGACGGGGTTCTCGCCCTGCCAGGCGAGACTCCCTACCCAGAGCCCCTTTACGGAATCGAACCGTAGACCTTCTCCTTACCATGGAGACGCTCTGCCGACTGAGCTAAAGGGGCAACGGCTGAGAAGAATACACATGCCTGAGGGCTAGCGGAAATCGAGCATCGTCCACGAGACACGGGTCACGCCGGGGCCGGGGTTCGTGCCGTCCGCGGCCCCGGCATGATGGCGCAGGTGAGCTGCTTCTACGTGCCCGGCGGCCCCGGCCGCTACCTCTCCCAGCCCGCGACCGGCAGCCCGTGGGGACCGCACAGCCAGCACGGCGGCCCGCCCGCAGCGCTGCTCGCCCGCGCCGTCGAAGAGCTCGACCGCGAGCACGACCGGGTGCTGGGCCGGTTCACCATGGAGCTGCTCGGGCCGGTGCCCGTGGGACCGTTGGAGGTGCAGGCGTCCGTCGTACGGCCGGGACGGTCGGTGGAGCTGTGCACCGCGACGGTGCGCGACGTGGAGCGCGACCGTGCCTGCGCCACGGGCTCGGCCTGGCTGTTCCCCGCCGGGTGCACCGGGCCGGCGCAGGACGACACGCCGCTCCCCCACGCCCCCGCGGACGGGCGGGTGCAGGAGCCGCCGGCAAGCTGGCACGGCGGCTACCTCGACGCCGTGGAGTGGCGCTGGGTCGTGGGCGCGGTCGAGCAGCCGGGTCGGGCGGTGGTGTGGATGCGCCCGGGAACCGAGCTGGTGGCGGGCGAGCCGATGAGCCCGATGCAACGGCTGATGGCGTGCGTGGACTCGGCCTCGGGGGTCTCCGCGGCGCTCGACCCGGCCACGTGGGGCTTCCTCAACACCGAGCTGACCGTGCACGTGCTCCGTCCCCCGGTCGGCGAGTGGCTGTGCCTGGACGCAGAGACCACGTTGAGCAGCGGCAGCGTCGGGCTGGCCACCTCGTCTGTGTACGACGAGCGGGGGCTGGTCGCGCGCTCCGCGCAGGCGCTGCTCATCGCCAGGCGCTGAGCAGCCACGCCGTCGGGTCAGCGGAAGGACCAGGTGGCCACGAAGTAGGAGACGCCGATCGGGTCGTCGCGGTGCCGCAGCGTCGCCACGACGGCGGCCGGGCCCCCGGGATGCGCGAGCGCGAGGGCGCCGAGGACCCCGAACGCCGCACGACCGGACACCCCCAGGTCCGCGGCCAGCTGCGGGTCGAGCTCGAGCAGCGCCTGCGCGTCCCCCTCGGCGAGGGCGTGCGCGGTGGCGTCGTCGTAGCCGACTGCTCGGGCGGCAAGCGGGGCCGGCGCGGTCGGGCCGCGGCGCGCGCTGCCGTCGCCGAGCGTGAGCACGGCCAGCCGCTGCGCCCGACCGGCGAGGTCACCGGCCAGCACCTCGGCGTCGGCCCGGGGCGCGTCCCAGGCGATGCTGAGCACCTCCACCGGGCCGTCCCAGCCGGCTTCGTCGAGGAGCCGGCGGCCCACGCCGAGCGAGAGCGGCAGCGTCTCGCCCCGCCCCGGAGCGGCGAACCGTGACCCGCCGTAGCGGTGCACCGGCGGGGGCAGCGTCGGGTCCCAGGAGCGGCTGGTCTCGGCGCCTCCGACCAGGACCGCCCGTTCGGCGCCGGCCACCACGTCGCGCACGGCCTCGCGGCACGTCGCGCGCAGGTCGGCCACGGCGTCCTGCCGGCCGTTGAGCTCCCGGAACAGC
Organism: uncultured Actinomycetota bacterium; assembly: GCA_963709685.1. Lineage (GTDB taxonomy): Bacteria > Actinomycetota > Actinomycetes > Propionibacteriales > Nocardioidaceae > Nocardioides_B. The sequence goes on from CAVPXH010000001.1 coordinate 699,602, forward strand.
AGCGGCGGGTGCGGGCACACGGCGGCGGCCAGGATCACGAGGTGAATCTACACACCCCGGTCCGGCCGCCGGCGGCTCCCGACCGGGCTACCCCGCCGCCCCGGCGCCGGCCGGCTCGAGCGGTGCGGGCTCGCTGTCGATGCCCGGGATGCCGCGACCCCGGATGGAGGCGCGGGCCGTCTCGGGGATGAACGCCAGCCCGACCGCCCCGACCATGCAGGCGAGCATCATGTAGTAGGCCGGCATCAGGTTGCTGCCCGTCACGCCGATGAGCTTCTCGTTGACGTAGGGCGCCGTGCCGCCGAAGAGCGCGGTCGAGACGTTGTAGGCGATCGCGAAGCCCGCGTAGCGGACGTGCGTGGGGAACATCGCGGGGAAGGTCGCCGAGATGGTGCTGAGCTGGATCACGTAGAGCAGCCCGAGGATGGCGAACCCGAGCACGGCGAGGGCGAAGCTCTGCCGGATGAGCAGGTACATCGGCACCGCGAGCACGAACAGGCCGCCCAGCGAGGCCCACCACATCGGCTTGCGCCCGACCCGGTCCGAGAGCCGGCCGGAGAACGGGATCACCACCATCATGGCCACCTGGCCGACGATGATCACGATCAGCGTCGAGCGCGAGCTCATGCCCAGGGTGTCCTCGAGGTAGGTGGGCATGAAGGCCAGCAGCGTGTAGTTGCAGACGTTGAGCGCGACCACGAGCGCGCCGAGCGCCAGCAGCGGACGGCGGTACTCGCGCATCAGGTCCTTGAACGCCTGACGCAGCGACGTCTCGTTGCTCTCCTCCTCCTGCAGCTCGGTGAACACCGGGGTGTCCTCGAGCTTCGTGCGGAGGTAGAGGCCGACGAGGCCGAGCGGCAGGGCGAAGAAGAACGGGATGCGCCAGCCCCACGAGGACATGGCCGAGGTGCCGATGATCAGCTCGATGATCAGGACGGAGACCGCGCCGAGGGTGAAGCCGGCCAGGGTCCCGAACTCCAGGAAGCTGCCGAAGAAGCCGCGACGCCGGTCGGGGGCGTACTCGGCCATGAACGTTGCGGCGCCGCCGTACTCGCCGCCCGCGGAGAAGCCCTGCACCACGCGGAGCACCACCAGCAGCAGCGGCGCCCAGAAGCCGATGGTCGCCTGGCCGGGCAGCAGCCCCACACAGACGGTGGCGGCCGACATCACGAGGATCGTCATCGCCAGCACGGTCTTGCGGCCCAGCTTGTCACCGAGCGGGCCGAGCACCATCCCGCCGAGCGGCCGGAAGACGAAGGACACGGCGAACACGAGCAGGGTCGCCGCGGTGGCGCCGGGGAAGAAGTGCTTGGTGATGTAGGTGGTGGCGTAGGCGTAGACGCCGTAGTCGAACCACTCCGTCATGTTCCCCATCGCCGAGGCCGTGATCGCACGGCGCAGCGTCCGGGTCTGCTCGGCCGTCTCTTCGCCGGCGGGGGCGGCAAAGGTCTCGTCTGTCATCGGTGCGGTCTCCTCTCGCCGCCCGGGAGGCTCCCGAGCGAGCCGCACAAGGGCATACCCCGCCCAAGCGTTAAGGAAACTCTCAAGTTCGGACGACTCCCGCGCACGACGCAAGGGGGACATGGTGGCCGACGTATCCGGAGGAACCGGACCACTCGCGGGGAAGTACTCCTCAGGTACGACGACACGACGCGCGCCCGAGGCCATCCTGGCTCGCGCGGGCCGCTCGGGAGGCCGGTGACGACCCTCGCGCCGGCACGGAGCCGGCGCCCATGTCCATCGGAGGCATCCCATGAAGTCTGCATACAAGTACCTCGCCTACGCGATCCCGGTCCTGGTCGCGGTGCAGGCCGCGGCGATCGCGTTCGGCTTCTTCGGCATCACCAAGTGGGTCGAGGACGGCGCCACGATCGACAAAGCGACCATCGAGAGCGGCAACGCCCACTTCACCGGCGAGGTGGGGCTGATGGTGCACGGCATGAACGGCCAGATGCTGATCCCGCTCGTGGCCCTGCTGCTGCTGGTCGTCTCCGTCTTCGCCAAGGTGCCCGGCGGCAGCAGGTGGGCCGGCTTCGTGCTTCTCGACGTCGTGGTCCAGGTGGCGCTCGCCTTCGTGTCCTTCGGCGCGCCCATCGTGGGCATCCTGCACGGCGTCAACGCGCTGCTGCTGGCCTGGCTCGGCTGGGTCGCCGCCCGCCGGGTCGACGTGTCGGAGACGGCCGCGGAGTCGGTGGAGCCGGCCGCGCTGGCCTGAGACCCGCGCACCACCCACCGCGGGTCCACCCGCGACCTTGGGGGCGTTTTCTGGTTTCGCGTGTCCGCGCCGGGGAAACGACGTACAAATGAAGTCCTGCCCGGCTCACCCGTTTGGCATCTCTCGGACATGCATCTCAACCTGACAGCTGCGCGCCGGATCGGTGCGCGGCTGCTGCGCCCCTCGATCGTCGTCGCGCTGGCTCTCGTGGGCGCCTGGGTCGGGCTCAGCCTCGGCGGGACCGTGCACCAGGAGGTCGGGCCGCTGAGCACCACCATGCGGGTGGCGCCGGCGTGGGGCGGCGGCACGGTCGTGGACATCCCGCCGCTCGGTCAGCTCGCGCTGGCCACCCACGACGGCCCCCTCGGCCTGCGGGCCAGCCTGCGCGGCGTCGACGTGCAGCAGGCGCGCAGCCTGCTGCAGCAGCCCGACCGGCTCGGCACGCTGAAGACGGTGGCCGAGCGGGACCTGCGGGCCGGCGTGGAGCGCGCGGCCGCCCAGGCGCTGCTCGCCGGAGCGCTGGGGGCCACGCTGCTCACCGGTCTGGCGCTGCGCCGGGTCCGCGCGGCGCTGGCCGGCGGCGCCACGGCGATCGTCGCGATGACCGGCTGCGCCGCGGTGGCGGTCAGCTCCTGGAACCCCGCAGCGCTCGCCGAGCCGCGCTACACCGGCCTGCTCACCTCCGCCCCGTCCGTGGTCGGCAACGCCGAGACCATCGTCACCGACTTCTCCCGGTACGGCGACGAGCTGGCCCGCCTGGTGAACAACGTGACCGGCCTCTACGCGGTCACCTCGAACCTGCCGCTGCTGCCGGCACGGGACGACCTGGTGCGGGTCCTGCACGTGTCGGACCTGCACCTGGCGCCCCAGGCATGGGACGTGATCGACACCGTGGCGCGCCAGTACCACGTCGACGTGGTCGTGGACTCCGGAGACATCACCGACCACGGCACCCAGCCGGAGAACCGCTACCTGCAGGAGATCCGGCGGCTGAACAGGCCCTACGTCTGGGTGCGCGGCAACCACGACTCGCTCACGACCGAGGCCGCGATGCGCAAGATCCCCAACGCGGTGGTCCTCGAGGGTCGGGTCCGCAAGGTCGCGGGACTGACGTTCCTCGGCGGCGGTGACCCCAGCTTCACCCCGGACAAGACCGTGACCACCACCGACGACCCGGAGCAGGTCGCTGCGGAGGCCAGCGACCTCGCGGCCACCGCACTCGCCGCGGGCGGCGTGGACATCACCGTCTACCACGACCCGACGCCGAAGGAGACCTTCGACGGCGCCGCCAAGATGGCGCTGTTCGGCCACCTGCACTACCGGAAGGTGACGCGCGGCCCCAAGGGAACCTGGGAGATGATCCAGGGCTCCACCGGAGGGTCGGGGCTGCGGGCGCTGGAGCCGAAGACCCCGGCCAACATCGAGCTGTCGGTGCTGTTCGTCGACCCGCACACGGGCGACCTCGTGGCCTACGACGACATCACCCTCGGCGGGCTCGGACTGACCTCGGCGCAGGTGGAACGGCACGTGGTGCAGAAGGAGGGCGACACCACCGAGCTGGTCTCGCCGCAGCCGACCGAGCAGCCGGAGCCGACCGTGCTGCCGACCCCCACGGTGTCAACGGCAGGGTCCCCCGCACCGTCGCCCTCGCCCCCGTCGCGGGAGCCGGACGCGGTTCCGGGAGGGCCGGCCGCGACGCCCTCGGCACGGCCGTCGGCGCCCTGAGCCGCGCCCGGCCTCAGCGGCCTCCGGCGGCGTGGCGGCCGGCCCGTCGGCCGAAGAACGAGGCCTCACCCAGCTGGGTGCCGCTGGCGTAGCCGCTGCCGTCGAGGGCGAGGTTGGCCGCGCACGCGCCGACCGCGTAGGCGCCGGGGACCGGGCTGCCGTCGTCGCGCAGCAGCTCGCCGTCGGCGGAGACCCGCAGCCCGCCGAGCGTGAACCCGGCGTAGAAGGCCGCGCCCGGGGTCAGGTCGTAGGCGCCCCACGGGCCCTGGTCCAGCGGGGTGACCCAGTCCCGGTGCTTGTGGAAGACGGGGTCCTCACCACGGGCGGCCTCTCGGTTGTAGTCCTCGAGCGTCCGGCGCAGGGCGCCCGTGGGGACGCCGAGCCCTTGCTCCATCTCCTCGACGGTCTCCCAGCCATCGACCAGCGGGGTGAAGCCGTACGCCGGTTCGGCCATCGTCGCGGAGTCGAGGACCAGATAGCCGACGCTGCCGGGCTGGGCGAACAGCGCCGCCGCGGTGCGGGCGTGGTAACTGTCCTCGGCGACGAAGCGCCGCCCCTCGCGGTTCACGATGATGCCGCGCAGCAGGTCGCCCGGCGGGTAGAACGGCGAGGTGAAGAACGCGCCGTCCATGTGCTCGGGCACGCCACCCACCGACTGCCCCAGACGGATCCCGAGACCGTCGTCGTAGGAGTTGCCCAGCGGCATGCCGCGCGCCACCAGCGCCCGCAGCCGGGGCGCGTGCTCGGCGATCATGTCCGGGTTCATCACGAAGCCGCCGGCGGCTAGCACGACCGACCGGGCGCGCACCGCACCGGTGTCTGCGAACCGCTTCCAGCGCGCCCCCTCCACGGCACCGTCGGCGAGGACGAGTGCGGTGACCCCGGTGTCGTAGCGCACCTCGACACCGAGCCGGGAGAGCTCCTGGAGGGCGAGGTCCACCACCATGCCGGCGCCGCCCGCGTCGCCGGCCACCGGGACCTTGTGGCCGCGCGGGGCCGGGCGGGCGAGCTCCCGGAACGGCCACACCTTCTCGTTGCCGGTGTACATCAAGCCCTCGGTGCCCGGCTGGATCACCGCCTTCTCCGGGTAGTAGCTGCGCTCGAAGCAGAACCCGAGCTCCTCCAGCCAGTGGAAGTGGGCGACGCTGCCGTCGCAGTAGAGCCGGATCTTCTCCGCGTCCGCGGCCGGCGAGGCCGCGCGCAGGTAGGCGGCCATCTCGGCAGGGGTGTCCTCGTGCCCGGTGGCGTGCTGCACCGGCGTGCCGCCGCCGAGGTAGAAGTGCCCGCCGGCCATCGCACTCGTGCAGGTACCCGGACCGCCGCGATCGAGGACCAGCACCCGGGCGCCGGCCCGGGCGGCCTCCAGCGCGGCGCAGGCTCCGCCCATGCCCGCGCCCACGACGAGGACGTCGACGTCGTCGGACCAGGACGTCACCGCGTGCGCCGGGACCGGGGCGGGGGGCTCGGTGGTCATGACGGTCACAGTAAGCCGCCGTGATTAGAAGGGCAATACACGCCGCTCACGAGCGGTAGCCTGGGCCCATGCCTCGCGACGCCCGCGCCCGTCTCCTCGAGGCCGCCGAGCGGCTGGTGGCCGAGCACGGCGTCGACGTACCGCTGCGGGACGTGGCGCGGGCCGCCGGCCAGCGGAACAACTCCGCGGTGCACTACCACTTCGGCTCGCGCGAGGGACTGCTCGAGGCCGTGCTCGCCGCCCGGCTGGCCCCGGTGAACGCCCGGATGCTCCAGATGCTGGCCGACCTGGAGGCCGGGGGCGGGGACCCGGACACCCGGGCGCTGGTGGACGTGCTCGTGCGCCCGATGGCCACCGAGCCACGCGCCGCCGGCTCCACCCACTACGTGCGCTTCCTCGAGCAGGTCCGCGACCGGCCGCTGATCACGGACCTTCCACGGGTGGCGCCCGAGCACTCCTCCGCCACCCGGCTGGTCCTGGCTCGGCTGGCGCGCACGCTCCCGCAGCGATGGTCCTCGGCACAGCGGTCGAGCCGGCTACGCGCGCTCAGCACGGCCATGTTCGCCCTGCTGGCCGACCACGAGCGCGACCGCGGGGGGTCGGACAGCTCCGATGACGCGGCGCTGGAGGAGATCGTGACGATGCTCGCCGCCCTGCTGCAGGCACCCGCCCGGTGATGTCCGGAGGGGAATGGTCGCCGCCGCACCGGCGTTGATATAGTTGAATTATCAACTTCCAGGCAGGATCCGATGCAGTTCGGGATCTTCACCGTCGGCGACGTGACACCGGACCCCACCACCGGCAGGACCCCGACCGAGGATGAGCGCATCAAGGCGACCGTGGCCCTCGCGAGGAAGGCCGAGCGGATCATCGTCTCCACCACGACACTGATCACCACCACCGACCCGGTGCTGGTCGCGGAGAACTACGCCAAGCTGCAGCACCTCACCGACGGGCGCGTCGACCTGATGCTGGGCCGCGGCAACGCCGGCCCCGCACCCCTCCAGGGCTTCATCTCCACTCCCCGTCCACTCGACGGCGTTCCGCCGTTCGTGTGGCATGGCTCCATCCGCCGGAGATCGCCGAGCAGGCCGCCTACTACGGGGACGACTTCTTCGCCAACCACATCTTCTGGCCCACCTCGCACACCGAACGCATGGTCAGGCTCTACCGCCAGCGGTTCGAGCACTACGGCCACGGATCGGCGGACCAGGCGATCGTCGGCCTCGGCGGCCGGGTGTTCATGCGGGCGCGGTCCCAGGACGCGGTCGCCGAGTTCCGCCCGTACTTCGACCACGCGCCGGTCTACGGCCACGGCCCGTCGCTGGAGGACTTCATGGCCCAGACCCCGCTGACCGTGGGCAGCCCGCAACAGGTCATCGAGCGCACGCTCGCCTTCCGTGGGTACGTCGGCGACTACCAGCGCCAGCTGTTCCTCATGGACCACGCGGGCCTGCCCCTGCGGACCGTGCTCGAGCAGCTCGACATCCTCGGCGAGCAGGTGGAGACCGTGACCCTCGAGCTGCGCGACCTCGCCCACGCGCTCACCGACCGCCTGCTCACCGGGTTCGGCCCCCCGACCTCGAGCAGGCGCTGAGCACCGTCGCACGCGCCGACGCCCCGGTGGCGGCGACCGCGGGGACGGCTCGGCACTCGCTGGTGCTCGACTTCGCGCTCCGGCCGCTCTTCACGTACCTGCACGCGGTCGTCGTACCCACGGGGGTCTTCGCGGCCAGCGAGGACTTCGGCAGCACGGAGTCCGGGGCGCTGTCCGCGCGCGTGGAGCGCGCCGCCCGTGAGCTGGTGGATGCCGTCGTGCGCCGGCGCGTCGCGGAGCCCGTCGACCCGTTCGAGAACCCCACCCCGCTCGAGGACCTGCTCAACGGTCCTCCTCGTGCAGGTCCTTCTGCCCTGTCCTGGCACCCGCCCCGCGACGGAGCCTGACGGGGGTGCGACGCTTCGGTCGGCGCCCGGAGGGAGCAGTCATGAACATCGGCGAGGTGCTCGACTCGGCCAAGGACACGGTGACCGTCAAGCGGGTGTTCGGCGAGCCGTACGAGAAGGACGGGCTGACCGTCATCCCTGCGGCCGCGGTCGGCGGGGCCGCCGGCGGCGGTGGCGGTCACGACGAGAAGGGGCAGGAAGGCGAGGGCGGCGGGTTCGGCGTCCAGGCCCGGCCGGTGGGCGCCTACGTGATCAAGGACGGCCAGCTCGGCTGGCGGCCCGCGGTGGACCCGAACCGGATGATGACCGTGGTCGGCGCGGTGGTCGTGGCCTACCTGCTCAGCCGGCCGCGGCTGGTACGCGCCCGCGCCCGGCTGGCCCGCCGCGAGGCGCACTGACCCCGCGGTCGCTCGCCCGCCCGGGGTCATGAGCCCGCGCCGGAGCGGGTACCCCTGCGACATGAGCAAGGACGCCGGCACCGGAGGCTACGTGGCCACGGGCGAGTACGACCGAGAGATGGACTACATCCCCACCCGCATCACCGAGAACGGCGAGAGCGGCTACCCGGTGGAGCCCGGCCGGTACCGGCTGGTGGCCGCCCGCGCCTGCCCCTGGGCCAACCGCGCGCTCATCGTGCGCCGGCTGCTGGGGCTCGAGGACGTGCTCGGCCTGGGCCTGTGCGGCCCCACCCATGACGAGAGGTCCTGGACGTTCGACCTCGACCCCGGCGGCCGCGACCCGGTGCTCGGCATCGAGCGGCTGCAGGAGGCCTACCTGGCGCGCGACCCGGACTACGCCAAGGGCGTCACGGTGCCGACCATCGTCGACGTCCCGACCGGGCAGGTGGTCACCAACGACTTCCCGCAGATGACGCTCGACCTCGGCAGCGAGTGGGCGAAGTACCACCGCGACGGCGCCCCCGACCTCTACCCCGTGGCGCTGCGCGACGAGATCGACGAGGTGAACGACCGGGTCTTCACCGACGTGAACAACGGCGTGTACCAGTGCGGCTTCGCCGGCTCGCAGTCGGCGTACGCACGTGCCTACGACCGGCTGTTCGCGGCCCTGGACTGGCTCGAGGACCGGCTCTCGCAGCAGCGCTACCTCGTCGGCGACACGATCACCGAGGCCGACGTGCGCCTGTTCACCACGCTCGCACGCTTCGACGCGGTCTACCACGGGCACTTCAAGTGCAACCGCACCAAGCTGACCGAGATGCCGGCGCTGTGGGGCTACGCGCGCGACCTGTTCCAGACGCCCGGCTTCGGGGACACCGTCGACTTCGTGCAGGTCAAACGGCACTACTACCTCGTGCACCGCGACCTGAACCCGGCGGGGATCGTGCCGGCGGGCCCCGGCTTGGCGGGGTGGACGACCCCGCACCACCGCGAGGCGCTCGGCGGCCGGCCCTTCGGCGACGGCACCCCGCCCGGCCCACCGCCCCCGAGCGAGCGGGTGCCGGCCGCCCACACACCGTTGGCCGCCTAGCGGCATGGATCCGGCCCGTCCGGGCACCACCTCGGCATGTCTGCACGTCGCCGCGCCGTGACCGCCACCGCCGCCGTGATGCTGGCCGCTCTCAGCGGCTGCGGCAGCGGGGACAACCAGATCGGTGGCTCCAGCAAGGAGGCGGTCACCGGCGCCAACGAGACCTTCCGCCTCGGAGTGGGCCCCGGCGGCCACGTCAGCGCGCCGGCCACCATGCGGGTGCCGGCAGGCACCGACGTCAAGCTGGTGCTGCGCAACAGCTCCTCGCAGGCGTACCGGCTTCGCGTGACGGGGCCGAAGCAGGGCGAGGAGCTCACGTTCCGCACGCCCGCCGGTCAGCGCAACCAGGGGAACGTGGTGCTGCTCAAGGGCCGCTACCGGGTCACCGTCGCGCTGGCCGGTCAGCAGTCCGGCAGCTCGCCGGCCCCGGGCGGGCGGCCGGAAGCCACGACGTTCGTGATCGCCGTGGGCGGCTGAGCCGGGCTGCCCCAGGCTCAGCCGACGGCACGGGCGGCGGCACGCCCGGCCACCCGCCCGGAGAACAGGCAACCGCCGAGGAACGTGCCCTCCAGCGAGTTGTACCCGTGCATACCGCCGCCGCCGAACCCGGCCACCTCACCGGCGGCGTAGACCCCGGCCAGGGGTTCCCCGTCATTGCGCAGGACCCTGCCGTCGAGGTCGGTCTCGAGGCCGCCGAGGGTCTTGCGGGTGAGGATGTTGAGGCGTACGGCGATCAGCGGACCGGCCTTCGGGTCCAGCAGCCGGTGCGGTGCGGCCACCCGGACCAGCCGGTCCCCCCGATAGCGCCGCGCGTTGCGCAGCGCCGTCACCTGCAGGTCCTTGGTGAACGGGTTCGCCATCTCGCGGTCGCGGGTCTCGACCACCTGCCGCAGCGCGGCCGGGTCGATGAGCCCGTCACCGGTGAGGTCGTTCATCCCCCGCGCCAGTGCCTCGAGGTCGTCGGCGACCACGAAGTCCTCGCCGTGCTGCTTGAACGCCTCGACCGGCCCGGGAGCCCCCGGGCGGACCCGGCTGAGCAGCAGCCGGATGTCCTTGCCGGTCAGGTCCGGGTTCTGCTCCGAGCCGGACAGCGCGAACTCCTTCTCGATGATGCGCTGGGTGAGCACGAACCACGAGTAGTCGTGGCCGGTCGACATCAGGTGCCGCAGCGTCCCGAGGGTGTCGAAGCCCGGGTAGTACGGCGCCGGCAGCCGGCGCCCCTCCGCGTCGAGCCACAGCGACGACGGGCCGGGCAGGATCCGGATGCCGTGGTTCTCCCAGATGGGGTCCCAGTTGCGCAGGCCTTCGACGTAGTGCCACATCCGGTCGGGGTTGATGAGGTGCCCGCCGGCGGCGGCGGTGATCTGCTGCATGCGGCCGTCGACGTGCGCGGGCACGCCGGCCACCATCCGCGTCGGTGGCGCGCCGAGCCGTGCCGGCCAGTTCTTGCGCACCAGGTCGTGGTCTCCGCCGATCCCGCCGGAGGTCACCACCACCGCCTGTGCGCGCAGCGCGAAGTCACCGGTCTCCACGCGCGAGCTCGCCACCCCCCGTCGCACGGCGCTGGGTTCGAGGGTCTTGCCGTGCACGCCGTCGACGAGCCCGCCGGTGGTCAGCAGCCCGTCCACCCGGTGCCGGAAACGCAGCTGGACCAGGCCCCGGTCGGCCGCGGCACGCACCCGCCGCTCGAAGGGCTCCACCAGGCCGGGGCCGGTGCCCCAGGTGAGGTGGAACCGGGGGACCGAGTTGCCGTGCCCGTCCGCGCGGCCGTCCCCCCGTTCGGCCCAGCCGACGACGGGGAACAGCCGGTGACCCATCGCGCGTAGCCAGGCTCGCTTCTCCCCCGCCGCGAAGTCGAGGTAGGAAAGCGCCCACTGCCGCGGCCAGTGGTCCTCCGGGCGGTCGAACTGGGCGCTGCCCATCCAGTCCTGCACCGCGAGGTCGTAGGAGTCGTTGATGCCCATCCAGCGCTGCTCGGGACTGTCGACGAGGAAGAGGCCGCCGAAGGACCAGAACGCCTGACCGCCCAGGCTCTGCGCCGGCTCCTGGTCGACCAGGATCACTCGCCGGCCGGCGTCGGCGAGCTCGGCGGTGGCCACGAGACCGGCGAGTCCGGCCCCCACGACGATCACGTCAGCGTCCATGCCCGGCAGTCTCGCGCCTGTCCCGCCGCGCGGGAACCCTCCGGGTGCGAGGCGTCCGTCACGCCACGGGCGTGGAGGAGGCGCTGTCCTGGGTCGCCTCCGCACGGTCGTCCACCCCGCCGTCCGCGCGGTGCCGGCGCTTGCGCCGGCGCCAGACCACGACGCCCAGCACCACCAGGACGCCCACCCCCACGGCACCTCCCTGACCGAGCCGGTGTGCCACCTGCTCGTAGGAGCTGCCGGCGAGGTAGCCGAGCACCACCACTCCGACGCCCCACACGAGGCCGCCGGCGGCGTTCCAGACGAGGAAACGCCGGTAGCGCATCCGGCTCAGCCCGGCCAGGCCGGGCGTGACCGCGCGCAGGAAGGCGGTGAACCGTCCGACGAACACCGCGCTGGCGCCGCGGCCGTCGAGGAAGCGGCGGGCTCCCTCGACCCGGTGCTGGTGCGCACGCAGCAGCCGGGAGCGCAGCACGCGCGGGCCGAGCGTGCGCCCGACCTCGTAGCCGACACTGTCGCCGATGATGGCCGCGGCCACGACCACCGCAGCGAGGACGTAGACCGACAGCCTGCCGGTGGAGGCGAGGAAGCCGCCGACCAGCACGGCCGTCTCGCCCGGGAGGACGAAACCGAGGAACACCGCGGCCTCCCCGAACACCAGCACAGCGATCACCGCGAGCACGATCGGCGAGGGCACGTGCAGCAGGTGCTGCAGCAGGGTGGTCACGCCTCCACGGTAGCGGGCCAGACTGAGGACGGCCTTGGAGCCGTCTTCACGTCGGCTGGCACAATCGCGACATGAACCTGCAGACGGCAACCATCGACGTCCCCACTCCCGACGGCAGCGCCGACGCCTACGTGTCCGCCCCCGCCGACGGCGGTCCGTTCCCCGGGGTGCTGCTCTACATGGACGCGTTCGGGCCACGTCCGCGGCTGGAGGAGATGGCCGACCGGATCGCGGCCGAGGGCTACCTGGTCCTGGTGCCCCACGTCTTCTACCGCAACGGCCGGGCGCCGCTCATCGACACCACCGAGCTGACCAAGCCGGAGAACCGCGAGAAGCTGTTCGAGGCCTTGGGGCCGATGATGCAGGCGCTCACCCCCGACCTGGCGATGCGCGACGCCGAGGCCTATCTCGCCTGGTTCGCCCAGGACTCCCGGGTGGCCCGCGGTCCGGTCGGGACCACCGGATACTGCATGGGCGGCGGCCTCGCGCTGCGGACGGCGGCCGCGTTCCCCGACCGGGTGGCGGCCGCGGCGAGCTTCCACGGCGGGCGGCTGGCCACCGACGCCGACAACAGCCCGCACACCGTGGTCGGCGCCATCGCCGGGGAGGTGTACGTCGCCCACGCCGACAACGACTCCTCCATGCCGCCGGATCAGCAGGAGCGGCTCGAGCAGGCGCTGACCGCGGGTGGGGTGACCCACACCTGTGAGCTGTACGACGGGGCCGCGCACGGTTTCACGATGGCCGACACGGCCGCCTACGACGAGGCAGCCACCGAGCGGCACTGGGACAACCTGCTGCCGCTGCTCGCACGCACCCTGAGGTGACCGCCGGCGCAGCCGGGGGTCAGGCGCGGTTGCGGTGCCTGGTGACCGAGCCGCGCACCAGCGCGCTGACCAGCGCCACGAGGATCGCGGCGATGACCACCTGGAGCACGAAGACCTGCCACCACACGTTCAGGTCGAGGCCCTTGGCGAGGTAGCCGCCGACGAAGGCGCCCACGAGGCCGAGGGCGAAGGTGAGGATCCAGCCGATCGCCTGTCGGCCCGGGATGATCAGACGGCCGAGCGCTCCGATCACGATCCCGGCCAGGATGGCGGTGAAGATTCCGGCAGTGCTCATGGCCCTCTGGCTCCCTGTCCTCGTCGGGGGCGGAATCGGACTGATACCCGCGGGCGCCCGGCGGCAAACCGGCGCCCGGCGGCCGCCCACGCCCCCGACGGGTATAACTACTGCCACCACCCGCGAACCTCCTGGGGAGCCCATGACCCGCTCGGTCCTCGTTCTCAACGGCCCGAACCTGAACCTGCTCGGCCGGCGCGACCCCGCTCTCTACGGCACCGACACGCTCGCCGACATCGAGAACCTCTGCAGGCGAGAAGGCGAGGCGCTCGGTCTCGAGGTCGAGTGCTGCCAGAGCAACCACGAGGGCGAGCTCGTCGACGCGATCCACGCGGCGTTCGCCGAGGGCCAGGCCGTCGTCGGCAACTTCGGCGCCTACACCCACACCTCGGTGGCGATCATGGACGCGCTCGCGGTGCTGACCACCCCGGTCGTCGAGGTGCACCTGTCCAACATCCACGCCCGTGAGGAGTTCCGGCACCGGTCCTACGTCTCCCCCGTCGCGGACGCGGTGATCGTGGGCGCCGGCGCACACGGGTACGCCCTCGCGCTGCGGCACGTCGCGCACCTGCTCGACGCCGTACCCGAGATGTGACGCCCCGCCCGGGCCCGGGCGGGGCAGCCGCCGAGGCGGGCGGGGCTCGCCGGCGCGTCAGGCCCAGGCGCCGTACACGTGCACCCGCAGCGGCACCGTCGAGGTGAGGTTCCACAGCTGCCGGGCGTCCTCCACCCAGAAGTTGACGCAGCCGTGGCTGTGGCCGACGAACGGGTCCATCATCATCCGCGAGCCGTGCAGCGCCTGCCCGCCGTCGAAGAACTGCGAGTACGGCATCGGGCTGTCGTAGGTCGTGCTCCAGTGGTCGATGTGCCGGTAGTACACCAGGTGGCTGCCCGTGCGCGTCGGCATCGTGGCCGAGCCCCCGCGCACCAGCCAGGAGTTCAGCAAGCTGCCGTCGTGGTAGAGGCTCACCTGGTGCCGCGACCGGTCGTAGCAGGCGTGCCAGCCGCCGCTGGTGCACGCGGTGGGGACGGCAGCCCGGCCGCGGACGGTGCGCTGGATCAGCGGTCGCCAGGTGCGGTAGCCCACCACGCCGGTGGCCGGCGCGCCGATCCGCTTCTGGAACGCCACCACGGCCGCCTTCGTGACCGGGCCGTAGTAGCCGGTCGGGGTGGCGTGGAAGAAGCCGAGCCAGCGCAGGCGGTACTGCAGCTCGCGCACGTGCTCGATGCGGTAGGGGCTGACGTCCTGGTCGCCGGGACGGACCACCTCCCGGCTGAACGGACTGCGCAGGGTCCACGTCGCCGCAGGAGCAGCCGTGGCGGCCTGCGCCGGCGGAGCGAGCCCCGCCGCAAGCACCGAGGTGACCATGGCCAGCAGAACCAGCACGCGCCGCATCGCCGCCGCCCCCTTCTGACGCGAGTCTGCCGCGGTCGGAGCCCGCGCGCCAGGGTCCAAGTGCCCGCGGCCAGGCGCCCACCTGCCCCGGCGGGTCAGCGGCGGCCGCGGCGGGCGCGCAGGTAGTCGGCGACGACGTACTCCCCGAGCCGGCCAAGGTCGGGGGTGAACACCCGCCCGCCGGCGCGGCGGGCGACCGCGTCGACGAACCGGGCGAGGCCGGGGTCCTCGCCGAGCATGAAGAGGTTGAGCGCGGCGCCGTACCGCGCGAGCACGTCGACCTCACGGATCGTCGCGTGCAGCGTGTCCATGGTGGTCGGCCAGTTGAAGTACGGGGACCCGTCGTCGAGCAGGTGCGCGGTGGGCTCGCCGTCGGTGACCACGAGCACCACCGGCTCGGCGTCCGGGTGCCGGCGCAGGTGCCGGCCGGCGAGCATGAGCGCGTGCTGCAGGTTCGTGCCCTGCACCCACTCGGGCTCGACGCCGGCGAGCTCGACCGGGCTCATCCGGTGCGCCAGCCGGTGGAACCCGATGATCTCCAGGGCGTCCTGCCGGAACCGGGTCTCGACCAGGTGGGAGAGCGCGAGCGCGGTCTGCTTCATCGGACCCCAGCGGCCCTCCTGCACCATCGAGAACGACAGGTCGACGCAGAGCGCGACCGCGGCGGTGGTGCGCCGCTCCGTCTCCACGACCTCGAAGTCGTCGACCAGCAGGGTGCCGGGGATGGAGCCACCGCGGCGCAGCGCGTTGGAGACGGTGCGTACGGCGTCGAGAGGCAGCTCGTCGCCGAACTGCCAGGCGCGGGTCGAGCCGACCGGCTCGTCGGCCGAACCGGTGCGGTGGTCCTCGTGCGCGCCGGCGCCCGCCGCCTCGATCTGGCTGAACACCCGGCGCAGCGCGGTCTCGCCCAGCCGGCGCACCGCGCGGGGGGTGAGCCGCAGCCCGTCGTCGCCGCGGGAGAGGAACCCCTGCCGCTCCAGCTCCCGCTCGAGCTCGCGCAAGGCACGGAAGTCCGCCGCCGCCGCGCCGCCGAGGTGCCGCTCGAGCGCCTCCACGTCGACGTCGTCGAGGGTCGAGCCCGGGTAGGACTGCGCCAACGACTGCTCCAGCGCCTCGAGGTCCGCGAGGTCCGCGAGCACCTCCACCGCGTCGCTGTAGCCCAGCGGCTCGCCACCCGGCCGCAGGTCCGCCGGCCCCCGGTCCAGCCCGGGACGCAGCGCCCGCAGGTTGTCGGAGAGCTGCGCCATCTGCGAGGCCAGGTCCGGGTCGGACATCGCCTCGCTCATCAGCTGGGCGAGCTGGTTGCGCTCCTCCGGCGACAACGAGGCCATCATCCGGTCCGCGGCGGCCTGCCGGCGGGCGAGCGCGTCGATGAGCTCGTCGACGCTCTCGGGGTTCTCCGGGAACAGGTCCCCGTGCCGGTCCATGAAGTCGCGGAACGCGTCGGTGGTGTCCTCGCCGCGCGCGTGCGCGGCCAGCAGGTTGTTCAGGTCGGCCAGCATGTCCTTGACCGCCTGCATCATCTCCGGATCGGGGTCCTCCAGCGCCTGCTTGAGGCCGGCGAACTGCGCGCCGAGCACCTCCTGGCGCAGCATCTGCTGGATCGCCTCGTAGGTGGCCCGGGCCTCCGGGGAGTGCCAGTCGTAGTCCTTCAGCCCGCGCACCGCGCCGGCGGTGTCGTCGGGCAGCGTGGCCAGCTCCATCTCCTGCCACCGCGCCTCGTCGGTGTCCTCGGCGGCGAGCGTGTCGCGCTCCTGCGCCAGCGCCTGGTCGAGAGCGGCGCGGACCTGGTCCAGGGTGCCACCGAGGTCGCCGCGGCGGCGAGCGGCCTTGCGCTGGCGTCGCACCCGCTCGGCGAGGTCGTCGAGCCCCCGGTGCCCGTCCATGCCTCGGCGCATCAGGTCCTGCAGGGCCTCACGCAGGCTGCCGCCGGCGAGCACGTCGCGGCCCACGGCGTCGAGAGCCGCGCGCACGTCGTACGGCGGGGCGAGCGGGTCGGGTCCGCCGCTCCACGGCTGGTAGCGGAACCGGTGCGCGGACATCTCAGACCCCGTAGACCGAACGTCCAGCCACCGACTCCTTGCCGATGCGGCGGGTCAGGTGCAGGCCCTCGAGGACGAGCTCGACCGCGGCGGCCACCTCGCCCGGCGCGGCGTCGTCGCCGTGGCCGAGCCGGTCGAGGACCTTCGAGAGGCCCGGCACCGTGCCGATCTGCGCGAGGAGCTCGGTGGCCGGCACCAGGTCGCCGGTCTCGACCGTCGTACCCTCGGCGAAGATCTGGGTGAAGCCGGAGAGGTCCAGCCCGGCGAGCCGCTCGCGGAAGGTCTCCGCGGTGGCCACCCGCAGCAGGTGCTCGACGACCTCGGCCTCGCGGCCCTCCTCGCCCATCTCGAACTCGACCTTGCCCAGCAGCGTGGGGAGCACGGCCGGCACGTCGCCGATGCGGGCCACCGGCTCGCTCTCCCCGGCGCGGGAGGCCCGGCGCAGCGCGGAGGCGGCGATGGCCTCGGCGGCCGCGATCGCGAACCGGGCGCTCACGCCCGAGCGGTGGTCCACCGAGGGGGACTCGCGCAGCTCGCGGGTGAGCCGGGCGACCACCTCGAGCAGGTGCTCGGGGACCTCCGCGACCAGCGCGGCCTCCTGCCCGATGAGCCGGACCTCCTCCTCCACCTCGTCGGGGTAGTGGGTGCGGATCTCGGCACCGAAGCGGTCCTTGAGCGGGGTGATGATCCGGCCGCGGTTGGTGTAGTCCTCGGGGTTGGCGGTGGCGACGAGGAGCACGTCGAGGGGCAGCCGCAGCGAGTACCCGCGGACCTGGATGTCGCGCTCCTCGAGCACGTTGAACATCGCCACCTGGATGCGCTCGGCGAGGTCGGGGAGCTCGTTGATCCCGAAGACGCCGCGGTTGGTGCGCGGGAGCAGGCCGTAGTGGATGGTCTCCGGGTCGCCGAGCGTGCGTCCCTCCGCGACCTTCACCGGGTCCACGTCGCCGACCAGGTCACCGACGCTGGTGTCCGGGGTGGCCAGCTTCTCGACGTACCTCTCGTCGCGGTGTCGCCAGGTCACCGGCAGGTCGTCCCCACGCTGCGCGGCGAGGGTGCGGCACCGCACGCACACCGGGGCGGTCGGGTCATCGTTGATCTCGCAGCCCTCCACGACGGGCGTCCACTCGTCGAGCAGCGAGACCAGGGTGCGCATGAGGCGGGTCTTGCCCTGGCCGCGCTCGCCCAGGAGCACCAGGTCGTGGCCGGCGAGCAGGGCGCTCTCGAGCTGGGGAAGCACGGTGTCCTCGAAGCCGACGATGCCGGGGAACGCGGTCTCCCCGGAGCGGAGGCGGTCGACGAGGTTGGCGCGGATCTCCTCCTTGACCGAGCGCGGCTCGTAGCCGGACTCGCGGAGGGCGCCCAGGGTGGTGACCTGCGGCTGAGTCATGGCACGAGCCTAGGTCGGCGCCGCAAGGAGCCGCCCGGCCGCGAGCCCCCTCGGACGTCATGCGGTGCGGTCGCTCCCGCCGCCACCTCGGACGACGTCCGGGGGGACGTCATCCGGACAGGCGTCCCCCACCGCCGCACCGTATGACGTCCGGCAGCGCCGCGGGTCAGGGCCAGGGGTAGCCGACTCCGGTGAGCTCCTCGGAGCGGGCCCACAGCTTCGCGGCGAGCACCTCGTCGCGGGCCAACCGGTTCAGCTTCGCCGGTCCCACCTTCCCTCGGGTCTCGCGCAGCGACTGCGGCCCGGTGTACGACGCGGGTTCCGCGGCGGTCGCGGCGTACAGCGACGGGTCGGCGCCGCGCGCGGCGGACTGGAACAGCAGCCTGAGCACCGGCGGGGCGAGCAGTCGCACGCCCGGGATCGCGCCCATGCCCTGCGGGGAGGTGACCAGGTTCGTGGCCGAGACACCGGGGTGCGCGGCGGTCGAGGTGAGCGCGGTGCCCGCCGACGCGGCCCGGCGCTGCAGCTCGAACGCGAACAGCAGGTTGGCCAGCTTGGAGTTGCTGTAAGCCTGCTGCGGGCGGTACCGCTCCGGCGGGTTCCCGTCGAGGACCTCGGCCTTGCCCTGGAAGTGAGCGATGGAGGAGACGGTCACCACGCGGGGCGCCGGTGCGGCCAGCAGCGCGGGCAGCAGTCGGCCGGTGAGCGCGTAGTGGCCGAGGTGGTTGGTGCCGAACTGCAGCTCGAAGCCGTCCTCGGTCTCCCGGTAGCGCGGCGGCGTCATCACGCCCGCGTTGTTGACCAGCAGGTCGAGAGCCCCGTCCCAGCGGTCGGCGAACTCGCGCACCGATGCCTGCGAGGACAGGTCCAGGCTCTCCACCCGTACCTCGCGCGCACCGGCGGCCCGCATGTCGGTGGCCGCCTGCTCGGCGGAGTCGACGTTGCGGCAGGCGAGCGTCACCGCGGCGCCGTGCCTGGCCAGCTCCAGGGCCGTGTGCCAGCCGATGCCGGAGTTGGCACCGGTGACGACGGCGGTGCGGCCGGTGAGGTCGGGCAGGTCCGCAGGGCTCCAGCTCATGGCCCGATGCTAGACGGGGGTACGTCGGGCACGGTCAGCGGTCGGTGCGAGGGCGACGCAGCACGACCAGCGACCGGTCGGCGACCTTCACCTCCACGCCGGGCAGCAGGGTCGCCATCTCGTCGAAGATCGACACCGACCCGGCGTCGTCGTCGTGGGTGTCGAGCGCGACCAGCCAGCCCTCGCCGTACACCTCGTCGGGGATGGTGAAGGTCATCTCCGCGTCGCCGGCGTTGAAGCAGACCAGGAACGAGTCGCCGACCAGCGGCTCGCCCCGCTTGCCCGGCTCGGGGATCGCCTCGCCGTTGAGGAAGACCATCAAGGCGCGGGCGTACTCGTGACCCCAGTCGGCGTCGCGCATGCTGGTGCCGTCGGGCCGGAACCACGCGATGTCGGCGACCTGGTCCTCCCCCGGGGCGACGGTGCCGGCGAAGAAGCGGCGCCGCCGGAACACCGGGTTGTCCGTGCGCAGGGCGACCACCCGCCGGGTGAACGCGAGCAGCTTGGTCTGCCACTCCTGGAGCTCCCAGTCCATCCAGGACAGCTCGTTGTCCTGGCAGTAGACGTTGTTGTTGCCGCGCTGGCTGCGGCCGAGCTCGTCGCCGTGCAGCAGCATCGGCACGCCCTGGGAGAGGAACAGCGTGGTGAGGAAGTTGCGCTGCTGCCGCTCGCGCAGCGCCTGCACCTCCGGGTCGTCGGTGGCTCCCTCGACCCCGCAGTTCCAGGAGCGGTTGTGGCTCTCGCCGTCGCGGTTGCCCTCACCGTTGGCCTCGTTGTGCTTCTCGTTGTAGGAGACCAGGTCGCGCATCGTGAACCCGTCGTGCGCGGTGACGAAGTTGATCGACGCGATCGGCTTGCGGCCCGACTGCTCGTAGAGGTCCGAGGAGCCGGTCAGCCGGGAGGCGAACTCTCCCAGCGTCGCCGGCTCACCGCGCCAGTAGTCGCGCACGGTGTCGCGGAACTTGCCGTTCCACTCGGTCCACAACGGCGGGAAGTTGCCCACCTGGTAGCCGCCCTCACCGACGTCCCACGGCTCGGCGATCAGCTTCACCTGCGACACGACCGGGTCCTGCTGCACCAGGTCGAAGAAGGCCGACAGCCGGTCGACCTCGTGGAACTGGCGGGCCAGGGAGGCGGCGAGGTCGAAGCGGAAACCGTCGACGTGCATCTCGGTGACCCAGTAGCGCAGGGAGTCCATGATGAGCTGCAGCACGTGCGGGTGCTGCATCAGCAGGGTGTTGCCGGTCCCGGTGGTGTCGAAGTAGTGCGCCTTGTCGTCGTCGACGAGCCGGTAGTACGCCTCGTTGTCGATCCCGCGGAAGCACAGCGTGGGGCCGAGGTGGTTCCCCTCGGCGGTGTGGTTGTAGACCACGTCGAGGATCACCTCGATGTCGGCCTCGTGCAGCGCGCGCACCATGGCCTTGAACTCCTGCACCTGCTGGCCGCGCTGGCCGGTGGCGGAGTAGGCGTTGTGCGGCGCGAAGAACCCGATGGTGTTGTAGCCCCAGTAGTTGGACAGCCCCTTGTCGACGAGGGTCGTGTCCTGGACGTACTGGTGCACCGGCATCAGCTCGATCGCCGTCACCCCGAGGTCGGTGAGGTACTCGACCATCGCCGGGTGCGCGATCGCGGCGTAGGTGCCGCGGATCTCCTCGGGGATGTCGGGGTGGGTCTGCGTCAGCCCCTTGACGTGGGCCTCGTAGATCACGGTCTCGTGGTACTCGTGCTCGGGGTGCCGGTCGTTGGCCCAGTCGAAGTAGGGGTTGATCACCACCGAGAACATGGTGTGGCCGAGGCTGTCGGTGTCGTTGAACTCGTCGCGGTCGGCGAACCGGTAGGAGAACAACGACTCGTCCCCGTCGCTCTGGCCCTCGATCGCCTTGGCGTAGGGGTCCAGCAGCAGCTTGGTGGGGTTGCACCGGTGCCCGCTCTCGGGCTCGTAGGGTCCCTGCACCCGGTAGCCGTAGCGCTGCCCGGGCTGGACCCCCGGCAGGTAGCAGTGGTGGACGAACCCGTCCTCCTCCACCATGTCGAGGCGGGTCTCGGTCCCGTCGTCGTCGATGAGGCACAGCTCGACCCGCTCCGCGACCTCCGAGAAGAGCGCGAAGTTGGTCCCGGCCCCGTCGTACGTCGCCCCGAGGGGGTAAGGCCGTCCGGGCCAGATCTGCATGCGGGTCCTCTCCACGTGGCTCGAGACGGCGCTGCGCCGCCTGCAAGCAGCAACCTACCCGCCCGCGCCGCCTCGCCAACCGTCCCCGGAAGACGACGGATTCCGCGCTTTTGAGCCGCCCCTTCCCGTGGAAAGGTAGGGACATGGCGATTGCGACGACTGACCCCCGGACCGGCGAGGTCCTCACCACGTTCGACGAGCTCAGCGACGACCAGGTCGACGCCAAGCTCGCCAAGGCGGCCGCGGCCGCTGCTGCCTACCGGCTCACCACGCACGAGGACCGGGCCGGCTGGTTGCGGGCCGCCGCGGAGATCCTCGACAAGCGCACCGACGAGGTCGCCGAGATGATGACGCGGGAGATGGGCAAGACCAAGAAGGCGGCGGCCGCCGAGGTCGGCAAGTGCGCCAACGTGCTGCGCTACTACGCCGACCACGCGGCTGACTTCCTCGCCGACGAGCCGGTCTCCGACCCGAGCGAGGTGAACGCCTCCCGGGCCTACGCCCGCTACCTGCCCCTCGGCGTGGTGCTGGCGATCATGCCGTGGAACTTCCCGCTCTGGCAGGCGATGCGCTTCGCCGCCCCCGCGCTGGCGGCCGGCAACGTCGGCCTGCTCAAGCACGCCAGCAACGTCCCCCAGACGGCGATGTTCATGGAGGAGCTGTTCCGCGAGGCCGGCTTCCCCCAGGACGTGTTCCAGACGCTGCTCATCGGCAGCAGCAAGGTGGACCGGATCATCCGCGACGACCGGGTGGCGGCCGCGACGCTGACCGGCAGCGAGGCGGCCGGCGTGGCCGTCGCACGCACGGCCGGCGAGGTGCTGAAGAAGGTGGTTCTCGAGCTCGGCGGGTCCGATCCGTTCGTGGTGATGCCGTCGGCGGACCTGGCCAAGGCGGCGAAGGTCGCCACCACGTCGCGCTGCCAGAACAACGGGCAGAGCTGCATCGCCGCCAAGCGGTTCATCGTCCACACCGACGTGTACGACGAGTTCCTGGAGCTGTTCAAGCAGGAGATGAGCGCGCTGGTCGTGGGCGACCCGATGGAGGACGGCACCGACGTCGGGCCGCTGGCCAACGAGCAGGGACGCGACGACGTGGAGGCGCTGGTCAAGGACGCCCTCGACAAGGGCGCGACCCTGGTGCTCGGCGGCAAGCGCCTGGACCGCGACGGCTGGTGGTACCCGCCCACGATCGTGGCCGGGATCACCGAGGACATGGACATGTACCGCGAAGAGGTCTTCGGCCCGGTGGCGCAGGTCTACCGCGTCGACGACCTCGACCAGGCGATCGAGGTGGCCAACGCGACGCGGTTCGGGCTGGGCTCCAACGCCTGGACCAACGACGCCGACGAGCAGGAGCGCTTCATCCGCGACCTCGCAGCGGGGCAGACGTTCCTCAACGGGATGACCGCGTCGTTCCCCCAGCTGCCGTTCGGCGGGGTCAAGGCCTCCGGCCACGGCCGCGAACTCGCCGTGCACGGCATCCGCGAGTTCATGAACATCAAGACCGTCTGGGTCGGCTGAGCCGGTGCGCACCTGGCTGACCCGGACCGCGGGGCTCACCGTGCCCCTGGTGCAGGCGCCCATGGCCCGGGTCAGCGGAGGCCGACTGGCCGGCGCGGTCTCGGCCGCCGGGGCGCTGGGCATGATCGGCGCCGGCGCCACCGCGACCCCCTCCTGGCTGGCGGAGGAGGCACGCCTCGCCGCCGAG
The DNA here is from genome assembly GCA_963709685.1 of uncultured Actinomycetota bacterium. Lineage (GTDB taxonomy): Bacteria > Actinomycetota > Actinomycetes > Propionibacteriales > Nocardioidaceae > Nocardioides_B. The sequence goes on from CAVPXH010000001.1 coordinate 722,224, forward strand.
CCGGGGCGCCCGTGGGGCGTCGGGTTGATGGCCTGGGCGCTGCCGGACAACCCCGCGCTGCTCGAGGCGGTCGCGGAGTCCGACGCGACGGTCGTCTCGGTCAGCTTCGGGCCGTTGGAGAAGCCGGTGCGCGTGCTCAAGGACGCCGGCAAGCTCGTCGGGGCGCAGGCGGGGACGCTGGAGGACGCCCGCCGCGCCGTGGACGCGGGCGTGGACTTCGTCGTGGCCCGTGGCGGGGAGGGCGGCGGCCACGGCCGCAACGAGACGGCGACCCTGCCGCTGCTGCAGCTCGTGCTCGACGCCGTCGACGTACCGGTGCTCGCGGCCGGCGGGATCGGCACGGCGCGCGGCCTGGCAGCGGTGCTGGCGGCGGGGGCGGCCGGCGCCTGGGTCGGCACGGCGTTCCTCACCTGCGCCGAGAGCGCCACGTCGGCTGCGGCCCGCTCCCGGCTGGCCGCGGCCGGGGAGACCGCCACGGCGTACGGCCGGGTCTTCGACGTCGCGCAGCGTGCCGGCTGGCCGCCGGAGTTCGGCGGGCGGGCGCTGCGCAACGACTTCTTCGACCGGTGGCAGGGGCGGGAGGACGCGCTCGCCTCCGACTCGGACGCCGCGGAGGACTATGCCCGCGCGGCCGCGGCACAGGACTTCGACACCGCGGTGATCTACGCGGGCGAGGGCGTCGCCCTGCTCGGGCCGGCGACCACCGCCGCGGGCGTGGTCGCCGCCTTCGCCGGAGCCGGCGACCTGCTGCGCCGCGCGGCCGGCTAGCCCGCCCTCGCCGTACGACGGGCAGGGGGACGACGACCCGGGGCAGAGGCGCGCCTCGACGGAGGGTCAGCGGCGCTCGAGGAGACCCCGGACGTAGGCGGCCTGCCCGACGTGCTGGGTGTCGTCGTTGACCACGCTGACCAGCCGCACGCCCAGCGTGACCGGAGGGTCCCACCGGTCGTCGACGACCCGGGCGTAGTCCTCGTCGGCCAGCGTCCGGAGGTAGTCGATCGTCGCGGAGTGCACCGCGTCGTAGTAGCCGGCCAGCAGTTCCGCGTCGGCACGCACTGCGCCCACCTCCTGCGCGCTCTGCCCGTAGCCGATCGCCCCCTCGTCGAACGGGAGGGCGAAGCGCGCCGACCAGCCGCCGGTGCGCCACACCTGCTCGCCGCCGGCGACGCCGGCCACGTGGTCGTCCTGCACCCGAGCGAGGTGCCAGACCAACCACGCGATGGAGTTCGCCTCCGCATCGGGTCGGTACGCCAGCTGGTCGGGGTCCAGCCCGTCGACCACCTGGTGCACGCTCTCCTTCACGCGCGCGAAGGCGTCGGCCAGGATCTCGTTAGCGGTTCCCATGACCCCGACCGTAGCCCGGCGAGAAGGGCGCCGCGAAGGTCCCCGGGGCCGGGAGCACAAGAGGCGGGGGAGATAATCACCGCCGTGAGCAGCGAGACGCAGGCCCGCCAGGGCCCGAACTTCACCGGACCGTTCGTGGAGCATCTCGGCCTGGAGATGACCGAGATCAGCGGAGACCGCGTCGTGGGCACGTGGGAGGCCGCGAGCAGGCACCATCAGCCCTACGGCATCGTGCACGGCGGCGTGCACTGCAGCGTGGTGGAGACGCTGGCGAGCGTGGGCGCCGCGATGTGGTTCGGCGAGCGCGGCAAGGTGGTGGGCGTCAACAACAGCACCGACTTCTACCGGGCGGTCACCGAGGGCCGGCTCACGTCCACCGCCACGCCCGTGCACCGCGGGCGCTCGCAGCAGGTGTGGCTGGTGGAGACCCTCGACACGCAGGGCCGCATGGTGGCGCGCGGCCAGGTCCGCCTGCAGAACCTCGAGGGTCGCTAGCGCGCGACGGTCTCGGGGGCCGCCTCCAGGCCCGTGGCCTCCTCCTCCTCGCGCTGGTCCGGGATCCGGGGCTCGTCGTCGAGGCGGACGACGTACGGGGAGAAGATGGCGGCCAGGCCCTGCTCCCGGATCCGCGCGGCGTAGTCGCGCTGGACGTCCTCGCGCGCGACCGCCCAGCAGTCGTCGTGGAACGGTTCCTGCGTGGCGGGATGGGTGATGCGGCGGTGGTTCGCCTTGATCGGATTGCGGCAGTACGCACAGCGGGTGTACTCCACGACGGCGGCCTTTCTGACTCCGGTCCGCCTCCGACGCTGCCCCTGCGCCCTCGGCCGGCCGGCTCCACCTGTGGACGGCGCCCCACCGGGTCCTGCGACCGCTGCGCCCACCTGACCCCACCAGGATAGGGACTTTCGCTGCGCGCGGACGTTAAAACTCCGCCCACTCCCGCCGAAGGGTCGCCAGCTCCTCCCTCTCACCGGCGTGTCGCGGCGGCCGCGACCCGTCGTGCGTACCCGACGCCGAGTCGTCTGGTTCGATGAGGCTCGGGCACGCACGCACGGGAGGAGCCGTTCATGGAGCAGCGCACACTCGGTCGCACCGGTCGCCGCGTGTCGGTCGTCGGGCTGGGCACCTGGCAGCTCGGAGCCGACTGGGGCGAGGTCGCGGAGCACGACGCGAGGGCGGTCCTCGAGGCGTCCGCCGAGAACGGGGTGACCCTCTTCGACACCGCCGACGTCTACGGCGACGGCCGCAGCGAGCAGATCATCGGCCGCTTCCTGCGCGCGCACGGGGCCGCGGGCCTCACGGTGGCGACGAAGATGGGCCGCCGTGCCGAGCAGCTGCCCGAGAACTACGTACTCGACAACTTCCGCGCCTGGACCGACCGGTCGCGTCGCAACCTCGGCGTCGACCGGCTCGACCTGGTGCAGCTGCACTGCCCGCCCACGGCGGTCTACACCTCCGGCGAGCTGTACGACGCGCTCGACACCCTGGTCGACGAGGGCGCGGTCGCGTCGTACGGCGTGAGCGTGGAGAAGGTCGAGGAGGCTCTCGCCGCGATCGCCCGACCGCACGTGGCCACCGTGCAGATCATCGTCAACGCGTTCCGGCTCAAGCCCTTCGACGAGGCGTTGCCCGCTGCGGCCGAGGCCGGCGTCGGGATCATCGCGCGGGTGCCGCTCGCCTCAGGCCTGCTCTCGGGCAGGTACGACGAGCAGACGACGTTCGCCGAGAACGACCACCGCAGCTTCAACCGGCACGGCGAGGCGTTCGACGTGGGCGAGACCTTCTCGGGCGTCGACTTCGAGACCGGGCTGAAGGCCGCGGGTGAGTTCACCGACCTGGTGCGCGCCGAGGCACCCGGGGGCGTGACACCCGCACAGGCGGCGATCGCCTGGCTGCGGCAGCACCCGGAGGTGTCGACGGTCATCCCGGGGGCGCGCAACGTCGAGCAGGCACGGTCGAACGCCGCGGCCGGGAGCGTGCCAGCGCTGGGTGAGGCCTTCGACGCCGGGGTGCGTCGGATCTACGACACGCACCTGCGCGAGTCGATCCACCCGAGATGGTGAACCCCTCGCCGAGGGTCGCGAAGCCTGCGACACGCCGGCGAAGTGCGGGAGTCGGTGACCCCTCGGCGGGGCGGCGCTCGGCGGGTGGGTCAGGAGCCGAGGGCGGCGGAGACCACGTCGCGAGCCTCGGCCTGCACCCGGGCGAGGTGCTCGGCGCCGAGGTAGGACTCGGCGTAGATCTTGTACACGTCCTCGGTGCCGGACGGACGCGCGGCGAACCAGGCGTTCTCGGTCCTCACCTTCAACCCGCCGATCTTCGCCCCGTTGCCGGGCGCCTCGGTCAGCCGGGCGGTGATCTCCTCCCCCGCCAGCGTGGAGGCGGTCACGTCCTCGGGGGCGAGCGCGGCGAGCTTCGCCTTCTGCTCCCGGTCGGCCGGCGCGTCGACGCGCGCGTAGGCGGGGTCGCCGAACCTCGCGGTGAGCTCCTGGTAGTGCTCGCTCGGCGTCCTCCCGGTCGAGGCGAGGATCTCCGAGGCGAGCAGGCACAGCAGGATCCCGTCCTTGTCGGTGGTCCACACCGAGCCGTCCCGGCGCAGGAACGAGGCGCCCGCGGACTCCTCGCCGCCGAACGCGATCGACCCGTCGAGCAGTCCCGGCACGAACCACTTGAAGCCGACCGGCACCTCGGTGAGCCTGCGGCCGAGCGCCTGCGCGACCCGGTCGATCATCGACGAGGAGACCAGCGTCTTCCCGATCGCCGCGTCGGCGGGCCAGTCCGGCCTGGCGCCGCCGTAGAGGTAGCTGATCGCCACGGCCAGGTAGTGGTTGGGGTTCATCAGCCCGCCGTCGGGGGTGACCACGCCGTGCCGGTCGGCGTCCGCGTCGTTGCCGGTGGCGAGCGCGTACTCGTCCTTGCGGGAGATCAGCGAGGCCATCGCCGACGGGGAGGAGCAGTCCATGCGGATCTTGCCGTCCCAGTCCAGGGTCATGAACCGCCAGGTGGCGTCCACCAGCGGGTTCACCACGGTCAGGTCGAGCCGGTGCCGCTCGGCGATCTCGGCCCAGTAGGCCACCGACGCGCCGCCCAGCGGGTCGGCGCCGATGCGCACCCCGGCCTCGCGGACCTTCGCCAGGTCCACCACGTGCGGCAGGTCGTCGACGTAGGTGCCGAGGAAGTCGTACGACGTGGCCGCCGCGCGGGCCTTCGTGAACGGTGTGCGGTGCACGCCGGACAGACCCCTCTCGAGGTAGGTGTTCGCCGCCTCGGCGATCCACCGGGTCGCCTCGGTGTCCGCCGGGCCGCCGTTCGGGGGGTTGTACTTGAAGCCGCCGTCGGCGGGCGGGTTGTGCGACGGGGTGACCACGATCCCGTCGGCGAGCCCCGAGCGCTTCCCCCGGTTGGCGGTGAGGATCGCGTGCGACACCGCCGGAGTGGGGGTGTAGCCGTCGCGGGAGTCCACCAGCGCGGTCACCCCGTTGGCGGCCAGCACCTCGAGCGCCGAGGCCCACGCCGGCTCCGACAGCCCGTGGGTGTCGCGCCCGACGAACAGCGGCCCGTCATACCCCTGGGACTGCCGGTAGTCGCAGATGGCCTGCGTGGTGGCGAGGATGTGCGCCTCGTTGAACGCGTTGTCCAGGCTGCTTCCCCGATGCCCGGAGGTGCCGAAGGACACCCGCTGCGCCGGGTCGGAGGGGTCGGGCTCCCCGGTGTAGTAGGCGGTGACCAGGTGCGCGACGTCGACCAGGTCGGAGGGCTGGGCCGGGGTTCCTGCGCGGGGGTCGCTCATTCCCGCATGGTAGCCACGGCCGGGAGCGTGGAAACGTGACGGCGTACGGCGTCGAGGTCGAGCCGTTGGCGGCGGCGGGCGGCGAGCGTGGTCACCGCGAGGGCAGCGGCCCCCCAGAGGAGGAGGACGACCAGGGCCGTGGCCGGGGAGCCGACCTGGCCGCCGAGGACGAGCCGGTTGAAGCCGTCCGCGGCCCGGGAGACCGGAAGCACCCGGTTGAGCACCTGCAGCGGTCCCGGCGCGGTGGCGATCGGCACCACGCCGCCGAGCGAGACCGCCTGCAGCACCGCGAAGATGATGGAGGCGATCCAGCCCCGGCGGCGGCCGAGGGCGGCGACGAGTGCCTGGTTGAGAGCCGTGAACACCGCGGCGACCACGACCAGGAACCCCGCCACCGCGAGCGGGGAGGCCAGGTGCGCGCCGAGGAGCAGCACCGCGGCGAGCAGCGCGGCGGACTGGGCCAGGCCGACCGCGACCGCGGGCAGCCAGGCGGTCAGCGTCAGCCGCCAGCCGGACCGTGCGGCGCGCAGGCCGCGGCGCGGAAGCGCCCGCCGGACCAGGTAGGTGACGAACGCACCGAGCCACAGGCCGAACGCCAGCACGGTGGGCACGAGCGCGCTGGTGGTGTCGTGCACCGTGTGGAGGCCGGCGGCAGAGGTGGTGACCGGGTCGGCCACCACCCTCGCCTGCTGGGCCGGGTGGGCCACGGTGGGCACCGCGGCGGCCCCCTTCCGCAGCCCGGTGGCCAGCGTCGTCGAGCCGCGCGCCAGCCGCTGTGCCCCCGCGGCGAGCCGGCCGGTGCCGTCGGCCAGCCGGCCGGCCCCGGCACCGGCCTTCCGGGTGCCCGCGGCCAGCCGGGCGGCGCCCGAGACCAGCCGCGCCGTCCCGGTGTCCACCCGCCGCGCGCCCTCGGCGAGTCGACCGGCCCCGGCGGCGAGCCGCGCCGCACCGTCGTGGGCCTGTCCGAGCGCGGCGGCCAACCGGGGTGTCCGGTCGGCGAGCGTGCGCGTGCCCGCGGCCAGCTGTGTGGCTCCCGAGGCGAGCTCGTCGGCCCGGGTGCCGCCCGGACCGGCCGCCTTGGCGGTCAGCGCGCACAGCTTGGCCTCGGTCACGGTGAGCGTGGGGTCGGCGGCGCAGGCCTGTGCCCAGCCCTTCACCAGCTTCGTGTAGGGAACCACTCCCTCGGCGACCCGCGCCGCCCCGTCGGCGAGGTGGCGGGTCTGGCCGGGCAGCGGTCGGGCGCTGCGGTCCAGGTCGGACAGGCCGGCGGCGAGCCGGTGGGCGCCGCTGCCAACGCGGGCGGCGCCGGCCTGCAGCCGGCGCGTGCCGGCGTGCAACCGCCCTGCGCCGTGGTCGAGGGCGGCGGCTCCGGAGCCCAGGCGGCGCAGCGCGTCCGCGAGCGAGCCGGCGCCCCGGTCGAGCCGGGCGGCACCGCTGCGGGTCCGGTCCACGCCGTGCGCCACGGTCGTCGCTCCCCCGGCGGCGGCGTCGAGGCGGCCCTTGAGCTCGCCGGTGCGGGTCAGCACGCCCTGCAGGAACGTGGTGGTGACCCGGCGGCCGAGGCGCTCGGTGGCGACCTGGGCCACCCGCCGGCCGATCTGTCCGGCCAGCGCGCTGGAGGAGTCGTTGCTGCGCACGGTCACCGAGGCGCTGCGGGGCTCGGCGGCGGAGACACCCGCGAGGGTGCGCGAGAAGTGCCGCGGGATGGTCACGACGGCGTAGTACCGCCCCTGGCGCAGGCCCTGGCGTGCGTCGCGGGCGTCGGTCAGCTGCCAGCCGAGGTTGCTGCGGGCAGGGTGCTCGGGCGAGGTCAGTCCCGCAGCGAGCAGCCGGCCGGCGGCCACCGTCCGGCCGTCCGAGGTCACCGGACGGTCGAGGTTGACCACGGCCGCGGGCACCCGGTCCGCCTCGGCAGTACGGCCGGCCAGCGACCAGAGCACGAGCGCCCCGAAGATCGCGGGGACGAGCAGGGTGAGGACGACCAGCCGGTGCGCGGTCAGCCGTCGGAGCCGGTTCACAGGGACGCCTCCTCGGCGGTACGGGGTGAGTCGGTGAGCGCGAGGACCGGGACGCCGTCCGGGGCACCGCCCGCGCTGCCGGCGACCACGGTGACCCCCGCGGCGGCCAGGTCGAGCAGCGACTCCCAGCGGAAGCGCACCTCGTCCTCGCTGGCGAACAGGTCGACGTCGTCGACCACGGCGAGGACCGGACCCTTCCGGGCGGCGCGGGCGAGCCGGGCGAGCTCCTCGCGGTCGGGAAAGGTCTCGTGCAGCGCCACCCGCCGGCGTACGGCGGCCGCCTCGTCCGGCAGCACCCGGTCCAGCACCACCAGTCGTCCGGCGACCGGGAGCCGGCCGGTGAGCGCGGCGAGCAGCGCGCGGCGCGCGACCCGGTCGCGTGCGGTGACGGCGAGCAGGCCCCCACGGCGCAGCACCAGGTCGACGTCGCCGAACAGCACCCGCGCGCCGTCCTCGAGGCGCACGGCGTCGGCGCGGACGACGGCCGGCCCGTGCTCGGCCGTCCAGCTCTCGTGCTCGAGGTGGTGGGCGAGGCCGGCGCCCTCCACGTCCAGCGACGGCAGCGCGCGGTCCAGCCACGCGGGCAGCCACCACGCCCGTGCGCCCAGCAGGGCCAGGACCGCCGGGACCAGCGTCATCCGCACCAGGAACGCGTCGACGAAGACGCCCACGGCCAGGCCGAGCGCCATCGGCTTCACCGCGGAGTCGCCGTGCGGCACGAAGGCCGCGAAGACGCTGATCATGATCACCGCGGCGGCGGTGACCACCCGGGCGCCCGCGGTGAACCCGCTGTGGACGGCCCGCCGCGCGTCGCCGGTGTGCACGTAGTCCTCGCGCATGCGGGAGACCAGGAAGACCTCGTAGTCCATCGCCAGCCCGAACAGCACGCCCATGAGGATGATCGGCAGGAACGAGATCACCGGGCCGAGCCGGTGGACGTTCATCGCGTCGGCCAGCCACCCCCACTCGAACACCGCCGCCACCGCGCCGAAGGAGGCGGCCACCGACAGCAGGTAGCCCAGCGTCGCCTTGAGCGGCACGGCCACGGAGCGGAACACCACGGTGAGCAGCACCAGCGAGAGGCCCACCACCACCAGGGCGAAGGGCACCAGCGCACCGGCGAGCCGGTCGGAGACGTCGATGGTGACCGCGGTCTGGCCGGTGACCCTCAGGTCCGTGATGTCGTAGCGCTGCTCGAGCGTGGCCCGGTCGGCGCGGATCTCCCGCACCAGCGCTGCGGTCGCCGGGTCGGTCTGGCCCTTCTCGGGGATGACCTGCACGATGCCGAGGTCGGCGCCGCGGTTCGGGGTGGCCAGGGCGACCGCGCGCACGCCGTCGAGCGCGGCGAGGTCGCGGCCCAGCCGGTGCATGACACCGACCGGGTCCGTCGTACGGATGATGTCGGCGGTGACCAGCAGCGGGGTGTTGAACCCCGGCCCGAAGTCGCGGCTGACCAGGTCGTAGGTGACCCGCTCGGTGGAGCCGGGCGGCGCCGAGCCGTTGTCGGGCAACCCCAGCGCGAGGTCCTTGGCCGGCACCGCCATGGTGAGCAGCGCACCGACCACGAGCACCACGGTGAGGGCCGGGACCCTGGTGACGAGCGCCACCCACCGCGCGCCCAGGGCGCGGGCCCGTCCCGGTTCGGTGACGGCATGGCGCGCGGCGCGCGAGCCGGGACGGGGCCGCAGCCGCTCGCCGACGAGGGCGAGTACGGCGGGCACCGCGGTCAGCGCGACGAGCACGGCCACCGCGACGGCGACCGCGGCGGCGTAGCCCATCACGGCCAGGAACGGGATGTGGGCGACCACGAGCCCGCACAGCGCGATGACCACGGTGGTGCCGGCGAAGATCACCGCGCTGCCGGAGGTCGCCAGCGCTCGGGCCAGGGACTCGGCCACGGCCATGCCTTCGGCGAGCTGTGCCCGGTGGCGGGAGACGATGAACAGCGCGTAGTCGATCCCCACGGCCAGCCCGATCATCAGCGCGAGGGTCGGGGTCGAGGTGTTGATGTCGGTGAACGCCGCGGCGCCCAGGATGCCGGCCATGGCGACGCCGACGCCGACGACCGCGGTGAGGATCGGGATGCCGGCCGCGAGCAGGGAGCCGAAGGTCACCGCGAGGACCACCAGGGCGACGAGCACCCCCAGGCCCTCGGTGGCGCTGACCTGCACGGACTTGGTGGTGAAGATCTGGCCGCCGAGGTGGACGGCCAGCGGGGAGGAGGCCGGGAGACCGTGCGCGGCGGCGGTCAGCGCGCGCAGGGTCCGGGCGTCGAGCCGGTCGAGCGGGATGTCGAGCTGCACCATGACCAGGGCGTCGCGGCCGTTGCGGGAGATCGCCAGGTCGCGCGGGATCCGCCCGTCGAAGGGGTCGGTGACCATCGCCACGTGGCCGACCCTGCGGGTGCGGGCGAGCACCTGCCGCACCTGCCCGTCGTACTCCTCGATGCGGTGCCCCTTCGGCGCCACGAAGAGCATCTGCCCGGTGGTGCCGGCGACCTCCGGGAAGCGGTGGGCGAGCACGTCGAGGCCCTGCTGCGACTCGGTCCCGGGAATGGTCAGGTCGTCGTGCAACCGGCCGCCGAGGCCCACGGCGATTACGCCGGCGCCCACGAGCAGCGCCAGCCACAGCACGAGCACCCGACCCGGGCGGCGCGCGACGTCACGGCCCAGGCGGTAGAGGAACGACGACATGCCCAATACAGTAACGTATCGAATACGAAACCGTATCGAAGCGGGGGTGACCTGCGTGACAGCGGCGGATAGGGTGCGCGGGATGTCTGGCGACCCCTCCTCCCCGGCCGTCCGCCGCCGTGCGCACACGCGAGCCCGACTGATCGAGGCGGCCGAGGGCGTGTTCGCCGAGCGGGGCGTCAAGCGCGTCACCGTGGACGACCTCGTGGGCGCGGCCGGCTTCACCCGCGGCGCGTTCTACTCGAACTTCTCGAGCATCGAGGAGGTCTTCTTCGCGCTGTTCGAGCAGCAGTCGGAGCGGATGCTCGAGGTGGTGCGGTCGGTGATCGACGCGATCCCCGAGGACGAGTTCTCCCCCGCGTCGGTGGGGCTGATCCTGGAGAGCCTCAACCCGCTGGGCCGCCGGTGGTACCTCATCCAGACCGAGTTCACGCTGCTGGCCGCGCGCAGCCCCGAGGCACGGGCGGTGTTCGTGGCGCACCGGGAACGGTTCGAGTCACAGATGGTCGAGGTGATCGGCGACGTCGTGCGCCTGCTCGGGCGCGAGCCGAGCATCCCGCTCGAGCAGCTCACCGAGACCGCGATCGCGCTGTACCTGCACAGCCTGGGCCAAGACGCCCTCGGCCTGGGCACCCTCAACACCGACGAGCTGGTCAACATCGTGCTGCCCCAGCTGATCCTCGGCCTCTCCCACCCTCGGTGAGCGGGCTAGGTTCGAGGGGACACCACCGAACCCGAGGAGACCCGCATGACCTGGCGTGACCAGCCCCCGTTCCGAGCCGACCACGTGGGCAGCCTGCTGCGGCCGCCCGCCCTGCTCGAGGCCCGCGCCCGGCACGCCGCCGGGGACCTCGACGCCGAGGGGCTGCGCGAGGCCGAGGACCGCGCGATCGAGGAGGTCGTGGGCCTCCAGGCCGACGCCGGGCTGCAGACGGCGACCGACGGGGAGTTCCGCCGTACGTCGTGGCACATGGACTTCATCTACCAGCTCGACGGCATCGACCGGACCGACCAGAAGCTGGCCGTGCACTTCCGGAACGAGCAAGGCGACCTCGACTTCGAGGCCGCGGCGCTCAGCGTGCACGACCGGGTCCGGCTCGGCACCACGATCTTCGGTGACGCCTTCACGTTCCTGCGCGAGCACACCCCTGCGGGCATGACGCCGAAGCTGACCATCCCCTCGCCGAGCATGGTGCACTACCGCGGCGGCCGGGCCGCGATCGACGAGTCGGTCTACCCCGACCTGGAGCCGTTCTGGGCGGACCTGAGCGCGGCCTACGCCGAGGAGGTGCGGCGCCTCGGCGACCTCGGGTGCACCTACCTGCAGCTCGACGACACCAGCCTCGCCTATCTCAACGACCCCGAGCAGCGCGCGATGGTGGCTGCGCAGGGCGGCGACCCCGACCACCAGCACGAGCAGTACATCCGCAACATCAACGCCGCGATCCGGGACCGGCCCGCGGGCATGCGGGTGACCACGCACATGTGCCGCGGCAACTTCCGGTCGTCCTGGGCGGCCGAGGGCGGCTACGACTTCGTCGCCGAGGCGCTGTTCTCCTCCCTGGAGGTCGACGGCTTCTTCCTGGAGTACGACGACGAGCGCTCCGGCGGCTTCGAGCCGCTGCGCTTCGTCCCGAAGGGCAAGCAGGTCGTCCTCGGCCTGGTGACCACCAAGCGGCCGCAGCTCGAGGACAAGGACAGCTCAAGCGGCGGGTGGACGAGGCGAGCAAGTACGTCGACCTCGACCAGCTGTGCCTCTCGCCGCAGTGCGGGTTCTCCTCCACGGTCGAGGGCAACGCGCTCACGCTCGAGGACGAGCTGGCCAAGCTCCGGCTGGTGGTGGAGACCGCCCGGGAGATCTGGGGCTGAGCGCGCTCCTCTAGGTTGCGGTCATGGAGATCGTGACCTCGGCCGACCGGCCGGACCTGGAGGAGGCGGTCCGGGGTGCCTTCCGCGAGAAGTGGCCGGAGTTCATCTTCCACGACGCCACCGCGGCCGCCTACGCCCCGCGGGTCGAGGAGCTGTTCTCCCGCTACGACGTCCTCGTCCTCGACGGCGGCGACGTCGTGGCGGGCGGCTGGGGCGTGCCGTTCGCCTGGGACGGCACCGAGTCCGACCTGCCCGAGGGGTACGACGGCGCGCTGGTCCGCGCGGTCGAGGGCCGGGCGAACGGCGTGTGGCCGACCGCGTTCTCGTTCATGGCCGCCGCCGTGGCCCGCTCCCACGACCGCCGCGGCCTGGCCACGGTGGTGCTCGAGGAGCTCACCCGCCGGGCCCGCGAGGACGGGATCGCGCAGGTCCTCGCACCGATCCGGCCCACCCTGAAGCACCGCTACCCGACCTTCTCGATGGCGGAGTACGCCACCTGGACCCGCGGGGACGGCCTCTCGGTGGACCCCTGGATCCGCACCCACCAGCGCATGGGCGCCCGGATCCTCGCGCCCTGCGCGTCCATGCTCATCGAGGGCACCGTCGCGGAGTGGGAGCAGTGGGCCGGCCTGGCGTTCCCGGTGACCGGCGACTACGTGGTCCCCGAGGCGCTCAACCTCGTGCGCGTGGACCGCGACCGCGACCGCGGCGTCTACGTCGAGGAGAATCTGTGGGTCCGGCACCGTTGACCCGGTAGCTCCGGCGGACCCGGTAGCCCCGGCGGACCCGAGGGGTCGCGAAGCCCGCCACACGCCGGCGGAGCGCGGGAGCTGGGGAGCCCTCGGCGGTCAGCCGGGGAGGAGCGCGCGGCGGTCAGCCGGGGAGGAGCGCGCGGCCGGGGATCACCTCGAACACCAGCTGGGTCTCGGTGTGGCGCACCACCGGGTGCACGTTGACGTGCTCGAGCACGAGGTCGCGCAGCTGCTCGGCCGAGGCGACCGCGACGTGCAGGAGGTAGTCGTCCTCGCCGGCCACGTGCAGCACGTCAGCACGCCCGGGACTGTCGGGCAGGTCGTGGAAGCGGTCACGTGGTCCCGGTTGTGGCTGCCGAGCCGCACCTTGATGACCGCCTGCAGCGGCAGGCCGAGCGCGGCCAGGTCGACGTCGGCGTGGAACCCGCGGATGACCCGCGCCTCCCGTAGCGCACGCACGCGGTGGATGCAGGTGGACTCGGCGATCCCGATCCGCTTGGCCAACGCGGCGTTGGTGAGCCGGCCGTGGTGCACCAGCTCGGTGAGGATCTGCCGGTCCGTGCCGTCCAGCGTCGGGCGGCGCTGCGTTTTCCTCGGTGCGGAGCCTTCCGGCATGGCCGTCACCTCTGCTTTCTGCGCGGATCATGGCGTGATGATCGAGGAACCTTCGGCAGTCTTGCACCGCACCGGGTCAGGACCTTCGCCCATGAGCTGCATGAGCACGATCTGCGCCTGACTCCCTGGCCGTGCACGCGGGCCGGGAGGACCTCGACGGGCTGGGCGTGCACGCGCCTGCCGCTGGACCTGTCCCACGAACCCGCTGCCGGACATGCGAGGCGGCGGGACGTCGTACGAGGCGATGGCGACCGGCGGGCACCCGACGACCGAGGGAGGAACGTCTACGCCCGGCTGTGGAACCCGACCGTCGCCCGCTTCGAGCCGGCCCTGGCCCGCCTGGAGCACGCCGGAGGCCGCCGTGGCGTTCTCCTCCGGGATGGCCGCGTTGACCGCCTCGTGCTGGCCGTACGCGGTGACACGGCAGGCCGGCACGTCTGGCGGTGCGGCCGCTGTACGGCGGGACCGACCACCTGCTCGGCGTCGGGGATGCTGGACATCGAGACACGTACTGCCCCGCCGAGGACGTCGCGGGGCCGATGCGGGCCGACACCTCGCTGGTGGTGTGGAGACCCCCGCGAACCCGACCCTGGACCTCGTGGACGTCCGCGCCGTCGTCGCGGCCGCGGGTGGCTGCCCGTGCGGTGGACAACACGTTCGCCACCCCGGTGCTGCAGAACCCGGCGGCCCTCGGCGCGGCGGTGCGTCCTGCACAGCGCGACGAAGTACCTCGGCGGCCACGGCGACGTGGTGGGCGGGGTGGTGGCCACGGAGGAGCGGGCCGGGGGCCTGCGCCGGGTCAGGGCCGTGACCGGCGGGATCCTGCACCCGTGGGTGCCTACCTGCTGCACCGCGGGCTGGCGACCCTGCCCTCCGGGTCCGGGCGCAGCAGACCGGGGCGCAGCACGTGGCGGCGTGGCTCGGTGGGCACCCGGCCGTGGAGCGCGTGCACTACCCGGGCCTGGACGGCGGGGACCTCCCTGGGGCGGCAGATGCGCGGTCCCGGCGCGATGCTCGCGGTCGAGCTGCGGGGCGGGCACGAGCAGGCGGCCCGGGTGACCTCGGCGGTGCGGCTGTTCACCCACGCCGTCTCGCTGGGCGGGGTCGACTCCCTGCTGCAGCACCCGGCCGGCCTCACCCACCGGCCGGTGCCGCCGGAGGCGCGGCCCACGCCCGACGTGCTCCGGCTCTCCCTGGGCCTCGAGGACGTGGAGGACCTGCAGGAGGACCTCGCCGAGGCGCTGGAGGCCTGAACGGGAGCGCGCCCGGAGGCCCTCGCCGAGGGGTCACCAAGTGCGCGACATGCCGGTGAGGTGCAGGAGCCGGTGGCTCCTCGGCGGGTGGGTGAGCCCGCGGCGGTCAGAGGTGGCCGCGGCGCAGGTCCGCCGGGCGGTGGTGGACCGCGAACGCCACGTCGAGCTCTTGCTCCCAGGCGCGCAGCTGCCCGCGCCGGCGCACTCCCCAGGTGCCGAACCCCGTCATGGCCAGTGCGAGCAGCAGCAGGACCGCTGTCATGTCCCCTCCTCAGGAAGGCCGGCCCCCGGACCCCCTCCGGCGCCGACCGACCTCCAGGATCGACCAGGACCGCCGTCCGCGACGGGCACATCTGCCGCAAATGACCCGCTCTGACGGCGTGTCGGTGCCAGCCGCCACCGACTCGGGCTACTCCGAGGTAGCCCGAGGGGCCCGCAGCCGTTCCAGCCGGGCCGCAGCAGCGGCACCCGGTGGCCGTTGCCGTGCAGCGTCGAGGTAGCGCTCGCCGTAAGACGGCGAGCAGCGCGTCGTCGAGGCGGCGTACGGCGCCGGGCGGGTAGCGGTAGCCCATCGTGCGCGTTGATCGCCGTCGCAGTCGACGGACGGTCAGCAGGCCGGCCAGCTCGTCGAGCGAGGTGATGCCCAGCTCCAGCAGCAGCCCGGAGATCCAGGCGTAGTGGTCGGTGCGCGACCAGCCGGCGTCGGGGTACTGCCCGGCGAGGAAGGTCGGCGAGCTCCTGCGCGCTGATCCGCGGGTCGTCGCCGGCGTCGCGCGGCCGGCGGGCGCCCGGCAGCCGCCGCCTGCAGCCGGTCGCGGATCGTCGCGAACTCGCGGTCGGCGAGCTCGAGCAGGCCGGCGGCCAGGGTGAACCGGCGGTCGAGGTCGGGCACGTGCTCCTCGGGGATCGTGCCCTTGTAGCGGATCGCGTGCTCGAACTCCGCCCACGCGTGCTGCAGCACCGTGCGGACCTGCACCTGCGCGCCCGGCCGCGCAGCAGCTCGTAGGCCGCGGGCCCTCGCGGGCGGCGTCGAGCGCGACCAGCAGGTGCCGGCTGGCGTAGCCGAACCGGCCCTGGCTGCGCGGTCTCCTGGCCCATGTCGCGGTCGTCGAGGACCGCCAGCTGGTCGCCGAGCAGGTCCGCGACCGCGGCGACGTCGCTGTGCAGGTAGGTGATCACCCGGACGCCGACCTGGTCGGTGATGTCCGTGCAGCGGGTCGGGGTAGACCGGGCGGCCGTCCTCGGCCCGCGCCGCCTTGGCCGCGAACGACGCCACGCTCTTGGCCCGGCCGTGACACGGTCAGGTAGTTGATGCCGGCGTCGTCGAGCAGCGTCGGTCACCAGCGCGACGTACCGGTCGGTGGCGCCGCCGCAGCTGCGGGCTGCCGCGCGCGGCGTACTGGCGCCGGACCGCCGGCGGCCACCCGGTCCACGCGGTGCCGCGCGCCGCGCCGCTCCCGCGGGCGTCGGCTCGAGGCCCTCGGGCAGCGTCGGGCGTGACGATGTAGCCGGGCTGCGAGGTCGCCGTACGTCGTGGTCTCGGCGGGGCGGCGGGTCGGCGAACAGCGCGACGTAGGCGCACACCACCGCGTCGACCTGGTCCTCGGCACGCCGCAGCTCGCTCTTGCGGCTCGGCCTCCTCGACCGCGGCGACCAGCGCGCCAGTCCTGTGCGCCGTGACGTGCAGCGCCGGGTCGGCGTCGGCGAGCCCCTCGAGCAGCCCCATCAGCCGCAGCAGCTCCGCGCGCAGCTGCTCAGCGAGCGGCCGGTCTTGTGCTTGTACTTCAGGGTCCGGCCGAGCCGGAACAGCGCGACGGTCGCCGGGTGCGGGTAGACCTCGATCGCGCGGCGCCGGGGCTCGGACGCCGGGTCGATGTCGAGGCCCGAGCGCGTCCGCGAGCCGCGCGCCGCGCGGGCTCGGGCGAGCTCCGGCTTGCCGGTGTTGAGGGGTGCGCGCCGGCGTCGAAGCGGGCGAAGTCGCGGTTGAGCGCGGCCTCGCACGGCCGGTTGCCGCGTGGCGTTGCGCACCACCAGCGGGGCGTCGACCGCGACCAGGCAGTCGCCCTCGACGTACGGCGCGAGCGCGGCGACGATCTCCTCGTCGGTGCGTGCGCGGAGACGTGCACCAGCCGGCCGTCGTCGTCGAGCACCGCCAGCCCGGTGGGTCGCGGTCGCCCCAGGCGAGGTCGACGCCGACGAACGCCCGCGGGCCGGCGGGTCAGGCCCAGACACGGGAGGAGCCGCGGCGGTGGCTGCGGACCAGGTGGGTGTCGATGATGCCGACGGCCTCCATCAGCGCGAACATGGTGGTCGGCCCGACGAAGGCGAACCCGCGCCTCTTCAGCGCCTTCGGACAGCGCCACCGACTCCGGGGAGATGGTCGGCACCTCGTCGTAGGATGCGGGCCCGGGGTGGTCTCGGGCCGGCTGAACGACCAGACCAGCTCCGCCAGGCCGCCCTCCGCGCGCAGCGCGACGGTGGCGCGTGCGTTGGTGACGGTGGCCTCGATCTTGCGCCGGTTGCGGACGATGCCCGCGTCGGCCATCAGGCGCGCGACGTCGCTCTGGTCGTAGCCGGCGACAGTTCGGGGTCGAAGTCGTCGAAGGCGGCGCAGGAACGCCGGCCGCTTGCGCAAGATCGTGGCCCAGGACAGCCCGGACTGGAACGCCTCGAGGCTGAGTCGCTCAACAGGCCGCAGCATCGTCGCGGACCGGCAT
>CAVPXH010000002.1:0-137910 GCA_963709685.1 uncultured Actinomycetota bacterium
CTCGGTGTCAGAACGCGCCCTCGAGAGCGGCGTCGAGGCTGGGGTTGTCCTCCAGGGCCTGAGGGAGTCGCACGCCGTCGAGGGTCAGGCCCATGCCGACGCCACAAAGTGGCGTGCCCGGGTCGACAGCCAGCGTGTGCCCTCGCCAGTGAAAGGTGACTGCGTACACGTAGGTGCCGCTGGTCGGGCTGCCACAGGCGGCCGGACCCACGCGCGCGAACGCGCCCGTGAGGTTGTTGAACGCCGCGGTGATCCTGGTCAGAAGCGCAGGGTCGGTGACGGCAGCAGCCTTCGGACGCGCCGGGCCGCCGAGGACGGTCCTGGTGATGTCGATCCGCGTCACGTTGCGCGGAGCGACGGTCGAGGCGGTCCGGTCGTAGCGAGCGGCCAGCGTGACGTCGGTGCGGATCGCGGTCCTGTTCGGGCCCTCCCGGGCGTAGGAGACCAAGGCGGCAGGAGGTGAGTAGGCAGTCGTGTCGACGTGAATCGCCCAGTCCAGGTCGCCGTGGGGGGACAGCGATCCGTCCGGGAAGTACGCAGAGCCGAGATTCGCCGGCGAGTGGGCGCCGTACCAGTGCACGAGCTCGCGATACGACATGGGAACGGTCCACCACCTCGTTCGGGTGAGCGAAGGATCGACCTCTCCGCATTGGCAGCCGAGATGACCCAACGTGCCACCGTGATGGAGCGGCCTGTACGCCTTCGCTCCGGGCGGGATCGGAATCGATGCGAGCACGCGGACGGCCTCCGCTGCCGCGAGCGCCCGGTTGTTACCCGGTTCCGGCGCGCCGGGACTCGGCGACCTCGCGATCCGATGCGGCTCGGCTGCGCCCGGACCGGACCCGCTGCACCCTGCAGAGCTCAGCACCAGGGCCGCCATCGCCAGCGCCACGCCCATTCTCTTCATGACGGAGCCGACGCTAAGGCTACGGCCCGGGTTCCGCCAGCACATCGCTGAGGCGATCCTGGGATACGTACGTCCGATCCGGACGCGCATCACTGCGCCGCGGTGTCGCGGTGTCGCGGTGTCCACCGGAGGCCTCACCAGCGGTACGGCGCCAGCATGCCCATCAGCGGAAGGGACAGCAAGAACGCCCAGCCGCCGGTCAACCGTCGGTGTCGGGACCGGGGGCGGGGAAACCAGGGAGTGGGACCGGAAGCCAGCAGGAACACGATTCCGCCGATCGGAGGCACCTGTAACCAGAACCACGCCCACCGGGTGGCCCGCCACGGCTGCGGCCCGGCGATCAGCACCGCGAGCCCGGCGAAGAACAGCAGGGCGACGAACGAACCGAGCCAGCCCGGTACCACCCACCCGAGCAGCTGGGCGCTGTTGGGTCGGTCCTGGTCCCGCGTCACCCGCAAGCCTGGCTGCAAACGGGTCAGGCGGCTACTCGGCGGCTCATGCAGCACGACGGTCGCGCCCTCGCTCGCCGCCTCCGGTCCGGGCCGGCCCCGGCCACGGACCTGCATCACCTCAGCCCGGTACCTCATCGGGCCGTGGCGCCAGTGCACCTCGACCACGCTGTAGCCGGTCCCGCCAGCGGGCAGCTCCCCGACGACCCGGACAGCATCGACTTCGCCAGCGGCCACGCTCGTGGCCACCTGCGCCCACGAGGACGTCCGATCCCCAGTGAGGACAGTCGCGCCGACCGCGATCAGCCAGCAGACCAGCAGCGCCCAGCGGATCCGATCCCAACGTCTTCCCGACGCGGACCGCGGCTGCGGGGGCGGGGCCGGGCGCGACCACCCAGGGGCCGGCGAGGCTCCCGTGTCGTCCCCGGTGAGTGCGCTCACCTCGGTACGGTACCGGCCGGCAGCCACGGACATCGCTGACTTCCTGGATCCCCGACGCGGGCGGGCCCGCCGTGTCCCGCGTTCCGCCGACGTCGAGCGCGCGTGCCGTGCACGGCAGGACAAGCTCGCGCTGACGGAGCTCTCTACCGGACCTGCTCAATGGTGAAGCGCTGGCGATGTGCGTGGCCCGCCCCGACGATATCGGGGCGGTTCGGTGTGACGCGGCGTCAAGATCGTCCTGTGACCACACGCCACGGGCGCGCAGCCCCCGAAGAACCTTCTCCATCGCGAGGCCCACTTCGCAGGTGGCTCCGCGCCCGCCCGGCCGACGTGATCGACATCTTCGTCTACGTGGTCGTCCTCAACCTCGCCATCGAGTATGTCCCCTCGGTCATCAGCGAAGGTTTCACCCTCTCCCTGCTGACTGCAGTCCTGCTCAAGCTCGTCCTGGAAGTAGTGCTCATCCTCAAGACCAAAGTCATTGACAGACTCCGTGCTGCGACAACCAAGCGCGGCAAGGCCGCCGCCGCCGCGTCGTTGTGGGTTGTCGCGGCTGGAAGCAAGTTCGTCGTACTCGAACTGGTCGATGTCGTCTTCGGCGACGCTGTCAGCTTGGGCGGGTTCATACCCGTGACGTCGCTGGTTGTCGTCCTCCTGTTGTCACGGGCGGGTGTACGGCGCCTCCTCGATGACACACCGACATCGGCCTGAACGGTTCCCGCCTCGGGCTCTGACAGGGCCCGCGTGACGTTCGCCGCGGACGGGGCGCAGGCGAGGGACGGGGGCCGATCGAGCCGGCCTGGAGCGCGTGGACGCGACGCAGGAGCCGGGACACCGCGTGCCCGGCCTGCCAACGGGAACACCAGGATGCCGTCAAGGTGGTCCAGGACAGCAGAGATGAAGCCGCGCGCGGTCCCAGCAGATGCCTTGGCAGTGATCCACTCGTCGAGGTCGTCGAGCTGCTGAGCAGCTTCCGGGGTGTAGTGGATCCGACCCGTCACGGACGGGCGGCCCGCTTCTCCTCGGAGCGCCCACGCACGTCCTCCGCGGGGATCGCACGTGACGGATCCGCCTTCAACGCGTCGTACGCGGCGGCCGCCTCGGTGTGCAGCCAGCCCTCGGCCGCCGCTTCGAGTTCGTCGTCGCCGGCCACCGAGCGGAGTAAACGCAGGGCCACGTCCCTGCGCACGTCAGGAGGCAGGGCCATCCCGACCTCGTAGAACTCCGATGCGCTCAGCGACACACCCTCAGCCTACGTCCCGATCTCGCCGCCGGTTCACAGCAGTGAACACCGCCGAGAACCGGGGCCGTCCGGTGAACGTGGTGGGACCTTCCCGGCCCTGGCCACGTGGTGAACGCGCTGGTCAGGCGCCCATTCCGGGTGGAGCCGCCTGTCGGAATCGAACCGACGACCTATTCATTACGAGGGGTCCCAGAGCGGCGCTCCCCCGCAATCGGCCTGTCTCTGCGGCGTGAACCGTACGATTTTGCGGGTTGTGCGCCGGTCGCTCGCGGCCGTCTGGTGCCCAAAATGTGCCCCGGCCGGCCATGGGAGAGCCGCCGACCCGATAGCCAGCCCCGTTGCTCGTCGGTGTCCGGGGGCAAGGGTGGCCGGAGGCCATCGCGCAGCGACGCGCAGCGCCCTTGCGGCCGGGCTCCGGCGCGCAAATCCTCGTCGATCGGGTCGGCGGCTCGGAAGCGACTCGACACCCGCGCTGCCGCCCGGTCTCAACCGGGGTCACCTTGGCTGTTGCGGTCGTCCCCGGGGCGTGCCGTTCGCGTGCGTCGTTCGTTCGCCGCGTGAAGCTTCCTGGCTCTCATCGGGGATGAGGGGAAAGGACGTAGCGGCTTGCGGACTCCAGCCGCTTCGCCGCCCCCGTCAGGTCCTGGGACCTCCCAACCCCTGTGGTGCCACATCCACACGTGGGCGTACCTGTCTAGGAACGGGGTGTGGTACCAAATGCGAACCCACCTGGGCATCAGGTCGGTTCGGGGCACCCCTCCGTTCATCGGCAGCCAGTTCCAGCCGGGCAGAACGCCTCGCGGCGGGCGCCAGCCACCCGGCGAGAGCACCCAGCCGGGCGACGGCGAGGACGAGCGATCCTCAGCTGGAGGCCAGCGTCTTCGGCGGAGTCGCACAGGCACTCTCCCATCATGCTCCTCCTCAGTCGCATCGTGAACGCGGCGGACGGCGACGAGAACGTGCCCTTGAGAGCGATTTGGAGAACGATCGCTAGCGGGTGCCACCGCACGTTCGCTGCGTGCCCCAAGCTGGGGCTGGCCCAGTTTGGGCGTCTGTGTCTTTTGGTGACATGGGCGCCCTCTTTTGCGTGCCCCAGAGCGCGCAGCGGGCGGGGGTGCGCGATGGGCCGAAGGCCCGGAGCGCGGGGGTCCCCCGCAGAGCGGAGCGCGAAGGGCACGTCGCGCCGCAGGCGCGCTTGAGCCAGTAAGGAAAGTCCTCACGTACAGGTCAAGCCAGGTCAAGGCCGTTAGGCCGTCAAGCCCGTACGCCGGCGTGAACGGATGCGCGTGAGCTAAACGCGCGGATCGCGGCAAGAGCGGACTGCCGCAGCGCACGCTATCTGCGGCAGTTCCGGACGTTCCGGCCGGGGCCATCCCAGGCGCGGAACTGGCCAGCGATTTCTCGGTCGACGCTGTTCCATGGGAGTTGTGGACCTTTATGGGTCGACGGTGGTCGGAGGAGGTTGGCCCTGTTGCATTGTTGGTCAGGCTGGTGGCTCTCGGAGTTGGGTGGCGTGCGAGCTGCGCAGCAGGCTCAGCGAGCTGGTGATGGCGACGAGCGCCAGCGCGGCGGCGGTGGCGGCCAGGATGTCGGCAACCAGGAATGCGTGTAGGCCGTAGAGCGGCGGTGGTGCGGTGGGGTTGTCGGCGAACTCGGGGATGTGCGGGAGGGCCAGCTTTGCGCCGGCGAGGCCGGCAGCGGCGCCGACCGCGATGCCGAACAGCAGCAGCAGGGCCTGCTCGGCGGCCAGTGCGATGACGATGGTGCGGGCGCGGAGCCCGTGGGCGAGCAGCGCGGCGATTTCGTAGGTGCGCCGGCGCCCGGTCAGGTGCAGCGTGAGCACGCAGCCGCCGGCAGCGAGGAGCGCGCCGAGCGTGGCGCCGCAGAGGAACAGCAGCAGCGCGAGCTCGGGACCCTGCCGCTGGTAGATCGCGGTGAGCTGGGCGGCGCTGTGCCGGGACAGGATGGTCACCCCGGCGTTCTGCAGCCGGCGTGGGAAGGTGTCGACGGCGGAGGGGGCCAGCCACACGGTCTCGCTGGCACCGCTTTGGCCCTGCATCGCCCGCTGGGCGAACGCCCGGTCGAGCACCACCGCGTTGGCGTTGACGACGCCGGGCAGCGCCGGGCCGGTTGAGACCGAGCGGATCTGCAGGGCGTCGCCGTCCAGTCCGGTGATCCGGTGCCCGCTGCCGGCGGCGACCGCGGCGCCGGTGAGCAGCGCCGGCAACCGTTGTGGCCGGTCGGCGACCTGCCAGGTGGGCGTGGCCGACTCGCTGCGTGCGTGCGCGGTCAGCAGCAGCCCGGCTGCCGTCGGCCGCGGGTCTACCGCGCCCGGCGACGACGCGCGCCACCGGGCCGTGCGGGTCAGGCCGGCCGGCACCCGGTGCCAGCCTGAGTGGTCTCCGACGCGCACGCTGGAGACGAGGAGCCGGGCGCGGATCGGGTAGAACGCGCCGGCGGGGCGGTCTAGGTGCAGCCCGGCGAGCCGGCATCGGCTGCACGGGAGCGCGGCCGTCAGCATCTGGCGCCCGGTATGCAGGGCGCCCAGGGTGAGCGGGGCCTGCCCTCCGTGCCTCGTGCCGACGTCGGCCACCAGCACCGGGGGCCGGCGGGCGGACACGCCGAGCACCCGGACCTGGACGGCGACGCGGTCGCCGTCCAGCGGCACTGGTCGGTACCGTGGCGGGGCCAGCCGGTCGGCCAGGCTCGACAGCGGCGGCCCGAAGTCGCGCCGCCAGAACGCGACGTGCGCGAACCGGTGTGGCTGCACGGCCAGCAGGTAGATGCCTGGCACGTCGGAGTAATCGACGATCTCGCTGACCGCTGCCGCTCGGCGACCGGAGGGGTCCAGACGGTCCACGATGTCGCCGAGGTCCTCACCGGGCGGCGCGATCACGTCCAACGTCTCGGCCGCACCGACCTCGGTCCAGGCCCGGTCGTGCGCGTTGGCGCGGCCGACCGCCCAGCCGTTCACCGCGAAGGTGACCAGCCCGATCCCCACGGCCAACACCAGCGCCAGGCGTACGGTGCTGGGCCGCCGGGCGATCTGCCGCACCGCCAGGTAGGAGCCCAACCAGCTGTGGCGCCGGGTCGGCGCGAACAGCGCCCGGCACAGCCAGGGCAGGACCCGGGAGCCGACCAGCGCCGCGGCGAGGACCACCAGCCCGGGGGCGACCAGCGCCCAGGTACTCGACGCGCCGCCACCCAGGGCGCCGGCACTGGTGAGCGTGACCAGCCCGGCGATCGCCGCCAAGGTCACCACCGCGTCCACCGCCCAGGACCGGGTCCGCCCGCGCCGGGTGGCCCGCCGCCACTGCTCGACCACCGGACGACGCAACGTCGCAGACCCGGCGAGCGCGGCCGCCAACCCGGCGAACGCCGCCGCCCCCAGCGCAGCCGCAACAGCGGCGCCGGTCACCGGCACCGGGTTGCCGGGCGCGAGCTGCAACCGGGCTATCGCCCTCACCCAGCCCTCGGCGCAGGCCAGCCCGATAGGCACCGCGAGGGCCACCAGCAGCAGCGAGTCGAGCAGGCCGAACACCACGATGCCGACGCTCGAGACACCACGAAGCTTGGCCAGCGCGATCTCCGAGCCACGTCCCTCGACGCCGTTGGCGACCACGAGGAACAGCACCAGCCACCCCAGCACCAGCAGCTGGGCCTCCACCACGGCGACCGAGCCGGTCAGCTTCCCGGCGATCCGTTTCGCCTGCGCAAGGACCCCAGGGATCGCGGTGTCGCCGAATCTGGCGGGCCAACCGGACCGGACCAGATGGGACTGATACGCCGCGCCGTACGCATGAAGCTGCCGGCGCAGTGCCGCAAGGTCGCCCAGGTGCACCCGCGAGACCCGCAGTGGCCGGTCCAGAGTGGCCTCCGCCCCGGTCGCGACAGCGTCGATGGTCGCGCGGGAGCTGAACAGGGCATCAACCTGGCCGGACGGGGTCAGCGGGGCGAAGTACTGGTGGCCGGCCCAGTAGTCCCCGAAAGGGTCCACGGGCCGGTACGTGCCCGAAATCCTCATCCGGCGGCCACGGACCACCAGCACCGCGCCCACGTGCCAACCCAGATTGCCCGCCGTGGTGGTGCTGACCATCGCCTCGTCCGTACCTTGCGGGCAGCGACCCCGCACCACCAGCACGTGCCGGCAGGCGCGATGCCGCCAAACCAGAAGCGTGTGGACGGGCGCCACGCCCGACCGCCCGACCGCCGCGCCTACCATCAACGCGGGGACCGGTGGTCCTAGCAGCCGGTCCAACGTGGGCAGCCGACGCAGCCGGCTGGCACTGACGCGGCCCACCACCGCGAGCGGGCCATCGGACAGCGGCGCGTCCAGGCGGTCGCTGACCACCCGCGCGGACGGCAGCGAAGCCTGCCGCAGCGTGTCGTGCAGCACCGACTCCGCGGACGCCCGCAGGAACAACGGCCCGGTGGCTGCACCACCGATCACCAGCGCGGCCACCATCAGCACCGCCGCAGAGGCGCCGCGGCGGAACCACATCGCCCGCAACAGCAGCCCCACGTCCCGCACCATCGGAAGACTGCCACAAACCCCCGCGCCCACAACGCAGGGATCACCGAACCGCCCCCACCCGGTGGGCGGCGATAAAACACGCCCTTCGCGGGAAGACGCACATCACCCCAGCGCTCGTCGACGCGCGATCAGCGGCATGTCCGTGAAATCGTCGCCGCCCGCGAGGCGTCGTGACGAGCCCCTGCCCGTGCGGATGCCGCGCCCCAGATCCACGGATCGCCGCACCTCCGGGCATCGCATCTGTCCGACACGAATCGACTGCGCAAATCCGGCATCGGGTGCACCCTGGCTCGGTGGGCACCTTCGAGCATCCTGTAGGCGTGACCACAAGCACTGCCCGACCAACCCACAGTGACATCCGATGGGTGGTAACGGCGCTCGCCGTGGCTCTCGTGGGGACGGGATTCTGGGCAGGCGTGCACCTGTACCACGTTCACGATGAGTCATGGCAGTGGCGGTGGACGCCGACAGCCACGCCGCCAAAGATCCGCTACGAGGGGCGCGATTACGCGCGTGGTGGAACGCACGAGCGACTGAGATCCGGGCAGGTCGTGGCAGGTCGAACCGCCGGTGGCGGCGTCATCTACGACGTGCCGGGGCAAGGCCGTTACGCGTCCACGCTGCTACAAGTGCGCGACGGGCGACGGGTCGTCGGCTACGAACTGATGGGCGGCCCCTGACGCCGCTCCGGGAATAGGCGAGGTTGCCGCGTGTATCTCCGACTGGGCCATCGCCCTCGTCGTGTTTACCTGTCTGCGGCAGATGAGGGCGTTGGCTCATATGCCGGTACGCAGTCGCTCGGGTCTGCGGTTGGCGCGTCACCTCGTGCCTCCACTGCGAGTGGTTCATCCTGCGGCACTATGCATTCGGGCTGCCGTCCGGATAGTCCGTTTGTCGAGGGGGTCGAGTCGTGGCGGAACGGGAAGCCGACGGTGGTTCTCTCGGCGTCGCGAGCCTCGGGATGGCCGTAGCCACCACCACGTCTCGTGGCTTGGGGTTTCTCCGGACCGCGGTCTGGAGTTGGGCGCTCGGACTGCACATTGTCGGGAGCACCTACTTGGTGGCCAACACGATTCCCAACATCGTCTACATCCTCCTCGCCGGTGGCGTCCTGAACGCGGTGTTCGTGCCGCAACTCGTGCGGGCAGCACGCAGGGGGGCCGCCGCCGAACGGGACTACACCGACCGGCTGCTGACCCTCGCCGGCCTGGTCGTGGTCGTGATCGCGGTGCTTGCCACCTGCGCCGCGCCGATGCTTGTGCGCGCCTACGCGGGCCAGAACTGGAACGACGCCGACCTCCGGCTCGCGGTGGCGTTTGCGTTCTGGTGCCTGCCGCAGATCGCCTTCTACGGGATCTACACGATGCTGGGCCAGGCGCTGAACGCACGTGGCCGGTTCGGCGCGATGATGTGGGCGCCGGTGGCCAACAACCTCATCGCGATCCTGGTCGGAGTGTTGTTCATCGTCTTCGGCAGCGCGGAGACCGGGAACCAGCCCGGTGCGTCGAGCAGCCTCTCGGCGGGCGAGGTGGCGTTCCTGGGCGCCGGCACCACGCTGGGTGTGCTCGTGCAGGCGTTGATCCTCATCCCGGCGCTTCGCCGAGCCGGGTTCTCCTACCGGCCCCGATTCGACTTCCGCGGTCACGGGCTGACCCGGGCGGGGCACCTGGCGGGGTGGACGGTGCTGTTCGTGCTGGTCAACCAGGTCGCTTTCTGGGTGGTCACCAAGGTCGCGAACACCGCGGGCAAGGCTGCCGAGGGGGGCGTCTCGTACGCCGTTGGGCTACCCGCCTACAACTTCGCGTACCTGGTTCTGCTGCTGCCGCACGCCATCGTCGCGGTGTCCTTGATGACCTCGCTGTTGCCCCGGATGAGCGCCGCCGCCGCAGCAGGCCGCAGCGATGAGCTACGCCGGGACGTGTCTACGGGGCTGCGGCTCACGGCCACGGCCAGCTTCCCGGCTGCGGCGGCGTTCCTGGCTCTCGGCCCCGAGCTGACCCGGGTGCTGCTGTTCGGGAACCCCACCCCCGACGCCCGCTACGTCGGCCTGGTGCTCATGGCGTTCGCTCCCGGCCTGGTGGCGTTCTCCGCACAGTACGTCGCGCTGCGTACCTTCTACGCGCTCGAGGACACCAAGACCCCATTCCTCATCCAGACGGTCATCGCTGCGGTGAACATCGCCACCGTGCTGGTGGCCTACCAGTTCCTCCCGATCCGCTGGGTGGTTGTGGGGATGGCCGCCGGCTACTCGCTGACCTACCTCATCGGCCTGTGTGTCAGCGTCGCGGTGCTGCGGCGCCGGCTCGGTCGGCTCGAGGGGCGCAACGTGGTCGGTGTCTGGATGCGCCTTGGAGCGGCCGCGCTGCCGTCGGGACTTGTCGCGTTCGCCATCGCCCGCGCCATCACCGGACGGCTCGGCGAAGGGCTGACCGGCTCAGTCGTCGCGCTCTTCGCCGCGGGTCCGATCCTGGCGATCGGCTTCTTGCTGGGCGCACGGTTATTGCGACTCGCGGAAATCACCTGGCTCTGCTCACGCCTCGGGCTCCGAGGTCCTCACGGTTCCGCCTCAAGACTGTTCTCCTCGCGCTGAACGCCCCGTCCTCAATAGCCCGCTCATCGGCATGTCCGTAAAAGGCTCGTAGCGAACGCCGGAGCAAGCGAGAGTGATGAGGCGCAAATTGTCCCGCGTTGAGGTGACGGCCGGCCTACGAGTTCCTGCCCGCGGTCCGCAGTTGAGAGAGTTCCCACAAGCCACCAGTTCGCTGCTCGGACAGGTCCAGTGCCTCAAGCTTTGGGTCCGTCGCTATCGGGTCGGCGTTCAACTGTTCCAGTAGTCGTCGAGTCGTGATGTGGGTGGCACCGTTGCGCATGCCCGCCGTGGTGATCTCTTCGAGGCTGAGCGGCCGTGGCGGCGAAGCGGAGAGTCTGGCTGCCTTGTTTCGCTCGAAGGCGATCTCGTTCACGGCGAGCTCTTCGACCACGATGACGGCCTCGTCAAGGCTGGCTGATCCCGCTACCGCGTGAGCCAGCAGGAAGTCTTGGATACGGGGGCTGTCGCACACCCAAAGCTCACGTCCGTGCTCGGTGAGCGGCGTCGCGCTGCGACCCCGGCGCATGTCCACCGCCCCGCGCTGCCCGAGAGCGGATGCCGCCACGAGGCTGGACGCCTCGGTGGGGTGCCAGTCAAGAATGTGCTGACAGCGCTGGACGTCCGTGGGTTCGATTCGTCCTTCGAGGTTGGCGCCCAAGCGCCTCAGGTGGTCGAGGACTTGTGCCTCGCTCAACTCCGCATCTGTGCCTGGTCCGAGAACCGCGAGCCTGGTGGGGATTTCGGTCGAGAGAGCGGCCCCCAGGGTCAAGGAATCCGCGAGCGGGCTCAGCAGATTCGGCTCGTCACCGCGGGCCACGACATCGCCTCCAACGTCAACGACGGTGAGTGTGTCGGCGCTCAGGGCATCGACCAGGTCGCGCAACTGCCGCGCCAAGCCCTGAGCTCCTCTCTCGAAATCGTGCAGGAAGATGCGTGCGTCGGCCTCAGCGGCTAGCCGGGGAAGCATCGAGCGCCCGGCAGGCACGGTGTCGGAGCTAGGCAGGACTTCCACGGCGCGGTCGTCCACTTCGCCAAGGCCGGAGAATCCGTCGACGGGCCGTGGCCCCGGAGTGGGATCGATGCGCAGGCGCTCCCAGGCGCACGTGGTGATGAGTGCTGCACCTTGGCCTTCGGGGTCGAGGATGCGTCGGGCAAGAAGAATGCCCACGGCGTCCCCTCCGCCGCCGGCGGCCACGAACAGCGTTCTCATGCCCCCGATTGTTACGTGTAGGCCCCGCCGCCTCTACTCTGAAGTGGTATTGACCAGATGAGGAGACAGTCGTGGCCGCCGCAGGAGCAGCTCTGCCGAAGTTCCGGCAGATAGCCGAGCACTTCCGCGGGCGCATCCTTGGCGGCGAGCTGCGGCCGGGTGACGAGGTTCCCAGCGAGCGCGCACTTGCGGCTGAGTACGGCATCTCTCGCCCTACTGCCACGCGCGCCCTCGAGCTTCTCCGCCATGAGGGTCTCGTCGAGTCGATCCAGGGTTCGGGCACGTACGTTGCCGACCTGGCGGTGAATCGGCGTGCAAGTGAGCGGTATCAGCGCGCCAGGTCGGCCGGGCGAATCTACGGCGACGGTGAGCGTGCCGAGATCGTGGCGGCCGAACTTGTGGAGTCGCCTCCGGTCCACGTGGCCAAGGCGCTGCGTCTCGGTTCGGGCACGGCTGCCATAAAGCGGCGACGAGTGACCTGGAAGGACGACACTCCCGCTGAGGTGTCGACCTCATGGTTCTCGGCTGCGCTCGCCGCTACCGCCCCCCGCCTGCTATCGACCGAGCGGATCCGCTCGGGCACCGTTGCATATGTCGAAGAACGTTCGAGCCGACGGGCAACTTACGCAAGGGATCGCATGGAGGCTCGCCCAGCAGGCGCACAGGATGCTCGGGCGCTTCGTCTCGCGAAGTCATCCGCGCCTGTGTTGGCGGTGGAGCACACGGTCTTTGACCAGCACGACGAGCCGTTGGAGTTCGTCGAAGCGGTCTACCCGCCCAATCGCTGGACTCACGAGCAGCGATACGACCTGACCTGACCCGCGCCCGCAGTCGATTTTCCGCTGCTCCGCTGCTGTACT
Source organism: uncultured Actinomycetota bacterium (assembly GCA_963709685.1). Classification (GTDB taxonomy): domain Bacteria; phylum Actinomycetota; class Actinomycetes; order Propionibacteriales; family Nocardioidaceae; genus Nocardioides_B. The sequence continues at coordinate 12,235 of CAVPXH010000002.1, forward strand.
TGCGTGTCGTCGGTGGCATATGCCACTTTGTGTAAAGTGGCATATGCCAGTTAGTCGACAGAAGGAGCAGAACCATGGCGATGCGTAGGCGGATGAACGTGCAGCACGGCGACGTGTTTCCGGAGCTGGCGCTGTTGAAGGGGGCGGTGGAGCCGGTGGCTGACTTCAACGCCGAACCGCGGGCGGACGGGTCGCGGCCGCAGTCAATCGACAAGGAGACGGGGCTGCCGGTGTGGCAGGTGACCGTGGTCGACACCGATGAGGAGGCCGGCAAGAAGGACACCGTGGTGACGGTGAAGTTCCTGGCCAAGCAGCAGCCGGTGCCGCCGGAGAACAAGACGCCGTTCCCGTGGACGCCGGTGGAGTTCAAGGGACTGACCGCCCTGGCGTGGATCGACGACAGCGGACCACGTCCCCGGATCGCCTGGTCGTACCGGGCCGAGGAGATGGTCGCCCCGGCCAACAACGGCATGCCGGTGACGGGCAACGGCGCGAGCAAGGGGGCTGCCTGATGTCGGCCGCGCTAGATGGCCTGTGCACCGCAGCAACCCGGCTTGGTGAAGCCCACGACGTGACCCTGGACGCCGCCCGGGCGCTGGACGGCCTCTCGGATCCGCTGTTCGACGCCACTCGCGCTGCGTTGCTGCGAGTCGATGAGGCGCTCCAGGCCGTGGTCCGTGCCCGTGATGCACTTGAGCGGGCGGGTGCGTGATGAGCGCCCCGGCAACAGTCCTGTCCCGCTACGGCGGCTCGGTGTCCCGGGTGGTGTCGAGTCGGTCGCGGTGGCTGGGCGCCTGGTGTCTGCGGCACCGTCGCTGGCTCGCCGTGTGGCTGGTGGTCGCGGCCGTGTCGTGGATGTTCGGCACCGCCTCCTCGGCCACCACGCCGCTGGCCGTCGCGGCCGCTCCTGCCCTGGCGGGCTGCGCGTGGTCGTGGTTCGCGCCGTCGTCGTACGAACTTCTGGTGGCGCGGCCGTCGCGGCGGTTCTCCTGGTGGTGGACGGCCCGGGCTCGCTGGCAGCGGCTGTCGCGGGTGTGCGGGCTGTCGGATCGGCAGGTGGTCCGCTCCACCCGCAGCGCGTCCGGGTCCCGGCATGAGGACACCCGCTGGGTCGCCCCGAAGTTGAAGCGGGTCCGCACCCGGGCTCATTCGGTCGAGCTGACGATCCGCGCCCGGGCCGGCCAGCGCCTCGAGGAACTGGAGACGGGCGCCGAACGGCTGGCCACCACCTTCGCTGCGGTCGCCCACCGGGTGCGGCCGGTCACCGGCAACGCCTCGGGCTGCACGGTCGTGGTCGAGCTGGTGATGCTGGACAACCTCACCCGGGCCACCACCGCGAAGGAGCCGGAGCCTCGCGCGGTCGCGGAAGCCGTACGGCTGGGTCGCACCCAGGGCGCCCGAGACTGGCGCCTCCAGCTGCGCGGCAGGCACACCCTGGTCGCGGGGTGCTCCGGCTCGGGGAAGGGGTCGGTGTTGTGGGGCATCTGCTGCGGCCTCGCCCCCGCCGTCCGTGCTGACGTGGCTCGACTGTGGGGGATCGACCTCAAACGCGGCGTCGAACTCGCCATGGGCGAGGGCCTGTTCTCCACCCGCGCCTACACCCCCGCGGATGCCCTCGACGTGCTCCGCACGCTGATGACAGTGATCGACGAGCGGGGCCGCACCATGGCCGGCGCCACCCGACTCCATGAGCCCACTGTCGGGGACCCGTTGCATGTCCTGGTGATCGACGAGCTCGCGGCGCTGACCGCCTACGCCGACATGGACGTGCGCCGGGAGGCGAACCGGATGCTCGCCGAGATCCTGACCCAGGGCCGCGCCCTTGGTGTCGTCGTGGTGGCGTGTGTGCAGGACCCCCGCAAGGACGTCGTGTCCATGCGGGGCCTGTTCACCCAGACCGTCGCGCTGCGCCTCCGGTCGTCCGAGGAGACGGTGATGGTGCTCGGGGACGGCACCTCCCACCTGGCGCCGGCTCACCGGATCAGTCCGACCCATCCCGGCACCGCGTGGGTGGTCGAGGACACCGGGGCCGTCGACCGGGTGCGTGCTGACTACTGGCCCGACCCCCTCATCCGCGAACTGTCGCGGCGCTACGCCACCGAGGTCCACCTCGACACCCGCCAGGGCTCCGGCGATTCCGGCGGCTCCAGGGGCGTTGCGGACTCCGTGAACCAGTCGGGGGGCGAGCAGCCGGTCCGGAAGCCCCGGGCGCCGCGCAAGCCCCGCGGTCCCCGGCAGCCGCGCCGGCCCCGGCAGGCAGACACGACGGTTGACGGCTTCGACGTTGAGGACGGTGCGGCATGAGCAGAATCCGCATCGGTGAGGCGGAGAAGACCGCGGACACCCGCTGGATGACCGACGCCCGGTGTCTGGACTACCCGGACCTGCCGTGGATCGAGGACCTGGGCCACGCCTCGAAGCAGGTGCGTGCGGAGATGCGCGAGGTGTGTGCCGCCTGCCCGGTCCGGGCCAGCTGCGCTGCCTACGCCGTCGAGGTCGGCATCAACGCCGGGTGGTGGGCCGGGCGCAGCATGCACCGCAACGCCGCCGGCCGCCTGGTCGACGAGGAGTCGGGGAGCGACGCGGCGTGAGCATCCCGGGCATGACCAGTGACGCATCCCCACGACCGGTGACCGTCTCGGGGTTCCCGGGCTTCGGTGAGGATGCGCCGCTGGACCTGTCCGGCCTCACCCCGGCGGCCGAACGCGGCCTGATCGGGCGGCTGCGTGACGGCACCTTCGATGACTGGGCCGATGCGGCGGCGAAGGTCGGCTACTGCACCAACCCGGTCCGCCTGGTCGGCGGCTCCACCACCATCGACGCCCTCACCGGTGAGGTCCTCGACGTCTTCTCCTCCCGCCACACGCCGCTTGGTGTCGTGTACCGGGCGTGTGGCAACCGGCGGGCCGAGGTGTGCGGTTACTGCTCGCGGGTCTATGCCCGCGACACCTTCGAGATGATCCGCGCCGGCATCCAGGGCGGCAAGACCGTCCCTGCCGACGTGGCCGACAACCCGCTGTTGTTCGTCACCTTCACCGCCCCCTCCTTCGGACCCGTCCACGGACCCCGCCCCACCCGCGGGCAGCGCACCGGAGGACGATGCACACCGCGCGACCGCTCGCAGCGGTGCCGCCACGGCTGCCCGGCCGGGTGCATGCAGATCCACACCGAGGACGACCCAATCAACGGCGCCCCGATCTGCGGCGACTGCTACGACTGGGCTTCGGCGGTCGTATGGCAGTGGTGGGCACCCGAACTGTGGCGGCGCACCACCATCGCGATCCGCCGCGCCCTCGCCCAGGCCCTCGGCGTCGCGGAGCGCAAACTCGGGAAGGTCGCCTCGCTGCAGTACGCCAAGGTCGGGGAGTACCAGGCCCGCGGGCTCGTCCACTTCCATGCGCTGGTTCGGCTCGACGGCCCGGACGGCCCCGGCTCCCCGGCGCCGCTCGACGGCCAGCACCTGGCCGAGATCCTGCGACAGGCTGCGCCGGGCGTGGAGTTCACCGCCCCACCGGTCGACGGCGACGACACCGCCCGCGTGCTCGGTTGGGGCAAGCAGCTCGACGTCCGCGTGGTCCGCGACGGGCACCGCACCGACGACCCCGACGGCCCGTTGACTCCGGAGCAGGTGGCCGGCTACCTGGCGAAGTACGCCACCAAGGACGCGACCAGCCTGCGCGGCGGCCCCGGGCAGACCAAGCCACACCTGACCCGGCTCACGAGCACGTGCCGGGACCTCGGCAAGCGCGCCCACCGGCACGACCGGGAGTCGCCCTATCTGCTGCTCGGCAAGTGGGCGCACATGCTCGGCTTCCGCGGCCACTTCTCGACCAAGTCCCGCCGCTACTCAGTCACCCTCGGCCGCCTGCGCCGGGCACGGCAGCGGTTCCAGAAGCTCGCCGCCGAAGCCAGCAAGACAGGTGACCGGCTCGACGTACGCGACCTCGAGGAACGGCTCCTGGCCGCCGACGAGGAGGAGACCACCCTCGTCGTCGGGTCCTGGACCTACCAAGGCACTGGCTGGACCCGCGACGGCGACCACGCCCTGGCCGCCGCCGCAGCAGCCCGCGCCCGCGAGTACGAGCAGTGGAAGGCAGCACGGCGCAAGGCGGCATGAGAACTCGGGAAATGAGGACAAGGTGATGGATGAGCAGGTGGTGTTCCCGCGGCTGCTGACGGTGCGGGATGTGGCGGAGATCTTGTGTGTGCCGATGTCGACGGTGCACCACTGGGCAGTGCGTGGCGACGGCCCGCCGTCGTTCAAGGTCGGCAAGCACCGTCGTTTCGATGCCGCCATGGTGCGCGAGTGGCTGGACGAGGCGAAGAGGGCCGCAGCGTGATCGAGAAGCGCGTTGCGGCCTCTGGGCGCGTGCGCTGGCGGGTTCGGTATCGGACGCCGGACTACCGCCAGCGCTCCCGGACCTTCAATCGCCGCAGGGATGCCGAGGAGTTCGAGGCCGAGACACGAGGCCGGGTGCGTCGGGGCGACTTCGTAGACCCGCAGCGTGGTCGGATCACGGTGGCTGCGTTGTGGGCGGAGTTCGAGCGCTCGGGCATGACGCATCTGCGCAAGACCACGCAGCAGAACTATCGGGCGGCCTTCCGGCACGTGCTCGTGGAGTTCGAACGCTGGCCAGTGGCGAAGATCGAGCACGCCGACGTGGCCGAGTGGGTCGCCACGCTCTCGACCAAGAAGGGTGCTGAGACGGTCCGCTACGCACATCGAGTGTTCTGCCTGGTTCTCGACTACGGGATGCGGACGCGGCGGCTGTCGCGCAATGTCGCACGGGGTGTGCGTTTGCCTTCCCGACCGCCGGCCCGTGAGCGAATCCTGACCGCCGCACAGGTTGACGCGCTCGCCGAGAAGTTGGGTGAGCATGGAGACCTGGTGCTGGCCATGGCCTACCTGGGGCTGCGGTGGTCGGAACTTGCCGGCCTTCGGGCGGGCGACGTGGACCTTGTCCGGAACCGGGTCCGGATCATCGAGCGCGCCACGGAGGTTGGCGGTCGCATGGACGTGGACGCACCGAAGAGCCTGGCGTCGGCCCGGCAGGTCGCGATCCCGGAGTTCATGCGGGAGGTCCTGGCGGCGCGCGTTGAAGGCCGCGATGTGGGTGACCTGGTGTTCCCGGCGCCTGGTGGCGGCCACCTGCGCAACGGAAACTGGCGCAACAGGTCGGGCTGGGGTGAGGCCACGAAGGCGCTGGGTCTGGCTGGGGTGACGCCCCATGACCTGCGGCGCACGTTCGGGAGTCTCGCCCGCTCTGCGGGGGCCGATCTCCGCTGGATCCAGAAGGCGATGGGACACGCCTCGATCACGACCACGGCGCGGATCTATGCCCACCTGTACGACGATGAGCTCGACGTCGTGGCGGCGGCTCTGAACGGCTTGCGAGGTGGCCGATGAGGGTGGCACCGCGGGGGCACGGGAACACGCATAGTGCCCAAAATGTGCCCATGGAGTTCGGTCGCGGCATGAATAAAGCCCAGGCCGTGATCGCCATGGTGGCGCTGACCTGGGCTTTTGTGGGGAGCCGCCTGTCGGAATCGAACCGACGACCTATTCATTACGAGTGAATCGCTCTACCGACTGAGCTAAGGCGGCACTCTGCCCGGTTCGGCGACAAGGCGCCGCTCCGGGCAGTGCGCTGAAGTATACGGACAACCCGCCTGGTCCGCGAACCGGCGGGGTCAGGCTGCCGGTACGACGCTCGCACGCTCGTCGGACCGACCGGCCGGTGAGCATGGCCTGCTCGGCCCCGCACCAGCAGGTGTAGGTGACGAGGATGCCGTGGTCGGTGTTGGCGAGACCGGTCACCTGGCTCGGGAAGATGAGCTGGCGCTTGTGGCAGGCGGAGCAGACGCGGTCGAACATGGGTGACCTCCCTCGGACGTGTGGACCCGTACGTCCCCCAGCGTGCCGGAGCAAACCCTCATAGGGCTAGGCTCGGTTTCCTTCACAAACCCTAGGGAAACCCTGTGCTTTCCTTGCAGCAGCTTCGATGCTTCCTGGCCGCCTACGAGCGCGGGTCGCTCACCGCCGCCGCCGAAGAGCTCGGCTACGCCCAGCCGTCGGTCTCCGAGCACATCCGCACCCTCGAGCGCTCGCTCGGCACCGCGCTGTTCACGCGCGTCGGGCGCGGCGTGGTGCCCACGACCGCCGCCGAGTCGATGCGCCCCTACGCCGAGCGGGCGGTGGCCGCCGCGGAGGAGGCCCGGAAGGCGGCCCGCGACGTGGCCGCGCTCGAGACGGGCACGATCCGCTTCGGCATGTTCGGCGCCGCCCGGCTGTACGCGGGTGCCGGCCTGGTGGCCGACGTACTGGCGCGCCACCCGGGCGTCCGCGTCGAGCTCGTCGGCCAGAACTCCACCGACGTCCAGGAGGACCTGCGCCGCGGCCGCCTCGAGGCCGCGATGATCGCGGTGCCGGCGGTGAGCAGCGAGGGCATGTCGGTCACTCCGGTCGCCCGCGACGAGCTGGTCTACATCAGCGCGGATCCCGAGCACCTGGCCTCACCGGTGACCGCCGCCGGTCTCGCCCAGGCCTCCTTGGTGATGTCGGAGACCAGCTGGCGCGCCGACGACTCCACCCGGATCATCCTGCGCCGCATGCTGCACGAGACCGGTCGCAACCCGCAGACCCGCATCGAGGTCGAGGACGTCGAGACCGCCGTGGAGCTCGTCGGCATGGGGCTGGCCGACTCCGTCGTACCGCGGGGCGCCGCCGAGCAGCTGCTCCCGCGGCTGGCGCCGGGCGCCGGCTGGGTCTCCCTGCGCCCGCGGCAGTACGACGTCCTGGCGATCGTGCACCGCGCCGACGCGACGCTGTCCCCCGCCGCCCGGCTGATGATCGCGCTCGCGACCAGGCGGATCCAGGAGATCGCCGAGCCGGTGCGCCCGCGCTGAGCCTCACCCGGTCGCGGAACGGTCGCCACCGGCGCGCGGGGCGCCGTCACCCGGACCGCGCCCGCACCGACGCCAGCACCTCGTCCACCGAGCCGGCCGGGTCGGTGACCGGGAAGAGCACGTCGCGGATCACCCGGTCGGCGTCGATGAGCAGGGTGAGCCGCTTGAGCCGGTCGGTCCCGGCGGCACGGAAGGTCGGCAGCCGCAGCGCGACGGCAAGGTCGAGGTCGAGGTCGGAGAGCAGCGGGAAAGGCAGCCGAGCGTGCGCGGCGAACGCGAGCAGCTGGTCCGGGCGCTGGGTGCTCACCCCGTGCACGGCGACACCCATGGCCGCGAACTCGTCGTACCGGTCCCGGAAGGTCGTCGACTCCAGCGTGCAGCCGGCGGCGCCGGGGATGTCCCCCCAGCCGGGAGGGTTCGACCTGACCCCCGGCGCGTCGGCGCCGGGAAAGCAGTAGAGCACCGTCCAGGGCGCCCGCGCCACCGGGTCGGTGCGCCGCCCGGTCGCGTCGACCAGGCCGGTCACCTCGAGACGCCGGCCGACCAGCTCGTGAACCCGCTGGGCCTCCTGGGACGTCGGGGCACTGGTCGCCGTGAGCGCGCCGTCACCGACGACGTGCCGCGTGCCCCAGTCCTGCAGCGCCACCAGCACTGGCAGCAGGCCGCGGCCCTTGTCGGTGAGGTGATACTCGTGGCGCGGCGGGTGCTCGCAGTAGCGGCGGCGCTCGAGCACTCCGTGGTCGACGAGCGTGACCAGCCGCTGGGTGAGGACCTTGCGGCTGACCCCGAGCTCGGCCTGCAGCTGGTCGAAACGGTGCAGGCCGCCGGCGACGTCGCGGACCACGAGCAGGGACCACCATTCGCCGACGACCGCGAGCGCCTGCGCGATGGCGCAGTCGGCATCCGCGAGCTCGGTGTACTTCACGACGGGTTCCTCCAGGGGGCAACCGCCATTATAGTTCGTTCCCTATGGGAACTAACTCCGCCGCGGAGAGCGGCGCGGCCCGCAGGTTCTGGACGTACTGGGGCGCCAGCACTGTCGGGAGTGTCGGCGACGCGGTGACCTCGGTCGCGCTCCCGCTGACTGCGGTCACCGTGCTGCACGCCGGCGCCCTGCAGGTGGGGCTGCTCGCGGCGGCCACGTGGGTGCCATGGCTGGTGATCGGGCTGCCCGCCGGCGTGGTCGTGGGCCGGCTTCCGCTGCGGGGGACGCAGATCGCGATGGACGTCGCGCGTGCGGTGGTGCTGGTCAGCGTCCCGGTCGCCTGGTGGCTCGACCGACTCAGCTTCGTGCAGCTGCTGGCGGCCGCGGTGCTCGTCGGCTTCGGCAACGTGGTGTTCTCGATCGGCAGCACCACCTTCTTGCCGACGGTGGTGCCGCGCACCGACCTGCAGCGCCGCAACAGCCTGATGTCCGCGACCGGCGCGACCACGCAGATGGGCGGGCCGTCACTCGGCGGCCTGCTCGTGCAGCTGTTCGGCGCGGTGCCGGCCCTGGTCGCCGACGTGGTCAGCTACCTGGTGTCCGCGTTGCTGCTCGCCCAGCTCCCCGCACGCCGTTTGCCGCCCGCGCCGGCCGAGGCGGGGGCCGGCGCGATGATCCGCGAAGGCTGGCAGTACGTCACCCGTCACCCGGTCATGGGTCCGTGCCTGTGGGCGGCGACGACGGTGAACTTCGTCTGCGGAGCGCTGCTCCCGCTGGCACCGCTGTTCCTGATCCACGACCTCGGCGTCTCGCCCGCACTCGTCGGAGTGCTGATCGCCACCGAGGGCGTCGGGACGCTCCTCGGCGCCGCGCTCACCCCGCGGCTGGGCCGGCTGCTGGGCACCGCGCGCTCGCTGCTGGCCGCGGCCCTCACGGGTGCGTTGTTCGCGCTGCTGCTGCCGCTCGGGCACGGGATCGCCGGCATGGCGCTCTTCGCCGTCGGCAACGCCGGCTTTGCCCTCGGCGTGGTGGTGCTGAGCATCAACACCCGCACGTACCGGCAGATCGAGAGCCCCCCGCACCTGCTCGCGCGGGTGATGGCCACCGTCCGCTTCGTGTCCTGGGGCGCGATCCCCGCGGGCTCCGTGGCGGCCGGTGCGCTGGCGGGGGCGGTCGGCGCGCGCTCGGCGCTGGAGGTCATGGCGGCCGCGGCGTTCGCGCCGCTGGTCGTGCTGTGGCTCAGCCCGGTGCGCGGCCGCCGCGACCTCGACGAGTCACAGGTGGCCGCGCCGACGCCGGTGACCGGCTGAGCCGGCGGGACGCCGTACTCCCCTTCGAGGAGTGGCGCTGCCCGGGCGGACCGGCGAACTCCCCACACAGAACTGCCCCTCCCCACAGTGAGATCACCGTGGGGAGGGGCAGAACAACACGGGACCGTGGTGAACAGGCACCGCGGGGCTGCGGGTCGATCAGCAGTCGACCTCGCCGGAGGGGACCTTGTCCGCGACCAGGTACGACTCGACGGTGTGGTCCACGCAGGAGTTGCCCGCGTGGTAGCCGGTGTGGCCGTCGCCGTTGCGCTTCACCAGGATCCCCGAGTCGAGCTCGTTCGCCAGCGCCCGCGCCCACGCGAGCGGGGTGGCCGGGTCGCGAGTCGTGCCGATGACCAGGATCGGCGGGGCGCCCTTGGCGTGGATCGGCTCGGGCTTGCGGTGGGTGTGGATCGGCCACGTCGAGCAGCTCGACAGCCCGAAGGCGAAGATCCGGCCGAAGGTCGGCGAGGCCTTCTCGAAGCGCGGGAAGTACTTCGGCACCTGCAGGCTCCGGATCGAGTCGTCGTGGTCGAGGCAGTTGATGGCGTAGAGCGCCTCGAGGGAGTTGTCGAGGTAGCCGTGGGCCCCGCGGGAGGTGTACGCGTCCGCCAGCTGCAGGAGCATCCCGCCGTCGCCCTGGAAGGCAGACTGCAGGGCGTTGGACAGCAGCGGCCAGTAGCTCTTGTTGTACAGCGGCGCCCAGATGCCGAGCACGGCGGTGCCCGCGGTCAGCTGCCGCTGGCCGTCGCCGGAGATGGGGTGCGCCTCCACGCTGTCGAGGAACTTGCGGATCCGGGCGGCGCCCTGGTCCACCGTGGAGCCGAGGAAGCAGCCGCCCTTGTCGACGCAGCTGGCGACGTAGGCCCGCAGCGCCACCTCGAACCCGTGGGCCTGCACGAGGTTGAGCCGCAACGTGGTCAGCGCCGGGTCGATGGCTCCGTCGAGCACCATCCGGCCCACGCGGTGCGGGAACAGCCCGGCGTAGGTGGCCCCGAGGAACGTGCCGTACGACGCGCCGAAGTAGGTCAGCTTCCTCTCGCCCAGCACGGCGCGCAGCACGTCCATGTCCTTGGCGGCCTCCTCGGTGGAGATGTGCGCGGCCAGCGCCCCGCTGTGCTTCAGGCAGCCCTCGCCGAACTGGTGCAGCATCCGGTCGGAGGCCTTGATCTCCGCAGTGCTGTTCGGGTCCGGGTCGCTGGCGACGAACGTGTCGAGCTTGGCATCGGACAGGCACTGCACCGGGGTGCTCTCCCCGACCCCGCGCGGGTCGAACCCGACGATGTCGAAGGACCGCCGCAGCTCGGGGCCGAAGTAGCTGGTGGCGTTCGCCGCGTAGTCGACGCCCGAGCCGCCCGGACCGCCCGGGTTGACCACCAGGGATCCGACGCGCGCGCCCTTGTCGGTGGCGGGGACCTTGAGCACCGCCAGCGAGATCGTCTTGCCCGCAGGGTGCGCGTAGTCCAGCGGCACGGTGATCCGGGTGCACTGGTCACCGCCGCGGCAGCCCTTCCAGGTCACCTTCTGGTCGTAGTAGCGCGCCAGGTCGGCCTGGGCCGGGCTGGGGGTCCCCGACGCGGACGCCAAGGGGCTCGGGCTCAGGGACGGTGACGGTGCGGAGGAGCCACCGCCGCCGGAGGAGGTGCAGCCGGCGACCAGCACCGCGAGCACGACGGACAGGAGAACGGCGCGCAGCAGCGCGGCCTTCGAGTGGTGCACCCGACCACTCTAGGCGGTGCTGCGAAGCGGCCCCAGGCTCCCGGGCCGGCCCGCGCCCGCGTGCGCGCGCCCGTCGTCGTGGTGCTCCCACGGGCTCAGGGCACGCCAGCCTCCCGGGTACGCCAGCACCCAGCCGACGAGCGCCACCGACACGGCCAGCCCGAGCACGACCGCTGCGCCGCGCCACCCGACCCCGGGCGGCCGGCTGCGCTGGCTGACCAGCTGCCACGCCGGCAGGGTGCGGGCGAGGACGTGCAGTCCGGTGGCCACCGCCCACGCCGCGAAGGCGGCCTGGTGCAGCGTCAGGGTGTCCACACGCCAGACGACCACCGTCAGCAGGGTCACGCGGCTCGACTCCGCGCCGAGCAGCACCAGCGCCAGCCCGGTGCCCAGCAGCCCCAGCGTCGTGACCACCACCAGCGGCCCCAGCACGCGGAGCGCCGGGGGCGGTGGCCCGGCGCGCCGGTACGACGGGTTGCCGGTGTAGTAGCGCAGGATCCGCCAGCCGGTGCTGCCGGTCTTGAGCAGCGCCGGCGGCAGCAGCGCCACGCCGAGCGCCAGGTGCCAGCCGATGAACCCGCGGACGTCGAGCAGCGTGACCAGCTCGGCGAGGAAGAGCACGAGCAGCACCAGCCCGGTCCACGCGGTCAGGCGCGCGTTGCCGGCCGGACCACCGCTGCGCGCCAGCACCGGGTCGGCACGGTGCTCGCGCCCCAGCGCGGTCGCGAGCGTGTCGTTGAGCACGGTCTGCAGCCAGCCCGGTGAGCGCACCGTGCCAGGAAACCACAGCCGCGCGGAGGAGGGGCGGTGAACCGCGGGTCAGGGAAGGCGCAGCTTGACCATCATCGCCTCCAGCGCGAGCTGCGGCGTGGTGTTGAACTCCATCATCTGCTCACGGGCGGCGAAGACCGCGTCGATGCGGCGCAGGTTCTGCTCCGGCGTGGACCGGCGCGCGATGTCCTCGATGCCGCCACGCATCTCCTCGTTGACCAGGTCGCCCGGCGCCCGGGTCTGCAGCGCGATGGCATCGCGGTAGACCGACATCAGGTCCATCAGACAGCGGTCGATGACGTCCATCTCCCGGCGCTTCTGCCGGGCCTTCTGGGCCTCGGTGAGCTCCCTCAGCGCCGCCTTGTAGCTGCGGCTGCCGCGGGCCTTCGCGTCGCTGCCGTACAGCGCGGCCAGCTCCCCCAGCTCGCGGGTGTTGGACTGCTCGGTGATGGCCGAGGTCTCGTCCTTGGCGATGCTCACGAGGTTGGTGGCGGCGTTCATGCAGTCGCCGAGCGTCTTCAGGCCGCCCGGCAGGCCGACCACCTCGCGGCGCCGGTTGCGGGTGCCCTCGTCGAGGGCGAGCGCCCGTGCCCGACCGATGTGCCCCTGGCTGGCCCGGGCCGCGTGCGCGGCCAACGGTGCGTCGACGCCCACCCTGTGCACCAGGAAGTCCGCGACCTCGGCCGCGGTGGGGGTGGCCAGTACGACGGTGCGGCTGCGCGACCGGATCGTCGGCAGCACGTCCTCGGGGGTGGGCGCGCACAGCAGCCATACGGTTCGGGCGGTCGGCTCCTCGATCGCCTTCAGCAGCGCGTTGTTGGCCGCGTCGGTGAGCCGGTCGGCGTCCTCGACCACCATGACCTGCCACCGGTTGCCGGAGGGATGCAACGCCGACGCGCGCACCAGCTCACGCGCCTCGTCCACGCCGATCGTCCGCTTGTCGGTGCGGGTGACGCTCACGTCGGGATGGGACCCGGCCAGCACGGTGCGGCAGGCCTGGCACGCGCCGCACCCGGCACGCTCGCACTGCAGAGCCGCGGCGAACGCCAGGGCGGCGTTGGAGCGGCCGGAGCCGGGCGGTCCCGTGAACAGCCAGGCGTGGGTCATGCCCTGCCCCGTGGCGGCGCGCTGCAGGGTCTCGATGGCGTGCCGCTGCCCGACCAGCGACGCCCAGACCGAGGTGTTCTCCGCGGTGGCGCTCATCCGTCCGCCCCCGGCACCCGCTCGTCGACCAGCGTCGGCGGCACGGGCGCGTCGTGGCGCTCCGCCTGCTCCAGCAGCGGCTCCACCCGCGCGCGGATCGCGCGCGTGATCTCGTCGACCCGCTTGCGGGCGTCGACGAGCAGGTAGTGCCCGGGCTGCGCAGAGGCCAGCTGCAGGAACATCTCCCGCACCCGTTCGTGGAACTCCAACGACTCGGCCTCGATGCGGTCGCGCTCGGCGAACCGGGTCAGCCCCTGCTGCGGCGGGAGGTCCAGCACCACGGTCAGGTGCGGGCGCAGGTCGGTGGTGGCCCAGCGGGCGATGCGCTCCACGTCGCGGTCAAGCGCCCGCCCGGCTCCCTGGTAGGCCAACGTGCTGTCGACGTAGCGGTCGGTGATCACCACCGCACCGCGCGTCAGCGCCGGCACGATCACCCGGTCGACGTGCTCGGCCTTGTCGGCGGCGTAGAGCAGCGTCTCGGTGCGGTGCGAGATGTCCCCGGTCGCCGGGTCCAGCACGATCCTGCGCAGCTTCGCGCCGATCTCGGTGTCGCCCGGCTCGTGGGTGAGGACGACCTCGTAGCCCCCGGCGCGCAGCCACTCGGCCAGGCGACGCGCCTGCGTCGACTTGCCGGCGCCTTCTCCGCCCTCGAGCGCGATGAACGTGCCCGTGGCGGCGTAGACGCCGAACGTCGAGGTGAGCGCGTGACGCAGATCCTTGAGCAGCGGAGTCCCCTTCTTGTCGTCCATCTGACGGTAGGAGGTCACACCGACAAGGGTCATGACGACCGCCGCGATCAGGAACGTGAACGCGGCCCCGTTGTAGACCAGCACCGGTGCGCCGTTCTCGCCGAGGGGTCCGAAGCTGTGCTGGCCGATGAGCCCGGCGAGCAGCGGGGCGACCGCGAGGACCAGCGCGAGCGACAACCGGATCATCGAGCCGACGAAGGCGAACGTCCGGCCCCGGATCTCGTCGGGCACCTCCAGGCCGAGCAGCGTGTTGCCGATGATCCACGCGGTGCCGGCGCTGAACCCCACCAGCAGGGTGAGCGCGATGACGATCTCGAGGTTCGGCACGAGCGCGATGGGGAACAGCAGCAGCCCGCTGGTGGTCAGGGACAGGCCGAACAGCCGCCGCCGCGACAGCCCCTGCAGCAGCCGGGGGCCGCGCCACATGCCGAGCCCCAGGCCGAGGAAGACGGTGCCGAACAGCACGCCGTAGCCGGGGTCGCCGCCGCCGAGGTCGGACACGAAGGTGCGGGCGAGGCCGACGACCACCCCACCGGCCGCGAACGCGCCGATGATGCCGACCACCAGGCCGCGGACGACGGGCGTGGTGCCGACGTACTTCCAGCCCTCGAGCACCACCCGGATCGCCGACCGCTCCTCGCCGCCGTCGGCCGGCCCCGAGGGGATGTGCCGCAGCCGGGAGATGACGATGCCCGACACCACGAACGAGAACGCGTTGAAGTAGAGCGCCAGGTCGACCGGGCCGTTGTGGAACCACGAGAACAGGTGCCGGTAGAACTTGTCGACCAGGGTCAGCGCGGTGAAGATCGCCGCGGCGGGCAGGGCCGAGCCGTAGGTGGTGGCGAGGCTGACCTGGTTGGCCGCCTCGAGCCGGTGCGGCGGCACCAGGTTCGGCACCGTCGCGTCCTTGGCCGGCCCCCAGACCAGGCTGACCGCCTCGACGAGCACGGTCACCACGAAGATCCACCACAGGGTGCCGACCAGGGGGATGGTGAGGAACAGGGCGCCGCGGACGTAGTCGCCCCAGATCAGCGTGCGGCGCCGGTCGAGCCGGTCCGCGACGTAGCCGGCCACCGGGGCCATCACCAGCGCGGGCAGCACCCGGAGGAACAGCACACCCGCGATCGCGTAGTTCTTGCTGGCGTAGGTGTCCACGCTGGCGCTCGCGAACGCGGTCAGGGCCAGCAGGCCCATCCAGTCCCCGAGGCTGGACAGGCCCAGCCCCAGCCACAGGTGCCGGAAGTCGCGGATCTTGAGCACAGCGGCGAGCGAGTGTGCCGGGGCGTGCCGCAGCTCGTCCACCGGCCCCCCGGGCGCGCCGGCGGCGCCGGACCCGTTGTACGCGTGCTCGCTCACAGGTTCACCCTAGGTCACCGGATAGGCGTCGCGGAGCCTCGCTCCGCGTGCCGGGAGCACCCGGGAGCCCGGGACAGGCGAGGCCCGCGGTGGGCCCGGTCAGGCCTTCTTCGCGGCGCTCTTCTTCGCCGACTTCTTCGCCGTCGACTTCTTCGCGGTGCCCTTCTTGGCCGCGCCCTTCTTCGCGGCCTTCTTCGCCGGCCCCTTGGCCCGCCGCTCGGCGAGCAGCTCGGCGGCCCGCTCGATGGTCACGCTGGCCGGGTCGTCACCCTGGCGCAGGGTGGCGTTGTACTCGCCGTCGGTGACATAAGGCCCGAACCGCCCGCTCTTGACGGTGACCGTCTTGCCGCTGGCCGGGTCGGTGCCCACCTCGCGCCCCGGGTCGGCGGCCGCCCGGCCGCGCCGCTTCGGCTCGGCGAAGATCTTCAGCGCCTCCTCGAGGGTGATCGTGAGCAGCCGCTCCTCGGAGTCGATCGAGCGCGAGTCCGAGCCCTTGCGCAGGTAGGGCCCGTAGCGGCCGTTCTGCGCGGTGATCTCCTCCCCGGAGTCCGGGTCGGCGCCGACCACGCGCGGCAGGGTGAGCAGCTTCACTGCGTCGTCGAGCGTGATCGTGTCCAGGTTCATCGACTTGAACAGCGACGACGTGCGCGGTTTGGCCGACTTCGGGGCGTCCTCGGGCAGCTGCTCGGTGACGTACGGGCCGTAGCGGCCGTTCTTGGCCACGACCGTCAGCCCGGTCTCGGGGTGCTCGCCGAGGACGTACTCCTCGCCGGCCGGGTTGGCCAGCAGCTCCTTGGCCTTGGCCTCGGTGAGCTCGTCCGGCGGCAAATCCTCCGGCACGTTCGCGCGCGTGCCATCGGGGGTCTCGATGTAGGGCCCGTAGCGGCCGACCCGCAGGTCGATCCCGTCGGCGATCGTGAACGTGGCCAGCTCGCGGGCGTCGATGTCGCCGAGCTCGGAGACCAGCTTCTTCAGGCCCTCGACGTCGCCGTTGCCGAAGTAGAACTCGGCCAGCTCGGTGTTGCGGTCGCGGCGGCCCGCGGCGATCTCGTCGAGGATGTCCTCCATCCCGGCGGTGAACTCATACGAGATCTGCCGCGGGAAGTGCTCCTCGAGCAGCCGGACCACCGAGAACGCCAGCCAGGCCGGCACCAGCGCGGTGCCCTTCTTGTAGACGTAGCCGCGGTTGAGGATGGTGCCGATGATCGAGGCGTACGTCGAGGGCCGGCCGATCTCGCGCTCCTCGAGCTCGCGGACCAGCGTGGCCTCGGTGTAGCGCGCCGGCGGCTTGGTCTCGTGCCCGGCGGCGCGCAGCTGCGCGGCGGTGACGGTGTCGCCCTCCGCGACGTTCGGGAGCCGGGTCTCGCGGTCGTCGGGACCCGCCGCGTCCGGGTCGCCCGCGTCGTCACGCCCCTCCACGTACGCCTTGAGGAAGCCGTGGAAGGTGATCACCCGGCCGGAGGCGGAGAACACCACGTCCTCGCCCGAGGCCGCCGTGCCACCGAGGCGGACCGTCACGCTCTGCCCGACCGCGTCGCGCATCTGCGAGGCGACCGTGCGCATCCAGATCAGCTCGTAGAGCCGGAACTCGTCGCCGGTCAGCCCGGTCTGCGCCGGGGTGCGGAACGTCTCGCCGGCCGGCCGGATCGCCTCGTGCGCCTCCTGGGCGTTCTTCACCTTCGAGGCGTAGACGCGTGGGCTGTCCGGGACGTACTCCGCGCCGTACAGCTCCCGCGCCTGGTCCCGCGCGGCGGCGATCGCCGACTCCGACAGGGTCGTGGAGTCGGTGCGCATGTAGGTGATGAAGCCGTTCTCGTACAGCCGCTGGGCCACCGACATCGTCCGGGAGGCCCCGAACCCGAGCTTGCGGGAGGCCTCCTGCTGCAGCGTGGTGGTGCGGAACGGCGCGTAGGGCTGGCGGCGGTAGGGCTTGGACTCCACCGAGCGGATCGCGAAGGCGGTGTCGTCGAGCGCCGCGGCCAGCGCCTCGGCGCGACCCCGGTCCAGGTGGACGACGCCCTGGCCACCCCCGGCGCCCTCCTTCAGCACGCCGCGGTTGGTGAAGTCCGAGCCGCGCGCCACCCGGGCGCCGTCGACGGAGTACAGCTTGGCGGGGAAGAGCCGGTCGTCGTGCTTCTCGCCGGCGTCGAAGGTGCCCTCGAGGTCCCAGTACGACGCGGTGCGGAACGCGATGCGCTCCCGCTCCCGGTCGACCACCAGCCGGGTGGCCACGGACTGCACGCGGCCGGCCGAGAGGCCGGACATGACCTTCTTCCACAGCACCGGCGAGACCTCGTAGCCGTAGAGCCGGTCGAGGATGCGCCGGGCCTCCTGCGCCTCGACGAGGTCCATGTCGATGTCGCGGGGGTTCTCCACCGCGGCCTGGATCGCCGGGCGGGTGATCTCGTGGAAGACCATCCGCCGCACCGGCACCTTCGGCTTGAGCTCGTCGAGCAGGTGCCAGGCGATCGCCTCGCCCTCGCGGTCCTCGTCCGTGGCGAGGTAGAGCTCGGAGGCGTCCTTGAGCAGCGACTTGAGCTTGGTCATGTGGGACTTCTTGTCCCGCGACACCACGTAGTAGGGCGTGAAGTCGTGCTCGACGTCCACCCCGAGCCGCGCCCAGGGCTCGCCCTTGATCTTGGCCGGCACGTCGGCAGCGCTCTGCGGCAGGTCGCGGATGTGGCCGATCGACGACTCGACCACGTAGTCGCCACCGAGATAGCCGGCGATCGTCTTGGCCTTCGCCGGCGACTCGACGATCACCAGCTTCCGGCCGACGCCGTTCGCGCTTGTCTTGGCTGCCACTCGGATGTGCTCCTGTCGGTTCGTGCTGTGCCCGCCACGGTAACGCGCCGTCCTGACGGGCGAGGGAGGGTGTACCCCCGGGGGAAAGGTAGCGGACCGTCCTCAGCCGAAATCGCGCAACGCCCGTCCCTCGATGTCGCGGAGCACCTCGTCGGCCACGGCGGCGGGCACCTCGCCGCGACGCCGGGCGTCGAGGACCAGGTCGCGCTCGACGGCGATCGCCCGCTCCAGCAGCGCCTGCAGCTGCGCAGGCGGGTCCTCCTCCCCGTCCGTCTGCAGGGAGCGTGCCTCCTCCAGCGCGCCCTGTGCCGAGACGAACCCGTCGTACTGCAGGACCGCGGCGCGACGGACCTCCTCGGGGATGTGCTCGTCGGCGACGGACTTGACCTCGCGCAGGGCCGCCGCGGCCGCCCGCCTCCGGAGGCGGGAGATCGCGCCCGGCTCCTCCTCGTCGCCGCCCACACCGAGGCGCCGCACCAGCGGCGCCAGCGTGAGGCCCTGCGCGACGAGCGTGACCATCACGAGCGCCAGCGCGACCACGACGATCTCCTCCCGGACCGGGAAGTCGCTCCCCCCGTCCACGGTGTGCGGCAACGCCAGCGCGGTCGCCACCGTGACCACCCCGCGCATGCCGGCCCAGGACACCACGGTGGTCTCCTGCCAGCCGATCGGTGTGGGGTAGTCGCGCCTGCGGGCCCGCAGCCGGGCCAGCCAGGAGGAGGGGAAGACCCACACGAACCGGAAGAGCACCACCGCGGCGATCACCGCACCCGCAGCCCACGCGGTCTCGGTGGTCAGGTTCGCGACCCGGATCACCTTGACCAGCTCGTAGCCGAGCGCGGAGAAGAGGAGGCTGGTGATGAGGAAGTCGGCGTAGGACCACACCGACCGGCCCAGCAGCCAGCCCTGCGAGGTGAGTCGCGTGGTGGCCGAGCGTGCGCAGCAGCAGCCCCATCGCCAGCACGGCGAGCACCCCCGACCGCCGCAGCTGCTCGGCGCCGACGTAGGCGAGGAAGGGGGCGAGCACGGTGACGGTGGTCTCGGCGTAGGCCTCGTGGATGCGCGGCGAGCACCTGCCGGGTGACCCAGCCCAGCACCAGGCCGACGCCCACCCCGACCAGGATGGCGAGCGCGAGCTCGAGGACCATGCTGCCCGCGGTCACCGTGCCGGTCACCGCGGCGGCGACCGCGACCTTGTAGGCGACCAGGGCGGTGGCGTCGTTGAACATCCCCTCGCCCTCGAGGATGGTGACCAGCCGGTGCGGGAGCCGCAGCCGCCGGGCGACCGCGGTGGCCGCGACCGGGTCGGGCGGGGAGACCACGGCGCCGAGGACCGGCGGCGGCCGCCACGGCAGTCCCATCGGCGTGGCGACCATCGTGGCCACCACGGCGGTGGTGACGGTCAGGCCCACGGCCAGCGAGCAGCACCCCGCCGGCGTTGCTCGCGGAACTCGCGGACCGTGGTGCGCTGCGTCGCCGCGAACAGCAGCGGCGGCAGCACCACCGGCAGCACCAGCTCGGGGTTGAGCTGCGAGAGCTGCGGGGTGCTCGGAACCAGGGCCAGCAGGAGGCCGAAGATCGTCAGCATCACCGGCTGCGGCACGCTGACCCGGCCCGCCAGCGGAGTGAGCACGATGACCCCGACCATCAGCACCGCGATGAGGCTTGCGACGGTCACCTGGTCTCCTTCTCGCTCACATTCCCGCGCGGACGCGTGCCCAACCTAGCCCGGTGCGGCGTCGGGGACCCTGTCCCCTCGTGCGGGCTCCAGAAACCCGTCGGCGAGCAGGTCGCGCACCTCGGCGACGTAGCGACGCCGCAGGTCCTCGGGCGACTCGCCGAGCAGGTGGCCCAGCGCGTCGAGGATCTGCCCGACGGTGAGGTCGCCGTCGCAGGCGCCGACCAGCGCGGCCACGACGGTGTCGGCGCGGTGGGCGCGTCGCATTCCGCGTTGCTGGCGCAGCACGATCGTCTCCGGGTCCTCCGCGCCCGGGGCGCCGAGGGTCTCCTGCCGGACGTCGACCCGGGTCGTCAGCCGGGTGGCGAGCAGGGCGGTGTCGTCGGCGCCGGCCAGGAAGTCGGTACGGCGGTCGCGCGCGGCCACCTCCGGACCGAGCGGCTGCTCGACGTCGTACGGCCACTCCTCGAGCCGCAGCACCGGGTCGCGGTCGACGCGCCGCAGGTTCACCCAGCCGAAGCCGATGCCCTCGATGCCCTGCTCGGCGAACCACGCCAGCCAGGTGTCGTACTGCTCCCGGTACGTCGCGGTGCCGTGGTGACCGGAGTCCTTCAGCCACAGCTCGACGTACTCCGCCGGGTCGGCGACCTCCCGCTGCACCACCCACGCGTCGCAGCCGCAGCCGGCCAGCCAGCCGCCGAGCCGGTCCTGCCACGGCTCGCCCGCACGGTGCACCCAGTTGGCGAGCACCTGCGCGCGCCCGCCGGGGGCCAGGTGGGCCGGCAGACCGGTCAGCACGCGGCGCACCATCTCGTCGCCGGGCAGACCCGAGTCGCGGTAGACCAGCCGCTCGCCGGTGCCGGGGGACACGACGAACGGCGGGTTGGTCACCACCAGGTCGTGCTGTTCGCCGGCCACCGGCGCGAACAGCGACCCGGCGCGCACGTCGAGACGCACGCCGTTGAGGGCGGCGTTGAGGCGGGTCATGGCCAGCGCCCGTTCGTTGACGTCGGTGGCGACCACGGTCTCCGCGTGGCCGGCCAGGTGCAGCGCCTGGACCCCGCAGCCGGTGCCCAGGTCGAGTGCCCGGCCCACCGGCTCGCGGACGGTCAGCTGCGCCAGCGAGGTGGAGGCAGAGGAGATGCCGAGGACGTGGTCGCGGCCCACCCGCACCGGGGCGCCGTCCAACCCGGGGGTGAGGTCGCTGACCACCCACCAGTCGTGGTCCTCGTCCGCGTAGGGGCGCACGTCCGCGCGTGCCCGCACCTCGGCCACCGACCGCTCCAGCAGCCCGGCCACGCAGAGCCGGTCCACGAGGCCGGGCAGGGCTCGCTCGGCGTCGGCGGCCGGCACCGCGGCCTGCAGCAGCCACAGCCGGGTCAGCGTGGCCACCGGCGAGCCGTCGGCGCTCCTGCCCAGCCCGGGGGTGGTCTCGTTGCGCAGCAGCGCCCGGTGCGCCGTCGTCCCGAGCAGCTCGGCGACCCCGTCGTAGGTGTAGCCCGCAGCCAGCAGCGCCTCGCGCAGGGCGGTCACGTCGTCGCGTCGCAGGAGGTCCACGGGAATCCACCCTAGGGCTCCTACGATCGGGAGCATGAGGCTCACGGGGCGCCGGTCGCCGGTCGTGCCCGCGGTCGTGCGGCGACCGGCGCTGACCCGGCCGTCGGCCACGGTGTACCTGCACATCGGGGCACCGGCCACCGGGGCGACGTACCTGCGAGAGACGCTGCGGCGGCACCGTCGCGCGCTTGTCCGCTACGGAGTCCTCTACCCCAGCGACCACGTCGGAGACCGCAGCGCCCACCGTGCCGCCGTCCTCGACGTGCTCGGGCTCACCGACGGGGACCCGGTGCCGACAGGAGCGTGGGACCGGCTGGTGCAGGCCGCGCGCGACTGGCGTCGCGGGACCGTGGTGGTCGCGCACGAGCTGCTCGCGGACGCCCGGCTCGCCCGGGTCGAGCGGGTGCTCGCGGGCTTCCGCGGCATGGAGGTGCACGTGGTCTACGCCGCCCGCGACCTCGCCCGCCAGGTGCCGGCGGCGTGGCAGGAGTGGGTGCGCAGCGGCGGCGCGATCGGCTTCGACGCGTACGTCGACCAGGTGGCCGCACGCGCCACCACGCACCCGGCGCGAACGTTCTGGCGCTCCCACGACGCGGGGGCCGTGCTGGAGAGGTGGGCGACGTTCGTGCCCGCCGAGCGGCTGCACGTGCTGACCGTCCCGAGCGCGCCCGACGCGGAGCGGGTCCTGTGGCAGCGGTTCGCCGAGACCGTGGGGATGGACCCGGTCCGCCTGCCGGGCGCGGACGGTGCCGAGCCACGCCCACTGGCGCTCGCCGCCGCCGAGGCGCTGCGACGGGTCAACGCCGAGTCGCGCACGGCTCCGTCGGCGGCGCTCCTCGCGGCCGCGGCGGCGGTGACCGGTCCGACACCCGCCCTCCCGCGGCAGCTGGCCGGTTGGGCGCACGAGGAGGCGGACCGGGTCCTCGCGGCCGTGAAGGACGGGGGGTACGACGTCGTCGGCGAGCTCACCGAGCTGCGCCCGGCCGGGCACGGCGCCGGCGGGCCCGTCGTACCGGCGCTCGAGGAGGTGCTGGCCGCGCAGACCCGCATCCTCGCCGACGTCATACGCCCCGGCCGCCGCAGCGACCGGGGCGTATGACGTCCCGCGGGAGCTCGCGCCGTACGGCGCCGGGCCTCAGGCGGTCTTGACCGGCTCGGGCACGTCCTCGCCGATCACGACCGGACGCCGCTTGGAGATGTACACGGCGCCCGCGATGACCAGCCCGGCGACCACCGCGATGGCGATGCGCAGCCAGGTGTTCTGCCCCGCCCCCACGCTCATGTTCACCACCGCCGTGGCGATCAGCAGCGAGACCAGGTTCATCACCTTCAGCAGCGGGTTGATCGCCGGACCGGCGGTGTCCTTGAACGGGTCGCCGACGGTGTCACCGATGACGGTGGCGGCGTGCGCGTCCGACCCCTTGCCGCCGTGGTGACCGTCCTCGACGAGCTTCTTCGCGTTGTCCCAGGCGCCACCGGAGTTGGCCAGGAAGATCGCCATCAGCGTGCCCGTCCCGATCGCGCCGGCGAGGAAGCCGGCCAGCGGGCCGACGCCGAGGCCGAAGCCGACCGCGATCGGGGCCATGATCGCCAGCAGGCCGGGCGTGGCCAGCTCGCGGAGCGAGTCGCGGGTGCAGATGTCGACGACCTTGCCGTACTCCGGGCGGCCGGTGCCCTCCATGATCCCCGGGATCTCCGCGAACTGCCGGCGCACCTCGTAGACGACCGCGCCGGCCGCACGGCCGACCGCGTTGATCGCCAGGCCCGAGAAGAGGAACACCACGGCCGCACCGATGATCAGGCCGACGAGCACGTTGGGGCTGTAGACCTGGGTGAGGAAGGAGTTCGGAGCGTCGCCGGCCTTGACGCCGTTCTGGGTCAGCGCCTCGGAGATGGCACCGGTGTAGGAGCCGAAGAGCGCGGTGGCGGCCAGCACCGCGGTGGCGATCGCGATGCCCTTGGTGATCGCCTTGGTGGTGTTGCCGACCGCGTCGAGCTCGGTGAGGATCTGCGCCCCGGCGCCGTCGACGTCCCCGGACATCTCGGCGATGCCCTGGGCGTTGTCGGAGACGGGTCCGAAGGTGTCCATGGCCACGATGACGCCGACCGTGGTGAGCAGGCCGCACCCGGCGAGCGCGACCGCGAACAGCGAGATCGCCACCACGCCGGTGCCGAGCAGGAACGCCCCGAACACCGCGGCGGCGATCACCAGCGCGGTGAACACCGCGGACTCGAAGCCGACCGAGAGACCGGAGAGGATCACCGTGGCGGCACCGGTGAGCGACGTGCGACCGACGTCCTTGACCGGGCGGTGGTCGGTGCCGGTGTAGTAGCCGGTCAGCGACAGGATCACCGCAGCCAGCAGGATGCCGATCAGCACGGCCACCGTCGCGATCACCCGCGGGTCCCCGCCGTACGACGCCAGGGACTGCGGGACGCCGTTGAGGTCCGCGAACGAGCTCGGCAGGTAGGTGAAGGCCGCGATCGTGGTGACCACCGCCGAGACCGCGGCGGAGATGTAGAAGGAGCGGTTGATCGTGACCAGGCCGTTCTCCCCGGCACGCGGGCGAGTGAGGAACACACCCATGATCGCGGTCAGCGCACCGATGGCGGGCACGATGAGCGGGAACACCAGGCCGTCGGAGCCGAACGCGGCGGTGCCCAGGATCAGCGCGGCGACCAGGGTCACCGCGTAGGACTCGAAGAGGTCGGCGGCCATCCCCGCGCAGTCGCCGACGTTGTCACCGACGTTGTCGGCGATGGTGGCGGCGTTGCGGGGGTCGTCCTCGGGGATGTTCTGCTCGACCTTGCCGACCAGGTCGGCGCCCACGTCGGCGGCCTTGGTGAAGATGCCGCCGCCGACCCTCATGAACATCGCCAGCAGCGCGGCGCCGAAGCCGAAGCCCTCGAGCACCGTGGGGGCGTTCCCCTTGTAGATCAGCACCACCACGGAGGCGCCGAGCAGGCCGAGCCCCACCGTGGCCATCCCGACCGTGCCGCCGGTGCGGAAGGCCACCCGCATGGCCGGGTCCCGGCCCTCGTCACGCGCGGCCGCGGCCACCCGGACGTTGGCCCGCACCGCCAGCGACATGCCCATGTAGCCGATGCCGGCCGAGAAGCCGGCGCCGACGAGGAAGAAGATCGAGCGTCCGATGCGGACGTCGGTGCCGCCGTGCGCCGGGAGCAGGAGCAGCAGGATGAACGCGACCACCGCGAACACCCCGAGAGTCCTGAACTGGCGGCCCAGGAACGCCGAGGCGCCTTCCTGGACCGCCTGCGCGATGTTCTTCATGTTGGTCGTGCCCTCGCCGGCAGCAAGCACCTGGCCCCGGAACATCGCCCCCATCGCCAGCGCGACGAGCGCGATGGCGGCGACGACGATGACCAGGGTGAGGTTGCTGCCGGCGAGGTCCACGGCCGCTGCCTTGCCGCCGCCTTCGGCCGCAAAGAGGTGCCCGGACATTCGTCCTCCTCCGTGGGCTCCGCACGAGCCCGTCGAGTTCGCTCGGCCCGCGGCGGACGCCGCGGCAGCGGGCCGTGACTAGCCTCACGCCCGCATCGTGAGCCGGAGTCTACGCACGCGGGAGGGGTCGGGGGGAAGACCGGACGCCCCGAGTGTCACTTCGACGGAAGATCAGGACCAAGGACCCACTTGCCCCGGGACCGGGGCGGAGGGCGCTCAGGCCAGCGGCCACGACATGGACAGCCGGGTGCCCGAGCCTTGCGGCGTGACCGTGAAGTCCTCGATGAGCCCGCGCAGCAGCGCCCAGGGCTCGACGCCGTCGATGTCGCTGTGCGGCTCGTCGGAGACCGAGACCGCGCTCTGCGACGTCACGTCGACGGTCAACCGCTCGCCGAGCGTCATGGTGACCGTCACCGGGTCCTGAGCGTCCGGATGGTCGTCGGCGAGCATCAGCGCGCACGCCTCACCGACGGCGAGACGGATCTCCTCGACGAACTCCTCATCCTGCCCGGTCCGCCGGGCGACGGCAGCGGCGATCAGACGCACGGTGCGTACGAGCGCCGGGTCGCGGGTGATCGAGACGCTGATACCCGCCTCGGATGCGGCCACCACGGCTCAGCGGTCGGCGAGGGCGTCGGCCTGCGAGCTGTGGATCGCGAACACCTTCGCCAGCCCGGTGATGCGGAAGATCTTGAGCAGACGCTCCTGGTTGCAGATGAGTCGCATCGACCCGTCGTGGGCGCGCACCTTCTTCAACCCACCCACGAGCACGCCGAGCCCCGTGGAGTCGAGGAAGTCGACCTTCTCCATGTCGATCACCAGGTGGTAATCGCCGTTGCTCACCAGCTCGGTGATCTTGTCCCGCAGCTTGGGTGCGGTATAGACGTCGATCTCTCCGCCCACCTCGATGATCGTGTGACCATCCGCGTGGCGCGTCTCGAGTGACAGGTCCACGTGACTCCTCGACGATCGTGCTCGGCGCTCGCTACCCGGCAGCGAGCCACTGTCGAGTGCATTCAATCATGCACCGTACAGGCACGCAGGTCACCCACCGGGGGGCCGACCGTCGGATTTTAACCCGCCACCGGCCGCCTGGGACAAATGCGAGGGTGAGTACCCGGACCGGTCTTTCCGCCGACGAGCTGGTGGCCCGGTTGACCGCGGGACCCGGCCGGGAGGACCGCCTCACGCACCTGCAGCGGGTCCCCGGACGTGCCGGCACGCGCGCCGACTGGCCCGCGTGGGTGGCGCCGGCACTCCGGGAGGCCCTGGTGGAGCGCGGGGTGCCTCGGCCGTGGAGCCACCAGGTCGCGGCCGCGGAGGCGGCCCGGCGCGGGGAGCACGTGGTGCTCGCCACCGGCACGGCCTCCGGGAAGTCGCTGGGCTACCTGCTCCCGGCACTGACCGACGTGCTCGATGCCCGCGACCGGCGCGGCCAGCGCGGTGCGACCGTGCTGTACCTCGCCCCGACCAAGGCGCTCGCCCAGGACCAGCTCGCCGCCGTGCGCGGGCTCGACCTGCCGGACCTGCGGGCCACCACCCATGACGGCGACTCCCCCCGCGAGCAGCGCGACTGGGCCCGCGACTTCGGGGAGTACGTGCTCACCAACCCCGACATGCTGCACCGCTCGCTGCTGCCCGGGCACGCACGTTGGGCGAGGTTCTTCTCCCTGCTGCGCTACGTCGTCATCGACGAGTGTCACCACTACCGCGGCGTCTTCGGCGCCCACGTCGCCCAGATCGTGCGCCGGCTGCGGCGGGTGTGCGCGTCGTACGGCGTCTCGCCGACGTTCGTGCTCGCCTCCGCGACCGTCGCGGAGCCGGACGTGGCCGCCGGTCGGCTCACGGGGCTGCCGGTCACGGCCGTCACCGAGGACGGGTCGCAGCGCGGATCGCTGGCCCTGGCCCTGTGGGAGCCGCCGTTCAGCTCCCACGAGGGGGAGAACGGTGCACCCGTGCGCCGCTCGACGACCGCCGAGGTGGCCGACCTGCTCACCGACCTGGTCCTGGAGCGGGTGCGCACGCTGGCGTTCATCCGCTCGCGCCGGGGCGCCGAGACGGTGGCACTCACCGCGCGGCGGCTGCTCGGGGAGGTGGACCCGACCCTCGCGGAGCGGGTGGCGGCCTACCGGGGCGGCTACCTGCCGGAGGACCGCCGCGTCCTCGAACGCGCGCTCCGCGACGGCGACCTGCTCGGTGTCGCCGCGACCAACGCGCTCGAGCTCGGCATCGACGTGGCGGGCCTCGACGCCGTGCTGATGGCCGGCTTCCCCGGCACCCGGGCCGCGCTGTGGCAGCAGATCGGCCGTGCGGGCCGCGGCGGCCAGGACGCGCTGGGGGTGTTCGTGGCCCGCGACGACCCGCTCGACACCTACCTGGTCACGCACCCCGAGTCCCTCCTCGGCGCACCGGTCGAGGCCAACGTCTTCGACCCCGAGAACCCCTACGTGCTCGGACCCCACCTGTGCGCGGCAGCGGCGGAGGTGCCGCTCACCGAGGAGGACCTGGTGCTGTTCGGACCCGGCGCCCGTGCGGGGGTCGAGGCGCTGACCGAGGCGGGTCTGCTGCGCAGGCGCCCGCGCGGCTGGTTCTGGACCGACCGTCGCCGGGCCTGCGACCTGGCCGACATCCGTTCCACCGGCGGGTCGCCGGTGCGCCTCGTGGAGCAGGACACCGGCCGGCTGCTCGGCACCGTCGATGCCGGGTCGGCGCACGGCACCGTCCACGCCGGCGCGGTGTACCTGCACCAGGGCGAGACCTACCTGGTCTGCGACCTCGACCTCGAGGAGTCGTGGCCGTGGTCTCGCGGCGGACCCCGACTACTCCACCTCAGCGCGGGAAACCACCGACATCAGCATCGTGGCCGAGCGCCGCCACGCCTCCTGGGGCCGGGCCCGGGTGAGCTTCGGCGACGTGCACGTCAGCCACCAGGTCGTCTCGTTCCTCCGCCGGCGTGTGCCCTCGGGCGAGGTGCTCGGCGAGGAGCCCCTCGACCTTCCGGAGCGGACCCTGGAGACCAGGGCCGTGTGGTGGACGCTGCCCGCCGCCCTGCTCGAGGACGCCGGCCTCGCCGAGCGCGACCTGCCCGGCGCGGCCCACGCCGCGGAGCACGCCTCCATCGGCCTGCTCCCCCTGTTCGCGACCTGCGACCGCTGGGACATCGGCGGCGTGTCCACCGCGCTGCACCCCGACACCGGTCAGCTCACGGTGTTCGTCTACGACGGCCACCCCGGCGGCGCGGGCTTCGCCGAGCGCGGGTTCGAGGCCGCGGCGCAGTGGCTGTCGGCCACCCGGGAAGCCATCGCGGCGTGCCACTGCGAGGACGGCTGCCCGTCGTGCGTGCAGTCGCCCAAGTGCGGCAACGGCAACAACCCCCTCGACAAGGCAGCGGGCCGTGCGCCTGCTCGACGTGCTGCTCGGCGAGCGGGCGAGGGGCGCCGCCACCCGCTAGCCTGCACGTATCGGCCCGCAAGGGCAGCGGAAGGGAAACGCATGCTGGTGCTCGGCCTGGTCCTGGTCGCGATTGCCGCGGTGGTCATCGTGATCTTCGTCTTCGCCGGAGCCAACGACCCGGCCCAACTGACCCTGGGGAACGTCACCTGGGACAAGGCCAACACGATGGCGATGTTCCTGTGCGGCGTGGCTGCCACGGTGCTGCTCGGCGCCGGACTCTTCGTGGTCAGCGCGACGCCCGACGTGCGCACCGGCGGCGCCGGAAGGCCAAGCAGGTCGACCGGCCGGCGGCACGACCGGCAGGCGGGGCCGAGCCGAGGACCCGCAGCAGTAGGACGCGCGTCCCCGGCGCCCCGGCACGGCTACCCGGCCGGGGTCGGGCCGGCGCGGGCCCGCGGCGTGCAGCACGACGCGGCGACCGAGTGGCAGCGTGGTCCCCCGAGCCGCGACGACCACGACCTGCCGCGGCGTCGGCTCGGCAGGCGACGAGCGGCGGCACCGTTCGCCTCGGCGATGACGCGCGCACGGCGGCAGCGCCTCCCCGGCCTGCACGGCAGCGGCGCCGGCCAGCGCCGCAAGGTCCGCGGCCGACTCCAGTCCGCGCTGGACGGTCACCACACAGGCGGGCACCGCCGTCACGACGGCCGCGGTCAGCAGCAGGACGACGCCGGCGACGAGCAGGGGCGCCACGCTGCCCCGCTCCCCGGCCGGCCGGGCTCACGTGCCGGCTCCTGCGGCGGCTACCGCCTCGGCGGCGACGATGCACCGGCGGCAGGAACGGCAGCAGGCCGCCGCGGCCCGGCTGCACGGACGCGGTCACCTCGACCCGCAGCTCGCCGCCGGCCCTGCGCACGCGATCCCGGCACCCTCGGGGGCCACGCGCCGGCCCGAGCCGCACGGCCGCGGCGGGGCTCGTCCCGCGTGCCAGCGGCCCGCGCCACCTCGCGCGCAGCGTCGACGGCCCGCACCTGCGTGGCCGCGCCAGCGCGAGCAGCCAGGCCAGCGCGAGCGGCGAGCGCGATCAGCACCGGAAGCACCATCGACCGTCTCGGCGGCGGCCGCGCCCGCTCTCGCGCGCCGGCGAGGCGGCGCCGACCGGGTGCCCGCCCCCGCCGCGACCTTCCGGCTCGGCGCATCCTCAGCCGCCGAGACCGAGCACCTGGAGCACCATCTGGAACAGCGTCTTGAGCAGCGTTCTGCCCCCAGTCGCTCATGAGGAGCTTGATCAGGATCGGCCGCGAAGCCGCAGCCGGCGGCGGTGACCACGGCGTACTCCGCGGACGTGACGCCCGCGCTGGTTGCGCAGGCGGGCGACGGGTGACTTGGTCATGCGGACCTCCAAGGTGAGCTCACCGGCATCCGGGCCGGTGACGGGATGTGGTGACGAGCCGCGACTCTCGTCGCGGCACGGGACCGGCCACGAGGGCCGTCGCCGGGACCTGGGGACGGCAGCGGCGCCGGGCCGCGTCTGTGGAGGACAGCCGGCTCGGCGAGCCGCCTCAGCGCCCCAGCACCAACGGCACCGAACCCACGACGAGCGGGACCACGCCGAGCGAGCAGGAAGGCGGGCAGCAGGCACACGCCCGAGCGGCACGGCGGCCCGCACACCGACGGCGCGGGCGCGGCCGCCTCGACCGCGGCCGCGGGCGTCGCGCCGCAGGTCCTCGGCGAGCCTGGTGCATCGCCTCGCCGACCGAGGCGCCGCTCTCCGTCGCCCGCGCCACGCACCGGCCGAGCGGCCCGAGCTCGGGATGCGCGGCCGAGGTCCCGCCACGCGCGTCGCCGGGTCCACGCCCAGGTCGAGCCTCGCCAGCACCGCGGTCCAGCTCCTCGGCCACCGGGCCCTCGACGGCCGCCACGGCCCGGCGCGGCCGCCGCGGCGGGCGCCATCCCGGCCGCCAGGCAGGCGGCCACCAGGTCGACCACGTGCGGCAGCGCTCGGCAGCCGCTCCGCGGCGGCGCGCGCCGGCAGGCGGCTCCGCCGCCCGGTCACGCGCCAGGCCGCGCCCGCCGCCACCGCGCCGGCGGCGAGCCCGGGCAGGCCGCCGACGAGCACCGCGGGCCGGCGCCCGCCGCGAGCACCACGCCGAGCCGGCGACGCGGACGGCGCCGCGTCCGGGCTCGCGCGCCCGGGGCGCACCGCGGGCGCCGGACCCGGGCAGGGCCGCGACGGGGCCGAGCGGCACTGCGGGGCCATCGCGGCCGCGCCCGGCCGCGGCGCGCAGCACGCGGCCCAGCACCGAGCGGGCTCATCGACGCAGCACCGCCGCCGCGATCCGGTCGATCCACCACAGGCCCGGCGAACACGAGGGCGAGCGCCTGCCGCCGAGGCAGAGCGAGCCCGACCGGCGTGCCGAGCAGGAAGTGCCAGGGCCGGCCGCCGACCCCGGCCGCCATGGCCAGCACGCCACCGGCAGCAGCGAGACCAGGCGCGCGGTGGCCTGCGCGGAGGCGAGCTCCGGCCGCGACCAGGTGCCGCGCGGCCTGGCGGCGCCCGCGCAGTCGCGGCGACCTGCGCCAGCGCACGCGACAGCCCGGCGCCCGGAGTCGCTCGGACACCTGCCAGGCGGCCGCGACCGCCCCGCAGCGCCTCCGCGCCCGGCATGCTCCGCGAGCCGGCGGAGTGCGGCCGGGACGTCGGCGCCGAGCTCGGCCCGCGGCGGCGACCGGCGCCGAGCGGCTCCCACATCTCGGCGGCGCGCTCCAGCGCGGCTGAGCGGCGGCTGCCCGGCGCGCAGCTCGCCCGCGAGCGCCTCGCCCACCTCGACACACGTCGGCCCGCCGGCCGGTCCGCGGCCCGGGCCGCGCCGTCGCGGCGCAGCAGGGCGCCAGCGCGGCCAGTCGCGCCCGCACCACGCCAGCGCCAGGGCGAGCGCCGCCCGTGCAGCTGCGCCAGCAGCGCGGCGAGCCGCCGGCGGCTCCGCGCGACGGCGGCCACGGCCGGCGGACGCCGCCGGGCTGGCGGGCCGGAGGTCACGCGGTCGGGTCCGCGGCGCCGCGAGCCGAGCGGCCGCCCCGGCGCGAGGCGATACGGCGGCCGCGGCCGCGGCGACGAGGCCGGCAGCGCCGGTCACCGAGCGTCCAGCAGCCGGCCGAGCGCGGCGGCTCCGGGGTGCTCGCGGTCGGCGCCGTCCGGGTCGAAGCGGACCGCGGGCACCGCTTCCACGAGGCCGGCGTCCGTCGGAGCGCTCGAGCACCGCGACCTCGCCCAGCCGGCGCCGGCCGTCCGGGTCCCGAGCGAGGTGGACGACGACGTCGAGGGCGGAGGCGAGCTGGCTGTGCACCGCCGGCCGGGCCAGTCCCGGCGGACAGCGCCAGCGCCTCCACACGCGCCGGCACGTCCGCCGGCCGAGTTGGCGTGCACGCGTCCCGCACCCGCCCTCGTGGCCGGTGTTCATCGCGGCGAGCAGGTCGGTGACCTCCTCGCCACGCACCTCGCCCACGACGAGGCGGTCCGGCCGCATCCGCAGCGCCTGGCGGACCAGCGCGCGCAGCGGCACGGCGCCGGCGCCCTCCACGTTCGGCGGCCGCGCCTCGAGCGCGACCACGTGCGGGTGCGCGGGTCGCAGCTCGCCGGCGTCCTCGACGATCACGATGCCGGTGACGCGGGTCGACCAGGGCCAGCAGCGACGCCAGCAGCGTGGTCTTGCCCGAGCCGGTGCCCCCGGTGACCAGGAAGGCGAGCCTGGGCCGCCACCAGCGCCCGCAGCAGGCCGGCGCCGTCCGCGGTGAGCGGTGCCGGCCGACGACCAGCTCGTCCAGGTGAACACCCGCGCCGCGCGGGACCCGCAGCGAGATGCACGTGCCGGGCCGCGCCAGCGGGGCGAGCACGGCATGGAAGCGCGTGCCGTCGGGCAGCCGGAGGTCGACGTACGGCGTCGCGTCGTCCAGCCGCCGGCCCGCCGCGCCGGCCAGGCGCTGCGCCAGACGGCGCACCGCGGCGTCGTCGGCGGAAGCGCGACCGGGTCGCTCCAGGCCCGCGCCCCGGTCGAGGTAGACCGCGGCGGGTCCGTTGACGAGGACGTCGGTGACCCCGGTGCGTGCGCAGGAGCGGCTCCAGCGGGCCCGCGCCGAGGACGTCCTGGCGGAGCCGGTCGTGCACCGCGAGGACGGCGGCGTCGCCGACCGGCCGCCCCCGGTCGCGCGAGCGCCCGGGCGACGAGCCGCGGGCGACAGGGTGGCCCCCGTCCGGGCGAGCTGTTCGCGGACCTCGTCGACGACGTCCGCCGGCACCCCGGCACCGGCTCCGTCAGCCGCGGCGCCTCGGGGCGGTCGGTCGCGCGCGGCGAGGCCGTCGGCCGCGGCCGCCCGCCAGGCGCGCGCGCGGCACGAGACAGTGGGCCGCGCGACCGCACGGGACCGAGCCCGAGGTCGATGTCCTCGGCCAGTCGCCGCTGGCGGGGCATCTCGGCGAGTCAGCGGCAGGTCCAGCGCGGCGGCCAGGTGCTCGGCCGGGGACCGGCCCCCGGGCCGCGGCGGACACCAGGCCCAGGTCGGTTGACCGAGCGCAGCCGGGCCGGCGAGCTTCGCCGCGGCCGCCGCGGCCGGGCACCGTCGAGCAGCGCCACCACGACGACCAGGTCGCAGCGGGCCGCCACGTCGAACGCGGGGTCGTCGAGGGCAGCGGGGCAGGTCGACGACGACCGCGTCGTGGCCCCGGCTGCGCAGCGGAGAGCACCTCCCGCACCGCGGCCGGCTCGAGCGGGACGCGCGGCCCCGGTCCCCAGCCCAGGACGGCGAGCTCGTCGCGGACGCGGCAGCGCAGCGCGCAGCGACACGGCTGCCGATCCGGCCGCTCGCCGCGAGCAGGGCGTCCCACCGGATCCCCGGTGCGTCCTCGATGCCGACCACCCGGTCGACGCCCGGACCGTAGCGGGTCGAGGTCCACCAGCATCGCGGTGCGGGTGCGGGCGGCGGTCATCGCGAGCGCGCCCGCGAAGGTGGTCGCCCCCGCGCCTCCGCAACCACCCACCACGCCGAGGGTGAGGGCGGTGCCGGCGCTTCCGTCGCTGACGTCGTTGAGCAGCTCCACCAGCCAGGTCTCCGCGGCGGGCAGCTCCACGACGTCCGCGGCCCCGGCGGCCAGCGCGGCCCGGAACAGCCCCTCCGGCGCCGCACCGGCGGTGACCACGTGAACGTGGTCCCGGCGGGGCGGCCGGTGCGCGGCGAGCCGCGCAGCCTCGTCGGCGCCCACCAGCACGGCCGGCGCCGTGGGCCAGGCGCGCAGCGCCGCGGTCGGGTCGTGGGCGACGTCGACCTCGACGCCGGCCGCGGCCGCCAGCCGCAGGACGTCGTCGAGCAGGCCCGTCGTCGCAGGTCAGGAGCAGGACGGCAGCGGAGGTCATGGCGCCCAGCCTCGGTGGCACGGGAGGGGAGGGCCACGCCCGTCGTACTCCCTGTGCACGGCCGGCAGGCTCGGCGGCTGGGGACGAGAACCGGCCCGCGTGGCCGGTGGCGCGGAAGGGGGCGACCCCCGGCCGGGGGGGTGGGCCGGGGGTCGCGGGCCCGGCCTCCTGGGGGGGTGGGGCCGGGCCGGCCAGCGGCTGGGGGGTGTGCCGCTGGGGTCTGGGGAACTCGGATCGACGTCGCCGGACGTACACGACAATCGTAGCGCGCTCTTTACTGAAGGCCCAGTCTCTATGCTACGGAGTGCGGGCCGCCGTGTGGTGGCGGCACGCAGGAGCACATGCCGGCAGTCGACTGCCGGCTTCGCACGGCGAAAGGGCTGTCTCATGGCCTCGGCCACTCCCCTCCGGGCCACCGGCCGCCCCGCGGCGTTCTTCGACCTCGACAAGACGATCATCGCCAAGTCGAGCACGCTCGCGTTCAGCCGGTCGTTCTACGAGGGCGGACTCATCTCCCGCGGGTCGGTGCTGCGCAGCGCCTACGCCCAGTTCGTCTACCTCATCGGCGGCGCCGACCACGACCAGATGGAGAAGATGCGGGAGTTCCTCTCCCGGCTCATCGCTGGCTGGGAGGTGGACACGGTGCGCAGCATCGTGGCCGACACACTGCACCACATCGTCGACCCGCTGGTCTTCGACGAGGCCGTCTCGCTCATCGAGGAGCACCGGCTCGCCGGCCGCGACGTGATCATCGTCTCCGCGTCCGGCACCGAGGTCGTGGAGCCGATCGGGGAGATGCTGGGCGCGGACGGCGTGGTGGCCACGCAGCTGGAGATCGTCGACGGCAAGTACACCGGCGGCATCGACTTCTACGCCTATGCGGAGAACAAGGCGCGAGGCGATCCGGGAGCTGGCCGAGCGGCACGGCTACGACCTGTCCCGCAGCTACGCCTACAGCGACTCGATCACGGACCTGCACATGCTCGAGGTGGTGGGCCATCCGCACGCGGTCAACCCCGACCGGGACCTGCGCCGCGAAGCCACGACCCGCGGCTGGCCGGTGCTGGTCTTCGCCAAGCCGGTGGCCCTGCGCAGTCGGATGCGCCTGCCGCAGAGCAAGCCGACCCTCGCCGCACTGGCGCTCGGCACTGCGGCCGCGGTCGGGGGTGCGGTGTACCTCGCAGCCCGACGCCGAGTTGCCTCTTAGACAAGGGTCTAGGGGCCTTGCCCTGGCGTCGATGCGGGCGTAGAAAGGACACATCACAACTCAAAAAGACCCGCACGCGAGCCAGGTACCCACGCGGCGAACCACCCTTCCGAATTGGGCGTTGACGCCCGGGTTCACCCGGGGCAACAAATGAGTGCACGCCTGGTAGCCATCGGTCTCGCGTGTCAGCGGCGGCACCTGAGGTCAAGCGACCCGGGTGCCGCTCGCATGTACGGGTCTCAGTCGTTCAGCGGGCTGGCCTCGGCGCCGGCCGCGAACCCCTCGGCGGCGTAGAGCAGCCACGAGTGCACGCCGGCCGCGCCGCCGCCGGCGTAGCCGCGCAGGTTGGACTCGTACTCCGACCGCAGCGCGAGATGCCCCGCCTCCGGTACGACGAGCGACTTGGCGTCGACGCCGCGGGTGACCAGCAGCAACCTCTCCACGGCCCGCGCCACGATCCCGTTGTGGGAGGCGAAGGGTGCCGCCGCGACGATCTCCGCGTGCGCCACCGCGGCGACCACCAGGGCGGGAGCGGTGGTGGGCGCCGCGAGCAGGCCGGCGAGGTCGCGCAGCCGCCCGGCCGCCGTCTCGTCGCGGGGCCGACCCAGCTCCTCGTCGCCGAGCAGGCCCTTGGCCGCCACGGTGTGGAGCCGCGCGATTGCCTGCAACGGTGCGCCCGTCAGCACCGGCCCGAGCCCCAGCAGCTCGGTGCTCACCCGGACCGCCGCCAGGGCCTGCGGGTCGCCGCCGTGGTCGCGCACCTCCTCGAGCGTGGACGCCGAGCCCTCCAGGGCCGCGCTGGCGTGGGCGCCCCGGAGCAGCGACTCCCCGGTCAGCTCGGGGGTGGTCCGGCGCAGGCCCCGGTCGCGCAGCAGCGCGTCGATGCCGTCACGGGCGGCGGCCATCGCCGAGGCGACGCCCTCCAGGGCGGTCAGCCGGGCAAGCGGGTCGGTGTCGGGCACGCCCGCAGGGTAGCCGCCGGTCACGGGGGGCAGACCGCCGGCTACGCGCGCGGCCCCTGCGCCCGCACCTGCGAGACCTGCGTCATCGCCTCGCGCAACTGGTGCAGCCAGTCCTGCTCGTGTTGGCCGACCAGCCGCACGCACCACGCCAGCGCCTCCGAGCGCGACCGCGCCACCCCCGCCTCCACCAGCGTGTCGAGGACCTGCCGCTGCGGCTGACGCAGCCGGGTCATGACCGGCGCAGCCAGGGAGGTGAACCGCTCCTCGCGGTCGCCGACCCGGACCGCCCAGGCGATGTTGCGCTCGTAGCGCCGCTCCGCCTCGCGCGCGATCTCGATCCGCTGCTCCCGGGTCTCCTCGCGGAACGCCTTGGTGCGACCGGCGCGGGCCTCCTCGCGCTCGGCGTCGGAGGCGTCGGCCGGCACCTCCACGTCGGGGAGGGTGAGCAGCACCGTGATCTCCTCCCGGTCCACGCTGACCGCCACCGGCTCGTGCTGCCACGCCTCGGGGACGCGCCCGGTGAACCACGCCGCGGACCCGGCTCAGGGCTTCTGAAGTAATCATGTAATCATGATTACGCGCCTGCACGGCCGCGGCAAGAGCCCCGCGACAGAGGTCCACCGTCGTCTGGACCGGGCGCCCGGTCCAGACGGGCGACGGGCCGGCCGGAAGCACCGGGCGCGCCGCCCGCGGGTTGGTAGCCTCGGCGACGAGATGGCCGACTCCCCCTTCCTCGAGCCGATCGCGCCTGCGCTGTCCTTCGGCGCGGTCGCGGACGCCTACGACCGCGCCCGCCCGTCGTACCCCCTCGAGGCCGCCCGCTGGCTGGCCGGCGACCGCCCCGTCGACGTGCTGGAGCTCGGCGCCGGGACGGGGAAGCTGACCGAGCCGCTCGTCGGTCTCGGGCACCGGGTGCTGGCCACCGACCCGCTCGCGGCAGATGCTCGAGCGGCTGCGCCGCTCCCGGGTCGCCGGGCGCGCCGCTGGCGCAGGGCGTCGCCGAGCGGATCCCCGTGCGCGCGCGCACGTGCCGACGTGGTGGTCGCGGGGCAGGCGTTCCACTGGTTCGACCTCTCCCGCGCGCTGCCGGAGGTCGCCCGCGTGCTGCGGCCCGGCGGGCGCATCGCCCTGGCCTGGAACGTGCGGGACGAGACGGTGCCGTGGGTGCGCCGGCTGGGGCGGCTGGTCGGCAGCACCGGAGCCGCCGGCCGACCCACCCACGACCTGCAGGCCCCACCTGTTCGGGTACGTCGAGACCGAGACGTTCCGGTTCTGGCAGCCGCTGGACCGCGCCCTGCTGCGCGACCTGTGCGGCCTCCGCTCCCACGTGGCGACGATGCCCGTGTCCGCGCGCGAGCGGGTACTGCGCGCGGTCGACGAGCTCTACGACGACTACGGCCGGGGCGCACGACGGGCATGCTGCTGCCCTACCTCACCCGGTGTTACCGCGCCGTGGTGCCGGGCACCGGCTCCCGAGGACGACCGACGGGGCGGGCGCGGCCGCCGAGGTCCGCCGGAACCGGCACAGCGACGGCGGCGATGCCGACAACCTGCTCATCGACTTCCGCTGACGAGGGACGGCGGAGGCCGCGGCCTATCGTGTGCGCATGATCTCGCTGGCTCGGTCGCCTGCGCCGAGGCCATCTCGGCACGGAGGCGGACCGGGCCACGTTCCGCACCCTGCACACCGCGTCACTGGCCGCCCCGCCGCTGCGCGCCGGGCTCAGCGTCCGGTCGGCGGAGCGCTCCGCGCGCCACCTCCGCAGCCTGCTCGGCGTCCCGTCCGTCGCGCTCACCGACACCGAGCGGCCGCTGGCCTGGGACGGCGGCTTCGACCACCACGCGGACAGGCCGGCGCTCTGGCCCGGCGCACGGTGGCCGACGGCGGCACCACCGTGCGCTACCGCCGCGACATGCCCTGTGACGACCCGGACTGCGGGCTGCGGCAGGCGGTGGTCGCGCCGCTCACCGTCGAGGGGCGGGTGATCGGCACGCTGCAGGCGTTCTCCTGGACCGCCTCGGCGGGCCTGGTCCGCGCCACCGAGGAGGTGGCCCGCTGGGTCTCCGGCCAGCTCGAGCTCGCCGAGCTCGACGCGTCGCGCACCCGGCTGATGGAGGCGGAGGTGCGGGCGCTGCGGGCGCAGATCAGCCCGCACTTCGTCTACAACTCCCTCACCGCGATCGCGTCCTTCGTGCGCACCGACCCCGAGCGGGCCCGCGAGCTGCTGCTGGAGTTCGCCGAGTTCACCCGGCTACTCGTTCCGCCGGCACGGCGAGTTCACCACCCTGGCCGAGGAGCTGAACTCGATCGAGCGCTACCTCGTCCTGGAGAAGGCCCGGTTCGGCGACCGGCTCGTGGTGACCCTGCGGATCGCGCCCGGAGGTGCTGCCGGTCGCCGTCCCGGTGCTGTCGCTCCAGCCGCTGGTGGAGAACGCCGTGCGCCACGGCCTGGAGCGCAAGCCCGGCACCGGGCGCGATCACGATCATCGCCGAGGACGCCGACCAGGAGGCCGTGATCTCGGTGGAGGACGACGGCGTCGGCGAGGACCCCGAGCGGGTACGCCGGGCGCTCGCCGGCGACGCGACGATGGACTCGGTGGGGCTCGGCAACGTCGACGAGCGGCTGCGCACGACCTACGGCGACGAGTACGGTCTCGTCGTGGAGACAGCGCCGGGGGCGGGCACCAAGGTCACCGTCCGCGTGCCCAAGTTCGCCCCGCGGGAGTGCCGCGCCATGAGCCCGGGGTGCGGCCGAGCACCGTCACCGGACCGTGCCTGCGGGTGCTGGTCGTCGACGACGAGCGGCCGGCCCTCGACGAGCTGGCGTTCCTGCTCGGCAAGGACGAGCGGGTGGGCGAGGTGCTCATCAGCGACTCGGCCGCCGAGGCGCTGCGGCTGCTGCAGGCCGACCCGGTCGACGCCGTCTTCCTCGACATCGCGATGCCCGGGCTGAGCGGCCTGGAGCTGGCCTCCGTGCTCGCGCAGTTCCGGGAGCCGCCGGCGGTGGTGTTCGTCACCGCGCACGACGAGCACGCGGTGAGCGCCTTCGACCTCAACGCCGTCGACTACGTCCTCAAGCCGGTCCGCGACGAGCGCCTGGCCGAGGCGGTGCGGCGCATCGTCGAGACAGCGGACCGGCGCCGCGCCGAGCGACGAGAGCATCGCCGTCGAGCTCGGCGGCGTGACCCGTTTCGTCGCCCGCTCGGAGGTCTGCTACGTCGAGGCCCAGGGCGACTACGCCCGCCTGCACACCGCGACCGGGAAGGCCACCTGCTGCGGGTGCCGCTCACCCAGCTCGAGGACCAGTGGCGCGAGGCCGGTTCCTGCGGATCCACCGGTCGCTGCTGGTCTCGATGGCCCACATGGAGGAGGTGCGCACCGACGCCGGGCGCTGCACAGTGCTCGTCGACGGCACCGAGCTGGCGGTCAGCCGGCGACACACCCGCGCGCTGCGCGAGCTGCTCGTCCGACGCGCCCGTCCCGGGACGCGCCGTGACCGCCTCCTCGAGCGTGCCGCCGCGCCGGGTGCGGGTCACCAGCCCGCGCACCGCGGCACGACGCACCCGTTCCCGCTCGGTGCACTCGGAGATCGACGCGAGACCCAGCTCGGCGAGGTCTACATGCGCTCGCTGATGCGCAGCCAACTGCGCCTGGCGCTCGGGGTGCTGCGGCGCTCGTCGCGGCACGGTCGGGCATGCTGCCGGTGCTGTTCACGCATCGCGCCCGCGAGCGCTCGATGACCGTGTTCGGCGTGCCGCTGCCGTGGCTGCTGCTGGGCCTGGTGGCCTACCCGTACCTCGTGCTGCTCGGCTGGCTCTACGTCCGCCGCGCCGAGCGCAACGAGCAGCGGTTCAGGGACCTGGTCGAGCGGCGGTGAGCCCAGTGCCGAGCCGGTGGGGAGCCGGGTGTCGAGCGTCGAGCCGGTGGGGTCCGGTGAACCGGTCACGGTCGTCGCCGTCACCGTCGTGTCCGTCGCCACCACGGTGATCGGCGCGTTCGGGCTCAAGCTCTCCCGCACCACGAGCGACTTCTACGTCGCCTCACGCACGGTCGGGCCGGTGACCAACGCGTCGGCGATCGGCGGGGAGTACCTCTCGGCGGCCTCCTTCCTCGGGGTCGCGGGACTGGTGCTGGCCCGGGGCGTCGACATGCTGTGGTACCCCGTCGGGTGGACCGCCGGCTACCTGTGCTGCTCGTGTTCGTCGCCGCCCCGCTGCGCCGCTCGGGCGCCTACACGCTGCCCGACTTCGCGCAGCTGCGCGTGGAGTCCGACGGCGCGCGCCGGGTGGCCAGCGCCCTCGTCGTGCTCATCGGCGTGCTGTACCTCGTCCCGCAGCTCCAGGGCGCCGGCCTGACCCTGCGCACGCTGACCGGCGCGCCCGCGTGGGTGGGCGCGGTCACCGTGGCGCTGGTGGTGCTCCTCATCGTGGCCTCGGGCGGGATGCGCAGGATCACGCTGGTGCAGGCCTTCCAGTACTGGCTGAAGCTGGTGGCGCTGCTGTTCCCGGTCACGTTCCTGCTGCTGCGCTGGCGCGGCGGCACCGATCGTGCGGCCGGCCGGCTCGACGTCGCCGCGTGGGTGGAGCCGCTGACCGGCGAGCACGCCGTCTACCTCACCTACTCGCTGATCCTGGCCACCTTCCTGGGCACGATGGGCCTGCCGCACGTGGTGGTGCGCTTCTACACCAACCGCGACGGCCGCGCGGCCCGCCGTACCACCGTGGCGGTGCTGGGGCTCCTGTCCTGCTTCTACCTGCTGCCGCCGGTGTACGGCGTCCTGGGACGCGTCTACGCCTACGACCTGGTGGCCAAGGGCCGCGCCGACTCGGTGGTCCTCGAGCTGCCGCACCGCATCCTGGGCGGTCCGCTCGGCGACGCGTTGACCGCCCTGCTCGCGGCCGGCGCCTTCGCCGCATTCCTGTCCACCTCCTCCGGGCTCGTGGTCTCCATCGGTGGCGTGCTCAGCCAGGACCTGCTCAGCCGGCGCTTCGACGGGGTCACCGCCTTCCGCCTCGGCAGCACCGTCGGGGCGCTGGTGACCCTGGCGCTGACCTTGGTCTCGACCGGGCTCGCCGTCGCGCACGCGGTCGAGCTGGCGTTCGCGGTGGCCGCCTCGACGTTCTGCCCGCTGCTGCTGCTCGGCATCTGGTGGCGCGGGCTCACCGCGGTGGGCGCCGTGGTCGGGCTGTGCGTCGGAGGCGGGCTGTCGGCCGCCGCGGTGGGGGCGGCGATGGCCGGGGTGCGCCCGGGGGGCTGGGCGGACGCGGTGCTGGCACAGCCGGCCCTGGTGACGGTGCCCGTGGCGTTCGCCGCGATGGTCGACGGCCTCGCTGCTGACCCGCAGCCGGCTCCCCGCGCACCTCTCGCGCACGATGGTGCGGCTGCACACCCCCGAGCACATCGAGCTCGACCGCGGCAGCTACCACCCCGAGGAGCGCGTGCGGCACTGACCGTTCGTCGTGCGCGAGCGACCGCCCGTCGCGGAACTCGGCACGCTCGGCTCACCACCCGCGTGACCTGGTTCACACTCCCCCCGGGTGGTTCCTACCGTGTGCATCGTCCGGGAAGCCACGCGCCCCGGCGTCCCTGCACACCGCACAAGGAGCAGCTCATGGCAACCACCGAGACTCCCTCGACCTCACCACAGGCGACCGGGTTCACCCCCGGCGCGCACATCGCCGACCCGGCCCCGCTCGGGCTCGCGGCCTTCGCGCTGACCACCTTCGTGCTCAGCGTCATCAACGCCGGCTGGATCAACTCCGGAGTCGAGCCGGTCGTCTTCGGCCTCGCACTCGCCTACGGCGGCCTCGGGCAGCTGCTCGCCGGCATGTGGGAGTTCGCGAAGGGCAACACGTTCGGCGCCACCGCGTTCTCGTCGTACGGCGCGTTCTGGATCTCGTTCTGGTGGCTCACCGGCCACACCGACCTGTCCGGCGCCGGCGACAGCGCCGCCAACGGCGTCGGCCTCTACCTGCTCGCGTGGGGCATCTTCACCGCCTACATGACCGTCGCCGCCAGCCGGGTCAGCGGCGCGGTGCTCACCGTGTTCGCCCTCCTGACCGCCACCTTCCTGGTGCTGGCCTGGGGCGAGTTCGCCTCCTCCACCGCGATCCACAACATCGGCGGGTACCTCGGCCTCGCGACGGCTGCCGCGGCCTGGTACACCTCCTTCGCCGGCGTGACCGCGTTCGCCTTCAAGCGGCCTGTGCTGCCGACCGGGGCTCGCTGATCCGTCCTTGCCTCAACGACCTAGGGCTGGTGGAGTGAGGCACGGGGTGCGTGCGCAACGACCCCTTCTCACTCCGCCGGCCTCGTTTACTTCAGGGAGAGAAGATGAGCAACCCTGCACTGTCGAACCTGCTGCACGAAGAGCGCCGTTTCGAGCCGCCCGCGGAGCTGGCGGCGCACGCGAACGTGAAGGCCGACGCCTACGACGAGGCCGAGCGCGACCGGCTGGCCTTCTGGGCCAAGGCGGCCGAGCGGATCACCTGGGCCGAGCCGTTCACCGAGGTCCTGGACTGGTCCAACCCGCCGTTCGCGAAGTGGTACGTCGGCGGCAAGCTCAACGCCGCCTACAACTGCCTGGACCGCCACGTGGAGGCCGGCAACGGCGACAAGGTGGCCTTCCACTGGGTCGGTGAGCCGGAGGGTGACACCCGTGACCTGACCTACGCCGACCTGAAGGACGAGGTGTGCCGGGCCGCGAACGCGCTCACCGAGCTCGGCGTGAAGACCGGCGACCGGGTCGCGATCTACATGCCGATGATCCCCGAGACGGTCGTGGCGATGCTGGCCTGCGCGCGCATCGGCGCCCCGCACACCGTGGTGTTCGGCGGGTTCTCCGCACAGGCGCTCATCGACCGGATCCAGGACTGCGACGCGCGCGTGGTGATCACCGCCGACGGCGGCTACCGGCGCGGTGCACCCTCGGCGCTCAAGCCCGCGGTCGACGAGGCGCTCAAGCAGTGCCCCGACGTGCGCAACGTGCTCGTGGTCCGTCGTACCGGCCAGGAGGTGGAGTGGAACGAGGGCCGTGACCTGTGGTGGCACGACACCGTGGGCAGCGCCAGCATCGACCACACGCCCGAGGCCTTCGACGCCGAGCACCCGCTCTACGTCATGTACACCTCGGGTACGACGGGCAAGCCCAAGGGCATCTTGCACACCACCGGCGGCTACCTGGTCGGCACCGCGTACACCCACTGGGCGGTCTTCGACCTCAAGCCGGAGACCGACGTGTTCTGGACCGCGGCCGACATCGGGTGGGTGACCGGGCACTCCTACATCGTCTACGGGCCGCTCGCCAACGGCGCGACCTCGGTGATGTACGAAGGCACCCCCGACACCCCGCACAAGGGCCGCTGGTGGGAGATCGTGCAGAACTACAAGGTCACGATCCTCTACTGCGCCCCGACCGCGATCCGCGCCTTCATGAAGTGGGGCGGGGACATCCCGGCGCAGTTCGACATGTCCAGCTTGCGGATCCTCGGCTCGGTCGGCGAGCCGATCAACCCCGAGGCATACATGTGGTACCGCGAGCACATCGGCGGCAACCGGGCGCCGGTGATGGACACCTGGTGGCAGACCGAGACCGGCATGCACATGATCAGCCCGCTGCCCGGGGTGACCGCGGGCAAGCCCGGCTCGGCGATGAAGGCGCTGCCCGGCGTGTCCGCGGCGGTCGTCGACGACACCGGCACGCCGGTGGAGAACGGCCAGGGCGGCTACCTGGTGCTCACCGAGCCGTGGCCGGCCATGCTGCGCACCATCTGGGGTGACGACCAGCGGTACAAGGACACCTACTGGTCGCGGTTCAAGGACATGTACTTCGCCGGCGACGGCGCCAAGCTCGACGAGGACGGCGACATCTGGCTGCTCGGCCGCGTCGACGACGTCATGAACGTCTCCGGCCACCGGCTGTCCACCACCGAGATCGAGTCCGCGCTGGTCTCCCACCCCAAGGTCGCCGAGGCCGCGGTCGTGGGCGCCAACGACCCCGACACCGGGCAGGCGGTCAACGCGTTCGTGATCCTGCGCGAGTCCGCGGGCGACGGCGGGGACGAGATCGTCAAGGAGCTGCGCGACCACGTGGCGAAGGAGATCGGCCCGATCGCCAAGCCGAAGTCGATCATGGTCGTGCCCGAGCTGCCCAAGACCCGCTCGGGCAAGATCATGCGGCGGCTGCTGCGCGACGTGGCCGAGAACCGGCAGGTCGGCGACGTCACCACGCTGGCCGACTCCTCGGTCATGGACCTGATCTCGGCCAACCTGAAGAGCGGCCAGAGCAGCGAGGAGTAGCCGGCTGCCGGACCGCGCCGAGGGGAACGAAGGCCGTTCCCGTCCTCAGGGACGGGAACGGCTCTTCTCGTTCTGCCGGGTCTGTCGCGCTTCGCCCTGCACGCGTACGCGCAGGCCGCGGGTCAGCGGGTAGGCTGGAACGGCAACACCTGGTGTGCCGGGAAGTCTGGTCGGCAAAGTCCACCGCCACCGAGCCCGAAGGACCCGGTCCTGATGCCGAGCGCACGACGCTTCCTGCCCGCCCCCACCAACGCCGACACGCGTTTCCTCGGCGACCTGCTGCGCCAGGAGACCGTCGGAGGCGCGATCGTGCTTGCCGCGGCGGTCGTCGCGCTCGTGTGGGCCAACAGCCCGCTCGGCGACAGCTACCACGCCTTCCAGGAGCTCCAGGTCGGCCCGCTGACCATGGAGAAGTGGGCTGCCGACGGGGCGCTCACCCTCTTCTTCTTCGTCGTCGGCCTCGAGCTCAAGCGCGAGCTGCTCGTCGGCTCCCTGCGCCGACCCGCCGACGCGGTGGTCCCCATCGTCGCCGCGTTGTGCGGGGTGGCGCTGCCCGCGCTCATCTTCCTGGCCCTCAACGCCGGCGAGAGCAGCGTCCGCGGCTGGGCCATCCCCGCGGCCACCGACATCGCGTTCGCGCTCGCCGTCCTGGCGGTGGTCGGCTCCTCGATGCCGACCAGCCTACGCGCGTTCCTGCTCACGCTGGCGGTCGTCGACGACCTCATCGTCATCGTGATCATCGCGATCTTCTACACCTCCACGCTGAACCTGGCCTGGCTGCTCGGTGCGCTGGCCCTGCTCGCGCTGTACGCCCTGCTCCAACGGCTGCGGGTCACCTCCTGGCTGGTGTACCTGCCGCTGGCGGGCGCCACCTGGTGGGCCGTGCACGAAAGCGGCATCCACGCGACCGTGGCCGGGGTGGCCCTGGGGCTGCTGACCCGGGTGCTGCCGGACCCCGGCGAGAAGCACTCCCCCGCCGAGCGGCTCGAGCACCGGCTCTCCCCGCTGTCGGCCGGTGTCGCGGTGCCGTTCTTCGCCCTGCTGTCGGCCGGCGTGGTGCTGGGCGGTGGCTCCGGGTTGCTCACCAGCCCCGTGGTGCTCGGGGTGGCGCT
Organism: uncultured Actinomycetota bacterium; assembly: GCA_963709685.1. Taxonomy (GTDB): domain Bacteria; phylum Actinomycetota; class Actinomycetes; order Propionibacteriales; family Nocardioidaceae; genus Nocardioides_B. The sequence goes on from CAVPXH010000002.1 coordinate 57,055, forward strand.
CGGGCTGGTGCTCGGCAAGCCGGTGGGCGTCCTCCTCGGCGCCTGGCTGGTCACCCGTTTCACCCGGGCGCAGCTGGCCGAGAACGTCGCCTGGCGCGACATCGCCGGGATCGCCGTACTGGCCGGCATCGGGTTCACCGTCGCGCTGCTCGTCGCCGAGCTCGCCTACACCGGCGCGCGGGCCGAGGCGGCGAAGACCGCGGTGCTGCTGGCCTCGGTGGTCTCCGCGGTGGTCGCCGCGGTCGTCCTGCACCGCCGCAGCCGCGCGCATGCCGCCCGGTGACTCGGGGCACCCTGGCGGCGTCATCCCGCCGCTGCCGGTAGTGTCGGGTCCGCGAAGGGAGAACACATGACCAGCAACGCACCGACCGCGCGCGCTGCCGTGCCGAGCGAGGAAGAGCCGACCATCGGCCGTCTGGTCGCGGACGCCAGCCGGGACATCTCCAGCCTGATCCACAACGAGATCGCGCTCGCCAAGTCCGAGCTCAAGGTCAGCGTGAAGGCCGGCGGCACCGGCGCCGGCCTGTTCGCCGGCGCGGCGTTCCTCGGCCTGCTCGCGATCATCATGATCTCGATCGCGTTCGCGTTCTTCCTGAACATGACCGGGCTGAACCTCGCCTGGTGCTTCCTGATCGTCTTCGGCGTCTACGTCGCCGTGGCGGGCCTGCTGGCGATGATCGGCATCAAGAAGGTGAAGCAGGTCCGGGCCCCCGAGCGCGCCCTCCACCAGGCGCAGGAGACCAAGACGCTGCTCAAGCGTGGCTAGCCCGCGCGACACCGCACGCACGATCGAGAGACCGGGCCCCTGGCAGCACAGGTACGTCGCCGCCAACGGGGCCCGTTTCCACGTGGCGGAGGCGACGTCCGACCCGCGGGCGCCGCTGGTGCTGCTGCTGCACGGCTTCCCGGAGTTCTGGTGGGCCTGGCGCCACCAGCTGCCCGCGCTCGCCGCCGCGGGCTACCGCGCGGTCGCGATGGACCTGCGTGGCTACGGCGGCTCCGACAAGACCCCGCGCGGCTACGACCCGTTCACGCTGGCGGCGGACGCGGCCGGAGTGATCAAGGCCCTCGGTGCCGGCCGTGCCGTCGTGGTCGGGCACGACTGGGGCGGGTACGTCGGATGGGCGACCGCCCGGCGGTACCCGCAGCAGGTGACCGCGCTGTGCACCGTCTCCGCGCCGCACCCGGCCGCGGCGCTGGCCGCCGCACGGCGCGGACGAGCGCCGGTGCTGCTGCGTCACCTGCTGGCGATGCAGGTGCCGATGCGGCCCGAGCGGCGGCTCGCCGACCCCACGAGCCGGTTCCTCACCGAGCACCTGCGCTCGTGGGCCGGGCCGGCCTCGGGGTTCCCCGGCGACGAGGAGGCCGGGGTGTACCGCGACGCCTTCGGCATGTGGCCGTCCTCGCACTGCGCGCTGGAGTACCACCGTTGGCTGGTCCGCTCCCGGGTCCGCACCGACGGCCGCGCGTTCAACCGGCTGCTGCGTCCACCGGTCAGCCAGCCGGTGTGCTGCCTGTACGGCGCCGACGACCCAGCGCTGCCGGCCGACCGGCTGCCCCGTTCCGGCGCGCACGTCAGCGGGCCCTTCGAGGAGCACGTGCTGCCCGACGTGGGGCACTTCCCCCACGAGGAGGCGCCGGCCGCCCTGACCGACGTACTCCTGGAGTGGCTGGCCCGGACGACCTGACTCACGCACAGGCGCCGGTGCGCACCTGGTGGTCGGCGGTCAGACCGGAGGCCGCGGCCTTCTCCACCTGGTCGGCGGTGAGCGCGTAGCCGGTGTCGTTGTCGGTGACGGAGGCCGCGAAGATCACGCCGTACACCTTGCCCGCCGGCGACACCAACGGGCCTCCGGAGTTCCCGGGACGGACCAGCGCCCGCAACGAGTAGACCTCCCGCAGCACCGTGCCGTGGCTGTAGATGTCCGGGCTCCGCAGCCGCTGCTCGGCACGGATCCGGGCGGCCTGGACGTTGTAGGGGCCGTCCTGGGGGAAGCCGAGCACCGCCGCGGCGTCGCCGGCGGACCCCGAGGTGTCGAAGCGCAGGTAGGGCCGGCTCCCGTCCACGGCGAGCACGGCGATGTCGGTCTCGGGGTTGTAGTAGACCACCGTCCCCGGCATCTCGGTGTCGCCCACGAGCACGGACGGGTGGGAGACCCCTGCGACCACGTGGGCGTTGGTCATCACCCGGTGGGGCGCGTAGAAGAAGCCGGAGCCCTCCACGCCGCGGCTGCAGGAGTTCTCCCCCCTGATCTTCACGACGCTGCGCTGCGCGGCCTGGACGTCGGGGTCCCGGGCGATCTTGCCCGGCGGCGGCCCGACGCGCACGATCCGCTCCGGCGCGAACGGCTCCAGGTAGCGCGGGAAGAAGCTCGACCCGACGACGTCGTTGAAGTTGTTCAGCGCCTGGACCGCCTCGTTGGGCATCACCCCGTCCACGCGGGCGAGGACCTGCGAGCCGCGCACCTGCCGGCTCACCCACGGGAGGCTGGCGCCGCTCACCGCGACACCGAGCGCCCAGGCCACCACGAGCACCGCGACCATGGACAGCGCGGCACCGCCGACCGCATCGAGGGCGCGCGCCGGTTGCCACCGGATGCGGTCGCGGAGCCGGGCGCCGACGTACTGCAGCACCGCCTGCCCGAAGGAGGCGCAGATCAGCACGACGAACAGTGCGGCCAGCGACACCCACAGCGCCGGCGCGGAGTCCCCCAGCAGCCTGGGGGCCAGCCACACCCCGAACAGCCCGCCGAGCAGCAGGCCCGCGGTCGCGAACACGCCGGAGATGAAGCCCTGCCAGTAGCCGGACACCGCGTAGGCGAGCACCAGGGCGACCAGCACCCAGTCGAGGGTGTTCACGCGGGGACTCTCCTCACGGCTCGCGAAACTCGGTGTTCGGCGGCGGCGTCCCCGCCTCGACCCGACGCACCAGCATATGGTCCGGCAGGTCGCGCACCACGGTCGCGTCCCACGGCCGGGTCCAGCCGACGAAGTCGAACAGCCGGGCGATGATGCCGGCGGTGAAGCCCCACAGGATCAGGTCCTTGTCGTCCCCGATCAGGAACGCCGGACCGCGCCAGCCGCTGGGCCCGCGCACCGAGACCCGGTGCCGGGGGTCGAGCAGCTCCTCGACCGGGACCCGGTAGATGGCATGCACCTCGGCCGGGTCCACCACCCGCACCGGACTCTCCTCGCGCCACCAGCCGAGCACCGGGGTGACCGCGAAGTTGCTCGGCGGCAGCCACAGCTGCGGCAGCTCGGCGAACACCTCGACGCCGGCCGGGTCGAGGCCGGTCTCCTCCTCGGCCTCGCGCAGCGCGGCATGGTGCGGCGTCGGGTCGTCGGGGTCGAGAGAGCCGCCCGGGAAGGAGACCTGGCCCGGGTGCGAGCGCATCGTGTGGGCGCGCTCGGTGAGCAGCAGGTCCGGCCCTTGCGGCCCGTCGCCGAAGAGCATCAGCACCGCCCCCTCGCGGGTGTTGGCGTCGTCCGGAGGCACGAACCGGGTGAGCTCGTCGGCGGTGATCTGCTGCGCACCCTTCCGGATCGGCTCCAGCCACGCGGGCAGGGCGGGGTGCGGCGGGTCGGGCGTGTGGGGCACGGCTCGAGACTACCCAGCCGCTCAGCGCGGAACCCGCACGCCGAGGTTGTCCTCGACGAGCCCGCGCAGCTGCGCGTAGGAGCGCATCACCTCGAAGCGGACGGCGCGGACCCGGCCCTGCGCGTCCACGAAGACCACGCCGGGCAGCCCCCGGACCCGGAAGCTCGTGCGCAGCGAGCCCTGGGGGTCGGCCAGCAGCGGGTAGGTCACGCCGGTCTGCTTCGCCAGCTGCAGCGCCTGGGCCGGCTGGGTGTCGAGGTAGTCGATGCCGAGCACCTTCACGGTGCCCTTGGCCTTCTCGTGCAGCTGCTGGTAGATCGGCAGCTCCTCGCGGCACGGGCCGCACCACTGCGCGAAGAGGTTGAGGACCGCCGGTCCGCGCAGCCGGTCCAGGCGGACGTTCGGCCCGCCCCCGAGACAGGGCAGGGTGACCTTGGGCAGCGGGTCCTGGCGGGCCGGTCCGCGGGCGGCGCCGGGCGTGCAGACGGCGATGCCGGCGGACTGCTTGAGGTGGCGCAGGGCAGGCGAGTCGAGGGTCAGGTTCGCCTTGGTCGGCGCCGACACCGGGCCCGTCGCGCTGCCTCCGCCGTTCCCGCAGGCGGTCAGCAGCAGGGGAAGGGCCAGCACGGTCGCGAGCAGTCGTCTCATGCTCTGCCCTCCGTGCGGACCAGCGTGGCGGCCTTGTCCGGGTCGGTCGGACCCTCGCCGTACGACAGGCACCAGCGGGCGACCGGGCACGCCCCGCACGCGGGGTTGCGCGCGTGGCAGATGCGGCGGCCGTGCCAGATCAGGTGGTGCGACAGCATCGTCCAGTCCTTCTTGGGGAACAGCGCGCCCACCTCGTGCTCGACCTTCACCGGATCGGTCTCGCTGGTCCAGCCGAACCGCCGCGCCAGCCGGCCGAAGTGGGTGTCGACGGTGATGCCGGGGACACCGAAGCCGTTGCCGAGCACGACGTTCGCGGTCTTGCGGCCGACGCCGGGCAGAGCGACCAGGTCCTCCAGCGTGGCGGGCACCTGGCCGTCGTACTTCTCGACGAGGGCCTGCGACAGCTTCAGCAGGGTGTCGGTCTTGGCCCGGAAGAAGCCCGTCGGCTGGATGAGCTGCTCGAGCTTGTCGCGGTCGGCGCCGGCCATCGCCTTGGCGTCGGGATAGGCGGCGAAGAGGGCGGGGCGCACCGCGTTCACACGTCGGTCGGTGGTCTGCGCCGAGAGCACCGTGACGCAGAGGAGCTGGAACGGGTCGTCGAAGTCGAGCTCGATGGTGGCGTCGGGGTAGGTCGCGGCGAGCACCCGGTCGATCTTGCGGGCGCGGCGTACCAGGGCAGTCTCGGGCACGGAACCCAGCGTACGGGCACCCTTCGTGGCGTGAGCGTGGGGTGATACGTCAGACTGTGACCTAGGTGTGACCTGGATAACCGCGGCGTAGAGTGCGCCCGGCGTGGCCTCGTGGCCTGAGGAGGAGGACTTTCGTGGACAACGACGTACTGCGTCAAGCACCGCTGTTCAGCGCGCTCGACGATGAGGCGGCGACGGCGCTGCGTGCGTCGATGGCGGAGACCAAGCTGCGTCGCGGCGAGGTGCTGTTCCACGAGGGCGACGAAGGTGACCGGCTCTACATCGTCACCGAGGGCAAGGTGAAGCTCGGCCGCACGTCCTCCGACGGGCGCGAGAACCTGCTCGCGATCCTCGGCCCCGGCCAGATGTTCGGCGAGCTGTCGCTGTTCGACCCGGGGCCGCGCTCGGCCACGGTCACCGCGGTCACCGACACCGGGTTCTCCTCCCTGTCGCACGAGGACCTGCTGCGCTGGCTGGAGGGCCGACCGGCCGTCGCCCGCGGCCTGCTGGCGCAGATCGCGGCGCGGCTGCGCAAGGCCAACGACGTGAACGCCGACCTGGTGTTCTCCGACGTGCCCGGCCGCGTGGCCAAGGCGCTGCTCGACCTCGCGGACCGGTTCGGCCGCACCGCCGACGACGGGGTGCACGTGCACCACGACCTCACGCAGGAGGAGCTGGCCCAGCTGGTGGGCGCCTCGCGCGAGACGGTCAACAAGGCGCTCGCGGACTTCGCGTCCCGCGGGTGGCTGCGTCTGGAGCCGCGGTCGGTCGTGATCATGGACATGGAGCGTCTGTCCCGCCGCTCGCGTTGAGGCGCGCATGTTGGTCCGTTGAGGCGCGCGTGTTGGCGCGTTGAGGCGCGGATGCTGGTCAGGCGGCGACGCGCAGCGCCCGCTTGAGCTCTCCGACCCATCCCGCGACCGCCTCAGGCGTGAACGAGTCCTTGTCCACCACGATCACCGTCCAGCCGTTCCGACGCAGCCAGTCCCGGCGTCTCTCGTCGGCCCGGGCCTGCTCGTCGCCCTCGTGGTACTCGCGGCCGTCGTACTCGACGGCGACACGGGCGTGCGGGTAGGCCAGGTCGAGCCGGTAGGTCGGGCGGCCGTTCACGTGTACCCAGTACTGAAGCTGCGGGGCGGGCAGCCCGGCATCGGTGATCTCCAGACGGGTCCACGACTCACCCGGTGACTCCGCCCTCGGGTCGGCGAGCGCGATCAGCTGGCGCAGCTGCACCACCCCGCGCCTGCGGAAGTAGCGGAGCAGCAGCCTCCTCAGCTCCGTATGCGTGATGCCGAAGGCGCGCATGAAGGCGTCCAACGCGGCCAATGCCTCCCGACGGGACAGCTTGCAGCCGAGATCGAGCGCCGTGCGAAGCGGCGTGGTGACCCGGATCCCGTTCACCACGCAGATGTCCTCGGGTTTCAGGTCCCGGCTTCCCCCGGCACACTCGGCCCGGTCGGTGCGGCGATGGCCGCGGAGGACGTACGTCTCCAGCGGGGGAAGCACGTCGAGCTCGCGGTAGCCCAGAACGTCGACGCCGAGCAGCCACGCCGCGGTCCGGTCGCATGCGACCGCGAACGGACTGATCACCAGCATCGCGGCCGCGGCCCTGAGCTCGGTGCTGTCCGGGACGTCGGCCTTCACGTAGACACCGTTCAGCACGCGCCGCACCTCGCCGTCGCGGATGGCGAGGCGGAGCCGGTGAGGGCCGATGCCGAGACGCGCTGCGTCTGCGCGGGTGAAGGGCTCGATCGGAAGGTCCTGGTTTCGCATCATGGCGGCCACCGTGTCGGCGATCGGACCTGCGCCGTCGCCGTACGACGGGCGCTGTGGACGCCGTACCGGCCCTGCGGGTTGTGGATGGCAACAGGCGCGCTTCAACGCACCAGAACCCGCGCCTCAACGCGCCAGAACCCGCGCCTCAACGCGCCAGAACCCGCGCCTCAACGCGCCAGAAGGCGCGCCTCAACGGGCCAGAACCCGCGCCTCGACGGGGGTCAAGGGGTGGCGAGGTAGTCCAGCTGGGCGCGGACGCTGAGCTCGGCGGCTCCCCAGAGCACCGGGTCCACGTCGGCGTAGACGATCTCGACCACCCGCCGGGGGAGCTGCTCCGGGCCCGGCAGCGGCCCCGCCTGCAGCTGTCGCAGCGCCTCGCGGACCTGCTCCAGCCGCTCGCGCCGGTGCGCCAGGTAGTGGTCGAGAACCGCGAGCGCGTCGTCGATGACCGGCCCGTGCCCCGGCCAGACCGCCCTCGCCTCGCGCGCCTCGGCGAGCCGGTGCAGCCGCTCCAGGGAGTCGAGGTAGGCCCCCAACGTGCCGTCCGGGTGAGCCACCACGGTGGTGCCCCGGCCGAGCACCGTGTCCCCGGTGAGCACCGCGTGCTCGGCCGGCAGCAGGAACGACAAGGAGTCCGACGTGTGGCCCGGCGTGCCCACGACGTGGACCTCGAGACCGTCGACCTCCACGACGTCGCCGTCGGACAGCCCCTCGTCGCCGTACCGGTGCGTCGGGTCCAGCGCCCGCACCCCGCAGCCCGTCCGCTCGGCGAAGGCCCGCGCCGCTTCGGCGTGGTCGGCGTGCCCGTGCGTCAGGAGTACGACGGCCACGTCCCCCGCCTGCTCGGCGACGGCGTCGAGGTGCGCGTCGATCTGCGGCCCCGGGTCCACCACGATCGAGCGGGAGGCCCCCGGCTCGCGCAGCACCCAGGTGTTCGTCCCGTCGAGGGTCATGATGTTCGGGTTCGGCGCGAGCACGCACCGGCCGCGCTGCCCGAACCGGCCTCCGGACCAGGTCATGCGCGCATCTGCTCCTGCACCCGCCGGCCGAGCTCGACCAGCCGCTCGGGGATCGACAGGTAGGCGCCGTCCTCCCCGACCTGCGCCTCGGGCTCGATCACGGTGATCTCCCGCTCCGCCGTGAGCACGTCGCGGGTCGAGGTGAACTCGAACATCTCCAGGCACGTGCAGTAGGTCGGCGGCAGCATGAGCATCTCGTGCGCGTCCACCGCCACGATCGCCTCGCGCACCGACATCCACAGCACCTTGTCCGACTCCGTGGAGACGTCGCGCGTCACCTGGCCGGCCGGCATCTGGGCGACGAAGAACCGGGCGTGGAACCGCCGCGGCTCGAAGATCGGCGTGACCCAGGCTCCCCACAGCCGCAGCAGGTCCGTGCGCAGCTTCAGGCCGCGCGCGTCGAGGAAGTCGGTGAAGGACACCTCGCGCGCCTCGAGCCGCTGCCGGTCGCGCTCCCAGTCCTCCCCGGTCGTGTCCTCCACGACGCTGTCCGCGGTCGGCCCGGCGAGCAGGACACCCGACTCCTCGAAGGTCTCGCGCACCGCCGCGCACACCAGTGCCCGGGCGAGCGCCTCGTCGGTGCCCATCAACGCCGCCCACTCGGCCGCCGGCGGACCCACCCAGCCGATCTGGTGGTCGAAGTCCCGCGGGTCGACACCGCCCCCGGGGAAGACGCACATCCCGGCCGCGAACGCCATGTCGGTGTGGCGGCGCAGCAGGTACACGCCCAGCGACCCCGGTGTGCCGTCCCCGTCCCGCAGCAGCACCACCGTGGAGGCGTGCTTGGGGGCGACCGGCTCGCGGCTGCCGTCGGCGAACGCCCGGGCCTGCTCGACCAGCCTGTCCGGCAGCCGTCGGGTCGGGTCCATGCTCAGACCTCGACGATCAGCTCGACCTCGACGGGCGCGTCGAGGGGCAGCACCGGCACGCCCACCGCGCTGCGGGCGTGCTGCCCGGCGTCCCCGAACGCCTCACCGAACAGCTCCGAGGCACCGTTGGCCACACCCGGCTGACCGGTGAAGTCCGGGGTGGAGGACACGAAGGCCACCACCTTGACGATGCGCTTCACCGCGGACAGCTCGCCGACCTCCGCACGCACCGCGGCCAGGGCGTTGAGCGCACACTGCCGGGCGCACTGCACGGCCTCCTCGACGGTGACCTCGCCGCCGACCTTGCCGGTGGCGAGCAGCTGCCCCTCGCGCATCGGCAGCTGCCCGGAGGTGTAGACGTGGGAGCCGGTGCGCACCGCCGGCACGTAGGCCGCGACCGGCTTGACCACGTCGGGCACCCGAAGCCCGAGCCCGGCGAGCCGCTCCTCGGGGGTGCTCACTGCTTCGGCCGCTTGAAGTAGGCGACGAGGTTCTCCGGGTTCATCCCCGGCACCATCTGCACCAGCTCCCAGCCGTCCTCGCCGAAGTTGTCGAGGATCTGCTTGGTGGAGTGAACCAGCACCGGGGCGGTCAGGTATTCCCATTTCGTCATGCCGGCGACTTTAGCCCCCTGCGGCTCGCTGCGGTCACCGGCGGGCGCCCCGTGCCGCCTGCACCGCCTCGGCGGCACCGTGCTGGCCGCTGGCTACCGTGGGCGCGTGAGCGCGACCTACTCCACGAGCCCGGCCGACCTGCCCGACGCGGTCGTCCGCTACGCCGCCCACGACGACGGACTGGTCGACGTGCACGCCCCCGAGGACGACGGGCGGCACCCGCTCGTGGTGCTGCTGCACGGCGGTTTCTGGCGGCAGGCCTTCGACCGCACGCACACCCGGCCGCTGGCCACCGCGCTGCGGGAGCAGGGGTTCGTCGTCGCCACCCCGGAGTACCGCCGGGTCGGCGGTGCGGGCGGTTGGCCGGCCACCGTGGAGGACGTCGACACGGTCATGGCGGCGCTGCCGGGCCTGCTCGCCGGACTCGGCTTCGCCACCACGACCGTCACGGTGCTCGGCCACTCCGCGGGCGGCCACCTCGCGCTCTGGCTGGCCAACCAGGGCCACCGCCTCGACCGGGTTGTGGGGCTCGCGCCCGTGGGCGACCTGCGCGCCGCAGCCTGCGCGAACCTGGGCAACGGCGCGACCCAGGCCTTCCTCGGCGGGGAGCCCGACGAGGTCCCGGAGCGGTACGACGCCGCCGACCCGGCCACCCGGTTCGCACGACGACCGGACTGCCAGGTGGTGGTCGTCCACGGCACCGAGGACGAGAACGTGCCGCTCGCGAACAGCCGGGGCCTGGCCGCGCGGCACCCGTTCGTCGACCTGCGCACGCTGCCTGGTGTCGAGCACTTCGCGGTGATCGACCCGGGGTCCGAGGCGTGGCCGGCCGTGCTGTCCGCCGTACGCGGCGGATGAGAGGGTGGTGGCCATGCTCGCCCCACGCCGCATCGGGATCGTCGGCGCCGGCCCTGCCGGCACCGCGCTCGCCCTGGGCCTGCTGGCCGAGGGGTACGACGTCACGCTGGTGTCGGACCGCACGGCCGAGGAGATCCGCGCCGGCGCGGTGATGTCGAGCCAGATCACCTTCGAGTCTGCCCTCGAGGCCGAGCGCGCGCTCGGGATCGCCGACCTGCTGCCCGCCGCTCCGCCGCTGGAGCGGCTGGCCTACGACACCGTCCGCGCCGACGGGTCGCGCGCCCGGTTCACCGCCCGCTTCGGCGCGCCGGCCCGCTCGATCGACCAGCGGCTGCGGGTGCCGCTGCTGCTCGCGGAGGTCGAACGGCGCGGCGGGAAGGTACTGGTCCGCTCCGCGGGCATCGAGGACCTCGAGGCGTTGGCCCGCGACCACGACCTCGTGGTCGTCTGCACCGGCCGCGGCGGCCTCACCTCCTTGTTCGAGACCGACCCGCAGCGCACGCCGTACGACGCGCCGCTACGGACGCTGTCGCTGACCTATCTGCACGGCGTCCGGCCGGACCCGGAGGGGCCGGCGCTGCGCTACCACAGCGTCGAGGGCGTCGGGGAGTGTTTCACCTGTCCGGCGCTGACCGTGGACGGGCCCTGCGACATCTTCGTGGTGGAGGGGGTGCCCGGCGGGCCGCTCGACCGCTGGGACGGCCTCGACGCGGCCGCCCACGTCGTACGGCTCGAGCAGGTGCTCGCCGCGCACTTCCCGGACGAGGCCGCGCGGCTCGGCGCGCACCGGCTCGTCGACACGGGATCGGTGCTCAGCGGCCGGATCACCCCGACGGTCCGGCGTCCGGTCGGGGTGCTGCCCTCGGGCCGGCCGGTGCTCGGCATGGCCGACGTGGTCGTGCTCAACGACCCGCTGACCAGCCAGGGCGCCAACAACGCCTTGAAGTCGGCGTCGTTCTACCTCGAGGCGATCACCAACCACGACGGGGTCTTCGACGCGACGTGGATGCAGCGCACCTTCGACAACTTCTGGCGCGGGTGGGCGCAGTGGGCGACGGCATGGACAAACTCGTGGCTGCAGCCGGCCGACGGGCACCAGCGCGCGCTCGTCGACGCCGCGCAGGACCACCCAGGCGTCGCCGCGCAGATCGCCGCCGGGTTCGACGACGCGCGCCTGTTCAGCCCGTGGTGGTTCGACGCCCCGGACGCCCGGGCCTTCCTCGACGCGCAGCGCGCGGCGGAGGCCTCGCGCTTCGACACCCGGGACCTGCGGCAGGCGCTGGGCCAGTACGCCACCGGGGTCACCGTGGTCACCACCGTCGACGCCGAGGGCCGCCAGGTCGGGATGACCGCGAACTCGTTCACGTCCGTGTCCCTGAACCCGCCGCTGGTGCTGTGGGCCGCGGCGAAGAGCTCGCCGTCCCTGGCGGCGTTCGACACCTCGGAACGGTTCGCGGTGAACGTGCTCGCCTCGGACCAGCACCACCTCTCGCGCCAGTTCTCCACCTCGGGCGCCGACAAGTTCGAGGACGTCACGCTGATCCTGCGGGACCAGGTCGACGACGAGCACGGACGCCCGCCGGTGCTCGAGGGCACGGTCGCGCACTTCGTGTGCCGGCGCACCCAGCGCGTCGACGCCGGCGACCACGTGGTGTTCTTCGGCGAGATCGAGGAGTACGACGCCCCGGGCGGCGCTCCGCTGGTCTTCCACTCCGGGTTCTACCGGGTGGCCACCCGGCACCCCGACCTCTGACCCGCCCCGCCGAGACCTCCCTCCCCCGGAGAGCTCCCTCCCCGCCGAGGGGTCACCAACGCACCCACCTCACCGGCGCGTCGGGGACTTCGTGACCCCTCGCCGCACGTGCTGTCCACAGGTCCGCAACCGCCGGTCTCGGCCGGCTGCGGACGCTGATCCCGCTCTCCGACCCCGGCGCCGAGTCACCCGCGGAGTCGGGGATGCGGCTGCGGTGGGTCGACGCCGGGCTGCCGCCGGTCACCACGCAGACCCCGGTGCTCGACGACCGGGGAGCCGACATCTGCCGCCTGGACATGGGGTCCCGGAGCTGCGCTACGCCGCCGGGTACGACGAACGGGCCTCGCGCTCCTCGCCGATGCAGCGCGCCTACGACCGGTAGCGTCGAGCGTGGCTGCGCGAGGGGTCACCAGATCCCCGACACTCCGGCAAAGCGCGGGAACAGGTGACCCCTCGACGGAAGGCCGAGCGGTCAGAGGAGTGGCGGCTCGGTCTTGTCGCGAACCTCGTCCTCGCTCACGCCGGGGGCGAGCTCGACCAGCTTCAGCGCCCGCTCGCCGTGCGTGCCCGCCGCGGCCGGCTCCCCCGAGGCCGGGTCGACCACGTCGATCACCGCCAGGTCGGTGATGATGCGCTGCACCACGCCGCGACCGGTGTAGGGCAGCGAGCACTCCTCGACGATCTTGTAGGACCCGTCCTTGGCCACGTGCTCCATCAGCACGATCACCCGCTTGGCGCCGTGGACCAGGTCCATCGCGCCGCCCATCCCCTTGACCATCTTCCCCGGGATCATCCAGTTCGCGATGTCCCCGCCCCGCGAGACCTGCATCGCCCCCAGGATCGCCGCGTCGATCTTGCCGCCGCGGATCATCCCGAACGAGGTCGCGGAGTCGAAGAACGAGGCCCCGCGCCGGACCGTGACGGTCTCCTTGCCGGCGTTGATCAGATCAGGATCAACAGCGTCCTCGTCCGGATACGCGCCCACGCCGAGGATGCCGTTCTCGGACTGCAGCACCAGCTCCACGTCGTCGCCGACGTAGTTGGGCACCAGGGTCGGCAGCCCGATGCCGAGGTTGACGTAGGAGCCGTCGGTCAGCTCCGAGGCGGCCCGCGCCGCCATCTCCTCGCGAGACCAGGCCATCAGGCCACCCCTCCCTCGTCACCGGCGGGGGACCCGGCGTCGGGTCGCGGCCGCACCGTCTTCTTCTCGATCCGCTTGTCGGCCGCCTGCTCCGGGGTGAGCGCGACCACCCGCTGCACGAACACACCCGGCGTGTGCACCTGCGCCGGGTCGATCTCGCCGGGCTCGACGAGGTGCTCCACCTCCACGATCGTGACCCGCCCGCACATCGCCGCCAGCGGGTTGAAGTTGCGTGCAGACTCCCGGAAGACCAGGTTGCCGTGCCGGTCGCCCTTCCACGCGCGCACCAGGCCGTAGTCGGCGACGATCGCCTGCTCGAGCACGAAGTCCTTCTCGCCCTCGGGGGTCTGGAAGGTGCGCGTCTCCTTGGCCGGGGAGGACACCACGACATCCCCGGAGTCGTCGTACCTCCACGGCAGCCCGCCCTCGGCCACCTGGGTGCCGACCCCGGTCGCGGTGAAGAAGGCCGGGATGCCCGACCCGCCGGCGCGCATCCGCTCCGCGAGCGTGCCCTGCGGGGTCAGCTCCACCTCCAGCTCGCCGTGGAGGTACTGGCGCGCGAACTCCTTGTTCTCGCCCACGTAGGAGGAGATCATCCGCCGCAGCCGCTTGGCCATCAGCAGCTTGCCCAGGCCCCACTCGTCGACGCCACAGTTGTTCGACACCGCCTCGAGATCGTCGGCGCCCTGCTCCAGCAGCGCCTCGATCAGCACCTCCGGCACCCCACACAGCCCGAAGCCACCCACCGCGAGCGTCGACCCGCTCGCGATGTCGGCCACGGCCTCGGCGGCGCTCGCGACAACCTTGTCCACGAAGACCTCCCTCAGCACGATCCGGTGACGCCCCATGACGCGCGTCACACGGCCAACGCCCACACCCTAGTCACCGGCGCGGCGGGGCCATCACCGGTACCGCCCACACCTGCCGAGCGGCCTCGGTGGAGGCACCGCACATGAGCCGGACCACACCCGGGTTTGCTGGGCACGACGGGTGGCTACGCTCGGGAACGTGACCTCAGCGCAGGAGACCGACTGGGACGGCGTGAAGCTGCACGTCGTCACCGGCAAGGGCGGCACCGGCAAGTCGACGGCCGCAGCTGCCCTCGCGCTCGCCCTCGCCTCCCGCGGGCAGACCGTGCTGCTGTGCGAGGTCGAGGGTCGCCAGGGCATCGCGCAGATGTTCGACGTGCCGCCACTGCCCTACGAGGAGCGGCGCATCGCCAGCGCCCCGAACGAGGGCGGCGACCTCTACGCCCTGGCGATCGACCCGGAGTCGGCGCTGCTGGAGTACCTTTCGATGTACTACCGGCTCGGCCGCGCCGGCAAGGCCCTCGACCGCTTCGGGGTCATCGACTTCGCCACCACGATCGCGCCCGGGGTCCGCGACGTGCTGCTCACCGGCAAGGTCTACGAGGCCGTGAACCGCAACCGGCGCAGCAAGGACGCCCGCTGGTACGACGCGGTGGTGCTCGACGCGCCGCCCACCGGGCGGATCTCCCAGTTCCTCAACGTCAACAGCGAGCTGGCCGGGCTGGCGAAGGTGGGACCGATCCGCAGCCAGGCCGACACGGTGATGACACTGCTGCGCTCGGACCGGACGGCCGTGCACCTGGTGACCGTGCTCGAGGACATGCCGGTGCAGGAGACCACCGACGGCATCGACGAGCTGCGCAAGGCCGGGCTGCCCGTCGGCGGCGTGGTGGTGAACATGGTGCGCAGCCGCGAGCTCGACGACCAGGCGCGGGACCGGGCGTTGCGGGGAGCGCTGCCGCGCGAGCAGGTCGTAGCGGGCCTCGAGCACGCCGGGATCAAAGCCACCAAGCCACTCGTCGACGGGTTGCTCCGGGAGGCGCAGGAGCATGCCGAGCGCCGGGCGCTCGAGGACGAGCAGCACGCTCGGATCGACGGCCTCGAGGTGCCCGTCTACGAGCTGCCGCGGCTGGCCGACGGCGTCGACCTCGGCGGGCTCTACGAGCTCGCCGCCGACCTCTGCGAACAGGGGATGGCATGACGCGCTCGAACCCCCGGGTCGGGCCGCTGGCCGCCAAGCCCGACCACAACCCTCCCTTCCACGTCGACGCGTTGCTGGACGACCCGCAGACGCGGATCATCGTGTGCACGGGCTCCGGTGGTGTCGGCAAGACCACCACCTCGGCGGCCCTCGCGCTGCGGGCGGCCGAGCGTGGCCGGAAAGTGGTGGTGCTCACCATCGACCCCGCCCGCCGACTCGCGCAGTCGATGGGCGTCGAGGCCCTCGACAACACGCCCCGCCCGGTGCCGGGGGTCGGCCCGGAGGACCCCACCGGCGACCCCGGGGCCGGCTCGCTCGACGCGATGATGCTGGACATGAAGAGCACCTTCGACGAGGTCGTCGAGAGCCAGGCGACCCCGGAGAAGGCCGCGCAGATCCTGACCAACCCGTTCTACATCGCGCTGTCGACGTCCTTCGCCGGGACGCAGGAGTACATGGCGATGGAGAAGCTCGGGCAGCTCGACAAGGACGCCCGGCGCACCGGCCGGTGGGACCTGATCGTGGTCGACACCCCGCCCTCACGCTCGGCGTTGGACTTCCTCGACGCCCCCGAACGCCTCTCCAGTTTCCTCGACGGTCGGTTCATCCGGCTGCTCCTTGCTCCCGCGCGCGGACCGGCGCGGCTGATGACCGCCGGGCTCGGGGTGGTCACCAACGCGCTGACGAAGATCCTCGGCGCGCAGGTGCTGCGGGACATGCAGATGTTCGTGGCCGCCTTCGACACCCTGTTCGGCGGCTTCCGGCAGCGGGCGCAGACGACCTTCGAGCTGCTGCAGGCACGCGGTACGGCGTTCGTGGTGGTGGCCGCACCGCAGCCGGACGCCCTGCGGGAGGCGTCCTACTTCGTCGAGCGGCTGCGCGAGGAGCGCATGCCGCTGGCCGGACTCGTGGTCAACCGCGCGCACCAGCTCCCGCCGGGCGGTCTCTCGGGTGAGCGCGCCGCGGCCGCCGCCCAGACGCTCGGCGACGAGGACGGCGACGCGCTCACCGCGGCGCTGCTGCGCCTGCACGCCGACCGGGCCCGCGTGGTCGCCCACGAGGCCCGCCTGCGCCAGCGGTTCGCCGCAGCGCACCCGGCGGTGCCGACCGCACTCGTGCCGGCCCTGGCCAGCGACGTGCACGACCTCGACGGACTGCGCCTGGTCGGGCAGCTGCTGACCGGGTGAGCGGTCAGGCGGTGACGGCGGTGGCTGCCATCGCGACGACGGTGGCCTCGTGGTCGGCCATGGCCGTCTCGAGCAGGTTGCGCCAGGAGGTCACGTTCGGCCGGCGACGCAGGAGCGCTCGGCGTTCGCGCTCGGTCATGCCGCCCCAGACCCCCCACTCGATCTGGTTGTCGAGCGCCTCGGCGAGGCACTCGGTACGGACCGGGCAGCCCATGCACAGCTGCTTGGCCCGGTTCTGTGCAGCCCCACGCACGAACAGCTCGTCCGGGCGCGCCTGGTTGCACAGCGCCTTGGTCGCCCAGTCTTCGTTCCAGGTCATCTTGCTTGTCCCTCCGAGAGGGCCCGCTCCCAACGGGCCGCAGCGAGTCAATCCCCACTAGAAAAGGTAAAGAGTGATACCGGCATGAAACAGACACAGAGGGAGCAACTTGGGGTAGTCCGAAGTGACTACTGTGACGGGCCGATCGTCCTGCGACAGGTGATCTGAACCGCTCCGGCGCGGTTCTTGCGACTGCTGTGACTCGTGCGGTCCGTCCGGCTAGTCCGATCAGACCAGCCCTGGCCGGCCGCGCCGACTCGCCGGACGGCCGCAGGTGCGTGACACCGCCGGCGAAGTCCGCTATCCCCGGGGTCTGCGGTGGTTCCCGTACCCTTGTCGCATGCCGCGTCGCAGAGCAGACAGCCTCCAGCCGTCCGCGATCCTCTCGCACCTCGGAGTGATGCTGGCGACCGCTGCCGTGATGGGTGTGCTGGTCGCCGGCCTGGCCATCCCCTTCGCCGGGATCGCCGGCATCGGGGCGCGCAACGTCGCCGACACGATGGAGAAGCTCCCAGCCAAGCTCAAGGCCGAGCCGCTGCCGCAGCGCACCCGGGTGCTCGCCGCCGACGGGTCCACCCTGGCCACGCTCTACGACCAGAACCGCGTCAACGTGCCGCTGTCCAAGGTGGCGCCGATCATGCGCAAGGCGATCGTGTCGATCGAGGACTACCGCTTCTACCAGCACGGTGCGCTGGACCTGAAGGGCACGCTGCGCGCGTTCGTCACCAACCAGACGTCCGGCGGCACGGTGCAGGGCGGCTCCTCGATCACCCAGCAGATGGTGAAGATGACGCTGCTCAACCAGGCGCACACGAAGAAGCAGCAGCTGGCCGCCACGGCGGAGACCTACCAGCGCAAGCTGAACGAGCTGCGCTACGCCATCGCCTTCGAACGGCAGTACTCCAAGAACTGGATCCTCGAGCGCTACCTCAACATCGCCTACTTCGGCGACGGTGCCTACGGCATCCAGTCCGCGGCCCGGCACTACTTCTCCGTCCCCGCCTCGAAGCTCACGCTGCGGCAGGCGGCGATGCTGGCCGGCCTGGTCAAGAACCCCACGGGCTACGACCCGACCAGCCACCCGGCGGCCGCCCGGCAGCGGCGCGACGTGGTCCTGGACCGCATGGCGCAGCTGAACGTGATCTCGGACGCCGAGGCCCAGGCCGCCAAGGCGAAGCCGCTCGGCCTCAAGGTCACCACCTCCAGCAACGGCTGCGTCTCATCGGTGGCGCCGTTCTTCTGCGACTACGTGGTGCAGTACCTCATGGCCGACAAGGCGTTCGGCAAGACCGAGAACGAGCGTCGTCGGCTGCTCAACACCGGCGGCCTGACCATCAAGACCACGCTCGACCCCCGCTTCCAGAAGGCCGCGGACGACTCGGTGCGCAAGCACGTGCACCCGACGGACCAGGCGATCGGCGGCCTGGCGCTCGTGGAGCCGGGGACCGGCGACGTACGCGCCCTGGCCCAGTCGCGACCGATGGGCACCGACAAGAAGAAGGGCCAGACCTTCCTCAACTACGTGGTGCCCCCGCAGTACGGCGACGCCAACGGCTTCCAGGCCGGCTCCACGTTCAAGGCGTTCGTGCTCGCGGCCGCGATCAAGCAGGGCATCCCGCTGTCCACCCGGATCAACGCGCCGCAGAGCCTGTCCATCCCGGTGCACAACTACCGCGGCTGCAACGGCACGTTCCAGGGCACCAACACCTGGAACGTCAACAACTCCACGGGCTCGGGCACCTTCAACCTCTACACCGGCACGCAGCTGTCGGTGAACACCTTCTTCGCCCAGCTCGAGGAGCGGACGGGCCTGTGCGAGCCGGTGAAGCTGGCCCGGGCGATGGGTGTCAGCGTCCCCGACAGCCAGGTCTACCCGCCCTTCACGCTCGGCATCGTCGACACCAACCCGCTGACCATGGCCTCGGCCTACGCCACCTTCGCCGGCCGCGGCGTGTACTGCGACCCGCGACCGGTCACCGAGGTTCTGGACAGCTCGGGCAAGCCCCTCGAGACGTTCCCGACGCAGTGCCGGCAGGTGCTGCCCCACGCGGTGGCGGACGCGGTGAACGACGTGCTGCGCGGCGTGCAGGAGCCGGGTGGCTTCGGCTACGGCGCCGGGCTGGCGCTGAACCAGGAGTCCGCGTCGAAGACCGGTACGACCGACAGCAACCGCGCCGTGTGGTTCATCGGCTACACGCCCAACCTGGTGGGCGCCTCGATGATCGCCGGCGCAAACGGGCAGGGTCACTGGCTGAGCCTCAACGGCCAGACCATCGGCGGCGTCTACGTGAGCGGCGCCCACGGCTCGACGACCGCCGGCCCGATGTGGGGCGACGCCATGCACGTCATCCAGAAGTGGCTTCCGGACGCCAAGTTCCACAGCCCGGACCCGACGGCCATCGCCGGCCAGCAGGTCAGCGTGCCCTCGGTCTACGGCTATGACACGAAGCACGCCGCCGAGGTGCTGCGCAAGGCGGGGTTCAACCCGGTCGTCGGACCGACGGTCAACAGCGCGTACTCCGCCGGCACGGTGGCCTACACCACCCCCGGCTCGGGCGCGACGGCCGCCACCGGCACCACGGTCACCATCTACGTCTCGAACGGGACGCCGTACGTCCCGCCGACCCCCACGCCGCAGAACAACAACGGCGGCGGCGGCAACACCGGCGGCAACACCGGCGGCAACACCGGTGGCAACACCGGCGGCAACACCGGTGGCGGCGCCAAGCCCGGGCACGGCAACGGCAACGGCAACGGCAACGGCAACGGCAACGGCTGACCGCCCGGGCGCGCCGGGGGCCGTCGCCGTCGTCAGCCGCCGAGCTGGCGGCGCACCTCCGCAGACACGAGGGCGCCGTCGGCGCGGCCCCTGGTGCGCGGCTGGAGCGCGCCCATGACCTTGCCCATCGCGCGCATGCCGTCCCCGGCGACGCCCTGCGACGCGATCGTCTCGGCCACGAGCTGCCGGATCTCGTCCTCGCTGAGCTGGGCGGGCAGGTAGTCGGCGATCACGTCGGCCTCGGCTCGCTCCTTGGCGGCGCTCTCGGCGCGACCGGCGTCCGCGAAGGCGGTGGCGGCCTCGCGCCGCTTCTTCGCCTCCGTGCTGAGCACGCCCACCACGTCGTCGTCGGACAGCTCGCGGGCCTGCTTGCCGGCCACCTCCGCGTTGGTGACCGCGGCCAGGACCATGCGCAGCGTCGAGGAACGCAGCTCGTCGCGGGCCTTGATGGCGGCGGTCAGGTCGGTACGAAGGCGGTCCTTGAGCTCACTCACAGCCCCATTCTGGCAGCCCGATGGTTGCCTCCCCGTGGCCGCCGGGAACCGGGTCACCGGCTGTGGCAGGCTGGGGCCATGGCCGCACCCACCCGCAGCTCCGCCCGTGCGAGCGCGCGTCTCCTCGGCCGCGCCGCGGGAGCGGCGGCCGCCGCCGGGGCCGCCGGCCTGGCCTACAGCGCCGGAGTCGAGGTCCGGTGGTTCGCCCTGCGGGAGGTGGAGCTGCCGGTGCTGCCGGCGGGCCACCGGCCGCTCACGGTGCTCCACCTGTCCGACCTGCACCTGACCCCGTCGCAGCACCGCAAGCGGGCCTGGGTGCGCGCGCTGGCGGACCTGGAGCCGGACCTGGTGGTGGACACCGGGGACAACCTGGCGCACATGTACGCGGTGCCGGTGTTGCTGGAGGCGTTCGAGGGCCTGCTGGAGCGTCCCGGTGTCTTCGTCCTGGGCTCCAACGACTACTTCGCCCCGACGCTGCGCAACCCGGTGCGCTACCTGCTTCCCGACGACGGCCGGCGCAACACCTCGAGCCCCCAGCTGCCGTGGCGCGAGCTGCGCTCGGCCCTGGTCGACGGCGGCTGGCTCGACCTCGACAACCGTCGGGACACCCTGAAGGTCGGCGACACCACGTTCGCCTTCGCCGGCGTCGACGACCCTCACCTGGAGTACGACGACCTGGCCGCCGTCGCGGGCCCCGCCGACCCGACGGCCGACGTGCGGGTGGCCGTCACCCACGCGCCGTACCTGCGGGTCCTGGACCGGTTCGCCGCCGACGGGTACGACGCGATCTTCGCCGGCCACACCCACGGTGGGCAGCTGTGCCTGCCCGGCAGGGGCGCGCTGGTCACCAACTGCGACCTCGACACGGCCCGCGCGAAGGGCCTGCACCGGCACCCGGCACACGCCCCCGCAGGCGCACCGGGATCGTCCTGGCTGCACGTGTCGGGCGGGCTCGGCACCTCGCCGTACGCCCCGGTGCGGTTCTGCTGCCGGCCGGAGGCGAGCCTTGTGCGGCTGACGCCGGGGCCGATTTCCTGAGCGAGGAAGCCCTCAGGTAGACTCACCCGCGGTGTTCGGGCTGTGGCGCAGCTTGGTAGCGCGCCTCGTTCGGGACGAGGAGGCCGCAGGTTCAAATCCTGTCAGCCCGACCGATGCACGCGAAGAAGGCCCCCGCTGTGCGGGGGCCTTCTGTCGCGTCCGGGACGCCCGTCACGCGCCGGCGCGCGGGCGCCGGTGGCGGCCGCGCGGGTCGCGCCGGCCGCGGGTCGGCCGGTCCGCACTTCCCACACGGAACTGCCGCTGCCCGTGGTGAAATCACCGCGGGGAGTGCCCGTTCACCACGGGACCGTGTTAAACGGCGGGATGGCCAGCGGAGGGGGTGGGCGCGCGCAGGAAGCTCGGGGACGCCGTGTGGGCGCGGTTCACCGTCTCCCAGCCGGTCGCGCCCAGCGTCACGACCGAGACCGGGAAGATCCCGAGGTTCTCCCGCTCGACGTGCTCGTCGAGCTCGCGCAGCAGCCGCGCGACGGAGTCCTCGAACACCGGTGAGTCGGGGTCCAGGCCGGCGACCGCGTCGTCGAAGGTCACGTGCTCGGCCTCGAGCGTCTCGACCTCCTCCACGAAGTCGCCCTGCGCCCGCATCGCGGTGAAGACGCCGGCCTCCTCGCGCCGGACGTGCGCGGTCAGGTGCCGGGCCAGCACGTCGAGGTGGGCGACGGCGGTCGCCCGGTCCCCGGCGCTCAGCGCCCGCCGGATGTCGCCGGCCAGGTCGAGCAGGGAGAGGTGCTCGTCCATCAGCTCGGCAATCGGCTCGACGCCGCGGCAACCGCAGTGCTCACACATCAGGACCCGATCCTTTCCCAGCCGCGGCGCGGGCGGTGGCTGCCCAGCGCCTGGGCGTCGCGGCTGCGGTAGACGATGTAGGGACGCGTCAGGTAGCCCAGCGGGGCGCTGAACACGTGCACCAGCCGGGTGAACGGCCAGAGCGCGAAGAGGAACATCGCGAGCATCCCGTGCAGCTGGAAGCTGATCGGGGCGTCGGCCATCAGCCCCGGCCGGGGCTGGAAGCGCCAGATGCTGCGGAACCAGATCGAGACGCCCTCCCGGTAGTCGTAGTGGGTGAGCGCGTTGGCCACCACGGTGTTGACCATGCCGAGGAGGATCACGGTGGCCAGCACCGCGTACATGAACTTGTCCATCTTCGTGGTCGCGGTGAAAACCGGGCCGACGGTGCGGCGCCGGTAGATCAGCAGCACCATGCCCACGACCGTGGCGAAGCCGGCGACCGAGCCGATCGTGACCGCCGAGAGGTGGTAGAGCGCCTCGCTCATGCCCATCGCGGTGGTCCACGACTTCGGCACCGCCAGCCCCATCACGTGGCCGAGGAAGACGATCAGGATCCCGAAGTGGAACAGCGGGCTGGCGATCCGCAGCAGCCGCTTCTCGTAGAGCTGCGAGGAGCGCGTGGTCCACCCGAACTTGTCGTAGCGGTAGCGCCACACGTGACCGACCACGAAGACGGTCAGGAAGATGTAGGGCAGGACCACCCAAAGGAACTGGTTCATGAACGGGCTCCTGGCATCGTCGGCATCGGCAGCGGCTGCTGTCCTGCGGCGTGGGCGATCGCGGGGTCGAGGTCGGCGGTCACGTAGGGGTCGAGACCGACCTCCTCCTCCGGTGGGCCTTCCGCGGCCAGACGTCGTACGGCGTCCATCTCCTCGCCCCGCAGCGGCGGCAGCGTGGCGCACACCGCGTCCACGGCCGGCGCCCACGGGGAGCGTCGGTCCCGCAGGGAGAGCCGCAGCAGCTCCAGGCCCGCCCGGTGGTCGAGGATCAGCCGGCGCCCGAGCTCCTGGTCGACGGTGGCGGCGTACTCCAGGACCACGCACAGGTGGTCGGGCAGCTCGCCCTCGTCGAGCACGAACCCCGAGCGCAGGTAGGTCTGCTTGAACCGCAGCAGGGCCGTGCCCCGCTTGCGGGTGTCACCGTGGGCGAAGTAGGTGAGGAAGAGGTTGCACCGCCGCCGGGTGTCGAAGGTCTCCACGTAGTCGACCTGCAGGTCCTGCAGCGGCGTGCCCTCGAGGTGGTCGACGACCTCGCGCAGCGACGCGCCGATCTCGTCGGGCAGCCGCCGGGATGCCGTCCGCACCACGTCGAGCCGGTCCCGCAGCCCCTCGTCGGGGTAGTCGAGGAGCAGCGAGGCCGACTGCCAGGCCACCAGCAGCTGGTCCGGCGTCCAGCGAGGGCTTGGGGTACTTGCGTCTCACGTCTCGTCGTCCTCACTCGGGTGCTCGCCGGCGGCGGCCGGTCCTGCCGCCGGTGCGCTCCTCGGCGATGTTGCGGCCGCTGTGCTCGCCGAGGGGGCCGGCCTGCGTCTCCGCCTCGGAGTGCTCCACGCCGGTGCCTCCGGTGAGGCCGGCGGCGGTGCCGTCCACCGCCGCGGGCGCGTCCGACCGCGGCGGGAACAGCCCGCTCGGCGCGCCCTTGCCGTCCCAGTTGAGCAGGTTCACCCGCGAGGTCTTGCTCGCCGGGCCGGCGAGCGTGTCGGCGCTCTGCCGGTTCTGCAGCATCGCGAAGTTCTCGACCGCGATCGGGGTCGGGGCTCCCGAGCCCTCGCCGAACGGGCCGGAGCCCCCCATGCCGGGACCGCCGTCGTAGTTCAGCGAGCACTCGGTGGCGATCTCCTCCAGGGCGTGCGCCTGCTCGGCGTGCGCCGGCGGGATCACGTAACGCTCGTCGTACTTGGCGATGGCGAGCAGGCGGTACATGTCGTACATGTCCTCCTCGCTCATGCCCGACCGCCGCGGGGATCTCGCCGTCGGGGTTGCGGCCCAGGTTGATGTCGCGCATGTAGGAGCGCATCGCCGCCAGCTTCTTCAGCACCGCGTCCACGGGCTCCACCTCACCGGCGGTGAAGAGCTCGGCGAGGTACTCGACGGGGATGCGCAGCGCGTCGATGGCCGCGAACAGGTTGCCCGTGTCCTCGGCGTCCTCGCCGGTCTCCTTCACCACGTCGACCACCGGCGACAGCGGCGGGATGTACCAGACCATCGGCATGGTGCGGTACTCCGGGTGCAGCGGCAGGGCGACCTTGTACTTGTTGATCAGGGCGTAGATCGGCGAGCGCTGGGCGGCCTCGATCCAGTCGTGCGGGATCCCGGCGCGCTCGGCCTCGCGCTGCACCTGCGGGTCGAACGGGTCGAGGAAGACCTCGCGCTGCGCCTCGTAGAGCCCCTGCTCGTCCGGGGTCGCGGCGGCCTCGAGCACCTTGTCGGCGTCGTAGAGCATCAGGCCGATGTAGCGCAGCCGGCCCACGCACGTCTCCGAGCACACTGTCGGCAGGCCCACCTCGATGCGCGGGAAGCAGAAGGTGCACTTCTCGGCCTTGCCGGTGCGGTGGTTGAAGTAGACCTTCTTGTAGGGGCAGCCGGACACGCACATCCGCCAGCCGCGGCAGCGGTCCTGGTCGACGAGCACGATGCCGTCCTCGGAGCGCTTGTAGATCGCGCCGCTCGGGCAGCTCGCCGCGCAGGACGGGTTCAGGCAGTGCTCGCAGATGCGCGGCAGGTAGAACATGAAGGTCTGCTCGAACTCGAACTTCACCTTGTCGGCGATGTTCTTCAGCATCGGGTCGGCGTGGGTGTTCGCCGTCGAGCCGCCGAGGTCGTCGTCCCAGTTCGCCGACCACTCGATCTTCATGTCCTTGCCGGAGATCAGCGACTTCGGCCGCGCCACCGGGGTGTGCTCCTGGGCGGGAGCGTCGGTGAGCGTGGCGTAGTCGTAGGTCCACGGCTCGTAGTACTCGTCGATCGACGGCAGCTTCGGGTTGGAGAAGATGGTCATGAGCTTCTTGAAGCGACCGCCGGCCTTCAGCTTCAGGCGGCCGCGGGAGTTCAGCTCCCAGCCGCCCTTCCACTTCTCCTGGTCCTCGTACGTGCGCGGGTAGCCGAGCCCCGGACGGGTCTCCACGTTGTTGAACCAGACGTACTCCGTGCCGGACCGGTTGGTCCAGGCCTGCTTGCAGGTCACCGAGCAGGTGTGGCACCCGATGCACTTGTCGAGGTTCATCACCATGGCCATCTGTGCCATGGCCCTCATCAGTACTGGACCTCCTGGCTGCGCTTGCGGATCACGGTCACCTCGTCTCGTTGGTTGCCGGTGGGGCCCAGGTAGTTGAACGCGAACGCCAGCTGCGCGTAGCCGCCGATCAGGTGGCTGGGCTTGACCAGCAGCCGCGTGAGCGAGTTGTGGATGCCGCCGCGCTTGCCGGAGGTCTCGGCGATCGGTACGTCGATCAGGCGGTCCTGCGCGTGGTACATGTACACCGTGCCCTCGGGCATCCGGTGCGACACGATCGCCCGGGCCACGACGACGCCGTTGCGGTTGACCGCCTCGATCCAGTCGTTGTCGGCGATGCCCACCTTCGCGGCGTCCTTGTCGCTCATCCAGATGCTCGGGCCGCCGCGCGAGAGCGACAGCATGAACAGGTTGTCCTGGTACTCCGAGTGGATCGACCACTTGTTGTGCGGCGTCAGGTAGCGCACGGTCAGACCGGCGACCTGGTCGTCGGTGGTCGGCCCCTCGTGCAGGTGACCCACCGACGGCTCGGAGAACAGCGCGCCCATGTTCAGCGGCGGGCGGTAGACCGGGAGGCCCTCCCCGAGCTCGGCCATCCAGTCGTGGTCGAGGTAGAAGTGCATCCGGCCGGTGAGCGTGTGCCACGGCTTGAGCCGCTCGACGTTGATGGCGAACGGGGTGTACCTCCGGCCGCCGTGCTCCGAGCCGGACCACTCCGGCGAGGTGATCACCGGCACCGGCGCGGACTGCGTGTCGGCGAAGGTGACCTGCTTGCCCTCGTGCTCCTCGGCGAGGTCGGCCATCTTGGTGCCGGTGCGCTTCTCCAGGGTCTTGAAGCCCTGCGTGGCCAGGTGCCCGTTCGTCGTACCCGACAGGGCGAGGATCGCCTCGCACACGTGCACGTCTCGCTTCAGCGACGGCCGGCCGTCGGCGGCACCGCCACGGATGGTGCCGTTCTTGTGCCTGAGGTAGTCGACCTGCCTGCTCAGCTCGAAGGTGACGCCCTTGGTGGTGGCACCGAGGGTGTCCATCAGCGGGCCGAGCGCGTTGAACTTGTCGATCACCGCGCCGTAGTCCCGCTCGACCTCGACCAGCTTGGGCATGGTCACGCCGGGGACCGGCTCGCACTCCCCCTTCTTCCAGTCGCGGACGACGCCGTGCGGGTTGGCCATCGCGTCCGGGGTGTCGTGCATGAGCGGCACCGCCACGACGTCCTTGCGGAGCCCCAGACGTGGCCCGGCGAGCTCGCTGAACTTCGCCGCGATCGTCTGCCACGCGTCCCAGTCGGTGCGGGCCTGCCACGGCGGCGCGATGGCGGGGTTGAACGAGTGCACGAACGGGTGCATGTCGGTGGTGTTCAGGTCGTGCTTCTCGTACCACGTCGCGGCGGGCAGCACCACGTCGGAGAACACCGTCGTGCTGGTCTGGCGGAAGTCCATGGTGACCAGCAGGTCGAGCTTGCCCTCGGGCGCCTGCTCGCGCCAGGTCACGTCCTGCGGGCGCACGCCCTCGGGCGTCTCGCTCGCGCGGACCGCGTTGTCGGTGCCGAGCAGGTGCTTGAGGAAGTACTCGTTGCCCTTGCCCGAGGAGCCGAGCAGGTTCGCCCGCCACACCGAGAGGATGCGCGGGAAGTTCTCCGGCGCGTCCGGGTCCTCGCAGGCGAAACCGAGCTCACCCGACTTCAGCTGCTCGACGACGTGGTCGCCCACCGGCTTGCCGGCGGCGGCGGCCTCGTCGCACAGGTCCAGGGGGTTGCGGTCGAAGGTAGGGTACGACGGCATCCAGCCCATCCGCGCGCTCTGCGCGATGACGTCGGCGGTCGCCCTGCCCGCGAGCTGGCCCTTCCCGGTGATCGCCGACAAGGTGTCCGCACCGAACTGGTCGTAGCGGAACTGGTTGGTGTGGAGGTACCAGTACGCGGTCTGGATCATGTTGCGCGGCGGCCGGTTCCAGTCCAGCGCGTTGGCCACCTGGGTGTACCCGGTGAGCGGCCGCACCTTCTCCTGCCCGACGTAGTGCGCCCAGCCGCCGCCGTTCACGCCCTGGCAGCCGGTGAGCGTGGTCAGCGTCAGGAACGTGCGGTAGATCGTGTCGGAGTGGAACCAGTGGTTGGTGCCCGCGCCCATGATGATCATCGAGCGGCCGCGCGACTCCTCGGCGTTCTGCGCGAACTCGCGCCCCACCCGCTCGGCGGCCTGGGCCGGCACGCCGGTGATCGCCTCCTGCCAGGCCGGGGTGCCCGGGGTGGCGGCGTCGTCGTACCCGGTCGGCCACTCGCCGGGCAGGCCGTCGCGGCCGACGCCGTACCGCGCGAGCAGCAGGTCGAAGACCGTGGTGACCAGGTGCCCGCCGACCCGGCGCGTGGGCACGCCGCGGACCAGCTCGCGCGGGGCGCCGTCAGGGGTGTCGAAGCGCGGGAGCCGCACCTCGACGCTGTCGCCGGAGGTGTCGATCAACGTCAGCTTCGGGTCGACGCCGTCGAGGTCGAGGTTCCAGCGCCCGACGCCGCTGTCGCCGTAGCGGTGGCCGAGCGACCCGTTGGGGACGGTCGGCTCGTCCGTGCGGGCGTCGAGGAGCACGGTCTTGAAGTGGGCGTTCTCCTCGTGCTCGAAGGCGGCGAGGTCGGAGGCGGTGAGGAACTTGCCCGGGACGTAGGTCTCCCGGCCGCTCGGGTCCGTCGAGACCTCGTCCAGCTTCACGAGGTACGGCAGGTCGGTGTACTTCTTCACGTAGTCGAGGAAGTACGGCGTCTGCCGGTCGACGAAGAACTCCTTGAGCACCACGTGGCCCATCGCCATCGCCAGGGCGGCGTCGGTGCCCGGACGCGCCGGCAGCCAGTCGTCGGCGAACTTCACGTTGTCGGCGTAGTCGGGGCTCACCGCCACGACCTTCTGGCCGCGGTAACGCGCCTCGGTCATCCAGTGCGCGTCGGGGGTGCGGGTGACCGGGACGTTCGAGCCCCACATCACCAGGTAGCCGGCGTTCCACCAGTCTCCCGACTCCGGCACGTCGGTCTGGTCGCCGAACACCTGGGGAGACGCGACCGGGAGGTCGGCGTACCAGTCGTAGAAGCTCAGCATCGAGCCGCCGATGAGGTTCACGAACCGCGCGCCGGACGCGTGCGAGACCTGCGACATCGCGGGGATCGGCGAGAAGCCGGCGACGCGGTCCGGGCCCCATTTCTCGATCGTGTAGACGTGGGCAGCGGCTACCAGCTCGGTGGCCTCCTCCCACGTCGCGCGCACCAGGCCGCCCTTGCCGCGCGCGGACTTGTAGTGCGTGGAGCGGCGCGGGTTCTCCACGATGTGCGCCCAGGCCTTGACCGGGTCGCCGTCGTGCTGGGACTTCGCCTCGCGGTACATCTGCAGCAGGGCGCCGCGGATGTAGGGGTAGCGGACCCGGGTGGGTGAGTAGGTGTACCAGGAGAACGCCGCGCCACGCGGGCAGCCGCGGGGCTCGTACTCCGGGGAGTCCGGACCGACCGACGGGTAGTCGGTCTGCTGGGTCTCCCAGGTGATGATGCCGTCCTTGACGTACACCTTCCACGAGCACGACCCGGTGCAGTTCACCCCGTGCGTGGAACGCACCACCTTGTCGTGGCTCCAGCGGTCGCGGTAGAAGTCGTCGGCCTCCCGGCCGCCGCGCTTGGTCAGCGTCCGCAGGTCCTCGGAGACGGTGCCCTTGGTGAAGTACCGGCGGCTCCTCACCAGGGCGTCGGTGAGGGCGTCGTCCATGCCGGGCCGCCCCCGTCCGTTCTGCTTTCCTTGGGGCTGGACGTCAGCGCTCACGCACGATCCTCACGATGTTGGTTTGTGGAGTTCCTTGGACTTTACCTAGCGCCTCACGCCGTGGAAAGGGCGGCAGCCTCGGCCTCGAGCGCCTCGGCCGCGTGGGCGTTGGCCGTGCGGCGCACCACCGTCAGCGTGAGGACGACGGTCAGCGCGGCGGTCAGCGCGAGCAGCCAGAGGCCGATCGCGTACGAGTCCGTGCGGCCGTAGACATACCCCATGATCAGCGGCGGGACGAAGCCACCCAGGCCGCCGGCAGCGCCGACGATGCCGGTGACACCGCCCACTCGGGACGGGTCGGTCACCTTCGCGATCAGCGCGAACGTCGCGCCGGTGCCGGAGCCGAGGGCGATCGCCATGGCGAGGAAGGCGAACGTGCCGACGTGCTCCAGGATCGGCGTGGTGGAGGCGACGGCAGCACCGGCCACCACGACGCCGTACCCGACGGCGAGGACGCGGATGGCGCCGAGCCGGTCCGAGAGCCACCCACCCACCGGGCGCATCAGCACGGCGAGGAGCACGAACCCGGCCATCCGGTTCGCCGCGTCGGCTGGCTCGAGGCCGTAGGCGGTCTTGAGGTAGGCGGGCAGGTAGACCGAGAAGGCGACGTAGCCACCGAAGGCCACGGAGTACAGCACGCAGGCCTGCCAGGTGATCGGCAGCTTCAGGTTGGCCTTGAGGCGCGGCAGGAGCGGTGCGGCGGGGGCGCGGCCGGGAGCGTCCTTCATGAAGACCCAGGCAACGACGGTGAAGAGCGCCAGGGCGACCGACGTGGCCAGGAACGGCGCCTTGTCGCCCACGTTCGTGTAGAGCTTGACCGTGGTCAGCGCGCTGATCGCGGTGCCGCCCATGCCGGCGCCGAAGATGCCGACGGCCAGGCCACGGCGCTGGGGCGGGTACCAGGAGTTCACGAACGGGACACCGACCGCGAACGAGGTGCCCGAGATGCCCAGGAAGAAGCCGCCGAGCAGCAGCGCGGCGTAGTCCGTCTGACCGTAGAAGCCGATGAACAGCACCGGGATGATGGTCAGCGCCGAGACGACGGCGAACATCGCGCGGCCACCGAGCTTGTCGGTCAGGGCGCCGGCGAGGATCCGGCCGATCGAGCCGACGATGACCGGCACGGCCACGATGAGGGCCACTTGCGAGTCGGTCAGCGCGCCGAGGGTGCCCTGGTCACGGAACAGGGGGCCGAGCGGGCTGAGCAGCGCCCAGGCCCAGAAGTTGAGGGCGAAGCCGACCGTGGCCAGCGCGAGCATGACGCCCGGGCGGCCCGCGGCGGTCGGCGCCGGCTCCTGGACGGGCTGCGGAGCTGGGATCGTTCGTGACACGGGGACTCCCGGAACGTCTCTTGCTTTTCTACGGAAACAACCTGGGAATCTTGACACCCGGTTCCGTCCGATTCAGGAGGCAAAGGTCCCGATTAAGCACGGGACCTTGTGCCCCGGTACGTCCGGATCATGGGGTTCGTCACCGCGCCGGCCGGTCGGGGTGGTGCGGGTCTGGCACACTTCCCGCATGGGCGAGAAGCCGACGCAGGAAGGCGCCAAGGAGCCGAACCTCGAGCTGCCCTCACTCTTCGGACGGCGTGGGCGGGGCGGCCGATCCCGGCAAGGCGCCGAGCCCGCCGAGACGGCGGCCGGGCCGGCGGCGCCGGAGCCTCAGCCTGCGACCGCGGAACATGTCGAGCCCGCGCGATCTGAGCCGCCGCCGGACGTACCGGTGCCGGCGGAGGTTCCCGCGGACGAACCCGACGCCTCGGCGGCAGGTCGTGCGGACGATGAGGGGACCGGCCGGGAGGGTGCCGCCAGCGAGGCACCGACCTCGGTGGCGATGCCCGCTCAGCAGGACACTGCGGGAGCCGCTCCGGCCGTGCGTGAGTCGGGACGCGGCCGCAGGGCGGCGCGGAGAGCACGCACGTCGGTGCCGGCGTTGCCATCCCCGCTGGTGACCGTGGTCACCGGGCTGTTGGTCGGCCTGTTCGCGGCAGGGGCGACGTACGGCGGGCTGCTCGGCTGCGACGCCCTGCGGGGCACGAAGTCCTGCGGCGGGGGTCCCGGCCTGTTGTTGCTCGTGGCGATCTTCGCGTTGATGGTGCTGCTCGGCGCTGGCTTGCTTGCTGCATTCCGCGTGCCGGAGGCGCGCAGCACCAGCCTCCTCGGCGTGGGGATCACGGCGATCGTGGCTTTCGTCGTCCAGATGTCAGCGCCCTTGTCCAGCTGGATGTTCGTGGCTACACCGGTGATCAGTGCGGCGGCGTTCTGGCTGGCCTCCTGGGTGTCCACTCGCAACGTCGAGCTGCCGGATCGCGGTCCCGAGCACGACGTGCGTTAGGGGCACCTCGGCGTCGCGGCCGTGGAGGCGCCAAGGGAGACGAGCGCCGAGGAGTGCGACGTTCCGCGCGGACCGGCCGGAGTCGCGGTCAGCGACGAGACGCAGCGACGAGCTCGGCGATCTGCACCGTGTTCAGGGCAGCGCCCTTGCGGAGGTTGTCGTTGCTGACGAAGAGCGCGAGCCCACGCTCGTCCTCGACACCGGGATCCTGGCGGATCCGGCCGACGTAGCTGGGGTCCTTGCCGGCTGCTTCAAGAGGCGTCGGCACGTCGGTGAGCACCACACCCGGCGCGTCCCGCAACAGCTCCTCCGCCCGCTTGGCCGGCAGCGGCCGCGCGAACTCGGCGTTGAGCGACAGCGAGTGGCCCGTGTAGACCGGCACCCGCACGCAGGTGCCGGACACCCGCAGCTCCGGGATGCCGAGGATCTTGCGGCTCTCGTTGCGGAGCTTCTGCTCCTCGTCCGTCTCGTCCGTGCCGTCGTCGACGACCGAACCGGCCATCGGCAGCACGTTGAAGGCGATGGGGCGGACGTACTTCGAGGGCGCCGGCAGCTCCACGGCGGAGCCGTCGTGCGCCAGCTCGGGTCCTCGGTCGGCGACCGCAGCCACCTGGTCGGCGAGCTCACGCACCCCCGCGACACCGGAGCCCGACACGGCTTGGTACGTGCTGGCGATGAGCCGCACCAGGCCGGCCTCGTCGTGAAGGGGGCGCAGCACCGGCATGGCAGCCATCGTCGTGCAGTTCGGGTTGGCGATGATCCCCTTGCGCGCCTCCTGGACGGCGTGGGGGTTCACCTCGCTGACGATCAGCGGCACGTCGGGGTCCATCCGCCAGGCCGAGGAGTTGTCGACCACGACCGCGCCCGCGGCGGCGAACTTCGGCGCCAGCTCGCGCGAGGTCGTGCCGCCCGCGGAGAACAGCGCGATGTCCAAGCCGTCAGGGTCGGCGGTGGCGGCGTCCTCGACGACGACCTCGCGGCCGCCCCAGCTGAGCGTCTTGCCCGCCGACCGGGCGGAGGCGAAGAACCGGACCTCGGCGATCGGGAACTCTCGCTCGAGCAGGATGCGCCGCATCACCTCGCCGACCTGGCCGGTGGCGCCGACGATGCCGAGACGGACTCCGTCGTGCGCGCTCATCGGCCGGTGCCTCCGTAGACGACCGCCTCGACCTCTTCGGAGTCCAGGTCGAACGCGCTGTGGGTGGCGGCCACCGCCTCGTCCACCTGCACCTCGTCGACGATCACCGAGATGCGGATCTCCGAGGTGGAGATCATCTCGATGTTGATGCCGGCCGACGCCAGGGCCGCGAAGAACTTGGCCGTGATCCCCGGGTGCGAACGCATGCCCGCGCCGATCAGCGAGACCTTCCCGATCTGGTCGTCGTACAGCAGCGAGTCGTAGCCGACCTCGTCCTTGATCCGCGCGAGGGACGACATGGCCTTCTGCCCGTCGTCGCGTGGCAGCGTGAAGGAGATGTCGGTGAGGTTGGTCGACGCGGCAGAGACGTTCTGGACCACCATGTCGATGTTGACCTCGGCCTCCGAGAGCGCCTCGAAGATGCGCGCCGCCTCGCCGACCTTGTCGGGGACCCCGACCACGGTGATCTTTGCCTCGCTGCGGTCGTGCGCGACGCCGGCGATGATGGCCTGCTCCACGTCGTCGCCTCCTTCTTCGTCGTCGGTGATCCAGGTCCCGGTCTTGTTGCTGAACGACGACCTGACGTGGATGGGCATGCGGTAGCGGCGGGCGTACTCCACGCACCGCAGGTGCAGGATCTTGGCGCCACACGCGGCGAGCTCGAGCATCTCCTCGTAGGAGACCTTGTCCCGCTTGCGCGCGGTGGGCACGATGCGCGGGTCCGCGGTGAACACACCGTCCACGTCGCTGTAGATCTCGCACACGTCGGCGTTGAGCGCCGCAGCGAGCGCGACGGCCGTGGTGTCGGAACCGCCACGCCCGAGGGTGGTGATGTCCTTGGTGTCCTGGCTGACGCCCTGGAAGCCGGCCACGATCGCGATCGCGCCCTTCTCGAGCGCCCGCTCGAGGCGGCCCGGCGTGACGTCGATGATCTTCGCCCGACCGTGCACGCTGTCGGTGATCACCCCGGCCTGGCTGCCCGTGTACGAACGCGCCTCGTGCCCCAGGTTGCCGATCGCCATCGCCAGCAGCGCCATCGAGATGCGCTCGCCAGCGGTCAGCAGCATGTCCAGCTCGCGGCCCGACGGCAGCGGGGAGACCTGCTGCGCGAGGTCGATCAGGTCGTCGGTCGTGTCCCCCATCGCCGAGACCACGACGACCACGTCGTTGCCGGCGCGCTTGGTGTCCACGATCCGCTGGGCCACCCGCTTGATGCTGTCGGCGTCCGCCACGGAGGATCCCCCGTACTTCTGCACGACAATGCCCACGGTTCTCCTCAGGTCTTGTTGGCTCCGGTGAGCAGGAGTCTACCGAGGTGCCCTCTCGGCCCCGGGGGGGCCGACGCATCGCAAGACGGTCCCGCTCAGGGGTTGGCGGACTCCAGCAGCTCGTCGGCCGCGGCGACCTGGTCCTGCTCGCTCTCGAACTCCGCGTCGAGGCGGTCGTGGGCCACGATCGACTGCAGCGCACGGAGTACGGCGCTCGCCTCCGTGCCCCACGTGGACACGTACGAGAACTGCCACCACCACAGCGCCTCGCGAACCCGGCCCGCACGGTAGTGCTGCAGCCCGTGCGCGAGCGCGGTCGCGATGCTGGTCAGGTCGTCGGAGAGCAGGGACGAGATCGTCTCCGGTGGGTCGCTGTAGGGGTCGAAGAGCTCCACGTAGGCGTCGACGCTCTCCAGCAGCACCGCCAGGCGCAGCCGCATGGCGTCCAGGTCGGGGTCCGGACCGGCATCGGGTTCGTACTCCTCGACGGGGTCGAAGTCTGCGTGCACACCGAGGCGGCCACCGGCGAGCAGCACCTGGCTGACCTCGAGCAGGAGCAGCGAGACCGCCTGGCCACCCGTCGCCTCGCCGCGGGCAATCGCCTGCAGGGCGAGCAGGAAGCTTTCGATCTGGTCAGCGATCTGCTGGGCGAAGTCCTCCAGCTCGCTGTCGAGCGCAGCTGGTTGCACCGGTTCACTCATCGACCGCTCTTCTCCCTTCGAACGCCCGTCCGAGCGTCACTTCATCTGCATACTCCAGGTCCCCACCCACCGGAAGTCCACTCGCAAGTCGCGTCACGCGCAACCCCATGGGTTTGAGCAAGCGTGTGAGGTAGGTCGCGGTCGCCTCTCCCTCGAGGTTCGGGTCCGTGGCCAGGATCACCTCGGTGACCACGCCGTCGGCGAGGCGGGTCATCAGCTCGCGGATGCGCAGGTCGTCGGGACCCACGCCCTCGATCGGCGAGATCGCCCCGCCGAGCACGTGGTAGCGGCCGCGGAACTCCCGGGTGCGCTCGATCGCCACCACATCCTTGGACTCCTCCACCACGCAGATCAGCGCGGGATCGCGACGCTGGTCGCGGCAGATGCGGCAGGTCTCTTCCTCCGCGACGTTGCCGCAGATTGCGCAGAACTTCACCCGCTCCTTGACCTGGACCAGCACCTGTGCGAGACGGCGCACGTCCGCGGGATCGGCCTGGAGCAGGTGGAAGGCGATGCGCTGGGCGCTCTTCGGACCCACTCCCGGCAACCGGCCGAGCTCGTCGATCAGGTCCTGGACGACACCTTCGTACATCGACTAGAAGCCGAGCGAGGTGCCGGGGCCACCGCCCTCGCCCCCGGGAAACCCGCCCGCGATCGGTCCCAGCTTCTCGCGGGCCAGCTCGTCGGCCTTGGCCTTGGCGTCGCGGTAGGCCGCCACGATGAGGTCCTCGAGGTCCTCGGTCTCCTCGGGGTCGAAGGAGCCCTTGCGGATCTTGACGCCGACCAGCTCGCCGTGGCCGTTGACGGTGACGGTCACCAGCCCGTCACCGACGGTCCCCTCGACCGTCGTGGCGGCGATCTCCTCCTGCGCGGAGACCATCTGCTGTTGCATCTGCTGGGCCTGCTGGAGCAGCGCGTTCATGTCGAAGCCGCCCTCGCCGAACGGGTTTCCCTCAGTCATCTCGTGGCTCTCTCTCGCGTGGGTCGCACACCACCGACCGGTGGGTCAGTCGTGCCTGATCTCCTCGATGATCCTCGCACCCAGCTCCCGCTCGAGAAGCTGGGCACCACCGAGCTCGTGGTCGTCGGCGTCGGGATCGTCGGGGTCGACATCGTCGTCGGAGACCGTCGGCCGCTCCTGCGACCGGGCCTGTCCTTGCGGCCGCGTCTCCTGGATGGCCTCGCGGGCGCTGGCGATCGCGGCCGGATCCGGCGGCCGGCGGGCCGGCGCGGCCTGCGCCTCGGCCTGCGCCTCGGCCTGCGCCTCGGCGGGCGGCGCGGCCGGCCGCCCCGGACCCGGCTCGGGACCTGGTCCGGCGTCGGGAGCCGAAGGCGGCGGTTCGGGTGGTACGGCGGGCCGGGTGACCGTCACGTCGTGTGCCCCGGGCTCGGCCGAGGGGTCCACGATCGCCTCGACGCGCCAGTCGTGACCGATCACGTCGATGAGGGCCTGGCGGAGGATCTCGTCGCTGCGGCCGCCGGTGAAGGAGTTGCGGGCCCCGGCATTCACCAGCGCCACGGTGAGCGTCTTGTCGTCCACCGCGGAGACCTGGGCGTTCTGACTGAGCAGGATCCAGGTGAAGCGGCGCAGGGTCTTCACCCGCTCGAGCACGTCGGGCCACAGGCGACGCACGTCCACGAGGGACAGTCCGCCCGCAGCGGCCGGGGATGCCGCGGCAGGCTGCGGTGCCGGTGGCTCGGCTCTCGGTGCCGGCTCCGGGGCATGTGGCGGCTCGGGCGCCGCCGGGGCGGGCTCGCGTGGCGCCTCGGCCGCCCCGGATGCCTCGGCCGGGTGCGGGGAAGGCGCCGGGGGCTGCGCCTGGACCGAGCGCGATGCCGCCGCCGGAGGCTGCGCCCCCGCCTGTTGCTGTGCCTCCGCCGGGCGCGGTGCCACCGCCGGGCGCGGGGCAGGCGCCGCCGCCGAGGGGATACCTTCGATCGACATCCGCTTCTCGAGACGGTCGAGGCGGGCCATGATCCCGGCCGAGCTGTCGTCCGCGGCGGGCAGCAGCACGCGCGCGCAGATGAGCTCGAGCAGCAGCCGGGGCGCGGTGGCGCCCTTCAGCTCGGTGAGCCCGTCCGCAACCAGGTCCGCGGCCCGGCTGAGCTCGGCGCGACCGAACCGGGCCGCCTGCGCGACGAGTCGCTCCGCGACGTCCTCGGGCACGTCGATGAGGCCGGTCGCCGGCGCGTCCGGCACCGCGGCGATGATGAGCAGGTCGCGCAGCCGGCGCAGCAGGTCCTCGGTGAAGCGACGCGGGTCCTGGCCGGTCTCGATGATCTTGTCCACGACCCCGAACACCGTGCGGCCGTCGCCGGCCGCGAACGCGTCGACCACCTCGTCGAGCAGGGTGTCCGGGGTGTAGCCGAGCAGACCGGTCGCCAGGTCGTACGTGACGCCCTCCGGGCCGGCCCCGCCGATCAGCTGGTCGAGGACCGACAGGGTGTCGCGCGCGGAGCCGCCGCCGGCCCGGACGACGAGCGGGAGCGCCGCCGGGTCGATCTGCACACCCTCCTTGTCGCAGAGCACGCGCAGGTAGTCCGACAGCGTCCGCGGCGGGATCAGCCGGAACGGGTAGTGGTGGGTCCGGGACCGGATGGTGCCGATGACCTTCTCCGGCTCGGTGGTGGCGAAGACGAACTTCAGGTGCTCCGGAGGCTCCTCCACCAGCTTCAGCAGGGCGTTGAAGCCCTGCGGGGAGACCATGTGCGCCTCGTCGATGATGTAGACCTTGTAGCGGCTGTTCACCGGCGCAAAGAAGGCCCGCTCGCGCAGGTCGCGCGCGTCGTCGACGCCACCGTGGCTCGCCGCGTCGATCTCGATGACGTCGATGGACCCCGGCCCGCCGCGGGCCAGGTCGACGCACGAACGGCACACCCCGCAGGGTTCGTCGGTGGGGCCCTGCTCGCAGTTGAGGCAGCGGGCCAGGATGCGCGCGCTGGTGGTCTTGCCGCACCCGCGCGGGCCGGAGAAGAGGTACGCGTGGTGCACGCGGTTGTTGTTCAGCGCCGCCCGAAGCGGTCCGGTGACGTGCTCCTGGCCGATGACCTCGGCAAACGTCTCCGGCCGGTAGCGGCGGTACAGCGCGAGCGGTGCTTCCACGTCCTGAACCCTAACCGGCGACACCGACGAAAAGGCCCCCCGCGCACCCGAAAGAGCTCGCTTGCCCTTGCTGCCTTCCGGCCCTGGGGGAGTTGGGCGAGGTATCGCCGCACGGGGGGTTGGCCCGAGTCTAGGCGAGAGCCTTCGCGGCGCCCAAGTCGGGCCGTCCGGACAACCCGAGGGAAGCCGATTTCGGCCGAGCGCCTCCGACCGGTAACCTCTCCCGCGGAGGATTCGCCTAGTGGCCTATGGCGCTCGCTTGGAAAGCGGGTTGGGTTAACGCCCTCGCGGGTTCGAATCCCGCATCCTCCGCCATCTGCCCGCCGGCTGACCAGCGGAAACGCCGGGCGGACCCATCGGGTTCGACCCGGTGTTCGGTCTTGGGTGGTGCCGTTCTCGGTCAGGCCTCGACCGCACCCTCGTCCGGCCAGGCCGGCCTCGCGGCGACCACCACCGCCTGGGCACGGTCGCGCAGCGCGAGCTTGGTCAGCGTGCGGGTGACGTGGGTCTGGACGGTCGCCTCGCGCAGGTAGGGCCGCGCGGCGATCTCGGCGTTCGACCGGTCATGGCCGATCTCGGTCAGCACCTCGCGCTCGCGGGCCGTGAGCGGCGACAGCCTGGCGGTGTCGACGGAGCCTGGGGCGGGACGCCGTACGAACTCCTCGACCTGGCGGCGTAGACGTACTCGTCGAGGTCGAAGGTGGTGAGCACGAGGATCTTGGTGCTCATGCCCGCCAGTTGCGGGCCGCCTGAGCCAGCCGGCGAGCCACGGGCGGTGCGGTCATCAGCAGCACCAGCGGCACGCTGAGCCACGCCGCACCCCCTGGTAACCGTCATCGACGGTGCCGAGCTCGACCTGGCCCACGATGCCGAACAGGGCGGTGAGGCCACCGTCGACCACCAGCGCGGGCACCCTTCGTGGTCGGGGTGGGGGTCGCCTGGCCCGCTCCCGGCGCAGCCACCCGCTGGGCGTTCGCATCCGTGGCGATGGCGGACGGGGTGGTCCTCGAGATCGCAGGCGAAGCCCTGGTTGCAGGGACGGCCGAGCTGGCGACCGCCGGTGAGACGGCCGGCGCGGTGACCCTCGACGCAGAGCCGCCTATCTGGGAGCCGGCCTGTTCGCTGCCACTGGGCTGGCGCTGCTGCTCATCACCTGGGCGATGCTGCCCTCGGGCCTGTTCTCCCGGGTCCTGCTGGCCTGGGCGCTTGCCGGGGTCTGCGTGCTGGGGGCGGGCCTGGTCTCGGAGCCGGCCCACGCAGACCTCCAGGACGCGCTGAGCAGCGGGGTCCTGGCGATGTGGTCTTCATGCTGTGGACGGGTGTGGTGCTGTGGCGGCGCAGCCCGCGGAGCTCACTCGACCACGCCCTCGGCTGAGCTGCCCCGCGGGTCCACACCGCGGTCAGGAGGCGGAGGTGGCCTGCTCCTCGGGCTCCTCGATGTCGAACACGCGGGTCAGGCCGGTCACCGAGAACACCTTCATCACCGGCGAGCTCGGAGCCCGAAGCGTCAGCGAACCGTTGAATGCGTGCACCCGGCGGCGGGCCCCGATGAGCGCGCCGAGGCCGGTGGAGTCGATGAACTCGACCCCGGAGAGGTCGACGGTCAGGTTGACCTGTCCGGACACGACCAGGTCGGACAGGACGGCGCGGAAGTCGGCCTGGGTGGCGAGGTCGATCTCGCCACGGGGCACGACCAGCGCGGAGGTGCCGTCGACGGACACCTCGATATCGAGCGGGCGTACGGGCTCCATCAGGATGCCCCCTTATTTCATGGAGAGAGCCAGCCAGTGTCTTGACCGACTCCCGATGGTACATAGCGGGGCAACGCGCGCGCACTCCGCGGACCTGGCCGTTCCCCCTCAGCGCCGACGAGCGCCGGGCAGGTCCGCGGCGAGTCGGGCAGCCGCCGCCTGCACCTCGGCCGCCTGCACCGCGGAGAGGTTCCCCAGGCCCCGGGCGTGGACGCTCGCGCGGACCAGCTCGTCGAGGCGCCGCCGCGCGGTCTGCCAGTGCGCCCGCTGCACCGCGACATCGACGCGGGTGACGGGACCCACCATCAGCGGCCCGGTGCCGGCCGCCTGGTGCAGCTCGCGCAACGGCTCTCGCAGCGGCGCGGGGATGCCCGGTGGGACGGCGATGCCCGAGGACGCGGACGCCGTGGCCGGCGGCTCCTCTCCGGTCCAGAGGGTGAGCGCGGTCCCGGTGACCACGGCGACCACGATCGCGGCGGCGACCGTGGCCCAGGCGAAGAGGGGCAGGCGAAAGCGCCGTCCACGGCCGGTACTGCGCGGGACGCGGCGACCATCCGGCTCCGGAGCAGGTGGCCGCCGGCCGGGCCCGGCCAGCCGGCGGAGCACCCAGCGGGCCTCGTTCGCGCTCGGGCGCCGCGCGGGGTCCAGGTCGGTCATCGCGGCGAGCAGCCGCCGCCAGTCGACGGGCAGCCAGGCCGGCATCGCGGGCCGGGCGTGGAGCCGCGCCAGCGCGGCCTCCGTGGGGGTGCCGGTGTAGGCCCGGGTGCCGGTGAGCGCCTCGAGCAGCACCAGCCCGAGGGAGTAGATGTCACTCGCCGGTGCCACCGGTTCGCCCCGGACCTGCTCGGGCGCGAGGTAGGCGGCGGTGCCCATCAGCGGGCTTCCCGAGGTCTCGTGGGCGTCGCTGAGCAGGCGGGCGATGCCGAAGTCCGCCAGGCGCACGATCCCGTCCGCGCCGAGCAGCACGTTGCCGGGCTTGACGTCCCGGTGGACCACGCCGTGCTGGTGGACGTAGGCCAACGCGTCCACCAGCGAGGCCCCGATGCGGGCGACCTGCCGCTCGGGGAGCGGGCCGTCGGCGCACGCCTCGGCCAGGCTCCGGCCGTCGATCAGGTCCATGACCAGGTAGGGCTGGTCCGCACTGATGCCGGCGTCCAGGACGCTGACGAGGTTCGGGTGGTCGAACTGGGCCAGCGTGCGCGCTTCCCGATGGAAATGCAGCCGGTCACGGTCGGACGCGGTCGACGCACGCATCACCTTCACCGCGACGTCCCTCTCGAGCAGGTGGTCGGTGGCTCGGTAGACGTCGGCCATGCCACCGCGGCCGATCACCCTGTCCAGGGTGTACCGGTCCCCCAGCACGGTAGTTTCATCCCACGACATCGAACTCCTCCATCCGGCGCCCCGGTACCCATCCCGGACGAACGCCAACACGCCGAAACCGCCACGCAGCGGACGATCCCGAACCGGGGCGCCCTCCGTCCCCGCCGGCGGTGACGGGTGGGCCGCTCAGGCGTCGTACGCGGGGCCGCGGGTGATCCGCAAGGACGCCAGGTCGGCGGTGGAGTGGGTGAGCTCGTAGGTTCGGCGGTAGCCGGTATGCGCGATCCGCCAGCCGTGCGGTCCACGGAGGTAGCGGTCGTCGTAGAAGGCGGCCCCCTCCAGGACGATGCCGGCATCCGGCACCAGCACGGTGTCCTGGAGGTACCAGGTTCCCCGCGCCTCGTCGCCGGCCACGGAGATCTCCGGGTGGTGGCAGTGGTGCATGGTGATCACCGCGGGCCCGAGGTTCTCGCGCATGTAGCCGACGAGGGCCTCGCGGTCGCCGAACACCAGGCCGGGACCGTAGTCGCCGGTGGCCTCCGGCACGAACAGCGCGGCGAAGTCGTCCCACCGCTTGAGGTCCAGCGTCCGGAGGTAGCGGTACTTCAGCTGCTTGATGTCCTCGAGGGCGACGAGGTCCACGTCGGCGCCTTTCTATAACGCGTTCTATTCTCGGGAACCTAGCGACGCCCGTGACCGCGGGTCAAGGTCGGTGAAGTGGCCGCACCCGCGGCCGTGAGGCGGCACAGTGGGCGCATGGGCCTCCTCCTGGCGCTGCGCTTCGGTGCCGAGCTCGGCATGCTCGTCGCACTCGGGTGGAGCGGCTGGTCCCTGGCCGGTGAGCCCCTCGCGGTGTCCGTCGTACTCGCGGCCGCGCTGCCGTTGGCCGCGGCAGCGGCGTGGGGACGATGGGTCGCGCCCAAGGCCGCGCACCGCCTTCCGGACCCCGGTCGCCTGGCCGTCGAGGTGGCGCTCTTCTCGGCCACCGCCTTCCTGGCGCTCGCGGCCTCGCCCGCGCCGGCGGGGGCCGCCTTCGCCGGAGCGGTCTGGCTGCTGTTCCTCGTCAGCCTTCCGGCCCGGCGGGTCGAGCTCGCGGGCTGACCCGCCGCGCGGGGCCCGGCCGAAGGTGCCCCGCCCTATGCTGACCTCGTGATCTTCAAGCGCGTCGGCCACGGGCGCCCCTACCCCGAGCACGGGCTCGGACCCCGGGAGTGGGCCGCGGTGCCGCCCCGGCAGGTGCGCCTCGACGAGCTGATCACCACCAAGGACACCCTGCGGCTCGACGCGCTCCTGGACGAGGACTCGACGTTCTTCGGCGACCTGTTCGCCCACGTGGTGCAGTGGCACGGCGAGCTCTACCTCGAGGACGGGCTGCACCGTGCGCTGCGGGCGGCGCTTCAGCAGCGGACCGTCCTGCACGCCCGTGTCTACGTGAGGGA
The DNA here is from genome assembly GCA_963709685.1 of uncultured Actinomycetota bacterium. Classification (GTDB taxonomy): domain Bacteria; phylum Actinomycetota; class Actinomycetes; order Propionibacteriales; family Nocardioidaceae; genus Nocardioides_B. The sequence goes on from CAVPXH010000002.1 coordinate 98,730, forward strand.
GGACTGAGCCGCGATGACCCGTCGGCACGTGACCACCGGCGTCACCCTGGTGCTGCTGCTCGGCCTGCTGGCCGCTGCGCTGGTGGTCGGCGCCAGGGCGCTGCTCGCCCCGCTGCCCAGAGCGGCCCGGTCGCCAGCGCCTCGCCGTCCCCCACGTGCGACGCGACGGCGATCAAGAAGGGCCAGCGGATCCGCAGCCGCGACGTCGTGGTGAGCGTCTTCAACGCCGGCAGCCGGGCCGGGCTGGCCGAGAGCACCCTGAACGGCCTGGCCAAGCGCGGGTTCCGACGCGGCGAGGCGGGGAACGCGCCGGCGAACGCCAAGCTCCGCTTCGTCCAGGTGTGGACGACCAGGAAGCACGACGCGGCCGCGAAGCTGGTGGCGCGCCAGTTCGGCAAGAAGACCCTGCTGCGGGTCGTCACCACCGACCTGGGTCCGGGCATCGACGTCCTGGTCGGCAACGACTTCCGTGGGCTGAAGAAGGCGCCCCGCGCGCTGACCGTCCAGCGCAAGCAGACGTTCTGCCCGCCGTACGGCAGCTGAGCCTCATCAGTCGAGCCAGTGCGCCAGCCGCCCCTGGGTGGAGACCACGCGCAGGCGCTCCTCGGTCTGCTCTCGAAGCCGACGCGGGGTGACCACCAGCAGGTCGTCGCCCCGGCGCAGCACGGTCCTGGAGTCGGGCACCAACGTGCGCCCGTCCCGCACCACCAGGGACACCGACGCCCCGGCGGGCAGTCGCAGCTCACCGACCTCCACGCCGTGCAGGCGCGAGTGCGGGCTGATGCTGATCTGCAGCAGGTCCGCGGCGATCCGCTCCAGCGGCGCCGCCTCGACGTCGAGGTCCCGGGGCTCCCCGCGGCGGGCGACCTTGAGCTGCTTGGCTGCCCAGGGGAGGGTCGGTCCGGTGAGCAGCGTGTAGATGACCACCAGCACGAACACGATGTCGAACAGCGCCGTCGCGTGCTCCACCCCCTGCGCCAGCGGGATGGTGGCCAGCACGATGGGTACGGCGCCCCGCAGCCCCGCCCATGACACGAACGCCAGCTCCCGCACGGAGAGCTTGTCGGCCAGCCCGCACGCGAGCACCGACAGCGGGCGCGCCACGAAGGTGAGGATCAGTCCGGCCAGCACGGCCACCAGCACGTGCCAGGCCGAGATGCGCCCCGGCGCGACCAGCAGGCCGAGCATCACGAACAGCCCGATCTGGGCCAGCCAGGCCACGCCCTCCGCGAAGGACCGCGTGGCGGCGCGGTGCGGCAGCTCGCTGTTGCCCAGCACGAGCGCGGCGGTGTAGACGGCGGCGAAACCGGAGGCGTGCAGGGCATCGGTGCCGGCGTACGCGAGGACGGTGAGCGTGAGCACCGCGATCGGGTACAGGCCCGAGGCCGGCAGCGCGACCCGACGCATCATCCAGGCCCCGCCGAAGCCGATCGCCAGGCCGCACAGGAGGCCGACGAGCAGCTCGTAGACGACCACGCCCGCGAAGCCGGCGACACCGTGCTCGAGGCCGGTCCCGGCGCTGACCAGCGTGACCAGCACGACGGTGGGGGCGTCGTTGAACCCCGACTCCGCCTCGAGGACACCGGTGAGCCGCCGGGGCAACGGCACTCGGCGCAGCACCGAGAACACCGCCGCGGCGTCCGTCGGGGACGTGACAGCCCCCAGCAGGACCGCGAGCTGCCACTGCAGGCCGAGCAGGTAGTGCGAGGCGAGAGCCACCACGGTCACGCTGATCGCGACGCCCACGGTGGCCAGCAGCCCGCCCATCCGCATCGCCGGCCGGATCTCGGGCCAGTGCGTGGTGAGGCCACCTTCGGCGAGGATCAGCACCAGCGCGCCGAAGCCCAGGGCGTGGGCGACGCCGGCGTCGGAGAACTCGATGCCGAAGCCGGAGTCGCCCAGCAGCACCCCCATGAACAGGTACAGCAGGAGGCTCGGCAGGCCGACGCGGACCGAGACCCGCACCGCGAGGACGGCGACCAGCATGACCACGGCGCCCACCAGCAGGACCGTGTCCAGCTGCTGCGCGTCGAAGCTCACGCCTCACCTCACGATCCGGGCGCTCTCATCCTAGGGGTGGCAGACCCAGGCACCGGCGTACGGCGTCCTCGAGGCGGGCGCTGCGGTCGTGGCCGCCCACCTCGCCGGTGACGAACCCGAACGCGTAGCCACCCTCCTCGCTGCACCGGCCGAGGCTGCCGCCGATGCCGCCCATCCCCCACCCGTCGGGCTCGACCGCGACCCCGAGACCCCAGCGCTGGTCGCAGCCGAGCACGTGGTCCCAGCCTGCGGCGACCGGGGACCGCAGCTGCGCCCGCAGCTCGGGCGACAGCAGGCGGCCCTCCTGCAGCGCTGCGTAGATGCCGGCCACGGCGCGGGCGGTGCCGTGCCCGTTGACGGCCGGCACCTCCGCGGTGCGCCAGGCGGTGGAGTTGACCACCTCCGGGTCCCGCACGCCCGGTGGGTTGCTCAGGGCTCGCCGGCCGAGGCCCTCGTGCTTCTCCTCCGCGCCTTGCACGTCCGCGGTGAAGCCGGTCAGGTCCACCACGCGGTGCAGGTCGCCGGCCGGCACGCCCACGTGGAAGTCCAGACCGAGCGGGCCGCAGACCTCCTCGCGCAGGAAGGTCCCGAGGGAGCGGCCGTCGGCCCGTCGTACCACCTCGCCGACGAGATGGCCGTAGAACAGCGCGGATTCGCCCAGCCCGGTGCCGGGTTCCCACGCCGGCTGCTGTCGCGCCAGCAGGCGGCACATGCGGTCCCAGTCGTAGAACACCTCCTCCGGGGCGGGCTCGTCGAGCACCACCAGCCCGGCCTGGTGCGACAGCAGCTGCCGTAGCGTGGTCCGGGCGGAGAGCTCCGGCCACCACCTCTGCACCGGTACGTCGAGGTCCAGGACGCCCCGGTCGACCAGCACCAGCGCGCTCACCGCGACGAAGGGCTTGGTCACCGAGTAGGGCATCACCAGGCTGTCGCGCTGCCAGGGGCGGGTGCGCGCCGCGTCCGCCCAGCCGCCCCACAGGTCCAGCACCCACGCGCCGTCGCGCCAGACCGCGAGCGCGGCACCGGTGCCGGTGTGAGCGGCGACGACGTCGGCGAAGACGTCGCGCACCGAAGCGAAGCGGGGGTCGGCGCTGCCGTGCACGTCCATGGCGGCCATGGTGGCAGCCCCGTGCCGCGCGCTCGACGGGTTCTGCGCCCGGCTACGGTGTGCCGGTGCAGCACACGGATTCCGGGGCCTTCCACCAGCGGTTGGGCGTCGCCCACCGCGCCAACGTCCCGCCCTTCCACGTCATGGACCTGCTGGCCGCGGCGGCCGAGCGGCAGCGCACCCATGGCGACCTGGTGAACATGGTCGCCGGTCAGCCGTCGACGCCGGCGCCCCGACCGGTCCGCGAGGCGGCGAAGCGGGCCCTGGACGAGCACGTCCTGGGCTACACCGTCGCGCTCGGCATCCCGGAGCTGCGCGAGGCGATCGCCGGGCACCACCGGCGCACCCACGGCATTGACGTGGGCCTCGAGGACGTGGTGGTGACGACCGGCTCCTCCGGCGGTTTCCTGCTTGCGTTCCTGGCGGCGTTCGAGGCCGGTGACCGGGTGGCGATCGCGCGCCCGGGCTATCCCTGCTACCGCAACGTGCTCACCGCACTGGGCTGTGAGGTCGTGGAGCTGCCCACCGGTCCCGAGGCACGGTTCCAGCCGACTGTCGCGATGCTGGAGCAGCTCGAGGAGCCGGTGCAGGGCCTGGTGGTGGCCAGTCCCGCGAACCCCACCGGCACGATGCTGGTCCCCGAGGAGTTGGCCGCGCTGGCGAGCTGGTGCGAGGGCCACGGCGTGCAGCTGATCAGCGACGAGATCTACCACGGCATCCACTACGGCTCCGCGCCCGCGAGCGCCTCGGCCTGGGAGACCTCGCGCGAGGCGGTGGTGTTCTCGTCGTTCTCGAAGTACTTCTCGATGACCGGCTGGCGGATCGGCTGGATGCTCGTTCCCGAGCGGCTGCGCCGTCCCGTCGACGTGCTCACCGGCAACTTCACGATCTGCCCTCCGGTCCTCAGCCAGCACGCGGCGCTCGCGGCCTTCGACGAGGAGTCCTACGCCGAGTGCGACGGGCACGTCGCGCGCTACGCCGAGAACCGTGCGCTGCTGCTCGAGGGGTTGCCGCGGCTCGGCCTGGACCGGCTTGCCCCGGCCGACGGCGCGTTCTACGTGTACGCCGACGTCTCGCACCTCACCGAGGACTCGATGGCGTTCTGCCACCGGCTGCTGGCCGAGACCGGCATCGCCACGGCCCCCGGCATCGACTTCGACACCGATGCCGGGAACCGCTTCCTGCGCATGTCCTTCGCGGGGTCTCCCGAGGAGGTCGCCGAAGCGCTGCGACGCCTGGAGTCCTGGCTGCCCCGGTAGCGGGTCGCGCTCAGGCCTTGCCGCGCCGGGTCAGGTCGGCCAGCTCGGCCCAGATCTCCTCGGAGAGCTCGGCGTCGCGCGTGGCCTGCACCCAGTCCCGGGTGAGGTCGATGCACCGGCCGAGCAGGTCGACCAGCACGGTGTCGGGGTCGGCCACGGTGGACGCGGCGATCCCGGACACTGCCGAGTGGACGATGGCCGGCGCGCTGCGGCGTGCGAAGCTGCCGGGGCTGCCCCAGCCTAGGCCGGCGAACCCGCGCGCCCAGTCGCGCGCGTGCGGCGCCTGCTCGAGCGCCTCGGCGACCTGCGGGGAGAGCTCGTGGCGGGAGCGCCCGTCGAGCGCGTTGAGCACCCGCTCGGTGCGCATCAGGCCGACGGCGGCGACGCCCTGCCGCTCCGAGGACACGACGGGCAGCGCCGTCAGCGCGCACTCGCGGGCGATCCAGGCGTGGAGGCGGGGGTCCTCACCGACGAGCCCCACCACGGAGGGGATCATCGGCGCCAGCCGGGTGCGTGCGTAGTCGCCGACATGGTCGTTGACGTCGCGGGCCAGGGCGGCCAGCAGGGAATGGGTGCAACGCGGGTGGTCCGACCATCGCTCCCCCGCAAGGTAGGACGCGAGCTCCATGAAGCAAGCACCCTTGCGCGGGCTTCGATGCCTCCCCCGGGAGAGGACGGGCATCAGGTCGGGTGTGCGATGTGGGGTCATGGCGACCAGCTCCGTTGTGTGCCAGACTCCGCGAGCCCCGATCGGCCCGCGGCCGGGAAATCAGTCTGCGCCGCAGTTACCCACGGCGACAAGACCTCATTACATGCTGTTCCCGATCAACTCGGGATCACTTTGTGGGTGCCGTCGCACCAGGGCCGCCGCCGGCTCTTGCCGCAGGCGCAGACCGCGACGACCGGCCGCGTCACCGCGTGGACGTCCCCGTCGGCGTCCCGCACCTGCTCGGCGCCCCGCACGAGCATCGGCCCCCTCGGGCACCGGCGTACGTCGACCGCGTCGTCGTCACCGACCAGCGACACGGTGGTCTCTCCCCACATCTCGGTGCGGATCATGCGACCGCTCCGGCCGGCGCCGGGACCTCCACCCGCAGCGAGGTGCGGCCCTGCTCCCACGCGCCGAGCATCTGCTCGGCCATCAGCCGGTCGGTGAGCAGGCAGGCGGCCGCCCCGAACAGGACGTCCTCGAGCAGCCCCGGCTCCTGGGCGACCAGCGCGCCGCAGATGTCCCGGGTGGCCAGGTGCTCGTGGACGGCGTCGGCCTCGATGTGCTCGTCGAAGTAGTCGGCCAGCTCCTGGGGCAGCCCCAGACGCTCGATGCCCCCGACGTACTTGCGGCACGGCAGGGAGCTGGTGACCTCCACCATCGCGAAGTGGCCCACCGCGGCGCCACGGAGGCGGCGGTGCAGGCCGAACAGGCTCATCGTGTTGGCCAGGCACAGGGTCGTGGCCGGAAGCCGGTCGACGTAGGCCCCGTAGGCCGGGTCGAGCCCGCACGCCTGCATGCCCCGTGCGTAGAGGTGGGCGTGCTGCCGCTCCGGGCGGCCGGCGCCGTACTCGTCGTACTGCACCTCCACGAGCGCCACCTTCGGCGGTCCGGAGATCCGCGGGATCGCCCAGGTCTCGGGGTCGGCCTCCTTGAGCTGGTAGACGCTGCGGTGCACGACGGCCTCGAGGAGCTGTTCGCGGTCGGCCTTGCGGTGCAGGAACGAGGCCAGCGACGGTCCGTCGTCGGCGTCGGCGAGCGCGAACACCCGGGCGGGGACGGCGCCGGGGTGCGCCAGCGCCTCGTCGACGGCCGGGCGGGTACGGCGTCGCAGGTCCGTCTCGACAAGCGCCTCGACGTCGCGGCGGACCGCGAGCAGGTCCGGGTCCCACTCCCAGTCCTCGGCGACGTCCTCGAACCCTGCATAGTGCAGCTCGTAGCAGACCCACAGCGCCAGCTGCAGGTCGTCGTCGGCGAGCACGTCCGCACGCGGCGCGTGCACGGCCTCGGACAGCCTCGCCACGTCGAGCCGCTGCTCACCACGGAGCGCGGCGAGGACGGCGGCGCTCACGGGCCCGCGGGCATGGGGGGTTCGCACGTCGGCTCACCTCTTCACTCGTGTTCGGTGAGGCTCAGGTACCCCTGGGCCGCGCGCGGCAATCGGGATGCCCTCGGGGACGCCGAGGGCAGGCGCACGCGGACCGCCGCGGTGCGGTCGTCGTTCCCGCAGGCGCGCCCGGAACGGCGAAACCCCCGCCGGTCAGCCTGCACGGCTGCCGACGAGGGGTTTCGTCACTCTCCGGACCCGAGTTTCGTCAAGGTCCCCTGGCTGGCTGGTGGGGCCCTTACGAAACTGGAAAGCACGAGGTAGGGGCGCTACGCAAACGTGGGAGCGACCCGACCGTGCACGCGATTCGGGGGGCAGCGTGCACACCCCTGCTGCTGCCTTCGCGTGTTCGCAGATGCTCGCTGTAGCAGCGTACGACGGGGGCCGGACACGTCGCGATGCAGGCAGCGGCCTGGCTGAGGGACGACATGGGTACAGTCCCTCGGTCTCCTCCGGACCCCGCGAGCTTGTCCTACGGAGCAACCACCGCCAAATCAGCCCAGCGGGCCGTCGCCCCTCGGCTGGAATAGGCTTCTCAGCGTGACGGCCCACTGACGGGTCGCCACAGCAAAGCCAGGCCCGCGCCGTGTGTCGTCACAGAGCCGTTCCGCGAGCCCGTGCAGCTCAACGCTGAGGCCGGCGTCCACGGTGAGATTGCCCCATGCGGTGAGCAGCGCAGCAGTCGTCTCAAGGTCTCGTTCCGAGGGCGTCATGCTTTGCTCCGTTCCGACACTGCGGGCATGGCGACAGGGAACCCTACCGAGGTGCGACGCTACGGGCGGGCCGAGCTCCTCGAGTTCGTTGGGAGGTGCCGGCCCGAGGACGTGACCGTCACCGGCTTCGCCGGCAGCGGCTTCACCCTCCTGCCTGATGTCCTCGGCGAGGAGACCTTCGTCGGGAAGGCGTGGCCGTGCTCGAGCACCCCCGTCCTCATTGTCATGCGACAACAGCTCAGCTCGGAACAGGCGGCGGTACTCCAACGCTTGGGGATCGACGACCCCGCGGGCACGGTCGCCAGCCTGGCTCTCGGTGAGGCGTTGGTCCTCACGTCCGCGTAGACGCACTGGCCGACCGTCCCGCTCAACGCGGCAAGCAGACCATGGACTGGGCACGCACGAGCCCGTCGGTGGAGCGCTCGGCTCGACCCCGTGTCAAGCGGGCGTCTCTTTACCGGACATCAGCGAGGGTTGCGTCCATGTGGTTTCCGGCGCGAGTTCAGCGGCGGACGGGTCAGGGTTCGAAGCGGTAGCCGAGGCCGGGCTCGGTGAGGAAGTGTGTGGGGTTGGCGGGGTCTGGTTCGAGCTTGCGGCGGATGCCGGCGAGGTAGACACGCAGGTAGTTGTTGTCGGTGGAGTAGGTGGGTCCCCAGACCTCGGTGAGGAGTTGTCGGCGTCCGATGAGTTTGCCGGGGTTGCGCAGCAGGATCTCCACGAGGTGCCATTCGGTGGGTGTGAGTCGGACTTCGGTGCCGGCTCGGGTGGCGCGTTTGGCGGCGAGGTCGATGGTGAAGTCGGCGGTGGTGACGAGTGGTGAGTCCGCGGCGGGTTCGGCGCGGCGGAGGGCGGCGCGGATGCGGGCCATGAGCTCGTCCATGCCGAAGGGTTTGGTGAGGTAGTCGTCGGCGCCGGCGTCGAGGGCGTCGACCTTGTCGGCCTGAGCCTCCCGGGCGGACAAGACGATGATGGGGACGTTGGTCCAGCCGCGCAGGCCGTGGATGACGTCGGTGCCGTCCATGTCGGGCAGGCCAAGGTCGAGGATGACGACGTCGGGGACTGTGGCACCGGCCTGCCGCAGGGCGGTGGTGCCGTCGGCGGCGAGAGCGACGTCGTACTTGCGGGCGCGCAGGTTGATGCTCAAGGCGCGCAGCAGCGCGGGTTCGTCCTCGACGATGAGGATGCGGGTCACGGCGCCACCGGGAGTTCCAGTCGCATGGTGAGCCCGCCGCCGGGCGTGTCGAGGGGGGTGAGGGTGGCGTTCATGGCGTCGGCGAAGCCGCGGGCGATGGCCAGCCCGAGGCCGACGCCGGTGCGGTTGTCGTGGTCTCCGAGGCGTTGGAAGGGGGTGAACATGTCCTCGCGCTGGTGTGCCGGGACGCCGGGGCCGTGGTCGGTGATGTCGAGCTCGACCCCGGACCGGTCGGGGGTGGCCCGGCCGCGTACGACGACCGGCACGTCGGCTGGTGAGTAGCGGCCGGCGTTGGCCAGCAGGTTGGCCACGACGCGTTCGAGGAGGCCGGGATCGGCGAGGACCAGGGGCAGGTCCTCGGGAAGGTCGAGCTGCGTGCGGACGGTGTCGGCGTGGAGCACCGCGTGGCCGACGACCTCTTCGAGCGCGACGGGCTGGAGGTTGACGGTGAGGGCGCCGGCTTGGATGCGGCTCATGGCCAGCAGGTTGGCGATGAGGTCGGTGAGGCGGTCGGTGGAGTCCTCGATGGAGGCCAGCAGCACGGCGGTGTCTTCCTTGGTCCAGTCGACGTCGTCTTGGCGCAGCGTGGACACGGCGGCTTTGATCCCGGCCAGCGGGGTGCGCAGGTCGTGGCTGACGGCGGCCAGCAGGGCGGTGCGCACCCGGTCGGTCTCGGCCAGCTGTGCGGCGCGGGCGGCCTCGTCGGCCAGCCGCTGCTCCTGCCAGGAGCGGGCGGCGGTCTCGGCCAGGGTGCGCAGCAGACGACTGTCCTCGGCGAACCGCTGCTGCCCGTAGCCGCGCACCAGCAAGTCGCTGTCGGTGCGGACCCTCAGCGCGGGCGCGGCCCCGTGGTGCTGCCCCACCGTGACCAGGCACCGCTCGCTGGCGGGGCGTGCGGGGTCGACCAGGTCGACGGCGTCGAGGTCGAAGAGCTGGCGGATCTGCTGCAGCACCGTCTCGGGTGCCGCGGCGCCGATCTCGGAGGAGGTGAGCTGGGCGAACAGCCGCGCCTCCATGCGGTTGCGTTCGGCGCTGACCCGGTTGCGGGCGCCGATGTCGACGGTGATGCTGACCGCGACCGCGATCACCACGAACACCAGCAGCTGCACGACACGGTCGCGACCCTCGACGTGGAAGGTGTAGTACGGCGGGGTGAGGAACCAGTTCGCCAGCAGGAACGAGGCCACCGCTCCGACCACGGCCGCGGCCAGCCCCCCGACCACGGCGATGCCGACCACGGCGAGCAGGTAGATCAGCAGCACACTGTCCAACCCGAGCCGGCCCCGCACGCTCAGCATCACGACGGTCAGCAGCGGCAGCCCGAGCAGGGACAGCAGCAGTCCCGTGCGGCGCCGGATCGGCGGCAGGCCCCCCGCGTTGGGCGGCAACCCGGCCGGCTCGCGAGCCGGCACGGGACGGCCGCGCCGCGCGAACAGCATGGGTTCAGCGTGCCACAACGCGGTCCGGGCTCGACGGCGGCGTGGCGTCCTCCCAGTCCTGCTGGTGTCGCGCCGAGAGGGCCTCGGCGGAGCCGAGCTGCCACGGCACGGAGGTCACCATGACTCCGGGCTGGAACAGCAGCCGGGCCTTGAGCCGCAGCGCGCTCTGGTTGTGCAGCAGGTGCTCCCACCAGCGGCCGACGACGTACTCGGGCACGAACACCGAGATGACATCGCGCGGACTCTCGCGGTGGATCTCGCGGATGTACTGCACGATCGGTCCGGTCAGCTCCCGGTACGGCGAGTCGAGCACCACCAGGGGCACCGGGATGCCGCGTTCGGCCCACTCCTCCATCAACCGGTCGGTCTCCGCTCCGGAGGTGCGCACGGTGACGGCGAGCAGGCTGTGCGGGCGCAGCGCGCGGGCGAAGGCCAGGGCGCGCAGGGTCGGGGTGTGCAGCTTGGAGACCGGCACCACCACCCGCACCCGGCTGGGCAGGGTGACGCCGCCGGGCGGCGGCGCGAGCTCGGTGGCGACGTGGTCGTAGTGGCGGCGGATGGCCAGCATCATCGCGAACACCAGCGGCATCGCGATGACCACGATCCAGGCGCCGTGCAGGAACTTGGTCAACAGCACGATCACCAGCACCACCGCGGTGGTGGCCGCACCGAGGCCGTTGATCACCAAAGCCCGCTGCATCGTGCGGCGGCGCGCCCCCTTGGGTTCGCGGGGAAGCAGGCGTCGCCAGTGCCGGACCATGCCGGCCTGGCTGAGGGTGAAGGAGACGAACACCCCGATGATGTAGAGCTGGATCAGCCGGGTGGTGCTGGCGTTGAACGCCACGATCAGCGCGACCGCGAGACCGGCCAGGATCACGATGCCGTTGGAGAACACCAGCCGGTCCCCGCGGCGGGCGAACTGGCGCGGCAGGAACCCGTCGCCTGCCAGGATCGAGGCCAGGATCGGGAAACCGTTGAACGCGGTGTTGGCCGCCAACACCAGGATCGCGGCGGTGAACACCTGCACCGCGAAGAACCCCACCGAACCGGCACCGAACACCGCCCCGGCCAGCTGCGCGATCACCGTGCGCTGGACGTAGCCGTCGGGGGCGCCGACCAGTTGCGACGGGTCAGCGGTCACGTGCACCCGGCTGATCATCGCCAGCGCCGTGATCCCGACGAACATCGTGATCGTCAACGTGCCCATGATCGCCAACGTGGCGGCCGCGTTGCGCGCCTTCGGCTTCTTGAAGTTCGGCACCCCGTTGCTGACCGCCTCCACCCCGGTCAACGCCGTACACCCCGACGCGAACGCCCGCAACACCAACACGAGCAGCAGCAGCCCACTCACGTGGTGTTCCGGTGTGATGCGCAGGTGCGCGGACTCGGCCACCGGCGCGGCCCCGAACAACGCCTTTCCCAGCCCGACCGCGAGCATCGAGAAGACGCAGACCACGAACCCGTAGGTCGGGATCGCGAACACCGCACCGGACTCCCTGATACCGCGCAGGTTCATCAACGCCAACAGCACCACGAACCCCACCGAGATCGCCACCGCGTGCGGCGCCAGCGACGGAGCCGCCGACACGATGTTCGACACCCCCGCCGCCACCGAGACCGCCACCGTCAACACATAGTCCACCAGCAGCGCGCTGGCCGCCACCAGGGAGGCCGACTGCCCCAGGTTCGCGCGGCTGACCGCATACGCCCCGCCACCATTGGGGTAGGCGTGACACGTCTGCCGGTAGGAGGCGATCACGATCACCAACAGCAACACCACCCCGAACGCCACCCACGGCGCCAGGTGCAAGAACCCGAGACCGCCCAGGCTCAGCACCAGCAAGATCTCCTCGGTCGCGTACGCATTCGACGACAACGGGTCGCTGCAGAACACCGGCAGCGCCAGCTTCTTCGGCAACAGCGTGTGCCCCATCCGCGCGCTGCTCAACGGACGACCCACCAGAAGCCGCTTCGACACCGACGTCATATTCGCCACGGCACCAGCCAACAACCACCCACAGTCAGATCCGGGGTTCCTTCACGGACCCCATACGCCCGCCCCGGTGATCTTTACGCCTCCTTATCGCACCGGCCGAAACCCCGACCCGAGACCAGGGCGATCCCGGCCCGCAGCGACCGGCCGACATCCGGCCGTGCCCTCCCGCGGGACCGCTTTCACCGATGTCTGCCGCTGGTCGCGCGTCTGTCGCCAAAGGAGCCGCTTCCTGACCCGCGTAGCGGCAGTTTCTTACCGCATTCGCGCGCGGTCAGCCGGGCGAGTTCTTCGCCTGGCATTCGCCTCCTGTAACGCCGTGTCACGGCCTAGCGTCAAGCCACGGTGCCTCACTGTGCGTGCGGTGGTCCGCCGCTGGGGTGTGCTCGCCAGATCGCCGGGGAGCATGCCATGCCGAACACCATCTTGCTGCCGTTCCGGCCCGACGCGCTCACGCCGGCCCAACTGGCCGCCGCGTCCTACCTCGCCCGGTACTCCGGCCACACCCACGACTTGTACGCCTACCACTTGCGTCGCTGGTTCGCCTGGTGCGAAACCAACGGACTCGACGCGCTCGTCGGCATCGAGCGAGCCCATGTGGAGCTGTTCATCCGCCACCTCGACGAGACGGGGCTGATGCCGTCCTCGATCAACACGATGATGCACGGCATCCGCGGCTTCTTCCGCTTCGCCCACATCGACGGCCTGATCCCCGCCGATCCGGCCGTCTACGCGCGACTACCCAAGGTCCATCAAGACGAGACCCGCACCCAGGGACTGGACCGGCTCGAGCTGATCCGGTTCCTGCAGGTCGCGCAGACCATCACCGTGCACCACGGCGCATTGGCGTACCTGCTCGGCATCAACGCGCTCCGTGCCTCCGAAGCAGCCGCGGTCCGCATCGAGGACTACCGCGAGACGCTGCGCGGGCACCGGGTGCTGCACCTGATCGGCAAGGGCAACAAACCCGCCACCATGCCGCTGACCGTCCCGGTCCTGCGCGTGCTCGAGGCATGCCGCGGCGAACGCGCCGAAGGGCCCCTGGTGCTGCGGCCGGTCTCCGGCAAGCCGATCGACCGCCGCGACTGCTACCGCATGGTCGCCCGCATCGCGAAAGCCGCCGGCATCCCGCGCCACATCAGCCCGCACTCACTACGCCACGCCGCGATCACCAACGCCCTCGACGCCGGCGTCCCACTTCGCGACGCCCAGATCCTCGCCAGACATGCCGACCCCCGCACCACCGAGCACTACGACCGCGCCCGCGGCAACCTCGACCGCCACGGCGTCCACTTCCTCACCGCCTACGTCGCCGGGGTCTGACCCAGCACGGTCTGACCGACAGCCCTGCACCTCCGGGCGGGGCTCAGGCCGACTGGAGCGGGCGGATCGCCTCGAGCTCGTCGCCCAAGTGATCCTTCTCGACCTCCAGGTCGTACCGGGTCTGCAGGTTCAGCCAGAAGCGGTCCGTCGTTCCGAAGTAGCGCGCCAGCCGCAGCGCGGTGTCCGCGGTGATCCGGCGCTTGCCGTGCACGATCTCATTGATGCGGCGTGGAGGCACGCCGATCGACACCGCAAGATGGTGCTGCGTCACCCCCAGCGGCTCCAAGAACTCCTCCAGGAGCACCTCGCCAGGATGGATCGGTGCGATCGTCGCCATGTGAGTCCTCCTAGTGGTAGTCCACGATCTCCACACCCTCGGCGCCACCCGAGGTCCACACGAAACAGATCCGCCACTGCTGGTTGATCCTGATGCTGTGCTGGCCGGCACGGTCCCCTTTCAACGCCTCCAGGCGGTTGCCCGGAGGGACCCTCAAGTCGTCGAGCAACTCGGCGGCATCCAGCATTGCCAACTTCCTCAAGGCCACCCGCTGGATCCGCGGATCCAGGCCCTTGACACGCTCACGTGACCACAGCCGCTCGGTCGCGGAGTCCCCGAACGACCTGATCACAACGACCAGCATAACGCGTCACGTTATGCTCAGCCAAGGAGCGACTCAACAAGCCCCCATGCGCACCCGCCGTATCACTTCGCCGCGTTACCGCTGCCGTGGCATGGCGGTACCGCCGTGCCGGCGCCTTCCCGATCGCTTGCGCCGTCTGACCGACACGGAGTCGCGTGCGTAACCGTCGTCGGGCAGGCGCATACTGGAGCCGATGAGCAACCCAGCGGTCGCAAAGCGGCGGTACTTTCCGAACAGTCCCTTCCAGGCGCCTCCCGAGGCCGTGATCGAACAGTTCGCTGTTCACGATCGCGTGACGCACGACCATTACGGGCTCGGCCGGGTCATTGCGGTAGAGGAGGGAGCAGTGACTGTCGACTTCGGCGCTCACCAGGTTCGCCTCGCCAGTCCCTATCGCAAGCTGACCGGGTTGTAGGCGCTCGTGACCTGAGCCGCCGCTCCCGTTTGTTGACGACGCGCAGGCCGGTGTGAACTGTTCAGGATCCTGTGTGCCGACAGTCCCGGGCCAGGATGAGGCCCGATGTCAGCTCGCTGGCGTCGACCAGCGTGCTTGGAGCTACCCAACACGTCGTTCGGCTGGCGGCCGCAGTCGGCGTGAGTGGCTGACCGTCGGCCGACGCCGCGGTCGGAGCAGCGCACGGATCCGCTGATCGCGCGTCGGCCGGCGCTGTGCGACCCGCGCCTATCCGCCGCCTGTCGGCGGCAGTGTCTTACCGCCGCGAAGCGGCAGTGTCTTACCCGCCGCCTGCCGGCCGCGATCAGTGGGGGATCGTCGTCTGCTGATAGAGGGCGAGGCGTGGTTGGCTATCGACCATGCGATAGACGCTGGACATCAGCGCCACGAACGGCTCCGTCTGCCCGTCTCGGGCCGCACTGGCCTTGTAAACGACGGCCGCTGCATCGCCACCAACGCCGACCAATCGTTCGTCTGTCAGTTCGTAGGACGCCCATGGCGGCGAGTCGTTGAGCGATCTCGCGATGCTGTCACGGTCGAGGACCATCCCGTTGACAAGCACCATCACCGCGTCTGCAGTCATCAGACCTCCGTAGAAGTCCCCGCCCGTGGACTGGGTGAGCGAACTCCAGCCTTTGTGCTCAAGTTCCATAAGCCGCACCAGAGTCAGTTCGTCCATGCTTCTACACGGTACGGCCAGAAAGCCGCGGATGCAGATCCCCCGCTGTCCTCGCGATGAGTCTTTCCGCCGCCTGTCGGCTGCGCCACTTTCACTCTCATGCCGATGTGGCGTACGTCGCGCTTGGGGCCCACAGCGGTGCTTAGCGCGAGTCCAACCCGACAGTGCAGTCGGGGACCCGCGCAAGCCCCTGCGTGGTGCCGAATTCGTCAAGGCGCTTCAACTCGGCGAACCGCAACCGGGTGCGGCGGCACTCTGATCGACTTCGAACGGATCCGATAAGGGCCACGGTGGGCCGCCGCAGGCCTCGAGGCTGCAGGCATCCATCGCGGGGTCCCCAGCACAGGGTCGCCTGACGATGACCTACGCGGTGACGTTGATGGACCCTGCTACCCGAAGAACCGCGCCCGGCGTGTCCTGTCCTCTTGGCGCGATCTCGCAGGCGCCCGATGGTCGTAGAAGGCACTTGGTCGGCAGTCGGCCGCACGGGCGTCTCGAAGCGGAGGGCGGCTGGGCTCGGACGATCTGGTGCTCCTGCCCCCGGACTGGCTGCCGCGAGTAATCGTCGAGCCGTCGCGGTCAGGGACTGGTCGCCAGGCCGATCCGATACCCGGCGTTTGACCCAGACGGGCGTGTAAAGGTCACGAACCGCGTGTTCACCCCTTGTGTCCAAGCGCCGGTCCCGCCGGTGAACCTCATGCGCATATCTACAGCAAGGGTGAACCGGTCCGGGGAGGCCCAGGCGGCCGGTCGGTGGGACAGAACGGTCCAGGACTGGAGCCCGGGATTCTTCTGGCTGCGGGGTGGCTGGTACTCCGCCTCCAGGTACTGGTGTGCCGCCTTGCTGAGCCCGTGCGCGTGCCACGAGCTAAGGAACGAGCGCAGCGTTCGGAGTCCGCGTGCGTAGGCTGCCTTCTCCTTCGCGGAGCTCGACTGCGTCGGGTGGGCGGTCGGAGCTGTAGACGGTGGCGGCGCCGACGACAGGACTGCTCTTGCCTTCACGGTGGAGGCGGGACGCACATCTTGCCTGCTCGAGCTGCTGCAGCCGGCAAGCAGCCCAAGCAGCAGAGCCAGGAGAATCCCTAAGGCCCCGAACTTGAATGTGCGTCCCGCCACCCGATTGCCGCCCTACTTGAAAGTGATGGTGTTGTGGATCCGGCCCATGTAGTACGTGCTGCTCGACTATCCGGTGTCGTACCGCACGTGAAGCGGCGCGGCACTGTTCGCCCCGGGGGTCTGCCGGGTGCCGCAGGCAGCCGCACATGCTGTAGGCAGCAGCGCGGGGATGACCTTCGTCGCCGATGGTCTGTGTGGTGGGCGGCATGGTGAGGTCATGGTCTTGCCTTAGCCCGGATCCACCGATGAGCTGCGCCGGTTGAGCGTGCCGTAGAACGAGAATGCCCTTGCGTGGCGGGAGAATCGGAGTTCTTCAGGCAACGATTCGGCCGAAACGCAAGGGGCATCTCTGAGGTGAAACTCTCTCACACGCTGCGGTCGACCTCGGCAGCCTTCGATGATCCCAATCTCGTGTCGGCTGGCGGCTTGGTTCCGGTGCTCGCGCTGGCCGAGTCCGCCGGGCTGCGGGACCTGGCTGATGGACACCTCACGGTGCCCACGGACAAGGGCGCGAACGCGGGGTTGAAGGTCGCCTCGCTGGTCGGCGGGATGGTCGCCGGGGCAGACTCGATCGACGACATGGCGCTGCTGCGACATGGCGGGATGGGCCGGGTCTTCGTCAACGCCTACGCGCCCTCGACGCTGGGCTCGTTTCTGCGGGCATTCACCTTCGGCCACGTCCGCCAGCTCGACGCCGTCGCCTCCCGGTTCCTGATCGCGGTCGCCGGCCTCACCCGGCTCTTGGGCGCGAGGACCGATCCTGCCGCGCCCAACACCGATGCCGGCAAGGCCAGCTATGCGTTGCTCGACGTCGACGACACGATCATCGAGGTCCACGGCCACGCCAAACAGGGCGCGGGATTCGGGTACTCCGGTGTCCGCGGGCTCAACGCGCTACTGGCCACGCTGGCGACCGCGACGAGCGCGCCGGTGATCGTGGCCCAACGACTCCGCAAGGGTGCGGCCGGGTCGCCCCGCGGTGCGAAGCGGCTGGTCGGTGACGCGGTCAGGACCGCCCGACACCTGCTCGGTGCGACTCAACTGGTGCTGGTGCGGATGGATTCGGCGTTCTACGGCCGCGGACCCGTCCATGCCCCGATCAAGGGCGGCGCCGCGGTGTCGGTCACCGTTCGCATGGACAAGGCGGTCAAGAGGGCGATCGCCACCATCGACCAAGCCGCGTGGACCACCATCGAATACACCGACGCCGTCCTCGACGAAGCCACCGGACGCTGGATCTCCCGGGCCGAGGTGGCCGAGATCGAGTTCACCGCGTTCGCCGCGCAGAAGAAGTCCGAGCAGGTGCCCGGTCGGCTGGTGGTGCGTCGGATCCCCGACTTCAACGCCGAGAAGAACAAGGCAGCCGGTCAGGACACCCTGTTCGACGTGTGGCGCTTCCACGCGTTCTTCACCACCGCCGATCCCAAGGTCCTCGACACCGTCGCAGCCGACAAGACCCACCGCCACCACGCCGTCATCGAGCAGGTCCACGCCGACCTCAAGGGCGCTGCGCTGGCACACCTTCCGTCCGGGGTGTTCACCGCCAACGCGGCCTGGCTGGTACTCGCGGTCATCGCGTTCAACCTCACCCGCGCCGCCGGCACCCTCTCGGCGCCCGACCTCGCGCGGGCGACCACCGCGACCATCCGTCGCAAGCTGATCACCGTGCCCGCGCGAGTCGCGACCTCTGCCCGCCGCATCACCCTGCACCTACCCGCGGCCTGGCCCTGGGAGACCGCCTGGACCGCCCTGTTCGACCGGGTCAGCGACCCGCCGCCCGTCCTCGCGGCCTGACCACCCAGCAGCCACCGCTGCGCGACCCAAGGACCAACACGGACGACCCGGACAGCGAGGTCCGGCCGATCAGCACGCCCTCGAGTGCTCACCCCTCGGCGAGCCGCGTCCACCGCTCATCGCCATGACCATCGGTGGATCCGGGCTTAGCGGACCCAGACATCCATGGAGAGATGGCTCAGGTGCAGGGAGTGCACGCCCGGTGCGAGCCCGGCGAACGGATGCGAGAACACCACCGACTGTCCGGGATGCAAGGTGGTGGCAGGCAAGGTGGGGAACCCGACGGTGAACGACGTACGCGGCGGTTGGTCATCTGAGCGGTTCTCGACGCGTAGGGCCTCGTCTGCGAACACCCGAACGCATCGCGGGTAGGCGTCTCCGGCCCCGACCCCCACGGTGACCAGATGGTCCCGGGCTCCGCCGCACACCCCGGCGGCAGGCATCATCGCATCGGCGCGGATGGCGACCTGGTGGCCACCGTTGGTGAGCCGGGAATGGTCCTCGTCGAGGAGCAGGGTGTGCCAGTACCCATCGGTGTCCCATAGCGTCAGCCGGTTCGTGCGGTCGGCGGATACGATCATCAACTGCCCCGTGTGAGGCGAGAGCAGGTTCACCGTTCGGGTGGGACGTCCTGGCTGATCGAACTGGATGATGACCTTCCCGGTGCCCATTCGGGTGTTCGCGAGGCTGCCCGCATACACGTTCACGTCCTGCCCACCAACCACGCCGTGCCAGCGGTTGCCGGGCATGAAGTCCATCGGGGAGGCGGGGGCCTCGGGGTCGTCGAGGATGCCATACGGATCTGGTGTCGGCGGGGCTCCGCCGGGGTCGCGGTAGCGCTCGGGACAGTGGCGGGCGCGGGTGCGTAGAACCGGGTGATCGCGGTGTCGCACCGGGGTAGCCCGATAGGAACGGTACGAGGTGGACGGGCCGCGGTGATCCGTCCTGCCTGGCCGGGGAGGCTGAACCAGAGGCGGGTGTAGGACTGCGACGGTGGCGGGTCTGCCGCGTGCACGTCGCACGTGTTCGCCGCGACCAGTACGAACTCGGTCATGTCCCCGGAGGCGAGCAGATCGGTGGGCTTCCCTGTGGCTAGGAAGGCGACCTCGTCCTGGGTGCCGCCGGATGCGTTGGAACGCGGTGGGTCTTCCTGGTGAGGTCGCGACCGGTCAGATGCTGGGGGTAGCCGCGGAGGCGGCAGGCGGGGCCTTTGTTGATCAGGCGGACCCGGTAGGCGGTCTGGGTCATGCCGACCGGGAAGTCCGTCGCCGGGGCGGCGTACAGGTTCCTGGCCTGACAGGGCGCCGCGGCTTGGGCCGGGGCCGAGGTGTCCGATGGCGTCGGTGATGCTCTTCGGCGACTCCGCGTCGCTGGCGGGAGCGGACGCTGAGGTCGCGCCGCCTGGTCCGGCGGCCCGGGTGGTGCCGCATCCGCTGGCGGCCAGCGCCAGCGCCAACGTGCAGAGGGTGGCGACGAGCAGCGACCTGAGCGATGTAGGCCGTCGCCGTGACGGGATGGTTGACTCGTTGCTGTGGGGGCCGGGGCCGAACGTGATCATCGGGGCGGGAACCTCCACTGGTCGGTGGTGCCGCGCAGGGCGATCTCGCAGTTGCCGGTGGTGGCCTGACAGCGGAGGACGTCGTGGGCGTACGGGCCGCTTCGCAGCTGGATGAGCATGGCGTCGTTCGACTCCCAGCCGACGTAGCCAGGGTTGCCGCGCGGGTACCGCATGCGCGTGGTCTTGCCGGACGCCGGGTCGAGCACCCACTCCGTGGTCTGGGTGGCCTTGAGGACGAACTGGCCGGTGTCATCAGCCGGGTACTCCATCAGCGTCGCGTCCGGGGACCAGGAACCGAGTTCCCACGGCACGGTGCCGGTGCGGTGGAACCCACCGCGCTCGTCGACGGTGCCGTACACGCCCGGTGCGTCGTTGAACGATCCTCCCTGGCCTTGCAGGACGATGCCGGTCGCGGTGACATCCGGCTGCGGTGGAAGGTCGCCCAACCCGGTGACGGTGTATGCGGTGTTCGTGCGCGTGTCCCAGACCACCAGGGCTCTGCCGGTGCCGTAGAACGCCTGCCCGGCATTGTCGACCCCGAACAGCATCAGCGCGGGGCCGCCGCAGCATCCCTGCTGCACCTGCACGTCCTTCCAGGCCAGCACTCGGCCTGTGGCGGGGTCCCAGGCCACGACGCGGGTGACGGAGGGATGGACCTCCTCCCACACGACGAGCCGCCCGTCGGAGCTGAGATACGGGCTGACGACGCTGGCGGGGATCGGCGCGCGGTGTGTGGTCCCGTGGGTGACCTGCCACCAGGTGTAGGTGCCGTCGGGGGCGTGCCGCTGGCCGACGAGCACGGTGTCTCCGGCGGCGTACACGTCCGACGCGGCGGTGCGCACAGTCCCCTGTGGCGTGTAGAGCGTGCCGGCGTGCCAGTAGGGCACTTCCGGCGGTGCGCCTTTTCGCAAGGCGTCCTGCTGCGGCGTGGGCCGTCCGGGGTGCGGAGTCTGACCCTGGCGCAGGGGCTGAACGGGTGCAGAGGTGGTGAACATCGAGGTCCCCGCGCCGATTCCGCCGATGATCGCAATCACGGCGGCAGCCAGCGTTCCCGCCAGAGCGAGCCGCCGTCGGCGGACCCGTCGTCGGCCCGCCGCGACGAGAGCGTCCAGGCGCGGAGGCGGTACGTCGAGGTCGGAGGCGACGCGGTGCAGGTCATCGCGGACCCGCTGGTGCAGGTCACTCATCGAAGCGTTCCTTCCTGATCCCACTCGGGTCCGATCCGGTTCTGCAGCGACCGCAGCGCCGTCGAGGTCTGCGACTTGACCGTTCCGGGGGCACAGCCGAGGACCTGCGCAATCTGCTTCTCCGACAAGTCCTCGTAGAACCGGAGCACGATCACCGCCCGTTGTCGCGGCGGCAGGCTCACGACCTCTTGCCACACGACGGCCCGGTCGAGAACCGCAGCCTCGTGGGTCGGCACCGGTGGCCCCGGTGGCTGGGTCTCGCCGTGCTCGCGGGCTCGCTTCCGCCGTCGCGTCGCGGAGAGGAACTCGTTGACGAGCATGCGGCGCACGAAGGCGTCCGGCACTTCGGCGCGGCGGATCCGGCTCCACGAGGCGTACGCCTTCACCAGCGTGGCCTGTACGACGTCCTCGGCGTCGGCCCGCTGCCCGGTCGGCAGGTAGGCAGTGCGATAGAACGCCGTCCAACGCACACTGACGAACTGTTCGAACGTCACCTCGTCGTCCTGTGCCACAGCGGTCCTCTCCTGCGCGTCTCATGGTGTAGACGACCGCCTGCGCTGATTGGTTGGGTCAAACCCGGCGATTTGTCGCGTCCGTCACCCCAGTGGGCGACCGGCAGGTCCTAGACACCGGCGCGCTGGGCGCGGTCGCTGATGTCGCCGCCGGAGGCATCTCCGGGAAGTCGATAGCCCGACATCCGCTCCACGGACAGGGCCGGCCCGCGCAGCGAACGCCTGCGGAACGTGTGGCACGGTCCTTTCACCCCGGTCCCTTCGAGAGATCTGAACGTCCGGATGCCGATGTGCGGATGTTCGCTGTGGCCCGATGACTGCGAGGAAGTCGTGGGAGTATGCGCCATGGTCGAGGTGGACTGGGGCGTGCACGACGAGCCGAGTTCGTTCGGTCCACGTGCCCTCGACTGGGAGACGGTCTACTCAGACAGCCCGGAGGACGTCCTGGAGGTCAAGGCTGCCCGCTCTCACGGCTACTTCCCGGCTCACGAGGCGCCCATGTGGTGCTTCATCCCAGCAATCTGGCCCTCGGAAGCACGTGCGTGGGTCCGCGATAGTCGGGTCCGACACCTGACCAGGCAGTGCGACGGCGGTCCACTCGAACGGCTGCCCTGGACCACGGCCGACTATGCCGACAACGAGCGCGACACGAATGCGTTTCTGGCGGAGTTGGGATTGCCCGCGCGCCCCGCGGGCCGGATCTGGCTCCTATGTCCGCCCGAGCCATACGGGACCGCGCAGGACGTGCTGGACGACATCTGGGTTGGTTGGCAGGCGTCCGGTGGACCGGCCATGGCGACTCCTGAGTTGGTGGAGTACGCATATAGCAGGCTGCACGAGATCTTCTGACCGGTGTTGCTCGGCCGAGCCTTCACGGATTTGCCGCATAGTGTGCGCGTCAGCGCGCGCGGCCTAGTAGCCGCGGACAGGGCAGCGCCTTCATCCGATGACCGGTGAGTCTGCGATGCTGCAGAACCTCTAGCGGCGTTCGTGGCTGGGCGAGATCTCCCTACTCGCGGGGCGGGACCTCTGACGCGGCGGCCCGGGTCCAGGTGCGGCCAGCTTTGTCGGTGCGCACGAGTCGACCGGATGCAATCGCCAGGCCGGTACGACGGCTGAAGAAGGCGACACGTAAAGGCAGGTCGGCCGCCCGGGCGCCTCCCGGAAGGGCAGCGACGCGGCGATTGGTGTGCCCCGCGTCGACCGTGAGACGCAGGCCGCGATACCGGCCGGCACTGCTCTGGAAGTAGGCCACCTGGTCGCTGAGCGGATCGAGGTACGTGTTCGTGGTGTTGGCACCGAAGGCTCTCAACCGCGCTGAGGCCTGGTCGGTGACGGTGCGGGTGAACGCGCGAAGTAGCCCCGTGGTGCAGCTGGTCCACATCACCCGAGGCGACGTAGCCGTGGCCGTGCAGCTGACCGCGCCGGGACCCGGTCGCGCCGTGAAGGTTCTGCCGGCATTCCCCGACCACAGCTGCAACGGGTGTGGGGTCGCCCCGACGCCGATCATCAGCCACACACTCGCGCCCCAGGCGGCGAGTCCGACGCCATCGGCGCTGTCGCGCGCCGGAATCGCCCCCTCTACACGTCGCCAATGACGGCCGGCGGACAGGGCCGTGTAGAGCCGTACGTCGGTGCACAGCAAGTGCCCGTGACACCTCACCGTCGCCACGAAAACGCGACGGCCGTGGCCCGCCACGGCCGCCACCCGGTCCCCGTCGCCATCGGGCAGCCGCGCGGGGTGCCAGCTGTGCGCCCCGTCCGCCGTGACGGTCAACACGTGAGGTGCTGCCATCGTGCCCGCCCCCAAAATCGCGTACCCGTGTCGGCTGTCCACGAAGGTCACGCCCGAGACCTGCAGGCGGCGACCCTTGCGATGAGCCTCGGGCAGCCGCACCTGCGCGAAGTGTCGGCCCGCGTCGCCGGTCACCCACAGCGCACTCGCAGCACCACCGAACCCGCGGCCGGCCAGGACGTAAGCCACCCGCCGTGACGCCACCACCACCGAGTGCGGCGTCAGCGACGACGCTCCGCCAGGCTCGGGCGCCGGGGTACTCGCGGACGCCGCCGCCGACACGGTGCCGCCAGCACTCACCGCACCCCGAGACGGGGTCGTCGACGTGCACCCCGTGACGGCCAGCAGCAAGGCGACGCCCGACGCGCAGTGCTTCCACACGCTTCGTAGGATGCACCATCCGCGTCGGGGCACCCAGCCGTTTCGCCCCAGGTTGTGCCACCGTCCGTCGAAATCTCGCGCCCCTCGACGAGACCTGGTGGAACTGCCGAACCCCGCTCGCAGCGGCTCACTCTCATACCACGGGGAGGAACTCCGCCGGAGGTCGTGCCCCTCCAGTTTTGGTAGTCCAAATCGGCGTCCTGCGTCCGTCCGGACATGCCGCGTTGAGGGAAGACAGCAATGGCCGATGAGCGGACGTTGCGTGTAAGGCCGGCCGCGGGGCTGCTGTTGGAAGTTGCTTGGCGCGTGGACCTTCGGCATGCGTTCGGGCCTATCGGCCCTTCAGCACGGGACCGCCCCGGTCGTACGTTTCAAGCATGACTAGTTCAAATGTTGTTGAACTGTCAGCCGGGGCCGAAGGCCTCGAGGTCGACGCGTCGGTCGCGCTGCTGGCCGCGGTCGCCGACCCGATCAGGTGGGCGGTGCTCCGCCGACTCGCCGGCGGTCAGGCGTGCGTCTGTGACCTGCAAGCGCACGCCGAGGTCGCACCCAACCTGCTCTCCTATCACCTGAAGGTGCTGCGCGACAGCGGTCTTGTCACGACCTCGCGGCGCGGCCGGTGGATCGACTACCGGCTCGCCGATGACGCGTCGCTGCGGCTCGCGCGGGCGCTTCCGGTCGCACAAGGGGTGCAGCCATGAGCATCGCCGAGCACATGCCGACCACGACCCGAGGCCGCTGGGGGACCCTGACGGCTGCGGTTGCGTTGTGGGTCACGGCGTACTGGATCAACGGCTGGCTGTGGGACCGGGTCCTCTACGACGTGTTCGGGATGGCACCCGACGAGCGGCTGACCGAGACCCTGCACTTCTTCCTCTACGACACCATCAAGATCGCGCTGCTGTTGAGCGGCATCATCTTCGTGATCACGATC
The DNA here is from genome assembly GCA_963709685.1 of uncultured Actinomycetota bacterium. GTDB lineage: Bacteria > Actinomycetota > Actinomycetes > Propionibacteriales > Nocardioidaceae > Nocardioides_B. Next base: position 122,944 of record CAVPXH010000002.1, read on the forward strand.
CTGCGCTCCTACATGAGCGTGGAGCGCACCCGCGCGCTGCTCGGTGGCCGCCGCGAGGGCGTCGGCAACGTGATGGCCGCCGGCCTGGGCGTCATCACCCCGTTCTGTTCCTGCAGCGCGGTGCCCGCGTTCATCGGGTTCGTCGCAGCCGGCGTCCCCCTCGGGGTGACGCTGAGCTTCCTGATCGCCAGCCCGCTGGTCAACGAGATCGCCATCGGCCTGCTGCTGAGCCTCTTCGGCGTCCAGGTCACCGCCCTGTACATCGGCGCCGGGCTGCTCGATCGCCATCGTCGCCGGCTGGGTGCTCGGCCGGCTGCGGTTGGAGCGGTGGGTGGAGCCGTTCGTGTTCGAGACCAAGCTCGGCGGCCAGGTCATCGACTCCACCGCCGGCCTGACCTTCAACCAGCGCGTCCAGATGGGCGCCGAGGAGGTCGGCACCATCCTGCGCAGGATCTGGCCCTACCTGCTGGTCGGCATCGGCCTCGGCGCCGTCATCCACGGGTGGGCGCCCGAGGACTTCTTCACCCGGTACGCCGGACCGGAGAACGCCTTCGGCGTGCTGGTCGCCGTCGGCATCGGCATCCCGCTCTACTCCAACGCCGCCGGCATCCTGCCCCTGGTCGAGGCGCTGCACGACAAGGGCCTGCCGATGGGCACCCTACTGGCGTTCATGATGGCCGTCGTCGCGCTGTCCCTGCCGGAGATGATCCTGCTTCGCCGCGTCCTCAAACCGCAGCTGCTCGCCGTCTACGTCGCCGTCGTCGGCGGCATCCATCGTCGCGGTCGGCTACCTGTTCAACGCCGTACTCACCTGAGCCGCCGCACGGCTCGGAAAGGAAACCGTCATGATCGTCAAGGTCCTCGGCCCCGGCTGCAAGAACTGCCTCAACCTCGAACGCGTCACCCGCCAGGCCATCGACGACCTCGGCCTGGACGCCACCGTGGAAAAGGTCACCGACTACCCGACCATCGTCGGATACGGCGTGATGTCCACCCCCGCGCTGATGGTCGATGAGAAGCTCGTCTCCTCAGGACGCGTCCCCAGCAAGGCGGAGGTCCGCCAGCTGCTCACCGCGGCCGTGATGCCATGACCACCCCCACCGAGTACAAGCTCACCGCCAACGTCGCCGCCACCGGCGACCCCGCGACCGTAGAGACCGGCACCACGACCCTGGACGTGGACACCACCTGGGGCGGAGACCCCGGGCTGCCCGGACCGGCCCAGCTGCTCACCGCCGCATTCGCGGCGTGCCTACTGAAGAACCTAGCGCGCACCCAGGACCTCATCGCCTTCGACTACGAGTCGGCCGACGTCGAGGTCGTCGCCCGGCGCCAGGACGACCCGCCCAAGTTCGTGGAGATCACCTACACCATGCGGGTCTTCACCGACGAGCCGCAGCGACGCGTCGACCTCGTGCACCGCAACCTGCGCCGGTACGGAACGATCTACAACACCCTCGCCGCGGTGTGCGACGTGCACGGCGAGCTCCTCGCCGTCCCGGCGACCGTCTCCGGGGTGGAGGGCGTCGGGCGGTAAAGGCGGTGGAGCACGCCCCCGGACTCGGCGCGCAGGCGGCGCACGCGATGGTCTCCGGCGTGCCGGGGTGGCGAGCGAGCGGGCAAGGCCGGGCTAGGGTTCTCCGGCGAGCAGGGAAATCGCTGCGGGACTGACGACCGTGTCAGCCGGTCGACGTTCCTCGGTGAGATGGGCGTTCGCTGGCGGTGCTGCGGCCGGGGCTGCGAACCGTCAGTGCCGAAGGCCCGTTTACCGGATCTGCCGCCGATAGTGACACGCGACCACGCGGAGTTGAGCGCTCGGCTCAAGTGCGCTTCTGTGCGATGAAGACAAACTCACGTCCTGGCCTGTCGGGGGCCTCTCTCACGTCGACGAGGGAGAAGCCAGCCTGGTCCAGCAGCACGTCGAACTCCTCCTGCGAACGGAATCGCAGCGTCGAATCAGACACGATCTGTGTCCCGTCTGGGAAGGCATAGGTCTGTCGGAACAACACCAGAGGAAGCTCGACCGAGGTCACCTCGCGCCGGAGCGACACTTCGCCACCAGCGGGGAGGCGGACCGCTACCTCAGCTGGCTCTTGCTGGCATTCCGCCCACGCTCGATACTCCGGTCGCCGGGACTCGAAGACCAGGTGACGGCCGGGTCGCAGCGCGCCCTGAATGCCGCACAGCGTCGCTGACAAGTCTTCGTCGGTGAGGAAGACCTGGGCGACGTTGCCGGTCATCAGTGCCAGGTCCGCCTGCATGGGCGACAAGGTCGTCGCGTATCCATGGATCCACCGGACCTGCTTCGCCCCGGGCTTGGCGCGCGCGGCGTCGAGCGAGGCCTCCGCGGGGTCCACACCGGTCACGTCGAAGCCGGCTTGAGCGAGGAGGCAGGCAAGCGACCCGGTTCCGCAGCCGACGTCGAGCACCTGATGAGCACCCAATTCGCGCACGATCCGTTCGTAGTGATCGAGGTCGTTCCTCGGCCCGTCGAAGTCGTCGTAAAGCACCGCCAGTCGCGGATCAGAGAACTGAGCGTCAACCACGCTCGGCAACGTAGCCAACACGTCCGACGCAGCCCAGCCAGTTTCCTCTCATGCCGCGTTGCGGTATGCGTTCAAGAACGCGGGCGAGTTGTGCGTGTACGGGTCAGCGATGCTGTGGCCTGACTGGTGCCCTCGGCCTACGGCAGCGGTCGCCGATGCAACAGGTCACGCAGTCGGGAGAGCAGGCTCGGCCTCGAGCTGGTCAGGAACGCGACGTTGCGGGGCAGGTCGTGGCCAGCGAGATCCTTCGCGGCCACGCCATGCGCAGCGGCACGCGCGATCAACCGTGCGTTCTGCTGCCTGCGGTGGTCGCCGGGTTCCCGGACGACTCCCGAAACATACTCTTCGGCCTCGGCTGCTCCAGCGTCCTTGCGGCGCGATACCTCAGCAGCCGTTGCTTCGAGAAAGCGTCGGTATTCGCGCTTGTTGTCGAACGCCGCTACGACAACCTGCCGTCGTTCACGCCGTTCCGGGTCGTAGCGATAGTGCTGGACGACGAACCGCCGGATGCTGTCATCCTCCGGATCTACCTGCGCCACAGGGAGAGCGTAAGACTGCGCAATGCGAACCGAGGAGGTTCCGCCGCGAAGGCATTACCGGATCTGCCGCCGGTCGGGCACTCAGAACCAGAGGGACGCGTCTTCTGTGCCGTCGTCGTAGGTGCACGCGAAGCCGAGCGGCGACCATGACCAGCCGAACTCGACCGAGGACGTCAGATGGTGGCCCGGATTGTCAGCGGTGCACGCGGTAACCATCCGATCCCAACCGATGCGCACGTACACGAGTGCCAGGGTTAGCGAGGCCACCAGGAGCACCCCGGCAAACGCCCCCCCGGCGCAACGCCGCCTTTCGCCGGGCCGGGGCCGCAGGCACAGCAGACGCGTTGGACATGCACCGCATTGTGCCGGGGAGGCGGCTGGCACGCACTCACTTGCCGCGTTGAGGGACGTCGAGTGCTGTCGGCAAGGCGCGCAGTGTCATACCGCGAAGCGGCAGTGTCTTACCGCTGTCGCGGCCGCGCTTAGCGGTGTGGTGCCGCTGTGCGGGTGGTGGGCAGGGTGTTCCCGTGCGTGCGGGCAAGGAGGGCTGGTCAGTCAGGGGCTGTCGTCGACGACTCGGCGAGGGTGAGGAAGAGGGTGACGGAGATGAACAGCGGCTCCGTGGTGAGATGGGTCAGCCATGCTGTGCCGGCGTGCGCGGAGAGGTAGCCCGCCTTGACGGCGCGGTCGGTGACCCGCTGCAGGCCGAGGACCCGGTCGGCCTCGGATACATCCCGGAAGACGGCGGTCACCGGGAGCACGCGCGCCACCTGTAGGCCCTTTCGCTCGCACAGTGCGGGCAGTTGGCGGCCGACTCGGGAGTTGCGCACGACGTGGTCGACAATGAACCGCCGGTAGGCAGCCGGGATCTCGGAGTCTGGGTAGTCAATGACCAGGGTGTCCCAGTCGGGTTCGGCGAACGCGGCGATGCCTCCGGGACGCAGAACCCGGGCCGCCTCTGCCACGACGGCGACAGGGTCTTTGACGTGCTGAAGCACCCGATCGGTATGGACGCGGTCGACCGAGCGGTCCGCCACGGGGAGTCGGTGGACGTCAGCCACCGGACCTCGACCTGGGCGTACGCGGAAGAGACCGCTGCTGCCTGGGCCATCGCCCAGGGGTCGGTGTCGATACCCAGCACATGTCCGCGCCGGCCGACGGCACCCGCCAGCGCCGGCAGGTCCACGCCCGGGCCACAGCCGAGGTCGACAACCGTGGCGCCAGGCCCGACGGCAAGCTCGTCGAGGACCAGCGTCTTGTACGCCCGACCGAGCTGCGAGGCCGCCAACCGAGTCATGTACTCCGGTGGACGCTTCGTCTCCAACGAAGTCGTCACGTTGCCGCCAGGGCGCGCGTGGCGGCGACCAGGTCGCATCTTGCGGCACGGTGCCCGGGTCCGCTCAGGCTCTTTCCTTCCGGCATCGGCATCGCACGCAGGGAAGCGGGCCGCACCGCCCTCGGCCTACCCACGCCGGCTCAGCGCCGGGCGTAGACCGAGGGAGCGCCCGAGGAGCATGAAACCGGCGATCGTCAACGCGGCCTCGACGCCCGCCGCGCTGCCGGAGCCGGCCACCGTGCCGTAGTCCAGCAGGTCCCACGCGAACGCGGCGACCATCGCGGCCAGGACGGTGGGGACCAGGACCGCGGTGGCAGGTAGCCGCCACACGAAGCTGGGCACGGGTACGAACCGGTTAGCGAGCAGTGCGGCATCCACCCAAGGTGCCCGAACGATCCTGCCGGGGCGCGGCTCCAGCTGGTGGGCGAGCGACCGAGCATGCGCGACGTTGGCCGCGGCGACCAGGGCCATCGCCGGGCCGGCCAGGACCTTCCACGCCGCGGTATGACCGGGCACGGCCGCGCCGACGGCGAACATCGTCAACAGTGCGAAACCAAGAGCGGTCGCGTTGCGGCGACACAGCAACGCCACGTCGGCCGGCGTACTGACCTCGCCTCGCATCGCCGCGGCACGCAGCACCGCGAGAACCAGGGCCGCCGCGGAGGTCTGCGCCGCCCCGAAGAAGACCACCGTCCACACCAATGGCGCGGACGCGCGGGGATCGGCCGCATGCACCATCATCAACACCGAGGCCCCGACAGCCAGGACCCCGGCGACCGTGGCGGCCGTGGCCCGAATGGCCCTGCGAGCCGCGACTTCCTTCTCGTAGGCCCGAGCCAGGTCTGTTGCGGTCCCGAATCGCCGCACGGCCTCCTCCGGCCCGCGCACCGCACCGGACTCACACAGGTGGTCGCGGCACTCCGCCACCAACCTGCGCCGCGCTCGACCACGCACATGCAAGGCCGCCTCGAGCTCACCCAAGAAGCGGTCGACGGCCGTCATGCCAGACCACCCAGGACTCGGTCCACCCCGGCGGAGAACACCCTCCACTCGCGCGCAGCCGACTCGGCCTGACTCCGGCCCGCATCCGACAAGGAGTAGACCCGTCGCCGGCGACCCTCCGCACTTGCCCAGGAACTTCTCACCAGCCCCAGGCGCTCCAGCCGCTGCAACGCCGGATACAGCGATCCCTCCGGCACGCTGAGCTCGCCGCCGCTGCGCCGGGCCAGCCGCTGACTCAACGCGTACCCATGGCCGGGCTCGTCGACAAGAACCGCAAGCAGCAGGCTCTTGAGGTGCCCGCGAATCATGTTCGTACCCACCACCCCACTATACATAGACAACCTAGGTATAGGGCGTGCGCCAGAAGTGTCGCCCGGCCGGCGATAGATCTACGTCTTTCCGGCGCCTGCCGGGCGCCCTCGGCTTTCCCGGATCTGCGGAGAACGCGTGAACGTTGGCTCAGCGTCCTTCGCTCTGGCGTTAGCCGGTCACCCACCGGAACAGGACCACGAGGGCCAGCACACCCAGCGCGACGGTGACCAGGAGCGGCAGCACGGTGAGCGCCAGCGCGGCCAGGACGTAGCCCACCGTGGGCGGGCCCGGGTCTGGGTTCGCGGCGACCGCCTTCTCCAGCAGACGGTAGTTGCGGACGTTGGCGCGATGGGCGACGTCCACCACGTCGCCGACGAGGGGCACCAGCCCTAGGGCCGCATCGAGCAGCAGGTTCCAAGCCATCTGGGCCAGTACCCGGACGGGCACCCGAGCGCGAACGGCGTCGAACATGATCGCGCCCGAGATTCCCGACCCGACCAGGTCACCGAAACCCGGGACGAGGCCAAGCAACGCATCGAGGCCGACCCCCTGCTTCGTCCCCGGGATCCGCACCAGGTCATCGAGCAGTATCGCCAGCCGGCGGCTGACCCGGAGCTTAGGTGCCGATGGAGGAACGGGTTTGCCCACCAGAGCATCGTGCCCGAGGTCAGAGCGGCAGTCGTCGACCAGGGCCTGCACGCCGCCGCATGTCGCCGGTCGACGGCGAGCGATCACGCCGTCCGGCGCGCCGCCTGCGAGCGGTGCTCCTCGCCCGAGAACGGGACATCGACTCGAAGCTCATCGCTGTGGGAACGCCGACGCCGCGGTTGTGTTGCCACGCCTCTATACCTGCCATAGGGCTCTGCGTGTGGCCGCGTCGTAACGCCCCGAAGGAAGCCCACGGCGCCGCGCCTTGCAGGAAAACTGGACAAGCGTCCTACCGCCGCCAGTTCGCCGATGCGACCGCTCTGAGCGGTCCTCGTGACGCACCGCTTCCTCGGGCGCGTGGGACGCTCGTCATCACGTGACTGTGCGCGGCGTCGAATCTAGTGTGAGCGAGTGATCATGAACCGATCGGCGCCGCACGCGCGGGTGACTCCAGTCCTGACCGTTGCAGACGTTCGCGCTGCCGTCGCTTGGTATTCAGAGGTTCTGGGGTTCGTCGAACACGTCCGCATCGGCGACGGTCACCGCTCGCAACTCGGTCTTCCGGAGGCGCCCGCGGCCGAGCTCGTGGTGGCCGAAGTCCGCCCTGGCCGGAGGACACCTGAGCGGGAACGCTCGCATCAGATCATGCTCAAGGTCGACGATGTCACGACAGTGGTCGAGAACGCGGTCGCGCGAGGTGCTCGACTGGTGGAACCGCCGCGCGACTGGGAGTACGGCGAACGGCAGGCCACCATGGACGACCCGTTCGGACACCAATGGGTTCTCAATCAGACGCTCACTGACGTCGCACCCGAGGAGTGGGGCGGCAGCACCGTGAACCCGCGTCCGTCGCCGCGATAGCTCACTTCCCGGCAGTTCGTCGCCACAGGCGTTGATCGGGCACCCCCGACCAGCGTCTTTCCGCGCGATTGTCCGTCTCCGGCGTCGGGCGAAACCGGCACTGGTCAGGCGTCGTTCTCGGCGGAGGGTGCGGTCGTCGACCCCACTTCCTGCCTCTCGCGTCGCTCATGCAAGCGCTGCTGAGCGGCCGGCAGGAAGGCCATGCACGGCGCGTCAGACCCGGGGTGCTTCTCCTTCAGGTGGAAGATCCATCGATCCATCGCGGCCATGAACCCGTTATCGCCGCCGGGACGATAGGCCGACCAGTTGCCGCGGTCCCTGACAACGCATTCCGAGCAACTGATCTTGTAGACGAATCGCCCGTCCGCGTCGAGGTCGATCTTCACCTTCGCCAGAGGACCAGCCTCCGATGCAGCCTTCCTCTCGCGAGCGGACCGGCTCGCCGTCATGTCGCACCCCGCTTCATATCCGGCAAGCGAAGCCGCTGCAGACGGGGGTTGGCCGCCCGCTTCACTCCCTGGTGGCTGATCACAGAGCTAACCTTTGCACGTCGCCGATCAGGGCGCGTCAATCCGGCCGCCACTAGCGGCAGTGGACTGCCACGCAAGTCGGTGTCTGCACGGTGCGGCGCGCCACAACGGTCGGCACAAGCACGGGTGGACAGGCGCGCCTGAACGCGCGGCGGACGTGGGCGAGCCGGCTCTGTTCGTGGAGGAGACCCCGATAGCGTCCAGGGATGGCCAGTCCTCGCCGATCCAGTGCTCGTCGACGCAGCGCGTCACCGCGCCGGAGCGGGACGCGAAGACAGCGGCCGTTGCCGGCCGCCGGGCCGGGCGAGCGGCTGTGGGTGCTCGACGTCCCCTACGGAACACAGGTCGACGGCGCCACCTGGCACCCGGCCGTCAAGACCCACCTGTACGTCGGGCGCGCTTTGCCCGCGCACCTCACGCCCTACGCTGCGGGGCCGTACACGCTCGGTCGGTTCATCGAGAACACCCTCAACCCCGGCAGTCCGACGCCCAGCCCCGAGCCGACCGACGCGCTCGAGCCCCGGAGGATCCAGTTCGAAGCGGCCGATGCGATCGCGGCGCGCGCCGCGGCGGGCGGACGGCAGTTCCTGCTGGCCGACGAGCCCGGCGTAGGCAAGACGATCGCCGCGGTCCTCGGGGCGACGGCGGTGGGCGACCTCCGCGGCGCGCGACGGGTGCTCGTCGTGGCCGACCGGCCCGCCGCGATCACGATCGGCCACTGGTGCCGCACGATCACGGCGCTGGGCGACGGGGGTCTGGAATGGGTCGTGATCACGTGGGACCGGCTGGAGAAGGTCAAGGACCACACGTGGGACGTGATCATCGCGGACGAGGCCCACGCGCTGCGACGTACGACGACGAAGCGGTGGAAGCACTGGGCGCGGATCTCGGGGCACGGGCGGCCACACGACAAGGCGCCGTTCGTCATCGCGACGACCGCGACGCCCGGACACACGCCGCTGGAGCTGCCCTACCTCGCTCCGGCATATGCGCAGGTGCTCGGCGAGCCGATGCAGGAGTGGACCTCGGCGGCGCAACCCGGGGCCGCGTTCGCCACCGCGCTCGAACGCCACGGCGTCGGGGTGGAGCAGGGGCGCTACGGGGCGACATGGACCACCGACGCGGCGCGGCGCGCCGCGGACCTCAAGCTGGTGCGCGGCTGGCTCGCCGACGAGCGGCCCCCGGCGATGCTGCACCGCGCCGCGCCGTGGGGGCCGGTGCCGATCTCCGGCATGCCGGTGGCGCTCACGCCGGCGGAGCGGACTGCTTACGAGGCCGAGTGGGGGGAGTTCTGTCGGGAGATGGAAATCGCGCGACGTGGCCGCAGTGTCGCGAAGGGTCGGGCCGCGCTGCTGCGCTTCCGGCAGAAGGCCGGGCTGATCCGTGTCGACTCGACGGTCGCCTGGATCGCCCAGCAGGTCCAGGCCGAGCGACAGGTGGCGTGCTCGGTCGAGTTCGTCGCGACCGCCGCCGACCCGATCGCCGACCGGCTGCGTGACACCGGCATCGAAGTGGCCACGATCTACGGCCGCGACCGGTTCGACTCCGAGGCCGAGCGGCTCCGGTTCCAGACCGGGCAGGCGAAGGTCTGCGTCTTCACCACGGTCGCCTCGATCAGCCTGCACGCCGGCGAGACCCTCGCCGACGGCCGCCGGGCGAGCACCGAGCCGCGGGTCGGCGTCTTCCACCAGGCCCGCTTCTCGGGCATCGCCGGACGGCAGGTGACCGGCCGCACCCACCGCGACCACCAGGTCTCACCGTGGCACATCGCGTACGCCGAGGGCACGGTCGAGGAGCAGGTCGGCAAGGTGATGGTGGAGCGGATCGCCGCAGCCTCCGACACGGTGGGCAGCGACACCACCGGCCTCGCCGACCTCGCCCAGCTCCTCGGGGCCGACTGGCTGCCGCCCACGACCCTGACCGAGGACGGCACCTGACCGGGCTCGGCCCACGTACGGGACATCGGCGGCGTAGAGAAAACCGACTCAGTCGAGAGGGCGCTGCATTCCGTCGCGCCTGACCCAGTAGAGCAAAAGCCCGCCGGCGAGCTGATCTGAGCGGATCGCGCTCTTCGAGACATCCACCCCGACCCGATCGAGACGGAGCCCACCCGGCCCAACGCGATCGGCATGCACCGCGTGGCCTTCTCGGTCGACGACCTCGAGGAGGCCCTCAGGATCGCCGCGAGACACGGCTGTCACCCACTGCGCGGCGTGGCGACCTACCAGGACGTCTACAAGCTCACCTACGTCCGCGGCCCCAGCGGCATCATCGTCACGCTTGCCGAGGAGCTGAAGAAGAGCTGACGCGGGCCGAGCCTCATGCGGCGGCCAGCAGACACGGCAGACCTTCGGACGGTGTCGCAAAGGCGAGTCACTTCGCCGCATCTGCTGCGGAGAGTGAAAGCGCGGATTCTCCGGATGGGAGAGGTCTGGGATCAGGGAAGCCTGAACCGCCGGCTTGATCTACCGGAGTGCCACGACAGTGGCGTCGGGAAGACAGCTCACGCCATGCGGAGCGAGCGGCCATTACCCTAGTGCCATGAGCATGGGGACTGCCGAGAGCGCATCGCTGCGTGCAGCGATCGAGGCGCATCGCGATGGTCTCGACGCCATCTCAGCGCTATCAGGCAGCGAATCCCGGACTCTTCGGGTCGGTGGCCCGGGGTGACGCAACGCCTGAGAGCGACATCGACCTCGTCGTCGATCTCATGCCCGGCGGGGGCAACGTACTACTTCGGGTCGCCGGCATCGCGGAGGAACTCCGCGAACTGCTGGGGACACACGTCGACGTGGTGACCGCACCGCTGCTGCGCGGCGAGGTCTCCGCGAGCGCCCTCGCCGACGCGGTGGCCGTGTGACGCGCTCCGCCGAACAGCGGGTTCTCGACATCCTCATCGGCCCGCTGGGGCAGCGCCTTCGCAGCTTGTGACGGGCTGCGGACCATCATCAGCGCTCTGCGAAGCGCCCGTTCGGCCACAGAGCCGTACCCGCAACTGGCGAGCATCCCGAGCGACGGCTACGCCCACGCCTACGCCGACTTCACGGAACCCGATGAGCCTGCAATCAACCGGCTGACCTCGGACCGGCGGTGCTCCAGAACAAGTCGCGTCCGGATGTTGCACACGGGCTGCACGCCGCCATTCCGGACGTCGCTGACCTGCGCAAACGCTCTCCCTGAATAGTGGAAGATCGGCGGTTCGACCCCGCCCTGCCCACCACACAAAGCCGCATCAAACACTGTTTGACCTACGGCTTTCCAACGTCGACGTCCCGGCGTCGGCGCCACCTCGGCGTGTCGTGCATCCCACGTGCACTACCGGACGGACATTTCCGGGGTCCCCAAGCGCCCCGCGGACACTCACGATCACTCGTGAGACATACCGTTTCCACCCGCGAAGCTGAAACGGTCGCCCGCCGCGGCTCGACCAGCAACTCGGGTGACCGCATTTTGCGAGTGCGCCCCTCCGGTGGGTCAAGGCCAACCTCCGCCTGGGGTGTCCCGATCGCGCAAGTCCCGCCGGCGCGCCGACCCGCGGAGGCCGGGGTCGGAGTGATCACTGCCACGTGGAACAAACGAAGTCCCGGGCGTCATGCCGCCCACGGACACTCTCGTCGACAGCTCTTCCCGCGTTACCCACCAGCCGCGCGACATCATTGGATATCAAGGAGGTGACCAAGATGGCTGATGTGTTGATTCGTGACCTTCCCGACGCAGTGTTGGCCGGAGTGAACGCCCACGCGGCGCGACTGGGAATCTCTCGCGTCGAGTACATCCGCAGACGTCTGGCCGCTGATGCAGCCACCTCCAGCGCACCCGTCTCAGCGAACGACCTTCGACACTTTCACCGATAGGTTCGCCGATCTGGCCAACGACGAGGTGATGGACGCAGCGTGGCGGTGAGGGACTGGCTGATCGACAAGTCAGCCCTCGTGCGGTTGGGCGACAGCCCCGACGCTGCGGAGTGGGCCAGTCGAATAGAACGAGGCCTCGTCAGGATCACGACCATGACCCGACTCGAGGTCGCTAACTCGGCGCGGACCGCAGTCGAAGCTCGCTCCGTGTTCGCAACCGCGCCGATCTCGGCGATGCCTGTCGAGTACTTGACACCCACTGTCGAGGATCGGGCACTCGAGGTGCGACTGCTGCTGGCGAACAAGGGCCAGCACCGCGCACCGTCGATCCCGGACTTGATCATCGCTGCTGCAGCCGAACTCGCGGGTCTGATCGTCCTCCACCTCGACAAGGACTTTGAGCTCATCGCGCACCTGACCGGACAGCCAAGCGAACGTCTCCGCGCCTGAGTACCGTGCCGCGACGCGGCGTCAATCCGTCGCCGTCACGGCATCCCCTACGGCCGCTTTACGGGACATGCCGAATTCAGGGCGTTGCGTGGGCGCCGCATGTGACGCATACTGGTACTAGATCTTGTACCAGTCGGAGGTTGTAATGGCAGTGACCGCCAGCGAGGCGCGGAAGAACCTCTTCCCGCTCATCGAGAAGGTGAACGAGGACCGCACGCCGGTCGAGATCACCTCCCGGCGTGGCGATGCGGTCCTGATCTCCCGTGCCGACTACGAAGCCCTGGAGGAGACCGCACACCTGCTGCGCGTCCCCGCCAACGCCCGCCATCTGCTGGAGAGCCTCCAGCAGGCCCGCGATGGTAGACGAGACGAGCACGACCTCGTGCGATGAGGCTGGTCTTCACACCGAACGGCTGGGCTGACTACACGCACTGGTTGACCGCGGACCGCGCAACCCTGAAGCGGATCAACCGACTCATCGACGACGCGTTGCGCGATCCCTTCACCGGTATCGGCAAGCCAGAACCACTGCGCCACATGCTGGCAGGCTGTTGGTCCCGGCGCATCACCGAGGAGCACCGCCTCGTCTACCTCGTGGAAAACGACGACCTGGTAATCCTCCAGGCCCGCTTCCACTACGACTGACCAGGTTCGCGGAACTGCCGCGAGTCGGGAAGCGACGCCATCCGCGCTCGGTTACGGCGCATCACCGCGAACGTAGTCGTTTGTTATCCACTTCAGTCGTGGCAGACGGCTTCGACCTCGACCTGCTCGACGAGGACCCGTTCGAGGTCGACGCCCAAGCCGCGCACCTGTTACCTGGGGTGCACGACGTCTCTGACGTCTGGACGAAACCACCAGCGCACTGGTTGATGCCCGCGTGGCTGCTGACCAATCGGATGCTACGAGGCCGCTCCGGGTCTCGCTGACCAATACCGGAGGGACCGATGACCGAGAACACCATGGCTCCCGACGAGGAGTACGACTTCTACGCCCAGCCCGAGAATCAGGAGCCGCAGGACCCGCCACGCCGACGCAGCGCTCGGCTTACCGCACCGATCCCGGTTCGCTTCCCGCCCGAGCTCCTCGAGGAGATACGGCGGCGAGCCGGCGAGGACGACCGTTCCGTCTCGTCGTGGATCAGGCGCGCGGTCGAGCACGAACTGCAGCGTCCCGCGTAACACCTAGGGAACATCCGGATCTGGTTCCATGGTGGCGCGCCGGGCGCCGCGGACATTATCGATACGCGGGCCGGCCAGGGAGCCGCCGGCCGCGCGCTCCGTTCCGGGGGGTGCTCACGGGCGCCGAAGATGATCAGGTATCCGACCATCCAGAGTTCGCCGATGGTGGCGGGCACGGTCAGCAGCACGACCGCGAGATCGGCGTTCGCGAACACGTAGCTGACGAACGTGCTGAGGATGTAGCCCGCACCGCCGGCCATGAGGAGCTGGCCGAGCAGCCGGGGCATCCACCCTGACCGCACTACGAGCCACCCCATCGGGATCAGCCACAGGCCGAAGAACAGGCCCCCGACTCCCCAGAGGTGCCCGCTGATGACGTACAGCAGCTGGGCGGTGGCCGCGGCGCCGCCGGTCACGACCAAGGACTTGTCATCGGCGACGTCGAGGGCCGTAGCGAGCAGCGCCGCGCTTCCGAGGATGGATACGGCGTTGACCATGCCGAACGCCGCGACCAGCCCGGCGGCGAACGAGTCGACGCTGCGGAAGAGGCGGTAGAACCACACGGCGGCCAGCGCCTGGGTCAGCACGATGCTCAGCTCGAGCACGATACCGAGGCGCGCCATCCCGGTGTGCTCGACGAGGTTGGCCAACGTGGCGCCGGCGTTGTCGGCGACGTAGAGCTGGCCGCGGACGATCTGGTACCCGAGTGCTCCGGTGACCGCCAGCCCGAGATAGAACAGTCCGGTTGTGCGGGCTATCCCGGTGAGGTGCTCGCTTCTGCTCATCGTTGGTTCAGACCCGGGGTGGGACTTCGTCGCAGTCATCGCAGGCTCCCTTCGCGGAGCGTTAGAAGCTCGGTCAGAACTTGCCCAGGGCGATCTCCCCGACCAGCAGGACAACGGGAAGCAGGCCAAGACACGTGGCCAGTACGACGATCCAGGACCGCTCGTGGTGACGGAGGATCGCGACGAGTCCCGACACCAAGGCCGCGAGTGCGCACAACCAGATGCCCGCGCCCCACACGAGTTGGGCCCAGCTCCCGGTGTAGCTGTCGGCGGGTTGGACGATGTCGAGGGCGAAGCTCAGCACCAGTAGGACAACGCCTGTGACGCTGAGCCCGGCGAGCGTGATGGCTAGGCGGCCGCTGCGGGACTCAGGCCGCCACCCCCGCAACTCCAGACGCGTGCGCGATGGCGTCGTCATACCTCCAGTGTCCTCTGGACGGGGCCCGGGCCGGCAGTGACCTAAGCCCTGCACCCTCCTGTCCTGAGACGTTCCCGCACGTAGCGGAGCACCATGGGGCTCACACGGTCCACATGCGGTGACCCTAGGCGGCGTCCGCGCGAGGAACCGGCTGAGACGGTGGCCCGGGGCAGAATCTGGAGGCATTGGGGATGTGGTCGCGAGGCGTCTGGGGTCCGGCCCTCGCTGGGGCCCTGGCGTTCTGGGTGACGAACCTGGCGATCTCGTTGACGCCGGTGGCCGCCGAAGTTCGGGGCTTCGGTGGACCGGCCCCTGCACAACCTGCTCATCGCGACCGCCATCAACGTGTTGAGAATCCTCGCGCTCGGTCTGACCGTCGGCTTCCTGCACCTCCGCGCCGGCCGTTGCCACGAAGGGGCGCGTTGAGGAGGAGCGTTGCGTCAGTCGGCGCCCACGGACCGGTCGGCACGTGTCACGCGGCGGCCGCCACCACTACCACCAGCAC
>CAVPXH010000003.1:0-46207 GCA_963709685.1 uncultured Actinomycetota bacterium
TGGTCGGACGTTGAGGTCTGCCGCGACCAAGCGTCCGGCGACGCCGGACTGCCGATGCTCTTCACGGAACGGGGCACCCATGCCTTCGTGCCGGTCAGTAGCGGGCTCCTCCATCTCCAGGGCGTACCCGGCGGCTATCGTGCAGCGACATGTTCCAAACCCGTGCTGCGCGACGCGACGACGATTCAGCTCTCGAGGCGATCCTGCGCGAGGGCTGGCTTCCGCACGTCACACCGGGCGACGCGTACGTCGTGAAGCGGTTTTTCGATCGCTATGACCGACGGACGTGCTCGTCGCTGCGGATTCGAGCGACAAACCGGTCGGGTACGCGTTCTCCAGGCGCCGACCCCACTTGCAAGCAACCGGCACGTCCTGTCGGTGGATGGTTTCGGGGTGGCTGAGGTGGCACGGGGACAGGGCGTCGGGCGCCTACTGCTCCAGGGGCTCGACCGATTGGCGCGACGCCGCGGGTGCTCCCGGCTGACGCTTCGGGTTCTCAGTGTCAATGCACCCGCCCGAGCGCTCTATGAGTCCTACGGATACCGCAATGAAGGGGTTCTTGAGGGCGAGTTTCTGTTGCCTCTCGGACCAAAGGGCGAACTACAGCCGGTCGACGACATCCTCATGGCGCGCCTTCTGGAGGACTAGGTCGCGGCGGCCAGCATGGCTCGGCAGCACCCACGAGGAGTCACCATCCGCAACGTCCGGATTTGCCGCGATCCGCGCGTGCAGTTCGCACGTTGCTGCGTTGTGCTCTATGAGATCAAGGCGCCGGCTTCGCCGGCGCAGCGGCCTGCGGGCGGCGCTGGCGCGCCGTCCTCTGCCGTCTAGTCGGATAGCGGCCTAATCTGCGCCAACACGTACTTGCGACCGGATTCCAAGTCCTCGGCGGCGAAGTCAATCTCCTCGACCAGGACCGCAGATACGAAACTCGAACGACCTACGGCCAAGCCGTCGATCTGAGAGCGGCAGACTCGCCGACGTTGCCGGCGTACCGCTTCATCGACGCATTGTCGACCAACTCGAACGTTCCACGTCGGGTATTTGAGCCCGTCAGCGTGGCCCGCGGGATTTCCAGAAGATCGTCAACTGCTTCTACCGCGTCAATGGCCTGCAGAGCTCTGACCACCTCAGCCACTGACATCCGAGCCGAGCGAGTTCCACCGCCCTGAGGGGCAGCAACTATCCCGATTCCGCTCCCGGCCGAGCCGACTGCTCGAAGCAGGTTAGTGAACTTGCCCCTTGCTCTGGGGCCATACCCCCGCATAGCAGCGACCAACTCTTCGGCGTCCGCTCCAAGCTCGATCAGGTCAGTAAGCCTCTTGAGCGTTCGTTCCACCTTGGCGCCGCTGTCCATGAGAGCGCCCCGCTTGTCGGTGCCGAGCACCATCACAAAGGAAGCGGCGCGGAGGTCGAGCACTGACATCTGGACGTCGTCCGTGATCCGCTTAGCGATCACGCCTCTCGGTGGCCTCGCCGGCATCCTCCTGCGCCAGCGCATCGAGCGAGTCTTGAACGGCCGATCCAACGAGCCCTAGTCCGCGCAACGGAAACTCCGTCAGATTCTCGCCATGGGCGCTGAGCTCAATCGCAGCGACAGACCGCATGCTCTCCACTGCCATGGACTCCAGGTCCGCCGCACGAAAGGACTCAGCCGATTCGGTCGGAAGGTCCAAGCGAGCATCTTCCAAGGGCCAGTAGTCGTCCGCGACGTCCTCGGGGGCGACGGCCCGAGCGGAAACGCGAAACCCGTCCGCGAAGTCTTCAACCACCCACCACAGATCGCCCAAAGTTGACTGAAGGTAGGCGTCGCGAAGCGAGATGTGCCCCGAACGAACCTGCCGGAACCGTTGCTCCGACAGAGCCACGTATATGAAGACGAGTTCGGCATCGGTCTCGTCGACGCATATCGCCAATAGATAGGATTGGGAACCGTTCAGCCCGTAGCGAGAAGAACTTTGGACCGTCATGCTCGAAGTAGACCTCGTCGCTCAACGAGCGGGCCGTACGGGCAACGCCGCTGAAACCTCTTTAGTCATAGTTGAGCCTCTAGAACTTCGGCGTCCGGACCAGAGTCAGCGGGGTAGGCCACCAGTCGTAGTGACTGGAGCCGACCGGGCTCGGAGACTCCAGTATGCGGCCCATCTCCGGTGTGAGCTTCACTCTGGCAATGGACTTCTTCCGCGCCCATCGCAGCGTCTTGCGCGCTCGGTGAAGAACTTCGACATCCGCGAACAGCGAGTGCCCGAAGCATCCGCATCTATCCGTCTTGCCGAAGCACTGACGACTCGTCGGATTGTTCACAGGCAAGATCCAACTGTCCGCCTCTGTGACCTCTCCCGGTCGGTGGCGAGGATCAGAGAGTCGAAAGAACATTCCCTCAGCAGGTTCGTGACCCGCAGGCGGACACCCGTTCGGCAAACCATCCCCCGTGCTCATGGGCGCAGGTTCAGGGCGGTATGACCGAATGCGCCCAAAACGGCCCATGCGCGCTCTCGATAGACACGGGCGTCAGGCACCGCGGCCGAGACGTCCCGCGCTTGGACTCACTCGGCGTTGGCCCTGCATGGCTGAGGCGTGGACGAGGTGCGTTACAACTAACCACAAACGGCGGCAGTTGACTGGGCACCGCGGCGACACGCTTCCCGCTCTAAATAAGGGGAATCTTCGATTATGAGCGTCCTCTCGCCAGATCCGCGGGTTGTGGGTTCGAGTCCCACGGGGCCTACCGATTGAGCGTGGAACCACCCCGGCAAGCTTGTCAGCAGCCGCCCAATGGGAAGAATGCGCGTCACTGGTCACTGACCTCGCCCTCGTCGCGCGCGGCGTTCCAAGCCTCCAGGGCAGCCACGTTCCCGGCGTTCGAAGCACGCCGACCCAGGTAGACGTCCTGGGTCATCGGCACCGCGAGTGCCCCAGCTGGTCCGCGATCATCCGGGCGCTCGCACCGCTCTGGTCGAGAAGAGTGGCGACCGTCTTACGGTAGGTGTGCGTCTCCACCAACTCGGACTCCGACCCGCCGCGGAGACGACGGAGCGCGGCACCGACGTTGCTGCGGTCCCGCCAACCACCGCGGGTGTCCGGGAACACCGGGTCCCTCGAAGGCACCGCGTCGCACCCTCCTCGCCTTCAGCAGACTCGCGGCCAGCAAACAGGGTGTTCGTTTTGTTCGATTGTGAATCCTCAAAGCCAGGAGGACGACATGACAAAGACCGCAGCCGGCCCCGACATCCACACCTATGTTCCCGAAGAGACGATGGACCCTGCCCTGACCGCGCTTCTTCGCGAGGCCGCTGCGCAGACCCCCGAGCTCATTGGCGCCAACGGCGAGCGACTCCGACTCCCCCAGGCTATGTACGACGTCCTGCGCCAGGTCGCGGAGGCGCTCTCCAGCGGCATGGGCGTCACCGTCGCGCCAATGAATGCGCGCCTCACCACCCAGGAAGCCGCGGACTTCCTCGGAATCTCCCGGCCAACCCTGGTCCGGATGCTCGAACGTGGCGACATCCCGATGGAAAAGCCGGGACGCCACCGCTTCGTTCGCCTGGCAGACCTGGTCGACTACCAGCAACGGCAACGTCAGCAGCGACGTTCCGCACTGGACCGCATGGCACGCGAAGGGGAAGCGGACGGCTTGTACGAAGCCACCGACGGCCCGCCGCCCCGCACCCGCTGAGTCGACATGCCGTTTCCGGCCTTCGTCGACACCTGCGCGCTGTACGGAGCAACGCTCACCGACACCCTTCTGAGAATCGCCGAACAAGACGCGTTCCGCCCGATGTGGTCGCCTGACGTGCTCGAGGAACTTCGCCGCAACCTCAACGAAATCCCCGGTCTCGCTGAAGGCGCGACCGACCGCCGGATCAGGGCCATGACCGAGGCCTTCCCCGAAGCCGTGGTCGAGGGCTACGAACCCCTGATCCCCGGGATGACCTGCGACCCCAAGGATCGCCACGTGCTCGCCGCAGCAGTCCACAGCGACAGCCAGGTGCTCGTGACCTTCAACCTCGACGACTTCCCCGAGTCCTCCGTGGCCGGCTTCGACATCACCGTCGTTCGCCCGGACGACTTCCTGCTCGACCAGGTCGACCTCCACCCGGGCCAGGTCGGCCGCGCCCTGCTCCGACAGATGAACGAGGCAGCTCGCCCGGCGCTGACCATGCCTGAGCTGCTCGGCATGTTGACGCGCGCGGGGTGTGCCCAAGTTCGTCTCGGAAGTAAGACGTCACGAGTTCACCAGACCGCTCGACTGACTGCCCCACGGCCGGAAGTCGGCGCCCCCGCCACCGCAGCGAGGCGCCAACGGCCCCACCCCTGCCGCTGGTTCACCGAGGACACGCGGATGCGTCCCGGCCCAGCACCCGGCGCCGCGGATCCTGGGGTTCGCGCCGACGTAACCCTGCCGGCGGGTGGTCGGAAAATCGCCTCCGCGACTGCCGCCGAAGGCGATTGCCGACCACCTGTGGGCGGTCTCCGGGTCCTTCGCCCCTCGTCCGGGTGCCGCCGCGCGAACAGCATGAAAGGTGCCAATGGCATGCGTCGGTGCCAGGAGGCGAGGAATGGCAGTCGCGGAGCGCCCGACCACCCCTGACCTGCGCGCGGCCGCCCGCGGTGTCTCGTCGTAGGAGGCGGCGGCGCGGCTGGAGAAGTACGGTCCCAACGAGATCGCCGAGAAGCGGCGGCACCCGCTGCTGGTGCTCGCCGGCTACTTCTGGGCACCGATCCCGTGGATGATCGAGGCCGCGCTGGTGCTGTCGGTGCTGGCCCGGCACTGGACGGACGCGGTGATCATCGGGGCCCTGCTGCTGATGAACGGCGCGGTGGCCTTCACCGAGGAGCACCAGGCCGCCAGCGCCGTCGCCGCGCTCGCCCAACGGCTGAGCTCTCAGGCGCGGGTGCTGCGCGACGGCAGCTGGACCAGCCGTGCCCACCCGCGAGCTGGTTCCGGGCGACGTGCTCCGGCGCCGGCTCGGGGACGTGGTCCCCGCGGATGCGGCGCTGCTCGACGACACCACCCTCGAGGCGGACCAGTCGGCGCTGACCGGCGAGTCGCTCCCGGTCAGCCGGGGACGCGGCGAGGACCTGTACTCCGGGGCGGTCGTGGCGCGCGGCGAGGCGACGCGCTCGTGCGCGCCACCGGCGCCGCCGGCTTCTGCGGAAGGACGACGGCGCTGGTCTCGCAGGCCGGGACCACCAGCCACTTCCAGGCCGCGGTGCTGCGCATCGGGCGGTACCTGATCCTGCTGGCGCTGGTGCTCATCACCGTGACCCTGCTGGTATCGGTCCTGCGCGGCAACCCGTTCGCCGAGACCTTCCCGTTCGCGCTGGTGGTCACCATCGCCTCCGTCCCGGTGGCGCTGCCGGCGGTGCTCTCGGTCACCATCGCCGTGGGCGCCCGCCGGCTCGCACGCCGCGAGGCGGTGGTCAGCCACCTGCCGGCCGTCGAGGAGCTCGGCGGATCGACGTACTCTGCCCCGACAAGACCGGCACGCTCACCCAGAACCGGCTCACCCTCGGCACGCCGTGGTACGCGCCCGGCGTCACCGAGCCCGACCTGCTCGAGGCCGCGGCGCTCGCCTCGCGTGCCGAGGACCGCGACCCGATCGACACCCGCCGTCCTCGCTGCCGCGAAGGAGTGGTACGACGGGCAGGCGGAGGTCACCGACTACCGGCCGTTCGACCCGGTGACCAAGCGCACCGAGGCGACCGTCGCGCGTGCCGACGGAACCAGCATGCGGGTGAGCAAGGGCGCTCCCCCGGTGATCGCCGTGCGCGAAGCTCGCGAGCTACGCGTTCTTGGACCGTCGCGGCTCGGGCAGCACGGCCGCGACCACGCCCCCGCGCGCCGGGGACTGGGCTCGCGGGCCTCAGTCCTTCGCGAGGGGTGGACGCCCGCTCATCCGGGCCAGCATCTGGTTGTAGGCCTCCAGCGCGACGTCGTCCTCGTCGACGTCGGTGTCGTCCGCGATCACCATGGTGCCGCCACCCAGGGCGACGTGCTCGGCCAGCGTCCGGCGGCGCACCCCCTCGAGCCGCTCGCCGATGACCGACGCGGAGCCGGCGTGGGTGATCATCGCCAGGGTGATCCCGACGCCGAGCAGCATCATCAGCCCGTCACCGCCGGCCCACATCAGCGCGCCGGCGATCTGCAGGTCCATCAGCGGGGCGGGCGCCCAGGCCGGGTGCCCGGCCTCCATCACCGGGAACATGTTGTACGTCGTCTGCATCAGCACGATCCCGACCACGGTGTCGGGCGTCATCCCCAGCAGGATCATCGCGAGCTTGCCCAGGTAGGGCACCTGCCAGCGGATCGGCTCGCTGCCGATGAGGGGCAGCAGGAACAGGTAGCCGCTGACCAGGTAGATCCACTGCTCGGCGTCCATCAGCCACCCGTGGGTGGCCATCGCGTCCATGAAGGACGTCAGGTGGGTGGCGATGAGGACCACCGAGTAGAGCACGAACCCGACGACCGGATGGGTCAGCACGCTCACCGGCCAGGACCGCACGAACGCATCGAACGCGCCCTCGCGCCCCCGGGTGGAGGCGGCGGCCCGGACCACGGTGAGCGGGTGCCCGAGCACGAGCAGCGCCGGCACCACCATGATCAGCAGCAGGTGCTCGACCATGTGGTCCCAGAAGACCGCCATGGCGTAGACGTCGATCGCGGAGCTGACCGTGAACAGCAGCAGCGCGACGCCCGCCACGAAGGAGACCACCCGTGCGGGGTGCACGGCACGCACCCCGTGGCGGCGCGCGACGGCGAGCGCGCCGACGTACCCGGCGAGGACCACGACCGCGAACACCAGCCACACCGGCCGCAGGTGCCAGTGCGTGAGGAACGTGCTCCAGTCCAACGGCGGCAGCATCGAGGTCATGCCACCCATGTCACCCATCTGACCTGCTTCCTCCAGCCCACGTCACGCGGACACCACCATAAGCCGCCGGCCCAAGCCGTGCCGCCCCGGTCCGCGACCCGGCGACTCAGCAGGCCCGGCGGTACGTCCCGAGGTGGGCGCGCGGCGCCGCGATCGACCTCGCGTTCGGCCGGGCGAGCGTGTAGTAGCGCACCCAGTCCATCTGCATCCGGCCCGGGTTCATCCGGGCGCCGCGCCGGGCGACCATCCGGAAGCGCACCGAGAACCGCGCGCCGGACAGGGCCGCCGGGCGCCGCTCGGTCATCACCACCCTCGTGTCCACGAACCAGGAGATGTGCCTGCGGGTCACCTCGACGGCGTAGGTGTGGAACCGGCCGGGTCCGAGGTCGCGGGCCTTGCTCGCCGTGAACTGGTGGGCGGGCAGGTTCCGGATCGCCATGTGGGCGCGCCCGCTGCCCAGCCGGTACGTGGCCAGCTCCAGGTTGCGGGCCCCGCAGTGGTAGGCACCGGAGGGCACCAGCTCGGCGGTCACCCGGTACGGCGTCGAGCCGCGGGTGTACTGCTCGGCGCGGATGCGCGTCTCCCAGCGGCCGTAGCGGCGCACGTGGCCGGTGTAGGTGGCCGCCACCGTCCCGGAGGTCGCGGTCGCGTTGATCGTCAACATGCCGTGCTGGTTGCGGACCAGGCGCGGCTTGTTCACGCGCCACGCCTTCCGCAGCGGTTCCACGAAGCCGTCGTGCCACTGCGAGTTGCCCCAGCGGTAGACCTTGCCGGCGTTCGTCGGGGAGGAGGACACCAGCCGGACCTGGTCGTGGGCTCCGGCAACCTGCTGCGTGCCGGCGGGGACGGCCGCGAGGGCCGCGAGGGCCAGCACGCCGGACACGAACGCAGTACGACGAAGGGGGCGAACGGCAGACATGGGGCGAGATCGTACCGTCGCGTCCCGGCGCGAGCCGCCCGCGGGCCGGACCGGTCTGGTCGGCCGCTCAGCTCGCCGCCACCGACGCCCCGATGACCGCCAGGTGGCTCAGCACCTGGGGGAGGTTGCCCAGCAGCTCGCCGCTGGCCGGGTCGATCTCCTCCGAGAACAGCCCCGTCGGGCCGCACAGCTCCAGGGCCTCGTCGAGCAGCTTGGCCGCCTCCTGCTTCTGCCCGGAGATGCCCAGTGCCTCGATGAGCCAGAACGTGCACGCCAGGAAGGCGCCCTCCGTGCCCTCCTGGCCGCTGTAGCGGTAGAGCAGCGGGCCGCCGGCACCGAGCTCGGTGCGGACCGCGGAGATGGTGCTCGCCAGCCGGGGGTCGTCGGGGGCGAGGAACCCGGTGCGCGCCGCCAGCAGCACGGACGCGTCGAGCTCGTCGGTGCCGGCGTAGAACGTGTAGGCCCGCTTGGTCTCCGACCAGCAGTTCTCGTCGATCCATCGGCGGACCGCCTCGCGCTCGGAGCGCCACCGGTCGACCTCGAGCGTCGGCAGCTGGTCCTGCTCCGCGAGCCTGATGCCACGGTCGATCGCGACCCAGGCGCCGATCTTCGAGATCGTGTAGTGCGCCTGCGTTCCCAGCTCCCAGATGCCCGCGTCCTCCGAGCGCCACCGGTCGCAGGTGTGGTCGATGATCGTGGCCAGCGCGTGCGCGTTGTCGTGGTCGAGCCGCGCGCCGGCGTCGGTGCAATAGCGTCCCACGGCGTCCATCAGGTCGCCGTACGCCCCGATCTGCAGCTGGCTGGCCGCGGTGTTGCCCAGGTTCACCGGCGTGGACCCCCGGTAGCCCGGCAGCCACTCCAGCGAGCTCATCTCGGCGGGGGCCGGCCGACCCTCGACGGTGTACATGGACCGCACCTCCGGAGCGGTCTCCCGCACCGCCGACAGCAGCCAGGAGAGCGCGCCCTGGACCTCCTCGGCCAGGCCGAGCTTCGACATCGCGTCGAGGGCGAAGGACGCGTCGCGCACCCAGCCGAAGCGGTAGTCGAAGTTGCGCTTCCCGCCGATGCGCTCGGGCAGGGACGTCGTCAGCGCCGCCATCAGCCCCTCGCGCGGCCCGCGGGTCAGACCCTTGATCACCATCGCGGAGCGCCGCACCTCGGCGGCGTGCGGCCCCTCGTGGTCCACCTCCCGGCACCAGTCCCGCCAGTAGCCGATGGTCTGCTCGAGGCGGTGCAGGACGGACTCGGCGCCAGGCACCCGCAGGGGCGCGTGCTCGGTGGCCACGAGCGCCACCAGCGAGGGCGCGGAGGGCTCCGCGGTGAACTCCCCCGTCACCGCGGCGCTCTCCACGTGCGGCTCGCCGGCCCGGTCGGTCACCAGCGCCAGCCGCACGGTGGAGTCGTGCAGGAAGACGGTGCCGTCCCGCTGCTCCCCCCACGGCCGCACGCTGCTGAACCGGTGGCCGAGGCGGATGCGCCAGCGCATCGGCACCGCGTCGCCCACCACCTCGACGCGGCGGGCCAGCTCCGTCCACGGCAACGGACCGCTCACCGAGCGGTTCAACGCGTCGGTGACCCGGACCACCGAGTCGGCGCAGCGGAAGGTGGTCTCGAGCACCAGCGTGTCCTCGACGTAGCGCTGCGCGGACTCGTAGGGCACCGTCGGCTCGAGCTCGAGCGTCCCGCCCTCCTCGGGGTCGAGGAGCGCCGCGCACAGCGGGTCAGCCTCCATCCACGGGGCCGCGAACCAGTCCACGCGGCCGTCGGCGGCCACCAGCGCGCCCGCCTGGCTGTCGCTGAGGAACCCGTAGTCCTTCAGCGGCGCGAAGCCACTTTCACGCCGAACGCTCATCGGCTCGACTCTCTCGCTGCGGGCTGGCGCATCTGCTCCTCCTTGACCACGGACGACGACGAACGGCAACGACCGGCATTACCCAGAACGCGGTTTCCCATCGCCACGCCCGGGTAGGAAGCGCGGCATGGCCCACCAACGCGCCCGGGAACCCCGCGTCCCGGCGATGCTCGCCGCGGGCGCCGCCATCTGCTGGCGGCTGCTCGTCGTCGGGGTGACGTTCCTGGCTCTGGTGCTCGTCATCAACCGGCTGACGATCGTGGTGGTGCCGCTGTTCGTGGCGGTCTTCTTCACCGCCATGCTGCACCGCCCCGTCACCTGGCTGCGCGAGCACGGCCTGGGCCGGATGGCCGCGACGTGGGCGGTGCTGTTGCTCGCCCTGCTCCTCCTCGCCGGCGTCGGCTGGCTGATGGTGGCGATGTCCTCGGGACAGGCCAGCCGGATCACGAGCCAGCTGGACGACGTCACCACGCAGCTGCAGCAGTTCCTGCACCAGATCCCCGGCGTGGGTGGTTCCAGCGGGTTCGCCAACACCACCGACCGGCTCACGTCCTGGCTGCAGCAGCACCGCTCCGCGGTGGTCGGCGGGGTGCTCACCGCGGGCCGCTACGCCGGCGAGATCGCGACCGGCCTGATCATCTCGTTCTTCCTGACCTACTTCTTCCTCGCCGACGGCGACCGCATCTGGTCCTGGCTGGTGCGGCTGCTGTCCGCCGACACGCAGCCGAGCATCAACGGCGCGGGGCACCGGGCCTTCCGGGTGCTCTCGGGGTGGGTGGTCGGTACGGCGGTCATCGCGCTGTTCCACGGCGTCGTGATCGGCTTCGTGCTCTGGATGCTCGGCACGCCGCTGGTGGTCCCGCTCGCGGTGCTGGTGTTCGTCGGCAGCTTCATCCCCGTGGTGGGCGCGGTGCTCTTCGGCGGCATCGCGGTCCTCGTCACGCTCGTCACGCAGGGGTGGGTGTCGGCACTCATCCTGCTGCTGGTGCTGGTCGCGGAGAACCAGATCGAGGCACACCTGCTGCAGCCGTTCATCGTGGGCCGGGCGGTGCGCCTGCACCCGGTCACGATCGTGCTGGTGCTCGCCGGCGCCGGCGCGCTGGCCGGGCTGATCGGGGCGATCGTGGCGGTGCCGCTGGTCGCCGCGCTGCACGCGGCGGTGAAGTACGCGACCGGCGTCGAGGACCTGCACGGGCGGCCGCTGCGCGACGAGGACCGGATGGCGCCGCTGCCGCCCCCGGAAGCCGCACCGCTGCCGCTGTTCGCCGGCCGGGCCCGGGTGCGTGCCTCCGAGGACGGCACCGCCCGTCTCGACGACGGCGCGGACACCGCTGCGTCCACCCAGCAGGACTGAGGGCTACCGCCCGAGCGCGGCCGCGAGCACGGCGCCGTACGCGGCATGCGGCAGCAGGTCGCTGACCCAGTCGCCGGCACTCCAGGTGCGTGGGTCGCTCACCCCGAGGGCCACCATCGGGGCGTTGCCGGCGAGCATCGCCGCGACCGAGCCGAGGACCGTCCCGGCCGTCAGGCCGGGGCGACCGCGGGAGGTCACCGCCCCGTAGGCGGCCCCGACGGTGACCCCGGTGGCCAGCCCGAGCAGCGACCCGAGCGCGGAGAGCCGGTGGGCGCGGGTCTCCCCCTCACCAGGGACGTCGAGGCCCGCGGCCTGCAGCAGCCCCTCGACGGACCGCTCCGGAGTGCTGCTGGCACCCCGGCCTCGCAGGGCCATGTCGAGGTAGGTGGCGGCGTTGAGAGCGGTGGTGGCGGCGGCACCGGCGGCGGCGCCCCGCAGCGCGGAGGACATCATCGGACACGGGTACCCACGATCCGAGCACCCAGACGCGCGCCGGGCGCTCGGACGCGCCGTCAGCCGCCGGAGCCGTAGGTGACGTCGGCGCAGGGGTTGTCCGCGGCCGACCGGGAGTTCTGGGTGACGCTCTTGGGCACCGTGATCTTCGGCGGGACCGCCTGGGCGTGCAGGCCGCGCATCCGGTGCTGCTTGCCCAGCACGACGCGCAGCCCGGGGTCGCTGGAGGACTGCACGGTGGCGTAGGGGAACGCCGAGGCGAGCAGCCGCGCCTCGGCGCCCTGGCCCTTGCCGTACTCGACGACGGTGGTGGTCTGCTCCGGGGAGGCGTTGCCCACCGAGGCCACCGTGACACCGGCCTGGCGCAGCCGGTCGGCGATGCCGGCGGCCAGCCCGGAGACATGGGTGCCGTTGAGGACGGCGACGTCGTCCTTCACCTTCCCGAGAGCGTCGGCCACGCTCACCGTCGGACCCTTCGGCGGCTGGCTCTGCAGGGGCTGGTCGGTGCGCAGCGCCTCCCACAGCTGGTCGACGTCGGGGTGCACCAGGTCCACCCGCGGCCCGTCGTACTTCCACGGGGTCGTCACGAAGGTGATGTTCTGCGGCTTGAGGTCACGCAGGCTCAGGGCGAACTCCATGAGCTTGCGCGCCGACCCCAGGCCGGTGTCCACGGTCATGTTCTCCACCGCCGCCTCGGCGAGGGGGAGGATCTTGGTGGGGGTCAGCCCCTCCGCGAGGACCTTGGCGATGACGCTGCCGAGGAAGGCCTGCTGGCGCCGCATCCGACCGATGTCGGACCCGTCGCCGAGCCCGTGGCGGATGCGTACGTAGGCCAGCGCCTTGGCGCCGGAGACGGTCTGCACGCCGGCCTTGAAGATCTTCTTGCCTCGCGTGGAGCGGTTGGGGTCCAGGTCGTTCTGGTAGAGCGCGTGCGGCACGCACACCGGCACCCCACCCACGATCTTCGTCATCTTGGCGAAGCCGGCGAAGTCGACGACCAGGGTGTGGTCGACGCGCATGTGCGTCAGCTCCTCCACGGTGTTCACCGTGCAGGCCGGGTTGCCACCGGGGGTCTGGCCGACCGAGTACGCCTGGTTGAACTGCACGTTGTGCTGCGGCTGTGACCACGAGCCGTCGGGCAGCAGGCAGGGCGGGATGTCCACCAGGGCGTCGCGGGGGATGGAGACAGCGACCGCGCGCTTGCCGCCCTGGTAGATGTGCACCAGGAGCGTGGTGTCGGAGCGGCCGACGTTGTCGCCCTTGCCGCCCAGGGCGCTGTCGGCGCCGCCGCGCCGGTCCGAGCCGATGAGCAGGATGTTCTGCCCGGCCACCGGCGGCGGAGGGCGCCTCGTGCTGACCCCGTGCGGATCGATGGTCTGGATCTTCGAGTCGATCTGGTGGTAGACGACCGCGCCGGCACCGACGACCACGAGCACGATGGCCGCCACGAGGACGAGCAGGACCTTCAGAACCCGGCGCCCTCGACGCCGAGGCCGTCCGGGCGGGTCAGGCCGGCCATCGGGGCCGGCTGGGATCTCGGACACGCCGGCCCGCCTCTCACGTATGGAACACCTCGAAACTAACAGTCGGGTGGTGACAACGCGGGGAGGCGCACCCGCGACCGGCTCGGGAGGACGGTCAGGCGTCGTGCGCCGCGGCCGTCTGGACCGTTCCTCACCCGTTCTGGGTGATACCCCGAGGGGCATGCTAGCGTCGCCCGCGGTGTTCGCACCGCAGTACACGGGGGCGTTCCACACGGAGGGCGCACGTTCCATGCCGAAAGCTCGACATCGGCGAGCAGACATGGGGGACACCGGCCAGCGGCCGGCAGACACACATCACCAGCACGACGGGGGCCGACCCGCGGCACCGCACGGGCGGCACCGGAGGGCCCCGCGACTCGCGGCGCTCCGGCGCCACGCCGGGGGCGGGCCACCCCGCCTGTCCGCCTTGCTGGCGGCCTCCTCGGTCGCCGTGATGGCGGTGGCACCGACGGTGGCGCCTGCCGAGGGGCGCGACGTCGCGGCGACGTCCGGGCCCCTCAAGACCGAGCATGCCCGGACCCGGGGGCGCACGGGCTGGGGCCACACCGGCGTCCACCCGCTGCTGAGCGGCAAGGACGGGGGACAGCTCCTGCCCGGGCGCAACCGGTCGACCCCGGGCCGGGCCGCGCGGCGCGCGGCGGTCAGCCGCTCGGCCGACCGCACCCCTGCGCCCTCGACGACACCTGCGCCGTCGACCTTGCCGGCGGCGTCGACCTCACCGGCACCGTCGACCTCACCTGGGCCCGACGCGCCGAAGCACCGGGCCACGGGACGGCCGGACCGCACCCACGCCCCTGCCCATCGCCGCGGGCGGCACGAGAAGAGGGCGCGCGGCCACCGGCCGGGCCACGTACCGCTGTCCAGCACGGGCACGTGGTTGCCCCCCGGGCGCATCGCGCACGCGGTGGGCGCCTCCCGCGCCGACGTCGACCGCAACTGGCCGCTGCTCGACCACGCCCTGCGCCGGCGGGGGATCCATGACGTCGGCACCCGCATCGCCGCCGTCGCCACCGTGGTCACCGAGGTGGGCGGCCGTTTCCAGCCGATCAACGAGTACGGCGGGCGGGGGTACTTCACCCGCATGTACGAAGGCCGGCGCGACCTCGGCAACGTCCACGTCGGCGACGGCGCCCGGTTCCACGGCCGCGGCTACATCCAGCTCACGGGGCGGGCGAACTACCGGTCGTACGGCAGCCGCCTCGGTGTGCCGCTCGAGCAGAGGCCCGACCTGGCCCTGCGCCCGGCGGTGGCCGCCGAGGTGCTGGCCGACTACTTCAAGCAGCGCGGCGTCTCCTCCGCGGCGCGGCACGGCCGGTGGTCGGACGTACGTCGTGCCGTCAACGGCGGACTCAACGGGTGGGGCAGGTTCGAGCACACGGTCTCCCGGCTGCTCGCCGCATCCGGGGACTGACGCGCCGACGCCACCGAGAGCGGAACATGCGAGGCGCGCGCCTGCGGGTCATACTGGCGTCGGCACCGGAGGGGGTCGGCGCCGACGCCGTGACCGCGTAGATTCGAGCCGACATGACTGGCACCCTTCCCCTCTCCCGTGAGCACGAGGAGCGCGACGCGCAGCTGCTCGCCGCCCAGCTCGAGCTGCTGGCCGGCGTGGCGGCGGGCTACACCCTGCCTCGGGCCCTGGAGTCGCTGCTGCGTGTGGTCGAGCGGGTCTCCACCGGCGGCCTGCTCGCCTCGATCCTGCTCATGGACGAGGACGGAGAGCACCTGCGCCACGGCGCCGCCCCGAGCCTGCCGCCGGCGTACAACGCCGCGATCGACGGCATCGAGATCGGTCCGTCGGTCGGCTCCTGCGGCACCGCGGCATACCGGCGCCGGCAGGTCATCGTCGAGGACATCGCCACCGACCCGTTGTGGGCGGACTTCCGCAACCTCGCCCTGGAGTTCGGGCTGCGCGCCTGCTGGTCCACGCCCGTGGTCGGGGTCGGCGGACGGGTGCTCGGCACGTTCGCGATGTACTACCCCGAGGTGCGCCGGCCGAGCCGCAGCGACCTGGCCCTCATCGACGTGCTGGTGCGCACGGTCTCGATCGCCATCGACCGCAGCCGGCTCGACGAGCAGCGGGAGCGCGAGCTGGCCGAGGAACGGGCGCTCGGGCTCACCTTCCAGCGGAGCCTGCTGCCGGACCTCCCCAGGAGGGTCGCCTCCGTCGACCTCGCGGCCCGCTACCGGACCGGCGACCCGGGGGTGCACGTGGGCGGCGACTGGTTCGACGCCATCGCCGTCGACGACGGGGGCGTGGTGCTCGTGGTCGGTGACGTGCAGGGCCATGACGTGCAGGCGGCCGCGCTCATGGGCCAGCTGCGGACCGTCGTACGCGCCACGGCGGCCGAGGGCCACCCCCCGGCCGGCGTCCTGGCCCGCGCCGGCGACTACCTCGAGCGGCTTGGCAGCGACCTGATCGCCACCGCGCTGGTGGTGCACCTCGACGTGGAGACCCGGCTGGCGACCGCCGCGTGCGCCGGCCACCTGCCGCCCCTCGTGCTCAGCGTGGGCGACGGCCGTGCTCCCCGCCAGCTGGAGGTCGTCACCGGCCCGCCCCTGGGCGTGGGCCGGCGGTGGGAGGAGCACAGCACCTCCCTCCCCCCGGCCTCCACCCTGCTGCTCTACACCGACGGCCTGGTCGAGACCCGCACGTGGGACATCGACGAGGGCATCGAGCGGCTGGCGACCCTGCTCGCCTCGCTCCCGTCCTCAGCGCCGCCCGAGCAGGTGCTGGACGCCGCCTTGGGTCTCCTCCCGGCCGGCAACCGCGGCGACGACGTGGCGGTGCTCGCCGCCACGCTGCCCGCCGGCGGGAGCGCCTCGCCGAGGCGGGCCGTGCGCTCGTTGCCGGCCCAGCCGATGTCGGTGCCGCTCGCCCGCTCGTGGGCCGAGGGCCTGATGGCCGACAGCGACCTGCCCGACGACGTGGGAGACATCGTGCTCCTGATGCTCTCCGAGCTGGTCACCAACGCCATCCGGCAGGGCGACGGCCGGGTCAGGATCACGATGGAGCAGCAGGACGACACGCTCGTCGTCGAGGTGTTCGACAGCGGTCACCGGCTGCCGGTCTTCGCGGACTCCGATCCGGAGGCGACCAGCGGGCGCGGCCTGCACCTCATCGACACCGTCTGCGACGCGTGGGGCGTGCGGGAGGAGGTCGACGGCAAGACGGTCTGGGCCCGCGTGTCCTGGTGACCCGGCGCGCCTACGCGCCGGCGGTCCGGACGTCGACGACGCCCGGCAGAGGGTACGTCGGGCGCGGGAACCGGTCCGCCATCGCGTCGACGCCGCGCTGCGGACGGGCCAGGTGCACGAGGTCCTGCCGCTCCGCACGCTTCTTCTCGGTGTCGACGCCCATGACGGCGTTGCGGTCCTGCTTCAAGGACTCCGCGCACTCACCGTCCCGGTTGAACGACCACATCAGCCTGGGATCGCCGAGCGGCAGGTCGTGGCCGCCGCCGTCCCCGTCGTGGCGGCCGGTGTGCCAGGTGTGCCAGGTCTTCCCGTAGGAGTTCAGCAGGCGTTGGAGGAACGCCTTCTCCGCCACGTCCGGCAGCCCGGGTGCGACGAGCTGGCCGGACAGCACCTCGAAGTTGTGCGGGTGCCAGTAGTCCTTCTCCGCCTCGGGCAGGGTCTCGAAGAGGTCCCCGGAGACGATGTACTCGACCCCGATCAGGTTCGCCTCCCGGGTGTTCCCGTCGAACAGCACGCACTGCAGCAGGTCGTCGTTGACCACCCGGCAGTAGTGGTGGGCCTCCATCTGCGCCTCCGGCTCGTCCTTCGCGCAGTGGAAGCCGACGACGTAGACGTCGAACCCCTTCAGGGGGACCGACTCCTGCAGCAGGTGCGAGCCCTGCTCCAGCGCCGCCAGCCAGGCGCCCTTGCCGGCGCCGGCGGGTCGTCGAGGACTGGGGCGGTCCCTGATCGTGGGGTTCATGCCGGACGTGTTACCCGGCGGCGTGGCCGACATGCCCTCCCGCGTCACTCGAACCGGGACGGGTCCCCGGCGCCCGCGCGGACCACCTCCGGGACGCCCTCCGACCAGTCGACCACCGTGGTGGGTTGCAGGCCGCACTCCCCGGAGTCGAGGACGGCGTCGACCGCGTGGTCGAGCTCCTCCTTGATCTGCCAGCCGTCGGTCATGGGGTCCTCGTGGCCGGGCAGCAGAAGGGTGCTGGACAGCAGGGGCTCGCCGAGCTCCTCGAGCAGGGCGTGGACGACCGGGTGGTCGGGGATCCGCACGCCGACGGTCCGTTTCTTCGGGTGCGCGAGCCGGCGCGGCACCTCCCGGGTGGCGGGGAGGATGAAGGTGTACGGGCCGGGAGTGGCGGCCTTGACCGCCCGGAAGGCGGAGTTGTTGAGCTGCACCAGCTGGCCGAGCTGCGCGAACGACGAGCAGACCAGCGTGAAGTGGTGGCGCTCGTCGAGGTGGCGGATCCTCCGCATCCGTTCGGCGCCGTCCGGGCTGTCGAGGCGGCAGCCGAGCGCGTAGCAGGAGTCCGTCGGGTAGGCGATGAGCGCGTCCTCGCGCAGCAGCTGGGCCACCTGTCCGATCGTGCGTCGCTGGGGGTTGCGGGGGTGGACGTCGAAGTACCGGGCCATTGCCCGAGCCTACGGCGCGGCGCAGCGCGGGTGGTCAGCTGCGGACGACGTACTGGTTGCGGCCGGCCGCCTTGGCGGCGTACATCGCCGAGTCCGCGCTCTCCAGGACGTCGCGGCCGGCGGCGTGCGCGCCGTCGACCAGTGCGCCGCCCACGCTGACCGTCACCCGGGCGAGCGCGTCGTCCAGCCCGGACAGGCGGCCCCGGATCTCGTCCACGACGCTCTGGCAGACCAGCTCCACGGCCTTCCGGTCCGCCTGCGGCAGCAGGATCGCGAACTCGTCACCGCCGAGCCGGGCGACCACGTCGGTGCTGCGCAGCCGGTGCCGCAGGATGTCCGCGACCGTCACCAGGAGCTCGTCGCCCGCGGCGTGGCCGAGCGTGTCGTTGACCGCCTTGAAGTGGTCGAGGTCGAGCAGCAGCACGGCCCCGGCGAAGCCGCGCCGCCGGCACTCGGCGACGTGCCGGTTCAGCTCCTGGTGGAAGCGACGCCGGTTCGCCAGGCCGGTCAGCGGGTCGGTGTCGGCCAACGCCGCCAGCTCCTGCTCGTACAGATGCCGGTCGGAGACGTCGACGAGGTTGGTGAGCACCTCGTCGGCCGTGCCGTCCTCGCCGGCCAGCAGCGTGCTGGTCAGCGCCAGGTGCACCTCCGTGCCGTCGGCGCGCCGGACCGTCCACTGCGTCGCCGCGTGGCCCCCGCCGCCCAGGAGGTCCTCCAGGTGACGCCGCACGGTCGCGTCCTCCGGGTCCCGGGCCAGCGACTGCAGCGGCCGGCCGACCAGGTCGTCGCTGCCGAACATCGCGCACATCGCCGGGTTCGCCCGCACCACGTCCCCGCGGGTGGTCAGCACGGCGATCCCCTGCGGCGCGTCCTGGAAGAGCCGGTCCGCCCGCTCCTTGGCGGCGGTGATCGCCCGCTCCCGCATCCGGTCGCGGCTGACCTCACGGACCAGGACCAGCGCCTGGGGCCGGTGTCCGGCCGTCGCGGGCACCGGGCTGACCACGACCTCGTGGTCACCGGTGCCGAGGCTGGCGTCGACCGGGTGCAGCTCCCGGCCCTCGAACGCGGCGGTCAGCATCGTCTCGAGCGGCACGTGCGCCTCCGCGGCCAGCTTCTCCAGCCACCGTCCGGGGGCGCTGCGCACCCGGCGGGCCAGCGCACCGCCTCCGGTGACCACCCGGATGCCGGTGTCCTGCTCGACCAGCACCATGACGGTCTCCGGCAGGTGGTCCATCAGCATCCGCCACCGCGCCTCCGCCTGGCTGAGCTCCTCGCGGGCGCGGACCGACTCGGTCTCGTCGGTCGCCATGGCGAGGTAGCCGGTGACCTCGCCGTGCTCGCGCAGCTCGCTGATCGCCAGCCGTACGGCGATGGGCTCGCCGTCGGCGCGGAGGCACACCCAGGACCGGCTCGGCGCACGGCGGCGCGCAAGCGTGGCCAGCACCGCGAACCCGGGCGCGACCCCCAGCTCGGCGGCGACCTCCGCCATCTCGACCGGATCGTGGATCAGGTCGACCAGCGGGCGCCCGAGCACGTCCGCCTCCGCGTGCCCGCACAGCGACTCGGCGCCGGCACCGAAGGAGGTGATCCGCCCCTCGGTGTCGGTGGTGAGCAGCGCGGCGAGCGTGGCCGCCCGCATGACCGCGGCCAGGCGGGACGCCGCATCGGGTCCGCGGGCCGGCTCCACGACCGGCGGCGCGACCGGTGTCGCGGGCCGGTCGGGGGCGGGTGCCCGGGTGACCCGCCGCACGACCGCGGTGGCCGCGCCGGCGACGACCAGCCACAGCACCGCCCGGGGCCACTGCTGCGGCGGGTAGTCCGGCGCCCCCACCAGCCAGAGCGGTCCCAGTGCGGTGACGGCGGCGGTCGCGCCGCCGGCGACGAGGTCGACCCGGGTGCCGAGGAGCGCCAGCCACAGCACCGGCAGCGCCGCCAGGGGCTCGAGGCCCGACCCCGCGCCTCCGGCCACGTCACGGACCAGGGCCGCCAGCACCAGCGCCAGGCACGCAGCCACGGTGTCGAGGGGTCCGTGCCCGGTGCGGCGGCGCGGGCGGAGCACGTACCAGGCCAGGGGCAGCGCCACCAGCAGGGCCACGACGAGCTCCCCCGCGTGGCGCCGGTCCAGCGACCGTGGCGGGAGCGCCGCGACCAGCGCGCCGAGCAGTCCGACAGCGGCGAAGAGCAGGACCGTGCCGCGCGCCGGCCGGCGCAGCACCGCGGGCATGGCCGGGGCCGCTCGATGGGTGGCCATCAGCCCACCCTTGTGAGGCCACTCCGGGATCGACGTGCCCGACTGACTTCCCCGTACGACCTCACGCCCTGTTATCGGCACGCGCGGGTGCCGGGTTGAGGGCCTGTCCCCCGCGGTGTCACAGGTCTCGCCCGGCGCCGTCGAGGTACGCGGGGCCCGCGCCCAGCCGGGCGCGCATCACCTGCACCGCCTCCGGGTTCTGGTCCACGAGCATGAAGCGACGCCCGAGCGCGGCGGCCACCGCTCCCGTCGTACCGCTCCCGGCGAAGAAGTCCAGCACCCAGTCCCCGGGGCGCGAGGAGGGTTGCAGCACCCGCCGCAGCACCCCCTCCGGCTTCTGCGTCGGGTAGCCGGTCTTCTCCCGGCCGGTGGTGGGAACGATCGTGTGCCACCACACGTCGGTGGGCAGCTTGCCCCGGGCCGCCTTCTCCGGCCCCGCCAACCCGGGGGCGAGGTAGGGGATCCGCTCGATGGCGTCCTGGTCGAAGAAGTGCCCGCCCGGCTGCTTGACGTAGACGAG
This sequence comes from uncultured Actinomycetota bacterium, assembly GCA_963709685.1. Lineage (GTDB taxonomy): Bacteria > Actinomycetota > Actinomycetes > Propionibacteriales > Nocardioidaceae > Nocardioides_B. Next base: position 20,374 of record CAVPXH010000003.1, read on the forward strand.
GATCGTGTCGTGCTTGGCCGGCCAGCGGTCGCGGGCCCGGCCGCCGTAGTCGTAGGCCCAGACGATCTCGTTGAGGAAGGCGTCGCGGCCGAAGATCTCGTCGAGGAGCACCTTGCAGTAGTGCGCCTCGCGCCAGTCGATGTGGAAGTACAGCGTCCCCGAGTCGGTGAGCAGGCGGCGCGCCTCCTCCAGCCGCGGGGCGAGGAACCCGCGGTAGTCCTCGAACGCGTCCGGGTAGGTCATCCGCCCGGTCTCCACGGTGGCGTAGCGGTGACCGCCGAAGCCGGTCCGCGTGCCGCCGTCGTCGCGCCTGGCCGAGAGGGTGCTGCGCCGCCGCGCGCTCCCGGTGTTGAAGGGCGGGTCGAGGTAGACCAGCTGGAAGCTGGCGTCGGGCAGCTTCGGGAGCACCTCCATGTTCTCGGCGCGGACGACGGCGTCAGGGCCGTGCGCGAAGTCGATCACTGGGCTCACCTCGTGCGGTGCGTCGTCGGGCCGGGTGCGAGCATTCTGGCGCACCGAGGACGCACTGCCGCCGAGCCGCGCGGACCCCGCCTCAACTGCCGTTGCGGGACCCGATCGTGACCGTGAGCTGCCTGCGGTTGCCGTTGCGCACCACCGTCACCTGCGCCTGCTTGCCGGGCGTGGTCTTGCGCAGCTCGCCGAGGAGGTCGGCGTAGTTGGCCACGTCCTTGCCGTTGAGTCCGACGATGATGTCGCCCTGCTTGATGCCGGCCTGGGCCGCGGGGGTGCCGGACTGCACCGACACCACGACCACGCCCTGCTTGACCTTGGTGTTCAGGGCCTGCGCGATGCGCGGGGTGAGGTCCTGGATGCGCACCCCGAGGTACGGGTGCTGGGCGTGACCGTGCGCGATGAGCTGGTCGGCGATGTTCGTGGCCACGATCGCGGGCGTCGCGAAGCCGAGCGCCACCGCCCCCGTCGACGGCGGGATGTAGGCCTCGTTGACCCCGACGACCGTGCCGCAGGTGTCGACCAGCGCCCCGCCGGAGTTGCCCGGTGAGATCGGCGCATCGGTCTGGATGAGGTCGACCAGCGGCGGCGCGGAGGAGGAGGCGGGCAGGTCACGCCCGAGCGCGGAGACGATGCCCTCGGTGACGCTGCTGCTGAACCCCAGCGGGCTGCCCACGGCGAGCACGGTCTGGCCCTGCCGGGGCAGGCTGCTGCTGAACTTCAGCGGCGGCAGGCCGCCGCCCTGCACCCGCAGCACCGCCAGGTCCGTGGGCAGGTCGCTGCCGATCACCGCCGCGTTGCGGGTCGTGCCGTCCGCCAGCTGCACCTTCACCTGCTGCACCGTCTGCGGCCGGCCCTCCTGCACCGCGACCACGTGCTGGTCGGTGATCACGACGTCGTTGCGGTAGACGATGCCGCTGCCCAGGCCCTTCTGCGTGCGCACCGTCACCACGCTGGGCTCGATGCGCTGCACCACGTCGGGCACCGAGGCCGAGCACGAGCCCTGGTCGGTCGCCTGCGTGGCCCCGTTGCCGCTCGCCGCGGACGAGCCCGTGCCCCCGGAGGCGACGGACGCCGACGCCGAGGCCGTGCCGGACGCCGCCGCGCCCGAGGAGCCGTTCCCGCCCGCACAGCCGCCCAGGGCCGTGGCGGCGACCAGCGCGGCCGCGGGGAGCAGGACTCGGGCGGGGCGACGGGGAACACTCATGCTCTGCCCCGTACCCGCATGAGCGAAGTGCGAACCCCGCGGCCCGGCTCAGCGGCGCCTGCTGCGCACGTGCCTGCTCCGCCAGAAGATGCGCGCGAGCATCCCCAGGGCGGTGAGGATCGAGACGACGAAGACCACCAGCGCGATCCAGTTCCCCAGGTTCGGCTCGCCGGAGGACCGCGCCAGCAGCGCGGAGGCGAGGATCATCGCGGACAGGATCAGGCCCGCCGCACCGACGTTGGCCAGCTTGTGCAGGCCGCGCAGGAACTCGTCCTCGTCGAACGCCTTCACCCGCAGCTCGAAGTGGCCCTCCCCGATCGCGTCGAACGCGCGGTTGACCCGACCCGGCAGCGCCTCGACGAACTCCTTGGCCTCCAGCAGCGAGGACAGCACCGCCGCGGGCGTGGTGCTCATCGAGGAGCGCATCAGCTCGGTGGTGTGCCGGCGCAGCGCCGCCCGTGGCTCGAACTCCGGGTCGATCACCATGGCCACCTGGTCCAGGTTGAGCATGGTCTTGCCGAGCATCATCAGCTGCGGGTCCATGCGCAGCCCCGTCTCCCCCGCCCTGCGCGTCAGCTCCAGCAACGAGGCGCCGACGTCCAGGTCCGCCATCGCCGAGTCGGCGGTCCTGCCCACCACGTCGGCGACAGCCCGCTCGAACGCCGGCGCATCGAACTGCGGCAGCTCCTGGCCCATGGTCCGCGTCACCCTGGCGACCTCCTCCGGGCGGGCGTCGGCCAGCGCGAGCAGCAGCTTCACCAGCTTCTCGCGCACCGCCGGAGCGACCCGGGCCACCATGCCCACGTCGAGCAGCGCCAGCCGCCCGTCCGGGGTGAGCAGCACGTTGCCCGGGTGCGGGTCGGCATGGAAGACCCCCTCCAGCAGCACCTGGCGCAGGTAGGCCTCCAGCAGGGCGTCGGCGAGCGGCGCGCCGTCCAGCTCCAGCCGGCCCAGCGGTCCCAGGTCGGTGACCTTGCGTCCCTCGACGTACTCCATGGTCAGCACCCGGCTGGTGGTGAGGTCCGGGTAGGCCCTCGGCACGATGACCTGCTCGTTGTCGGCGAGGATCCGCCCGATCGTGGCGAGGTTGTCGGCCTCGCGGCGGTAGTCGAGCTCGTCGACGAGCGAGCCGCGGAACTCCAGCAGCAGGTCGCCGAACCCGTAGCGCTGGCCGAGCTCGGTATGCGCGTCGAGGAACTCGGCGAGGTCGGAGAGGATCTCCATGTCCTCGAGGATCTGCGCGCGGATGCCCGGCCGCTGCACCTTGACCACCACCTCCCGGCCGTCGCGCAACGTGGCCCGGTGCACCTGGCCGAGGGAGGCGGCCGCCATCGGCTTGCGCTCGAAGGTCGGGAAGAGCCGGGACACTCGCACCTCCAGCTCGGTGCTGACGATCTCCTCCGCCTCGTCGAAGTCGAAGGGCTCGACGTTGTCCTGCAGCCGGGCGAGCGCGTCGACGTAGGCCGGGGAGATCAGGTCGACCCGCGAGGAGAGCAGCTGCCCGAGCTTGACGTACGTCGGCCCCAGCCGCTCGAGCTCGGCGGCGAGCTCGGCCGCGGCGCGCGGGTCCCCGGCCGTCTCCTCCTGGTCGCCGAGCACCGTGTCCAGCCCGCTCGCCTTGACCAGGTCGCCTCGGCCGTGCCGGACCAGGAGGGTCGCGATCTGGCGGTACCGGCCGAGGTGGTGGGGACGGATGGTGAGTGCCATGGTGCGTCGAGGGTACCCAGAGCTGCCGTGTCGAGGCGGCGGCGCTAGCTGCGGGTCCGGAACGAGCCGACGATCGCGTCCACGCGAGGCAGCACCACCGTGGGGTCGCTGTCGTGGGCGGTGAACGCGGTCAGCGCGTAGTTGCGACGCGGCCGGGCGTGGACGGTCACCACGACGAAACGCAGCGTGCTGCCGCCCTGGCGGACCTGACCGAACGTGGTGCGGGCCGGGTGACCGTCGACGTGCTCGCGCCGGTGCCCGAGCACGGTGACCTTCGAGTACCCGGCGCGCACGGTGCCGAGGAAGGCCCGGGTCGCCGCGGGCAGCGGTCCGGCGTCGATGGGCCCGACGGAGACGACGAGATCCTTGCTGCGGGCGGTCAGCCTGATGCTGCGGCCGGCCCGGGCCACGGTCATGTCCTGGGGCACCCGCACGGTGAACCCGCCGGCCTTCGAGGCCACCCGCCGGGTCGGCAACGGTGCGGCGGCCGCCGTGTCCGCCGGTGCGCGGCCGCGCACCGTGAGGTAGCCGAACCAGCCGGCCCCGGCCAGTGCGAGCACCCCGACGACCATGAGCACGACGACCTTCGGGTCACGCGCACGCATCGCTCCTCCTCCCAGATGCGACCGGGGCCGGCGTGTCGCCGGCCCCGGTCTCGTGCTGGTGCTGCGGTTGCTACCCGAGGAATGCCCTGCGTCGGGCAGCCGCCATCAGCAGCGAGCCGAGGCCGACCGCCCCGAGGCCCGCGGCCAGGATGCCGGACCACACGCCACCGGTGTTCGGCAGCACGCCGGCCAGCTTCGACAGGGACGAGCCCGGGTGGCCGGGACCACCCGCACCGCCCGTGCCGGTCCCGCCCCCCGAGGCCCGGTCACCGCCGCCGGTGGTCCCACCGGTGGTGCTCGCAGCGCCCTGGTGCACCAGGGTCTCGGTGCGCGCCAGGTTGGCGTCGACCTCCAGCGGAGTGCCCGGCAGCACCCGGGCGTCGAGGGCGTCCTGCGCCGTGCCGGCGACGTGCTTGCCGAGGTAGGTCTCGCCCTGGTTGAGGTACGCGCACAGCAGGCTCGGGGAGGCGCAACCGGGCTGGACCGCGATCTCGGTCGGCTGGTCGACGCGGCCCTGCTCCTTGCCGTTGGCGGTCACGCCGAGCAGGTAGGACTCGCGCGAGGCGCTGGGCTTGCCGCCGCCGGAGTCCGCCTGACCGGCGGAGTGCTCGGCGTCGACGCCGAGGGCGCACCCGCTGGCACCGGGCTGGGTGAGGCAGACGTCGGCGAGGTCGCTGCTCGAGCTCGCCGTGGTGCGCCCGGTGCTCTGGTCGCGGCGCGACTGCGCGCTGCTCCTGGCCACGCCGAGCGCGATCGGACCGTCACAGGGAGCGCTCGCGTCGGTGTGGTCGCCGCCGATGCAGGCGTTGGCCACGCCACTGCGGCTCAGCGCGTACGACGTGCCGCCGCTGTCCTTGGCGACGGCGTCGGCGTAGAGCACCTGCAGGCACACCGCGCCGTTGCTGCCCTTGCACAGGGGAGCCAGCGGGTCGCCGACGTGGCTCTCCCCCGTCTTGCGCGAGTCGGCGTGCGCACCCAGGATCTCCTGGCCCCCCAGGGCGAGCAGCGTGGTGTCCGCGCTGGTGCTGTTGTCCTTGCGCGTGCTGGCCTTGCTGTCGCCGAGGTCCGCGACGTCGTGGCCGCCGACGCCCGCGTGCGTCAGCGTGGCGCCGCCGTGGTCGGGGGCCTTCGGATCCGGGGTCTCGTGGCCGGGGGTGTCGGAGTCGCTCGACGGCGGGGGAACGTCGGACGACCCCTGCGCGTTCGACGTGCCGCTCTGGCCGCCCGGGGCCGGGGCCGGTGCGCCAGGCAGGCCGGGCAGGTCGCCGGGTCCGGGCAGGCCGCCGGGGCCGGGCAGCGCGGGCGCACCCGGCAACGGGGAGCCGGAGCCTCCCGACGACGCCTGGCCGGTCAGCGTCTGCACCAGCCCGCTGACCGGGTCGGTGTTGCTGTCGCTCGCGTGGGCGGGTGCGGCTCCCAGGCCGACCAGGGCCGCCGCGGTCAGCGCCGCGGCAGGGGCCCGGAGCCGTCCGAGTCGTGTGCGCATGGGTCTCCCTCCGCCGGGCCGCGACCGGTGCCGCGTGCCCCCGGGCTCGGTTGAGGTCATTACCAAGGAGTAACGAAGGAGGCAACGCAGGGTTACGGTGTGGGCCTGTTCACACCCGGCCGGTTCCCGGTGGGACCTGTTCTAGTGTGCGGTCATGGATGCCAGCTCCTACCAGCCGTCCAGCCTCAGCCCCGAGGAGGCCGCCGAGCACGACCGCGTCTACGGCGGGCTCGCGCAGGCCGCCCGCGCCTTCGTCGAGGCGTCGCTGCTGACCCGGGTGGACCACGACGAGGTGGCCGACGTACAGGCGACGCTCGAGGCCCTCACCGCACGGCTGCGCAAGGAGGCGCACCCGGGTCCGCTCGGCGTGGAGGTGGCCGAGGACGGGTCGGTGCGGGCACACGGCAACGCCGTCGTCGGGCTGCGCAACCCGGTCGCGCCGCCCCTGCACATCGAGCGGTCCCCGGAGGGCCGGGCGTGGTCGTCGTTCCACCTGGGGCCGGCCTACGAGGGGCCTCCGGGGCTGGTGCACGGCGGGGTCAGCGCGTTGCTGCTCGACCAGCTGTGCGGGGAGGCCGCGGCCGCGGGCGGCGCCCCGGGCATGACCGGCCGGCTGACGCTGCACTACCGCCGGCCGACGCCGTTGGGGGACCTGTCGGCCGAGGCGTGGCTGGACGGCACCGACGGGGTCAAGACGACGGTGCGTGCGGCACTGCGCGACGCCGAAGGCCGGGTGTGCGTCGAGGCCGAGGGGCTGTTCATCCTGCCGCGCTGGGCACGTGAGGCGATGGCGAAGGCCGAGGCCGGGGACGACCGGCGGCCGGGCCGGCCCGCCCAGTTCGAGTAGCGCCTGGCGCGGGAGGAGCCGCTACTCGTCCTCGTCGATGACGTGCACGGCCGCCTCCTCGGCGCTGGCCGCGGCACCGTCGATGCCCACGTCCTCGGCGACCAGGTCCTTCTCCTCGTCGGGACCCACGCCCCGGTCCTCGTCGACGAGGCGCCCGGAGCGCTCGCGCCCGACCTCGCCGCTCACGTTCTCCCGCTCGGAGGCGGCCTGCGCGTAGGGGTCCGCCTCCGGCTCCTCCTGCTTCAGGCGCTGGTCGAGCGACTCCCCGACCTGCTCCTCGTAGGGGGTGTTGCCGTAGCCCTCGCCGGGCGACCACTTCTCGGGGGAGAGAACCCCTCGTCGAGCGGCTCGGCCAGGCCCCGGTTCGAGGTGAGGCTGTCGCCGGTGTCCTGCGGCTGGTCCTCATCGTCGACGCTGTAGCTGTGGTAGACCTCGTTCTCCGACACGTCGTCGTGGGCGTGGGTGTCTGCGGTCTGGCCCAGCTGTTCCGCGGTGCTTTCCGAGTGCTCAGTCATGTAGAGGAGCGTTCCCACTGCCGGGTGGCCCCATGCGCCCGGTCCAGGGGTCAGGCGCTCTGGTGGACCCCGCGGGCGCCGGTGTCGGTGAGCCGGGCCTCCTCGGCCGCCTGCTTCTCCAGCTCGGCGCGCCGGCTGGCCTCGATCATCTCCTGCGAGGCGTCGAAGGAACCGGGCCGGCTGACCAGGTCGTTCGCGCCGTTGTCGAGGCGGTCGAGCGCGACCCGGGCGAAGATCTGCTGCACGGTCGCGGTGCGCTCGGAGCGGCCGCGGCCGATGAACGAGACCGCCCAGTGCAGCAGCGCGGTCAGCCGGTTCTTGAACCCGGTGATGTAGAACAGGTGCACGCCGAGCCACATCAGCCAGGCCAGGAAGCCGGTGAGCCGGATCTTCCCGACCAGGGCGACCGCCCGGAAGCGCGAGATGGTCGCCATCGACCCCTTGTCGAAGTAGTGGAACGGGCCCTCCGGCGGCTTGCCCTCGATCCGGTTGCGGATCTGCTTCGCGGCGTAGCGGGCCTGCTGGATCGCCACCTGCGCCACCCCCGGCAGGTGGTCGAGGCTCATCATGTCGCCGATGACGAACACCTCGGGGTGGCCCGGCAGGGTGCAGTCGGAGTTCACCGAGATGCGGCCGGCCCGGTCCAGCGGCGCTCCGGTCTGCGCCGAGAGGGTCTTGCCGAGCGGGCTGGCCTGCACGCCGGCGGCCCACACCTTGGTGACCGCCTCGATGCGGCGGCGGGTGCCGTCCTTGTCCTTGACCTCCAGGCCACGCTCGTCGACGTCGACGACCATCGCCCCGAGCTGGACCTCGACGCCCATCTTCTCCAGGTCCTTCTTCGCCTTCTCGCCCAGCTTCGCGCCGAAGGGCGGCAGCACCTGCGGGGCGGCGTCGACCAGGATCACCCGAGCCTTGCGGGTGTTGATCCGCCGGAAGTCGTGCTGGAGCGTGCGGTGCGCCAGCTCCGCGATCTGGCCGGCCATCTCCACGCCGGTGGGGCCGGCGCCGACCACCACGAAGGTGAGCAGCCGCTCGATCTCCTCCTCGGTCTCGGCCACCTCGGCGAGCTCGAAGGCGCCGAAGATCCGCCCGCGCAGCTCCAGTGCGTCGTCGATGCTCTTCATGCCCGGGGCGTACTCGGCGAACTGGTCGTTGCCGAAGTAGGACTGGCCCGCGCCGGCGGCCACGATCAGGGAGTCGTACGGCGTCACCGTCACCCGGCCGAGCAGCTGCGAGGTGACCGTGCGCGCCTCGAGGTCGATGCCGGTCACCTCGCCCATGATCACCCGCGCGTTGCGCTGGGAGGACAGCACCTCGCGGGTCGGCGGGGCGATCTCACCCTCGGAGAGGATGCCGGTGGCGACCTGGTACAGCAGCGGCTGGAACAGGTGATGGGTGGTCTTGGCGACCATCGTCACGTCCACATCCGCGCCGTTCAGCGCCTTCGTGCCGAACAGTCCGCCGAACCCGGACCCGATCACCACCACCTGGTGCCGGTCGCTCACGGGTGCCTGGACGTTCGCCATGTGCTCACCTTCCTGTGTGGGCCTGCTGCTGTGCTGCCTGGTTCCTGCATCCCCTTCGTGCCCAGTCTCCGGGGCTGTCAGACACAACGCCACCGACGTCTCGACCATGCCCGCACGCTTCGCCGGGCCTCATGGTGTGCCTCACAGCCCGCACCCGTGCGGCCTCGGGCAGCATGGGGGCGGTGAGCACACCTTCGACCCCACCTCGCCACTTCGACCTGGCGGTGATCGGCAGCGGCTCGGGCAACTCGATCGTCAACGAGGCCTTCGCGGACCGCTCCGTCGCCCTCTTGGAGAAGGGGACGTTCGGCGGCACCTGCCTCAACGTCGGCTGCATCCCCACCAAGATGTACGTCTACCCCGCCGACGTCGCGGCCGCCGCCGCCCACGCGGGCACCCTCGGCCTCGACATCTGCGTCGGGCGTGCCCGGTGGCGCGACGTGCGGGACCGGGTCTTCCGCCGCATCGACCCGATCTCGGTGGCCGGCCGGCACTGGCGCGTGGAGAGCAACGCCAACGTCACCGTGTACGACGGGCACGCGCGGTTCGTCGACGTACGCACCCTCGACACCGGTACCGGTGCGCTGATCACCGCCGACCAGATCGTGATCGCCGCGGGCAGCCGGCCCGTCCTCCCCCGATCGAGGGCCTCGACCAGGTGCCGTTCCACACCAGCGACACGGTGATGCGGGTCGAGGAGCTGCCGGAGCGGGTCCTGATCGTCGGCGGCGGGTTCGTGGCTGCGGAGTTCGCCCACGTGTTCTCCGCGTTCGGCGCCGCGGTCACGCTCGTGAACCGCTCGGGGCTGCTGCTGCGCGCCGAGGACCGCGACGTCGCCGAGCGCTTCACCGAGCTCGCCCAGCGGCGCTGGGACGTGCGCCTGGAGGCACAGGTCACCCGGGTGAGGTACGACGGGCGGGTGCATGCCGTGCTCGACGACGGCAGCACCGTGGACGCCGACCTGCTGCTCGTGGCCACGGGGCGGACCTCGAACTCCGACGGCCTGGACCTGGACCGCACGGGCGTCGAGGTGGACGACCGCGGGCTGGTGGTGGTCGACGAGCACCAGCACACCAACGTCCCCGGCATCTGGGCCCTCGGCGACGTCAGCAACCGGTACCGGCTCAAGCACGTGTCCAACCACGAGGCCCGGGTGGTGCAGCACAACCTGCTGCACCCGCACGACCTGGTCACCAGCAACCACGACGTCGTGCCGAGCGCGGTGTTCTCCTCCCCGCAGGTGGCCAGCGTGGGCGTCACCGAGGAGGAGGCGCGCGCCCTGGGCCTGGCCCACGTCACCAGCAGGCAGGCGTTCGGCGACACGGCCTACGGGTGGGCGATGGAGGACACCACCAGCTTCGCCAAGGTGCTCGCCGACCCGGCGACGGGGCGGCTGCTGGGGGCGCACATCCTCGGCCCGCAGGCCTCCAACCTGATCCAGCCGCTCGTGCAGGCGATGGCGCTCGGCAACACCGCCCACGAGGTCGCGCGCGGGCAGTACTGGATCCACCCCGCCCTCATGGAGGTGGTGGAGAACGTGCTCCTCGGCCTGCCGGTCCCGCACGCCGCCGAGCCGGACTCGGTGGCGACCGCGACGCCGGGCTGACCCCGGACGTCATACGCCCCGCGCGCCGGCACCACCGCACCCATGACGTCACCGAGTCATGCCCCGCGCGCCGGCAACGTCCCGCGCCGACGTCATACGCCCCGGCGCGCGTCAACGGATCCGGAGGCAGGCGACCGTCTCGAGCCGCGGGTTCGCCTGGTCGCCGTCGTGCACGACGCCGGTCTCCCACGTCAGCGTCATGCCGTCCGGGCCGTCCTCGAGCGTGGCGATGGTGTTGTCGAACCACGGACCGCCGACGGTCTCCCAGTCGAACGGCGCGCGCGGCACCCTCGCGGCGCGGGCCAGGGTCCGGCCCACCGGCAGCGACAGCGCGGAGGCCACCACGGCCATCGCGACCCGCATCGAGCGGGGCAACGGGTTGCGGATCGGCGAGCAGACCGCCTGCAGGATCCGCGCCTCACCGGGCCGCCGCTCGCGGCGTACCTCCGAGAGGTAGGAGTGGTGCACGTCTCCGGACAGGAAGGTGACGGTCCGCGGCGCCGGCCCACGAGCCCCGGTGGCGACCTCGACCGCCATCCGGGCCACGCGACGGAACGACTGCTGGAACGCCGCCCAGTGCTCGAGGTCGACGGTCTGCCGCACCGACTCCGACCAGCGCGCCGCGCGCCGGCCCCAGACGCCCTCGCTGACCGCCTCGTTCCAGGCCTCGACGTGGTGCAGCGCCGAGGGCAGCAGGTACGGCACCGACGTGGCGACCAGCAGGTGCCGGAAACCGCCCTGCATCTGGGCGTCGAGCCAGGACGTCTCGGTCGTGTCGAGCATGGCGCGGTCGCCCGGGGTCAGCCTGCGCGCCGCACGGGAGTCCACGACGACCAGCCGCACCCCGCCCAGGTCCCGCGCGTAGCTCCAGCGGTAGGCCTGCGCGTCGCGGTCTGCGCGGTCGGCGAACGCGTCGACCGCGGCGGTGAGGTCCAGCTCGTCGGCGCCGTCGTGGGCGAGCACCTGCTGCCACAGCTCGTCCTTGGCCCGTTGCGCCGGCGAGAGGTTGCCGAGGTGCTGGTAGACCCAGTACGACCCGAGCCCCGCGACGATCCGGCCGTGCCACCAGGACCTGGCCTCCATCTGCCGGCGCCAGGTGAACGAGGTGTTCCAGTCGTCGCGCACGTCGTGGTCGTCGAAGATCATCGCGCTCGGCAGCGTCGAGAGCAGCCACCGGTTCGCCTCGTCGGTCCAGGCCAGCAGGTAGAGGTGGGCGTACTCCTCGAAGTCCTTCAGCTCCGTGCCCGGCGGCTCCTCGACATCGCGCCGCGAGGCGATGAACTCCCGCATCCGTGCATCGGTCTCGTCGGCGTAGACCTGGTCACCGAGGAACAGCACCAGGTCCGGCCACGGCTTCCGCGGCTCGCGCGCCATCCGCAGGGCCAGCGCCCGCAACGCGTCCACGCCGTGCACCCGGTTGCCCTCCGCGTCGTGCGGGACGCTGGTGCGGCAGGACCCGTAGGCCAGGCGCAGCGGCTTGTCCGGCTCGAGGGTGGCGATCACGCTCGGCGGGTACGGCGAGCCGGGCGGCGGCCACACGTGCGCGCCGTCCACCTCGACGTCGTACGCCGTGACCGAGCCCGGCTCCAGCCCGTCGACGCAGACCAGCGCGTAGTGGTGGCCGTGGACCCCGAACGTCCGCGCCTGCCATGACGCGCCGCCCGCCGGACCGTGACCGTCGCGGCGTCGCGGGTCTCGACCCAGATGCTGGCCGACGTGTCGTCGACGTACCTCATCAACGGACCCAGGACCAACGAGGAGGTGCTCACCGCCCCGTTGTACTCCCTTCCCCCGCGCGGGCAAACCGCGCGGTGTAACCGTGCCCCCGGAAGGGTAGGACTCCGCCGCCGAGGGGAGCCACCAGCAGAGGGAGAGGGAGACACCATGAGCGTCGCCGGCAAGACCGCACACCTCGAACGCGAGGCCGACCACAGCTTCGCCCTGGACGTCGCCGTCCGCGTGGGCCTGGCCGCCTACGGCCTCGTCCACCTGGTGATCGCTTGGCTGGCCGTCCAGCTCGCCTTCGGCAACGGGAGCAACACCTCCAGCAAAGGCGCGCTGAACCACCTCGCGACGACCTCACTCGGCCGCGTGGCGTTGTGGCTCGTGGCCGTCGGCATGCTGGCGCTGGTGGTGTGGCAGCTGGTCGAGGCGGTCGCCGGGCACCGCGAGGAGGACGGGTTCACCCTCGTCCGCAAACGGGCCACCTCCGGGGGCAAGGCGGTGGTGTACGGCGTCCTCGGACTCAGCGCGCTGCGCACGGTGCTCAGCGGCAGGAGCAGCGGCGGAGGCGGCACCACCGGGATGACCGCCCGGCTGATGTCGATGCCGGGCGGACCGGTGATCGTGGCCCTGGTCGGGGTCGGCGTCCTCGTCGTCGCCGGCTTCCTCGCCCACCGCGGCTGGACGGCGAAGTTCATGAAGAAGCTCGACGTGGGCGGTCGGACCGGCAAGGACGGCCGCGCGTACCGGGCCTTCGGCCGCGCCGGCTACGTCGCCAAGGGCCTGGCCCTGGCGATCATCGGCGGGCTGTTCGTGTGGGCGGCCCTCACCCACGACCCGCAGAAGTCCGGGGGACTCGACCAGGCCCTCCACCAGCTGGTGCAGGCTCCGTTCGGCGCCCCGTTGCTCGTGGTCGTCGCGGCCGGGATCGCCTGCTACGGGCTGTTCTGCTTCGCCTGGGCCCGCCACCTCGACCGATGAGTGGCCGCCGCCTGCCCCGAATTTGGACATTGCCGACCTCGGCAGGCGGCGGTTTGCACGGATATGGTGGGGATATGGCACGCGCGGTTGCTTCCTGCCCTCGCACGGCGGTCGCCTGATGGCACTGCGTCGCGAGCCCCTGGTGCTGGACCCCGACCCCCGCTCGGCGCGGGCCGCCCGGGGCTGGGTGCGCGACATCCTCACCTCGCTCGGCCGCGACGACCTCGTGGAGTCCGCCCAGCTCGGGGTCTCGGAGCTGGTCACCAACGCGGTGCTGCATGCCGTCCCGCCGATCACGGTCAGCGTCCGCGGGACCCGGGAGCACCCGCGGGTGGAGGTCCACGACAGCTCCGAGGAGCCGCCGGAGACCACCGTGGACATCACCGACGGCGTCAGCCTGATGGCGACCTTCGGGCGGGGCATCAGCATCGTCGCGTCGTACTCCGCCACCTGGGGCGCGGACCTGTCCGGGACCGGGAAGACGGTGTGGTTCGAACCGGTCCGCGAACCGCGGCCGGACCCCGACGTGCGCGGTGAGCTGTACGACTTCGCCCAACGGGTCGCCGCCCGGCTGCCCGCCAACGACGACGCCGTCGAGCGGCTCGAGGTGCAGCTGCTGAACCTGCCGGTGCAGCTCTTCGCCGCCTCGCGGGTGCACTACGAGGAGCTGACCCGCGAGCTGCGGCTGCTCGCACTCGCCCACGGCGAGGACTACCCGGTCGCGACCGAGGTGACCGAGCTGGCGCTTCAGTCGGAGCAGGAGCGCCGGCTGGCCCGCGGCGTCGAGGCGCTGGACCGGGCGATCCATGCCGGCGTCGACCACGTCGACCTCACCTACCAGGTGCCGACCTCCACGCCGGCCACGATGGCGCGGATGGGGGAGCTGCTCGAGAAGGCGGAGGCCTTCTGCCAGCAGGAGCGCATGCTCTCCACCGCTGCACCACCGCTCCAGCTCGAGCTACAGCGGTGGTACCTCTGCGAGTTCGTGCGCCAGGGCGCCGGCGAACCGCCGCGGCCGTGGACCGGCGGTCCCGAGGGGGACCCTCAGCCGTAGCCCAGCTCGTGCAGACGCTCGTCGTCGATGCCGAAGTGGTGCGCGATCTCGTGCACCACCGTGATGCGCACCTGCTCGACGACCTCGTCCTCGTCGGCGCACATCGCCAGGATCGGCCTGCGGTAGACGGTGATCCGGTCCGGCAGCGCCATCGTGTAGCCGGGGCCGCGCTCGGTGAGCGGGATGCCCTGGTAGACGCCGAGCAGGTACCGGTCGTGAGCCGGCGACTCGTCCTCGACGAGCAGCACGCAGTTGTCGACCAGCCGGGCCAGCTCCGGCGGGATCGTGTCGAGGGCGTCGGCGACCAGCTCCTCGAACCGCTCACGGCTCATCTCGGTCACCTCACGATCCTCCCAGGTGGCACCAGGACCGGCCGGACGATTTGAGCGGCGGGCCCGGGTGGCCCTATGCTTTCCCGGTCCCTGACGGCAGTCGCCCGACGGCCCATGAGGGAGTTGCCCCCATCGTCTAGCGGCCTAGGACCCCGCCCTTTCACGGCGGTAGCACGGGTTCGAATCCCGTTGGGGGTGCGGGTCCGGATCCCGATTCGGACTTGGAGGGAAGATAGGTTAGAGTTCCTGCGTTTGCAGGAACGCAAGGCCCCGTAGCGCAGTTGGTTAGCGCGCCGCCCTGTCACGGCGGAGGCCGCGGGTTCGAGTCCCGTCGGGGTCGCCAGCGATCGCCCCGGACCGGCAGGTCCGGGGCGTTTCTCGTCTTGGTCCGGTCAGCCGCGCTTCTCGGCGGCCAGGCCGGTCATCGCCGAGAAGGCCAGCACCTTGGCCAGCGGCCCCCAGACCTGCGGGAGGCGCCGGCGGCCCAGCACGGCCACGGCGGCGAAGTAGATGCTCAGGCACCACGGGCACGAGAGCAGGTAGCTGACCTTGCGCGGGTTGTCCTCCGTCGGCTCGCCGTACCGGCGGAAGACCATGCCGCGGAAGTCCTCCATGATCTTGTCGTCCTTGATCAGCTCGGTGAGCCGGTAGGTGGCCAGGAAGTCCAGTCCCAGGTCCACCAGGTGCGTGGCGGTGGCGTCGGGCGTGGTCCGGCTGTCGCGCGCTCTCATGCCGAGGAACTACCCAGGCCGGTGTGAAACAACCGTGCCGCGCCGGGCGCCCCCGCCGGACGGACGGGTCAGCGGCTGAGCGTGAGCCGACGGGTGACCGGACGGCTCCAGCCCGCGGCGTTCCGGGCCCGCAGCACCAGGCGCACCCGGTGCCCGGCGCGCACGCCGCGCACGGTGACCGCGTGCGTGCGTGGCCCCGGCGTCAGGGTCCTGCTGCCCACGCGCAGCCGGTAGCCGGCGACCGCCTGCACCGCGGCCGGCCGGCGCCAGGCGATGCGCAGCCGGTGGTGACGGACGCGCACCGACGTCACGCTCGGACGGGCCGGCCGCAGGAGGCTCGGCGTGCTGCGGCCCGGTCCGGCGGCGCCGGTCGCACCGGCACCCGGAGCGCCGGTTCTCACCGGGTCGATGGTCACTGCGGTGACCTCCCCGTCCAGCTTCAGCGACAGCTGCGCCGCCCGACGCCGGGTCACCGGCGACGGCCCGTCCGTCGGCCGGTAGACGGCCAGGTTCGAGGTGACGCCCAGCCGCAGGGTGACCGGTGCGGGCGTGACCGGGAGGGGGGTCTTGGCCACCGGATCGTAGATGCGCACGTCGCGCCACAGCAGCAGCACGAACTGGCCGTTCCGCTTCTGGGTGAGCAGGTAGTGGCCGTCGGCGGGGAAGCCGTCGGCGGTGATCGCCAGCGACCCGGGCGTGAACGCCGCGCCGGGATCCGCGAGGAGGGCGAGCAGGTCCTTCATCGCGGTGTACGCGGGCTTGGGGGTCAGGTCGTGGCGGAGCAGGCCGAAGTGTGCCTCGGGATTGGTCAGTCCCGGGTCGTCGAACTCGTCGATGAGCTCGTAGCTGTAGACCCGCTTCTCACCACGGCGGTAGTGCTCGAGGAGCAACCGGGGCATGTAGACGCCCGCAACGTCCTCGGGCACGGGGAGGTGTCCGTTGTCGGTGTTGACGGCGTTGTGGTAGCCGCTCTCGGTGGCGACCAATGGCTTGTCGCCCACCGCCCCTCGGATCGCGGCCGTGATCCGGTCGATCTCGTTCGAGGGCTGGTAGCCGCCCGGGTACATGTGCCCGTTGGCCTCGTCGGCGTAGGGCGAGAGGTCGCCCACGGCCGGGTAGTCCCAGCGGAAGGCCAGGGCCGGGGAGAGCACGGGCAGGTCGGCGGTGGCGGCGTTGGCCTTCGCTGCGGCGTAGAGCTGCGCCTGTCGGGTCCGCAGCTCCGAGGCCCAGTCCGGGCGACCGGACAGATCCCACTCGTTGGTGCCCTCCAGGCTCTCGACCGCACCGGGGGGCAGCTGCGTGGCCACCGTGTTGACGTAGTCCGCGGCGCTGTCGGGGCTGGTCGGGCTGCCCATGATCAGGTCGAAGCCGATGCCCCGCTCGGCGACGGTCCGGATCCCGTCGTACTGCCGGGGGTTGTTCATGAACAGGTCGTCGCGCACGTGCCGTACGCCGAGCTGGCTCAGTGCGTCTGCGACCGCGGTGGCGTCCCGGTACGGCGTGTCGAGGAATGCCAGGTGGATGCCCACGCCGTAGCTGTCCACGATCGAGTCGGCCGGCACCGCCTGAAGCCGGGGTATCTCTGCCGCGCTCGCCGGGGAGGAAGACCAGGAGCCGCTGCCCAGGACGGCAGGCAGGAGGCCCATGAGCAGAGCGAGGGAGACCGAGACCGAGAGGCGACGCACGTGCTGAAATTATCCGATTCCTCCCGGGCTCGTGTACGGCGCTTCGCGGACCGGGTCGCCGTGTTGCCAGCCACGTCCTCCTTGGCGGGGACAGGACGCGTCCCCAGTCTGTGCACCGTGCCCGGTTGGCCGCTGCGGGCCGGGTCCTCAGCGCAGGTCGAGGGCGCCGCGCGCCGCCAGGGCGTCCAGCAGGTCGTCGGCGGCATGACGGCTGCGGTGCAGGCCGAGACGACGGGCGACCGCCGCCCGCCGACCGGCGCCGAGGCGCCCACCGGAGTCGAGGTCGGCCAGGAAGCACGCGAACGGGCGCTCCGCCCGGTCCACGACCTCTCCGGGCACCCAGTCCAGGACGTCGGCGGGGACCAGCTGCCTCTCGTAGCTGTCGGCGTCGGGGACGAAGAAGGCCAGTGGCCGGTCCAGGAGCAGGTAGTCCACCCACACGCTGGAGTAGTCGGTGACCAGCCCGCGCGAGCGACCGAGCAGGCTGTACAGGCTCACCCCGGCGCGGACGAGGTCGCGCTCGGAGACCGTCACCGCTCCCTCGAGACGGCGGCGGTCGGCATCCAGCGGGTGCGGCTTGACGACCAGCCGCAGGCCCCGGTCGCGCAGGTCGGCCACCAGCGCGGTGAGCGCCGCGGTGTCGGGGTCGAGGTCCACCGGAGCCTCCGACCAGCGCCGGACGGCCCCCACCGGACGGGTCCGGCGGAAGGTCGGCATCCACACCACGAAGTCCTGCGTGATGCCGAGGCACTCCAGCGCCCCGTCCGGCGGACGACGGACGAGCTGGTCGGTCCGGGGGTTCCCGGTGACCAGCAGCCGCTGCGCGGGGACGTCGAACGCCGCGGCCTTGTACCGGCCGAACAGCTCGGTGCCCGCCACGAGGTAGGTGCTGGGGATCCGGCCGCCCTTCCCGCCTCCGGGCCGGGTGGCCTTGGGCCCGTCCCCGTGCCAGAGGTTCACCAGGGGCTTGCGTCGGGAGGGCCGGGGACCGCCGTACAAGCCGTGCGTGAAGAAGACCGCCTCGGCGCGGAGGTAGTGCACCAGCCCCCGCCAGCTGGCCTTCGAGACGAGCACCAGACCGTCGGCCGCAAGGGCGCGGACGTCGGGGTGCGGGGTGTGGCCGTCGGTGAACCAGACGACCCGTCCGGGGTAGCGGCGCAGCAGCGCCCTGGCCGTCTCCAGAGCGTTGCCCTCGGTCTCGGGGAACGCCGAGACGACGACCGACCGAGTCTGTGGCACGAGCCTCGGCAGCACGCTCAGCGTCACCCGCAACGCGCCCTGGATGACCGAGAGGGCCACGCTCCGTGCCCACTCCGACCAGCGTCGCGGACTCATGACGGGCGCGCCGGCTGCGGCGGGAGGACCACCGCCCTCGGCATGTCGCGGAGCGGGGCGACCGTGCGGCTCACGAGGTAGCCGAGCAGGCCGCCCGCGAACTGGCCGACCCCCCAGCCGAGAGCCACCCAGACGGTCCCGTGCGCGGCGGCGAGGTAGGTGAGCGTCAGCACGGCGAGCGTCCCGGCCAGCTGCACGGTGATCATGGCCGGCAGGTGGTGAGCGATGCGCAGCCGCATCGCCGACCAGTAGTTGAACCCGACCGCGACCACGCACAGCGAGAGCGCGCGCAGCGTCGCGGTCCCCTCCCGGGCGTAGTGGGCGCCGAAGACGGCCAGCACGTACGGCGCGAGCAGCAGCACCACGGCCGCGCCGGCACCGGCAACCAGGGCCATCGTCAGACCGCCGCGACGGACCGCGGCCAGACAGCGCTGAGGCGAGCGCTGGGTCTCTGCGTACATCGAGTTGCCCACCGCGAAGATGGCCGCGCTCTGCAGGGAGACGATCTGGGCGCTGAGGAAGAACACCGCCCCGCGGGCGGCGCCGAGTGCGTTGATGACCAGCAACGGGATCACCAGCTGCGGCACGACGTTGAGGACGTACTGCACGTAGCCGGCACCGGCGAACCGGCGTGCAGCCCACAGCTGCGGCGAGGGCCCAACCAACCGGCGGCCCGGCACGTGGCGGTAGATGGCCACCATGCTGACGGCAGCGCACAGCAGCACGGCGCCCCCGACGGATCCGTAGAGGCCGAGGGCGCCGACCCCGGCCAGCAGGAGCGGAAGTGCACACTTGGTCACCCCCAGCAGGACGCCGTTGAGCCACAGGTAGGAGCGCACCCGGTTGATGCTGAGGAAGATGCTGTCGGTCAGCACGTTCAGCGCTGTGGCGCCCACCAGGACGCTGTAGACGACGACGGCGCCCGGCGAGAGGAGCACCTCGTGAAGCCGTGGAGAGGCCCACGGCAGGAGCAGGGAGTAGGCCAGCGCCAGGACAGCGCCGGCGAAGGCGATGAGGACGGCCGCGGTGGTCACGTCGGCCGCCTTGCGCTCGCTCGTCGGCAAGATGCGCATCAGCGTGATGTTCAGGCCGAGCTGCGCGAACAAGGCGATCGCGTCCCCCGCGGAGACCAGGGACCCGGCGAGGCCCACGTTCTCCGGCGACTGGACGCGCGCGGCCACCACCCAGAACAGCGCCCCGCCCGCGGCCATCAGCACCGTGGTGGTGAACATCAGCGCCGAGTTCACCAGCAACGGGTCGGCGCGCAAGGCCTCGAGTCGTGCGCGCAGCGAGCCGGGAGGCCGCGTCACCGGTAGACCCTGCTCGACCCGGCGCTGTAGACGAGGTTCGCCAACCGGTCCAGCTCGTGGACCGGGTAGACATAGGTGATCAGGTCGCCGGAGTAGAACACCGTGGAGCGCCGCTCACGCACCAGGTGCGAGTCGAGGAAGATGTACGATCCCCGGGTCAGCAGCGTGGGGTACAACCGGTCCGCGACGTCGCCGGGGTCCTCCCCGTCCGCGACGATGCGGATGCCGTCATTGCGGCTCGCGATCACGGTGGGGGTCGGCCCGCCCGGGTCCCAGGCCTGCGCCAGCCGGGACATCGCCTGCAGGTCCGCGTCCGAGGCGAGGTAGCGGTCGTAGTAGAGGCCGGCGTTCGCCAGCGCCAGCCGCGGGGTGCTGCCGCCGAGCAGGCTGGTGGCTGCGCCGGTCAGCACGAGCAGGAGCCCGACCGGCACGGCGACGGTAAGCACCGGCGCCGCGGCACGCAACGGCCGGACCAGCGTCCACAGGCCGACGGCCATCACCGGGGCGGTGAGCAGCAGGGTCTGCTGGAAGGCCCGCAGGACGCCGTACTCCACCGACAGGTTCGGGACCAGCACCACGAGGCCGAGTGCGGCCACGGCACCGAAGGCAAGGAAGCTCAGCTCACGCGGGTGTCCCGGGTCCGACCACCCCGGCGAGCGCCAGGCCGCCGGGTCCCTGACTCTGCGGAGCAGACGCACCAGTCCCACGAGGAGGAGCAGCTGCAGCAAGGCTGCGCAGCCCACCCGCGCGGCCGCGGCGACCGCGGAGGGCTGGACGCCGACCGCGCGGACCAGCCGCCCGGCGCCGGTCAGTGGAAGCGTGCTGCGCGGCACGATCGCCGGACGGAGGTCGTGCGGACCGGGGTGCCGGACCAGCAAGGTGTGCTGCGGCACCGTCTGCCGCGCGTCGAGCGTGGCGTTGACGAACATGTGGAGCCGCCGCCGGGCCGTGACATCGTTGCGGGAGAACAGGCTGTAGGAGACGTCGGAGGAGCTCGGCAGACCGTCGCCCTTGCCGAGGAGGGTGGCGACGGTGGCACGCGCGACCTCCGCGGCGTGGCCTCCGGTGCGGGTCACCGGGCCTGCCCACAGCGTGGCCACCACGACGAGGAAGACGGCGAGCGCCGGACTGAGCAGCACGAGCGGTTGCGGTCGGAGCTCGCGGCGCAGCACGCGGGCCGCCACCCGCCAGCCGCCCAGCATGAACAGGCCGGCACCGATGCCGAGCAGCAACAGGTAAGTCGTGGAGTAGTGGGAGAGCACCACCCCGACCCCGAAGACGCCGGCGACCCGGCGGCGCGTGCGCGGCGCCAGGGCCTGGTCGGTGGACACCAGCAGCATCAGCGCCAGGAAGAAGAACGCCACCTCCTGCCGCACGATGTACGGCATGTCGGTGAAGAACGTCGGGAAAGCCACCACGAACGTGGCCGCGGCCAAGGCCAGCCGGCGGGGCAGCAGGCGACGCGCGAGCAGGAACGTGAGCACCGGCACCAGCGCGAACACCAGCTGCAGCAGCACCTTGAACACGACGACGCCGGACAGTCCGGTGATCTGCGCCAGGACGGTGGGCAGGACGTTCACGCTCAGGCAGGCGTTGTAGGCGTCCTGCAACGGCGCCATCGACCAGTGCTGCGCACCGTCGGTGAGCTTGAAGGCCAGGAACTCCGCCTGGATGTCATGCCCGGTGATCGCCCAGCCGCGCAACGACGTGCCCAGCAGGAGGCTGGTCGCCACCAGCGCGAGCGTCCGGGAGTCGCGTCCCGGCGTCCCGTCGTGCCGCAGCATCAGCGTCAGCAACGCCGCCGCGGCCAGGAGCAGTGCCGCGACGGCCACCGCCCCACCCGCGTCGTTGTTCAGGCGGATCGCCCCGGCGACGGCGAGCACCACCGCAGCCACGCCCAGGGCCTGCCCGAGCTCGAGGCGGGCGGTGAGCACCCGACCCAAGGCCAGGCGCACGTCCACCGGCGGCACCGCTCGTGGCCGCCACAGCAGCAGGCCCGCGTTCACCACGAACGACGCCGCGGCCAGCACTCCCGGCTGCAGGGGCCGGGCGATCCCGAGGATCGGCAGCACGGTGTTCAGCACGAGCGCCACCAGCATGAGGCCGAGCAAGGTCGCCCCGAAGGCGTGCAGGGCCACGGCGGTCCTGCTGCCCGCCGGCCACACCACGCTGCGGCCGAGCAGCAGCGTCGGCACGCCCAGGACTATCACCAGGGCCAGGACCGGACGCACCACGGGCACGGGGGCGGCGAAGGCGACGAACGCCTCCGCGACGGCCAGGGCACCCAGCCACCCGGACAGCTTCCTGCGCGCGACTCGAGCATGCAGGTGCTGGCCGCCTGCACAGCGGTTGCCGACCACGGTCATGACGCCCGCCCCACCGTCGAGGGACTCGGTGCGAGGTGCCAGCGCGAGAGCGGCCGCTCGCTGCCCTCCGGCCACCGGAGTACGGCGTCCTCGTGCAGCGCCACCATCTCCTCCAGGAGCTCCTGCGGCGAGGAGAAGGCCGTCGGCTGCAGGGGCGGGTGCAGCCGGACGACGCGCCGGCCGCTCGCGTCGAGCTCGGAGGTCGCCACCACGACGGGCGCTCCCGTGGCGACCGCTGCGCGGGCGGCGCCGGAGGACCCGAGCACCTGGTGGCCGGCGAACCTCAGCGGCGTCCGGCCCGGGACGTCGGAGGCCAGCCCCACCACGAGCCCCCTGCGCAGCAGGTCCCTGACCCCGTCGCTGCCGACGGCCACGCTGATCGGAGTGTTGCCTCCGATGCTGGCCACCCGCACGTGCTGCTTGAGCCAGCCCGGGGTGTCGTCGGAGAACAGGTGGTCGAAGGCCAGGATGTACGACCGGATGCCCAGCCGCGCGAGGCTGGGGAACAGGCCGTCGTAGCTGCCGTGGTGCATGAAGTTCACGACCACGCCGCGTCCCAGGTCGTGGGCGGCCTGCAGGTGCGCGAAGCCCTCGACCCGCTGCTCGGTGATCAGGTGCGGGTGCCAGCGCAGCTCACCGCGCCACGTCATCTGCCGCACGTAGGCACGGGCCGCGGCCTCGAGGTCGGCGCCGGGGCGGCTGCGGGCGAGCAGGAACGCCATCTGCCGTCGGGCGTCGGCGCGGACCGGAGCGCGCAGCCACGCCAACCGGAAGCGCACGGCCACCAGGAACGGCAGCACAGCGTCCGGCACGCTGGTGCGCAGCACCTCGACGAGACGGGTAGGGCAACTCATGCGACTCCTTCCGCGGCCCGACCGGCCTTCGCCACCTCGTCGAGCAACCGCACCGTGCGCTCCTCGTGCACCTCGCGGTTCCAGCGGGTGAGCGCCGCCTCCCGTCCGGCAGCGCCCATCGCCGCGGCCCGCGCCGGGTCCGAGAGCACCGACGCCAGGGCCTCCGCCAGCGCGCACGGATCCCCCGGCGGGACCAGCAACCCGTCCACCCCGTCGCGCACCACGAACGGGATGCCTCCCACGGCCGAGCCGACCACCGGGCAGCCGCTGGCCATCGCCTCGGTGAGCACCATGCCGAACGACTCCGCCTCGGTCAGGGAAGGCAGCACGGTCACCCCCGCCGCCCGGTAGTGGCGCGGAAGCTCGCGGTGGTCCACCGGGCCCCGCCAGTCGACGACACCGGCCACGCCCAGACGAACGGCGCGCCGGCGCAGGGAGGAGACGTCGTCGCCGTCACCGACGACCTCGAGCCGCACGCCGGGGACCAGGTCCCGCAGCCGCACGAGCGCGTCGAGCAGGACCTGCAAGCCTTTCCAGCGAGAGGTGCGCTCCACGCGCCCCACGTAGAGCACGCGGCATGCACGTACCGCCCCGGAGGCCGGCGGCGCGAACAGCGCACAGTCGACACCCGGGGGGATCAACGCGGCACGCCCCGTCGCCCGCGCGCACGAGACCGGTGACACCGCGACCAGCGCCGCGCACCGGTCGAACACGCGGGGCAGCAGGTGGCGCTCGTAGCCGCGGAGAAGTGCGTCGGCGGGGTGGTCGCCCTTGACCATGGAACCGGCGTGATAGGTGAGCACGACCGGCGCAGGCGCGATCCACGCGGCCAGGTCGGCGAGGCCAGGAACCGGGGCGTGCGCGTTCACGACGTCGACCTCGAGCCGCATGAGCAGGCGCCGCAGCTGCCAGGCCCAGACCGGATTCACCCGCGTGTTGGACAGCGTCGCCCACGTGCCGAGCCGGTGGACGGGGAAGCCGTCAACGGTGTCGTAGGTGGTACGCCGAGAACCACTGCTGGTGACCACCGTGACGTCGTACCGCCCCGAGTCGCGCAGCGCCTCCGCCACGCGGAGCACGTAGCGTTCCACGCCGCCCACCTCGGGAGGGAAACGCGGGGTGACGAGGGCTGCCCGCACCCGGCGCGCGGCCCCGCTCACGAAGACCGCCCTCCCCCGCACCGCGCGTGCAGCCGCTCGTCGTACCCGGCGAGCCGGACGTCGACGGCGTACGGCGCCCGGGGCGTCGGCACCGAGCGCCGTACGGTCACGGCCTGCCCCGGGCTCACCCGCACGACCCCGCGCAGGGACCTGTCCTCCCTCCGCTGCGGGGAGACCCGCACCACGTAGCGGAGGGCGCGACGCCGCTGGAGATGACTGGTCACCGTGAACGCCACCCGCACCGCACTCCCGTCGCGCCCGCACACCCTCTGCGGTCCCGCGGGCGACGGCCGCGGGAAGTACAGCTCCAGGAAGCGCTGGGGGCGCCGGGTGACCGAGAGCTCGACCTGATGCCGGAAGCCGGGCGCCAGCAGCACGGCGGTCCCGAGCAACGCAAGGCCGAGCACGGTGGTGGGGACCACGCGCTGGAACCAGCGCGGAGCCGGGTGGACAGGCTCGTTGTCGTCGGCCACGGGTCCTCATCGGTCGCTGGGGGCACACGGGTCCGGTTGCCGGGCGGTGGTGCACCAACCGGGCCATCCCACTCAACGGAAGGGCGGCGAAGAGGTTACGGATGCGCCGGCCCGGCCTGCTGCCGCGGAGGGCATACTGCCGAGCAGCGCGCCCCGTCCGACCCCTGGAGGAGCCAGTGATTCCTCAGCCGACCCGCGCGCCGAGGCGGCGGGTGTTGCACGTCGCACACCACTGCCTGCCGCACCTGGGTGGCCTCGAGACGGTGGTCGCCGCCGAGACCCGCGGGCTGAGGGCGCGCGGATGGAACGTGACGCTGCTCAGCAGCACGGGATCGCGGCCGCCCGGCACACACCTGGAGGAGGGCGTGCGCACGGTCCGGGTGCGGGCGTGGAACGGTCTGGAGACCCGTTTCGGGGTTCCCTTCCCGCTGTTCTCCCCGAGGCTGCTGCTCGCGACCGTCCGCGAGGTCCGGCGGGCCGACCTGGTGCACGTGCACGACCCGTTGTACCTCTCCAGTTGGGCCGCGGCCGTGTGCTGCCTGCTGCTTCGCACGCCGTACGTCGTGCATCGTCACGTGGGTTTCGTCCACCACCCCTCGGCGCTCGTCGGGCTGGTGCAGCGGGTGGTTCTCGCCAGCATCGGCCGTCTGGTGCTCGACCAAGCGCGCGCCATCCTGCCCATCGACGAGCACGTCGCCGCCGACACCCGCGCGGTGGTCCGCGGCTCCACCGACGTGGTGGTGCTCGGCAACGGCGTCGACACGGAGAAGTTTCGGCCCGCAGAAGACGGGGAGCGCCGCCGCGCCGAGAGGAGCTCGGACTGCCCCTGGACCGACCGCTGGTGCTGTTCGTCGCCCGGTTCGTGCCCAAGAAGGGTTTCGCCACCGTGGCCGCCGCCGCCAGTGACCGCTACGACCTGGTCTTCGCCGGCGACCAGCGGCCCGCCGGGGCCGGCGACCGCCGGCTGCACTTCCTCGGCAGCGTCCCGGCGGACGACATGCCCCGCGTGTACCGCTGCGCCGACGTCATGGTGGTCGCCTCGGTGGGCGAGTGCCCGCTCACCGTGCTCGAGGCGTTGAGCAGTGGCCTCCCCGTGGTAGCCAACGACGACCCGGCGCTGCACTCGTCGTGGACGGCCGGGCCGGGCGTGGTGTTCGTGGACATGGCCTCGGGTGGTCTGCGCGAAGTCCTGGAGCGGCTGGTCGGCGACCTCGACCGCACCCGCCGGCTCGGCGAGGCAGGCCACGCCCACGTGCGGTCGTCGTTCTCCTGGGGCGCACACCTGGACCGGCTCGAGCTGGTCTACCGCGCCGTGCTGGAGCTGGTGCCCGCCACACGGTCGCACGCTACCGGCCCGTAACTCCACCGGCACCCGCTCGTTACTCCGGCGATGTCACCCATCCACCCTTCCCCCGGGGGTGCCCCGACACATGTCGCTGGCCACGCGCTACCGCATCGCGGCGATCGTCCCCTGCCACAACGAGGAGGCGGCCGTGGCGAAGGTCGTCTCCGATCTGCGGGCGAGCGTGCCCGGCATGAGCGTCTACGTCTACGACAACTGCAGCACCGACCGCACTGTCGAGCGCGCCCGCGAAGCGGGCGCCATCGTGCGATCCGAGCCGCTCAAGGGCAAGGGCAACGTCGTCCGGCGCGCGTTCGCCGACATCGACGCCGACGTCTACCTGCTCATCGACGGCGATGACACCTACGACGCAGCCGCAGCACCCGAGCTCATCGACCGGCTCGTGCGCGACAACCTCGACCACGTCGTAGGCGTGCGGCGCCAGGTCGAGAGCAGCACGGGCAGTCCCTACCGCCCGGCCCACGAGCTGGGCAACCGGGTGCTCAACAGGATCGTGGC
>CAVPXH010000004.1:0-103287 GCA_963709685.1 uncultured Actinomycetota bacterium
TCACGCCCGCGGTCCGCATCAGGTGCCGCGCCGGGCGCCGAGCCGCGGGCGGTCAGGCGCACGAGCAGGTGCACCCCGAGGATCGTCGCGAGCGCGACGCCGAGGGCGGACCCCAGCGCCAGGAAGAACTGTGGACCAGCTTGACGGCAGGCATGACTTTCGTGCAGATACCCGAACTGTCGAGATCTAACCGGCTGCCTGCTGCCCGGGAGCCGGGGGAGGCGGCCGGAGCGCGACGCACCTCGGCGCGGCGACCCGCGGTGTGCGCCGGCCTCGGACCGAGCGGGCCGGCTCAGGCGGCGGCGATGTCGTCGGCGTCCACGATCCGGTAGGCGTAGCCCTGCTCGGCGAGGAACCGCTGCCGGTGCTGGGCGAAGTCGGCGTCGACGGTGTCCCGGGCGACGATCGCGTAGAACCGGGCGGAGCGGCCGTCGCGCCTTCGGCCGCAGCAGCCGGCCGAGCCGCTGCGCCTCCTCCTGGCGGGAGCCGAACGTGCCCGACACCTGGATCGCGACGGCGGCCCCCGGCAGGTCGATGGAGAAGTTGGCGACCTTCGAGACCACGAGCAGGTCGATCTCGCCGGCGCGGAACGCCTCGAACAGCCGCTCGCGCTCCTTGACCGTGGTCTCGCCCTTGATCACCGGCGCGTCGAGGCGCTCGCCGAGCTCGTCGAGCTGGTCGAGGTACTGCCCGATGACCAGCGTCGGCTCGCCGCGCGTGCTTGGCGACCAGCTGCTCGACGATGCCGGTCTTCCGTGGGTGCAGGCGGCCAGCCGGTAGCGCTCCTCGGGCTCCGCCGTGGCGTAGGCCAGCCGCTCGCCCTCGGGCAGCGTCACCCGCACCTCGACGCAGTCGGCCGGCGCGATCTAGCCCTGCGCCTCGATGTCCTTCCACGGCGCGTCGTACCGCTTCGGGCCGATCAGGCGAGAACACGTCGCCCTCGCGGCCGTCCTCGCGCACCAGCGTCGCGGTCAGCCCGAGCCGGCGGCGCGCCTGCAGGTCGGCGGTCATCCGGAAGATCGGCGCCGGCAGCAGGTGCACCTCGTCGTAGACGACCAGGCCCCAGTCGCGGGCGTCGAACAGCTCGAGGTGGGTGTAGACGCCCTTCCGGCGGGTGGTCATCACCTGGTACGTCGCGATGGTGACCGGGCGGATCTCCTTCCTGGTGCCGGAGTACTCGCCGATCTCGTCCTCGGTCAGCGAGGTGCGCCGGAGCAGCTCGTCCTTCCACTGCCGGGCGGAGACGGTGTTGGTGACCAGGATCAGCGTGGTGGCCTGGGCCTGCGCCATCGCGGCCGCGCCGACGAGCGTCTTGCCGGCGCCGCACGGCAGCACGACGACGCCCGGACCCGCCGTGCCAGAACGACTCGGCGGCCTCGCGCTGGTAGGACGCGCAGCGTCCAGCCGTCCTCGCGCAGGTCGATCGCGTGGGCCTCGCCGTCGACGTACCCGGCGAGGTCCTCGGCGGGCCAGCCGAGCTTGAGCAGCGCCTGCTTGAGGTTGCCGCGCTCGGAGGGGTGCACCGCGACGGTCGTCGTCGTCGAGGCGCTCGCCGAGCAGCGGCTCGACCTTCTTGGCGCGCAGCACCTCCTCGAGCACCGGCCGGTCGGTGCGAGGCCAGCACCAGGCCGTGCACCGGGTGCTTCTCCAGCCGCAGCCGGCCGTAGCGGGCCATGGTCTCGGCGATGTCGACGAGCAGGGCGTGCGGCACGGCGTAGCGGCGAGTAGGCCAGCAGCGTGTCGACGACCTGCTCGGCGTCGTGGCCGGCGGCCCGGGCGTTCCACAGGCCCAGCGGGGTGAGCCGGTAGGTGTGCACGTGCTCGGGGGAGCGCTCGAGCTCGGCGAACGGCGCGATGGCCTTGCGGCAGTCCTGCGGCGAGCTCGTGGTCGACCTCGAGCAGCAGGGTCTTGTCGGACTGGACGATCAGGGGTCCGTCGTTCATGCGCAGCTGCCGATCCGCGGCGTGGGCCTTCTGCCGGGCGCGGTAGGCGGCGACGTTGGCGCGTGAGGAGCACCGGTCCGAGCAGTAGCGCCGAGACTGGTTCGGCGAGGTGTCGACGAAGACGTGGGTGCACGGGCTGGCGTCGCACACGCCGAGCCGGGTGGCGCCGAGGTCGCACACCAGGGTGGACAGGCCCATGAGCGACTCGGCGACGAGGAGCTCGGCGACCGAGGAGCTGCGGTCGGCGACGTGCATGTGCCACCTGCCGGGCTCGTGACCGGCGATGTACGGCGTGACCGGGTGCTTGGCGAGCAGCGCGTTGAGCTGGTCGACCACGCAGCTGCTCGTCGCCGCGCTGGAGGCCTCGAACACCGGGCGCAGCTCCTTGGAAGCGACGCAGCGCGGTGGCGTCGCGCTCGACGACCTGGTCGTGCAGCCAGCGCGCGCTCGTCCAGGAACGCCACCAGCGCCGCGGCGTCCCCGGGTTCGGCGTTCACGAGGTCGGCGGAGCGTTCGGCGTAACGAACAAAGTCCATGCCAACACCTTACCGAGCGGCGGCAACCGTCCCGCTGTGCCGACGGCCACACCACGGCGGCGCGCGAGCGGCGCCTCAGGGGCGGACCCGCTCGACCTTGACCGAGGAGCAGGCACGGCCCGAGCAGCCGACCAGCGTGCCGAGGCCGGCGCGGAGCGCGTCGAGGGAGGGCAGCTCGGCCGAGGAGACGCCGCCGCTGACCTGGGCGGGATCCGCCCTCGGGTCGTAGACCTCCTCGAAGCCGTTCCACCACCGCAGCAGCACCAGCCCGTCGGCGGTGCGGATCCCGGTGTAGAGACGGTCGACCTCGGCGTAGGGAAACGCCCGGCCCGCGCAGCAGCAGCGGAACCCGGGTGGACTCCTCGTAGCCGAGGATCTTGTGGTACCAGCGGTGCTTCCCGGTCACGAAGCCGTTGTCGCTGGCGAAGACCACCAGCGTGTTGCCCGCCTCGCCGGTCTGCCGGAGCGCGGTGAGGACAGCGCCCACCGCCTCGTCCACCGACAGCAGCGACTCGAGGCGCTGCTGGTAGGCCTCGTCGAGCTGGCGCAGCGGCAGCAGCGGCCGGTTGCGGAGGACCGGCTGTTGTCGCTCATGTCGGTCTCGTTCAGGGCCGGGCTCCGGGGTACCCGGTGGCCCACCATGGCGCTGTGGTGGCGGGCGGCCACCGCAGGCGTCTTCAGGGCCGGGTTCGTCGGGTCGTCGGCCTCGACGGGCGTGCCGTCGTGCGGGGCCAGGACGTTGGCCCACACGAAGAACGGCCGGTCGCCGGCGGCGAAGCGCTTGACCAGCGCGACCGTGCGGTCGCGGACGTAGTCGGCCTGGTACTGCTGGTAGGACTGCAGCGTCCCGTTCGCGTTCACCGTGTAGTTGAAGTAGCGGTAGATGCCCGCCACGGGCACGCGCCAGACAGCCCATCCCGGCGGGACGTAACCTCAGGTGCCCCGCCACCGGATACCCGTTGAGGTACTTCCCGATCATGCCGGTGCGGTAGCCGGCTCGCTTCAGCCAGACGGGCAGGGTCTCGGTGTCGTCGAAGGTGGTGACCGACCCCCACGGCAGCTCGTTGCCGAGGACCTGGCGGTTGTGGGCCATGCGCCCGGTGAGCAGGGTCGCGCGCGACGGCGCGCACAGGGGGTAGGTGGAGAACGCCCGCCGGAAGACGGTGCCCAGCGCGCCGATCCGCTCGCGGACCGCGGGCATCGTCCCGCCGTACGCGCCGGACGCAGCGGCCGGGTCAGGACAGTGGCTTGACCCCGGTGATCCGGTGGATCGCGAACGAGCGCACGTCCTCGCTGCGGTGGTCGAAGGCCGAGAGCCAGCCGGCCTCCACCTTGACCGGGTCGACCACCCGCTCCACCGTGGCGCCGTGGTTGTCCACGTAGCCGATCCACACCGACTGCCCGGCCTCGAGGGCCTCGCGCAGGACCGCCAGGGTGGAGGTGGGCGTGGTGCGTTCCAGGCGTGCGGCCTCGGCGGGCCGGTGGGCCGCCGCCCGGTCCCCGGCCCGGATCGCGGTGACCGTCGAGGCGACCCGGGCGGCGAGCCGTGCGGTGCTGCGCGGGTCGTGCGGGGAGCTGCCGATGTCGTGCTGCGGCCGGCTGCGGGGACTGCGCGCCCGCAGCGACTCGCGGCGGGCCAGGCGCACGGTGCCGTCCGGTGCCTCGACCACCGGGGCGGCACCGAGCTCGCGCACCCGCGGCAGCAGCACGTCGAGCGGGACGTCGCTGACCACCACGGTGGGCGCGATCCGGCGCAGCCGCAGCGACGCGGCCTTGGGGTGGTGCACCAGCTCGACCAGGGCTGCCTCGTCGTCGCTGCGCAGGAACGACTCGGCCGCGCCCACGCGCAGCGTGCCGAACTTCCGTGCCACGTCGTCGACGAGGTAGACCAACGGCTGGGGCACGGGCGTGCGGGAGGAGGCGGCGACGAACTCGTGCACCTCGGCCGCGGACCAGCCGGCGTCGAGGGCTCGACGCACCGAGGCCTCGGTGAAGCGGTACACCGTCGCGCCGCCGCGGGACTCGATGTCCGCCAGCACGGCGAGGTTGCGTGCGAGGTCCTGCGCCAACGGACCCGGGGCGACGGCGGTCAGGTCGGCCTGCAGCAGAATGTGGTCGACCGGCTCGGGCAGGAGCGGCTCGAGCAGGCCGGGTGCCCGGTGGTGGGGGTCGTCGTCGCACAGCAGCGCGCGGCCGTGCGTGGCCATCCCGCCCAGTGCCATGACGCCCACGACCGCGGCCTCCTCCAGCGCCCAGGCGACGGCCTGCGCGCGGTTGCTCGGCCGGCGAGGGCGGAGCCAGTCCAGCCGGTCGACCAGCGACGGCACGCCGGTGCCGGTGGCCAGGACGTCGCCCGGTGGCAGGGCCGACACCTCCTCCAGGGCGCCGCGACGCGTGGCGGGCAGCCAGGCGCGCTCGAGGTCCGGCGACAGCGCGTTGACCGGCTTGCCGCCCTCCCGCGTGCCGATCAGCCCGGTGAGCCGGGGGTTGTCCAGCCACGCCTCGGCCAGGCGCACCCACCGGTCGGCCACGGACTCGGCGTTCCAGACGTCGAAGGCGTCGGTGGGCAGCCAGGCGGTGTCGTGCTCGTCGGTGGGGCCGCTGCCGAGCAGCCCGGCCGCGGCCGCCAGCTCCACGTGCAGCGCGGCCACGGGCTCCTCCAGGTGAAGCAGCTCGGCGGTGGCTTTCAGGTCGCGCACCCCCAGGCCGCCGGTGCGCAAGGCCGCGGCGGGTGCGGTGCCCCAGTGCTCGAGCAGCAGCTCGACGTGCCGCACCAGCTCGAAGGCGGCGCCCGCGGCTGCTCGGTCGACCAGGGTCTGGTCGCGCGAGGACGTCGCCAGCGGGGGCACGGCGTGCGCGGGCTCCCGCGTGGTGTGCCCGCCGCGCAGGTGGATGCCGACCTCCCGCGGTACGGCGACGTGCCTGCGGTCGCGCGCCACGAGCAGCCCGCGTGCCAGCAGCTGGTCGACCGGGCTGCCGGCCTGCCCGCGGCCGACGTGCCGCTCGGTGGTCTCCACGGCGCCGTCCTTGCCCTCCCGGTCCAGGTGCTCGAGGATCGCCCGGGCCTGCGGCTCGACCTCGTCCAGCAGGGTGGTCACCTGTGCGGGGTCCGTGAGCCGCTCGGCGATCGCGACGATGTCGCGCTGCCGGTCACCGGTGGGGGTCAGCCCCAGGTCGCGGGCGAGCGCGAGGACACGGGTCGGGCCGTAGCCGCCGAGCAGGGTGCTCGCGGGAGAGCCGAGCCGGCTGACCGTCGTACCGATCAGGTCGGTGACCACGCTCAGCACCCGCAGCTGCTCCTCGCCCCAGACCAGCAGCAGCGCGCGCAGCCGGTCCACGGCCTCCGCGACGGCGCCCGGAGCGGCATGGACGCGCGCCTGCAGGTCGGCCGTCGTGGCCGTCCCCCCGAACGCGACGACGGCGTCGAGCACGGTCAGCTCGAGGGTGGTCAGCTGGTCCAGCGCGCGCAGGACGGAGGCGCGGGTGCCCGCACGCGAGGCGAGCTGGCTGCTGTCCTGGGGTGCCGGCGATGCCAGGTCCGGACGCAGGTGCAGCAGGCGTGCCAGGGCGTCGTCGGGCCAGCCGCGCAGCTGGTCGGCGAGAGTGCGTGGCGCTTGCGTGGACATCCTCTCCACGCTACCGCCCCGGCGGACGTCATGCGCTTCGGCGCCCGGGGCGCCCGGGGCGCAAGACGCTGCGCGGGAGGCCATGCGCTTCGGCGGCCGGGGCGCAAGACGCTGCGCGGGAGGTGAGGGGGTCAGGCGCGGGTGGACAGCACCTGGATCACCGTCTCGCCCGGACAGGTGCCCGACGCGCGGATCGCCCACCGGCCCCGGTAGCCGCCGCCGGCCCAGCTCGCCTCCGCGTCGTGCGCCTCGGTCTCGCCCTTGCCCACGGGGAAGCCGGCGGAGGCCACCTGCCCGTTCATGAAGGCCAGCACCCGCCGGAACGGCGTGGAGGTGATCGCGGTGACGATGAAGCCGTCGGCTCCGCGGTCCTCGGTGTGGTAGACGGTGGTCCGCGGCGGGAACGGCCAGGCGTCGGGGAACCCCTCACCGTACGGAGTCGGGGCCGGCGTGGCGGTCGCGCGGCACACCGACTGGTCCGCCGCCTGGGCCAGGCCGTGCTCGGCGGCGCGCTGCTCGGCCGTCTCGCAGCCGGTCAGCGCGCCCAGCAGCGACCCGGCCAGGGCCGCGGCGCACACGCGCGCCGCGACCCTCCGGTATGACCCGGGCCGTGCGGACCCGGTCATCGGCTCACGGTCGTGGTGCGCTTGTTGTCGCTCTCGTCGGTCTCCGCGATCGTGTTCTGCGGGTCGGCGACCGCGGTCACCGTCTGCGACTTCTTCCCCGTCGCGTTCCACACGACGGTGAGCGTCCGCGACTCCCCGGGCGCCAGGTCGACGGGGTTGGTGAGCGCCACCTGCTTGCGGTCGTCGAGGACCTGCGTCGACACGCCGTGGACCGGCTGGTTGCCGGTGTTCTTCAGCGTGAGCACGCCCTGGAAGTCACCCGACGGCGTGGGCGAGACCGCCAGCGAGCTGAGCGTCACGTTGGTGGTCGCGGGGTCGTAGGCGGCGAACAGGGTCTTGCCGCCGCTCTGCCGGGCGATCGTCGCGTACGCGGCCTGGGCGTCGGCCGGTCCGGCCCCGCTGGTCTCCGAGGTGTCGGTCACGCAGGTGTTGATGCACCCGTCGGCGTACCCGACCTCGATACGGCCGTGGTCGTCGATCGTCATGTCGATGAAGTCGAGCAGGTTCCGGTCGTTGCCACAGGTGGTGCCGCCGGTGCAGATGGAGCCACGCTGCACCGGGTCGTTCGGGGTCGCGTCGGCGGTCTGCCAGGTCTTGCCGCCGTCGTAGGTGGTCGCGACGTAGAGGTGCCACACGCCCTTGAAGTTCGCGGCGTCCTGGTAGTTGCCTCCCTGCGGCGTGCCGAGGAAGGCGAACGCCGCACGGTCGTCGTCGCCGGCGACCACGGTCGGGAAGACCGCGTTCTGGATCCCGAACTCGCTGCCGACCGGCTGGTTGTCGTGCCAGGTCCTGCCCTGGTCGGTGCTGGTCGCCACGGCCGGCTTGCCGTCGGCCCCGACGTAGCCGAAGTAGACCGTCCCGTTGGCGCCGACGCCCACCGACGGGTCGGAGTCCCCGGGGGTGCTGCCCGGAACATGCTCGACGGTCCAGGTGGAGCCGTTGTCGTGGGAGACCACGACCGCCTGGTCGGCGCCGCAGGACTTGTTGGGCAGGTACGCCGTGCCGTCCGGGGCGACCTTCACGTGGCCGTGCAGGCCGCCGCAGTCGAGCAGGCTGTACGTCGGGACGCCCGCCCCGAACGTCGTACCCCCGTCCCGGGAGAGCGCGCAGAACGCGGTCGCGATGTCCTGGCTGCAGTAGTAGACGGCGTTCGGGTAGCTGCTCGTGGGCAGGGCACCGATGCCGCTCGCGGAGTAGGGGCCGCCGCCGACGGTCTGGTGGTCCGCGCCGCTGGGGATGCCGCCGCCCTCGGAGGGGAACCAGGTCGCGCCGTCGTCGTCGGTCCAGCAGGTCAGCGAGTCCACTCCCGACAGCTGCGACTCGAACGTGCGGCCGGTGGCGTGGTCGGTGAAGAGGATCGGGTCCAGGCTGGTGGTGCTGCCCAGCGGGCAGCCGTTGGCGGCGGTCGCCGAGACGTCCTTCCAGGTCGCCGTGGCCGGCGACACGGAGTCGTCGAACGTCGCCTTGAAGGTCGACAGGCCGGCCTGGTACATCGTCGCGCCGGTCTTCCAGCTGTTGCCGATCGAGGGCTCACCGGCGTTGTTGGCGTCGGTGAACGAGCTCGGGCGCGGCGTAGTTGGCGAAGGTCGGCGGGGTGTCGGTGCCCGGCGCGGGCGCCGGCGGCTTGGCGGCCAGCGTCGCGGTCGCGTCGTACGTCTCGCCCAGCGGTGCGAAGGGCACCACGCGCACGGTGTAGTCGCCGCTGGTCGGCGGCAGGATCACCTGCTCCGGGTCGGCGCTCGAGGCGGCCGAGCCGACCACGTCGCCGGCCGCGTCCAGGACGTAGACGTCGAAGTCGGCGGCGGTGTTCGACCAGCCGACCTTGACCACGAGCTGGTGGTCGGTGCCGTAGCCCGCGGGCGTCGAGACGTGCAGGGTGAAGTCGTCGCACGAGGTCGGCACCGTGCAGTCCGGGACGCCCTGGACCGCGCCGGTGGCGTTGCCGACGAGGAACGGCCCCCCGGTCCAGCTCGCGGAGGTCGGCCCGGTGTCGCTGAGGGTGGCCTCGGAGGGGGTCGCTGCGTGGGCGGTCCCCACGGTCAGCGCACCGGCGACCACGGCGCCGACCGCGGTCAGCTGGAGGGTCCGCATGCGGACCAGGCGTCGTAACGAGGGCATCGAGGTTTCCTCTCCCGGCGGCACCCGCGGCCGCCTGCGCCCCGGACAACGACGCAGCCGCCCGGGGGTCACGCGGCGCGCGCTACCCTCGTGCCCGTCATGTCCGTGAAGCCCGACGAGGTCTGGTACGTCTCCTACGGGTCGAACATGTCCGAGCAGCGTCTCGCCTGCTACCTCAGGGGCGGCTGCCCGCCCGGAGGGACGGTCGCCCATCCCGGTGCGCGGGACCCGCGGCCGCCGCGGCGCAGCGTCGCCGTCGACCTCCCCGGCCGGGTGTACTTCGCCGGCCACGCGCGGCAGTGGGGCGGGGGCGTGGCGTTCTACGACCACGAGACACCCGGACCCAGCCCGGCCCGCGCTTACCTGGTGACGGCGGCGCAGTTCGCCGACATCGCCGCGCAGGAGATGCACCGCGTGCCCGAGCCCGGAGATCCGCTGGAGGAGGTGGTGCTCGGCGGCCTCGCCGAGCACCCGGGCGGGCGGCACACCGTGGGTCCCGGCCACTACGAGACGCTCGTGGAGGTCGGGCGCCGCGACGGGGCGCCGATGCTGACCTTCACCGCCCCGCACGGCCTGGCTCACGTGTCGCACACGGCCCCCTCCGCGTCGTACCTCGCGATGCTGCGGACGGGGTTGCGCGAGACCCGCGGCTGGACCGACGCCGAGGCCGACGCCTACCTGGCCCAGCTCGCGGGCTGACCCGCCCCGCTCACAGGTCGAGCGGACGCAGCACCCGGTCGATGCCGTGCGCGATCTGGACGTTCCCCTTGTTGATGTTCTTCGCCGCCGGCAGCACGCGCGCGTTGCGGTCGTTGGTGTCGGCGTCACGCAGCCGCACCTCGCCGTGCACCACGCGCACGCCGAGCGTGCCGCCGTCCAGTGCGGTCTGCAGCGTGGCGCCGTTGGCGTGCCGCGCCTGCCGGTAGGTGATCGTGGCCCCCGGCACCACGTGGTAGAGCAGCACGGACTCCACGGTGCCGACGCCGGCCAGCTTCACGAGCTGCCGGAACGTGCCCCGCTCGGTCGCCGGCCGGTGGCCGGTCAGGTCGGTGACGAGGATGCGGAAGGCCCGGTCGGTGGGCAGGAACGCCGTCAGCGGCCGTGAGCCGTCGGCGAGCACCGCGACCTTGCTGTCGGGGTTGGCCCTGAGCACGCGGTGCACGGCCCGGTCGACGATGTCGAAGTCCGACCAGTTGCGGTCGAACCGGTTGCCGTCCGCGGCCAGCACGGTGGCCAGGCTGCGGTGACCGGACGGGGTCGAGGCGGCGCCGGCGGCACTGGCCGAACCGGCCGCGCTGGCGGGGGCGGCGAGGCCTGCGGTGCCGAGCGCGGCGACGGCGAATGCGGCGGTGAGACGTCGGATCATGGTCTTGCTCCCTAGGTTTGGGGGCCGCACGGACCCTCCCTCGTGGTCCGTGCGGCCGGCTTTCCCTTTGCTCGCTCTTCGCCACCGGGCTCCCCCGCGGATGGGGCGGGGCCGGACCTGTCTGGTCCGCGCGTGAGCCGCATCACTAGAGTTCGGCCATGGAGTCGTACGCCGCAGGGGAGACCACCCCGCCGCTGATCGAGGAGACGATCGGCGCGAACCTCGAACGCATCGCCCGCCAGTTCGCCGACCGGGAGGCGCTGGTGGAGGTCGCGACCGGCCGCCGGTGGACCTACGCCGAGCTCGACCGGGACGTGAACACCCTGGCGCGGGGCCTGATCGCCGCGGGGATCGCCAAGGGCGACCGGGTGGGGATCTGGTCCCCGAACTGC
Source organism: uncultured Actinomycetota bacterium (assembly GCA_963709685.1). Lineage (GTDB taxonomy): Bacteria > Actinomycetota > Actinomycetes > Propionibacteriales > Nocardioidaceae > Nocardioides_B. The sequence goes on from CAVPXH010000004.1 coordinate 10,609, forward strand.
GCGGAGTGGACGCTCGTGCAGTACGCCACCGCCAAGATCGGCGCGATCCTCGTCAACGTCAACCCCGCCTACCGGACGCACGAGCTGGCCTACGCGCTGAACCAGTCGGGCCTGCGGCTGCTGGTCTCGGCGACGTCCTTCAAGACCAGCGACTACCGGGCGATGGTCGACGAGGTGCGCCACGACTGCCGGGCGCTCGAGCGCGTGGTCTACCTCGGTACGACGGACTGGGACGACCTGCTCGCCGAGGGTGAGGGGCTGCCCGAGGACGCGGTCGCGCAGCGGATGACCACCCTCGCCAACACCGACCCGATCAACATCCAGTACACCTCGGGGACCACCGGCTACCCCAAGGGCGCGACGCTCTCGCACCGCAACATCCTCAACAACGGGTTCTTCACCACCGAGCTGATCGAGTTCACCGAGACCGACCGGCTGTGCATCCCGGTGCCCTTCTACCACTGCTTCGGCATGGTGATGGGCAACCTCGGCTGCACCACCCACGGCGCCGCGATGGTGATTCCCGCGCCCGGCTTCGACCCGGCGATCACCCTGCAGGCGGTGCAGGACGAGCGCTGCACGGGTCTGTACGGCGTCCCGACGATGTTCATCGCGATGCAGAACCACCCGGACTTCGCGTCGTACGACCTCTCCACGCTGCGCACCGGGGTGATGGCCGGCTCGATCTGCCCGATCGAGGTGATGAAGCGCTGCGTCAACGACATGAACATGACCGGAGCCTCGATCGCCTACGGGATGACCGAGACCTCGCCGGTCTCCTGCCAGACCCGCAGCGACGACGACCTCGAGCGCCGCACGGCCACCATCGGCCGGGTGCACCCGCACGTCGAGGTGAAGATCATCGACCCGGCCACCGGCGCCACGGTGGAGCGCGGCGAGCCCGGCGAGCTGTGCACCCGCGGCTACTCGGTGATGATCGGCTACTGGGACGATCCCGCCAAGACCGACGAGGCGATCGACACCGACGGCTGGATGCACACCGGGGACCTCGCGGTGATGCGCGAGGACGGCTACTGCAACATCGTCGGCCGCATCAAGGACATGGTCATCAGGGGCGGGGAGAACGTCTATCCCCGGGAGATCGAGGAGTTCCTCTACACCCACCCCGACATCGAGGACGTGCAGGTCATCGGCGTGCCGGACGAGAAGTACGGCGAGGAGCTGTGCGCGTGGGTGAAACTGAAGGACAGCGGCACTGGTGACCGGCCGTCGCTCGACGCCGAGAAGGTCCGGGAGTTCGCCACCGGCAAGCTCGCCCACTACAAGATCCCGCGCTACGTCATGGTCGTCGAGGACTTCCCGATGACCGTGACCGGCAAGATCCGCAAGGTCGAGATGAGGGAGGAGTCCGCCCGCCGCCTCGGCCTGACCTGAGACCACACAGAATCGACAGAAAACGGGGGACATGAGCGACGACGTCGACGCGGTCGCGGCCGACTACCAGGAGCACCGCCTGCGGACCATGCCCACCTGGGCGCACCTGATCGGGGAGTACCGCTGCGCGGACTCGTTCGAGGAGATCGGCCGCGAAGCGGAGGAGCGCACCGCCGCCACCGCCCGGCAGCTCGCCGTCCGTGCCGAGGCCATCGCGGCCGAGGGGCTCGACGAGCAGCAGCGCATCACCCGGGCCATGGTGGCCTGGGACGCGGCTGCGCAGGCCGAGCTCGCCGAGTGCCGGATGGCGGAGCTGGCCGCCGACCCGGTGTTCGGCCCGCAGGCGAGCCTCGCGGTGCGGCTCTCGAAGCTGCCGCTGCCGGACCCGGACGTGGCCGATGCGATGGTCGACAAGCTCGCCGGCGTCGCCACCCACTTCCGGGACCTCGCCGAGCGGCACCGCGACGGCGTGCGCGCCGGGCGGACGCCGGCGATGTTCGCGGTCGAGCAGACCGTCGCGCAGCTCGACGACTGGCTGTCCACCCCGCTGCGCAGCGACCCGCTGCTGGAGATCGCCCCGACCCCCGACGCCGTGGACCGCGAGGGCCTGTTGGACCGGATGACCGGCGTCGTCGAGCACCACGTACGCCCCGCGCTGGCGCTGTACCGGGAGGTGCTCCGCGGCGAGGTCGCTCCGCACGCCCGCCCGGACCAGCAGTGCGGCCTGACCTGGCTGCCGGACGGCGAGGAGGTCTACGCGCGCCGGGTGCGCTACTACACGACCACCGACCTCACCGCGGCGGAGATCCACGACCTCGGGCTGCGCCAGATCGCCGCGCTGGCCGAGGAGTACCGCGCACTCGGTCCGGAGACGCTCGGCACCGACGACCTGGAGGCGATCCTGGCAGCCCTGCGCGACGATCCGGCCCTGCACCACGACGACGGCGGGCGGGTGGTGGAAGCAGCACGGGCGGCGCTGGTCAAGGCCACGAAGGTGGCCCCGGACTGGTTCGGCGTGCTGCCGCGCTCGGGCTGCGAGGTCGAGGCGACGACCAGCGGCGCGATCGCCTACTACTTCGCCCCGGCCAAGGACGGCACCCGCGACGGGGTCTTCTTCATGAATGTTGCCGAGCCGCAGGGATGGGGCCGCTTCGAGGTCGAGTCGACGTCGTACCACGAGGGGGTCCCCGGCCACCACCTCCAGGCCGGGGTGGCTGCCGAGCTCGAGGCGCTGCCGGAGTTCCGCAAGCGGGCGTTCGTGACCGCCTACGGTGAGGGCTGGGCCCTCTACGCCGAGCGGCTCGCCGACGAGATGGGGCTGTACTCCTCGCCGCTGGACCGGCTCGGCATGCTCGCCGCCGACTCGATGCGCGCCTGCCGGCTCGTCGTCGACACCGGCATGCACGCCCTCGGCTGGAGCCGGCAGCAGGCGATCGACTACCTGTTGGCGAACTCGCCGATGCGCCGGGGGCACGCGACCGCGGAGATCGACCGCTACGCGGTGGCGCCCGGCCAGGCGCTGTCCTACATGGTGGGCCGGCTGGAGATCGAGCGGATCCGCCGCGAGGCCGAGCAGCGGCAGGGGGACGCCTTCGACATCCGCGCGTTCCACGACGCGGTGCTCGGCTCCGGCCCGATGCCGCTGGACCTGCTCGCCGAGGTGGTGGCCCGCCGCCTCCCGTAGGGTGGCCTGCGTGAGCGACCCCGCGCCCCTCGTCGTCGGCTTCGACCTGGACATGACGCTGATCGACACCCGTCCCGGCATCGGGGCGGTGCTCGCCGAGCTCGCCCGCGAGACCGGTGTCGAGCTCGACCTCGACGCGCTCACCGCCCGGCTCGGCCCGCCGCTGGACCACATGCTCGCGCCGTACTACCCGGCCGAGCAGATCCCCGCGCTCGTCGACCGGTTCCGCGAGCACTACCCGCAGCTGGCCATCGCCCCCACCCTCGACCTGCGCGGCGCCCGCGAGGCGCTGGCGGCGGTACGGCGCCTGGGCGGGCGCACCGTGGTGGTGACCGGCAAGCACCGGCCCAACGCCGCGCTGCACGTGGAGGCGCTCGGCCTCGAGGTCGACCGCCTCGCCGGTGGCGTGTGGGGGATCGGCAAGGCCGCGGTGCTCAGCGAGCACGGAGCCGGCATCTACGTCGGGGACCACGTGCACGACGTGGAGGGCGCTCACGCCGCGGGGGCGCTGAGCGTCTCGGTGCTCACCGGCGGGTCGACCGAGGCCGAGCTGCGCGCGGCCGGCACCGATGTGGTGCTGCCGGACCTGTCCACGTTCCCGGCCTGGCTGGAGGAGCACGTCCTCGGCCTGCGGCTCGCGGCGCTGGAGGAGGACCTGAAGGCCCGCGGCTCGGTGCTGGTGGCCTTCAGTGGCGGGGCGGACAGCGCCTTCCTGCTCGCCGCCGCGGTGCGCGCGCTCGGCCCCGACCGGGTCGCGGCGGCGACTGCCTACTCCGACTCGCTGCCGGACGCCGAGCGCGATCCGGCGAGTCGGTTCGCCCGCGACCTCGGCGTCGCGGTGCTCACCCCGCACACGCAGGAGATGCTGCGGGAGGGCTACCGCGCGAACGCCGGCGACCGGTGCTACTTCTGCAAGGCCGAGCTGCTCGACGTGCTCGGCCCGCTCGCCGCGCAGCAGGGCTACGCGTTCGTCGCCACCGGCACGAACGCCGAGGACGCCGTCGCGGGCTTCCGTCCCGGCATCCGGGCCGCCGCCGAGCGAGGCGCGATCACCCCGCTGCGCGACGCCGGCCTCACCAAGGACCAGGTCCGCGCGGCCTCCCGCGCGTGGCGGCTGCCCACCTGGGACAAGCCGGCGGCCGCCTGTCTCGCCTCGCGCGTGGCGTACGGCGTCGAGGTCAGCCCGTTCCGGCTGGCCCGCGTCGAGCGCGCCGAGGTGGCGGTGCGGGCGGTGCTCGGCGCCGCCGGTCTCGACGCGCGCAACCTGCGGGTGCGCGACCTCGGTGATCGGGCCAGCATCGAGGTCGACGCCGCGCTCGTCGACGCGGCCCGGGCGCTGCCGGAGGTCGTCGCGGCGGCTCTCGAGGCCGGTTTCTCCGCCGCCGCGGTGGACCCGAAGGGGTTCCGCTCCGGCGCCATGAACGAGCGCCTGCCGGACCCGGAACGGTTCCGCTGAGTCGCGTTTGAGCGGTGCGGCGCGCGCCGTACGCTGGTGTCCTGATCCACCCGTCCCGACCGCGGCGCGCCCGCGGACGCATCCACAGAAGAGGTCTCCCGGTGCCGACTGGCAAGGTCAAGTGGTACGACGCCGAGAAGGGCTTCGGCTTCTTGTCGAAGGACGAGGGCGGTGACGTCTACGTCCGCTCCGACGCGTTGCCGGCCGGCGTGGCCACGTTGCGCTCGGGCACCCGGGTCGAGTTCGGGATCGCCCAGGGCCGTCGCGGTGAGCAGGCGCTGCAGGTCCGGCTGCTCGAGCCCACCCAGTCGGTCTCCCGCGCGCTGCGCAAGAAGCCCGCGGACATGGTGAACATCATCGAGGACCTGTACCGCCTGCTCGAAGGTGTCGAGCGCGGCTACCGTGCGGGCCGGCACCCCGACCCGAAGGCGGCGCAGCGCACCGCCAAGGTGCTGCGCGCGCTGGCCGACGAGCTGGAGCTCTAGCCGGGCACGTCCCGTGCCGGAGCCGGCCGCGGCCACCTCCGGCTCGGACAGGTGCGGGGTACGGCGGGCCGCGGTGAGCACCCAGACGGCCCAGGCGACGAGGATCCCCGCGGCCACGCCCAGCCCGACGTGCGGCACCAGCGGCAGCGCGATCCCGACGAAGCCGCCGAGCACCCACGACAGCTGGAGCAGCGTCTCCGAGCGGGCGAAGGCGCTCGCCCGAGTTCGTTCGCCCACCTCGCGCTGGATGAGCGCGTCCAGGGACAGCTTGCCGAAGGACTGGGTGAGTCCGGCGGTCAGGCCGAGCAGCACCGCCGTCGGCAGCCCGTAGAACGCCGCCACCACGACGGTCACCACCGCGTCCACGACCAGCGCGACCACCACCGACACCTCGGGGCGCGCGGCGCGCAGCACGTTGCCCAGTGCTATCCCGACCGTGCTGCCGAGGCCGGCGGCCCCGATCACGAGCCCGAGCAGCAGTGCCGGCCGGTCCTCCCAGCCGGGGAACGGCTTCGCCCGGAGCAGGAACGCCATGAACATGGTCAGGAAGCCCGAGAGCATCCGCAGCCCGGCGTTGCAGCGCAGCGCCAGCACGACGGGAGGCGGCACGGGGGAGCGGCGGGTGCCGCGGAAGAGCGACGCGCGTCCCTCGCCGTGCGCGCTGTCGACCCGGGGCGGCAGCAGCACCGCGAGGATCGTGCCCACGACGAAGAGCACGAAGGCGTAGCGCAAGGACCACTGCGCGCCGAGCATCGCCGCGCCGGCGGCCAGGGGCGCGGAGAGCATGCCGCCCGGCGGTGCCCGCCAGCGAGATCCGCGAGTTCGCCTTGACCAGGGTCAGTTGCTCCGGCAGCAGCCGAGGCACCGCGGCCGCACGCGTCACGCCGTAGGCCTTCGAGGCGACCAGCACCCCCAGCGCCGCCGGGAAGACCACCAACGATCCGGAGGCGACGCCGTCGGCGAGCACCCAGCACAGGAAGGCCCGCAGCGCCATCGTGGCGCCGATCGCCCAGCGCCGGCCGTGGCCGTAGCGGTCGAGGATCGGGCCGATCAGCGGCGCCACGATCGCGAACGGCAGCATGGTCAGGCCGAGGAAGAGCGCGACCTGGCCGCGGGCCTGGTCGGTGGGCACCTGGAAGAACAACGTGCCGGCCAGGGAGATCGCCACGGCGGCGTCGCCGGCGGAGTTGAACGCGTGCAGCTCGATCAGCCGGGACAGGCCCGGTCTCCGGCGCCTTCGGCGTGCGTGGCCCGGCGCGCCTGCCGGAACGTGTACGACGCGCCGTGGCCGGTCGCCGCGCCGGCGCGGCGCACCCCGCGCCAGGACCCGGCGGCGGCCCGCGGCGCGCCGGTGCACGAAGCCCCGGGTCGTCCCCGGGTGCCGTCGGCGACCGCTCGGCGTCCTCGCGCATGCGTCCACTTCCTTCCACACCGACCGGCTCCGACCCGCCCCGACGGGTCCGGCCCCCGACCGGGACATGCCTGTCCCCGACCGGCTCCCGCCCGGGTACGACCGCCGGGACGATCTGCGCCCCGGCGGGACAAACCCGCCGGGCCTTTAAACAATCGGACGTGATGACTGCAGCGAAGGCCGCCAAGCCGACTCCGTCGGTGTCCGCGCGGTCGACGTCGCCCGCGAGGCGCTGCTCGAGACGGTCGGACGCCGCCGACGTCGGCGAGCACCTCGGCCACCAGGCGGAGGGCGAGCGCGTCGTCACGCACTACTTCGCCTGCACCCGCGCCGGCTACCGAGGCTGGCGCTGGGCGGTCACCGTGGCCCGCGCGCCGCGGCAGAAGTCGGTCACCGTCGACGAGGTGGTGCTGCTGCCCGGGGACGAGCGCGATCATGGCCCCGCCGTGGGTGCCCTGGCGCGAGCGGATCCAGCCCGGCGACCTGAGCCCCGGCGACCTGCTGCCCGCCGAGGAGGACGACCCCGGCTGGTGCCCGGCTACACCGCCGGGGACGACGATCGTCGACCACGACACGGTCAAGGAGGTCGGCGACGAGCTCGGCCTCGGACGCCCCCGGGTGCTGTCGCTCGAGGGCCGCGAGCTCGCCGCGCAGCGCTGGTACGACGGCAGCCACGGGCCGGAGGCGCCGATCGCCCAGTCCGCGCCGGCGCACGCTGCGGCAGCTGCGGCTTCCTGGTCCGGCTGGCCGGGCCCGCTGTCCCAGGTGTTCGGCGTGTGCGCCAACGCGTACGCCAACGACGACGGCCGGGTGGTCTCCTACGACCACGGCTGCGGCGCCCACTCCGAGGCCCGGCTGAGCAAGCAGAACCGGCCCGCCCCGCTGCCGGAGCCGGTCCTCGACACCCTGACCTGGGACGACCTCGACCAGTTCTAGTCCCGGGAGCCGGTCCGGGCGCGTCGCTCGGGTCGGCGCCGCGTCGCGCGACGCGGCCGGGCTCGCCGCCGACGCGGGTCGGCGAGTCTGCGTCGCCGCCGGCAGTAGTCCCAGCCGAGCAGCCGAGGCCGAAGCCGGCCACGCAGGTCCACAGCCCCACAGCCGGTCGGCCTCCTGCAGCCGGCCGTAGAACGGGAGCAGCAGGACGAAGGCGAGCAGCCACAGCCCCGTGCCCGACCGCGACGGTGCGGGTGCCGTCGACGTCGAGCGGCTCGACGTCGGCGATGAGGTAGGTGCGCCGGCCGATCTGCCGGGTCCGCACCGTGCTCGGGCTCGTCCACGGCATGAACCTATCCGACGCCGAAACCGGGAATATCCGCGAGTTCTGGCAAGATATACCGACTGGCCGCCCTCTGACTGCCACTGGCGCGGGCCACCCTTGCCCGTCCGTGCCCCGTCCTCATCCCTGCACAGAACTCGGGACCCACGTGAGCAACACAGCCCAGACGGTCGAGCGCGAGACCCTGCCGGCCGCCAGCCCCGCGGCTGCCTCGACCGCTTCTTCAAGATCTCCCAGCGCGACTCCACCGTCGGCCGCGAGCTTCGCGGTGGCATCGTCACCTTCTTCACGATGGCCTACATCGTCGTGCTGAACCCGCTGATCATCGGCACCGTGGCCGACTCGACCGGCGCCTTCCTCGGCGGCGGCGAGGGGCCGAACCTCGCCATGGTCGCCGCCGCCACCGCCCTCGTCGCCGGCGTCATGACCGTGCTCATGGGCGTGGTCGCGAACTACCCGCTGGCACTGGCCACCGGGCTCGGCCTCAACGCGTTCGTCACCTTCGGCATCGCCCAGCTGCCCAACATGACCTGGGCCGACGCGATGGGCCTGATCGTGCTCGAGGGCCTGATCATCCTCGTGCTGGTGCTCACCGGCTTCCGCGCCGCGGTCTTCCACGCCGTCCCCGCGCAGCTGAAGACCGCGATCAGCGTCGGCATCGGCCTGTTCATCACGATCATCGGCCTCGTCGACTCCGGGTTCGTCCGCAAGCCCGACCAGCGGCCCGGTCCCCGTCGAGCTCGGCATCGGCGGCTTCCTCGCCGGCTGGCCGCTGCTGGTCTTCATCGTCGGCCTGTTCGCCATCGTCATCATGATGGTCAAGAAGGTCCGCGGCGCGATCCTCTACGGCATCGTGGGCGCGACCGTGCTCGCGATCGTCATCGAGGCGGTCGGCCACATCGGCGGGCAGACGGACGCGACCGGCAAGGTCGTGAACCCCACCGGGCTGGGGCCTCAACGTCCCGAAGATCCCGAGCAACATCGTGGACCTGCCGGACTTCGGCCTGCTGGGCCACTTCAGCCTGCTCGGCTCGTTCTCGGCCATCGGAGCGGTCTCGGCGATCCTGCTGATCTTCACGCTGATGCTCGCGGACTTCTTCGACACCATGGGCACCATGGTCGCCATCGGTGCGGAGGGCAACCTGCTCGACGAGGAGGGCAACCCGCCGGCCGCCCAGCGCATCCTGGTCGTCGACTCGCTGGCCGCCGCCGCCGGCGGCGCCGCCGAGCGTGTCCAGCAACACCGCCTACATCGAGTCGGCCTCCGGGGTCGGCGAGGGCGCCCGCACCGGCCTGGCCTCGGTGGTCACCGGCGTCCTGTTCCTGCTCGCGACGTTCCTCGCCCCGCTGGTGCAGGTGGTGCCCTACGAGGCAGCCACCCCGGCGCTGGTGATCGTGGGCTTCCTGATGATGCAGCAGGTCAAGCACATCGACTGGGACGACGTCGAGATCGCCCTCCCGGCGTTCCTCACGATCGTGCTGATGCCGTTCACCTACAGCATCACCGCCGGCATCGGCGCGGGCTTCATCGCCTACGTGGTCGTCAAGGTGGTGCGCGGCAAGGCGCGCGACATCCACGCCCTGATGTGGATCGTGTCGACGCTGTTCGTGGTCTACTTCGCCATCGACCCGATCAAGCAGGCCATCGGCGTCTCCTGACGAGTGCGGCGCCCAGGACCTGGGTACGAAGGATGCGGTACGGCGGGCCCGCCGTACCGCATCCACGTCAGGAGGAGACCGCATGACCAGCACCCCCGACGAGCCGCTGCGCGACGAGGACATGGAGTCCGTCGGCAGCGCCGGCACTCCGATGGGCGACGGCGACGGCACCGACGCGGACGGCACCGACGCGGACGGCACCGACGCGGACGGCGACGCGACGCGGACGGCAGCGACGCGGACGGCAGCGACGCCGACGGCACCGACGGTGACGCCAAGGACACAGCGGACGGCCGACGGCACCGACGCCTGACGGTGAGTGCCCTCACCCTGCTCAGCGGCGACGCCCAGACCTTCCTGACGAAGATCTGGGCGTCGCGCGTGCATGTCCACCATGCCGACCCCGACGCGCTGGCCGACCTGCTCTCCTTCGACGACGTCGACCACCTGCTGACCGGCACCGCGATTCGCACCCCCGCCGTCCGGGTGGCGCAGGACGGCACGGTCCTGCCCGCCTCGTCGTACACGCGCTCGGCCAGCCTCGCCGGTCAGCCGCTGACCGGGCTGGTCGACCCCCGCAAGATCTTCGACCTCTTCGACGGCGGCGCCACGGTCGTGCTGCAGGGCCTGCACCGGTACTGGGCGCCGCTGACCGCGCTCTGCACCAGCCTCGAGCAGGCCCTGGGTCACCCGTGCCAGGCGAACGCCTACCTGACCCCACCGGGCTCGCAGGGCTTCGCCGTGCACAGCGACAGCCACGACGTGTTCGTCTTCCAGACCCACGGCAGCAAGGAGTGGGAGGTGCACGAGCACGGAGAGCCGACCACGGTGGTCCTCGGGCCGGGCGTGAGCATGTACCTCCCCACCGGCACCCCGCACGCCGCCCGCACCCAGGACACCGCATCCCTGCACGTCACCGTCGGCATCAACCAGGTCACCTGGCGCCAGGTCCTGGACCGAGCGCTGCGCCCTCTGCTCGACGAGGTGGCGGACGAGCACCTGCCGGCCGGGTACGTCGAGCGGCCGGAGGTGCTGCGCGACGGCCTGGTCCAGCGGCTGCGGCGGCTGGCGGACGGCCTGCGCGACGTCGACCCCGCCGAGGTCGCCGACCGGGAGGTGGTGCGGTTCCTCACCTCCCGCAGCCCCTCGGCGCGCGGCGGGCTGCGCGACCGCATCGCGGTACGCGACCTCGACGACGACACGCTGCTGCTGCGTCGGCCCGGCCGGCCCTGCGTCCTGCGCGCCGACGGCGACCGGCTGCGGGTGCTGCTCGGGGACCGCGAGCTGCGCGTGCCCGGCCACCTGGAGGCGGCGCTCGAGGGCATCCGGGTGCGCGAGACCCTGCGTCCCCGCGACCTCGCCGACCTCCTGGACGCCCAGAGTCGGGTGGTGCTGTGTCGCCGGCTGGTCCGCGAGGGACTCCTGGAGGTCGCGCCCTGAGCGTGGACAGCTTTCGTTGCGCGGCGGCCAGCCTGGAGCGCCAGGACCCGCTGGCGGGGACGGCCTCGACCGTGCGGGCCTACCTGCTGATCGAGAACTCCGGGCCGTGGGGCCGCGACGCCTTCCGCGACAGCAGGCTGCCCGCCGACGTGCTGCGTGCGCTGCGCACGCGGTCCGCGGCCGCCCGGGTGCGCCCCCTGCTGGTGCGCCGCCCCGACCGGACGGCTCGCCCGGGCCCGGGCGAGCCGGTGCGGGTGTTCGCCGCGTACGTCGACCCGGAAGCTCCCTGGGTCGAGACGGGCACCGTGGCCGGCGCGGAGGAGCTGGCGGACCTGGATCTCGAGGCGCTCGGCCGCGGCGAGTCGACGGGCATGACGCGCACGTCGGCGCCGCTGTTCTGCGTCTGCACGCACGGGCGCCATGACGCCTGCTGCGCCGAGCGGGGCCGCCCGGTGGCGCAGGCGATGGCCGCCGAGCTCCCCGAGCACACCTGGGAGGTCTCGCACATCGGCGGGGACCGCTTCGCCGCGAACGTGCTGGTCCTGCCCCAGGGGCTCTACTACGGGCGGGTCCCCGCCCAGGGGGCCGCCGACCTGGCCGCACGCCACCTGCGCGGAGAGGTGGATCTCGACCTGCTGCGGGGTCGCTCGTCGTCCCCGTTCGCGGCCCAGGCGGCCGAGATCGAGCTGCGCCGCCGGCTCGGCAGCACCGACCTCGACGCCGTACGCCTGGTCTCCTGCCGCACCGACGACGGCCTCGCCACCGTGGTGCTCGACGTGGCCGGCGCCCCCCATCAGGTCCGGGTGCGCCGCGCGTCGGACGAGGCCGCCCAGCTGACCTGTCGCGCCGTGCGCACCAGCATGCTGCCGGAGCTGACCGTGGAGTCGATCACCCCGGTCTGAGCGATGTCCCGGCCGTGCTGGGACGTGCGGCCGTGCCTGCCGTGCTGGGACGTGCCGGTCGCCGCGGCGTGGGCCGAGCCACAGCCGAGCCGTGCACCGGGGCACAACGTGCCGAATCGGAATAGTTAGGGAGGCTAATGAGTTAGGCTAAGTATCATGGCTTCCACCACCCACCGCGTCGCGCGCACCGACAGCGGTCTCGCCTCCGCGCTGCGGATCTCCGTGGCGCGGCTGAGCCGCCGGATGCGCAGCGAGCGGGACCCCGACAGCGAGCTGCTGTCCGTGGGGCAGCTGTCCGTGCTCGGCGCGCTGCTCCGCCACGGCCCCAGCACCGTCGGTGAGCTGGCCGCGTTCGAGCGGGTGCAGCCGCCGTCGATGACGCGAACCGTCAACTGCCTGGAGGAAGGCGGCTACGTGGTCCGGCGCAAGCACGAGACCGACAAGCGCCAGGTGGTGGTGGCCCTCTCATCCCAGGGTGAGCAGACGCTCGCCGCGGACCGCAAGCGCCGCGACGTGTGGCTCGCGCAGCAGCTGCGCGACCTCACCCCCGAAGAACGCACCGTGCTGCGCCAGGCGGCACCGATCCTCGAAAGGCTGGCACAAGCTTGAACGACCCACGAAGCTGCTCGCTTCGCTCGCACCTGCGCAGGGACCCCGCTTGAGTCCGACGTTCCGTGCGCTCGCCAACCCCAACTACCGGCGGTACGCCGCCGGTGGCGTCGTGTCGAACGTGGGCACCTGGATGCAGCGCGTCGCCCAGGACTGGCTGGTCCTGCAGCTGACGCACAACAACGGGACCGCGCTCGGCATCACCACCGGGCTGCAGTTCCTGCCGGTGCTGCTGCTCTCGCCCTACGCGGGACTCATCGCCGACCGCTTCCCCAAGCGCCGCCTGCTCCAGGTGACGCAGGTGATGATGGCGGTCCCGGCGCTGCTCCTGGGCGCACTCGCGATCACCGGGGTGGCCCAGACCTGGCACGTCTACGTGCTCGCACTGGTGTTCGGGGTCGGCAGCGCGTTCGACGCCCCGGCCCGACAGTCGTTCGTCAACGAGATCGTCGGCCCGGACAACCTGACCAACGCGATCGGCTTGAACTCCGCGTCGTTCAACTTCGCGCGCATCCTCGGCCCCGGCGCGGCCGGCTTCCTCATCGCGGCGTTCGGCGGCGGGGTGGCCGCGACGGGTGCGGTCATCGCGCTCAACGGGCTCAGCTACGGCGCGGTGGTGTACGCGCTGCAGAAGATGGACGCCGCGCTGCTGCACACCCCGGAGATGGCGAAGCGGGGCAAGGGCATGGTGCGCGAGGGGATCCGCTACACCCGCGAGCGCCCGGACCTGATGCTGATCCTCACCGTCGTGTTCTTCGCCGGCACGTTCGGCTTCAACTTCCAGATGACCTCGGCGCTGATGGCCACCGAGATCTTCCACAAGGGCGCGGGGGAGTACGGCATCCTGGGCACCACGATGGCGGTCGGCTCGCTGACCGGGGCGCTGCTCGCCGCCCGCCGCGGCCGGCCCCGGCACCGGCTGGTGATCGGCTCGGCGGTGGCCTTCGGGCTCGCCGAGGTGGTCGCGGGCGTGATGCCGTCGTACCTCACCTTCCTGCTGCTCACCCCGGTGATCGGCGTCTTCGCGATCACCATGGCCAACTCCGCCAACGCGACCGTGCAGCTGAGCGTCTCGCCGATGATGCGCGGCCGGGTGATGGCGCTCTACATGATGATCTTCATGGGCGGCACCCCGCTCGGCGCCCCGTTCGTCGGGTGGGTCGGGCAGACCTTCGGTGCTCGCTGGACGCTGATCGGCGGGGGCGGCATGACGATCCTCGGCGCCGCGCTGGCCGTGCTGGTGTTCGTCCGGACGAAGGGGCTGGTGCGCCGGCGGCGCGTCGAGCCCACGGCGGTCGAGGCCGACCTCGCCGCGGCCACGAAGGCACGCACGTTCGCTCGCGCACGGACCGCGCCGGAGCCGGACCTGTCCGAGCAGCCCGGCCCGGCGGAGGTCGTGGGAGCGTGCGGGGCGCGCGACTGACCGGCCGCGGCCGGTGGCCCCGCGGGCTACGCCGACTCGAACCAGGGATGGCGCAGGTCGAGGAACCGGGCCCCCTCCATCGCGGCGTCGAGCTCCTCGCGCACCTCGGGCGGCGGCTCCTTCCGCTCACCCTCGCGGGCGGCCGCCTCGTCGGTGAACGCGATGGTCTCGGTGAAGGTGCCGTCCGGCTCGATCGCCAGCGTGCCGCCGAGGATCTCCGGGCGCATCTGGTGCAGCATCGCCTCGGTCTGCGCCATCGTGGCCTTGAACCGCTCCGGGTACTCCAGCTTGCCGCGGATCACCTGGACGAAGCCGGCCTCGTCCGACCCGCCGCCCATCATGAGGGTCACGTCGTCGCAGTCGTGGTACTCCACCGGGCCGTCGCACAGCGCCTCCAGCTCGCGCGCCCAGGCGGTCTGCTCGGGACGGGCCGAGTTGGCCATCGCCTTCTCGCGGGACTCGAAGCGGATCACGCCGACGAACACGCCGTCGTCGGTGAAGCCGTAGGTCCCGCCCAGGAAGCCGCTGTCGGGCGTGGCGACCTCCTCGCGCCAGCGGTCCGCGAGGGCGTGGAGCTCGTCGGGGCGGGTGCACCGGCCCTGGATGACCTGGATGAACATGGCTGACCTCCTTGGCTGTACCGGCCGCTTCCGTGCGAAGTGGTCGCATGCTCGTTCGCGACGCTATTGCCGGCCTCGTGCGCGGTCCATGGCCCCGGCCGATTCCTCCGGTTTGCGGGGCGCGGCTGTCCATACCGGACCGCCGGCTGCGGGCCGGGCCGGGCACGTACCGGTCGGTAGACTCGGGGTATGCACCCCCGCTACCGCCGCCTGGTCATCCCCGGCGCGCTGGTCGGGCTGATCGTGATCGTCGTCGTCGCCGCACTGCTGAAGGGCTGAGCCGTGCCCGAGCCGCTGCTGCGGGCGCTGGCCCGTGTCCGGGCCGAGGTCCTCGACGACCAGGCTCTGGTGCGCGCGGTGGCCGCCGGCCGGCAGAAGGGCGCGCGGCCCCGGTGGCGCCGTGTCGAGCTGCGCTACGTCGACCTCAAGGCCGGCCGGCACCTCCAGGTCACGGCGTACGACGAGACGCAGGCGCACACCTCCAACCACCCGGTCGGCGAGGCCGCGGCGCACGCCGTCGACGCGCTGCTCGACGAGCCGTTCGGCAACTGGCACGTCGACACCGCCACCGAGACCCACCAGCTGCGGGTCACCAAGAAGGGCGAGGCGATGGTGCACACCGCGGCGCGCCAGGGCGACCCCGCGCCCGCGCGCAGCCACGACCGCGCCAAGACCCGCCTGCTGCCCGAGGACGACCCGGTGCTCGTGGCGCTCGGCATCTCCGACGCACAGGGCCGGGTGAAGCCCAGCAGGCAGGCGAAGTACCGCCAGGTCGAGGAGCTGCTGCGCGCGCTCGGGCCCGCGGTCGACGACGCGGTGGCGGCCGGCCGGCTGCGTACCCCGACGCCCGAGGACCCGTGGCGGGTGGTGGACCTCGGCTGCGGGAACGCCTACCTGACCTTCGCCGCGCACGCCTACCTCTCCCGCGTGCGCGGGCTCCCGGTGCGGTTGGTGGGCGTGGACGTCAAGGCACAGTCGCGGGCGCACAACACGCAGGTCGCGGAGGCGCTCGGTGTCGGCGACGCGGTGACGTTCGTGCAGGGAGACATCGGCTCGGTCGCGCTCGCGCAGCCGCCCGAGGTGGTGCTGGCCCTGCACGCGTGCGACACCGCGACCGACGACGCGCTGGCCCGGGCCGTGCAGTGGCAGGCCTCGCTGGTGCTGGCCGCGCCGTGCTGCCACCACGACGTGGCCGCACAGCTGCGTCGAGCGCCGACGCCGTACCCCTCGCTGACCCGGCACGGCATCCTGCGCGAGCGGTTCGCCGACACGCTCACCGATGCGATGCGCGCCTCGGTGCTGCGGCTGGCCGGCTACCGCGTGGACGTCGTCGAGTTCGTGGAGAGCCGGCACACCCCGCGCAACACGCTCCTGCGCGCCGTACGCACCGACGCGGCGCCGTCCGAGGCGGTCCGGCGCGAGCTCGAGGACGTGACCCGGGCATGGGGCGTCCGCCCGAAGCTGGGGGAGCTGCTCGGTGACCGGCTGGGCTAGTGCCTCCGCGGTGCTGCTCGCGGTGGCGCACCACGTGCTGTTCACCTTCCAGGACCCCGAGGTGATCGAGTCCAGCGGGCTGGTGGACCGGGGCTCGGTCGTCTACACGATCAACGACTCCGGCGACGGGCCGGTGGTCTACGGCGTCGACCCGCACTCCGGTGAGACGCTCAGCCACACGAGGTACTCCTCCCACGGGGTCGAGGACGTCGAGGCGATCGCACCGGGTGCAGCGGGCACGGTGTGGGTCGGGGACATCGGCGACAACCGCGCGGTGCGCGACGACGTCGCGGTCTACCGCGTGCGGCCGTCCGCCTCCGGCGACGTGACCGTCTCGGTACCGCGCTACGGGCTGCGCTACCCCGACGGCGCGCGGGACGCGGAGACGCTGCTGGTGCAGCCCCGGACGCAGCGGGTGTTCGTGGTCTCGAAGTCGGTCTTCGGCGGGACGGTGTACGCCGCCCCGCGGCAGCTGCGCGCGGGCGCGGAGAACCGGCTGCGGCCGGTGGCGGCGGTCAGCGGGCTGGTCACCGACGGGACGTTCCTGCCCGACGGGAAGCACGTGCTGCTGCGCACCTACACGACCGCGTCGGTCTACACCTTCCCCGACTTCGAGCTCGTCGGCACGGCGCGGCTGCCGGAACAGCGGCAGGGAGAGGGCATCGCGGTCGGCCCGGGCGGCCGGGTGCTGGTGAGCTCCGAAGGGCTGCACGCGCCGGTGCTCTCCGTGCGACTGCCGGCCTCCCTGACCGGCGCGCGCAGCGCACCCGCGGCGCCGCCGGTCCCGACGTCGGCACGCCCGTCACCCGAGGCCCGCTCGGCCCCGCAGCCGGACGGCGTCGGGGACGCCTGGAAGGTGGGCCTGCTCGGTGCCGGTGTGCTCGGTGCCGGCGTGGTCGTCCTGGCCGCGCTCGCGGCCCGGAGGTCGCGCATCCGCTCCCGTCGCTGACAGCCCAGCGCGCTCACCACCGTCCCGCCGAGGGGCCTCGCCCGTCCCCCGAGGGTCACCCGCTCCTGCACTTCGCCGGCGTGCCGGGGGCTTCGTGACCCCTAAAGGAGCGGGTCAGAGCCGCTCGACCACGTAGTCGATGCAGACGGTGAGCGCCTCGACGTCCGCCGGGTCGATCGCCGGGAACATCGCCACCCGCAGCTGGTTGCGACCGAGCTTGCGGTAGGGCTCCACGTCCACGATCCCGTTGGCCCGCAGCGTTCTGGCGACCGCGGCGGCGTCGACCGACTCCTCGAAGTCGACGGTGCCGATCACCAGCGAGCGTTCGTCGGGGGCCCGGACGTACGGCGCGGTGTACGACGTCTTCTCGGCCCACGTGTAGAGCCGGGTGGAGCTGTCCGTCGTACGGGACACCGCGAAGTCCAGCCCGCCCTGGCCGTTGAGCCAGTCGAGCTGGTCGGCCATGAGGAACAGTGTCGCTACCGACGGGGTGTTGTAGGTCTGGTCCTTGCGCGCGTTGTCGATCGCCGTGGGGAGGTCGAAGAAGGCCGGGATCCACCGCCCGCTCGCCGCGATCTCGTCGGCGCGGGCGAGCGCGGCCGGCGACATGACCGCGAGCCACAGACCGCCGTCGGAGGCGAAGTTCTTCTGCGGGGCGAAGTAGTAGACGTCCGTCTGGGCGATGTCGACCGGGAGACCGCCCGCGGCCGAGGTGGCGTCGACGACCACCAGCGCGCCCTCGTCGGCACCCTCGACCCTCCGCACCGGCGCCATCACGCCGGTGGAGGTCTCGTTGTGCGCCCAGGCGTACACGTCGACACCGGCCTCGGCCCGCGGCTGCGGCCGGGTGCCGGTCGGGGCCTCGAGCACGGTCGGCTCGCCGAGGAAGGGCGCGCGTCGTGCCGCGGTGGCGAACTTGGCGGAGAACTCCCCGAACGACAGGTGCTGGCTGCGCTCCCGGATCAGCCCGAGCGTGGCGATGTCCCAGAACGCGGTCGAGCCGCCGTTGCCGAGCACGACCTCGTAGCCCTCGGGGAGGCCGAAGAGCTCGCCGATCCCGTCGCGCACCCGTCGTACCAGGGCCTTGACCGGCGCCTGCCGGTGCGACGTCCCGAGCAGCGAGGACCCGGTGGCCGCGAGCGCGTCGAGCGCGGCGGGGCGGACCTTGGAGGGGCCGGCGCCGAACCGCCCGTCGGCGGGCTTGAGGGAGCCAGGGATGGTGAGTACGTCGGCCACGAGTACCTCGAGGTTCGTCGGGAGCGGTGACCTGACTGCGTTGTCAGTGCGTGCGCCTATTCTGTCACCCGCGAGCGCGCGCGCCGGACCGGGCGCGGGGAAGCGGGACGCCGAGGGACGGGAGCATGATGAGCCAGCACCCCACGAGGCGGTGCCCACGCCCCGGGCTGGACATCTGCGCGGTCGCGTTCGGCGCGGCAGACGCGCAGGCTCTGGTGGCCGAGGTGCAGGCGGAGTACGTCGTCCGCTACGGAGGTCCGGACGAGACGCCCCTCGACGTGGGCGCGTTCGACCCGCCCGCGGGCGCGTTCTTCGTGGGCTACCTCGAGGGTGTGCCGGCGGCGATGGGCGGTTGGCGGTTCCGGTCGGACGTGGCCCCGCTGGGAGGTTCGCGCGCGGCCGAGGTGAAGCGGATGTACGTCGTCCCCCGTGCCCGGCGGCGCGGCCTGGCGCGGGTCATGCTCGCGCACCTGGAGTCGTCGGCACGGTCCTCCGGCGCGGACGTGATGGTCCTGGAGACGGGGCTGAAGCAGCCGGAGGCGATCGCGCTGTACGAGTCCGCGGGCTACGTACCCGTGGCGGCGTTCGGTCACTACGCCTGCTCGCCGACGTCGCGCTACTTCGGCAGGTCGTTGGCCACCTGAGCGTCCGTTCCGTGGCTCCTTTCGCCTTGCCTGCCACGGGGGTTCCGCAGGCGCAGGAAGTGCTTGCGAGTGGGCCGACGCGGGGACCTTGAGCACTTCAGCAGCCACGGTCAAGAAGCCAGGCTGGAGTCGAGGAGAGGACAGCGATGACCGAGCAGCAGCCCTATGAGGTGATCGCCGAGTACCGCGGCTTCGAGCTCCGCCGCTACCCGGCCCATACGGTCGCCGAGATGACGGTGAAGGGCGGCTTCGAGACCGCCGGCAACCGGGCGTTCATGCCGCTGGCCGGCTACCTCGGGGGCCGCAACCAGACCTCCACCAAGGTGGCCATGACCGCGCCCGTCCTCCAGCAGGAAGCCGAGGCCGACGACGGCGGCTACGTGGTCAGCTTCGTGATGCCCGCGCAGTTCGCGCACGCCGCGTTGCCCGACCCCGTGGACCAGCGGGTGTCGGTGCGCGCCGTGGAGGAGGAGTACGCCGCCGCGTCGAGGTTCTCCGGCCGATGGTGCCGCCGCTCCTACCGGGAGCATGAACGGCGCCTGCTCGCCGCGGTCCGGGCGGTCGGTCTCGAGGCCGCGGGGCCGCCGCGTTTCGCCCGCTACAACCCGCCGTGGACTCCCTGGTTCCTGCGACGCAACGAGGTCGTCGTACCGGTCCGGAAACCCTCCTTCTGAACCACTCCCGGGCAGCCGGGATCCCGTGGTAGCTTCCGCCATCCAACCCGGTCACGGCACCAGCCAGCGACGTCGAGTGGTGGCCCTGTTCTCCCGGAGTCCTGATGTCGCTCACCGCCGCGGTGCCCCGTGCCCCACAGGCCGCGCAGGCTGCGCTGCCTCGCATCGCCCTGCCCCTGCCCGCGCCGAGCTGGGGTGAGGCCGAGGCGCGCGTGGCCCTGGCCGAGGCCCGCCCGCGACTCCCGGTCCCGCTGCCACCGGCAACCCTCGTCAGCGCCCTGACCACGGTCGTGCTCAAGGCGGGGGAGTACGCCGTGAAGGTGTACCCGCCGGGAACGGACGCCGCCCACCTCGACCGGACGGCCCGCGCGCTCGCCGGCTCCCGCACCGCGCACCTGCCGGTGTGCCCACCGGTGGTCACGGCGTACGGCGTGGTGACGCTGACCCGATGGCTCCCGGCGCGGCGAGGCGTCACCTGGACCGAGCTCGGCGGGCTCCTGCGCCGCTTCCACGAGGAGCACGCGCGTGCCGGCGTGCCCGCCTGGAGCCCGCTGTCCCGGCTCCCCGGACAGGTGCTCTACCTCGCGCCCGAGCACGCCTCGGTGCTGCTGGACGCCCGGACCGCGCTGCTCGCCGCGCTCGCGGACACCACCTCCGACCTCGGCCACGGCCCCATCCACGGGGACGTCTCGCCGTACAACGTCATGCACGCCCCGGACGGCCCCCGGCTCATCGACCTCGACTGGCTCGCGTGGGCGCCGCGGGAGTACGACCTCGCCAGCGCGGCGCGCCGGGTGCGCGCCGGACACATCTCGCGCCAGGCCTACGCCGGGTTCTGCCGCGCCTACGGGCACGACGTGCGTGGGTGGCCCGGACTTCCGGTGCTGGATCGCATCGCCGACCTCGGTGGGGTGGCGTTCCGCATCTGGGACAGCCGGCACCACGGCACCGGCCTGGACTGGCTCGCCGACGAGGTCCGGCTCTGGCGCACGCCACTGTGACCCCGGCAGCGGTCACGCCGGCGGAGGCAGCGACCGCAGCCACCGGGCGAACGCCTCGTTGTTGACCGCACGGCGTCGCCGCTGCTGCACGTGCGTCAGCGCGTCCCGGCCCGAGATGCCCAGCACCTCCCGCACCACCAGGGTGGCCAGCAGCCCGGACCGGTTGCGACCGAACGTGCAGTGCACGAGCGCCCGGTGCCCGTCGGCGACGAGCCCGGCGACCAGCCCGGCCAGCCGCAGGGTGACGCCCGGGTCCGGCACGTCGCGGCCGTCCACGAGCGGGCACTTGAGGTAGGTCAGCCGTTCGATCTCCGCGGCGGGGGGATAGGCGTCGGCGTCCGCGAGGTCCACGACCACGTCGATGCCCCGGCCGCGCGCCCAGTCGAAGTCGACCGGGCAGCCGCCGTGCCAGAGCCGGCCGGGAACCAGCTCCGTGGGCGGGTCCGCCGGCTCCACGCCCGGCAGGTGGACGGGGTCGGTGGTCCAGTTCGGGGCGGCGCTCACGCCGTAGGCATACCCACTCGACGACCCCGCAACCGGGACCAATGGCCGCACCAGGCGGGCCGTTCGCTCCTGCCGGCGGTGCGGGCGGAGTCGCTTGACTCGGGGAGCGGTTCGGTCCGGTGGCGGATCGTGGAGGTGGGCACAGGGGACTCACCTTGGTGGTTTCAGGTGAGCTCGGGCAGATCCTGCTCGGTGGTGAGCACGGGGTGGAAGAGGTCGCCCTTCTCCGCGAGCCGGTCGAGCACCGTGCGAATCGTCCACCGGTCCGGGCGCAGGTCGGGGTCGTCCAACTCGGCCCACTCGATCGGGGCGGACACCGGCGCCCCGGGCGCCGGACGGGGGCTGTACGGCGCGACGAGGGTCTTGTTGACGGCGTTCTGCGTGTAGTCCAGCCGTGCCCTGCCCTTGCGGGAGCTGACCTCCCACTTCCAGCTGACCAGGTCGGGCAGCACCTTGCCGACGGTCTTCGACAGCCCCTCCACCCACGCCCGGGTGTCGTCGAAGCCCAACCCGGTGCGCACCGGCACCCACACCTGGATGCCGCGGCGGCCGGTGACCTTCGGGACCGCCACGACGCCGAGGTGCTCGAAGGCGGTGCGGTGCAGCCGCGCGAGCGCCAGCAGCTCCTCCCAGGAGGTGTTCTTGCCGGGGTCGAGGTCGACCAGTGCGTACGTCGGGCACTGCGGCGCGTCGGTGCGCGAGGTCCACGCGTGCCACTCCAGGGCGCCGAAGTTGGCCGCCCACACCAACGCGGCCGGCTCGTCCACGACCAGGTAGGTGCGCGTCTCCCCCGGGTCGGCGTCGGGGTTGGCCCAGCGACCGATCCAGTCGGGCGCGTGTGAGGGCAGCTCCTTGTGCCAGAACCCCTTGTGCTCCGCGCCCTGCGGATAGCGGTGCATGTTCAGCGCCCGCCCGGCGAGGTAGGGCACCAGGGTGGGCCCGATCTGCGCGGCGTACCGCACCAGGTCCCGCTTCGTCACCGGCTGCTCTCCGCGGCCGCGCGGGGAACAGCACCTTGTCCAGGTTGGTCACCTTCAGCGCGCGCCCGAACACCGACCACACGCCGCCCTCCCCGAGGTCGTCGAGGGCCGCGAGCTCCTCGTCCGAGACCGGGTCCCAGCGCAGCACCACCTCCGCCTCCGCGGCGGGCACGCCGGACCGCCACAGCCTGGCGGGGGCGGCCCGCACCTCGTCGTTGGTGCGCCCGGACAGCACCGACGTCGGGTGGTCCTCGACCCGCCAGCCCTCGACGGCCTCCGCATCGCGCTTGTGCACCAGCAGCCACTGCTCGCGTTCGCCGGCGGATCCGCGCCGGACGATCGCGAACCGCCCGCGCAGCTTCTCCCCGTGCAGGTCGAAGTGCAGCTCGCCCTTCTCCAGCGCGGCCGCCGGGTCGTCGGTGCCGTGCGGCTGCCACGTGCCGGTGTCCCAGACGGTCACGTCGCCCGCGCCGTACTGACCCTTCGGGATCACGCCCTCGAACTGGAAGTACTCCATCGGGTGGTCCTCCACCCGGAAGGCGCTGCGTCGCTTCGCGGGGTCGAGCGTCGGCCCCTTCGGCACCGCCCAGCTCACCAGCACCCCGTCGACCTCCAGCCGGAAGTCGTAGTGCTCGCGTGTCGCCCGGTGCCGCTGCACCACGTAACGTCGTGTCATCGGCACCTTCCTACCCCAGGGCCGGGGGAGCACGCTCAGGCGCGCACCCCGCCGAACGACACCGTCTCGCCACGGTCCGCCTGCAGCACCCGGTCGGAGAGCCCGCGCCGCTCGGCCGCCTCGAGGAAGTCCGACAGCGGCGACGTGAAGAGCGGGTAGTCGTCGTAGTGCACCGGCAAGGCCTGGCGGGGCAGCACGGTCTCCAGCAGCTCGGCGCCCTGCTCGCCGTCCATGGTGACCATCAGGCCGCCGGGCAGGGTGGTGCCACCCAGGTGCAGCACGGTGAGGTCCAGGTCGGGGAAGCGGCGCGCGACCTCCCGGACCCCGTCGTACATCAGCGTGTCGCCGGTGAGGTAGAGCCGGCCCCGCACCGCCTGGTCGGGGTCGAGCAGCTCCAGCACGCTGCCCATCACCGGGGGCAGCAGCCGCCGGGCGACGCCGGGGGCGTGCCGGCCGGGTACGGCGGTGACCCGCAGCGTCCACCCGTCCTTGGTGAGCGTCTCCGCCTCCCAGGTGGCGAGTCCCACCGCGCGCCGGAAGCCGTGCCAGCCCTGCAACCGGCGCGAGGCGTGCGGCGTGGTGAGGATCGGGAGGCCCCGGTCGAGACCGTGGCGCGCCACCCGGTCCCAGTGGTCGCCGTGCAGGTGGGAGAGCACGACAGCGTCCAGCGCGGGCAGGGCCGACACGTCGAGCGCCGGGTCGCGCAGCCGCTTCGCGACCAGGCCCCAGCCCAGGTAGGCGCGCTGGCCGGCGTGCAGGAAGTTCGGGTCGGTCAGCACCGTGAACGGGCCCCAGCGCACCAGCACGGTGGCGTTGCCGATGAAGGTCACGGAGCCGTCGATGTTGTCAGCCATGGAGATGCGTACCCGGGGCTCGACCCGGGCATGCCGGTCCGGGCGGGCGCGGCAGCGCGGCAACATGCGCGCCTCAACGCGCCAAGACCCGCGCTTGAACGGACCAACACGCGCGCTTGAACGGATTGGGTGGTTTCGCTGCGGATGTCCGTCCTGGGCGATAGCGTCGCGGCGGCCCCCACGAACGGATCTCTCGGATGAACCACCGCTCCGCGGTCGCAGCCGTGCTCACCGCCGCGCTGCTCGCCGCCGGCCTTGCCCCGCCGACCGCGGCCCTCGCCGACCCCCAGGGTCCGCAGGACCACGGGCTCGCGCAGCTGCGCGCGGACGCGCACGGCCCGGTGCAGGTGCACCGCGACCGGTTCGGCGCGAGAACCGCGCTCGGGTCCACGGACGGTGAGGCCCTGGTGTCCGCCCCGGCCGGTGCGCACGGTCCGCGGGCCGCGGCGGCCGGATACGTGCGGCGCTACGGCCCCGCCTTCCACATCGACGGCGGGGTCTCGAGCACCCGGACGATGTCCACGATCCCCACCGTCACGGGCGGACACGTGGTGCGGGTGGACCAGGCCGTCGACGGCATCCCGGTCTTCGGCGGCCAGCTGGTGATGACGCTGGACGGGCAGGACGGCCTGGTCTCGGTGGCCGGCGCCACCACCGACGCGACGTCGCCGGGGACGGTGACCGTGGACGTCGCCACCGCCCGTCGTACCGCCGTGGCGGTGGCCGCGAAGACGCACCGGGTGCCCGCGCGCACCCTGCACGCCGTCGACCTCGGCCGCTGGCTGTACGACCCCGCCCTCGTGGGCAGCACCGACCCCGGCGGCACCCGTGCGGTGTGGCGCTTCGAGGTGAGCGACGGCAAAGCCGTGCGGGAGGTCGTCCTGGTCGACGCCCAGCGCGGGCGCGTCGCGCTGCACTTCGACGAGAACAACGACCTCACCCGGGTCGTCTGCGACGACGAGAACGCCGCGCAGACCCAGGTGCCCGGCTGCTCGACGGCGACGGCGAGGCGCGGGGAGACCACGGGGCCGGTCGGGGACACCGACGTCGACGCCGCCTTCGCCAACGTCGGCGAGGCGGCGGACTTCTACCGCCAGGTCGCCGGGCTCGACCTCGGCGAGCTCCTCGGCACCGGCGCCGCCGGCTCGCGCAGGCTGCAGTCGTGGGTGCGGTGGTGCTACACGGGGCAGGAGTGCCCGATGCACAACGCGTCGTGGGACGGC
The DNA here is from genome assembly GCA_963709685.1 of uncultured Actinomycetota bacterium. Classification (GTDB taxonomy): domain Bacteria; phylum Actinomycetota; class Actinomycetes; order Propionibacteriales; family Nocardioidaceae; genus Nocardioides_B. Next base: position 35,204 of record CAVPXH010000004.1, read on the forward strand.
ACCCACATGGTGTTCGGTGAGGGCTACGCCGCCGCCGACGACGTGGTCGCCCACGAGCTCACACACGGCGTCATCGACCACACGTCGCAGCTGTTCTACCTGCACCAGTCCGGCGCCATCAACGAGAGCCTGGCCGACGTCATCGGGGAGCTCGTCGACCAGCGCAACCACCGTGACGGCGAGGACGACTCGGGCTGGCTGCTCGGCGAGGACGTGCCCGGTGGACCGATCCGCAGCATGAAGGACCCGACCCTGTTCGGCCAGCCGGACTCGATGACCAGCCCGTTGTGGAGCGGCGACGACGCCTTCGCCGACGAAGGAGCGGTCCACCAGAACAGCGGCGTGGGCAACAAGGCCGCCTATCTGATCTCCCAGGGCGGGACCTTCCACGGCGTCACGGTCCGCGGCATCGACGCCGGCGACCCGATGCTCACCAAGACCGCGGTGCTCTACACCGAGGTGATCAAGCGGCTGCCGTCCGGCGCCCAGTACGCCGACCTCGCGCACACCCTGGAGGGCACCTGCGCGGAGCTCGCCGCGGCCGGCACGGACGGCTTCAGCCCCGCCGACTGCGACTCCGTGGCCGCCGCCGTGCGGGCCACCGCGATGACGCGGCCTCCCACGGACCCGGCAGCGGGGCCGGGCCAGGCCCCCGACACCTGCCCGACCGGGACGGTCAAGCGGGTGCTGTTCCACGACGACGACGGCACCAGCCACCCCTGGCAGGTCGGGAAGCTGTGGATGCACGCCCCGAACACCGCCCGCGGCGTGCCCGGCTACGCCAGCAGCGGCAGACAGTCGTGGTTCGCCTACGAGCCCGACCCGGCCGCCTGGCAGGACCCGCCGTCGAGCTCGCTGCGGTCGCTGACGCCCGTCCGGATCCCACGCCACCAGCGCACCTACCTGCGCTTCCACCACGCCTACCTCCTGGAGTGGTACGACGCGACCGCCACCGCTCCCGCGCGCTACCCGGACGGCGCCTCGGTGGACCTGTTCACCGCGACGGGCACCGGCTGGCGCCGCGAGACCACGCCGCTGCGCTGGGTCAACGGCCCCGACAAGCTGATCACCTCGGGCGGGGCGGGGTCGCCCTGGACCGGCTTCGGCGGTGACAGCCACGGCTACAACACCAGCCGCCTCGACCTGACCCCGCTCGCCGGTCACCGGATCGAGCCGCAGTGGACGGTGGCCGGGGACCGGAGCGGCTCGTTCCTGGGCTGGTACGTCGACGACGTGGAGGTCTACACCTGCGCCCACGTCGGACCGTCGGCTCCGCGGCGGGTGACCGTGCGCGGCACCACCCACGGTGCCGTGGTCTCCTGGCGGCCACCGGCCGACCCGGGCTCCGGTGTCGCCGGCTACCGGGTGCGCCGCTCCGACGGGCTGGTCCGCACCGTGGGGTCCGCCGCGCGGTCGTTGCGACTGCACGGCCTGCCCTCCGGGCGCCGGGTGGTCTACTCGGTCGCCGCGCTCGACACCCGGGGCCGCACCGGTCCCGCGGTGCGCCGGGTGGTGCGGCGCACCCGCCTCGCGGCGCGAACCTCGACCACCCGGGTGCGGCCCGCGCAGCGGTTCCGGCTGGCCGGTCGGCTGGCACGCGTCGGCTCGGGCACCGCGGTGGCCGGGCGCACGGTGGTGTTCCAGCGCCGGGCGCCGCGCGGTCGCTGGCGCACGCTCGCGCGGCGTACCACCCGGCGCGACGGCACCGTCGCGCTACGCGTGGTCGGGCACGGCACGGCGCTGTACCGGCTGGTCTACCCCGGCGCGGCCGGTTGGGCGGGCAGCCGGACGCCCGCGCTGCGGGTTCGCGTCTCCTGACCCGCGCCGGTCAGCGGGCCGCCCACTGCGGGTTCCAGCCGTCCACCGAGTCGGCGGACCGCTCGGACGGACCGACGTAGACCGCCGAGGGTCGGATCAGCCGGCCGGTGCGCTTCTGCTCCAGGATGTGCGCCGACCAGCCGCCCGTGCGCGCGCAGGTGAACATCGAGGTGAACATGTGCGGCGGCACCTCGGCGAAGTCGAGGACGATCGCGGCCCAGAACTCGACGTTGGTCTCCAGCACCCGGTCCGGCCGCCGCTCGCGCAGCTCGGCCAGCGCCGCCTTCTCCAGGGCCTCGGCGACCTCGTAGCGCGGGGCGTCGAGCTCGCGCGCCGTACGCCGCAGGACGCGCGCCCGCGGGTCCTCCGCGCGGTAGACCCGGTGGCCGAAGCCCATCAGCCGCTCGCCCCGGTCGAGGATCTCCTTGACGTAGCCGCGGGCGTCGTCACGCTTCTCGACCTCCTCGATCATGCCGAGCACGCGGGACGGGGCGCCACCGTGCAGGGGGCCGCTCATCGCCCCGATGGCACCGGAGAACGCCGCGGCCACGTCGGCGCCCGTGGAGGTGATCACCCGGGCGGTGAAGGTGGAGGCGTTCATGCCGTGCTCGGCCGCGCTGCTCCAGTAGGCGTCGATCGCCTTGACGTGCTTGGGATCGGCCTGGCCCTTCCAGCGGATCAGGAACTTCTCCGCAAGGGTCCGGCCCTCGTCGACGACCGACTGGGTAACCACCGGCTGGTGCAGCCCGCGGGCGGACTGCGCGGCGTAGGACAGCACCATGACCGCGACCCGGCTGAGGTCCTCACGCGCCTGCTCGACGCTGATGTCGTAGGTCTGGCGGAACCCGAAGGCCGGGGCGAGCATCGCGATCGCGGCCTGGACGTCCACCCGCACGTCACCGGTGTGCACGGGGATGTTGAACGCCTCGGCCGGCGGCAGGCCAGGGGCGTAGCAGCCGTCGATGAGCAGCCCCCAGACGTTCTCGAAGGGCACCCGGCCGACGATCTCCTCGATGTCCACCCCCCGGTAGCGCAGGGCCGAGCCCTCCTTGTCCGGCTCCGCGATCTGCGTCTCGAACGCGATCACGCCCTCGAGCCCGTGCTGCACCTCCGCCATCTGCTACTCCTTCGTCTTGTCGTGCTGCTCCTACCGGGTCGAAACTCCCACATCATGCCCGGTGCCGCGCGGCCCGGCACACCGGCACGACCCGGCGGGGTCACTAGATTCGTGCCATGAGCGAGCGCGAGCTGAGCCAGCTGAGGCAGGAGTACGTCGCGGGAGGGCTGGCCGAGGAGGACCTGGAGCCGGAGCCGGTCGCGATGTTCCGCCGCTGGCTGCACGACGTGGTCACGGCCGGCGTCCACGAGCCGAACGCGATGGTGCTCGCCACGGTGGGCCGCGAGGGGCGCCCGTCCTCCCGGATGGTGCTGCTGAAGGGGCTCGACGAGCGCGGCTTCGCGTTCTACACCAACTACGACTCGCGCAAGGGCGCGGACCTGGCGGCGAACCCGCACTGCGCGCTGCTCTTTCCCTGGCACGGCCTGGAGCGGCAGGTGCGCGTGGAGGGCACCGCCTCCCGGCTCACCGAGGAGGAGAACGCCGCCTACTTCGGCTCCCGCCCGCGCGCGTCGCAGATCGGCGCCTGGGCCTCGCCGCAGTCGCGGGTGGTCGCCTCCCGCGCCGAGCTCGACCGCCGGTACGACGAGGTGGCGGCGCGCTTCCCCGAAGGCAGCGACGTGCCCCTGCCCCCGCACTGGGGCGGCTACCTCGTCGTCCCGGAGATGATGGAGTTCTGGCAGGGCCGGCGGGGCCGGATGCACGACCGGCTGGTCTACCGGCGCGACGCGGAGGTGTGGACCGCCGCGCGCCTGGCTCCCTGAGCCCCGGGGCGACCGGGCGGTCCGGGCTATCGAGGAATGACCCGCCCGCACACTGGTGAGTGAGCGCTCACTCACTTACCCTGGGCGAGTGACCTCCACCTCCCCGCCGGCGACGGGCCGGCCGCGCCGGGCCGCGCCCCTTCCGCCCGACGAGCGCCGCAGGGCGATCGTCCAGGCCGTCGTGCCACTCATCGTGGAGCACGGCGAGAACGTGTCGACCCGGCTCATCGCCGAGGCCGCCGGCGTCGCCGAGGGCACCATCTTCCGGGTCTTCGCCGACAAGAACGCGCTGCTGCTCGCCGCCGCGGAGGAGACGCTCAACCCCCCGGACGCGCGCGAGGAGCTCGCCGCGGCACTGGCCGGCGTGCCCGACCTCCGCGGCGCGGTGCGGGTCGTGACCGAGCGGATGTACCTGCGCTCCGAGCGGGTGGCGGCGGTGCTCATGGCACTGCGCACCGTGCACCTGGCCCGGATCCGCGCCGGTGAGCCCGCCGAGCACGGCCCCCCGGCCTTCCTCCAGGAGGCGCACCAGGCGCTGCTCGAACGGCTCACCGAGGTGTTCGCGCCGTTCCGCGACCAGCTGCGCGTCACCCCGGAGCGGGCGGCGCTGGTGCTGCGCACGCTGGTGCTCGGCTCGCGGCACCCCGGCATGCGCGAGGAGGACCGGCTCTCGGTCGACGAGGTGACCGAGGTGCTGCTGAACGGCGTGTGCGCGGAGAGGACGGGTCGATGCTGCTCCGGATCCTGAGGACCCACCTGCAGCCCTACCGCGGCCCGATCGGCGCGATCGTCGCGCTGCAGTTCGTCGGCACCATGGCCTCGCTCTACCTGCCCACGCTCAACGCCGACATCATCGACAACGGCGTCGCCCGCGGGGACACCGGCTACATCGTCCGGGTGGGTGCGGTGATGCTCGCGGTCTCGGTGGTGCAGATCCTGTGCAGCGCCGCCGCCGTCTACGTCGGCGCGCGCACCGCGATGGGCTTCGGCCGGGACCTGCGGGCGGCGATCTTCCACCGGATCGGGTCCTTCTCCAGCCGCGAGGTCGGCCACTTCGGCGCACCGTCGCTGATCACCCGCAACACCAACGACGTGCAGCAGGTCCAGATGCTGGTGCTGATGAGCGCCACCATGATGGTCACCGCGCCGATCATGATGGTCGGCGGCGTGCTGATGGCGATGCGCCAGGACCTCGGCCTCTCGTGGCTGCTCGCGGTGTGCGTGCCGGTGCTGTTCCTCGTGGCCGGCTTCATCATCTCCCGGATGGTGCCGGGCTTCCGGCTGATGCAGGTGCGCATCGACGCGGTGAACCGGATGCTGCGCGAGCAGATCACCGGCATCCGCGTGGTGCGGGCGTTCGTCCGCGAGCCCTACGAGACCGAGCGCTTCGCGGGCGCCAACGGCGAGCTGACGGACGTGGCGATCCGCACCGGGCGCTGGATGGCCACGATGTTCCCCTCGGTGCTGCTGGTGCTCAACGCCTCTTCGTGGCGGTGATGTGGTTCGGCGGCCACCGCGTCGATGCGGGGCAGATGCAGGTCGGCTCGCTCACCGCCTTCCTCACCTACCTGGTCCAGATCCTCATGTCGGTGATGATGGCGACGTTCATGCTGGTGATGGTGCCGCGCGCCTCGGTGTGCGCGGACCGCATCGGCGAGGTGCTCGACACCGACACGTCCGTCGTACCGCCCGCGGAGCCGGTCGCCGAGCTGATCGCACGCGGCGAGCTGGAGCTGCGGCACGTCGAGTTCAGCTACCCGGGCGCCGAGGCGCCGGTGCTGCGCGACGTGAGCCTGGTCGCGCACCCGGGGGAGACGGTGGCGGTGATCGGCTCCACCGGCGCGGGCAAGAGCACGCTGCTCAACCTCGTGCCGCGGCTGTTCGACGCCACCGGGGGCGAGGTGTGCGTCGACGGGGTCGACGTACGACGAGCTGGAGCCGGAGGTGCTGTGGAGCCGGATCGGGCTGGTCCCGCAGAAGGCCTTCCTGTTCAGCGGCACGGTGGCCGGCAACCTGCGCTACGGCAAGCCGGACGCCACCGAGGAGGAGATGTGGGCCGCCCTGGAGGTGGCCCAGGCACGGGACTTCGTCGAGGCGATGCCCGGTGGCCTGGAGGCGCCGATCACCCAGGGCGGGACGAACGTGTCCGGCGGACAGCGGCAGCGGCTGGCGATCGCGCGCGCGGTGATCCGCCGGCCGGAGATCTACCTGTTCGACGACTCCTTCTCGGCGCTGGACCTGGCCACCGACGCCCGGCTACGTCAGGCGCTGAAGCCGGTCACCCTCCGCGACACCGTGGTGATCGTCGCGCAGCGGGTCTCCACCATCATCGACGCGGACCGCATCGTCGTGCTCGAGGACGGCGCGGTGGTCGGCCAGGGCCGGCACGCGGAGCTGCTCGAGACGTGCCCGACCTACCGCGAGATCGTGGAGTCCCAGCTGAGCGCCGAGGAGGCGGCATGAGCGGCCCGGGGCCGGGCGGACCGACGCGACCCACGGGCAGCGGTCCCGGTGCTCCGGTGCCCGAGGCGGCGGCCCGGCGCACCATGCAGGTCACCGAGCGCGTCCAGGCCGGCCCGGGCGGGGGCCGCGGCCACGGACCCTTCGGCGGGGGGATGGTCGGACAGAAGGCGATGAGCTTCGGGCCGTCCGCGCGGCGGCTGCTGCGCCGGATGCGCCCCGAGCGCACCAAGGCGATCGTCACCGTGCTCCTCGCGGTGGGCAGCGTCGCGCTGGCCTCGGTCGGCCCGAAGATCCTGGGGCACGCCACCGACCTGATCTTCTCCGGCGTGATCGGCCGGCGCTTCCCCGCCGGGATGACCAAGGCCGAGGCCGTGGCCGGGCTGCGCGCCCGTGGCGAGGGCAAGGTGGCCGACATGCTCGCGAGCATGCACGTGGTCCCCGGCCGCGGCGTGGACTTCACCGCGGTCGGGCACGTGCTGCTGATCGCCCTCGGGATCTACGTGGGGTCCTCGGTGCTGTCGTGGCTGCAGGGCTACGTGCTCAACGACGTCACGCAGAGCACCGTGCGCCGGATGCGCGCCGACGTCGAGGAGAAGATCAACCGGCTGCCGTTGCGCTACTTCGACGCCCAGCCGCGCGGCGAGCTGCTCAGCCGGGTCACCAACGACATCGACAACATCAGCCAGACCCTGCAGCAGACCATGAGCCAGCTGCTGTTCGCGCTGTTGACCGTCGTCGGCGTGCTCTCGATGATGTTCTGGATCAGTCCGCTGCTCGCGCTCGTCGCGCTGGTGACGGTGCCGGTCACGATGGTGGTCGCCGGGCTGATCATGAGGCGCTCGCAGGGGATGTTCATCGACCAGTGGCGCAGCACCGGCCGGCTCAACGGCCACATCGAGGAGGCGTTCACCGGCCACGCGCTGGTGAAGGTCTTCGGCCGTCAGCACGAGGTCGAGCAGGTGTTCGCCGAGGAGAACGACGCGTTGTTCCGCGCCTCGTTCGGGGCGCAGTTCGTGTCCGGTCTGATCATGCCGACGATGATGTTCATCGGGAACCTCAACTACGTGGTGATCGCGGTGCTCGGCGGCCTGCGGGTCGCGAGCGGGTCGATGAGCCTCGGCGACGTCCAGGCCTTCATCCAGTACTCCCGCCAGTTCACCCAGCCCCTCACGCAGGTGGCCTCGATGATGAACCTGCTGCAGTCCGGCGTCGCCTCCGCCGAGCGCGTCTTCGAGCTGCTCGACGCCGAGGAGGAGCCGCCGGAGGAGCACGCACCGCTCGCGGTCGGAGGCCGCGGCGAGGTGGTGTTCGAGCACGTGTCGTTCTCCTACGACCCGACGCAGCCGCTGATCGAGGACCTGTCGCTGGTCGCGCACCCGGGGCAGACGGTCGCGATCGTCGGACCGACCGGTGCCGGGAAGACCACGCTGGTCAACCTGGTGATGCGCTTCTACGACCTCGACGCGGGGCGGATCACCCTCGACGGGGTGGACGTCGCGACGATGCGGCGCGGGGACCTGCGCGACCGGATCGGGATGGTGCTGCAGGACACCTGGCTGTTCGGCGGGACGATCCGCGACAACATCGCCTACGGCCGCCCCGGGGCCACCGAGGAGGAGATCGTGGCCGCGGCACGGGCCACGTTCGTGGACCGTTTCGTGCACAACCTGCCCGCGGGCTACGACACCGTCGTGGACGAGGAGGGCAGCAACCTCAGCGCCGGGGAGCGGCAGCTGGTCACGATCGCCCGGGCGTTCCTGGCCGACCCGGCGCTGCTCATCCTCGACGAGGCCACCAGCTCCGTCGACACCCGCACCGAGCTGCTGCTGCAGCACGCGATGGCCGCACTGCGCACCGACCGGACGAGCTTCGTGATCGCCCACCGGCTCTCCACGATCCGCGACGCGGACCTGATCCTGGTGATGGAGGCGGGCCGGATCGTGGAGCAGGGCACGCACGCCGAGCTGCTCGCCGCGGACGGTGCCTACGCCGCGCTCTACCAGGCGCAGTTCGCGGCCGCCGCCACCGACGCCGCCGTGGATCCGGACACCCTCGCCGGCGTCTGACCCCTCCGCGGACGTCATACGCGGCGCGCGCTCCGGCGGCCGGGGCGTATGACGTCCGGGGGCACGTCATACGCGGCGCGCGCTCCGGCGGCCGGGGCGTATGACGTCCGGGTGGAGGTGCGGGGAGGGCCGAGGACGAGAAACGGCCCGTGGGCATCTGCGGTGTCCCCTCGCTCAGGAGGGGCCCGCTTCTCCGGTCGGACTGGCCGGAGCGCCCACGGGCCGGGTGACTACTCGGTATTTCCAGCGCGCACTGCATCGACAGCGAGTGCTGGACGGTGCGCTGCTAGAGAGCAGCCACCTCACGTGTCCGCAAAGAACTCACTGCTGGACCACCTCCTTTCCCGTGTGCGACAAAGGTACGTCCCCGTCCCCACCGGAACAAGACATTTAGCCGCGGTGGCACAGTTCTCCCGTGCACGAGCCGCCCAGTCGCCGCCGGATGCCCCGGTGGGCGCGGGCGGTGCTGACCGACGTCCGTCCCCTGCAGGCCTCGCCTGCCTACCGGCGGCTCTTCCTCGGCAACACCGTGGCGCAGCTCGGCCAGCAGATGACCAACGTCGCGGTGGCGATCCAGGTCTACTCGCTGACCCACTCCTCGTTCTACGTCGGGCTGGTCGGGCTGTTCGCCCTCGGCCCGTTGGTGACGTTCGGGCTCTACGGCGGCGCGATCGCCGACGCGGTGGACCGGCGCACCCTCGCGCTGGTCGCCTCGGCCGGGCTGTGGAGCGTGTCGCTCGCGCTTGCCGCCCAGGCCTACCTCCGGCTGGGCTCGGTGTGGGTGCTGTTCGGCTGCGTGGCCGTCCAGGCGGCTTTCTACGCGCTCAACAACCCGGCCCGCAACGCGATGGTGCCCAGGCTGCTGGAACCGGCGCTGATCCCGCCGGCGGCCGCGCTGAACATGGCCTCCTCCAACCTCGGGATCACCGTGGGCCCGGTGCTTGGAGCGCTGGTCATCAAGGGGGAGGGGTTCGCGGCGGCGTACACCATCGACGTCGTGACCTTCGCCGCCGCCTACTACGCGCTGCTGCGACTGCCGAAGATGCCTCCGCTGCACGCCGGCGGCCGCGCCGGGCTGCGGGCGGTGGCCGACGGGCTGGGCTTCCTCAGGCGGTCGCCGAACCTGCGCATGACGTTCGTCCTCGACCTGTGCGCGATGGTGCTCGCGCAGCCGCGCGCGCTGTTCCCGGCGCTGGCCTACAAGGTGTACGGCGGGGGCGCGGGCGTGGTCGGCCTCCTGCAGGCGGCACCGGCCGCGGGCGCGGTCGTGGCGTTCCTGTTCTCCGGCTGGATCGGCCGGGTCCGCCTCCAGGGGCTGGCGGTGGTGGTGTCGGTCCTCGTCTACGGGGCCGTCGTGGGCTCGGTGGGGCTGACCACCGTGCTGTGGGTGGGCGTGGTCCTCCTCGCGATGTCGGGGATGGCCGACATGGTGAGCGCGGCCTACCGCTCCACGATCCTCCAGGTCGCCGCCCCCGACCAGCTGCGGGGACGGCTCCAGGGCGTCTTCATCGTGGTGGTCGCGGGCGGCCCTCGCGCCGGCGACTTCCTAGCCGGCTCGGTCGCCGCCGCGGTGGGGGAGCGGGTGGCGCTGGTCGCGGGCGGGCTGGCCTGCATCGTCGGGGTGCTGCTCGCGACCGCGCTGCAGCGCCGGTTCGTCGCCTACGACGCCCGCCACCCCACGCCGTGAATGGCACGCGCCATGACCGACGACCCCGCCGCCGCAGGCAGCGGTCGCCGAGCCGGTGGGACCCGGCCGCTACCGTCCATGCGGATGGGAACGGCTGACCGTGGACGCACGCTCCCCGCGCTGCTGGCGCCCTGGGCGCGGCGGCCGGCGGTCGTGGTGCTCGTCGGCGCCTGCGGCAGCGGGAAGACCACCCTGCGCGGCGCCCTGGTCGCGGCGGGTCTCCACGCCGACCGCGTGGTCAGCCTCGACGATCTGCGGCGCCGGGCGCGCGACCGCGATCTGCGCAGCGGCCGCCCGCCGCACCCGCTGCAGGACTACTCCGCGCGGGCGGTGCGGGAGGCGGCCCGGCGTGCCGACGCGCTGGCCGCTTTCGGTGCCGGCTACCTCGCCGACGCCACCCACCTGCGCCGGCGGGACCGCCGGGTGCACGTGGCGGTGGCCGAGGACACCGGCCTCCCTGCGGTGGCGGTGCTGCTCCCCGACGTGCCGCTGAGCGAGCTGCTGGCCCGCAACGCTGCGCGTCCGGCGGACGAACGGGTCCCCGTCGACGTCCTCGAGCGCCAGGCCCACCGGAGGTCCCTGCTCGACGCCGCCCTGCTCGCGGAGGAGGGTTTCCGGCTCGTCGTCGCGGTGTGAGCCCGGACCGCCGCGGGGACGATGGCCGCATGAGCACGCGCGAGCTCGTCGTCCTCGGGACGGCGTCCCAGGTGCCCACCCGGCACCGGGCGCACCACGGCGCGCTGCTGCGCTGGGACGACGAGGGCATCCTGCTCGACCCGGGGGAGGGCACCCAGCGCCAGCTGACGCTCGCGGGCGTGCCTGCGAGCGCCGTCACCCGCATCTGCCTCACCCACCTGCACGGCGACCACTGCCTGGGCCTGCCCGGGGTGCTCCAGCGCCTGGCGCTCGACGGCGTCGACCGGCCGGTCGACCTGTGCTTCCCGGCCGAGGGGGAGGAGTACGTCGACCGGCTGCTGCACGCCAGCGTGTCGCACCGCCTCCCCGAGGTGCGGCTGCATCCGGTGGCCGGCGACGGACCGGTGCTGGAGGCCCCGGGGTTCACGCTGCACGCGCGCGCGCTCGACCACGCGGTCCCGACGTACGGCTGGCGCCTGGTCGAGCCGGACGGCCGCACGATGGTGCCCGAGCGGCTGGCCGCCCGCGGCGTCCACGGGCCCGACGTGGGCCGGCTGCAGCGGGAGGGAGTGCTTCGCGTCGCCGGGCGCGAGGTCCGGGTGGAGGAGGTCAGCGTCCCGCGGCCCGGACAGGTCTTCGCCCTCGTGATGGACACCAGGCCTTGCGCCGCCGCGGAGGAGCTGGCGCGGGGCGCCGACCTGCTGGTGGCCGAGGCCACGTTCCTGGCCGCCGAGGCGGACCTGGCCGCGGCGTACCGGCACCTCACCGCCGGGCAGGCAGCCGGCATCGCCGCGCGGGCGGGTGTCCGAAGGCTGGTGCTGACCCACTACTCCCAGCGGTACCCCGACGAGCAGGCCTTCGCCGAGGAGGCGCGGCGCGTGTTCCCGGCGGTGCGGGCTGCGCGCGACCTGGACCGGGTGCCGGTGCCGCGCGCCGGGCGTGGGCACCCCCGGCCGACATGAGCGCGGTCCCCGGCCGGCCCCGGGGGAACCTCGAGGCCGTCGGCGGGCACCCGGCCCGCTACCACGCCTCGCCGGGGTCCTGACCGGCGCGGAACCAGGCCGCGGTGTCGGGGGCCAGCCGGCGCACCGGGCCGCCGCGGCCGCGTCCCGCGACCGGCTCCGCTCCGCTGGTCATCAGCAGGTCTCCGGCCTCGTCGGGGACCCGGGCCGGGCGGTTGCCGCAGTTGAGGACGCACACCAGGTCCTCGCCCCGGCGGAACGCCAGCGTGCCCGGCGCGCTGTCGAGCAGCGTCAGCTCCATGCCGGCGCCGGCGGCGATCTTGCGCCGCAGGGCCAGGACGTTGCGGTAGAAGGACAGCATCGAGTCGGGGTCGCGCTCCTGCCGCTCCACGGTCAGGGCTGCCCACGCCGCGGGCTGCGGCAGCCACGGCTGGCCGTGACCGGGGCCGAAGCCGTACGGCGGCTCGTGACCCGACCACGGGATCGGCACCCGGCAACCGTCGCGGCCCTCCTCGCCGCTGCGGAACCAGGTGGGGTCCTGCCGGTGCTCCGGGGGGACCTCGACCTGCTCCAGCCCGAGCTCCTCACCCTGGTAGACGTAGGCCGAGCCGGGCAGCGCCATCATCGTCAGCACCGCGGCGCGCGCCCGGGCGAGGCCGCGCACCCCCTCGCCGTACCGCGTGGTGTGCCGGACGACGTCGTGGTTGCTGAGCACCCAGGTCGGGGAGGAGCTGCCTCGCGAGTGCAGGGTGTCGGTGATGACCCTGCGGAAGGCGGCCGCCGACCAGTCCGCGGCCAGCCAGTGGAAGTTGAACGCCTGCTGCAGCTCGTCCTCCCGGACGTAGCGGGCGGTCGCCTCGGGCGAGTCGGTCCACGCCTCGGCGACGGCCATCCGGTCGCCGTCGTACTCGGCGAGCACCGCGTGCCAGCGCCGGTACACGTCGTGCACCTCCGGCTGGTCCCACATCGGGTGCGGCGGCTTCTCCCCGGGCAGCCGGTCGCGCAGGTCCGCGCGCTTGACCAGACCGTGCGCCACGTCGATGCGGAAGCCGTCGACGCCGCGGTCGAGCCAGAACCGCAGGATCGACTCGAACTCGTCGTGGACCTCGGGGTTCCACCAGTTGAGGTCCGGCTGCTCGGCGTCGAAGAGGTGGAGGTACCACTGCCCGTCCTCGACCCGGGTCCAGGCCGGACCGCCGAACATCGAGACCCAGTTGTTGGGCGGCTTGGTGCCGTGGCGCCCGCGCCCGTCGCGGAACACGTAGCGCTCGCGCTCGTCGGAGCCCGGACCCGCCGCCAGGGCCGCCTGGAACCACGGGTGCGCCGACGACGTGTGGTTGGGTACGACGTCCACGATCACCTTGATGCCGAGCTCGTGGGCACGCGCCAGCATCGCGTCGAAGTCGGCCAGCGTGCCGAACATCGGGTCGACGTCACGGTAGTCGGCCACGTCGTACCCGTGGTCGGCCTGCGGCGAGGGGTAGAACGGCGTGATCCACACCGCGTCGACGCCCAGCGCGGCGAGGTGCGGCAGCCGCGCCCGGATGCCCGCCATGTCGCCCACGCCGTCCCCGTCGAAGTCGGCGAAGCTGCGGATGTAGATCTGGTAGCAGACGGCGTTGCGCCACCACGGCTCGTCGATTTGCACGTTCCAATCCCAGGCCAGCCGGGCGGTCGGTGTCAAACCGGGGCAGAAGCCGACCCGAGGGCGGGCCGCAGGCGGGCCTCGCGCGGCCTCAGGCGGGCATCGCGTGCGGGACGCCGACCTGCACCGCGCAGCGCGACCGGGCGCGGACCTGAGCGGCCAGGGCCTCGGCGCCGGTGTCGGCGCCGAGCACGACCAACGCCGCCCCCTCGGCCGCGTCCACCAGCGCGTCGGCGGCCGAGCAGTCCGGCGTCGCCACGGTCACCGGGACCCCGGTGTCCAGGTCGCCGACGGCCTCGATCACCCACGACTGGGTGCGGTAACGGCTGTCCAGCCGGGCGCGCCCGAGGTCCGTCTCCAGCGCGAGGTCCGCGCGTCGGCCGTGGTCGAACGGGCGCACCACGTGGACGGTGAGGCCCCGGTGATGAGCCTCGTCGACCGCCCAGCGCAGCGCCTCGGTGGCTGCCGGGGTGTGGTCCCCCAGCACGACGATACGTCCGCGAGTCATCTCGTCCTCCTCGACACCTTTGCGGCGATTGCCGGTTCGGCGCCGCTGCTGCCATGATGCGGAAAATCCCTGGCGTGACGTCAGGGCGCATCGGTCATGGCACGAAGGACCTATGGCCTCTCCTGGCCGGTCCAGCGAATCGGGCATCATGGGCGGTGAAGAGGAGGCGCTACATGACCGCACCCGTCGAGCTGACCATCGAGGAATGCCTCGAGCTGCTGTCCGGAGGCGTCATCGGACGAGTGGCGCTGTCGACGCCGGTCGGGCCGCGCATCGTCCCGGTGAACTACGCGATGTTCGGCGAGGCGATCGTGTTCCGCACCGCGCCGTACAGCGAGCTGGGCACCTACGGCTGGAACAACGAGCTGGCCTTCGAGGTCGACCACATCGACTACGACAAGCACCAGGGGTGGAGCGTCATCGTGCTCGGCCGGGCCGAGCTCATCGAGGACCCCGACGAGCTGCGCCGGATCAAGGACAGCTGGGACCCGCGGCCCTGGGCCGGCGGCCAGCGCAACCTCTACGTGAAGCTGACCTGGCGCGACGTCACCGGGCGTCGCATCGGCCAGGACTGGGACCGCGACACGCTGATGCCGGTGCGCCGCACGCTGTGACCGACGCCCCCGCACGAAGCGGGGTGATCGCCCTTGCGGGCGCATCGGACGAACTAGGCTGCACGGCATGGACGACGCGGTGACGACCGACCTCGACCTGCCTCGCAACGCCCAGGCGCTGCTGGACGCCGTGATGGCGATCAGCTCCGATCTCGACATGCACGGGGTGCTGAACCGCATCGTCGAGGCTGCGTGCGAGATCACCGGGGCCCGCTACGGCGCGCTCGGTGTGCTGGGCAGCGCCGGCACGCTGGTCGACTTCGTGACCTCGGGCATCGATCCGGGCATCCGCGCGAAGATCGGTGACCTGCCGCACGGACGCGGGATCCTCGGCCTGCTCATCGACCACCCCGAGCCGCTGCGCCTCAAGCACCTCAAGGAGCACCCCCAGTCGTTCGGCTTCCCGCCGAACCACCCGCCGATGGAGAGCTTCCTCGGCGTCCCGGTGCGGATCCGCGGCACCGTGTTCGGGAACCTCTACCTCACCGAGAAGATCGGCGGGGAGGACTTCACCGACCGTGACGAGCAGCTGGTCCTGGCCCTGGCCAAGACGGCCGGCTTCGTCATCGAGAACGCCCGTGCCTACGCGCAGAGCGAGCGTCGCCGGCAGTGGCTGGAGGCCAACGCGCACATCGCCGAGGCGCTGCAGCCGCCCATCCACCTCGACGACGCCATGCGGCAGATAGCCGTGGGAGCGCGACGCGCCTCGGGGGCGCTGGCCGTCGGCGTGGTGCACGGGCGCAGCGCGGAGGCGACGGTGATCGCCGGCGACGGCCACGAGAAGGAGGGGCTCGCGCGGATCGCCGAGGAGCTGGCGGAGGACGTCGAACGCGCCGAGTCCGAGGGCGTCATGGTGGTGGTCCCGCGCCGCGGCGACCGCATCCTCGTGCTGGTGCCGTTGCGGGCGCACGTGGCCGCGCAGGGCGTGCTGCTCGTGGTCCTCGAGGGCGGCCGCGGGGCTCTCGATCCGGAGGAGGCCGAGCTGCTGGCGTCCTTCGCCGACCAGGCCTCCCTGGCGCTCGACCGTGCGCAGGCCATCTCGGACCGGCAGGAGCTGATGCTGGTCGCCGACCGGGACCGGATCGCCCGGGACCTGCACGACCTGGTCATCCAGCGGCTGTTCGCCACCGGCCTGCAGCTGCAGGGCGCCCGCCGCATCGCGCTGAGCGCGGAGGTCCGCGAGCGGCTCGACGCAGCGGTGGCCGACCTCGACGTGACGATCCGCGACATCCGGTCCACGATCTTCGAGCTGCAGCACAGCCACGAGATGTCGATCCGCGCGGACGTGCGGGGGGTGGCGAAGGAGTACGTCCCGGTGCTCGGGTTCACCCCGCTGGTGCGCACCACCGGCCCGCTCGACACGGCGGTGCCGCGCAAGGTCGGTGAGCAGCTGCTCGCGGTGCTGCGTGAGGCGCTGTCCAACGTGGCCCGGCACGCCGAGGCCACCGCGGCGGTCGTCGAGGTGGAGGCCACCGACCTCGACGTCGTGCTCCGCGTCACCGACAACGGGAAGGGCCTGCCGCCCGAGCGCCACGAGAGCGGCCTGCGCAACGTGCGCCGGCGTGCCGTCGAGCACGGTGGGGACGTGTACCTGCTGCCCGAGGAGCCGCACGGCACCCGGGTGGAGTGGCGGGTGCCCCTCCAGCGCCACTAGTTGTAGCGCCACCAGGGACCCGCCCGACTCACAGCTCGTCGGTGGGCACCACGAGCACCGGACACTCGCTGTAGTGCAGCACTGCCCGCGTCACCGACCCGAACGCGAAGCCGTGGAAGCGGCTGCTCGCCCGCCGGCCGAGGACCACCAGCTGGGCCCGCTGCGCCGCGTCCAGCACCGCGGTGGCCGGATGCAGGTCTGACCGCACCGTGCGCAGCCGCACGTGCGGGAACCGCTTCTCCCAGCCGCCGATGACCCGGTCGAGCTCCGCGCGCGCCTCGTCCTTCCAGGCGGCGACGCTCTCGGCGGCCTCGGGACCATCCATGAGCATCCCGGGAGGCGTCTCCCACCCGTGCACGGCGACCAGCGGTACGTCGAGCCGCTGCGCGCGCCGGAACGCGAGCTGCAGTACCTGCTCGTGCGGGCCGAACGGGTCCACGCCCACCACGATCGGGGCTTGCTGGTAGCCGTTGACGGTCCAGGCGTCCGGCACCACCGCCACCGGCATGTGCGCGCGGCCGGCCACCGCCAGCGAGGTGGACCCGACCAGCAGCCGGGAGGCGGCGCCCAGACCGCGCTTGCCGAGCACCAGCAGTCGGGCGCCGGGGGCGTGGGTCAGGAGCACCTCGGTGGCTTTGCCGTCCACCGCCGCGGTGGCGATCCGCGCGCGCGGCAGCCACCGAGCGGTGCCGGCGGCCACGTCGGCGAGCATCGCCCTGACCCGTGCCTCGGTGTCCTTGGGCTGCCACGGCATCCGATGCTCCTGCAGCTGCAGCGCGGTCACCAGGACCAGGTCGGCGCCGGTCTGCGCGGCCTCGCGGGCACCCCACTCCACCGCGGCGGCGTTCTGCTGGGAGCCGTCCACGCCGACGACGACCGGTGAGTGGCGGGGCTGCCACTCACCGGCCGTCGGGTCGGTGCTGAGCTCGGTCACCGCAGCCATGCGTACTGGCGGACCAGGTGGCTCCGTGCCCACTTGCGTCCGAAGCCCCAGGTGTCGCCGGCCAGCGTCAGGCCGAGGACGACCATCACGGTCAGGCCGATGATGTGGTCGTCGAGGACCGGGTTGGTGGCGTCGGCCGAGAGCCAGGGCAGGGCGGCGAGGTACATCAGCACGTACATCAGGCCGCCGGAGACCGTCGCGATGCGGATCGCGAAGCCGAAGGTCAGCGCCACGCCGATGCCGAGCAGGCCGAGCATGAACAGCCAGTTGGCCCACGTGGTGCCGGCGATCGCGTGGTACATGCCCGACAGCGGGTTGCTGTCCGGCACGCTGCCCAGGAAGCCCTTGGTCGGGCTACCGCCGTTGAGCCACGCCGCGCCCTGTCCCATGTAGTCGACCCCGACCTTCTCGCCGGCGTCGTTGGTGATCACACCGGTGTGGAAGCCCAGCGCGAACACCTTGTCGAAGAACGCCCACAGGAAGGTGAGGCCGAACACGATCCGCAGTGCGGCGAGTGCCTTGCGGGCCGCGGAGTGGGTGACCACGTCCTGCTCGAGCATGACGTTATCGAGGGAGATTTCTTGTCGGTGGTGGATGGCCATGATGTGCCTCCCGGAGTGCTGTCTCTGATGCACTCAGCGTCACGCGGGGAGGAGAAAACGGGGCAGGGCCGACGGACACGACTCCGTGGGACGTTGGTCCCAGCACCCGACGCAGTGGGACGTTGGTCCCCACGGCGACGGCCGGCGACCCCGGGGACGGACACCGCGGACGAGCCCGCGGACGAGCCCGTGGATGACCCCGGGGACGACCCCGCGGACGAGCCCGTGGATGACCCCGACGGCGCCGGCGCGGGTGCTCAGCCGAGGAGCTTGGACGCGAGCACGGCCGCCTGCGTGCGGCGCTCGAGCCCCAGCTTGGCGAGGATGCTCGAGACGTAGTTCTTGACGGTCTTCTCGGCGAGGAACATGCGCTCGCCGATCTGCCGGTTGGTCAGGCCCTCGGCGATCAGGGTGAGGATCTTGCGCTCCTGCTCGGTGAGTGAGGCCAGCTCCTCGTGCTGCTCGGGGCCGTTGCGCACGCGGTCGAGCACGCGGGCGGTCAGGGCCGGGTCGATGAGCGACTGACCGGCCGCAACCCGGCGCACGCCGTCGATGAGGTCGCTGCTGCCGATCTGCTTGAGCACGTAGCCCGCGGCGCCGGCGAGGATCGCCGCGAACAGCGCCTCGTCGTCGTCGTAGCTGGTGAGGATCAACGCCTTGATGGTGGGGTCGACCGAGCGCACGTCCCGGCACACGTCGATGCCGCTGCCGTCGGGCAGCCGGGCGTCGAGGATGGCCACGTGCGGACGCAGCGCGGGGATCCGGGCGGTGGCCTCGGTGACCGTGCCGGCCTCGCCGACGACCTCGATGTCGCCCTCCGACTCGAGCAGGTCACGGAGGCCGCGGCGCACCAGCTCGTGGTCGTCGAGGAGGAACACGCGGATCGGGGTCTGGTCCATGCCTGTCTTTCTACCTCCACGAACGCCGGTTTGCACGCCGTACCCGCCAGATCGTGAGGAAACCGACCCGGCGACGAGACCGGGGAAGGTGAATGGCGCCGGAAAGCGGCGGGTACCGGTTCGGAACCGCAGACGACGAGAGAACCGACAGCGACGCGAGGAGCGGCAGCATGAAGGCAGTCACCTGGCACGGAAACCAGGACGTCCGGGTCGACGAGGTGCCCGACCCGAAGGTGCAGGAGCCCACCGACGCGATCATCAAGATCACGTCCAGCGGCCTGTGCGGTTCGGACCTGCACCTCTATGACACGCTCGGCCCGTTCATGGGCGAGGGCGACATCCTCGGCCACGAGCCGATGGGGATCGTGCAGGAGGTCGGCTCCGACGTCACCAACCTGAAGCCCGGCGACCGCGTGGTGATCCCCTTCCAGATCTCCTGCGGCCACTGCTTCATGTGCGACCAGCAGCTCTACACCCAGTGCGAGACCACCCAGGTGACCGAGCAGGGCACCGGTGCCGCGCTGTTCGGCTACACCAAGCTGTACGGCGAGGTGCCGGGCGCGCAGGCCGAGTACCTCCGCGTGCCGCACGCCAACTTCACCTCCATCAAGGTCCCGGAGGGCCCCGCGGACGAGCGGTTCCTCTACCTGTCCGACGTGCTGCCCACCGCCTGGCAGGCCGTCGAGTACGCCCACACGCCGAAGGACGGCACGCTGCTCGTGCTGGGCCTCGGCCCGATCGGGGACATGTCGACCCGGATCGCGCTGCACCACGGGCTGCGGGTGATCGGCGTCGACCTGGTCCCGGAGCGGCTGGCGCAGGCACGGGCGCGCGGGGTCGAGGTGATCGACCTGACCGCCGTGGACGACATCGGTGACGAGGTGCGCGCCCGCACCAAGGGCCGGGGCGCCGACGCGGTCATCGACGCGGTGGGCATGGAGGCACACGGGGCTCCGGCCGCGGAGGCCGGCCAGAAGGTGTTCAACGCGCTGCCGAAGAAGCTCACCGCGCCGTTGATGAAGAAGATGGGCGTCGACCGGCTGTCCGCGCTCTACAGCGCGATCGACGCGGTGCGCCGCGGCGGCACCGTGTCGCTGATCGGCGTGTACGGCGGCCAGACCGACCCGCTGCCGCTGATGACGATGTTCGACAAGCAGATCCAGATGCGCATGGGCCAGGCCAACGTGAAGCGGTGGAGCGAGGCGATCATGCCGCTGCTCACCGACGACGCCGACCCGCTCGGCACCGAGGGGTTCGCCACACACCGGGTGCCGCTCAGCGAGGCGCCGCAGGCCTACGAGAACTTCAAGAACAAGACCGACGGCACGTTCAAGGTGGTCTTCAAGCCCTGATCCGGGCGACCGCCCGCAAGGTCGGCGCGGGACCGTGGCTGTACGGGGGCAGCCGCGGACCCGCGCCTTCAGTTGAAGGCGGCCGGGTCGACCGCGACCCAGACGTGCTCGGCGCAGGCGACCACCCGGCCGTCGGAGTCGTAGAGCGTGCTGGCCGTGAAGGTCTTGCGACCCTCCGCGCCCAGCCGGCGGCCGACCACCACGTGCTGCTCGCCCACCACCGGGAGGGCGTCGACGCGGGCGGTCATCCGCCCCAGCACCATCGGCCTGCCCTCCAGGTCCTCCGACCAGCCGCCGACGCAGTCCAGCGCTGCCCAGGTGGTGCCCACGCCCACCCGCTGCAGGCCGCCGTCGAGCAGGTCGCTGGAGACCGCCAGGCTCTCGTGCGGCCGCCAGAGCGAGGCCACCGTGTCCTCCCCGGCCGGTCCGGGGAAGATTCGCAGGCCGTCGCCCTCGGCGCGGTCCGGACCGCAGGCGAAGCAGGTGGCGAAGGGGTGCCGGCGCAGCCCCGGGTAGCGTCGCATGGCCGCCTCGGCGGCGTCCGGCGCGACCTCCTCGACGGCGGTCAGCGCGCGGGTCTCCCGTCGGGCCTGCGCGACCAGGGTTCGGCCGTCCTCCAGGACGGTCAGCTCTTCGTCGCCGGGGTTGTCCGGGTCCCCGGCGGGCAGGCAGCGCACGTGCATCGCCACCTCGAGGGGTGGTGGCGTGCGCAGCGTGACCTCGACGGTGAGCGGGCCCTCGGCGTCCTCGGTGCCGGTGCCCCCGTCGCACAGCCGCTCCGCGAGGGAGCCCGCGGTGTAGCCGCCGTTACCGGACTTGGCCGGGCCTCGGAAGCGGCTCGGGATGAGAAGGTCCGCCGGATGGTCTGGGTGGGTGTCGTTCATCGGGTGAGCTGTTCGTACCGTTCCAGCGCTTCGACGCGCTCCTGCTTGTGGTCCACGACCGGACCAGGGTAGCCCGGCGGCAAGCCGGCCGGATCCTTCCAGGGCTCGTGGACGTAGCGCTTCGGCACGTCGGCGAGCTCGGGGACCCAGCGTCGCACGTACGCGCCGTCGGGGTCGAACCTGGCCCCCTGGGTCACCGGGTTGAACACCCGGAAGTACGGCGCCGCGTCGGTGCCGCACCCGGCGGTCCACTGCCAGCCGTGCTGGTTGGAGGCCAGGTCGCCGTCCACCAGCCAGTGCATGAAGTGCCGCGCGCCGTGCTGCCACTCCAGGTGCAGGTCCTTGACCAGGAAGCTGGCCACCACCATGCGCACCCGGTTGTGCATCCAGCCGGTGGACCGCAGCTGCCGCATCCCGGCGTCCACGAACGGGTAGCCGGTCCGGCCCTCCTGCCAGGCGGTCAGCCGCGCGCCCGGGGTGTCGTAGGCCATCGTGGCGAACTCGGGGCGGAGGTAGTCCCGCGCGGTCTCCGGGCGGTGGTGCAGCACGTCGGCGTAGAACTCGCGCCAGGCCAGCTCCTTGCGGTAGGGCGCCGCGCTTTCGTGGTGCGACCCGGCCAGGTCGGCGAGCATCGTGCGCGGGTGGATCTCGCCCCACTTCAGGTGCACCGACATCCGCGAGGTGGCGTCCAGGTCGGGGCGGTCGCGGGCCTGTGCGTAGTCCCCGAGCTGCTCGTCGACGTACGTCGTCCAGCGGCGCCGGGCCGCGTGCTCGCCGGCCTCCGGCAGCGTCAACCCGGCGGGCATCGGGGACTCCGGAACGGCCGCGCCCTCGAGCCGGCGCCAGCGCACGTCGTGCGGCGGGTCGGCCGGTGGTCGCCACCCGTGCTCGGCCCAGGCCCGGGAGAAGGGTGTGAACACCGAGTAGGGCCGGCCGGCGCCGGTGCGCAGGCGGCCGGGTGCCACGGCGTAGGGGGAGCCGGTCCGCACCAGCGCGATACCGTGCGCGGCCAGCCCCCGCTCGACCTCCTCGTCGCGCCGGCGGCCGTAGGGGCCGTGGTCGGCGGCCACGTGGACCCGGGCGGCCCCCACCTCGCGCGCGGCCCGCTCAACCTCGCGTGCCGGGTCGCCGCGGCGCACGGTGAGCCCGCCGCCGCGTGCGCGCAGCGCGCCGTCGAGGGCGTGCAGCGAGGCGCGCAGGTAGGCCCGGCGGGACGGACCGGCGGGCCGCCACAGCGCGGGGTCGAGGACGAACAGCGGCAGCACCGCGTCGGCCGCCGCCTCGAGGAGGGCAGGGTTGTCCGCCAGCCGCAGGTCCCGCCGGAACCACATCACGCTCGTCGCGCCCACGCGCCCACTGTGCCAAACGACCGGATGGCGCCGGCGCCCTCGTAGGCCACAATGGGCGGCGTGAGCGACCTGATCGACACGACAGAGATGTACCTCCGGACCATCTACGAGCTGGTCGAGGAGGGCATCGTGCCGCTGCGCGCCCGGATCGCCGAGCGGCTGCACCAAAGCGGCCCCACGGTCAGCCAGACCGTGGCGCGCATGGAACGCGACGGCCTGCTCACCGTCGAGGGGGACCGCCACCTCGAGCTGACCGAGGAGGGACTGCGGCTGGCCACGCGGGTGATGCGCAAGCACCGGCTCGCCGAGCGGCTGCTCACCGACGTGATCGGGCTGGACTGGGAGATGGTGCATGCCGAGGCCTGCCGGTGGGAGCACGTGATGTCCGAGACGGTGGAGCGCCGGCTCGTCGAGCTGCTCGGACATCCCACGGAGTCGCCGTACGGCAACCCCATCCCCGGCCTGCAGGAGCTCGGCGAGCAGGAGGACGGCGAGGAGTTCGTGCGCGACGCGGCGCCGCTGGACGGGGTCCTCGACGGCCGGACCGAGACCGCACCGGCCCGGGTGCTCGTGCGCCGGATCAGCGAGGAGCTGCAGAAGGACGAGCCGGCGATGGCCGCGCTGCGCCGCGTCGGTGCGCTGCCGGGCAAGGTGGTCACGGCCTCGCCCGGAGCCGAAGGCATCCTGCTCGGCAGCGGCGGCGAGACCGCGGAGATCGACCTCGACGTCGCCTCGCACCTCTTCGTCCGCGCCCTGTGACCGAGCCGGCCCGGTGACCGAGCCGGCCCGGTGACCGAGCCGGCCCTGTGACCGAGTTGACAGCGCCGCGCGGCGCCATCGCGCTGTGCGCCGTCGCCGACTCTGCTTCGATGGGGGTGTGGAGGGACTCCGCATCGACGTCGCCGGGCTGAGCAAGCGGTTCGGGGGCACCACCGCCGTCGACGACCTGTCGTTCACCGTCCGGCCGGGCGTGGTCACCGGGTTCCTCGGGCCGAACGGCGCCGGCAAGACCACGACGCTGCGCTGCCTGCTCGGTCTGGTGCGCCCGGACGCCGGTACGGCGGCCATCGGAGGTCACGCCTACCGGGACCTGCGCGACCCGCTGCGGACGGTCGGCGCCGCGCTGGAGTCCTCGAGCTTCCACCCCGGACGCAGCGCGCGGGCGCACCTGGAGGTGCTGGCACTCGCGGCCGGGCTCGACCCGCGCCGCAGCGAGGAGCTGCTCGCCCTGGTCGGCCTGACCGAGGTGGCCGGGCGGCGGGTCAGTGGCTTCTCCCTGGGGATGCGGCAGCGGCTGGCGCTCGCCCAGGCGCTGCTCGGCGACCCTCCGGTGCTGTTGCTCGACGAGCCCGCCAACGGCCTGGACCCGGCCGGGATCGCCTGGCTGCGCGGCTTCCTGCGCGCGCTTGCCGCCGAGGGGCGCACGGTGCTGGTCTCCAGCCACGTGCTCGGTGAGGTGCAGCAGACCGTCGACGACGTGGTGGTGATCGCCCGTGGCCGGCTGGTGCGCCAAGGCGCATTGGCCGACCTGCGTGACGGGTCCGCGGCCGTGCTGGTGCGCACCCCGCAGCCCGACGCCCTGCGCGCCGCCCTGGCACCGGCCACCCACGAGACGATCGAGGACGGGCGGCTGCGGATCACCGGCCTGACGACCGAGCAGGTCGGCCACCTCGCGTTCACCCACGGGGTCGAGCTGCACGAGCTCGCCGCCGAGGAGGAGGGCCTGGAGGAGCTCTTCCTGCAGATGACCGGAGAGGTGGTGCAGGCGTGATCGCGCTGGTGCGCTCGGAGCTGCGCAAGGTGACCTCCACCCGGCTGTGGTGGGGGCTGCTGCTCGGTGCCGCCGTCTACACCGCGATCCAGGCGGGTGCCTCGGCGGCCGTGGCCGGGATGGACACCGGTGCGGGCCAGCCGGTCCCGCCCGGCCTGGACACCGCGGAAGGGCTGCGCGGGGTCTACGCGGCCTCCATGGTCACCGGCACCTACGTGTTCGCGATGATCCTGGGCATCACCGCGATGACCGGGGAGTACCGCTACCAGACCGTGACGCCGACCTTTCTCGCCTCCCCCCGGCGGGAGCGGGTGGTGGCGGCGAAGATGGTGGCCAACCTGGCGGTCAGCGTGGCGTACGCGGTGGTGGGTCTCGCCGTGGCCCTGCTGGTCGGGGCGAGCGTGGTGGCGATCCGGGGCTACCCCCTGGGCCTGGGCACCCCCGGGCTGTGGCGCGCCGCCGGCCTCGGCGTGCTCGCCGTCGGCATCTGGAGCGTGGTCGGCATCGGCATCGGCACGCTGATCCGCAACCAGGTCGCCGCCGTGCTCATCGGCGTGTTCGTGGTGTTCCTGCTCGCCCCGCTGGTCAGCCTGGGACTGAGCGCCGTGGACCTGGACTGGCTGGCGAAGTGGCTGCCCACCAACGCCTCAGCGGCGCTGACCAGCCCGGCGTCCTCACAGTTCGCCTCCTACCTCGACTGGTGGTCCGGCGGCCTGGTGCTGCTCGGCTACGGCCTGGTCTTCGCCGGGCTCGGGGTGCTGCTCTCGGTGCGCCGCGACATCACCTGAGGGGTCGGCGCGTCACCGCGCCACGGCGTCGCAGGCGGCGGCCACCTGGCTGAGGAAGGCCGAGGTGCCGGTCTCGAGCTTGTGCGTGGCGAGGTGGTCCCCGCGCGTCGTACCGCGGTTCACGATCACCACCGGCAGCTCCAGCCGTGCGGCACGCCGCACGAACCGCAGCCCCGACATCACCGTCAAGGAGGAGCCGAGCACCAGGAGCGCGCCGCCGGTGCCGGCCAGCGCCTCCACCGCGTCGTAGCAGCGCTGCACCCGCGGCTTGGGGACGTTCTCCCCGAAGAAGACCACGTCGGGCTTCAGCGGTCCGCCGCACATCGCGCAGGACGGTACGACGAACCCGCCGGTGTCCTCGAGGTCGACGTCGCCGTCCGGCCGCACCGACGCTGTGGCGTGCCGCTCCGCCCACCCGGGGTTGAGCCGCCGCATGCGCTCGTGCAGGGACGCCCTGCTGCTGTGCGCCCGGCACCGCAGGCAGACCACGTCGGCGATGCGGCCGTGCAGCGCGCACACCGCCCGCGAGCCGGCGGCCTCGTGCAGGCCGTCGACGTTCTGGGTGATGAGCATGCGCGTCCGCCCGGAGGCCTCCAGGCGCGCCAGCGCGTGGTGACCGGGGTTGGGCAGCGCCCGCTCCATGCGGGCCCACCCGAGGTGCGAGCGGGCCCAGTAGCGCTGCTGCGCCGCCGGGGAGGAGACGAACTCCTGGTAGGTCATCGGCGTGCGTGCCGGCGAGCCCGGCCCGCGGTAGTCGGGGATGCCCGAGTCGGTGCTGACCCCGGCCCCGGTGAGGGCCACGAACGGCCGTGCGGTGAGCAGCGCGAGCGCCGCGGCGGCGTCGGTGGCACCCGCAGCGGACGCGGACGGCAGGAGAGGCTGGACCATCGGGAACCAGACTACGTCCCGGACGGGTGGGGCCTGCCTAGTCAACCCGGCGGAGATCGAGGCGGCCTCCCGCGTTCGCCCACCGGTGATGCCGCGGCGTCCGTACCATCTGCGCATGCGTGCGGAGTGGCTGCCGGTGTCGGCGTCGTCCCTGGTGATCGGGGCGATGTCGCTGGTGCTCGGCACCCTCGTGAACCCCGTCCGGTCCGGCCAGGACGCCGGGGCCGCCCTGCGGGTCGTGGAGGCCTCCGGTGGTCGCTGGCTGGCCATGGCGGTGATGTTCTTCGTCGCCTCGATCACGCTCTCCCTCGGCCTGCCGGCGGTGCTCTCGCTCTTCGACCGGCGCGGACGACGGGCCGGCATCGCCGGGGTCGCCGTGTTCGCGGTGGGCACCATCGGCCTGTCCGGTTACGCGATGCTCATGGTGTTCTTCCGCGCCCTCGTCGACCAGGGCGCGCTGGCGGTCTCCGGTGGCGATCTCGTGAAGGTCACCCGCGACGTCGGGCTCAGCGTCTTCCTCTACGGCTGGATCGGCTGTTTCTACCTCGGGGTGGTCCTGGTGATGGCCGCCCTGTTCCTGGCCCGGCGGACCCCGCGGTGGGTGCCGCTGCTGCTCCTGGCCTTCGTGGTGCTGACGCCGTTCACCGGCGCGCTCGGCCGGGTCGGTGCCGCGGTGCAGATCCTCACCCTGGCGATCGCGCTGACCGGCGTCGCGATCGCCGCGGCCGCCGCGGGGCGGCCGGACGAGCTGGCCGGCGCCTACTGATCCTCGACCAGCGGCACGAAGGAGTACGCCCCCAGCCGGTCGGTCTCCGCCCCTGCCTCCGTCCGTCGTACGACGGTCAGGTGGCCGGCTACCGGCGCCACGAGCGTGCCGCCCACGGCGAGCTGGGCGACGAGCTGCTCCGGCAGCGACGACGCCTGCGCCGAGACCAGGACCCGGTCGAACGGGGCCAGGTCGGGCACCCCGAGCACCCCCCGGCGGGCCTGCCGGATCTCCGCGCGGGCCGGCAGCGGGACGCCTGCGAGGTGGCGGCGGCCGAGCTCCACCAGCTCGGGCACCACCTCCACGCCGACGACCCGGCCCGTGGGACCCACGAGGTGGGCCAGCAGCGCGGTGGTCCAGCCGGACCCGGAGCCCACGTCGAGCACCCGGTGACCCGGGTGGACGTCGAGCAGCGCCACCATCTCGCGCACGGTGCTCGGCTGGCTGTTGGTCTGCGCGAACCCGATCGGCAGCGGCCGGTCCAGGTCCGCGAAGCGCTGCTGCGCCTCGGGCAGGAAGCGCGCGCGGGGCGTCGCCGCGAACGCCGCGTCGAGCGCCGCTCGGTCGGTGCGGTGCCCGGTCCGCTCCGCCGCCATCAGCCGAACCGGGCCGCCGAGCGCGCCCTGGCCTTCGCCGCCTCCGTCGCACGGTCCTTCGGCGGGGCGGAGGTGACCATCTCCTCGAGCAGCCGCTGCGTCGCGGCGGCGACCGCGGTCACCGCCCGGTCGAACGCGGCCGCGTTCGCCGCGGAGGGCCGGCTCGCGCCGCTGACCTTGCGGACGTACTGCAGCGCCGCCGCGTGCACCTCCTCGGCCGTCGCCGGCGGCTCGAAGTTGTGCAGGACGCGGATGTTGCGGCACATGGGACCGACCCTACGACCGCCGGGCGTGCCTGGCACAGTGAAGGCCCACCCATCCGAGACCAGGAGGCGGAGTGCCCGATCACGACCGCGAACTCGACCTCGTCCTCTTCGGCGCCACCGGGTTCACCGGCGGTCTCACCGCCGAGTACCTCGCCCGCCACGCGCCCGAGGGCTGCCGTTGGGCGATCGCCGGGCGCAACCCGGCCAAGCTGGCCGCGGTCCGCGACCGGCTCGCCGGGCTCGACCCCGCCCTCGCGGGGCTGCCGCTCCTGCATGCCGACGTCACCGACCCCGCCTCGTTGCGGTCGGTGGCACGTCGTACCCGGGTGATGATCACCACCGTCGGCCCCTACGTCACCCACGGCGAGCCGTTGGTGGCCGCCTGTGCCGACGCCGGGACCGACTACGTCGACCTGACCGGCGAGCCGGAGTTCGTGGACCGGATGTACCTCGCCCACCACGCCCGCGCCCAGGAGACCGGTGCCCGGCTGGTGCACGCCTGCGGCTTCGACTCGGTGCCCCACGACCTCGGGGTCCTCT
Organism: uncultured Actinomycetota bacterium; assembly: GCA_963709685.1. Taxonomy (GTDB): domain Bacteria; phylum Actinomycetota; class Actinomycetes; order Propionibacteriales; family Nocardioidaceae; genus Nocardioides_B. The sequence goes on from CAVPXH010000004.1 coordinate 62,782, forward strand.
TCACCGTCCTGCAGCTGCCCGAGGGCGTCCCTCTCGACGTCCGCGGCTACCTGCGCACCCACGCCTCGTTCTCGGGGGGCACGTTCGCGTCGGCGCTCACGGCGTTCTCGCGGGGTCTGCAGACGCGCCGGGCGCACGCCGAGCGCCGGGCACGCGAGCCGCGTCCGAGCGGACGGCGGGTGCGAACCGTGGCCCGGACGCCGCACTTCGACCCCGAGGCCGGTTACTGGCTGGTGCCGCTGCCGACCCTCGACCCGGCCATCGTCAAGCGCTCCGCGGCCGCGCTCGACCGCTACGGCCCCGCCTTCACCTACAGCCACTACGCGGCGGTGCGGAAGCTGCCCACCGTGGTGGCCGGGATCGCGGGTGTCGGCGCCCTCGTCGCCGCCGCCCAGCTTCCGCCCGTGCGCTCGCTGCTGCTCTCGCGCGTCCCCGCGGGACAGGGACCGAGCGAGGAGCGTCGCGCCCGCTCCCACTTCACCATGCGCTTCATCGGCGAGGGCGGCGGGACACGGGTACGCACGGAGGTCGCCGGCGGGGACCCCGGCTACGACGAGACGGCGAAGATGCTCGCCGAGTCCGCGCTGTGCCTGGCCTTCGACGACAACCCGCCCACCAGCGGGCAGGTGACCACCGCCGTGGCCATGGGCGAGCGGCTCCTCGCTCGCTTGGCCGAGGCGGGACTGAGTTTCTCCGTGACGGGTACCGAGCCGGCTCGCTGAGGTGTCCGGCATGGCCCGTTCGGGTGATTGTGACCTTCGACCCCTTCGCAGGTTCGGCGGTCCACCTAGCCTTGGCGCGAGTGGGAAAAACGGGGAATGAGGGATGACGGTATGGGACGGCACACCCGCGTCGGCCTGCGGCTGACGACCGCACTGGCAGTCTCGATGGTTCCGCTAGCGGCGGGCCCGCTCTCCGTCTCGCTGATGGACACCGCGGCGCCGGCCGCATCGCGCAGCGGGGGCACCCAGACGCCGTCTCCCCAGACAGGCATCGACCCGATCAGCCACGTGCAGCGGCGTGAGGATCGGGCCACGTCGTTCCCGCCCCCGCAGCACATCGCGCCGCGCACCGTGATCGAGGGTCGGCTGGCCCCGGGCACGAACAAGGTGCGCGTCGACAGCCCGCACGGCGGCCACGTGTGGACCGCGAGCGCCCTTCTCGACCACGACCTGCCGGCCGCGGCGATGACCGCGTACAAGAACGCGGCCACGACCGAGGACCGCCAGGACCCGGCGTGCCACCTGCCGTGGACGCTGCTGGCCGGCATCGGCCGGGTCGAGTCCGACCATGGCCGGTACGGCGGCTCGGTGCTCGGCAGCGACGGGATCTCCCGCCCGGCCATCATCGGGGTGCCGTTGAACGGTGCCGGACCGGTGGCGGCCATCCACGACACCGACCGCGGGCGTCTCGACGGTGACACGGTGTGGGACCGCGCCGTGGGACCCATGCAGTTCATCCCCTCCACCTGGGCCGTCGCAGGCCGGGACGGGGACGGGGACGGGATCAAGTCGCCCAACGACCTCAACGACGCTGCCCTGGCGGCGGCCGGCTACCTCTGTGCGGGCTCGGACAACCTGCTCACCGACGCCGGGATGCGCGCGGCGATCTTCCGCTACAACCCCTCGGACTACTACGTCTCCCTGGTGATGGCCTTCACCCGCGGCTACCGCACCGGCGTGTTCGTCATCCCGTCGCCGCCGGCTCCCGACCAGGCGGCCGAGCAGGCCGCGCAGGACGCGAAGAAGGCCAAGGCGCTCGCGAAGAAGGAGCGGGAGAAGAAGGCGGCGGCGAAGGCGGCCAAGCTGAAGGCGGTCAAGCTGAAGGCGGCGAAGGCGAAGGCGGCCAAGGTCGCCGCGAAGGCCGGCGGTACGTCGAGCTCGTCGTCGCCGAAGGCGAGCGGTTCGCCGGCCCCCTCCACCGGCGCCAAGCCGAGCACGAAGCCGAGCGGGAGCTCGAGCCCGAGCGGGAGCGGCACTCCCTCCACGAAGCCGAGCACGAGCCCGAGCGGGAGTCCCTCCACGACGCCGAGCACCAGCTCGAGCCCGACGCCGAGCACCAGCTCGAGCCCGTCTCTCACCACGCTGACCGGCACGCTCGTCCAGGCGAGCAACGGCTGGACGCTCGGGGGCCGGCTGCTCGACCTGGGTGCTGCGCCGCCCGCGACGACGGGGCAGGACTACGACGGCGACCAGGTCGTGGAGAACCTGACGGCCGAGCTCACCGGTCTCGCGCAGCCGGACCGCGTCGTGACGGTGCAGGTGAAGAGCGGCACCATGGTCGTCTGCACGATCGAGGGCAAGCCCTACCGCGCCTTGGACGGCACGTACGCGTGACGCGCAGGTGGGCACGCCTCAGCTGAGCAGGGTCTCGCCGACGAAGCCGCCGGGGGAGACCCCGGGCGGGACGGCGAACAGCCCGGAGCCGGTGTGCTGGAGGTACTCGCTCAGGCGGTCCTCGCGGGCCAGCGTGGTCTGCATCGGGACGTACTGGCGCTCGGGGTCGCGCACGAACGCGAGGAAGAACAGGCCGGCGTCCAGGCGGCCGAGAGGGTCGTTGCCGTCGGTGAAGTTGTAGCCGCGGCGCAGCAGGCTGACGCCGTGGTTGCGCGAGGGGTGGGCCAGCCGCACGTGCGCGTCGGGCGGTATCAGCAGCCGGCCGTCCGTGCCGGTCGCCTGCAGGGCCGGCGGGGTGAGCTCGGTGCCGCCGGACAGCGGCGCGCCGTCGGCCCGGTCGCGGCCGAAGACCTGCTCCTGCTCGCGCAGCGAGGTGCGGTCCCAGGTCTCGATGTGCATGCTGATGCGGCGGGCCACCAGATACGAGCCGCCGGCCAACCACTGCGCGCGGGCATCGTCGCCGCGAGCCACCCACACGTGCTCGTCCACCTGCGCGGCCTCCTCGGCCTTGAGGTTGGCGGTGCCGTCCTTGAAGCCGAACAGGTTGCGCGGCGTGGGCTGCGACGACGACGTGGACGACGTACGGCCGAAGCCCAGCTGCGCCCAGCGCAGCGCGGCGGTGCCGAACGCGAGCCGGGACAGGTTGCGGATCGCGTGCACCGCCACCTGCGGGTCGTCGGCGCAGGCCTGCACGCACAGGTCTCCGTCGCTGCGCGCGGGGTCGAGCATGTCCCCGGGGAAGTGCGGGAGCCGGCGCAACGCCCTGGGCCGGCGGTGGGCGAGGCCGAAGCGGTCCTCGCCGTCGGCGTCGCGGAACAGGGTGGGGCCGAACCCGAAGGTGAGCGTCAGGCCCGACGGCGGCAGGCCGAGGGCCTCGCCGGTGTCGGCCGGCGGTGCGTCGTACGAGCGGGGGCTTCGGGCGCCGACGGACCGGCCCCGCGTCATCGCGGCCGCGGCCGTGGTCCAGGTCCGCAGCAGCCGCACCAGCTCACCGCGGTCGGAGGTGGTGACGTCGAACGCCGCGAAGTGCAGCCGGTCCTGCGCCGGAGTGACGATGCCGGCCTGGTGGCGCCCGTGGAACGGGTACGACGTCCCGCAGGGTGCCTCGGCGGCGCGGTCGGTGACCAGCCCGCCGGCGAACCCAGCGCCGGCCGCCGTACCCGCGCCGGCCACGCCGAGCAGTCGGCGGCGACTCAACCGGCTCACGCGACCACCGTGGCGGTCAGCCGTGACAGCGGCTCGGAGAGCGCGTTCACCGCGTCGGAGAGTTCCTTGACCTGGGCGGTGCTCAGCGCGTCGTAGGACGCGAAGCCGTCGCCGCTGCGGTGGCGGTCGAGCAGGTCCTGCAGATCGGCGAAGCGGCGCTGGATCTGCCGGGCGAGCGCGGGCTCCTCCTCGCGCACCACCGGGCGCAGCACGGCGAAGGCGCGGCGTGCGCCGTCGACGTTGGCCTGGAAGTCGAACAGGTCGGTGTGCGACCAGGCCTCCTCCTCCCCGGTGATCTTCCCGGTGGCGACCTCGTCGAGCAGCTCCTTGGCCCCGTTGGCGATCTGGTCCGCCCCGAGATCGAGGTTCTGCACGCGGTCGTGGAGGGTCCGGGTGTCGCCGAGCAGCCGGTCGGCCAGTACACGGCGCTGGGCGGCGGTCAACGCCTCGTAGTCACGCGCCGGCGGCCACAGGTCCTTCTCGAGCCGGTGCCAGCCGGTCCACTGCTGACCCTGCGCGAGGTCGGCCTCCCGGGCATCCATGGTGGGGTCGAGGTCGCCGAAGGACTCCGCCACCGGCTCGATGCGCTCCCAGTGCACCCGCACGCGGGGGTAGAGGTGGCGAGCCCGCCGGTCGTCCCCGGCCTTGACCGCGGCGGTGAACGCGCGGGTCCCGGCCAGCAGCCGGTCGGCCTCGGCGCGGACGAACCCGGCGTAGTCGGCGGTGGCCGCGTCGAGCCTCCGCTGCCGGTGTGCCGGCGGCGCCGCGTCCCGGGTGGTGCCGGAGACCGTGAACGGCGCGCGGATACCGTCCCCGGTCATCCCCGGCTTGCAGGCGGCGACGTAGCTGCCGGGTCGCGCCTGGACGACGAGCCGTCGCTCGAGGCCGGGACCGATGTTCTCCACCTCGCCGACCGTGCGCCGGCCGTCCTCGTCGAGCAGGTAGAACTCCGTGACCCGGTCGCCGTCGTTGCGCACGGCGAACACCAGGGGTCCGGCCGGGGCGCTGGCCGTCGAGAGCCGGCACTCGTCGTCGGTCGACGAGACGGTGATCGTGCCGGCGCCCTCCTCGTCCGTCGGCGCGGCCGTGCAGCCGGAGAGCGGGACGGCCAGGGCCAGGACGAGGGCAGGGGTCAGCGTGGCGACGTGGGGCATGGGGGTTCCGGTCCTCGGGGGTCGGTGCGGGCGAGGCAGTGAGCGACGGTCAGCGGGAGGCTTGCGCGGGGACCGGCGGCCTCGCGGACGGCGACCTGCCCCGGCGGATCTGCCGGTAGAAGAGGAACATCACCGGCCCGACGTACAGAACCCAGACGATCGCCTGCAGCCAGGTGGTCGCGGGGGAGAAGTTGAGGGTGCCCTTGAGCAGCGTGCCGACCCACGAGCCGGGGTCGATCACGTGGCTGACGTCGAAGGCGAGGCTGTCCTCGCCCGGCAGGAGGGCGGCCTCCTGCAGGTCGTGGACGCCGTAGGCGAGCACCCCGCCGGCGACCAGGATGAGGAACCCGCCGGTCCAGGAGAAGAACTTCGCGAGGTCGAGTCGCAGCACGCCGCGGTACATCAGCACCCCGAGCACCACCGCGGTGAGCAGGCCGAGCGCTGCGCCGGCCAGCGGTACGGCGGTTCCCGAGGCGGCTTCGGTGGCCGCCCACAGGAAGAGCGCGGTCTCGAGGCCCTCGCGGCCCACGGCGAGCATCGCGACCACCACGAGGCTCAGCCAGGCTCCGTCGGCGGCCCTGTCGATCCGGCCCCGCAGCTCCCCGGACAGCCCGCGGGCCGATCTGGCCATCCACAGCACCATCCAGGTGACGAACCCGACCGCCACGATCGAGAGCGAACCACCGATCGCCTCCTGCGCCCGGAAGCCGAGTTGGCTGGGGCCGAAGGTGAGCAGCGCGCCGAAGGCCAGGGAGACCCCCACCGCGACCGCCACGCCGGTCCAGATGCGCGAGAGCAGGCTCCGGCGCTGGGACTTCACCAGGTAGGCGACCAGGATCACCACGACCAGGCTGGCCTCGAGGCCCTCGCGCAGGCCGACCAGGTAGTTCGCGAGCACTACTCACCTCGCACAAAGAGTAGGTAAGGCTGTCCTAAGTAAGGCGAGGCTAACACCTGCGTGCCCGGCGGGCCACTCGGCTCAGTGCGCGAGGTACGTCGCGGAGAGGTCCTTGTCGCCGTGACCGGCTTCGCGCGCCCGCACGTAGTGGTCCCGGACCGCCTCGATCACCGCCAGGTCCGCGCCGGCTGCCCGGGCGGCCTCGACGATCAGCTCGGCGTCCTTGGCCGCGCCGTCGAGACCGAAGGCGGTGGCGAACTCGCCGGCGAGCATCGCGGACCCCTTGAGCTGGACGTACGGCGCGTCCATGGCGCCGCCCTTGACCACGTCGAGGAACTGCTGCGGGTCGAGGCCCAGCGCCTCGGCCAGTGTCAGCGACTCCGCGATGCCCTCCACCACGGTGAGCACCCACGAGTTCGCGACGAGCTTGAGCCGGCTGCCCTTCCCGGCCGCACCCAGCCACAGGGTCCGGGAACCGATCGCCTCCAGCACCGGAGCCACGGTCTCGCGGGTGTCCTCGGGGCCGGAGGCCAGCACCACCAGCGTGCCGTCCTCCGCCGGCTTGCGGGTGCCCAGCACCGGGGAGTCGACGTAGCGCACCCCCAGCTCCTCGGCGAGCGTGGCCAGTTCCTGGCAGCCCTCGACGCCCACGGTGGCGGTCTGCAGCCAGACCGTCTCCGGCGTCAGGCCGGACGCTGCCTCACGCATCACCGCGGCGACGCTGTCGGCGTCGAACAGCATCGTGACCACGATGTCGGCGCCGTCGGCGGCCTCGGCGGGCGTCTCGCACACGGTGGCTCCGGCGTCACCCAGCGGTCCTGCCTTGTCCCGGGTGCGGTTCCAGACCCGCAACGGCAGTCCGGCGGCGGCGATGTTGCGGGCCATGCCGGCCCCCATCACGCCGGTGCCGAGCAAGGCGACGGTCGGCTGGTCGGTCATGCGGTTCACTCCTCGAATCGGTTGGGCGCGAGCGGGGTACCCGTGTGAGGCATGTCTACTCTCCACGACCGCGCCGACCCCGCGGCCTCCCCGGGTGCTGACGACCCGCACCCGGGCCGGTGGCGGGCGCTGGCGGTGACCCTGCTGGTCGGGTTCATGACCCTGCTCGACGTCACCATCGTCAACGTCGCGCTGCCCTCCATCCAGCACGGGCTGCACGCCTCGCCGGCGGCGGTGCAGTGGATCATCTCCGGCTACGCGCTGACGTTCGGGCTCACGCTGGTGGCGGGCGGCCGGCTCGGGGACCTGGTCGGCCGCCGGCGGATGTTCCTGCTCGGGCTGGTGGCCTTCACGCTCACGAGCGCCGGCGCGGGCGCGGCACCCACGATCATGCTCGTCGTGGTCGCCCGGTTGCTGCAGGGCGCGGCCGCAGGCCTGCTGACCCCGCAGAACACCGGGCTGATCCAGCAGCTGTTCTCCGGTCCCGAGCGTGGCCGAGCCTTCGGGATCTTCGGCACCACCGTGGGGGTGTCCGCGGCCACGGGGCCGCTGCTCGGCGGCCTGCTGCTCGCGGCGTTCGGGGCGAGTCAGGGCTGGCGGGCGATCTTCTTCGTCAACGTTCCGATCGGCGTGGTGGCGATGGTGCTGGCCCACCGGCTGCTGCCGCGCCGCGATCCGGGGCAGAGCGAGGGCTCGGTGCGGTCCCGGGTCGACCTCACCGGGGCGGTGCTGCTGGCCGCGGCCGTGCTGGGCATCCTGCTCCCGGTCATCGAGGCCGAGGGTGACCCCGCGACCTGGACCTGGTGGTTGGTGCTGGTCGTGCCGCCCGCGACGTGGGGCTTCGTCCGCTGGGAGCGTCGGGTCCTCGGTCGGGGAGGCAGCCCGCTGCTCGACGTACGCCTGTTCGACCGGGCGCGCGGCTTCGGTCCCGGCATCCTGCTGGCCACGGCGTACTTCTGCGGCTTCAGCGGGATCTGGCTGGTGCTGGCGCTGTTCCTGCAGAACGGGCTGGGCTACAGCCCGCTGCAGTCCGGGCTGTCGGTGATGCCGTTCGCGGTCGGCTCCGCGCTGAGCTCGGTCTTCGCCGGCCGGCTGGTCGGCTCCCGCGGCCGCTGGGTGACCGTCGCCGGCCTCGGCCTGGTGCTCGCCGGCTTCGCCACGGTCGCCGTCGTGGTGCCGCTCACGCTTCCGCACCACACTGCGCTGGTGCTGCTCGGGCCGTTGCTCGTCGCCGGTATCGGCAGCGGTGCGGTGATCAGCCCGAACATCACCCTGACCCTCGACGGCGTGCCCCCGAAGATGGGCGGCGCGGCGGGCGGTGCGCTCCAGACCGGCCAGCGGATCGGCAGCGCGGTGGGTGCCGCGATCCTGGCGGCGGTGTTCCGGATCACGGCCGGGCCCGGTCAGCTCGGCGCCGCGGTGAGGTTCACCTTCGCCTGCTCGGTGGCGTTCACGCTGGCGGCCCTGGTGCTCGCGGTGCGTGAGCTGCGCGTCCGGCGCGAGCAGTGAGCCCCTCGTCGGGGGCGACGTGCCCCGGTCCGGGGAGGCGGCTCGCGCCCCGTTTGGGCGTCTTTGGCGCCTGCATCGCGGTTGCGCTCCCCGCGGGCGCGGTCCGGTGAGACGATGGGGTCATGCGGGAGGTCGCGGTGGACGCGATGGAGCTGGCCCGGCTCGAGCAGTTCCTCGAGCCGGCGCGGACCGAGCGGCTGCGCATGTTCGCCGCCCGCGCGCGCGAGGAGCTGCGGGGCACCGTGGTGTGGAACGTCAACGCCACCGCCCAGGGCGGCGGGGTCGCCGAGATGCTCCAGGCGATCCTGTCCTACGGCCGCGGCGCCGGGGTCGACACCCGCTGGCTGGTGCTCGACGGCGACCCGGAGTTCTTCGCGATCACCAAGCGGCTGCACAACGTCCTGCACGGTTCGCCCGGCGACGGCGGGGAGCTCGGGCAGGCCGAGCGGCGGCCACTACGGGAGGTGCTCGAGGCGCACAACATGCCCGGCCTGGCCGAGCTGGTGCGGCCGGGGGACATCGTGCTGCTGCACGACCCGCAGACGGCGGGGCTGGTCGAGCCGGCTGCAGGCGCTGGGGCGCCCGGGTCGTGTGGCGGTGCCACATCGGGCGGGACGAACCGGCGAGCTCGACCGAGGTCGGGTGGGACTTCCTGCGGCGGCTTTCTCGACGGCGCCGACGCGTTCATCTTCTCCCGGCGGCAGTACGCACCGCCGTGGGTCGCGGCGACGAAGCGTGTGGATCATCCCGCCGTCGCTGGATCCGTTCAGCCCGAAGAACGCCGAGCTGAGCCAGCCGACGTCGGCCGCCACGCTGCGACCGCCGGGCTGGTCGCCGACTCCGCACACCGGGGGCAGCGTCTGCGTTCAACCGGCGCAGCGGCCGCCGGGGCAGGTGCGCCCGCGCAACAGCCTGGTCGCTGGACAGCGGACCGCTGCCGCGAGAGACGCCCGGTGGTGCTCCAGGTCAGCCGCTGGGACCGGCTCAAGGACATGGCCGGAGTGCTCGCCGCGTTCGCCGACCACCTCGGGCGAGATGCCCCGCGGACGCGCACCTGATGCTGGTCGGCCCGGACGTACGCGGGGTCAGCGACGACCCCGAGGGCGCGCAGGTGCTCGAGGAGTGCCGGGCCAGTGGCGTCGGGCTACCGCACGGCGGTGCAGCGACCGGGTGCACCTGGTCGCCCTGCCCATGGACGACGTGGACGAGAACGCCTACCTGGTCAACGCGCTGCAGCGCTGCGCGAGCCGTGGTGGTGCAGAAGAGCCTCGTCGAGGGGTTCGGTCTGACCGTCACCGAGCCGATGTGGAAGGCCAAGGCCGGTGGTCGCCTCCGCGGTCGGCGGCATCCAGGACCAGATCGAGGACGGCGCAGCGGGCTGCTCCTGCGACGACCCGACCGACCTGGACGCGTTCGCGGAGCGCCGTGGCCAGGCTGCTGCACCGAGCGAGCCTGCGCCCGGCTCGGGAGCGGGCGCGCGAGAGCGGGTGCGCGACCGCTTCCTGGGGGACCGGCACCTGATCCAGTACGTCGAGCTGTTCGAGGCAATGCTGGCGGGGGAGTGAGCTCAGTGCCGCTCGTCCTGGTGGGCGAAGAACGCCTCGAGCGACGAGGGCATCTCCTCGAGGTCCTCGCGGACGCGCCGGGGCTGCTGCGGTACGACGGGGCGGGCGAGGTCCTCCAACGGTGGCGCGCTCTCGGCCAACGTGGGGTCGGTGGTGACCGTGAGCGTGACCCGCGGCCACCACCGGTGCCGGTCCCGGCGCCGGAGCACGACCGGGTCCCCGAAGCGCTCGCGTGCGTAGCTCAGCGCCGAATCGAAGGACCCGGCGGTCACCTGCCACACCGGTCCGTGGCCGGAGACCTCGATGCGGTCGCGGACCGCCTCCCACGTTTCGCCGATGCCCTGCCCGAGCGGCACGGTCACCACCTGCCTTCCTGTCCTGAGCGAGGCTAGGGCGATACCCCGCGGAGGAGAAGGGCAAGCGTCGGCGCGTCGCCGATCCTGTTCACTGGCCGGTGCGCCCGTCGATGCACTCGCGCAACAGGTCGGCATGGCCGGCGTGGCGGGCGTACTCCTCGATCAGGTGCACGAGGACGTCGCGGACCGCGACCGCGCCGTCGTGGACCGGCACCTCGCGCCCCAGCTCGGCCTCGTCGAGGGTGGCCCACCACTGGTCCGCCCGGGCGATCTCTGCCTTCCAGGTGGAGAAGGCCTCCTCCGCAACGGCCGGGTCGGGCAGCGCGCCGTTGAAGTCCCAGTCCCGGTCGTCCTCGCGCCTGTACAGACGTGGCGCGTCGGTGTGTCCCTGGAGCACCCGCTGGAACCAGTGGTGCTCCACCTGGGCGAGGTGGCGCACCAGGCCGAGCAGGCTCAGGCTGCTCGGTGGCACCGATCTCCGGGCGAGCTGCGCGGCCTTGAGTCCCTCGCACTTCAGCTCGATCGTCAGCCGGTAGTTGGTGAGGTACTCGCGGTACGTCGCGAGCTCGCCGACCGGGTTGCCGTAGGTGCGGGGGTCGTCCTCGGGTGGTGCCCACATGTCGCTCATCCCCGCAGCCAACTCCAGGCGGACTCCGCTCGGCAAGGGGTGTGCGGTCCGTCGTACCTTCCGCCCGGGGGGAGGTCAGCGGTCGGGCATCAGCACGGTGGTCAGCATCCGCCGCACCCGACCGGGCGCGGGTGGGTGGTCCAGCCGCGCACGCAGCACGGCGCCGAGGTCGGCCATCAGCTCCCGCGTCTCCTCGTCGGTGAGGTTCAGGGCCGCCTGCCGGTAGCCGACCAGGTCGCGGCCGAGATCCACGTCCCCGTTGCCGAGGTAGCGGTCGAACGCGCCCAGGAGTCCGGCGACGAAGGTGAGGAATGCCTGCCGGTGCTCCTCCACGGTCATGCCGGCCGCCTCCTCGGCTCCCACGCTGGGCGCGGAGTCACGCAGCTGGTAGCTGCGCTCGACGGCGCCGCGCACCCGCCGCTCGTCGACCACCTGGATCAGGTCGGCCTCGAGGAGCGTGGCGACGTGGCGGTAGAGGGTGGCGGGCGCGACGTCCGGCAGGTCCTCGCGCAGCTGACCCGTCGTGCGCGTGCGTCCGCCGAGCAGACTCTGCACGATGCGGAGGCGGACGGGATGGAGGAGCAGCTCGGCACTGGCCATGCCTGAACGATATCTCGTTTGACAACATTCTCAATCCTGAGAATAGAATGGGCTCATGACAACACTGACTGTCCACGGGGACCGCATCGTCGTGCGGTTCTCCGTTGTCGAGAAGCTGCTCGGCCTCGTCCGTGACCACGAGTTCCCGCTGTCCGCGGTGACGTCGGTCCGCGTCGCGGCGGAGGGGCTCGAGGCCGCCCGGGGCGTGCGTGCTCCCGGGCTCGGGATGCCGGGGATCCGCAAGATCGGCACCTGGCGAGGCCGCGGGCGCACGCTGGTCTCCGTGCGCCGCCACCAGCCGGCCGTGGTCCTCGACCTGGCCGGGGAACGGTTCGCGAAGGTGGTCATCGGCACCGACGACGCCGAGGGTGTGGCCGCCGGGCTGGAGTCGCGAGCATGAGCGCCCTCGAGGTCTCGGTGCCCGGGCCGGCCGGACCCTTGGGTGCCACGCTGGAGCTGCCGGACGGTCCGGGGCCGTTCCCGGGCGTTGTGCTGGTCTCCGGTTCCGGGCCGCTGGACCGCGATACCCGCCACAAGAAGCTGCACATCGACGTCTCCCGCCAGCTCGCCGCCGCGTTGCGGGATGCCGGGATCGCGTCGTTGCGCTTCGACAAGCGCGGGGTCGGCGACTCGGAGCTGGACTGGCGCGCGGCCGGGCTCACCGACAACGCCGACGACCTCGCGGCGGCGGTCGACGCCCTGCGGGCGCGACCCGAGGTCCGCGAGGACGCGGTCGTGGTGGTGGGGCACAGCGAAGGCGCGATCCTGGCCGGGATGGTCGCGGCCCGCGGGGTTCCCGTGGCCGGCGTGGTGCTCCTCTCCGGCGCTGCGCGGACGGGCAGCGAGCTGCTGAGGTGGCAGGCGAAGGCCATCGCGCCCACGCTGCCCACGCCGGTGCGGTTCGTGCTGCGCCTGCTGCGTGTCGATCTCACCGCCCAGCAGGCCAAGAACCACGCCAAGATCGCCGCTACCACCACGGACGTGGCTCGGGTCGGCGGCCGGCGGCTCAACGCCAAGTGGTTCCGTGAGTTCCTCGAGCATGACGCAGGGGAAGACCTGCGCCGGCTCCGGGTCCCCGTGCTGGCCGTCACCGGCAGCAAGGACCTGCAGACACCACCGGAGGACCTCCAGCGCGTCGCTGAGATCGTGGGGGAGCGGGCCGAGGTCCACCTCGTGCCGGACGTCACCCACCTTCTCCGCCGGCAGCCGGCCGCTCCGTCGCTCCGTCGCTACAAGGAGGAGATGCGGCGTCCGGTCGACCCCGAAGTGGTGCGTCTCGTGGTCGGCTGGACGAGCCGGGTGGCCAGTCGCGCCGTGGCGCCTGACGCAGGCTGAGTCTGCGGGCCTTCCGGCTCACCTCGCCCGCAGCCACCCGTCAGCCTGCCGTGGCTGGTCGGCCAGTCCTGGTGGCGGCGCCCTTCGGGGGGAGAGACGAACGCGTAACGCCTCACAGCGTGCCCCAGTTGTGCCGGCGGCAGGCTCGAGCCGGGGTGGCGGCCAGGAAGGCGCCCGCCTCTCCTTCTTGAGTGCTGGGGTGCGCCTCGGATCCATCGTGGTGAGCCGCCAGGCGCGCGGGGCTCAGGGTGCGAGCGCCAAGAGAGCCCGAAACGCAGCCCGAACGCTTGTCCACGGGGCGCGCCAGACACCCGTGTCGCTCGTCCTGGCGTCGCGGAAGGCGAGCACTCCGAACCCGACGATACCGCCGAGGAAGAGGACCAGCGCCGTGGTGACGACGGCCGTGGGCACGGACGTCACTTCGTCGGCGGCAAGAACGAGGCCACCGCACACAGAGGCAAGGAAGGCAGTGGCTCCTGCTCGATGCGCATCGGCGGGCGTTTCGGACACGAGAGAGAGCGTGCCGCAACACGGCTGCGCCGTCCCCGACAGTTGTCGCCCTTCGCTGCTTCCTGCGTTGGTCAGCCAGCGCCTTGGGTCGAACGCTGCGGGGGCAGCGAGGCGAGTTCTGCGCGTTTCAACCGTGCGCCTTGCGGCGCACCTCGGTTGGTACTTTGGCCGAGGCGAGCGCTCGTTCCCTGGCTTCGCTGGACGGTGCTCCGGGACGAGCCGCCGGCGCTGACCCGCGGTTCTTGCTGAGTGCCCCCGGCAGGATTCGAACCTGCGACGCACGGTTTAGGAACGCGCTCCAGCGGAGTTTCGACGCCGTGGTGAGATTTCTGAAAGTGGCCTTTGACCTGCGGAAACGACTGTTCTTGCTTGTGGTCGTTTTACAGGGGTTCTCGAATTGCTGTGTACAGAATGTGTACAGATTCGTGGTCTTCGGTTTCCAGATCCATCACTTCGTCCGCGACCTCCATCGCCTCGTCGAGCCCGGCCTCCGGGCGCCGCCGGACTGTCGGTTGCGCAAGGTAACTTGTCGGCGAAGCGATGGGAAGGTAACTTGGAATGGAAGATCCGGAGCCGTTGGTCATCGACTCGGCCAGGCGACACGGAGTCGAGGACGAAGACATGCTGCACGCGCTGCGGAATCCGGTGCGGACGTTCCTGGTGGCTGAGGACATGACGATGGTGATCGGAGCAGACCGGGCGGGCCGGTTCGTCGAGGTCGGCGTGGTGGAGAGCCGCGACAAGCCTGGCCTCGTGGTCGTCCACGCCATGACCGCACGACCGAAGTTCCTAGGGAGGTGAGGACCATGCCGCGTTCACTCGAAGAGATCCTGGCGCACGCCGACGAGCTCGCCGACGCTTTCGAGGCCTACGAGCCACAGCCGGAGGACGAGGGCAAGGCCTCCAGCTTGATGGCCCTGCGCCTGGCGGCTGCCCGCCGCGCCGAGGCGGACCGGGCATTGCTGGAGGCCGTCGTGGATGCTCGACAGCATCACGTCAGCTGGGCCGCGATCGGAAACCTCCTCGGGACCAGCGGCGAGGCGGCGCGCCAGCGGTACGGCGACCTGGTGAAGGGCTGACCCTCGCCACAGCTGCCCCGTCCCCCTGATAACTGCCGCACCTGGTCAGCGGTCGGAGGGTCAGGAGTGAGCGCAGCGAATCACGTGTGACGGCGAAGCCGCTCTTGACGCTCCGGGCGTGACCGAACGATCACGGCTCAGGGGGATGGGCTCGGAACCCGCGAGCAGTTGCTGAACTCGAGCGCCCGTTCTTGTCGGTTGGTCCCGGCGAGGACGGGCGCTTGCGCCCGCCCGCAGCCGGGACCGCGCGCCGGCGAAGCCGGCGCATTTACAGAGAGAAGAAAATCCTCACCAACAAGGCCGTGTTACCTCTGCGCCGCATGAGCGGTCGAGCTGAGGCGATCTAGTGTTGGGCCGGTGCGAATCGTTCTCCTCGGGGACAGCCACCTCGCCCGCATCCAACGCGAGCTTCCACGCATCGGCGAGGACGTCGTGAATGCTGCCGTGGGCGGAGCCACGGTGCTTGATCTCGAGGCGCAGGCAGATGGCGTCTCCATGAGCAGCGCAGACGCCGTTGTCATCTCCGTCGGCACCAACGAGGCCGCGCCGTGGAACACGATTCCGGTGCATGACTTCCAACGAGCTCTGACGCGTTTCATGACGTCGCACCGGCTTCGAATCCGGGTCATGGTGGCGCCTCCTGGCGTGCACGAAGCGAGGCTCGGCTCTGGAGAGCGGACCAATGCCGTCGTGAGCCAGTACCGGGCCGCGGCCGTCTCCGTCGCCGAGTCCTGCCATGCACGACTGATCGACCCCCTGCCCTTGTTCGCGCCGCTGGGTATCCACGCCTTCGCCAGCGACGGCCTCCACCTAAGTGGCAGGGCCTACAGACTGCTGTTGCCCGCGCTGACCCTGGCAGTCTCCCCGCGCAAATGATCCGAGACGTCGCCAGAATGAGCCGCTCAGAAGAGTCCGGGAGGATCGCTCACACAGCGGCGCATCCGGACGTTGGACGCGCGGTTCGTCAGTGCTCCCGCTAGGCGTCGGGGAAGGTCACCTGGAACAGTCGGTTCTCCTGCCAACGCCCGGCGATCTTGAGGTAGTTGGGGGCTTGGCCGTACTGGATGAAGCCGTTCTTGATGAGAATTCGCTGGGACGCTTCGTTGTCGACGAGGGTCTCTGCTTGGAGACGGTGGAGGCCAAGTCGCTCTCGGGCTGTGCGCTTCGCCGCGGCTACCGCTGCGGAGGCGAAACCCTCACCATTTCGGTCTTGGCAGACCCAGTAACCGATGCTTGCGGACTGGAACGCCCCTCGGATGATGCTGTTGAAGTTCAGCGTGCCGACCAGACTGCCCGCCCCGTCGACGATGACCATCGGCAGCGCAGTGCCGTTCTCAGCGGCCTTGAGGCTCTCCAGCGCGGCGCGCTCCTGCCCTGCGTCAGTGAAGTACTCCTCCGGGCGGAGCGGACTGGTCGGGGCCAGGAACTCGCGGTTGGCGCGGGTGAGTTCGGCGAGTGCGGGAATGTCTTTGGCTTCGAGAGGACGCAGGAGTGAGCCAATCGCTGCGGGATCTGTCAGCACGATGACACCTCGACTCGTCGGGTATTGGCGCAGGGGATCCTGCCAGAGCGAGTCGGCGCCCTCAATTCGACTACCGCCGCGCGTTTCGCCATCAGCGGCGGATCCGTACGTTTGCGCTGGGCCCGTCACCGCAGAGGTTCGAGGCACCCTGAAGCAGCACAGCCACGGCCAAACCCCGGTCTACTTCCGAGCCCGGTGTGCTGCCGCCTTGGTGCGGTTCTGGCAGGTGGTAGAGCAGAACCGGCGGCTGCCGTTCTTCGAGGTGTCGATGTAGACGCGGTCGCAACGGTCGGCGTGGCAGAGGCCGAGGCGGCCGGCGAGGTTGCTGCCGAGCGCCAGGGCGAGGCCGGTTGCGCAGCCGGCTGCCCAGCCGGTGGCGAGTGTGTCGTCGGCGCCGTGGAAGTGGACGTGCCATCCGCCGCCGGGTTGGGGGTCCAGTTGGGGTCGTGCTCCGGTGCGGGCCAGAAGGGTGTTGACGATGTCGGCGGCGTGGGCCAGTTCGCCCGCGTGCGTGGCCAGGAACGCGTGGCGCATGTCGGCCGCGCACCGTGTAAGCGTGTCGGCATCACGGTCAGTCACGTCGGGGGTGCGCCGCCCGTTGCCGCCCAGGGCTCTGGCGGTCGCCTGAATCCGTTGCTCGCCGGTGGGTGCCTCGTATGGCTGACCGCCCCGGTGGCCTGGCGTGAGCTCATTGACGAGGCGCGCGGCGACCTCGACCAGCGTCAAGACGTGACTATCAAACGCCACTTGACCAGTCACCGTCCCTTCCCTAGGCTCCCAACCACTTCGAATCACTGGCAATACGCACTTTACCAGTCACACGTTGCAGGGGGACGCATGCCGGCGATCATGACCACAGCAGCCGCTAGGGGATGGCGAGGTCTGTCCACGACGGTGTGGGTCCTCGTCCTCGCCCGCACGGTCAACCGACTGGGTGCGTTCACGCTGCCGTTTCTAGCGGTCACGCTGGTGCAGAACTTCGACGCCTCGGTGAGCCAGTCCGGGTACCTACTGGCGGCGTTCGGGCTGGCCACCATCCCCTCACGGCTGTTCGGCGGCCGCCTGTCCGACGTGATCGGCGGCAAGGCCACCATCGTGATCGGGCTAACCGGGACCGCGATAGCGCAACTGGGCATCGCCGGCGCGCAGACTCTCGCGCAGGCCACCATTGCGGTGGTGGCGCTCGGCCTGATGTTCGAGCTCTACGAGCCACCGAGCCAGTCGATCATCGCCGACGTGACACCCGCCGACCAGCGCCCGGTCGCCTACGGGCTGCTGGCGGCGGCGATGGCCGCGGCCGGGATGGGCGCAGGGCTGTTGGCAGCGCTGCTGGCGCGTGTGGACCTGCGCTGGTTGTTCGTTGCCGACGCAGCAACCTGCCTGGTCTGCGCCGTCGTGGTGGTGGCTCTGCTGCCTCGAGCACAGGAGACGCGCACGCGCGGCATGGTGAAGGTCGACGCGTGGGCGGATCGGCGGCTGCTGTCCATGCTCGCGCTGGGCACGGTGTTCGCGGTCATCTACCTCCAGATCACCATCGCGTTGCCGCTGACGCTGACCGAGCGCGGCCACAGCACCTCACTGGTCGGGGTGCTGCTCACCATCTCGGCCACCACGATGGTGCTGGGGCAGCCCCTGCTCGCGCGTCCGAGGATGCGGATGCTGGACGACTTCCGTGCGATGACGCTCGGCTACACGATCTTGGGGGCAGGGTTGTTGTTGAACGGCCTCGCCACCAGCGCGCTGGGCTTCATCGCTGCCACCGTCATCTGGAGCGTCGGCGACCTGATCCTGCTCGGTCGTGCCTACACCATCGTCGCCGGCATCGCCCCCGAGACCGCGCGCGGCCGGTACATGGCCGTCTACGGCATCAGCTGGGGCCTCGCCGGTATCGCAGCACCGTTGCTCGGCACCCAACTGCTCGACAATGCAGGACCCCGCCTCACCTGGACCACCGTTGCGGCCCTCGCACTCGCACTCGCGGCCGCACAACCGGCAATGCGTGCGCAGTTCCGAGCTCACGCCGCCACCGACCAAGACGAACAGTTCTCCGGTTGAGGACTGGCCTTCGCTGCCTGCTGCGGGCGGTACGCCGCTGACGGTGCAGCCATTACCGGATCTCGGCTCTCCGTGCTTTCGCCGAGTCCTTTCGGTGCCGAGGACGACGACCTCCGGTCTCGTTATGCGAGATTTCCCGTGACTTTGTTCGACGAGTTTCGCCACGGTTTTGACTGCAACCGGCGGTGCTGACAGCAACGTCCACAGACGTCCCCAGACGACCCCATACGAGGACAGACAATCGGCCTCTAATTCTGGTCAAAAGGTCGGGCCTGATCCGGCCGAGAGTGGGCCTGGTTTTGTCCGAAAAGGGTCCTATGGTCGGTGCCCTGGCGGTCGGACCCCTCGCCGAACGGGTCACCCAGCGAATGCCGAGCACGACCCTGATCGCCAGCCACGAAGTGATCGGCCCGGGCGAGGACAGCACGACCGCACAACCGCAGGAAGCGTTGTCGCGACGGTGCCCTGGCCCGCCCGCGACGACAGACCCCGACCCGGAGCGGGTTGGGGTTCCCCAGGACCGCACGTCGGTGGGATATCGGCCAGGGTTACCCACCGGCGTGCTCTTGGTCTCGGGAGTACGACGTGGACGCACCGCTCAGCCGGGAGGCCATCGGCCAGGCCGGGCTGGACTCCGCCGAACGGCGCGGTCGGGGCTGCGCCCGTCCGGTGCGGCTGGTCGGCTCGACGATGGTGGTCAACAAGTCCACCGGCGAGGTCGGCCACAGCTACTCCTCGTGCCAGGAGCTCGACGGCACCACGTATGTGCGGTGTGGGAACCGGCGTGCGGAGGTCTGCCCTCGTGCAGCGCGGAGTACAAGGGCGATGCCTGGCATCTGATCTTGTGCGGCCTGGCCGGCGGCAAGGGCATCCCGGAGTCGGTCGTGGATCATCCGTGCACGTTCGCCACGTTCACCGCGCCGTCGTTCGGGCCGGTGCACGGGGTGCGGCAGAAGGGTCCCTGCCGGGCCCGCCGCGACAAGCCGGTCTGCCCTCATGGTCGGCCGTTGTGGTGCAACGCCCGCCACCAGGAGAACGACAGGCGGCTGGGCACCCCACTGTGCGCGGAGTGCTACGACTACACCGGCCACGTGGTGTGGCAGTGGCACGCCCCCGAGCTGTGGCGGCGGTTCACGATCACACTTCAGCGCGACCTCGCCAGGTTCTGCGGGATGTCGGTCAAGGCGTTCCGGGAGCGGTGCAAGGTCTCCTACTCCAAGGTCGTGGAGTTCCAGGCCCGCGGGCTGATCCACCTGCACGTGCCGATCCGCCTCGACGGCCCCCAGGGTCCCGACGGCCCGGCGCCGGACCTGCCGCTGGGCACCGGCGACCTCGAGGACGCGATCAAGACCGCCGCCGCGAAGGTGCAGCTGGACGCCGCACCGCTGCGCGACGGGACCGTGTACCGGCTGCGGTGGGGCAGCCAGGTCGACACCCGGTCGATCACCGACGTCGCCTCCCGCGACTCCGGCCGTGCAGCGCGGCTGGTGCACCCCGAGCAGGTCGCGGCGTACCTGGCGAAGTACCTGACCAAGGCCACCGAGGACTTCGGGCTCCCCGCCCGGGTCCGCTCGGTCGGCCATGCCCGCCTCGCTGGCGCCTCTGCGCACGCGCTCCGGATCATCGAGACCGCCCAGGACCTCGCCGCCGAGAACGACGCCTACGGGCGGCTGCTGGCCAACCTCGCCACGCTGGGCTACCGCGGGCACCCGATCACCAAGTCCCGGGCCTACTCGGTGACCTTCGGCCAGATCCGCCGGGTCCGCCGCCGGTTCCGGCACAACCCGGCCGGCCTGGACCCCGAGGCCGACATCCGCCAGGTCCTCGATGTCGACGACGACCTCCCCGCGGGGTTCGAGGTCGTCTCCAACTGGGTGTTCGTCGGCCAGGGCTACCTCGACCTCGACACCGCCGCGGCCGCCGTCTACTCGGCGGCGCTGGCTCGCACCCGATAACAGCGCGGAGCGTTCGCCAGGGTTCCCACGACGAGAGGCATGAGTCAGATGCAAGTGCACAACGATGGCGGCACCGGAGTTCCGCTGGCCGAGCTGTGGACCATTCAGCAGGTCGCCGAGTTCCTCCACGTCCCGGTCGGGACGCTCTACCAGTGGCGGCACCGGAGCGTCGGCCCGCCGGCCTTCCGCGTCGGTCGGCATCTTCGCTACGACCCCGCGGCCGTCCGTCGGTGGTTGCTCGAGGAAGCGGCGTGAACGTCCATGGCGATCGAGAAGCTCATCCTGGGGAGCGGCAAGGTCTCCTGGCGTGCGCGGTGGCGAGACGACCGCGGTCGTCAGAGGTCCAAGTCGTTTCGCCGGAAGGTCGACGCCGAGCGCTTCATGACCGCGCTCGATCATGCGCGGAACAGCGGAGCGTACGTCGACCCTTCGGCCGGCCGGATCACGGTCGCGGAGTGGGCAGAGCGCTGGCTCGCGGCACAGATGCATCTGAAGCCGAAGACTCAGGCGTCATACAAGTCGCTGCTGCAGACGTGCGTGCTGCCACGGTGGGGCCAGGTGCAGCTGGGGCGGATCACGTTCGGCGCAGTAGCCGAATGGGTCAACGACATGCAGCGCGACGGGCGGTCCGCGTCACGCGTGCGGCAGGCCTACCACCTGCTCACGGGCATGCTCCACGCCGCCGTGAAGGACGGCCGGCTCCCGAGGAATCCCGCCATCGGCGTGGACCTGCCTCGACTGACGTCGAAGAAGCGGCGGTATCTGCGACACGACCAGCTGCATGCGTTGGCCGCCGCGGCAGGTCGCTATCGGCTCCTCGTCCTGACCCTGGGCTACTGCGGTCTGCGGTGGGGTGAGGCATCCGCTCTCCGGGTGCACAACATCGACCTGGATCGTGGGCGCCTGAACATCACCGACGCGGTGGCCGAGGTCAACGGGCGCGTCGTGTTCGGGACGCCGAAGTCGCACCAGGCTCGATGGCTCCCGGTGCCGGCGTTCCTGCTGGACGAGCTCCGGCAGGAGATCCTCGGGCGCGGGCCGGACGACCTGGTCTTCCCCTCCCGCAGGGGACGGTGCTCCGGGTGCAGAACTTCCGGCGCGGCTACTTCGACCGAGCCGCGACGGAAGCCGGCGTCGCCGGACTCGTCCCGCACGAGCTTCGGCACAGGGCGGCGTCGCTCGCGATCTCGGCGGGAGCGACGGTCAAGAGCGTGCAGCGGATGCTCGGTCACGCCTCGGCGACGCTGACGCTCGACCGCTACGGCCACCTGTTCCCGGACGAGCTCGACGCGGTGGCCGCGCGGCTGGACGAGGCGGCCCGCCAGGCGGGTGTGTTACAGAATGTGTACTGAGGCGGATCCGATGCTCTTCGAGGAGGAGGTGCCGGACCGTGAAAAGGCCGTGTGACCTGCGGTTTTGCTGGGTGCCCCCGGCAGGATTCGAACCTGCGACGCACGGTTTAGGAAACCGACGCTCTATCCCCTGAGCTACGAGGGCGGGACATGGCTGAAACCCTCGATGAAACCCTCGAGGAAACCCCGGCCAGCCCTGCACCGCACAGGGTAGTCGATGTCGCTGCCGGGGTGGGCCGCCGGCTGTTGGCGCTCCCCGGAGAGCGCGCGGACAGCGGCAAATGAGTGCGGCTCGGTCGAGCGTTACGCGACCTACGGGCCTCCGGTGATGCCGTAGGCCCTGTACCCGTCACCGCCGGTCTTGAGGTAGAGAACCATCGCGCACGGGACACCCAGCCTCCTTCGCTGCGCAGCCGGGGTAACCGCCGCCAGCATGTCTCCGCCAACCACTGGCGGCGCCGTGCCGATGCCGACGAGCGGGTAGGAACGATCACCGGGCAAGGCCGTCGAGGTTTCACGGCGACGGACATCTGCGAGGGTCAGGCCGGCGGTGCCAGCGACGTAGGTCCGTCCGCAGTAGGGGATGCGTTCTGGCGCCTGCCACCAGCTTCCGTACACGTACCGGTAGGCCGACGTACTGAGGACCAGCAGTACGCCCATGAGACCCGCGACGGCCAGGCCCGTCCTACGCATCATGGCCGCACGCTAGACCTTCACTGGCCCCAATGACCGCACTTCGTGCGTTCCGCGCTTTCGCTCTCCGCGGCATGAGCGTGCGCGTCAGCCGTCTCCCACGACGAGCTGCACGGTTGAGCCGACCTCGACCCTGCTGCCCGCCTTCGGGTTGGTGCGGACGAAGTGCGGCCACACCCAGTCGTCTCTGGGGCCCGGTGCGCGAGCTCCCGGCACCGCGCGGTCGGGCGAGCGAGCTCGATCAGTCGTCGAGGAACGGGTAGTCCGTGTAGCCCTCGGCGCCACCGCCGTAGAAGGTGTCGGGGTTCGGCTCGTTGAGGTCGGCACCGGTCTGCCACCGAGCGGGCAGGTCGGGGTTGGCCAGGAAGAGCCGACCGACGGCGACCGCGTCGGCGAGGTCCTTGTCGAGGATTTCCTGCGCCGACTCGCGGGTGGTGATCTCACCGAAGCCGTCGTTGGCGATGACCACGCCGCCGAAGGTGCGGCGCAGGTCCTGGATCAGGTCCTGCTTCGGGTCGGCGAGGACGCTGAGGTAGGCCAGTCCGAGCGGCGCGAGACCTTCGACCAGGAGCCGGTAGGTAGCGGCGACGTCGGCCGGGTCCTCCTCGGTGGCGCCCTGGATGTTGTGGGCGGGCGAGATGCGGATGCCGACCCGTTCGGCGCCGATCGCGTCGGCCACCGCCCGGGTGACCTCGAGGGCGAAGCGGACCCGGTTCTCGGGCGAGCCGCCGTACTCGTCGGTGCGGTGGTTGGAGCCAGGCGCTAGGAACTGGTGGATGAGGTAGCCGTTGGCGCCATGCACCTCGACGCCATCGAGGCCGGCCTTGACCGCGTTGCGGGCGGCCTGCACGTAGCCCTCGACGATCGAGGGAATCTCCTCGACGGTGATCTCGCGCGGAGTCGGGAACGGCTTCATCCCGTCGGCGGTGAACATCTCGTTCGGGGCGGCCACCGGGCTCGGCGCGATGATCTCCTCACCGCCGGTGTTGTCGGGGTGGGAGATGCGGCCGACGTGCATCAACTGCGCGACGATCCGGCCGCCGTTCGCGTGCACGCCGTCGGCCACGCGGCGCCACCCGGCGAGCTGCTCTTCGTAGTGGAAGCCGGGGGTGTTCAGGTAGCCCTGGCCCTCGGCGGTGGGCTGGCTGCCCTCGGTGATGATCAGGCCGGCCGAGGCGCGCTGGGAGTAGTACTCCACCGCGAGGTCGCCGGGCACCGTGCCCTCGGCACGGTTGCGGGTCAGCGGCGCCATCACGAGCCGGTTCGGCAGCGTCCAGGCACCAACGGTCAGGGAGTCGAAGAGATCAGCCATGACTCGTACAGCGCCTGCGCCTGCCGGGTCTGTTCCGGGCGGCACCGGTGAGGAGTCTCACCGTTTGACCTAGACAAAGGCGGATTCACCGCTGCGACGTCAGCCCACGACGTGTGATCCGCTGACGTGAGGCCGTTCGTGTGCGAGGACGGTGCGCTCAGCACCTCGAAGGCCTCCTGGGGTGTGCAGCGTCGTTCGGCCATGACGATGCCCTTGGCTTGGTCGATGAGTCAGTCAGGGCGCGGCGTAGGTTGACCACCTCCTCGGCCGCCTCTCCCCTGCGCGGATTCCTGCTGCAGTCGTCCCGGGCATGCGTCGTTGATGCGGTTCTTGCGCAGTTGGATCTCCGGGTCGGGGAGCCGCCATGCCGGTGAGGCGTCTTGCGCGGCGGCGCGGATGCAGGAAGTCCCGCCTTCGGCGGACAGCCCGGAAGGGAGGGGCGGACAATGGCGTGGTGGTCGGCTATCCGACCGGCCGGGGAGGATCCACCATGGGATGCCTGCTCGCACTGCTCGCCGGGTTCGCACCGCGCGTCGCCCTGGGCCTCGTCTGGATCTTCACGAACCTGGTGGACCGTGCCTTCACCGGCTTGCTGGTCCCGCTGCTCGGACTGATCCTCTTCCCCTACGCGACCTTGTTCTACGTCCTCGCTTACAGCCCGGTCACCGGGGTCAACGGCTGGGGCTGGACCTTCGTGGTCCTCGGCTTCATCTTCGACATCGGGCACTGGACCCGTGGCGGTGCGACCGGTCGTCAGCGATACGCCGGCACCTAGACCCGGCTCTCGGGCAGGGGCCGAAAGACCATGCCCGCGACGGCCATGTACGGCAACCCTGGACCAGCTATCGAGGGAGGAACGCGCCGATGGCAGGTCGTGTCCCGCCCGGGCGGTCGGCGGAAAGCGTCAGGGACGGTGCTGCTGACCCTGGCGGCGGGCCAGCTCCTGATGACGCTGGACAGTTCGGTGATGAACGTGTCGATCGCCTCGGTGGCCAACGAGGCACGACGGTCACCGGCATCCAGACCGTGATCACGTTGTATACGCTGGTGATGGCCTCGCTGATGGTCACCGGCGGCAAGATCGGCCAGACGGTCGGCAGCAAACGGGCCTTCGCCGTCGGTGCCGTCATCTACGGGACGGGTTCCTTCATCACCTCGATCGCCCGAACCTTGCGGTGCTGATGATCGGGTGGTCGCTGTTGCCGGGCATCGCCGGCGCTCCTTCTGCCGGCGATCGTGGCGCTCGCCGCGGCGAACTTCGGCGAGAGCGAGCGCCCGCGGGCGTACGGACTCGTCGCCGCATCAGGAGCGAGCGCGGTGGCCGCGGGCCCGTTGATCGGCGGGCTGCTGACGACGTACGCCAACTGGCGTTGGGTCTTCGCCGGCGAGGTGGTCCTCGTCCTTGCCATCCTCGCGCTTGCCGGCACCATGGCGGACGTCGCGCCCACGCGTGAAGCCGGGCTCCGCCGGTGCTCGCCGACAAGAGCCCCGTGCCGGACGCGCTCCGGCTCGCCCGCGGCACCGGTCGGGGTGATGACTCTTCGCCGGCGTGGTCGCCGGGAGCCGTGGAGAAGCGGCTTCGCCACGACCCGGGCTCGCCGAGTCACCGTTCTGGCCCTGGTGCAAGGGTCGATGGACCCGCGACGATGCCCGATCTTCCCTGAATACTGGCCAGCGAGGGGTCACGGTAGGGGAAGGGTGGCGGTGGAAAACCGGGTGGAGCGCCTCACCGGCCAAGATCTGGAGCTGGTCGTGGCGTTGTTGGACCATCTTCCGGGGATGGTCGCCTACTGGGACCAGAACCAGCGCAATCAGGTTGCGAACGCGGCGTACGTCGAGTGGTTCGGGGTCGCCCCCGAGGACATGAGGGGCATGCACATCCGCGACTTGCTCGGTGCCGAGGTGTACGAGAAGAACCTCCCGTACATCAAGGCGGCGCTCGCGGGGAAGTCCCAGTCGTTCAACCGGACCCTGACGGACACGTCGGGCCGGACCCGCTACACCCAGGCGGCGTACATCCCATGGCTCATCGAGGGCGAACCGCACGGGTTCTTCGTGCTCGTCACGGACATCACCGAACGTGTCCTCGCGGAGCAGAAGCTGGCCGCCAGCGTCGCGGACGTGGCGCTGCTGCAGGAGCGGCAGCGTGTTGCCGCCGACCTTCACGACATCGTGATCCAGACTCTCTACGCCGCGGCGATGTCTCTCAGCCGGCTCAGCCGCAGACTGACTCCCGAGCAGGCCGGGGAAGCGAACCAGGTCATCGAGCGGATCGACGAGGCGATCAGGAACCTCCGTACGGCGATCACCGGGACCCCGCGAACCCTGGACGCACGGGCCTTCATCGCCGACCTCGCCCTGATCGTGGAGAGTGTCTCGCCGATGCTCGGTTTCGTCCCCCGGTTGGTCACCGAAGGGCTCACCGACCTCATTCCCGCCGAGGCGCGGCCGGAGATCCTGGCCGTGGTCCAAGAGGCGCTCACCAACGTCGCCAAGCACGCCAGGGCGACCAGAACCACCGTGTCGCTGACGGTAGCCGGAGCCGAGGTGCGTCTGACGATCAGCGACAACGGACTTGGCATCGGCCGCGCCGACCGCCGTAGTGGGCTGGCGAACCTCGCCACCCGCGCGCACAAGCTCGGCGGCAGCCTCACGGTTCACCACAACGAGCCCCATGGCACAGTCCTGGACTGGCAGGTGCCCTCGACCCTGGCGCAAGGAGAGCGACACCGGGCAGGAGACCGGCTGGGCCTTCACTGACGTGCGGGTCGCTCCCCGTCGTCGCATACCTCGCGCGCCGACAAGAGCTCCCTGTCCCGGAAATCGCCTCGCGGACCTGCTCGTCGTGCGGCATCGTTGCGCGCGTGATTGCCCTTCTGCGGCTCCACCCTGATGACTGGGCCACGTGGCGAGAGTTGCGGCTGGCCGCACTCGCCGAGGCTCCTGACGCGTTCGGCTCGCGCCTGGCGGACTGGCAGGTGGCCAACGACCGTGAAGCGCGGTGGCGCCGGCGCCTCGCCCTGCCCGGGTCGCACAACGTGGTAGCGACGGCAGACGGCTGTGCGGTCGGCATGGTGAGCGGCGTGCCGGTGACCCCGTTCGAGGGGGTCGCGGAGCTCATCTCGATGTGGGTTGCTCCCGTGGTCCGGGGACGTGGCGTGGGTGACGCCCTGGTCTCCGAGGTGGAGCGATGGGCACGCTCCCTCAGCGCGCGGGTCCTGCGGCTGGACGTCACGCAAGGCAACACGTTCGCGGACGGGCTCTACCGGCGCCACGGGTTCGCCTGCACCGGTGAGCTTGGTGGTCTCATGCCCGACGGAGTCCGGCGAGAGGCGGTCATGGAAAAGCGGCTCGAAACGGCAGGCCCGCACGCGCGGTGACCGCGGCGACAGATGCCCAGGCGGTCGACCCGTGTCTCCACGGTCACGCCCCTCGGGGTCACTGCACCAGCATGCGGGGGCCGGGGCGGCGCGGCCGGTAGCGCGTGTGCAGCAGCCGGTGCCGCTCGTCCTCGGTGAGGGTCGCGCGGACGGTGGCGACCTCGGTGTTGTGGTGTGAGCGCCGCTTCGGCAGCCCGGCATCGGTGGCGTAGAGGCCCATGGCCCGCTGCCGGCGCACTGCCATGTTGAAGCCGCGCGGTTGCCCGCCGCCGCCGACGCAGCCGCCGGGGCAGGCCATCACCTCGATGAACGAGTACGGCGAGTGCCCGTCACGGATCTGCTGCAGCAATGGTGGCAGGTTGTGCAGCCCGTGGACGACGGCGACCTCGACCGTCCGGCCGCCGAGGTCGACCGAGGCCGCCCGCACACCGTTCGTTCCGCGCACGGCGTGCACGTCGAGGTCGGCCATCTCCTTGCCGGTCACCAGCGCGTGGACCGTGCGGAGCGCGGCTTCGAGCACCCCACCGGTGGCCCCGAAGATCGTGCCGGCGCCGGTCTGCTCCGACAGCATGGGGGTCGGCGCGTCCTCGGGTACGTCGGGCAGCTGCAGGTGTGCCGCCTTCAACATCCGGATCAGCTCCCGCGTGGTGAGCACGTGGTCCACGTCCCGGCCGCCCTCGTCGGCCATCTCCTCGCGCTGGGCCTCGAACTTCTTCGCGGTGCACGGCATGACGGACACGTTGACGATGGTCTCCGGGTCGGTGCCTTGCGCCCGTGCCCACCAGCCCTTCGTGACTGCACCGAGCATCTGCTGCGGCGACTTGCAGGTGGAGAGGTGAGGGGTGAGGTCGGGCCAGTAGGTCTCGACGTACCGCACCCAACTCGGGCAGCAACTGGTGATCATGGGCAGGGCGTCGCCGTTGTTCAGTCGGTCGACGAGCTGCGTTGCTTCCTCGACGATCGTCAGGTCCGCGGCGAAGTTGGTGTCGAAGACGGCGTCGAAGCCGAGCAGCCGCAGGGCGCCGTACAAACGTCCGATCAGGTTGGTGCCCGGTGCCACGCCGAAGGCCTCGCCGACGGCGACCCGGACCGCGGGGGCGACCTGCACGGTGACGAACGTGGTGGGGTCGGCCAGAGCCCCCCGCACCTGACCGATCGCGGACTTCTCGACGATCGCAGCCGCGGGGCAGACGTGGCTGCACTGGCCGCAGTAGACACAGCGGTCGGGGTCGATCCGGAACCGGGTGTCCGGCCCGCGCCCGAGGAACTGGAGGGCACCGACCGGGCAGATGGTCTCGCAGCGATGGCAGAGCACGCAGTTGTCCTGCTGCTGGGTGAGCACCGGGTGGCTCTCGTCCGGCGGCTCCGCCTCACGCTGCTCGCGGGGGTAGCGGTCGAGTCCGAGGTCGTGGCCGGCCAGCATCGCGCGCAGCTCACACTCCTCCGCCCCGAAGGGGCAGGTGAGGCAGGAGGCCCGGTGTTCGAGCGCCAGGAGTGCCGCGCTGGTGTCCCTGCCCTTGTCCAGCCTGGCGCTGTGCACGGTGATCGCGGCGCCGTCCTCGGCCGGGGTCAGCAGATGGCGGCACGCGCACATGGTGAGCGTCCGCCCGGAGGCGCGACGGACCTCGACGTTGCACTGGCCGCAGTTGCCGAACGTGGAGGGCGCCCCCGTGCTGCCCGGTGGCAGCTCGGAGAGCATGCAGAAGGTCGGGCACTCGACTCCGGCCAGGTCCGCCGCCTGCTTGATCGTGATGCCCTCGGGGACGGCGACGGTGACCCGACCCGCACGGATCCGGTCGTCCCGGACCAAGGTGACGGTGATGGTCACAGCGGCCTCCTCCGGGGCGCGAGGACGGCATACGCGATCACCCCGCCCGCGAGGGCGGTCGTCAGCTGGGGCCAGCCCATCATCGTGAGCGCGACCGGGGCCACCGGTGCGTCGAGCAGGCCGGTGGTGGCGACCAGCAGGGTCGTGGCGCCGAACAGCCAGCAGCACTTCGCCACGGCCGCCGCCACGACGCCCAGCCACCAGCCGCGCTGGCGCAGCAGCGCGAAGGCGCCCACCAGCAGGGCGTTCCCGAGCATGATCAGTGGCACCAGGGGTGCAAGCGGTGCGGGCAGCTGCCCGGTGACGACCGCGAAGAGGCTGGGCAGGACGCCGATGCTGACAGCGGCTCGCGGGCCGACCAGCACCACGGCCACCAGCAGGTCCGCGTTGACGAGGGCGCCGGTGAGGAGCTGCGGCAGTCTCAGCATGGGCGCCATGACGCCGATGCCCAGCAGGATCGCGAACGTGGTGGAGGCTGCGGCGGCGTGTCGCAGCGGGATGGTTCGGATGTCTGCCACGGGCGCTCCCTGGGCGCTTTCGATCATCTCCATCCTGCGGCATCCCGACACCGCCCGGCAGGGGCGAACGTCCCCGCCGGCTCGCCGGCGGCGGTCGGACGCCGGCAAGCCGTACCGCCAAGACCGCCGGGTCAGCGGACGCCGGCGAGGCGCTTGACCGCGGTGAGCCCTTCAGCAGTGCCGGGCCAGTGCTTGGTGAGCGCGTCGGCGCCGGCCGCGCGGGTGACCGAGCGCAGGGCGAGGGCCACGATGATCGCGTCGTCGGCGTAGCCGATGACCGGGATGAAGTCCGGAACCAGGTCGATCGGCATGGCCAGGTATCCCAGCAGCAGGAGCATCCGGATCCGGACCCCGCGAGGCAGGGTGGGATCGGCGGCCAGGCGCCGCAGAAGGCGTACGACGTCGGGGACCAGGCGCAGTGCGGCCTTGAGCCCGGCCGGGTCCTGCTCCCTGCGCCCGACGGCGTAGAGCACCCCGACCAGGGCCAGCCACACGAGCAGCAGACCACCGACGACGGCGGCCGTGAGCTGCCACCATGCGGTCACCGGTGCGCGTCCTCCTCGTCGAGGGAGGTCGAGCCGACGGCAGCCGAGCCACGGTCCAGCAAGCCCCGGACTCGGCTGCGGAACCCGTCGCGCGCTTGCCGCGGGCGATCCAGCGTGGTCTCGAGGCGGTCCATGAGCACCAGGAACAGCGTGAGCGTCGCGAAGAAGCCGAGCAGCACCAGCAGGATCTGGTCCAGGTCACCGTCCACGTGTCTCCGCCTCCCGAGCAGTCCGACCCGCGGATTCTCCCATGGCCGAGGCAGCGCGTTCCCAACCCGGGACGGCGCGGCCGGAAGGCAGCGGGCCGCGACCCCGCCGAAGGTCAGTCGTGGTGACGGTAGAACGTCGCGTAGGTGACCAGCCTGCCCGCGTGGGTGCGGACGCGGACCATGTTCCCGGCGCGCACGCGGACGGTGGTGTGGCGCTCGAGGTGGGCGCGACCGTACCGGTTGACGACCATGCTGCCGACGTAGGCACCGTGGACGCGCACGGTGAGCTGCTTGCCGTGCAGGGCACGGACCCCGGCGAGGTGGATCTCGAGGTCACGCGTGCCGTGTTCCGCCTCGTACTCCGCGTGCCCCCGCGCGTGGTGGTGGCCGGCCGTGGGTTGCAGGTGGGCAGCCAGCTCCACGTCGGCGGCCTGCACCGGCACGGTGGTGGCGATGAGGGCGATCGCGGTCCCGAGGCCGACGAGGCCACTGGCGATGCTGCGGTGGGTGAGAGCCATGTCCGACACTCCTTCGTGTCCGCGCAGGCGACCCGATGACGTGCCGCCTCTTCCACCGCAGCACCCGGCCGTCGGGTGAAACAGGGTCGCCGGTCCCGAGTCGGAGACGCGCTGACCGGCGACCGGGAGACCGGGGCATCGCGTCCGCCGCGCCGCGGGTCACAGCCAGCCGGCGCCTGAGGCGAGGAGCAGCAGGGCGAAGACCGGACCCGGGGGTCAGTGTGTCGACGCGGCTGTTGGGGACTACTCCCTTCGTCCCCACACGGTTACCGGTGATCCAGTGCGCGCAGCCAGTCGGGTTCAGCGGGTCGGGCGGGCAGCGGCGTGGGTCCACACCGAACGGCGCAGCAGGCGCAGCCCGTTGAGGCCGACGATGACGGTGGAGCCTTCGTGGCCGGCGACGCCGAGGGGCAGGGGGAGGGTGCCGAGGACGTCCCACAGCACCAGGCCGGTGATCACGCGCGCGGCGATGACGAGGTTGGCCTTGACCACGCGGTGCGCCCGGCGGGAGAGCGCGATGATCTTCGGCAGGGCGGCGAGGTCGTCGCGGACCAGGATGGCGTCGGCGGTCTCCATGGCCAGGTCGGAGCCGGTGCGGCCCATCGCCGACGCCGACGTCGGCGGTGGCCATCGCCGGGGCGTCGTTGACGCCGTCACCGACCAGCAGCACCCGAGCCGCCGGCGTCCTTCAGCGCCTGGACCCGGGTGGCCTTGTCGGCGGGCAGCAGTTCGCCGTGCACGGTGATGATGCCGACCTCGGCGGCGAGCCGGTCGCGCGGCGCGCTGGTTGTCGCCGGTCAGCAGCACCGGACGGGTGCCGGTGGCCGCGTCCAGGGCGGTCACCGCGCCGCGGCCTCGTCGCGGAGCCGGTCGGCCAGCCCGAGCACCCCCACCAGGGTGCCGTCGAGGAGCACCACGACCGCGGTGCGGCCGGCGCCCTCGAGCCGCTCCAGGCTCGAGCGGGCGCCTGGCGTGCGTCGGCACGTCGGTCAGCAGCGCGGGCGACCGCCGACCCGCAGGCGGCGACCGTCCACGCGCGCCGAGACCCCGCGGCCGGGCGTGGAGGAGAAGTCCTCGCAGTGCGCGACGGGCAGGCCGCGCTCGTGAGCGGCGGCGACGACCGCGCGGGCGACCGGGTGCTCGCTGGGGTGCTCGGCGGCGGCCGCGAGCCGTCAGCAGGGCGTCCGGGTCGAGGTCCGCCGAGCGGCCACGACGTCGGTGACCTTCGGGGTGCCGGCGGTGAGCGTGCCGGTCTTGTCGAAGGCGACCAGGTCGACCTTCCCGAGCTCCTCCAGGGCGACCGCGGACTTGACCAGCAGGCCGTGCCGGCCGGCGTTGGCGATCACCGCCAGCAGCGGAGGCATGGTGGCCAGCACCACCGCGCACGGCGAGGCGACGATCATGAACGTCATCGCCCGCAGCAGCGTCGGCTGGAACGCCGCGCCGAACGCCAGCGGGACCGCGAACAGCGCCAGCGTCGCGACCACGACACCGACGGAGTAGCGCTGCTCGACCTTGTCGATGAACAGCTGGGTCCGGGCCTTGGTGGCCGAGGCCTCCTCGACCAGGGCGACGATGCGTGCGACCACCGACTCGTGCGCCGGCCGGTTCACCCGGACCCGCAGGGCGCCGGTGCCGTTGAAGGTGCCGGCGAACACCTCGTCCCCCGGCTGCTTGACCACCGGCAGCGGCTCGCCGGTGATCGAGGCCTGGTCGACCTCGGAGCAGCCCGTCGAGGACCTCGCCGTCGGCGCCGACCCGCTCCCCGGGGCGCACCAGCACCACGTCGCCGACCGCGAGCACGTCGGTGTCGACGACCTCCTCGCCGCCGTCGGCGGTCAGCCGCGTCGCCTGCTCGGGGGCCAGCGACAGCAGCGCGGAGACCGAGTCCTCGGTGCGGCGGGTGACGAACGCCTCCAACGCGCCGGAGGTGGCGAAGATGACGATCAGCAGCGCACCGTCGAACACCTGTCCGATGCCGGCCGCGACCAGCGCGGCGACGATCATCAAGATGTCGACGTCGAGGGTCTTCTCGCGCAGCGCCTGCAGGCCCGACAGTGCCGGCTCCCAGCCGCCGGCCGCGTACGCCGCCAGGTAGCAGGTCCACCACACCGGCGCCGGGGCGCCCACGAGCTGGGTCAGCCCGCCGACGGCGAACAGCACCGTCGCCACGGCCGCCCACCGCACCTCGGGGAGCGTCAGCGCGCTGCGCAGCGCCGAGGTCGGCCGCGCCGCGGGACCAGCCGTGGACCGGTCCCGGGCGAGGGTGGAGGTCACCTGCTGCTGCTGGCTCTGCTGCACGGACACCAGCGCAGTGTAGACACATGAATATGTGTTCATGCAGTCGCGAGTACGCTGACCAGTATGGGACACGGAGTCGACGGCAGGGTCACCGCGCACCCCTCTGGACGCTGCGACCGCGAAGTCGGTGGCCACCACCCTCCAGGCGCTGGCCACGCCCAGCCGGCTGCTCATCCTGGCCACCCTCCAGGACGGCCCCACGACCGTGGGGAAGCTCTCCGAGACCGTGGGCATGGAGCAGTCCGCCGTCTCCCACCAGCTGCGGCTGCTGCGCAACCTCGGTCTCGTCGACGGCCAACGCCACGGGCGCAACATCGTCTACTCGCTCTACGACGACCACGTCTCCGAGCTCCTCGACCAGGCCGTCTACCACACCGAGCACCTGCACCTGGGCGCCGTCGACCGTCACCGCGCGCAGCGCTAGGTCCCACCGCGCGGGCACGGTCGAGGGGCGCACCCCTGCCGGGAGGGGCGCTGGTCAGCCCCAGCCGCCGCTGCCGTACCCGTAGCCACCCGAGCCTGGCGACCCACCGGAGGCGGGCGTGCCACCGCCGGGACTGTGCGTGATCGCGGTGCCGGCCGGCGAGACGACCCACCACGTGGCGCCGAACCCGTCCACGCCCTGTCCGTTGGTGTCCCCGGTCGAGCTGTCGCCGGCGTAGTAGTACAGCGGGTGGCCGGCGTAGGTCACCTGCAGCGAACCGCCGCGGCTCAGGGTGCCCAGCATGCCGGCCTGGACCTGGCCGCCGGCGGACGGCGTGCCGCTCGTGGTCAGCGGCGGCCACGCCGACAGGCAGGCGCCGGTGCACGCCGACGTGCCGCCATGGTCGGCGGCGAACAGGTACAGCGTGCGCCCCGAGCCGTCGGTCACGAAGGTCCCGAGATCACCGCTGCGGGTCTCCACCGTCACGGTCTGTGCGGTCGAGCCGGCCGGCGCCGTGGAGGCGCGCGGCCCGCTCGTGGAGCTCGAAGAACCCCCGCAGGCGGCCACCACCAGGGCTGGAGCGGCAAGGGCGAGGGCCAGCCGAAGACGAGGAGCAGGTAGGTCGGACGTGGAGAACATGATGCCTTCCCTCCCTCGGCGAGCGGCGGGGCGCCGCCGAGATGTCGGTTCACCGAAGTCACGACGACGCGCGCGCTTCGGTTCAAGACGGCCCTGGCTGCGTCGGGGCTGCCGGCCACGCCGAACGCCCGATCCGCGCGTCGGGGAGAGTGCACACTGAACCCGACCGGCCCCCGGCACGTGTCTGCGGTGAGGAGGTCCGGTGTCCGACGACGTTGCGCTGATGCGGCACCTGCACGCCGAGCACGCGGCCGCGCTGTGGGGCTACTGCTTGCGGCTGACCGGCGGGGACCGGGCGCGCGCCGAGGACGTGGTGCAGGAGACCATGCTGCGGGCGTGGAAGCGGGTGGGCGTGCTCGAGCGCAGCGAGGGTTCGGTGCGCTCCTGGATGTTCACGGTGGCGCGCAACATCGTCATCGACGAGTGGCGCTCCCAGCGCAGCCACCCCGAGCTCACGGTCGCGGAGGTGCCCGAGGCCGGCGGGGGCAGCGACGGCACCGATGAGCTGCTGATGTCCTGGGTGGTGGCCGACGCGCTGCGGACGCTGTCCGCGGAGCACCGGGCGGTCCTGCGGGAGTGCTACTACCGCGGCGTGTCGGTCGCCGAGGCGTCACGGCGGCTCGGCGTTCCCGAAGGGACCGTCAAGTCCCGGACGCACTACGCCCTGCGCGCCTTGCGGCTCGCGCTCGAGGAGAGAGGAGTCGGAGCATGAGCTGTGCCTACGCCCACCTCGACGGCTCCTACGTGCTCGGCGCGCTGGCGCCGGCGGAACGGCGGGAGTTCGAGCAGCACCTGTCCGGGTGCGCCGCGTGCGCGGACGCCGTACGGGAGCTGGCCGGCCTGCCGGGTCTGCTTGCCCGCGTCGACCCGGTCGTGCTCGAGGAGGCAGATGCGGAGGAGGCGGTGCCGGACACGCTGCTGGACTCGCTGGTCGCAGAGGTACGACGGACCGGGCAGCGTCGCACCCGACGGGCCGTGGGTCTCGCGGCCGCCGCGGTGCTGGTGGCCACGACAGGAGCGGTCGCCGCAACCGATGTCCTGCGGCCGAGCGCGCCACCGGCCGCGACCGTCGCAACGGGGACGCCGATGACCAAGATCGGCTACGTGCCGATGACCGCCCGAGTGGCCCTGAGCTCGAGGGCGTGGGGGACCGAGCTGCAGCTCTCCTGCCGCTACGGGCCGACGCAGGGCAGCGGGACGGGCGCGCCGGGCTACGCCCTGGTCGTGCACACCAAGGACGGGCGCACCGAGCAGGTGGCCACCTGGCGTGCCGTCCCCGGCAGGTGGATGCACCTCGACGCGGCCACCAGCGTCCCGCGCGGGCAGATCGCCTCGGTCGAGGTCCGACTGCCCGACGGCACGCCGGTGCTGCGGCTGCGCAGGTGAGTGGTCCCGGCCGGGGCTGCGTGGGGCAGGCGCCCGGCGCCACGGATCCGAGCGGGTCTCACCGAGGTCCGCGTCCACGGTTCCGACGGTTGCCCGCAGAGCTCCCGCGGGGAGCGGAACGTCGGAGCACGCCGGCGCCGGCCACCACGGCGACGACCTCCGAGGCCGCGGCAGCGAGCTGCGGCGCGCCGGTCCACGCCTCGTGCACGCCGAAGAGCCCCGCGGTGGCGGAGATGGCGAAGGCGCCCAGCGTCGCGAGCCCGAAGCCGACCGCGAGCAGCGCGGGCAACCAGTGCCGCCAGGCGAGGAGCAGGGCGGCGATCAGGACCGCGGCGGCGGCGTTGAGCAGGAACGACGGGCCGATCACGGCGATGGTCCGGAAGCCGTCGAACCACAGCTTCAGGTGCACCCCTCCCGAGACGAGCACAGCTGCCGCCGTCACCACTCGCAGCGTCATGACGCACTCCTTCGTCGTGGTCCTGCTTCCATGACGTCGTGGGCCGCTCCCCGGTTCAGGGGCAGACCGGGCCGCTCCGGGTGGGTGACGACGAACAGCAACGGCGCCCGTCAGTGCCCGCTCACAGCCGCCGGGCGAAACGCAGCGAGGCGAGCATGGTGACGACCGCACCAGCGGCCACGTATCCCGAGATGAGCGCCACGTGCCCCCCAGCACCGGTGCCGCCGAAGTAGAAGAGCTCGCGCACGGCCGAGGTGCCGGCCCCGTTGGGCAGGGCCGCGCCGATGTCGCGCCAGAACGCCGGCAGCAGCTGTGCTTGGTAGGCGCCGCCCGCGGAGGGATTCCCGAGGACGACGAACAGCAGCACGGTCAGGCCGATTCCCAGCGTCCCGAACAGGACCTGCAGGGCCATCGTGACGGTGGCGGCGGAGAGGACGACCAGTGCCCCGAGGCCGCCCAGCGCCCAGAAGTGTCCGGTGAGGGCAGCCAGACCCTGGTCGACGATCAGCGCTCCGCCGAGACCGGAGAGGAGCGCGTAGGGCACGGCCGCGGCCAGCCGGATCGCGGCGCGGTGCGGGTTGGCCGGACGGGCGCCCTTGGCGACCCCGAGCAGCGAGGCCACGAGGTAGCCGCCGACGAGCCACCCGATGACGAGGTAGAACCCGGACAGGCCCCGGGCGTCCCCGGCCTCGAGGGGCACCACGTCGGTGGTGGTGACCTGTCGATGCTGCGCGGCCTCGGCGTGCGAGAAGACCCGTTCCAAGGCGGTGACCAGGGAGGCCCCTCCGCCGGTGGCGACGAGCAGCTCGTCGGTCTTCGAGGCGGGACGCACCACGAGCGCACCGGCGATCTCGGTGTTGCGGATCCGCCGGACCGCGGTGGCCCGGTCGCTGACCACGTCGGGGGAGAGCGGGTGGCCGTCGATCGCGTCGAGTCGTCCGGCGAGCTGCTCCGCGGCCTGCTGCGAGGGCGCCACCACGCCGACGGCGACGTCGTGCGGCGTCGGGTCATGGAAGGCACCGACGTAGGAGGCGACGAACGCGAGCTGGACCAGCAGGACTCCTGCCACGAGGAGGACCGTCCGCGGTGCCACCGCGTCCCTGAGCTCGCCGAGCAGAGTCCTTTGGTGTGCGCCCGTCATTGCCACCGACCTTTCGCTACTGATAGTTTCGATATCTCCAGGGTAGGTCCCCGGGTCTCGGGCGAGAAAGGCCGGCGAGCGTGAGATGACTGACAGCGAGTACGGCGGGCACCGCGCGCAAGGGCGGGCCGGTCGCCCGCGCCGCGCGGACGTCGAGGAGACGGCCCTGCGTGCGACGGTGGAGCTCATCGCCGAGCACGGGTACACGGGGACCACGATCGACCGGATCGCGCGGCGTACCGCGTTGGCGAAGACCACCCTCTACCGCCGCTGGGAGTCGAAGGGCGAGATGGCGGTGGCGGCACTCGCCGCGGCGCTGGGGAGCCCGCCCGCCGGCGATGGCCCCGCACGCGCGGGGGTGGAGGCGACCATCGGCTGGCTCGCCGAGAAGGCCGGAGACCCGTCGCTGCGCCTGCTGATGGTCGGCCTGACCGGGGAGGCGGCGCGGGATGCCGACGTGCGCGCGCGGCTGCGCGCTCAGATCCGCGAGCCGTTCACGCAGCAGCTCTCTGCCCGCTGGGACCTGCCGCGCGCCCGCGTCGACCTGGCGTTCGACGTGGTGGTGGGCACGCTGCTGCACCGGATGGCGATGACCGGACGGCTGCGCCGCAGCGACGTCGCCGCCGTCACCGAGCTCGCCGTAAGCCTGCTGTTCGAGGAGTGAGCACGCCGCAACGGCGGTCCCGGGCCGGTCCGCGGCGCCGCGGGAGGTCGCGGCCGAGAGCGTACGACCGGGAAGGGGTGTCGCGACAAGCGGGGATCGTCGATCATGGGGTGGTGCTCACCGGACCCTCGAGCGACAAGGCCGCCGCTCTCCTCACGCTCCACGCCGGCCCCGGCTTCGTTCTCCCGAACGCCTGGGATGCCGGCTCCGCACGCATCCTCGAGCAGGTCGGCTTCCCGGCGCTGGCCACGACCAGCGCGGGCATCGCCTGGTCGTGCGGAGTCCCGGACGGGGGAGCGCTGGATCGCGACCGGATGCTCGAGCACGTCGCGCGCATCGTGGCCGCGGTCGAGGTCCCGGTGACCGCGGACCTCGAGTCCGGGTACGGCGCCACCGCGGAGGCCGTCGGCGAGACCGTGGCCCGCGCCGTGGAGCTCGGGGTGGTGGGCGCCAACCTGGAGGACGCCCGAAGCGGCGGGCTGATCGGCATCGAGGAGGCGGTCGACCGGATCGCGGCCGCCCGAGCCGCCGCGCCGTCCGGCACGTTCCTGCTCAATGCCCGCACCGACACCTACTTCGTGGGCGCGGACGGGGACGTCTTCGCCGAGACCGTCGAGCGGGCGGTGCGGTACGTCGAAGCCGGGGCCGACTGCGTCTTCGTGCCCGGGGTCGTCGAGGCGGACACGATTCGCCGGCTCGCCGCCGCCGTCCCCGGCCCACTCAACGTGGTGGCCGGGCTGGCGAACACCATCGACGCACCCACCCTCTTCTCCCTCGGCGTGACGCGAGTCAGTGTCGGCGGCAGCCTGGCCCGCGCCGTGCTGAGCATGGTCGAGCGCGCCGGCCGAGAGCTGCTCGACGCGGGAACCCTCGGTTTCCTCGACGGCGCGATCAGCTACGCCGACCTGCAGCGACGCTTCGACGCGGCCTCCCCGGCCGGCGACAGGTAGTCGGGGCGGGCGCTCAGTCCCAGCTCAGCCGGTCGAGCACCGCCCGAAGCGGGGCCCATCGCTCCCGGCCTCGCCGCGTGACCGCGTAGGCCCGCAGCCTGACACGCGGCTCACCGAGGGGCCGGACGGTGACCCCGCGCCGCGGGGCCCGCCCGCGCGGCAGGAGGGCGACGCCGCGGCCGGCGAGGATCAGGTCGTCGACGAGGTCGAGCGCGTCGATGCGGTGCACGACCCGCGGCGTGAAGCCGGCCAGCGACGCGAGCGTGCGCAGCACCTCCTCGTCCGCGGTGTGGCGGGAGTTGACGATCCAGTCGCGGTCGGCGTACGACGCGAAGGGCGCGCGCGGCCTCGTCGGGCGGGGGCGCCGAGGCCCCACTCGACCTCCCACAGGCGGCGTGACGTCGTGGTCGCTTCGCCACGAGCCGGGCGCGAGGTCGTAGTCGTAGGTCAGGGCCAGGTCGACGTCGTCGCGGGCGAGCAGGTCGAGGGCCTCCAGCGGCTCGTGCTCGTGGACGCCGCACCTCGATGCCGGGGTGGGTCCGTGCGAGGTCGTCGATGGCGGGCAGCAGCGAGCGGCGGACGGCGCGTGGCGAAGCCGGCCACCCGCAGCACGCCGGCCGGCTCGGACGTCGGGTCGAGGTCGAGGCGCGCAGCCTCGACGGCCGCGAGGATCGTGACCGCGTGCTCGGCGAGCCGGTGCCCCGCCGGCGTGAGGCGGACCCGGCGCCCGTCGGGCTCGACGAGCGCGGTGCCGACGTCGCGGGCGAGCGCGGCGATGCCCTGGGAGACGCTCGAGGTCGTGGTGCCCAGCTCCGCGGCGACCTCGTGCATCGACCCGAGCCGGGACAGCTCGAGCAGCATCCGGAGCCGGCGCACGTCCATGCACTCATTGTTCGCATTCTGTGAACAGTCTGTCCAGCGATGTCACGTGGACGTGAACGGACGGACGGGCCGTTCACTGGGCCCATGTCCGCGCCCCAGCCCGCACCGGCGCCTCGATGGCCGTGGTATCCATGCTCTGCGTCCAGCTCGGCCTGCCGCCTCGGTCGGCCTGATCGACCAGGTCGGCGCCGAGGGCGCCGCGTGGCTGCGGCTGTTCTGGGCCGGGGTGCTGCTGCTCGTGCTGGTGCGGCCGCGGCCGTCGGCGTTCACGCCGCGAGGCGCTGCGCGCCGGCGGCGCGCTCGGCGTCGTCACCGCCGGCGTGACCCTGCTGTTCATGGCCGCCGTGACCCGCCTGCCGCTGGGCACGGCCAGCGCGCTGGAGTTCCTCGGGCCGCTCGGGGTGGCCGTGGCCGCAGCCGCGGGCGGGCTCGCGCCTGGGCGCTGCGTCGCCGCGGTCGGCGTGCTCTGCCTGACCCAGCCCTGGACCGGCGGCCGCCGACCCGGTCGGCGTGGCCTTCGCGCTCGGCGCCGCCGCCTGCTGGGCGGCGTACATCCTGCTGACCCAGACGCGTGGGCGACGCGGTCAGCGGCCTCGGCGGGCTCGCGATCTCGATGCCGGTCGCCGCGCTCGTCGCGACGGTCGTGGCCGGACCCGGAGTGGTCGGCCGCCTGACCCCGGAGCTGCTGCTCGCCGGCCTCGGGCTGGCCGTGCTGCTGCCGGTCGTGCCGTTCACCCTCGAGCTGCTCGCGCTGCGCCGGCTGACCACGGCGGCCTTCGGCACGCTGATGGCCCTCGAGCCCGCGTTCGCCCTGGTCGATCGGCTTCCTCGCCCTGCACCAGGTGCCCGACGCCGTCGCGGTGCTCGGCGTCGGCCTCGTGGTCGCGGCCGGCGATCGGCGCCGAGCGGAGCGGCGCCCGCGGACCGCGGAGCCCATGGTCCCGGGCGCAGCGGTACCACGGCAGCCACCGTTGGCATGCACCCCTCCCGGGCACTGTCAGGCCCGAACCGGTCTCTGAGCCGGATCCCGGGGTTCGCCTGTTCCTCGACGGCGAGGCGCATGCGTCTGCGGCGAACACCCGGCGCAGCCTGGCCACCCTCCCCACCCGGCGGTAGCAAAGCGGGCGGCCGGGACATAGGACCCGCGTCGGCCCTCGTCGGTTCGGCTCTGCCCCGAGGGACGTCGCCGGGACGAGCATCGACCTCGGGAGGCGGGGAGAGATCGAGGTCGAGATGAGATTCGACGCAGGACCGCCGCGGTGGGTACCCTCGTCGGAGTGGCGCTCACACCCGTGGCGGCGGTGGGCGCGACCAGCTGCTTCACCGACGCGCGTGGTGACGTGGCCTCCAGCGTGGACATCCAGAAGGTGACGGTGACGAACGGGAGCCCCGGCCGTCCGGCCCTGCGGGTGACCGTGGTGCAGCGACGGCTGCTGGGCGGCGACGACCTCACGGTCTGGGTGGACACCGACGCCCGCCATGCCGGGCCGGAGTTCCTCGCCGGTGCGGTCGCCAACAGCAACGCCCTGGGGCTGCGCCGGGTGGACGGCTGGCGGGACGTCGGCACCGCGGTCAACTGCCCGCGCTTCCGGGTGGTCGC
>CAVPXH010000005.1:0-162671 GCA_963709685.1 uncultured Actinomycetota bacterium
GCCCGGTCGGTGCCGGGCAGCAGCCCCACCGTCGTACCACCGGCGGCGGAGGCACCGTCGGCGGCGGCGGCCATCACTCCGCCCAGCCCGCCGGTGAGCACCACGTGCCCGCGCTCGGCGAGCAGCCGGCCGGCCGCCCGCGCCTGCTCGAGCACCGCGGGGTCCTCCGGGTCGGCGGGGCCGCAGACCGCGACGTACGACGGCATGACGGCGGGTCAGACCACGGGGACGGAGAACGTCGGGTACTTCGGCGACAGGCCGTCGCCGGAGGACGTCCCCGCGCAGCCGCCGCTGCACCCACGGCGCGACGTGCGAGCGGGCCCAGGCCAGGTCGGCGCTGCGCTGGGCGCGCCGGTCGAGCGCCGGCGGCTCCGGGCAGATCGTGTGGCCGCAGGTCGTGCTCGACGCCAAGGGTGTCCAGCACCGCGATGGCCATCCGGCTGGTGTCCTTGCGCTCGACATGTGCATGCGGTCGACGTCCCAGAGCCGGGAGTCGCGGTACTCCCGCATCCTCCAGTAGTCGACG
Organism: uncultured Actinomycetota bacterium; assembly: GCA_963709685.1. Classification (GTDB taxonomy): domain Bacteria; phylum Actinomycetota; class Actinomycetes; order Propionibacteriales; family Nocardioidaceae; genus Nocardioides_B. Next base: position 527 of record CAVPXH010000005.1, read on the forward strand.
AGCGTCGCGCCGTGCACGGTCGGCGATCTCGCGGACCAGCTCGTTGTAGACCGCGACCCGGCCGCGCAGGTGTCGGAACAGCGGGGCGAAGCCGAGGTCGAAGCCGGTGAACAGCAGGAGGCGGGCGCCGGTGCCGGCAAGCTTGCCGACCGCCTCGTCGTAGTCCTCCATGAGCGCGTCGACGTCGATCTTCGGGCGCAGGATGTCGTTGCCGCCGGCGTAGAGGGTGACCAGGTCCGGGCCGAGTGCCAGGGCGGGCTGGCACCTGCTCGGCGAGGATTGGCCGGCAGCTTCCGCCCACGGATCGCGAGGTTGGCGTAGCCGAAGTCGCCGGTCTTCCTCGCGAGCACCTCCGCGACCCGGTCGGCCCAGCCGCGGACGCCGTTGGGGCGGGTGGGGTCGGGGTCACCGACACCCTCGGTGAAGGAGTCGCCGAGCGCGACGTACCGGTGGAAGAGGGACGTGCTTGCCATGTGCACCATTCTCGCCTGCGGGCCGTCTGTCCCCGCGACTGGCCGGGGTAGGTAGGGTTCCGCTGTGCTGCTCTCCGACCGTGACATCCTCGCCGAGATCGAGGCCAAGCGGGTGGCGCTCGACCCGTACGACCCCGCGATGGTGCAGCCCTCGAGCATCGACGTGCGCCTCGACCGGTTCTTCCGGGTCTTCGAGAACCACCGGTACCCGCACATCGACCCGGCCGTGGACCAGCCCGACCTGACCCGCGAGGTGGAGCCGGACGGCGACGAGCCGTTCATCCTGCACCCCGGTGAGTTCGTGCTCGGGTCGACGTACGAGGTGGTGACGCTTGCCCGACGACGTCGCTGCCCGGCTGGAGGGCAAGTCGTCCCTGGGGCGGCTCGGGCTGCTGACCCACTCGACGGCCGGCTTCATCGACCCCGGGTTCTCCGGGCACGTGACTCTGGAGCTGGCCAACGTCGCGAACCTGCCGATCAAGCTGTGGCCGGGGATGAAGATCGGCCAGCTGTGCTTCTTCCGGCTGTCCTCGGCGGCGCAGCACCCGTACGGCTCGGAGAAGTACGGCTCGCGCTACCAGGGCCAGCGGGGGCCGACGCCGTCGCGGTCCTACCAGAACTTCCACCGGACCCGGATCGGCTGACCGGCCCGCTGGGGACAGCGAGGCTTTCAGCCGTCGAGGCGGTCGGCCAGCCTGCGCAGCCCGCCGGCGAGCCGGTGCCGGCCGCGCGGACGGTGCCGGGTCGGCACCCGGCCGGCCTGGGCACGGGCGACGCGCTCGTTGATTGATCTGCTCGGCGACTCGGCTCTGCAGGTAGCTGTGGTCAGGCATCGTGGTGGTCCCTCTCGGTCGTGGTGTTCGGGGGCTGGTGCGGTCCGGCGGGGTCTGTTCGGTGGTACGTCGGTCACGGGCGTCGGCTCGCGGAAGGTGGCTCCTCGGGAGCGAGCGCGGCGGCGTACATCCAGGTGACGCGCATGGCGGCCTCCTCACCGCTGGATCAGGGCGACGTCGCCGCTGACCGTCTTCGCGCGGACTTCCACGAAGTCATGTCCGTCCGCGGGCTCGCCGGCGCCGTCGAGGTCCGAACGCACCGACCCGGTCACGCAGTTGATGTCGGTCCAGACCGGGACCCCGGCGGGGATGCCGACCCGGATGTCGCCGGAGACGTTGTGGGCGCGCAGCGCACCCCGGTCCATGCGGCCCACGCTCAGGTTCCCGGACGCCGTGGACAGGACCACGTCGTGGTGGGCCTGCCCGACGTGCAGGTCGCCCGAGCCGCTCTTGGCCTGGACCGGACCGTCGCTCGTCCCGATCTCGACGTCGCCGGAGCCGGTGGACACCAGCACGGCGCCCCCGACCTGCGCGATCTGCACGTCCCCGGACCCGCACTTCACGCGCAGCTCGCCGGTGACGGTGCCGATCTCGACGTCGCCCGATCCGGCTTCCACCGCGGCATCCGCGTCGACCTGCTCCAGGCGTACGTCGCCCGACCCGGTCTTGAGGTGCGACGGGCCGAGCCGGCCGGCGACGTCGAGGTCCGCGGAGCCGAGCTTGGTGGCCAGCGCGCTGCCGTGGGGCATGGTGACCCGTACGCGCAGCCGCTGGCTGCTGGTGCCGAAGCCGAGGAAGAGCCCGCCCCGTCTGGGCGGGGCGATGATCGCGATCTGCTCGCCGCGCTGCTCGACGACGACGTCCTCGGCGTCGTCGCCGTCCACGTCGATGGTGGTCCGCGCGACGTCGTCGCAGCGGATGTGGACGTCGCCGACGCCGACCTCGACGTACAGGTCGGTGGGGCTCGGGGTCTCGAAGACGTGCTGCATGGTGGGCTCCTGGTTTTCGGGCGTACTCGGCAGCCGAGCCGGCGCCGCCGGTCGGTGAGGGGGTGGGGCCTGTGTCAGACCCAGCCGGTCATCCGCTTGCCGCTGCGGGTGCGTCCCGGGCCGCGGCCCGGGGTGTCGAGGAAGGGGATGCTGGACAGGTCGATGTCGACGGTCACCGCCCGCTCGCGGGTGGCCGCGCGGATCGCGTTGACGATCCAGCTGTTGAGCGAGTGTCCGCCCTTGGTGGCGAGCTCCTCGGCCTTGAACTTCAGGGACTCGGGCAGGCGCAGGGTGATCCGAGCCGTGGCGCCGTCCTCGTCCTCGGTCTCCTCGTCCCCGGGCACGGGCGATGGCTCTTCGCGCGGCAGCGCCACGGCGGGGACGTCGACGACGAGCTGCGGCTCCCGGCCCCGCAGGCGGACGTCCACGGAGCCGGCGGGCAACTCGGCGGTGATCTCCGCGGCGGCCTGGGACAGCGCGTCCATGAGGGCGAGCCGCACCGCCGGGTCCAGGGCCAACGCGAGGCGCTCCGCGGCGGCCTTCGCCTCCGGGCCGCCGGCTTCCGCGGCCGCGGTGAGGTCCTGACGGAGGCTCTCGACGTACGGGCTGATGTCCATGGACACCATGATGACGTCATCATGACACCATGTCAACACCTTGTGGTGTCACGGCTGACGGCGGCTGGTGTCAGCGGTGATGTCACGCGTGATGTCAGCGGCGGCGCTGGCGGCGACGCGCCCGCGGGACGTCATGCGGACAGGCCGCGCGGGCCGCCGTGGCGGATGACGTGGCCGAAGATGTCATGCGGACCGGGCGCGCGGGGCGCCGTTGCGCATGACGTGGGGCGCGGCGGGGGTGCGCCCGCGCGTGGGAGGTCCGGTCAGCCGAGGGCCAGCACGGAGCTCACCGTGACGCCGGCCGCGCGCATCTCGGCGAGCGCGCTGGCGGTGGTCTCCGGCGCGACGCCGGCGGTGAGGTCCTCCAGGAGGCGGACGGACAGGCCGGTGGCGCGCGCATCGAGACAGGTGGCGCGCACGCAGTAGTCCGTCGCGATGCCACTGACGTCGACGTGTTCGACGCCCAGGCCGGCGAGCAGGTCGGTGAGCGAGCGGCGGTGGGCATCGACGCCCTCGAACATCGAGTACGCCGGCTCCCCCATGCCCTTGCGCAGATGGTGGGTGATCGCCTCGTGGTCCAGCGCGTCGACGTACTCCGCGCCGAGGGTCCCGGCGACGCAGTGCGCCGGCCAGACACTCACCCAGTCCGGGTCCTCGTCGGTGTCGGCGAAGTGGCCGCCGTTGGTGCCCTCGGGGTGGTGCCAGTCGCGGCTGGCGATCACGGCGGCGTACGCGTCACCGCCCTCGGCAAGGTAGTCGCTCAGTGCGGCGGCGACCGCCCGCCCCCCGCTGACGGCCAGCGAGCCGCCCTCCACGAAGTCGTTCTGCACGTCCACGACGAGCAAGGCGCGGCGGTCGGTCATGACGGGGACTCCTTTTGTGTTCCGGTGTCACCGGTGACTATGGCGCGCCGTACGGGCGGGGACAAATGACGGCGCGTGGCCGGACGTGCCGCAGGGGTCGCCCCCGAGAAGGCGACCCCTGCGTCGAGACGCCTCAGAAGGCGCCGGCGCCGTTCGGCGTGCCGAGCCCGGTGGGGCCGTCCCAGCCGCTGCGGGCGGTGCACCACTGGGTCACGGGGCACGTCCCGTTGCTGCCAGTGGTCACGTCGAACAGCGAGGAGGTGTGGCCGTAGGGGATCGCGTTCGCGTAGCCGCTGGTGTTCCCCGACAGGGCGTACACGGACGCGATGATCGGCGACGCCTCGCTGGTGCCGCCGAACTGGCCCCAGGTCGAGGAGCGCTTGTTGGTCGGGTAGTACACAGCCAGCCCGCCGTACGACGGGTCCGCGGCGGCGGCGACGTCGGCCATCGCGCGGTTCGCGCAGCCGGTGTCGAAGCCCGAGGCGGCCGACAGGGCGGTGTTGTACGACGAGCAGCCGGAGCCGGCGCCGTCCCACACGGTCTCGTTCCATCCGCGGCTGGTGCTCCCTCCCTTCACCAGCGACGTGCCGCCGACTGCGGTCACGTAGGAGGAGTCGGCCGGGTAGCTGCCGCCCTGGTAGCCGTTGTCGCCCGTCGAGGCGGTGACGGCGATGCCCGGGTGGTTGTAGTAGGCGCCGTACGTCGCGTCGTCCGCGTCGCCGCCGCCGTAGCTGTTCGAGATCGCGACCACGCCCGGCTCCGTCGCGGCCTGCTGCGCCGCGGCGCCGAGGTTGGCGAAGGAGTTCGACTTCGCCTGGACGACCAGGATCTTGCAGTCCGGGCAGGCGGCGGAGACTGCGTCCACGTCGAGCGCCTGCTCCTGCGCCCAGCCGACGTCCATGCGGGGCAGGTTGGTGCCGCCGTTCTGGTCGATGACGCGCAGGCAGCCATTGCTGGTCGTGCACGCAGGTAGCCCGTAGAAGCTGCGGTAGGTGGCGAGGTCGCTCTCGAGGTTGTCGTAGCCGTAGGCATCGACGATGGCGACGGTGCGCCCGCCCGAGCTCGTCGCGGTGAGGTTGTAGGCGTCGCGGAGGCCCGAAGGGCTCAGGGCGGTCTTCGGGGGAGTGGTCGCTGCGGGTAGGCGCCCTTGCTGTTCACCATCACCATCGCGTCGCAGTTGGCCTCGCCGCGGGCGAGGACGGCGCGGCAGGTGCGGATCGGGTGACGGGCGTGGTCGGCGCCGGTCGGATTCGGGGCGGCGGAGGCCGCCGGCAGCCCTGCGGCGAGGCCGGCGGCGACAAGCGCTCCGGCGCCGAGCAGGGCCGAGAAGGTACGTCTGGGCAACGGGTGCTCCCTCATGAGGTCGGTCAGGCGCGGCGTCTGCGAAAGGCCGTCGCGTCCGGGAAGGACAGGTTCCGTGCTCCACGGCGGGTTTGTCCCGGCTTCCGCCCTTCCGGTACGTGCATTGCACAAACGTGCAGGTTGTCGGGGCGGATCCCGCCGAGGTCGGGCGGGCCGCGGTGGGGACGCGTAGCGCCAAACTGGCCCGAACGGGTCATAGCCAGCCAAACGCGTGTATGGATCAATGAAGCGGTACGCGTGTTGTCGACCGTGGAGCTCTGTAGCTCATGCGACGTTCTCGCCCAGTCCCGGCCCGCCTGCGCTCGGTGCTCGCCGTCTTGCTGGCAGCAGCCTTCGTAGCGCCCGCCTCGTTCGCCACGGCGAGCGCGGCGCCGGTCCGTTCCCCGAACCCGCCGGCCGCAACCGGAAGGCCTCTGCCACTTCCGCCGCACAGTCAGCGGCCGGTCTGCGGCACGCCGAGGGCGGGGTCGGCCCGGTGCCACGCTCACGTGGTGACGCACCCGGACAGCGCGCGCCCGTTGGCGACGTCGAGCTACCAGGACGGATACACGCCGGCTCAGTTGCAGAGCGCCTACTCGCTGCCCGGTGTCTCTGGCGGCCCGGGCACGGGACCGACGGTTGCGGTCGTCGATGCCTACGACAACCCGAACGCCGAAGCGGACCTGAACGCCTACAGGAGCGGGTTCGGCCTGGGTCAATGCAGCGCCGGCAATGGCTGCTTCGCGAAGGTGGACCAAAGCGGCGGGACCCACTACCCCAGAGGTGACACCAACTGGGGGGCGGAGATCGACCTGGACATCGAGATGGTGTCCGCGACGTGCCCTTCATGCAAGGTCCTGCTCGTCGAGGCGAAGTCGAACAGGTTCAGCGACCTGATGGCCGCCGTCGACTATGCCGTCGCTCACGCCGACTTTGTCAGCAACAGCTACGGGGGCAGCGAGTTCTCCGGCGAGAGCAGCTACGACCACCACTTCGACCCCAACAAGCCCATCACGGTCAGCTCCGGAGACAACGGGTACGGCGTCGAGTACCCGGCGGCCTCGCCGAACGTCACCGCGGTCGGCGGCACCAGCCTCACCGGCAGCACCACCAGCGGCTGGAACGAGACGGCCTGGTCGGGCGCGGGCTCGGGTTGCTCGGCCTATGAGAGCAAGCCTTCGTGGCAGACCGACGGAGGCTGTGCCGGCCGTACCGTCACCGACGTGTCCGCAGTGGCGGACCCCAACACAGGCGTCGCGGTCTACGACTCCTACGGCAGCCGCGGCGGTGCCAACTGGTACGTGTACGGCGGCACCAGCGTCGCCGCGCCGCTGGTGGCGGGCGTCTGGGCACTGGCCGGCACGAGCGCAGTGAGTTCCCCGGCACCCAAGACGCCGTACGACAACGGCACTGGTTGGAACGACGTGACGCAAGGTTCAAATGCGAGCCAGTGTGGCGACGGCTACCTCTGCGAGGCGGTCATCGGGTACGACGGTCCGACCGGATTGGGCACGCCGAACGGTACTTCCGGCTTCGCCGCGACGAGCACTGGTGGCACCGGTGGCGGCACCACCAGTGGCCCCACTGCCGCGTTCACGTACACGTGTACCGGGCTTGTCTGCGACTTCACCGACCAGAGCACCGATCCGGACAGCACCGCCACGATCCAGCAGTGGAACTGGCACTTCGGGGACCAGACCGAGGCGACCACCCAGAACCCGAGCCACGAGTTCACGGCGGCGGGTACGTATACGGTCGATCTCTTCGTCACCGACGACGCCGGGAACGTCGGCACGACATCGAAGGATGTCACCGTGTCGGTCCTCACGCTGACCGCCAGGGGGTACAAGGACAAGGGCCGCAACACCGTGGACCTGAGTTGGAAGGGCGCCACCGCCACCGTCGACGTCTACCGGGATCGATCGAAAATCGACACAGTCACCGGCACTGCGTACACCGACGCCACCGGCGACCGGGGCGGGGCAACGTACAGCTACCGAGTGTGCGACACCGGCGCGACGACTACCTGCTCCCAGACGGTGACCGTGACTTTCTGACCGACGCACATCCGCATTCCTGAAGACGAGTGCGGCGCCTCGTGCCGAGCCAGGGGCGTTCACGTTCCCGTTGCGAGAGGCACAAAGCAGACGGGGCGGTCACCACTCGGTGACCGCCCCGTCTGCTGTCGCCGGACTCAGAACAGCGTGTCGTCGTCCTTCTTCTTGGTGTCCGCGTCGGGCTCGTCGGCGGAGTCGCTCGCCGGTCGCTCGGCGGCCTGCTCCTTCTCGGCCTGCACCGCGGCGTCGTCGGAGGGAGCCGTCGACGTCTCCTCGAAGATGTCCCCGCCGGTGGCGTCGGCGGAGGCGCGGTCGCTCGGCGCGCCGGCCAGCGGCTCGGTCTCCTTCGCCGGCTCGGCAGCGGGCTCCGGGTCGGTGCTGCTGTCCGCCGGCTCCTTCTCCGGACCCGCGTCCGGCTTGGCGGAGTCGGCCTCCGGGTCCTTCTCCTCGGTGGCGCGGGCGTCCGGGCCCGTCTCCGCGGTGGCGGTCAGCGTCTCGTCGGTCTGCGTGGCGTCGCCCGGCTCCGGCTCCGCCTTGAGCGCGTCGGCGTCCTTCTGCTCCGCGGAGTCGTCTGCGGCGGGCTCCTCGCGCTCGAGTACGGCGGTCGCGGTGCCGCCGCCCGTGCCCGTCGTACCGTCGCCGTCCGCGGAGGAGGCTGCGGACGCGGCGACGGCGGCGGGCTCCGGACCGCGCTTGACCGAGGCGAGCAGCAGCTGCGCGACGTCGAGCACCTCGACCTCCTCGCGGGCCGAGCCGTCGGCCTGCTTGGCGGTGAGGCCGTCGGAGAGCATCACCCGGCAGAACGGGCAGGCGACCGCGATCTGGTCGGCGCCGGTCTCCACCGCCTCGGTGGTGCGGTTGAGGTTGATCCGCTCGCCGAGCTTCTCCTCCATCCACATCCGGGCACCGCCCGCGCCGCAGCAGAAGGACCGCTCGGCGTGGCGCGGCATCTCCTTGAACTCCGAGTTCGGGACCACGCTGAGCAGCTCGCGCGGGGGCTCGTAGACCTGGTTGTGACGCCCGATGTAGCAGGGGTCGTGGTAGGTCAAAGTTCTGCGGGCACCGTTCCCTGTGCTGTCAGCGACCGGCGTCAGCTTGCCCTCGCGGACCAGCCGGTTGAGCAGCTGGGTGTGGTGGACCACCTCCAGCTCGACGCCGAACTGGATGTACTCGTTCTTCAGCGTGTTGAAGCAGTGCGCACAGGTGCTCACGACCTTGGTCGCTCTGCTTTCTTTGAACACCTCGGCGTTCTGCATCGCCAGCTGCTGGAACACGAACTCGTTGCCGGCGCGGCGGGCCGGGTCGCCGGTGCAGGTCTCGCCGTCACCGAGCACCGCGAACGAGACACCGGCCATGTCGAGCAGCTCGGCGACCGCGCGGGTGGTCTTCTTGGCGCGGTCCTCGTAGGCGCCGGCGCAGCCGACCCAGAACAGCCAGTCGACCTCGTCGAGGTCCTCCACGTCGACGCCGACCTGCTTGACCTCGAAGTCGAGGTCGTTGGCCCACTCCATGCGCTTGGTCGGCGACATGTTCCACGGGTTGCCCTTGTTCTCCAGGCCCTTGAACAGGCCGTTGAGCTCGGAGGGGAAGTTCGCCTCGATCAGCACCTGGTAGCGGCGCATGTCGACGATGTGGTCGACGTGCTCGATGTCGACCGGGCACTGCTGCACGCAGGCGCCGCAGGAGGTGCAGGACCAGAGCACGTCCGGGTCGATCACCGCGCCGCCGGACGGCAGGGTCGGGTCGCCCTCGGTGGCGCCGACCAGCTCGCGCTCGGCCTCGGCCTTCACCGCGTCGGGAAGATTCTCGAGCTCGTCCGCTGTGCCGTGACGAGAGGCCAGCAGGTACGGCGCCTTGGCGTAGGCGTGGTCGCGCAGGTTGGTGATGAGCAGCTTCGGCGACAGCGGCTTGTCGGTGTTCCACGCCGGGCACTGGCTCTGGCAGCGGCCGCACTCGGTGCAGGTCGTGAAGTCGAGGATGCCCTTCCAGGCGAAGTCCTCGATGCTGCCCACGCCCATCGCGGTGTCCTCGTCGAGGTCCTCGATGTTCTCGAAGTCGATCGGCTCGCCGCCGGCCATCATCGGCTGCAGCGCTCCGAGCGCCGTACCGCCGTCCGCCTTGCGCTTGAACCAGACGTTGAACCAGACCAGGAAGCGGTGCCAGGCCACGCCCATCGTGGTGTTCAGTGCGAGCACGATCATCCAGACCATCGAGATGAGGATCTTGAGCATCGCGACCGTCCAGATCACCACGAACAGGGTGTGCTCGGAGGCGCCGCCGTAGAGGTTGCCGATCCACTCGGTGAGCGGGAAGTGGAAGGCGGTGGCGTGCCAGGTCTCGCCGCTCTGCTTGGCCAGCTGGTACTCCGCGCCGCGCAGGGTGAGGATGCACAGGCCCACGCCGAGGATCACGAACTCGACGAAGTAGCCCTGCCACATGGTGGAGCCGAAGAACCGCCCCCTGGTGCCTCGGACCCGCTCGCCCGGACGCGTCATCCGGTAGGCGATGAAGCCGATGATCGCCACCAGCATCACCCAGGTGACGAACTCGGTGACCCACTCGTAGAGGAACCAGGTGCCCAGCCACGGGATCGCGAAGTGCGGGGAGAACAGCTGGCCGTAGGCCGTCACTAGCGTGAAGAAGAGCAGGCCGAACCCGACGAACACGAACCAGTGCGCGGCGCCTACGAGGCTCCACTGGAGCATCCGCGTGTGGCCGAGCGTCTCCTTGAACATGGTCGCCCAGCGCGCGCCCTTGTCGTTGGTGCGGTTGACGGCCGGCTGCCCGATCTTGATCACGGCGATCATCTGCCGGATCGCCTTCACGAACAAGGCGATGGCCACGGCCGTGACCGCGAGCGACACCACGATGGCGAAGATCTGCATGATGCTCCTCTTCGGGGGCTTGGGTGAGCAGCGTGAGCCTATTGGCCCGGCCGTCGACGCGTCAGGCCGGACATATGTGAGAACGAATCTACCAATCGGTAACTTCAACGTCGCACGCGGCAGGAGGTCACGGGGCCGCTCGTAGGGTGGGGTCATGCGCGCCCGTCTCGCCAGCCCCCTGCCCACCAAGCTGCTCCTGCTCGAGCTCGACCTCACTCGAGGCTTCCTCGAGACGCCGCCGTCCTCGCCCGTCGAGGCGATGCGCTCGCGGCACGTGCCGGTGCTGCGCTCCGTCGTCGAAGCGCTCGACCGGGCCGCCGGGGACGCCCGCGTGGCGGGGCTGGTCGCGCACGTCGGCGCCCGCCAGCCGAGCCTTGCCCAGGCCAACGAGCTGCGGGCCGCGGTCGAACGGTTCCGTCTCACCGGCAAGGTCACGGTCTGCTGGGCGGAGTCGTACGGCGAGATGGGCCCGGGCAACGTCGGCTACCACCTGGCCAGTGCCTTCGAGCACGTGTGGGTGCAGCCCAGCGGCGACGTGGGGCTGACCGGCTTGCGCGCCGAGGCGGTTTTCGTGCGCGACCTGCTCGACAAGGTCGGCGTGGAGCCGCAGATCGGCCAGCGCCAGGAGTACAAGACCGCGGCCGACACCTTCCTGCGCTCGACGATGAGCGACCCGCACCGCGAGATGGTCTCCCGCATCCTGGAGTCGGCGACGGGCACGGTCGTCGCGGACGTGGCCCGGAGCCGACGGTTGAAGGAGGACGAGGTCCGCGCGGCCCTCGACGCGGCCCCACTGTCGGCCGACGAGGCGCGCGAGCGTCGGCTCGTGGACCGGGTCGGCTACCGCGACGAGGTCTACGCGGACCTGCGCGAGCGGCTCGGCGACGTGGAGACCGCCTACGTGGACCGCTACGGCAGAGGTCTGGGTCGGCTGGCCCGCACCGGCGCGTCGAAGGCTCGGCGCCGGCCGACCGTCGCGGTGGTGCAGGCCTCCGGCGGTATCCACCTCGGGCGCAGCGGTGGGTCCCCGTTGAGCGGCCCCTCCGTCGGCTCGGACACCCTGGGCGCGGCGCTGCGCGCGGTGGGCCGCGACGACAACGTCAAGGCGGTGGTGCTGCGCGTCGACAGCCCGGGGGGTTCCTACGTCGCCTCGGACACCATCCGCCGGGAGGTGCAGCAGCTGCGTGCGACGGGGCGGCCGGTCGTGGCCTCGATGGCCAACGTCGCGGCGTCCGGCGGCTACTACATCTCGATGGCCGCGGACGCCATCGTGGCCAACGCCGGCACGCTGACCGGCTCGATCGGCGTCTTCGCCGGCAAGAGCGTCACCCAGGCCGCGCTGGAGCGGGTCGGCGTGCACCGCGAGAGCGTCTCGACCGGCCGGTACGCCGACATGTTCTCGAGCCTGCGGCCGTTCGAGGCCGAGGAGTGGGCGCGTCTCGAGGCCTGGCTGGACCGGGTGTACGACGACTTCACCGCGAAGGCCGCCGAGGACCGCGGCCTGCCCGTGGATCGGCTGCGCGAGGTCGCCAAGGGCCGGGTCTGGACCGGGGCCGACGCGGTGGGCAGGGGCCTCGTGGACAGGGTCGGTGGGTTCACCGACGCCCTCGACGTCGCCTGCGAGCGCGCCGGGCTCGAGCGTGCCGAGGTCGACGTGCGGCTGCTGCCCAAGGTCAGCCCCCTGGACCGGCTGCGTCCGGCCCACGACAGCGACTCGCCGGCTTCGGCGCGCGGGACGGGACTGCTGGCCGGTCTCGGCGGGACGGGGGCACCGGGTGTCGGGGTCGAGGGTGCGCCGCTGCTCGGCCGGTTGCTGATGACGCTCGGGCTGCCGTCGTACGGCGTGCTGACCGCGCCGGTCCTGTGGCGGCTGCACTGACTCCCCGGCAGGGTGCGCGCCTCAACGGGGGGTGCGACCGCCCAACCGGCGGGTGAGCGCCGCGGCGGTGCGGCGGGTCGCAGCGATCACGGCGGGCTGGTCGCCCGGCGGGGCGGCCTGGCGGCCCGTGCGGGTGTCCCTGCGGGCCTCGGTCGGGTAGGTGACCGCGACACCGGCGACCGGGTGGCCGTTGTGGTCCAGGACCGCGGCCGCCACTGACGCGAAGCCCGGAGTGACCTCACCCTGCTCCACTGCGTAGCCGCGCTGGCGGGTCTCGGAGAGCACCGTGCGCAGGGCGCTCGGGGAGGCGGGGCCGACGCCGTGCCGGTCCACGAAGGCGTCTCGATGGGGGTAGAGCGCCCGGACCTGGGCCGCCGGCAGGGCGGCGAGGATCGCGCGCCCGCTGGCGGTCAGGTGCGCCGGCAGCCGCACCCCGACGTCGCTGACCAGCGGCGGGCGGCCCGGGGCGCGCTCCTCGACGACGTACAGCACGTCGCGGCCGTGCAGCACCGCGAGGTGGGCGCTGTGCCCGACGCTGTCGACCAGCGCCGCGAGCGGGCGGCGGCTGATCCGTTGCAGCGGCTCCTGGCGGGCGTAGCCGCTGCCCACCTCGAAGGCCGCGACGCCGAGCCCGTAGCGGTGCTCCTCGGGCAGGTGCACCACGAAGCCCTCGTCGATCATCGCGGCAAGCAGGTGGTACGCGCTGGAGCGTGGCAGCCCGACGGCGGAGGCGAGGCGCTCCAGGGTGACCGGGTCCGGCTGGGCGGCGAGGTAGCGCAGCACCCGCAGGGCGCGGGTAGCGGCCGGGACCTGGCTCACGGGCGCACCGGTCTGGTCCAGTCCCGGGATCCGGGCGCCGGCTTGTGTAACCGCCTCCTGCCGGGCAACCCTCCCTCGACGGGGGCCGAGAGGAGGGAGGTCACCGCAGGCCTTCCGGTAGAAGGGAAGGGAAGGCCACGATGCTGAAGGACCTCAAGACCGCCCGGTGCTCGTCCAGCGTGCACGCGTTCTACGCTGAGGAGGAGACGGCCGCCGCGGTCGCGCGGGCCAAGTCGCGCAACGGCAAGTTCTACGTGGCCGAGCGGTGCACCGCCTGCTCCGGGTGGCGGCTGGTCCGGATCAGCTGAGCCGCGCATCCGCCCTCCCCGGCCGACGGCTGATCCACACCGACGTCGTCCTGCGGTAGCCCAGGCCGGCGTTGACCGCCAGCATCGCCGCGTTCTCGGCGGCGTTGCCGGTGCTGCACACGGCGATGCCCGACCTCGCCATCGCCGCCAGCGCGTGCGCCTTCACGAGGCGAGCGAGCCCGCGCCCCCTGGCCTCGGGGAGGGTCCCGGTCATCGAGTTCCACGCCCGGTCGCCGGCCGCGCTCACCTGGGTGAACGCCAGCACCCGAGGCCCCTGCAGCACCGCCCGACCGAGATCGGGCCGGTGCAGCGGGTCCTGCCACTGGGTGGCGACGTACTCCTCGAGCGGGATGGCGAGGCTCAGCCCCGACGGGTCGTCGGGCGCGGAGGCCTGGTGGCAGCTCCACGCCTGCTCGGCGGCCAGCGCGCTCAGCGGTACCACGTCGAGGCCGACCGGCGCCGCTGCGGGTGCCGGCGCTCCGGCGGGTACGACGAAGGAGATCGGCGACTCGGCGTCGGGGCGGAAACCCCAGCGCGCGGACACGCCTCGCGAGTGGTCGTCCCCGTTGACCACGCCGGTGACGTCACGGCCGTTGGCCACCCGCAGCACCCGGTCGAGCAGGAGCCCGCCCACGCCCTGCCCCTGGTGCGCGGCGTGCACCTGCACCATCGCGGCGACCTCGCCGGGCGGGCCGGTGCGCACCCGGGCGACGCCGAGCACCCGCTCGTTCTCGACGGCGACGTAGCGCGCGAGCGTGCCGCGATGGTGCGCCATGTCGTGACGCACGGACTCCGCCGAGGAGACCTGGAAGGGGCTGGCGGACAGCACCACCTCCGCCCAGCCCGCGGCGGCCCCCGCGGTCGCGAACCGGATCTGCACGGCGGCTCCCTCCTCGCGCCGGCGGGTGCTCCGGCCGCGGTCCGAGGGTAGCGCCTGTCTCGCATCCGAGACAGTCCCGCCCCGGCGCTGCTGCGCGAGCGGTCGTCGGGGGAGTGGAATGGACCGCATGACAGTGGTGAGTGCGGGCCCCGCGACGGCGAGCCCGGTGACGGTGAGCCCCGGACCGCTCTCGTTCGAGGAGGTCGTGGCCGTGGCGCGTGGCGGCGCCGGAGTGCGCCTCGGTGACGGCGCGGTGGCGGCCATCGAGAAGGCACGGGGGGCCGTGGAGGCGCTGGCCGCCGCGCCCACCCCGGCGTACGGCATCTCCACCGGCTTCGGCGCCCTGGCCACCCGGCACATCCCCACCGAGAAGCGCGCGCAGCTGCAGAAGTCGCTGGTCCGCTCGCACGCCGCCGGCAGCGGGCCGGTGGTGGAGCGCGAGGTCACCCGCGCCCTGATGCTGCTGCGGCTCTCCACCCTGGCGACCGGGCACACCGGCATCCGGCTGCAGACCGCCGAGACGCTGGCCGGGCTGCTCACCCACGGGATCACCCCGGTGGTGCACGAGTACGGCTCGCTCGGCTGCTCCGGCGACCTCGCACCGCTGGCCCACTGCGCGCTCGCGCTGATGGGCGAGGGCGAGGTCGACGACGTCGAGGGGGTACGGCGTCCCGCGGCCGAGGCGCTGCGCGCGGCCGGGCTGGAGCCCGTCGAGCTCGAGGCCAAGGAGGGGCTCGCGCTGATCAACGGCACCGACGGCATGCTCGGCATGCTGGTGCTGGCGATCACGGACCTGCGGATGCTGCTCAAGGCCGCCGACGTCGCCGCCGCGATGTCGGTCGAGGCCCAGCTCGGGACCGACCGGGTGTTCGCCGCGGACCTGCAGGCGCTGCGTCCGCACCCCGGCCAGGCGGCCTCGGCGGCGAACCTGGCGCGGATCCTCGCCGATTCCGGAGTGGTCTCCAGCCATCGCGGCCCCGACTGCCACCGCGTCCAGGACGCCTACTCGCTGCGCTGCTCCCCGCAGGTGCACGGTGCCGCCCGGGACACGGTGGAGCACGCGGCGGCGGTGGCGAGCCGGGAGCTGGCCAGCGCGATCGACAACCCGGTGGTGCTCGACGACGGCCGGGTGGAGTCCAACGGCAACTTCCACGGGGCGCCGGTCGCCTACGTGCTCGACTTCCTCGCGATCGTGGCCGCCGACGTCGCCTCGATCAGCGAGCGGCGCACCGACCGGTTCCTCGACAAGGCCCGCAGCCACGGGCTGCCGCCGTTCCTCGCCGACGACCCGGGCGTGGACTCCGGGCACATGATCGCCCAGTACACCCAGGCCGCGGTGGTCTCGGAGCTGAAGCGGCTGGCCGTGCCCGCGTCCGTGGACTCGATCCCCTCGAGCGCGATGCAGGAGGACCACGTCTCGATGGGCTGGTCGGCCGCGCGCAAGCTGCGCCGGGCCGTCGACGGGCTGGCGCGGGTGGTGGCGGTGGAGTACCTCACCGCGGCCCGCGCCCTCGACCTGCGCGCGCCGCTGGAGCCGTCCCCGGCCACGGCGGCAGCGGTCGCGCTGCTGCGGCGGCACGTGCCTGGCCCCGGGCCGGACCGGCATCTCGCGCCGGAGATCGAGCAAGCCTGGGACGTCGTCCGCAGCGGCGAGGTGGTGCGCGCGGTCGAGGCCGTGGTCGGGGAGCTGGCATGACGGCCGCGGTCGCGTCATGCGAGGCGGTCGCGGGCGCCGCCACGACGTACGACGCCCCGCGGGACGTCGTACGGATCGAGATCTACAGCAGCCAGGACGTACGACGTCCGGGGAGGAGAAGAGCATGACCCACGACATCCACGCCCCGCGAGGGACCGCGCTGTCCGCGTTGTCCTGGCAGACCGAGGCGCCCCTGCGGATGCTGATGAACAACCTCGACCCGGAGGTCGCCGAGCGTCCCGAGGACCTGGTCGTCTACGGCGGCACCGGCAAGGCCGCGCGCAGCTGGGAGGCGTACGACGCGATCGTGCGGACCCTGCGCACGCTGAAGGACGACGAGACACTGCTCGTGCAGTCCGGCAAGCCGGTCGGCGTGATGCGCACGCACGAGTGGGCGCCGCGGGTGCTGATCGCCAACTCCAACCTGGTCGGCGACTGGGCGAACTGGGAGGAGTTCCGGCGCCTGGAGCACCTCGGGCTGACGATGTACGGGCAGATGACCGCCGGCTCGTGGATCTACATCGGCACGCAGGGCATCCTCCAGGGCACCTTCGAGACGTTCGCGTCCGTGGCCGACAAGCGCTTCGACGGGACGCTCGCGGGCACGATCACGCTGACCGCGGGCCTGGGCGGCATGGGCGGCGCGCAGCCGCTGGCGGTCACCATGAACGACGGGGTGGTGGTCTGCATCGAGTGCGACCAGGCGCGGATCACCCGGCGGATCGAGCACCGCTACCTCGACGTCCAGGCACCCTCGCTCGAGGAGGCGCTGCGGATGGCGGTGGAGGCCCGCGACGCGCGCCGGCCGCTGTCGATCGGCGTGCTCGGCAACGCCGCCGATCTGGTGCCCGAGCTGCTCGCCCAGGACGCGCCCATCGACATCGTCACCGACCAGACCTCGGCGCACGACCCGCTGTACTACCTGCCGCGCGGGGTGGCCTTCGAGGACTGGGCGGCCCTGCGCGAGAAGGACCCCGCGGGCCTGACCGAGCGGGCGCGGGAGTCGATGGCCCGCCACGTGCAGGCGATGGTGGAGTTCGCCGACCGCGGCGCGGAGGTCTTCGACTACGGCAACTCGATCCGCGACGAGGCCCGCAAGGGCGGCTACGCGCGGGCGTTCGAGTTCCCCGGCTTCGTGCCGGCCTACATCCGGCCGCTGTTCTGCGAGGGCAAGGGCCCGTTCCGGTGGGTGGCGCTGTCCGGCGACCCGGCCGACATCGCGGCGACCGACCGCGCGATCCTCGAGCTGTTTCCCGACAACGAGCGGCTGCGGAAGTGGATCACGATGGCCGGCGAACGGGTGCACTTCCAGGGGCTGCCGGCGCGGATCTGCTGGCTCGGGTACGGCGAGCGGCACCGCGCCGGGTTGAGGTTCAACGAGATGGTGGCCTCCGGCGAGCTCAAGGCGCCGATCGTCATCGGCCGCGACCACCTCGACTGCGGCTCCGTGGCCTCGCCGTACCGGGAGACCGAGGGCATGCTCGACGGCTCCGACGCGATCGCCGACTGGCCGCTGCTCAACGCGCTGGTCAACACGGCCTCCGGCGCCTCGTGGGTGTCGATCCACCACGGGGGCGGTGTCGGCATGGGGCGCTCGATCCACGCCGGGCAGGTCACCGTCGCCGACGGGACCGAGCTGGCGGCGCAGAAGATCGAGCGGGTGCTCACCAACGACCCCGGTATGGGCGTGGTCCGGCACGTGGACGCCGGGTACGACGAGGCGGTGGCCGTCGCGGAGGCCCGTGGCGTGCGGGTCCCGATGCGCGAGGGCTGAGCCGGCCCGTTCAACACGGTGACCGTGTTGAACGGAGCGCTCCCCACAGTGAACTCACTGTGGGGAGCGACAGTTTGGTGTGGGGAGTACGACGGGACGCGGGCCGCCGCACGCCGCTCAGCGGCGCGGCTGCCACCACGCGGCGACGGGGCCGCGGCTCACGCTCGGCGGCCAGCTGTCGCGCGCCCGGGCGCGCCGCTCCTCGCGCCGCCGGTCGCGCCAGGCGGCGACCTCGGCCTCCGCGTCGCGCGTCGGCGTGACGACCGGCGGCCCGCCCTGGAGCTGGCGGCGCGCCTCGACGACCCGCCGGTTGAAGTCCGCCACCGCCCGGCGTACCGCCTCCTCGCGACGGCTCCCGGTCCAGCGCCGACTCGAGCTCGGCGTCCTCCTTGCGCAGGGCGAGCGCCGGCGGCAGCACGCCGGTGATCTTCTCCCGCTCGATGAGCTGCTTGACCCACCAGTCGGGGTCGTGCCGGTCGGGCAGCTTCAGCGGCTTGCCGGCGCCCGGGAGGTTGTCGAACTCGCCGCGGTCGATCGCGCGCCGCACCTGGAGGTCGACCCACAGCGCCTGCTGCTCCATGCGCTGCGCGGCGGAGTCGTCCTCCTCGTCCTCGTCCGCGTCCGGCTCCGGGACGGGCTGGGGGCCTTGGTCACCGCGGCCCGGTGCAGCCGCTGCTCGTCCTTGCTCACGTGGGTCGACCCCCACTGACGGAGTGTCGGCAGTGCGCCCGAACTCGCCCCGGCCATGCAGCCCCCACGTCGGGCCCGCGGTGACGCCCTCGGGGCCGCGGTACCACCGGCGGGCGTCCCGGACCGGGGCACTGTCTCGGATCGCGAGACCATGCCCCGGCCGGTCGCGTTGCACCCCACCCCGTCCGCCCGGTGGGATGGGGCCATGCCGCCCGTGCCGTCACCAGCCGGCCGCGGTGCACGACCTCCTCCAGCGGGCGGCGTGCCCGCCGGGTCGGCGAGCCCGTCGGCGCCGGTCGTCGGCGGTGCCGGTGGCCGACGGCGATCGCGCCGATCGGCATGTGGTCCTCGGGCACCCCGAACTCCGCGCGGAACGCCGGCGACTGCGTCCGGCGGGATGCCGAAGAAGCAGCCGCCGAGCCCCTCGTCCACGGCGGTCTGCAGCATCAGCAGCGAGGCCATCCCGGTGTCGATGTCCCAGTAGGGCACCGGCCAGCGCGCCTCGTCGCGGTCCGTCCAGCCCTTGTCCGGCTGCGGCGTACCGCTCCAGGTAGGCCGCCTTGCGCGACAGCGGCACGATCAGCACCGGCGCGGTGCGCATGCCCGCGCAGCCACGTGTCGGGCTCCTCGGGGCCGGCGCCGGCCGGCGTGGTGGCCCGCCAGAACCGCGCGACGTCGTCGGGCCGGTCGAGCACCAGGAACGCCCAGCCCTGGCTGAACCCGGCGCTCGGCGCCCGTACGCGCGTTCGCGAGCATCCGCTCCACCGCCGCCGGCGTCGACCGGCTGCGTCCGGGTCGTAGCTGCGCACCATCCGGCGCCGGCGTACCACGTCTTGGAACTCCATGGAGGGCATCATGTCTGACTTCGAGGCAGATGTGGCGCGACCTGGCCCCGGTCGGCCGGTCCGGCGTGACCGGCGGCTACGTCCGCCAGCCGTTCACCGCCGGCCGAGCGCGAGGCGCACGCCTGGTTCGTCGAGCAGTGCCGGCCGCGCGGCCTCGAGGTCGCAGGGCGACCCGGTCGGCAACACGGTCGCCTGGTGGGGCGGGCCGCCGGCGGCGGACGGGCCGCGGCGGTGCTCACCGGCTCGCACCTGGACTCGGTGCGCGACGGCGGCGCGTACGACGGGCCGCTCGGCGTGGTCTCCGCGCTGGCCGCCGTCGACCTGCTCCGCGACGCGCGGGCTCGAGCCCTCCCGGCCGCTCGGGGTCGCGGTCTTCGTCGAGGAGGAGGGCTCGCGTTTCGGGCTGGCCTGCCTGGGGTCCCGGCTGGCCACCGGCGCGACGTCCTGGGAGCAGGCCGCGGAGCTGCGCGACCGCGACGGGGTCCGCTCTCGACGAGGCGCTGGCGGACGCGGGGCTGCGGTCCGGACCCGGGCGCACGTGGTGTGGAGCGGGCTGCGGCGGCGGATCGCGTGCTTCGTCGAGCTGCACGTCGAGCAGGGCCGCGACCTCGTCGACCGCGACGCCGCCGTCGGGGTGGCCAGCGGGATCTGGCCGCACGGCCGGTACCGGTTCGACTTCACCGGCGAGGCCAACCACGCCGGCACCACGCGCATGGAGGACCGGCACGACCCGATGCTGACCTACGCGATGACGGTGCTCGCCGCGAACAAGCAGGCGCGGCTGTCCGGCCAGCGCGCGACGTTCGGCCGGGTCGACGTGCGACCCAACGGCACCAACGCCGTGCCGTCGGCCGTCACCGCCTGGCTCGACGCCCGCGCCGGAGTCCAGCGACGTGCTCGATGGGCTGGTCGGCGAGGTGACCCGGCTGGCCGGCGACCGCGCGGACCGGGACGGCACGGCGGTCGCGGTGACGCCGAGTCGGTCTCGCCCGCGGTGCACTTCGACGCCGACCTGCGCCCGGGCATCGCCGCGCACGCGGCCGGGCGGCTGGCCGGTGATCCCCACCTGCGCCGGCCACGACGCGGGCATCCTGTCCGCGGCCGGGGTGCCGACCGCGATGCTGTTCGTGCGCAACCCGACCGGCGTCTCCCACTCGCCGGCCGAGCACGCCGCGATGGCCGACTGCCTGGCCGGGGTCGAGGCGCTCGCCGACACGCTGGACCGCCCTGGCTGGCGGCCTGCGGATGAGCTGACGACCTACTGGCTCGACCACGCCTGGCTCGGCGCCGGTGCCGGCGTGCGTCGACGGGGTGCCTCGTGGTCGGTCGAGGACGGCAGCGCTTCGCCCGCGTCGAGACGGGGCTGCCCGAGCGGCCCGGGCGCCGCGCACCGCCTTCGCCGGGCTGACGCCTGCCCGGGCATGGCGAACTGCCACAGCCACGCCTTCCACCGGGCGCTGCGCGGGCGCACCCAGCGCGGGCGCGGCACGTTCTGGACCTGGCGCGAGCAGATGTACGCCGTCGCCGAGCCGGCTCGACCCCGACCGCTACTACGACCTCGCCCGGGCGACGTACCGCGAGATGCTGGCGGCCGGGTTCACCAGCGTCGGCGAGTTCCACTACCTGCACCACGGCCCCGGCGGCACGCCGTACGACGACCCCAACGCGATGGGCGCTCGCGCTCGTCGAGGCGGCCCGCGACGCCGGGATCCGGATCGCGCTGCTCGACGCCTGCTACCTCGCCGCCGGCATCGGCACGCCGCCCGAGGGCGTCCAGCGGCGGTTCAGCGACGGCGACGCCGAGGGCTGGGCGGCGCGGCGTGGAGCGGCTGCGAGTA
This sequence comes from uncultured Actinomycetota bacterium, assembly GCA_963709685.1. Classification (GTDB taxonomy): domain Bacteria; phylum Actinomycetota; class Actinomycetes; order Propionibacteriales; family Nocardioidaceae; genus Nocardioides_B. Next base: position 21,314 of record CAVPXH010000005.1, read on the forward strand.
CGCCGCGGGCGACCGGACGTCGGTCGTCGGCGCCGCCGTCCACTCCGTGCGCGCGGTGCCGCCGCGACCAGATGCGCGCTCGTCGCCGGCTGGGCCGCCGGAGCACGAGGCGCCGCTGCACGTGCACGTCTCCGAGCAGGTCGCGGAGAACGACGCCTGCCTCGAGGCGTACGGCGAGACGCCGACCGGCGTGCTCGCGGAGGCGGGCGCGCTGGGCGAGCGGACCACGCGCGGTGCACGCCACCCACCTGACCGACGCCGACGTCGCGCTGCTCGGCGGCAGCCGGACGCACGCGTGCTTCTGCCCCACCACCGAGCGCGACCTCGGCGACGGCATCGGGCCGTCGCGGCTGCTGCACGAGGCCGGGTCGCCGCTGACGCTCGGGCTCGGACAGCCACGCGGTCGTCGACGCGTTCGAGGAGATGCGCGCCGTCGAGCTCGACGAGCGGCTGGCCTCGCAGGAGCGCGGCCAGTGGTCGGCCGGTGGAGCTGCTCGACGGCGGCGACCGTGGCCGGGCACGCGTCGCTCGGGTTCGCCGACGCCGGCCGGATCGAGGTGGGCGCGCCGGCCGACCTGGTCACCCTCGACCTGCGCTCGCCGCGCACCGCGGGCGCCGGGCCGCGCGTCGGAGACCGCGGTGTTCGCCGGCGACCGCCGCCGACGTGGTCCACGTCGTGGCGCGCGGGCAAGGTGGTCGTCGGGCGCGGCGACCGGCGCGAGATCGGCGTCGCGCTGGACCGGGCGATCGGCGGCTGCGCGAGGACTGAGGCGCGGGCTGGCCCGACGCGGGAGGCCACGGCGCTGCACGGAGCGACCTCGCTGCGTGCTCACCGACATCGGCGAGCTCACCACCCACGACCCCGCGCACGGCGACGGCCGGCTGCACGACGCCGCCCTGGTGGTCGAGCGGCGGCAGGGTGGCCTGGACCGGCCCGCGCCCGGCGGCGCCGGCCGCGGACAGCCGCCTACGACGTCGGCGGCCGCGCGGTGGTCCCCGGCTTCGTCGACTCGCACAGCCACCTGCGTGTTCGCCGGCGACCGCGCCGAGGAGTTCGCCGCCCGGATGACCGGGACGCCGTACTCCGCCGGCGGGATCCGCACCACGGTCGCCGCCACCCGGGCGGCCACCGACGAGCAGCTCGCCGCCAACCTGGCCCGGCTCGTCGACGAGATGCACCGGCAGGGCACCACCACCGTCGAGGTCAAGAGCGGCTACGGCCTCACCGTCCACGACGAGGCCCGCGGCGCTCGCCCTCGCCCGCCAGGTCACCGACGAGACCACCTTCCTCGGCGCGCACGTGGTGCCGCCGGAGTACGCCGACGACCCGGCCGGGTACGTCGACCTGGTGACCGGCCCGATGCTGGAGGCCTGCGCGCCCTACGCCCGGTGGATCGACGTGTTCTGCGAGACGGGCGCCTTCGACGCCGACCAGGCCCGCGCGGTGCTCGCCGCCGGCGCGCGCCGCGGGGCTGCGCGGCCGGCTGCACGCCAACCAGCTCGGCCCGGGCCCGGGCGTGCGGCTGGCCTGCGAGCTCGGCCTGGCCGCCGTCGACCACTGCACCTACCTCACCGACCGAGGACGTCGACGCGCTCGCCGGCCTCCGGCACGACCGCGACGCTGCTGCCCGGCGTGGAGTTCTCGACCCGCTCGCCGTACCCGGACGCCCGCGCGCCTGCTCGACGCCGGCGTGCGGGTCGCGCTGGCCACCGACTGCAACCCCGGGTCGAGCTACACCTCCTCGATGCCGCTGTGCGTCGCGCTGGCGGTGCGCGAGATGGGGATGTCTCCGGCCGAGGCGCTGGCGGCCGCCACGCTCGGCGGGCCGCGCGCGCTCGGTCGCGACGACGTGGGCCACCTCGCGCGTCGGGGCCCGCGCCGACCTCGCCGTGCTGGACGCCCCGTCGTACCTGCACCTGGCCTACCGGCCCGGCGTGCCGCTGGTGCGCGAGGTGTTGTCGGCGGCCGCCGCGGCGAGCCCCGCCCCGCGGGTGGTCGAAGATCGGCCCCGCCGGTGCCGGCGCTCGAGTCCTGGCCACCTGCGAAGGTCAGCTCTGAGGTAGCACGGCGCGGCGGGATAGGGACATCTCCCGATGTGCGGCGCTACCTCAGGCGCCCAGGATCGAGGTCATCAGGACGAAGACCCAGGAGGCACCGATGACCATGACCCAGAGATCTCCATCCCCGCAGCCCTTCCTCGGCCGCCGAGATCGCACTACCGGCGCGAGCAGCGGCTGGCCAGTGCGCCCGCCAGCGGCCGCCGCCACCGGGTACGCCGCCGCTGGCGCATCGCCCTGCGGCGCGGCACCGGCCACGGCCTCGGTCGCCGTCGCGTGAACGGCTCGACGGCGCCGGACGGCGCGAAATTCGGTGCTCGGTTGCGGCGGAGCCGACGATGATGGGGCCGTGGCCCTGCCGAATGCGATGCACCCGCTCGCTGGGGCGCGACCGGAGCTCGCCGTGCTCGACCGACCTGGTCGGGCTGGCGGCGAGCCGCGGCCGCGGTCGGTGCTGCTCGCCGGGGACGCCGGCGTCGGCAAGACCCGGCTGCTCGCCGAGCTGCGTCGACCGCGCGCCGAGCGCCGGCTGGCGGGCGCTGGTCGGGCACTGCCTGGACTTCGGCGACAGCGCCCTGCCCTACCTCCCGTTCACCGAGATGTTCGGCCGGCTCGCCAACGACCGCCCCGCAGGACGGTCGACCCGGCTCGCCGACGCCCATCCCGCGCTCGCGCACCTGCAGCCGGGCCGCGCGGATGCTCCGCCGGCGGCGGCGACGCCGACGCCGAGACGCTCGACCGCGGCCGAGCTGCTCGAGGCCGTGCACGCGCGCGCTGGAGGACCTCGGCCGAGGGCCGAGCCGCTGCTGCTCGTGGTGGAGGACGTCGCACTGGGCCGACCGCTCCACGCGCGACCTGCTCAGCTTCCTGTTCACCCGCTCGTTCGCGGGCCCGGTGGCGGTGGTCGCGTCCTACCGCAGCGACGACCTGCACCGCCGGCACCCGCTGCGGGCCGCGGTCGCGGAGTGGGCGCGGGTCCCGGGCGTGCAGCGCTGCAGCTCGGCCCGCTGCGGCGACGCGCGACGTGCGGCCGGCTGGTGCGCGCGCTGCACCGCGGTCCGCCTCGCGCGAGAGCGACGTGCACGGCGATCGTCGACCGGGCCGAGGGCAACGCCTTCTTCGCCGAGGAGCTGGTCGGTGCCGCCGCGGCACCGGCCGGCAGGCGCTGCCCGTGGACCTCGCCGACCTGCTGCTGGTCCGCCTGGACCGGCTCGACGACGCCGCCCGCGCAGGTGGTGCGCGCCGCCTCCTGCGCCGGGCGACGGGTCTCCCACGAGCTGCTGGCGGCGGTGCTGGGCTGCGGCGGCGACGCGCTCGACCGGGCGCTGCGCGAGCGCCGTGGAGCAGCAACGTGCTGGTGCCCGTCGGCGACGACTCCTACGCCTTCCGCCACGCGCTGCTCGCCGAGGCGGTCTACGACGACCTGCTGCCCGGCGAGCGGGTCCGCCTGCACGCGGCCTACGTCCGCGCGCTGTCGCCGCGGTCAGGCCGAGGGCACCGCGGCCGAGCTCGCCCGCCACGCCCGCGCGGCCCACGACGTGGAGACCGCGCTGCGCGCCAGCATCGAGGCCGGCGACGACGCGATGTCCGTCGGCGGCCCCGACGAGGCGGCGCGCCACTACGAGACGGCGCTGGAGCTGCTGCGCCGACGTGCCGACCGCCGACGTCGACCTGGTCACGCTGGTGATCCGCACCGCCGACGCGGTCGTCGCTGTCCGGCCACCCGGCGCGCGCCCGCAAGCTGGTCGCCGAACAGCTCGCGCAGCCTGCCGGCGGACGCCCCCGACCACCACCGGGCGCGTCTGCTGATGGCCTTCGCCAACGCCGCGCTGCTCGCCGACCAGCCCGAGAGCGCGTTGGAGGCCTCGACGGAGGCGCTCGCCCTGCTGCCCGACGAGCCGACCTCGGTGCGCGCGAAGCTGCTCGGGGTGCACGCGCACGCGCTGTCGTGGCTGGGCCAGGACGAGTCGGCCGCCCGGTACGCCACCGAGGCCTTGGCGGTTGCGCAGAAGCTGGACCTGTCCTCGGTCGTGGCGGCCGCCAACACCACCCTCGCCGCGATCGACGAGCGTGCCGGCGACCCGGACACCGCCAAGCGCACCCTCGAGCAGATCGTCGCCCAGGCCCGCCGGGACGGCGACGTCGAGGCGGAGATGCGCGGCCTCTACCTCCTCGGTGGCCTGCACCACGAGCGCGGTCTCCTCGAGGAGGCGCAGACGCTGTTCGCCGCGGCGGCCGCCAGCGGCCGGTCGGCGCACCGGCCGTGGGCGCCGTACGCCTTCGACGGGCGCTGGTACGCGACGCTCACCGCCTACCAGCGCGGCCGGTGGGACGAGGCGCTGGCGCTCAGCGACACGTGGGGCGAGCAGCCGCCGCCGGTCGCGGAGGGCCAGCTGCTCGCCGCCCGCAGCAGTGTGCTCGCCGGCCGGGGTGACCCGGCCGCGCCGGCGTTGCTCGCGCGGCTGGAGCCGTTGTGGGAGCGCGACGGGCTGCTGGCGCTGACCTCGGCCGGCGTCGGCATCGACGTGCACGGCGACCGCGGTGACCTGGCGGCCATGCTCGCGCTGCACGACCGGGCCGTCGAGGTGCTCACCGGGATCTGGACGGAGTACTTCTCGGCGCGGATCCGGCTCAGCGCCCTGCTCGCCGGTCAGCTCGCCCGGGCGTCGACCACCGCACCGCTCGCCGAACGCAGCGCACTCGGCGCCCGGGTGCCCGACCTCCAGGCCGTGCTCGACGGCGTGCGCGCCCGGATCGCCACGCGCAAGCGGCCGTTCGGGCCCGAGGGGCAGGCGTGGGACGCCCGGCTGCGCGCCGAGCTCCTCCGGCTGCGCTGGCTGACCGGGGTCGCCGTCCCCGACGAGGACGGCCTGGTCGAGGTCTGGCAGGAGACCGTGGTCGCCTTCGAGGCGATGGGTCACCTGTTCGAGACCGCGCGGTCGCGGGTCCGGCTCGGCGAGGTGCTGCGCGCGGCCGGACGAGGCGCGGAGGCGCAGACGCACCTGGAGGCGCGCGCGTGCGGTCGCCGAGCATCTGGGTGCACGCCCGCTGCTGGGCGAGCTGGCGGCCATCGGTGCGACCGCGGCAGCGGGCGCGCGAGTCGGCGCCCGCGCGGAGCGCTCACCGCCCGGGAGAGCGAGATCCTCGGGCTGGTCGCCGAGGGTCGCAGCAACGGGGACATCGCCCGGCAGCTGTTCATCAGCACCAAGACGGTCTCGGTGCACGTGTCCAACATCCTGGCCAAGCTCGGGGCCAGCGGCCGCACGGAGGCCGCCGCCATCGCCCGCCGCGAGGCGCTCATCCCCTGACCCGTCCGGTGCCCGCAGCCGGCGGAGCCAGGTGCTGCTCACCGCGGCCCTGGCCTGGAACGCCGTCGCCGACCCGGCGCCGGCTGTGGCTGGTCCACCTCCTCGCCGCGGTGCGTGGCGGGCGTGCTGGGCACCGCGGCGTGGCTGCGCGGCTTCTGGTCCTACGACACCCGCTGCGACGAGCACGCGGTCCGCGAGCGGGAGGCGCGCGCAGCCCTTTCGGACCAGGAGACGTACCCGTAGTATGCGAAACCTGTTCCACTTCGGGAGGTGACGGCCGTCATGACCACGGCACCCACGACGACGACAGCGGCGACCGACGACCGCTTCGCGCGGATGAAGCCGTTCCACGGCCGCCGGCCGGACGCCAAGATCCCCGCCGCAGCGCTGCCCCCGGGGCCGCGCTGGCCGGGCCTGCTGCAGAGCGTGGCGCTGATCCGCTTCCGCCACCGGTTCGTGCCCGCCATGCACCGCCGCTACGGCGACGTGTTCACCGTCCGCATCCTCCCGGCGGGCGCAGCGCTGGTGCTGTTCACCCGCCCCGAGCACGCCAAGGAGATCTTCGCCGGTGACCCCGAGATCTTCCATGCCGGCAAGGGCAACGCGATCCTCGGTCCGATCATGGGCGAGCACTCGCTGCTGCTGCAGGACTCCACCGAGCACAAGCGCGCCCGCAAGCTCCTGATGCCGGCCTTCAACGGCGCCGCCCTGCGCGGGTACGCCGACCTGGTCACCGCGCTGGCCAAGGAGGAGGTGGCCCGCTGGACCCCGGGACGGTCGTTCCGATCCCTCGACCGGATGAACGCCCTCACCCTCGAGGTGATCCTCCGGGTCGTCTTCGGCGTCACCGACGAGTCGACGCTGGCGCGGCTGCGTCCGCTGGTGAACCGCACGGTGAACGTCAGCCCCCTGGTCCTGTTCGGGTGGGGCTACCCGTTCCTGCAGAGGTTCGGGCCGTGGAAGGCCACCGTCGACAACCAGCGGCAGCTCGACGAGGTGATGTTCACCGAGATCGCCGCGCGCCGGGCGGCCTCCGACCTCGACGTGCGCACCGACGTGCTCTCCCGCCTCCTGGTGGTGGGGACCGACGGGGAGGAGCCGCTCAGCGACGTGGAGCTGCGCGACCAGCTCGTCACCCTGCTGCTGGCCGGGCACGAGACCACCGCGACCGCGCTGGCCTGGGCGCTGTACGAGCTCGGTCGGGACCCGCGGCAGCTGGCCAGGGCGCAGCAGGCGGCCGACCAGGGCGACGACGACTACCTCGAAGCGGTCATGAAGGAGTCCATGCGCCTGCACCCGGTCATCCCGATGGTGGTCCGCCACCTGATGGCGCCGGTCACCATCGGCGGCGTCGACCTGCCGGCCGGGACGAACATCGGACCGTCCATCCTGATCGGCCACGCCCGCGAGGACAACTTCCCCTCGCCGGAGCGGTTCCGCCCGGAGCGGTTCCTGGAGGGCGAGGTGGCGCCCCACACCTGGATCCCCTTCGGCGGTGGCGTCCGGCGGTGCATCGGCGCCGGGTTCTCCCTCATGGAGGGGGTGGCGGTGCTGCGCGAGGTGCTCAGCGCGTACGACGTCACGCTGCCGCAGCCCGGTCGGCGCGGCCGCGACGTTCCCAAGGTGCGCAACATCACCAGCGTGCCGCGCCACGGCGCCCGGGTCGTCGTACGCCCGCGCTGACCGGCTGACTCGCGCGCGGCGGCTGCTCTAAGGAGATTCCAAGACAGCGTGGACAACCTGGGGCCACCCGACAAGAGAGGGCACTCCCCGTGCTGGACACGTTCTTCGGTCTCCCCGTGCACATCCTGGTCATCCACGCCACCGTGGTGATCGTCCCGTCGGCGGCGCTGGCGGTCTTCCTGGCCGCCGTGTGGCCGCGCTTCCGGGAGTGGGCGGGCTGGTTCCCGTCCGGGCTCGCGCTGGCCGCGGTGGTGCTGACCCCGCTCAGCACCTCCTCCGGCGAGGCGTTGCGCAGCATGCTCGGCGACTCGCCGATGATCGAGGAGCACGCCGAGCTCGCGGGCATGATGATCTGGTGGGCGATCCCCCTGCTCGTCGGCGCCGTAGGGGTGTGGTGGTTCCACCGCCGCGGCGTGTCCGCCCGGCGCGGGCTCGTCGTGGCCGCCACCGTGCTCTCGGTCGTCGCGGCGGTGGGGTCCACGGTCCAGATCGTGCTGGTCGGCCACAGCGGTGCTCGGGCCGCCTGGGCCGCCAAGACCCAGGCGGCGCAGAGCCGCGTCCACGCTGGTGCCCAGTCGTCCGGCGACGGCGACTGACGCGCCTATTCTTGCGCCATGGAAAGCGGCCCCCGTCTGCTGCTCGTCGAGGACGACCCGCAGCTGTCGGCGATGCTGGCCGACCTGCTCGCCGGCGAGGGGTACCGCGTCGACACGGCGGGGGACGGCCAGCGCGGCCTGCACCTGGGTCTGACGCGCGAGTACGACGTGATGCTGCTCGACCGCGGGCTGCCGGCGATCGAGGGCCTCGACCTGCTCGCCCGGCTGCGCTCGCGGGGCAACCACGTGCCGACCCTGGTGCTGTCCGCGCTGGGGAACCCCAGCGACATGGTCGAGGGACTGGACTCGGGCGCCGAGGACTACCTCGGCAAGCCCTTCGACGTCGAGGAGCTGCTCGCTCGGCTGCGGGCGCTGCTGCGCCGTCACCCCGAGCACGCCGACGTGCTCGCCGTCCCCGGTGGCCGGCTCGACACCACCGCCCGCGTCGTCCGCCTCGAGGGCGGCCAGGAGGTCAAGCTCTCCGAGCGTGAGTGCATGCTGCTCTCGGTGCTGGCCCGCTACGACCGGCGGGTCTTCAGCCGCGGGGAGCTCCTCGACACGGTCTTCGAGAGCGCCGAGGACGACGGGGTGGTCGACACCTACGTCCACTACCTGAGGCGCAAGCTCGGCCGCGGCGTGGTGGACACCGTGCGGGGGCTCGGGTACCGGATCGGACGCCGGTGAGGACGCGCGCCGAGGTCACCGAGCTGACGCGCACGTCCTGGCGCCTGGGCCTGCAGACGGGGCTGCTGGTGGTGGGCGTCCTGGCCGTCGTCGGGTCCCTGCTGTTCGGGCTGTACGTCCGTGCCTCCAGCCATGCGGTGGACCAGCTCCTGCGCGACACCACCGCGCACATCGACCGCGTCGACGAGGCGCCGCCGGGCGTGCGGGTCGCGATGGTCACCCCGCTCGGCAGGTCCGTGTCGGCGAACATGCCTCCCGGGTTCCCCGACAACCGGATGCTCGCCCAGGTGCAGCGGGACGGACGCACGCGGCAGCTGGACGTGACCCGCGGAGAGCACGACTACACCGTCCGCACCGAGAAGTCCGGCGACCGTGTCGTGCAGGCGATCCTGGACCGCGGGCAGTGGGAGGAGGAGCGCGAGCGCATCGTCTCCTCGCTCCTGGTCGCCGGTGGGGTGGGTGTCCTGCTCGCCGGCCTGGTCTCGGTCTGGCTGGCGCGCCGGGCCGTTGCTCCGCTCGCCGAGACGGTGGCGATGCAGCGTCGCTTCGTGGCCGACGCGAGCCACGAGCTGCGCACGCCGCTGACCCTGCTGAGCACCCGCGTGCAGCTGCTCGCCCGGCGCGCCCGCCAGCGCGGGGCCGCGCTCGGGCAGGAGGACCTCGCCGGCGTCCTCGCGGACACCCAGGTCCTCACCGACATCCTCGACGACCTCCTGGTCGCGGCGGACACCCGTGCCTCGGCGCCGCGGGAGGCGGTGCACCTGGGCGACCTGGCGGAGGACGTCGCCACGACGGCCCGGGCGTCGGCCGAGCATGCCGGCGTCACGCTGGTGGTGAGCGCGGACGGGCACCCGGTCGTGCACGGGGTGCCGACGTCCCTGCGCCGGGCGGTGACCGCCCTGGTGGACAACGCGGTCGAGCACGCCGGCGCCCGAGTGGAGGTCCGGGTGCAGCGGCACCACCGGCACGTCCGGCTCACGGTGGTCGACGACGGTCCCGGCATCTCCTCCGACGTGGCGCCCCGCCTGTTCGAACGGTTCACCAGCACCCGGGTCGAGGCGGAGGGGCACGGAGGCCGGCGGCACTACGGCATCGGGCTGGCCCTGGTGGCCGACGTGGCCGCGGCCCACGGCGGTCGGGTGGAGGCGGGAAACCGCGAGGACGGGGGGCATGGCGCGGTGCTCACGATGACCCTGCCGGCGGGCTGAGCCGAGGCTGCCCCGTTGACACCTCCCTCACCTTCGCGGTTGCCTGGAAGTCCGACCAGCGCCGAAGGGGGACACGTGGACGACGACGGCAAGATCGCCGACCTCGAGGCAGAGCGCCGCCGACGGCTCGATCCGGACAACCGCCCGGCCACCGCGGAGGTCGACAACACCGACCGCGAGTTCGACACCCGGCGCGGCCGGTTCACCGACACCGAGGTGGACGAGGAGCTGGGGCCCTTCGAGGACCCCGACTGAGCCCGGTGCTTCAGAACCGGGCGAGCACGTCGGCCTCGGTGAGACCGTAGTCGGCGAGGTCGTAACGGTGCGAGGGCCGCCGCGGCCCGTGGCGCGACGCGGCGTCGAGCGCGGCGACCCGGCCGGCCACCTCCGGCGTCCAGTCCAGCCCGAAGGCCTCGTAGATCGCGCGCACGGTCCCCACCGGATCGGCCACGAAGCCGTCGTACTCCACGTCGACGAACTGTGCCGCGTCGTACGACGGCCGCGCGGACTCGAACCTCGCCACCGCGTCCGAGAGCAGCTCGAGCTGGGTGCGTCCGATGACCTCCGCCTCGAACACGGTGGACCACCCGCGGGTCGCCTCGGCCGACAGTGAGCACGCCGAGGCGACGGCGACGCGCGGGTCGCGGTGCGTCCGCACGACCAGCGCGTCCGGGTAGACCCGCATGATCGCGTCGAGCGCGACCAGGTGGGAGGGGTTCTTGAGCACCCACCTCCTGTCGGTGTCGTGGAGGCCGATCAGCTGGAGGTTGGCCTTGTGCCGCGCGTAGGCGGCGGTCCAGTCCTGCTTCGCCAGCCACGCCGAGTAGTGCGGGACGTACGCCAGCGACTCGAACCCGATCGAGGTGCCGGACTGCCGCAGCAGGCGCCAGCACTCCTCCACCGACGCCGCGTCCATGTAGTGGATGCCGAGGAACTCCGGGTTCGCGACGTGGGACTGCGCGTAGGCCGCCTGGATGCCGGCGAACACGGGGTTGTCCGGCCACGTGTCCCGGGGCGGGCGGGGCTGGGGGAACTCGGTCAGCCACAGCTCCAGCCCCTGGTGCCGCGGGTCCGCGGTCAGCAGCCGGTGCAAGGCGGTGGTCCCGGTCCGGGGCAGTCCGGTGACCAGGACCGGGCGTGCAACCGGCACGTCGACGTACGACGGGTGTGCGGCGAACCCGGACTGGGCGAGGAGCCGGCCGACGAGCGCGCTCTTGACCTGCGCCCGCTGCATGTAGTTCCCGACCGGGGTGAGCCCGGCCGGCCCGGCGAGGTCGTCGACGAGCAGCCGCAGGCCTTCCTCGTGCTCGTCGCCGCCGAAGTCCGTCAACCCGGTGGTGCGCACCGCCGCGTCGCGGATGTCCTCGAACGTGCCGATGCCGTCTCTCTCCCGCATCCCCATCTCCTCGCCGGACGTCATACGGTCCGGTCGGCCGGGCGGCCGTCGCGCATGACGTTGTGCATGCTCAGTTGTGGAACTCGCCGCAGTTGACGTCCAGGCACTGGCCGGTGACCGCCCGGGCCAGGTCCGAGGCCAGGAACACCACGGTGTTCGCGACCTCCTCCGGCAGCGGCAGCCGGCGCAGGTCGGTCGACGCGGCGATCTCGTCGTACACGTCCTGGTGGGTCACGCCGCGCTCGGCGGCCAGCCAGTCGAAGTACGCCTTCTGCACGTTCTCGTAGATCCAGCCGGGAGCCACCGTGTTCACGCGGATGCCACGCGGGCCCAGCTCGGTGGCCAGCGAGGACGCCATGTGCAGCAGCGCCCCCTTGGCGAGCTTGTAGCCGCCGAACTCCACACGCGAGTGGTGCAGCACCGCGGAGTTGACCATCACCACCGACCCCTCGGCGGCTGCCAGGGCGTCGGCGAACAGCGAGGTGAGCGCCAGCGGGGCGAGCACGTTCGTCTCGTTGCTGGTGCGCAGGGCGTCGGCGTCCAGCGTCGTCAGCGGCTCCATGGGCGGGATCGCGAAGGCGTTGTGGACGAGTACGTCGACCCGCCCGAACTCGGCCAGCGCCGCGGCGACGAGCCGCTGCCGCGCGGCCGGGTCGGTGATGTCGGTGGGGACGGGCAGTGCGCGCCGGCCGTAGGAGCGGACCGCCTCGGCGGCGCGCTCCAGGCGCTTCTCGGTCCGCGAGGCCAGCACCAGGTCGGCACCCTGGGCGGCGCACACCTCGCCGAGCGCGCGGCCGAGACCCGGGCCGACCCCCGACAGCACGACGACCTTGCCCTGCAGGAGGTTCACGAGATCATCCTCCGGGCCACACCCTCCTGCCGGGCGGCGATGCGGGCGGCGTACTGCTCCGGCGTCACGGTCGACTCCTCGTGGAACGGCAGTCGTGCAGGCAGCGCCGCGACGTCCACGACCTCCACGCGCGGCCCGTCCTCCGCGGTGAGGGCACGGTCCACCCGCTGCCACCGCAGCATCATCACCCCGCGCGGGTGGCCGGTGGTCTCGAGCCAGTTCGCGATGCCCGGGTCGCGCTCGCTGATCACGTAGCGCAGCAGGCCGTCGGGGGAGACCCGGGACTGCGCCCGCGTCAGCGAGGTCTGGTGGTGGACGTAGTCGGTGGAGATGTACCACGGCGACCCGATCTGGATCGCCTGGTAGTCGCAGCCGGCGACCGGCACCGTGACGATCATCGCCAGGTCCTCGCGCAGCTCGTAGTGCCCCAGGGAGGAGAACTGCGAGGCCAGCCCGCCCGGCGTGGACGCCGGAACGGTGAGCGTGTTGACCGGCTCCTTGTAGGTGAACCACTCCGGGAACGCGAACCAGGTCTGGAGCCTCCCGACGAGCATCCTGCCGGCGACCGCGTACTTCTTCGCGATCCGCTCGCGCTCCAGGGGCGCCGGGGGCCGGCCGACCGTGTCCACGCGCGCGATCCGCAGCTCGCCGCGCTCCTCGGTGTTCCAGTCGTCGTAGACCTCCCGGACGATGAGGATCGACGACCCCGGCGCGAGCGTGAAGTAGTTCGCTCCGGCGTCCTCGCGCGGCGGTCCGAAGCGCAGCGTGAACGTCCCGTCGGGTGCGATGTCGAACGCGCGGTCGTCGAAGGCGGCGACGCTTCCGGGCGCGCTGGTGGGGCTGTAGCTGCCGTCCATCACCTGGAAGGACAGGTCCGTCGTGCTGCCCCGCCGCCCGGTGACGACGTACTCGCAGCTGTCCTTGAGGTAGGCGTGGAAGTAGATCGCGTCCGGGTTGTCGAGTCCCTGCTTGGCGTACTGGTGGGTGGAGTTGATGAACACCGGGTGCTCGAGGTCGTGGTCGAAGGCCAGCTGCAGCGAGGACCGGATGCTGCCGGCGAGGTACTCGTAGCCCTCGAGCAGGTCCTGCTCGCTGCGGACGAACGGCGCGGTGGTGATCAGCCGCTCCGCCTCGGCGACGGCCTCCCGGAACGGCGCCGTCACGGACTCGGTCGCCGGCTCGGCGAGCGCGGGCTCCGGCTGGTCGAGGGCGCTCACGGGTTCACCTTCGCGATGACCGACTCGGCGAACCGCTCGAGGTGCGCGACCTTGGTGGCGAGCGGCTCGGTGTCGCGCCCGGCGGCGTAGGGCACCCGGAAGCCGACGATCACGTCGGTGACCCCCTTGTCCTCGAGCCGCTTGACGCCGTCGGGGGAGTAGGCGTCGACGGAGATGACGTGGACCTCGAACGGCTTGTCGCCGACCCCCTCCTCGGCGCGCAGCTTGTGCAGCGTGTCCAGCAGCCGGTCGAGCTCCCCCGCATCGCCCCCGGCGTGCATCCAGCCGTCACCCCGGCGTACGGCGCGCCGCAGGGCCGCCTCCGAGTGCCCGCCCACGAGGATCGGGATCGGCGCGGTGGGCGTCGGTGTCATCTTCACCGCCGGGATGTCGAAGAACTCGCCGTGGTGCTCGAACCAGCCGCCGGAGGTGAGACCGCGCACCACGTCGATGCACTCGTCCATCCGGCGGCCACGGCGCTCCCAGGGGACCCCCATCACCGCGAAGTCCTCGGGCCACGGCGAGAGCCCGACGCCGAGCCCGAGCCGGTTGCCGGTGAGGAAGGCGATCGACGAGGCCTGCTTGGCCACCAGCACCGGCGGCCGGACCGGGAGCTTCAGCACGAACGGGGTGAAGCGGATCCGGCTGGTCACCGCGCCCATCGCCGCGATCAGCGTGAACGTCTCCACGAAGTCCTTGTCCTCGAGGAAGCCGCGGTCACCGTCGGCGGTGTAGGGGTACGTCGCGTCGGAGTCCCGCGGGTAGACGAGGCTGTCGGCCACCGTCATGGAGTCGTAGCCGGCCGCCTCGGCCGCCTGTGCCAGCGGGAGGTAGTAGGTCGCCTCGGTCATCGCCTCGGCGTAGGTGAACCGCATCGGGCCTCCCGGCGTCTTCCACGAACAGGTCCGCACATGCTAGAACGTGTTCCAGTTTTTCGGAAGGGAGAGACCGGTGCCGGACCTGCAGACGCTGGCGGACCGCCTCGCGATCGACGACCTGCTCACCCGCTACACGCGCGCCATCGACACCGGTGCATGGGACCGCCTCGACGCCGTCTTCACGCCCGACGCGCGGATCGACTACACCGCCACCGGCGGGATCGCCGGCCGTTTCCCCGAGGTCAAGGCCTGGCTGGCCGAGAACCTGCCGCTCTTCCCTCGCCGCCAGCACGTGCTCGGCCAGAAGGAGGTCGAGCTCGACGGCGACGCCGCAGCGGTGACCGCCTACTTCCTCAACCCGATGGTGCTGCCGCGCGAGGACGGCGGCGAGCTGTTGTGCGAGTTCGGCGGCCTCTACCGGCACCGGCTGGTGCGCACCGCGCAGGGCTGGCGCAGCAGCGAGCTGGTCGAGGAGCTGTGCTGGAAACGTGGCCTGTGACCCCGGTGCCGCGCCCCCGGGGCCTCGCGCAGAAGGGTCGCCTGCTCGGTGGTGAGCGCACCGCCGGGCAGTGGCAAGCAGGGTCCCGGCGGGGTGCTGCCGTGTGCGCGCGCTTGGCGCCGTACCGGATGATCGACTCATGGCGCGAGACGACGACAGCAGATGGGGTCGGCAGCTGATTGCGAGCCTGGTCGCGCTCGTCGTGGTGGCCGGCGTGGTCGGCGGCGTCCTCGCCGCGGTCGCGCTCGGGGCCGTCCAGGTGGCCGGCCTGGGCCAGGCGTCCGGGCCCCAGGCGCGACCGAGCCTGTATTTCCCGACCCAGGAGCCCACGGTCCGCCCCAGCGCGTTCCCCGTGCCGACCGCGCCGTCGCCGTCCGCGTCGGCGACCGGGGCCTCCGCGCCGTCGCCGAGCCCCTCGCCCTCTCCGCGGCACAAGCAGAAGCACCGGCAGGGGATCGCGCTCCAGGGCTTCCCGCAGCAGGTGAAGCCCGGTCAGCGCATCAACCTGACCGGCGTCTACCGGGGGGCCGAGGGCACCACGCTCCAGGTGCAGCGCAACGACGGCTCCGGGTGGCACGACTTCCCGGTCACGGTCCGGGTCGGCGGCGGCGTCTTCCACACCTGGGTCATCACCTCGCACACCGGCGAGAACCGGTTCCGCGTCGTCGACACCTCCTCCGGCAAGAAGTCGAACGCGGTGCGCATCACCATCGGCTGACCGACCCCGCGGCCCCGTGCTCGCCGGGACTTGCGGCCGGCTCGCTGATCCCGTAGCGACCTGTGACGCAGATCACGCGCCGCCGCGGAAAGAACCGGCCCACTCCTGCGTTGAACTCCATGACAAGAGTTGAGTTGAGACGACTCAGGTTGTTTGACAGACTCGAGTCACCGGCCCACAGTGGCCATCCGGAACTGACAACGCAAGACGCCCCGAGCCCCGCCGACCCGGCGACCGGCGGCGGGGCAGCAACATGGAGGTACACAACATGGCTCGTGCGGTCGGTATCGACCTCGGTACGACGAACTCCGTCGTCTCGGTCCTCGAAGGTGGCGAACCCACCGTCATCGCGAACGCGGAAGGCGCCCGCACCACCCCCTCGGTCGTCGCCTTCGCCAAGAACGGCGAGGTGCTCGTCGGCGAGGTGGCCAAGCGTCAGGCGGTGACCAACGTCGACCGGACGATCCGCTCGGTCAAGCGCCACATGGGCACTGACTGGAAGACCCAGATCGACGACAAGACGTTCACCCCGCAGCAGATCTCCGCGTTCGTGCTCCAGAAGCTCAAGCGGGACGCCGAGTCCTACCTCGGCGAGACGGTCACCGACGCGGTGATCACCGTCCCGGCGTACTTCTCCGACGCCCAGCGCCAGGCCACCAAGGAGGCCGGCGAGATCGCGGGCCTCAACGTGAGTCGGATCGTCAACGAGCCGACCGCGGCGGCCCTGGCCTACGGCCTGGAGAAGGAGAGCGACCAGACCATCCTGGTCTTCGACCTCGGTGGCGGCACGTTCGACGTGTCCCTGCTCGAGATCGGCGACGGCGTGGTCGAGGTGAAGGCCACCTCCGGTGACAACCACCTCGGTGGTGACGACTGGGACTCCCGCCTCGTCGACTGGATGATCAAGAAGTTCAAGGACAACAACGGCGTCGACCTCGGCAACGACAAGATCGCCCGCCAGCGCCTCCAGGAGGCCGCGGAGAAGGCCAAGATCGAGTTGTCCTCCTCGAGCGAGACGACCATCCACCTGCCCTACATCACCCACTCGGAGTCGGGCCCGCTGCACTTCGAGGAGAAGATCAGCCGCGGTGAGTTCCAGCGCCTGACCCAGGACCTGCTCGACCGCACCAAGGCGCCGTTCCGGCAGGTGATCAAGGACGCCGGCATCAGCGTCTCGCAGATCGACCACGTGGTGCTGGTCGGCGGCTCCACCCGCATGCCCGCCGTCGCGGACCTGGTCAAGGAGCTGACCGGCGGCAAGGAGCCGAACAAGGGCGTGAACCCGGACGAGGTCGTCGCCGTCGGCGCAGCGCTCCAGGCCGGGGTCCTCAAGGGCGAGGTCAAGGACGTGCTGCTGCTCGACGTCACCCCGCTGAGCCTCGGTATCGAGACCAAGGGCGGGGTGATGACCAAGCTCATCGAGCGCAACACCACGATCCCGACCAAGCGCTCGGAGGTGTTCACCACCGCCGACGACAACCAGCCCTCGGTGCAGATCCAGGTCTACCAGGGCGAGCGTCCGATGGCGGCGCAGAACCAGCCGCTCGGCAACTTCGAGCTGACCGGCCTGCCGCCGGCCCCGCGGGGCGTCCCGCAGATCGAGGTCACCTTCGACATCGACGCCAACGGCATCGTGCACGTGTCCGCCAAGGACCGCGGCACCGGCCGTGAGCAGTCGATGACGATCACCGGGGGCTCGGCGCTGAGCAAGGACGAGATCGACAAGATGGTCCGCGAGGCCGAGCAGTACGCCGAGGAGGACCGCCGCCGCAAGGAGGCCGTGGAGACGCGCAACCAGGCGGAGGGTCTCGTCTACAGCACCGAGAAGTTCCTCTCCGAGAACGGCGACAAGGTCCCCGACGACCTCAAGACCGAGGTGCAGGCCGACGTCGACGCGCTGAAGAAGGCGCTCGAGGAGGCCGCTGACTCCACGGACGTCACCGCGGTCCAGTCGGCGATGACCAAGCTCGGCGAGTCCAGCCAGAAGATGGGCGCGGCGATGTACGCCGCCGGCGAGTCGGAGGCAGCCGCAGCCGGCGGCACGACCGGCACCGGTGACGCCGACGAGGACGTCGTCGACGCGGAGATCGTGGACGAGGAAGCCTCCGGCGACGAGAACAAGTGAGACCCCCGCTGCCGGCGTCACGCACGTCGGCGGCGGGCGGCCCACGACCGCGGGGGTCCCGGCGACCGGGACCCCCGCGCCCGGGGCCGCGCGACCACCCGGCCGCGGGGAGACGTTGCGCTCCCGGGCCGGGCCGGTCCGGCACGAGCTTCCAGACCAGCCCCTAGACGAGCATCGAGGAGCACGCATGACCGAGCAGGGCAGCCGCCCCGAGCAGCAGGCCCCAGGGCAGCAGACCGAGGACGGGACCGGGCAGGACGGCGCGGCCCAGTCCGGTGAGCAGGCCCGTGAGGACGCCGCCGGCCAGGCGCAGGCCCCGGAACAGGCGGCGGACACCGCCGCGGGCCCGGCGGGCGCGCAGGACATGGCCGAGGACACCGAGAACGATCTGGTGGCCGACCTCGCCGACGCGCAGGCCAAGGTCGCCGCGCTGACCGAGGACCTGCAGCGCCTGCAGGCCGAGTACGTCAACTACAAGCGCCGGGTCGACCGCGACCGCGGGCTGGTGCAGCAGAACGCCACGTTCACGGTGCTCAGCGCGCTGCTGCCGGTCCTCGACGACCTCGACCGTGCGCGCGACCACGGCGAGCTCGAGGGCGGCTTCAAGGCCGTGGCCGACTCGCTGGAGCGGATCGTGGCCGGGCAGGGCCTGGTCAAGTTCGGCAAGCCGGGTGACGAGTTCGACCCCAACCTGCACGAGGCGCTGATGCACGCGCACTCCAAGGACGTGACCACCACGACGTGCCAGAACATCGTGGCGGCCGGCTACAAGATCGGCGAGCGCGTCGTACGTCCCGCCCAGGTGACCGTGGTGGACCCGGAGCCGGAGCAGGCCGGCGAGGCGGAGGCCGGCAACGAGGACCAGTGACGAGACGATGAGGAGAAGGGAGGTGCGCGCGTGACCAACGCGGACTGGCTCAACAAGGACTTCTACAAGGTGCTCGGCGTGGCCAAGGATGCGTCCGCCGCCGAGATCAAGAAGGCCTACCGCACGCTCGCGCGTGCCAACCACCCCGACTCCCACCCCGGTGACACGGCCGCGGAGGAGCGGTTCAAGGCCATCGCCGAGGCCTATGACGTCATCGGCGACCCCGAGAAGCGCAAGCAGTACGACGAGATGCGGGCCGTCGGCGCCGGCGGCTTCGGGCCGTTCGCGGGCGGCGGCTACGGGGGCGGCCAGACCGGCGGGCAGACGTTCGACCTCGGCGACCTGTTCGGGCAGGGCGGGGGAGGCGGCGGCTTCGGCGACCTGTTCGGGACCATGTTCGGCGGCGGCCGTGGGCGCACGCGCGCCGGCGCGGCACGCCGGGGCGCCGACGTCGAGGCGGACACCACGATCGGCTTCGCCGACTCCACCGAGGGCGTCCAGGTCTCGCTGAGGCTGACCTCCGACGCGCCGTGCCCGGACTGCTCCGGCACCGGCGCGAAGTCGGGGACCGTCCCGCGCGTGTGCCCGGACTGCGAGGGCACCGGCATGCACGCCGCGTCGGTCGGCGGTGCGTTCACGCTCAACGAGACCTGCCCGACCTGCCGCGGTCGCGGGATGGTCGTGGACGACCCGTGCCCCACCTGCCACGGCTCCGGGCGAGGCGTGTCCAACCGGGTGATCTCCGCGCGCATCCCCGCCGGCGTCAAGGACGGCCAGCGGATCCGGCTGCGCGGCAAGGGCGCACCCGGTGAGCGCGGCGGCCCTCCCGGCGACCTCTACGTCACCGTGCACGTGGCCAGGCACGAGCTGTTCGGCCGCAAGGGCGACAACCTGACGCTCACGGTGCCGGTGTCCTTCGACGAGGCCGCGCTCGGCGCGGAGATCAAGGTGCCCACGCTCGACGGTGCGCCGGTGACCGTGAAGATCCCCGCCGGCACCCCGAACGGTCGGACGTTCCGCGTCCGCGGCCGCGGGGTCGTCAGGCGCGACGGCCGCGGTGCGGGTCAGAAGGGCGACCTGCTCGTGACGGTGGAGGTGCACGTGCCCGCCGTGCTCGACGAGAAGGCGAAGGCGGCCGTCCAGGCCTACCGGGAGGCGACTGCCGGCAGCGACCTGCGCAGCAACCTGTTCCGTGCCGGGAGCGGTCGATGAGCAGGCCCACGGGCAGCCGGAAGCCCGCGTTCGGCGGCCCCGGCCAGCCCGGGCCGGAGACACCGGTCTACGTGATCAGCGTCGCCGCCGAGCTGACCGGCCTGCACCCGCAGACGCTGCGCTCCTACGACCGTCTCGGCCTGGTCAGCCCCGGGCGCACGGGCGGCGGCGGTCGGCGCTACTCCTGGCGTGACATCGAGCTGCTGCGCGAGGTCGCGGAGCTGACCTCGACCGGGATCGGACTGGAGGGCGTGCGCCGCATCCTCGAGCTCGAGCACCGCGTCGACGCCCTGCGCCACCGCGTGGCCGAGCTCGAGTCCGAGCTCGGCGCCACCCAGGACGCGCTGCGCACGGCGCTCGAGAACGGCACCGCGCGCAACCTCCCGGTCCTGCGGGGCACGCCGCCGGCCCGGCAGGCGATCACCGTCTGGCGCCGCCGCCCCCACTGACCCACCTCCCCGCCGAGGGGTGACAAAGCCCCCGACCCGCCGGAGAAGCGGCCACGTCGGTGACCCCTCGGCGGAGTGGAGTTGAGTGGAACAGACTCAACTTCGTCGCTGTTGCACCAAGTGCGGGGGCGCAAGAACCAGCCGGCCCAGCAGAGAACCGGGCGGGCACCGGGAGAAGCATCCTCCCGACGCAGGACCCTTTCACCGAAACAGACACCCTCCCTCGACACCCGAGGACAGCACCGAGGAACACGCACATGGACGCATCGAAGCTCACCACCCGGAGCCAGGAGGCGGTCAGCTCCGCCATCTCCGCCGCGGCTGCCGGCGGGCACGCGCAGGTCGAGGCCGCGCACCTGCTCGCCGCGCTGCTCGCGCAGCCCGAAGGCATCATCCACCCGCTGCTGCAGGCCGTCGGCGTGCAGCCGGCGACCGTCGCCGCCGGCGTGCAGGCCGAGCTCGACCGGCTGCCGAAGGCGTCCGGCTCGACCGTCGGCGCCCCGTCGTACTCCCGGGCCGCACTGCAGATCCTCACCAAGGCCGGGGACGTCGCCGCGGAGATGAAGGACGAGTTCGTCTCCACCGAGCACCTGCTCATCGCCGCCGCGACCGTGGCGTCCCCGGCGCAGAAGGTGCTCGCCGAGGCCGGCGTCACCGCCGACGCGCTGCGCGGGGCGCTGGCCAGCGTGCGCGGCTCGGCACGGGTGACCAGCCAGGACCCGGAGTCGACGTACCAGGCGCTGGAGAAGTACGCCGTCGACCTGACCGCCCGCGCCGGCGAGGGCAAGATCGACCCGGTCATCGGCCGCGATGCGGAGATCCGCCGCGTCATCCAGGTGCTCTCGCGACGCACGAAGAACAACCCCGTGCTGATCGGCGAGCCCGGCGTCGGCAAGACCGCCGTCGTCGAGGGGCTGGCCCAGCGCATCGTCGACGGTGACGTGCCCGACTCCCTCAGGGGCCGCCGGCTGCTCGCCCTGGACCTGGCCGCGATGGTGGCCGGCGCGAAGTACCGCGGTGAGTTCGAGGAGCGGCTCAAGGCCGTCCTGCAGGAGATCAAGGACTCCGACGGGCAGGTCATCACCTTCATCGACGAGCTGCACACGGTCGTCGGCGCGGGCGCCGGCGGCGACTCGGCGATGGATGCCGGGAACATGCTCAAGCCGATGCTGGCCCGTGGCGAGCTGCGGATGATCGGCGCGACCACGCTGGACGAGTACCGCGAGCGCATCGAGAAGGACCCCGCCCTCGAGCGCCGCTTCCAGCAGGTGTTCGTCGGCGAGCCGTCGGTCGAGGACACCATCCAGATCCTGCGCGGCATCCAGGAGAAGTACGAAGCCCACCACGGGGTGCGGATCACCGATGCCGCGCTGGTGGCCGCCGCGACGCTGTCCGACCGCTACATCACCGGCCGGCAGCTGCCGGACAAGGCCATCGACCTCATCGACGAGGCCGCCTCGCGGCTGCGCATGGAGATCGAGTCCTCCCCGGAGGAGATCGACCGGCTGCGCCGCCAGGTCAACCGGCTGAAGATGGAGGAGTTCGCGCTCGCCAAGGAGAGCGACGAGGGCTCTAAGGAGCGGCTGGCCAACCTCCGCGCCGACCTCGCCGACAAGGAGGAGGCGCTGCGCGGCCTCGAGGCCCGCTGGGACAGGGAGAAGAGCACCCTCGAGGGCGAGGGCGAGCTGCGCCGCGAGCTCGACCAGCTGCGCATCGAGGCCGACCGGCTGCAGCGCGAGAACGAGTGGGAGCAGGCCAGCAAGATCCTCTACGGCCGCATCCCGGAGCTGGAGAAGCGGCTCGGCGACGTCGCCAAGGCGGAGACCGAGCTCGAGCCGCTCGTCGGGGAGGAGGTCGGCCCGCAGGAGGTCGCCGACGTCGTCGAGGCCTGGACCGGAATCCCCACGGGACGGCTGCTGGAGGGCGAGACCGACAAGCTGCTGCGCATGGAGGAGGTCCTCGGCGAGCGGCTGGTCGGGCAGAAGTCCGCGGTCAAGGCGGTCTCCGATGCCGTACGTCGGTCCCGGGCCGGGATCTCCGACCCGGACCGGCCCACGGGCTCATTCCTCTTCCTCGGCCCCACCGGCGTCGGCAAGACCGAGCTGGCCAAGTCGCTGGCCGACTTCCTGTTCGACGACGAGCGGGCGATCGTGCGCATCGACATGAGCGAGTACTCCGAGAAGCACTCGGTGTCCCGCCTCGTGGGCGCCCCTCCCGGCTACGTGGGCTACGAGGAGGGCGGCCAGCTCACCGAGGCGGTACGGCGTCGCCCCTACAGCGTGGTGCTCCTCGACGAGGTGGAGAAGGCGCACCCGGAGGTCTTCGACATCCTGCTGCAGGTGCTCGACGACGGCCGGCTCACCGACGGCCAGGGCCGCACGGTCGACTTCCGCAACGTGGTGCTGATCCTCACCTCGAACCTGGGCTCGACCTACCTCGTCGACCCGCTGCTGGACGAGGAGAAGAAGCGCGACGAGGTGATGGCCGTGGTGCGGCAGTCGTTCAAGCCCGAGTTCCTCAACCGGCTCGACGAGATCGTGATGTTCGACGCGCTGTCCCAGGACGAGCTCGCGCACATCGTCGACCTCCAGGTCGCGGACCTGGCCAGACGGCTGGCGGTGCGCCGGATCGGTCTCGAGGTCACGCCGGCCGCGCACGACTGGCTGGCGTTGGCCGGCTACGACCCCGCCTACGGGGCCCGGCCGCTGCGTCGGCTGGTGCAGAGCGCGATCGGTGACCCGCTGGCACGGCTGCTGCTCTCCGGCGAGGTCGTCGACGGCCAGCGCGTCGTCGTCGACGTGGCCGACGACGGCCAGGGCCTCGCGCTGCGGGCCGCCGACGCGGTCGGCGCGGCGTGAGCGTGAGGTCCAGGCACCCGAGACCCGGGCCCGGCGCCGACCGTCCGCACGGTGGCGGTGGGTCCGGCATGGTGGAATGGACGGCATGAGTGAGACCCAGCGGCTGCCCCGCCCGCGACAGGTGACCGTCGCGGGTGGGGTGGCCCTCGTGTCCTGTGCGCTGCTCGTGGTGGCGCTGTTCGACTCGATGGCGCGCGTGCGCTCGGTGGAGACACGCGACGCGATCGTGGAGGCGCTGCAACGCCCGCCGGCCAACGGGCTCGGGGTGAGCGTGGAGCAGGTGATCTCCGTCCTGCGGGTGCTGGTCCTCGTCAACGGCGCGCTGACGGCCGTGGCGGCGGTGCTGGCCGTCTACGTGCTCCAGCGGCACCGGGGCGCTCGGATCGGCTTCACCGTGGCCGCCGGCCTGCTGCTGTTCTCGGTGCCGATCTCCGGCAGTCCGCTCCCGCTGCTGGTCGGCACCGCCGCGGCGATGCTGTGGTCGCGACCCGCCCGCGACTGGTTCGCCGGGCGCGCGCCGCAGCCGGTCCCCGCGGTCGGCCCCGCCGACCCCGAGGCCGCCCGCCACCGCGAGGCGGTGCTGTCGGAGTGGCAGCCACCGTCCGCCCGGCTGCTCGACGAGGAGCACCGCCCGGGTGACGGTGCGCCGCAGCCGGCCCCCGCGCCGTACCCCTTCGGCACCCGCCCGGAGGACCGTGGCACCCCGGCCCCCGACGCGGGGTCCTACCCGGGCGGGCAGCCCGGCTCCGAGGGCGGCTCGGCCCCGGGCGGCGGCGTCTACCCGGGCACCTATCCCGGCACCCCCCAGGACCGGCCCGGGCCGGCGGACGCCGGCCCTCAGCCCTCCTCCGGCCCTCAGCCCTCCTCCGGGAACCAGCCCTCCTCCGGGAACCAGGGCTACCCCGGGAACCAGGGCTACCCCGGGAACCAGGGCTACCCCGGGAACCAGGGCTACCCCGGGAACCAGGGCTACGGCGGGAACCAGGGCTACCCCAGCCCGTGGGGCCAGCCGGGTGGCTACCCGCCGCCCAGCGGCTACGGTCCCGCGCTCGGCGGGCAGCGCCGGCCCGGCACCATCACCGCCGCCGCCTGGCTGACCTGGATCTTCTCCGGGATCACCGTGGTCTCCTACGTGCTGCTGCTCGCGGTCATGGTGGGCGCCCGCGACCGCTTCGTGAACGCCCTGCAGAGCGACCCGCAGGTCGCCAACCTCGGCCTCAGCGCGAACGACGTCATCGCGGGTCTGTGGGTCCTCGGCGTGGTGGTGATCCTCTGGTCGCTGGTCGCGATGGTGCTCGCGTTCCTCGCGTTCCGCCGGGTCGGCTGGGCGCGGGTGACGCTCGTCGTCTCCGCGGCGGTGTCCGGCGTCGTCGCGCTGATCGCCTTCCCGGTCGGGCTCCTGCACGCGGTCGCGGCCTTCACGGCGATCGCGCTGCTGTTCAGCGGTGGTGCCAACGACTGGTACCGCGGGTCGCGCCCGTCCTACCCCGGCTACCCGGAACAGCAGGGCTACCCCGTCTACCCGGGCGGCTCCTGGCCGCCGCCGGGTGACCGCCGGGACGCCCCGCCGAGTGACCCCCACGCCGGCCGGCCGGCCGAGCCGCGGCCGGAGTCCGGGGAGGAGCAGCGCCGCAAGAACGTGTGGTGAGGCCTACTTGTGCAGGTCCGCCGTCGTCAGCCGGCGGATCCCTTCCTCGAGAACCGGGGCCTCCTTGCAGAACGCCCAGCGCACCTTGTGCCGGCCCTCGTCCTGGTCGTCGTAGAACGCCTGCGCGGGGATCGCGACCACGCCGGCCTTGTCCGGCAGCGCGAGGCAGAACTCGACGGCGTCGGCGTAGCCGTAGCGGCGCACGTCGGTGTTGACGAAGTACGTCGCCTCCGGCACGAAGACGTCCATGTCGAGCGTCCGCAGGCCGGCGCAGAGCAGGTCGCGCTTCTGCTGCAGCTGTGCGGCCAGGTCCTCGTAGAAGCCGGCCTCCTCGTCGAGGGCCTGCGCGACGGCCGGCTGCAGGGGCGCCGCGTTGGTGAAGGTCAACCACTGCTTGGCGGCCATCACGGTCAGCACCAGGTCGCGCGGTCCGGTCACCCAGCCGACCTTCCAGCCGGTGAGCGAGAACGTCTTGCCGGCGCTCGAGATCGTCACCGTCCGCTCCCACATCCCCGGTAGCGTGCACAGCGGGACGTGCGCGTGGTCGTCGAAGACCAGGTGTTCGTAGACCTCGTCGGTCACCACCACCACGTCGTGCTCGACGGCGACCTGCGCGACCGCGTCGAGCTCCTCGCGGGTCAGCACGGACCCCGTCGGGTTGTGCGGCGTGTTCAGCAGCATCACCGTCGTACGGTCGGTGACCGCGGCCCGCACCATGTCGACGTCGAGCCGGAAGTCCGGCGCCCGCAGCGTCACCGGCTTGCGGACGCCGCCGGCCATCTCGATCGTCGCGACATAGGAGTCGTAGAACGGCTCGAGCACCACGACCTCGTCGCCGGGGTTGACCAGCGCGAGGATCGCCGCCGCGATCGCCTCGGTGGCCCCCGCGGTGACGATCACCTCCGCGTCCGGGTCGAGGTCGATCCCGTAGTGGCGCCGCTGGTGCCGGGCCACCGCCTGCCGAAGCTCGGGCACGCCGATGCCGGGGGCGTACTGGTTGCGCCCGCCGCGCAACGCCGCCACCGCCGCCTCGATCGTCGAGGAGGGGCCGTCCACGTCCGGGAAGCCCTGGCCGAGGTTGAGCGCGCCGGTGCGCACGGCCAGGGCCGACATCTCCGAGAAGATCGTCGGCGGCACCTGCTGCAGGCGGCGTGCCGTGCGCGTGCCGGTGCGCGAAGGCGTGCTCGCCGGGTGGTCCGCCGGGGTGTTCGCAGCCATGACCGCGACTGTAGCCGGGGAGCCGCTACCGGTCCCTTCCGGCGTGGGGGACAATCGGGACATGGACCAGCAGACGCTCGAACGGCCGCCGTCCCCGCCGCAGCGGCGACGACGCGGTGTCGCCTTCTGGGCCGGCTTGGCGCTGGTCCTCGCCGGCCTGGCGCTGTTGGGGTACGTCGCATGGCAGTTCTTCGGCACGAACGTGGTCGCCCACCACAAGCAGCAGCAGATCGTCTCCGAGACCCAGAAGGCCTGGCACGCCGACACCGGCGCCTCCGGGGCCGCCAAGGGCGTCGACCTCGAGGGCGCCGAGGCGCTCATCCGGATCCCGCGCTTCGGCAAGGACTACGTGATGCCGGTGCAGGAGGGGGTCAGCGACGCCGTGCTCGCGCAGGGTTTCGGGCACTTCCCGGGCACCGCCATGCCGGGCCACAAGGGCAACTACGCGCTCGCCGCGCACCGCGTCACCCACGGCGAGCCGCTGCGCAACATGCCCGAGCTGCGGCCGGGCGACAAGGTGGTCGTGGAGACGAAGCGGAGGACCTACACCTACCGGCTCGACACCAACCCCAACAACCTGATCGTGCCGTTCACCGGCACCTGGGTCATCGACCCGCTGCCCACCAACCCCGACCCGCACGGGGTCGAGCCCGCGCAGCGCCCCGGCCAGCGGCTGATCACGCTCACCACGTGCTCGGAGCTGTTCCACACCGACAACCGGATGATCGCCTTCGGCCACCTCGTGTCCACGCGCCGCCACTGAGCCGCGCGACGCTGGCCCTAGGCTGGGGCCATGAGCGACCGCGACGCCCTCCTCGACCAGATCGTCCGCAAGGCCGTGGTGCACGGCAGGGTCACCCTGTCGTCGGGCAAGGAGGCCGACTACTACGTCGACCTGCGCCGGATCACCCTCGACGGCGAGGCGGCGCCGCTCGTCGGCCGGGTGATGCGCGAGCTGACCGCCGACCTCGAGTACGACGCGGTGGGCGGGCTGACGCTCGGCGCCGATCCGGTCGCCACGTCGATGCTGCACGCGGCCGCGGCCCAGGGCCGCCGGCTCGACGCGTTCGTGGTGCGCAAGGCGGAGAAGGCCCACGGCCTCCAGCGGCGCATCGAGGGACCCGACGTGGCGGGCCGCCGGGTGCTGGCCGTGGAGGACACCTCCACCACCGGCGGGTCGGTGCTCACGGCGGTGCAGGCACTGCGCGAGGCCGGGGCCGAGGTCGTCGGCGTGGCGGTCATCGTCGACCGGTCCACCGGCGCGCAGCAGAAGGTCGAGGCCGAGGGCCTGGAGTATCGCTTCGCGTTCGGCCTCGACGAGCTGGGTCTGTGAGGTGACCGGCGTCGTCGAGGCGTACCTGGTCGCCGCCCAGAGTGCGGTGACGCTGCTCGCCGAGCCCGAGGTGGCGCGACACTGGGACGCCGACAGCGCGCTGCCGGGGATGAGCGTCGGGGCGCTCGCCGCCCATCTCGCCGGGCAGGTGGTCGGGGTGCGCGACACCATCCTCGACCCCGCCCGGCACAGCAACGAGACCCCGGTGCCTCTCCTCGACCACTACCACCGCTCGGCCTGGGCGCACGCGGGCCGCGACGACCCGGCGAACCAGGTCATCCGGGACTCGGCGCGGTCGGCCGCGGAGCCGGGGCACCGGCACGTCCTGGAGACCGCCCGGGCGGCGCTCGAGGAGGGCGCGCAGCTGCTCGCCGAGGAGGTCGAGCCGTCGGTCGTCCGGATGCCCCAGTGGCAGTGGTCGCTCGCCTTCGAGGACTACCTGGTCACGCGGATGATGGAGATCACCGTGCACTCCGACGACCTGGCGGTGAGCGTCGACCTCGAGCCGCCGGCGCTGCCCGCCGCGGTGCTCGAGCCGGTGCTGTCGCTGCTGGTCGGCGTCTCGGTGCTGCGCCACGGTCAGGCGGCCGTCGTACGCGCCCTGTCCCGTGCCGAGCGGGCGCCCGGCTCCATCGCCGCCTTCTGACCCGCGGCCCGGAGCGCGGCCGCGGTGACGCGTCGGCCGGTCAGCCGTCGGAGGAGACCCGCTGCGCGGCGCGCGCGCGGAGGAACTCGATGCCGATCGGTACGACGGAGACCAGCACGATCGCGAGCAGCATGAGCTCGATGTTGTTGCGCACCACCGCCACGTTCCCCAGGCCGACGCCGAGCAGCGTCACGCCGGTGGCCCACACCACCCCGCCGATCGCGGAGTAGGTGAGGAACCGGCGGAAGCCCATGGCGCCCACCCCGGCCATCACGGTGATGAAGGTCCGCACGATCGGCACGAACCTCCCGAGCACGATGGCCCGGTTGCCGTACTTCTCGAAGAACGCGTGGGTCTTGTCGACGTACTCCTGCTTGAACAGCCGCGAGGCGCGGCCGTGGAACACCGCGGGCCCGGCCTTGTCGCCGATCGCCGTAACCGCAGGCGTTGCCGGCGACCGCGGCGAAGGACAGCACCACGCAGCACAGCCACAACGGGTAGTGGATGGCGCCCTGCGAGACCAGCAGGCCGACGGTGAACAGCAGCGAGTCGCCGGGCAGGAAGAACCCGAGCAGCAGCCCGCACTCGGCGAAGATGATCGCCGCCGCGCCCCAGAGGGCGTACGTTGCCGAACTGCGTTGAGGATGTACTGCGGGTCCAGCCAGTTGATGCCCAGCAGCAGCGGCGTCATGGTGCTCACCGCGTGAACCCTAGCCGCCGGGTCGAGAGGCGTGGTCAGTGCGCTCGACCTACCATCGAGCCGTGTGGACTCCCGAGCGTCGAGCGGCGCGCGCCCTACGACCCGATGCCGCACGGCCCCGCGGAGGTCGGCGTCGGCCCGTGGCCGGGGCCGTGGCCGGAGGGCGAGCGAGTACGACGCGCAGCTGCTGCGCCGAGGGGGACCGGCGCAACGTCGTGGACCGCTACCGGTACTGGACGGTGGAGGCGATCGTCGCCGACCTCGACACCCGCCGGCACGACTTCCACGTGGCCATCGAGAACTGGCGGCACGACTTCAACATCGGCACGATCGTGCGCACGGCCAACGCGTTCCTGGCCGCGCGAGGTGCACATCGTCGGCAACCGGCGCTGGAACCGGCGCGGGCGCGATGGTCACCGACCGCTACCAGCACGTCCGGCACCACGCCGACGTGCCGGCGCTGGCCGAGCACCTGCACGAGCGGGAGGTGCGCTGCTGGGCATCGACAACCTGCCCGGCTCGCGAGCCGCTCGAGACCCTGCGGCTGCCGCGGCGGTGTGCCTGCTGTTCGGGCAGGAGGGCCCGGGGCTGTCGGAGGAGGCCCGCGAAGGCGTGCGACGGGACCTTCTCGATCGCCCAGTTCGGGTCGACCCGCTCGATCAACGCCTCCGCGGCCGCGGCGATCGCCATGCACACCTGGGTCCGCCAGCATGCGAACCTCGACGGCCGCGCACTCCTGGCGCGGCTGAGCCCGCCCGTCGAGGCGCGCATGTTGCCGCAGCGAGGCGCGTGTCGCAGCCGGGGCGCGGTCAGGCCGCGCCGTGCAGCAGCGCGCCCAGGACGCCGAGGGCCGACAGCGCCGCCCCGGCCGCGGCGACGATCATCGCCGCCCGGGCCAGGTGCCCCTCCCAGGAGGCGGCCGCCGCCGCGTCCCCGAGCGTACGACGGCCCAGTGTCCAGCCCGCCGCGGCGAGCAGCAGCGTGGCCGCGGACCAGGACCCGAGGACCGCCGTGAGCTGGGTCTGCGCGAAGTTCGCGCCCCAGAACAGCGACTGCAACGCCTGGCTCCATGTGCCCTGGCCGGTCATGCTCAGCACCGCGAAGGTGAACCCGGCGATCGCGGTGGCCTTCGGGGTCAGCACGGTCCCGTTCGGCACCGCGCGGTGGGACACACCGCCGTCCGGACCGTCGTACGGCTGCTCGCTCACGTCGTACCCCCTCGTCGTGCGGCAGGCTAGCGGTCAGCAGTCGATCGCGAACAGCGGCTCGCTGGCGGCCACGTCGGCGCCGTCGGGCTGGAGGGCGAGCGCGGGGTAGGGGCAGTCGAGGACCACCACCGCGCACATCGAGTGAGCGCCCGGTCTCCTCGACGTACGTCGGGGTCCCAGCGGATGACCTCGGTGCCCGCGGCGACCCGCTGGTGCTCCTCGGCGACCACGGTGAAGCCTTCGCCGGCCATGCTGCACGGTGTCGATGCCCAGATGGACGAGGACGCCGGGGCCCTGGTCGCTCACCACCAGGAACGCGTGCGGGTGCACCTTGACCAGCGTGCCGTCGATCGGGGCGACGGCCGCCTGCTTGCCGTGGTGCGGCTCGATCGCGGCGCCTGGCCCGACGATGCCGCGGGCGAAGACCGGGTCGGGGACCTCGCTGACGTCCCGCCGCAGGCCGGCGACGGGCGCGAGCACGTTCACCACCGAGCGCGCCGGGGGGAGGTGCTCACAGGAGGTCTTCGATCTCGCTGGCGATCAGGTCCGCCTCGGGGCCCACCACCACCTGCACCACCGAGCCGGCTCGCATGATGCCGTGTGCGCCGGCGAGCCGAAGCGCTGAGTCGTCCACCAGGGTCGCGTCCTGCAGAGCGGTGCGAAGGCGGGTGATGCAGGCTTCGATCTCTACGATGTTGCGCCGTCCACCCAGCCCGGCGAGGATCTTCTCGGCTCGGGTCATGGTGGTCATTCAACCACCAGCCGCTGCCCGGCCCCCGGAGGAGCGCGATGAGCACCAGCGTGAGAGCCAAGGTCCGCCAGCGCGCGGACCGGCGCCGACCCACGCTCGGCGTGCTCCAGCGGCTCGGGCGCAGCCTGATGCTGCCGATCGCGGCGCTTCCGGTGGCCGCGATCCTGCTCCGGCTGGGACAGCCGGACATGCTCGGGGCCGGGGACACCGGCCTGGCGCTGGGGCGCACTGGCCCTGGCTGCGACCGGTCGCCGAGGTGCTCGCTGCGGCCGGCGGCACCCTCTTCGACCACCTCGGGCTGCTGTTCGCCGTGGGAGTCGCCATCGGCTTCGCCCGCAAGTCCGACGGCTCCACGGCGCTGGCCGCGGTCATCGGCTACCTGGTCTTCGACGCGGTCACCACCGCCATGTCGCCCACGGTGCTGCCGGTGGGCTCGACGGCCCCGGGGACGCCGAGCCCCAGATCGACTACGGGGTGTTCGGCGGGATCGTGGTGGGCGTGGCCGCCGCCCTGCTGTGGCAACGGTTCCACCGGATCTCGCTGCCGACGTACCTCGCCTTCTTCGGTGGCCGGCGCTTCGTGCCGATCGTGACCGCCAACGTGGCGCTGGTGCTCGGGGTGGTCCTGTCCTTCGCCTACCCCGCCTTCGACACCGCGCTGACGGCACTCGGTCGCTGGCTGGTGGACAACGACCTGCTCGGCGCGGGGGTGTACGGGTTCGCCAACAGGTTGCTGATCCCGTTCGGCCTGCACCACCTCCTCAACTCGGTGCCCTGGTTCGCGGTGGGCAGCTACACCACGGCCGCCGGGACAGACGGTGCACGGGGACGTCGCCCGGTTCCTCAGCGGCGACCCGTCGGCGGGCCTGTTCATGACCGGGTTCTTCCCGATCACGATGTTCGCCCTGCCCGCCGCCGCGCTGGCGATCTACCACGAGGCCGCTCCGGCCCGACGCACGGTGGTGGGCGGCGTGATGCTCTCCGCGGCGCTGACGTCCTTCCTCACCGGCGTCACCGAGCCGCTGGAGTTCGCCTTCATGTTCGTCGCCTGGCCGCTCTACCTGGTGCACGCGGTGCTCACGGGCACCTCGCTGGTGCTCGTCAACGCGCTCGGGATCAAGGACGGCTTCGGGTTCAGCGCGGGCGCGATCGACTACGTCCTGAACTTCACCGCCGCGACGCGGCCGTTGTGGTTGCTGCCCATCGGGCTGGGCTACGCGGTGGTGTACTACGTCCTCTTCCGTACGGCGATCCGCCGGTTCGACCTGCTCACCCCGGGCCGTGAGCCGGACGCCGAGGCCGAGCCGAGACGTGCCGTTGGTCCCGAATAGCAGGCGCGCTGTCGCGGGCACGGTGGCTTCGCTTCTAGAGTGACGGTGGTCGCCGCTCGGACACGCGGTGACCCCACCACGCGCGACGTACCAAGGAGACCGGACCATGCCCATCGCCACCCACGAGGTTTACGCGGAGATGCTCGACAAGGCGCAGCGCGAGTCCTACGCCTTCCCCGCCATCAACGTCACCTCGTCGCAGACGCTCAACGCGGCCCTGAAGGGCTTCGCCGACGCCGGCTCCGACGGCATCATCCAGGTCTCGACCGGTGGTGCGGAGTACCTCTCCGGGCCGACGCGTGAAGGACATGGTCACCGGCTCGCTGGCGTTCGCCGCCTACGCCGCGGAGGTCGCCAAGAAGTACCCGGTCAACATCGCCCTGCACACCGACCACTGCCCCAAGGACAAGCTCGACAGGTTCGTGCGGCCGCTGCTCGACGATCTCGGTCGAGCGGGTGAAGAACGGGCAGGAGCCGCTGTTCCAGTCGCACATGTGGGACGGCTCGGCGGTGCCGCTCGAGGAGAACCTGCAGATCGCCCAGGAGCTGCTGGAGAAGGCGGCCGCCGCGAACGTCATCCTCGAGATCGAGGTCGGCGTCGTCGGGGGCGAGGAGGACGGCATCGTCGGCGAGATCAACGAGAAGCTCTACACCACCCCCGAGGACGCGCTCGCCATGGTCGACGCGCTCGGCACCGGCGAGAAGGGCCGCTACATGGCGGCGCTGACCTTCGGCAACGTGCACGGGTCCTACAAGCCGGGCCACGTGAAGCTGCGTCCGGAGATCCTCAAGCACGCCCAGGACGCGGTGATCGAGAGGCTCGGTCTCGACGCCGGCGCGCGTCCGCTGGACCTGGTCTTCCACGGCGGCTCCGGCTCGACCGCCGAGGAGATCGCCGCCGCGGTCGACTACGGCGTGGTGAAGATGAACGTCGACACCGACACCCAGTACGCTTTCACCCGCCCGGTCGCCGACCACATGTTCAAGAACTACGACGGCGTGCTGAAGGTCGACGGCGAGGTCGGCAACAAGAAGGTCTACGACCCGCGCTCGTGGGGCAAGGCCGCTGAGGCCGGCATGGCCGCGCGCGTGCTGGAGGCCTGCGAGAACCTGCGCTGCGTGGGCAAGTCACTGTCCGCCTGAGCCTCACCCGGCGGCCGGCCCGTCTCGACGAGGCGGTCAGCCGACGGGGGCCTCGGCGGGAGCCTCCTGCGGCACGCGGGCCCGCGGTTGCAGGTTGTGCGGCCGGGCGAAGGCGAGCGCGGCGAGCAGGCCGATCACGATGATGCCGGCCGGCAGCAGCAGCGACTCGCCCATCGCGGCGGCGAACCCGTCGCGCAGGAACGCCGGCAGCGCGCCGCCCGACCTGCCCGCGGAGCCGCCCGCGGCCGCCGGCAGGTCGGCCGTGAGCCGGACCTCCATCAGCACCGCGATCGAGGCGCTGCCGAGCACGGCGCCCACCTGACGCGTGGTGTTGTAGATCCCGGCGCCCGCGCCGGCGTAGCGCATCGGCAGGTTGCGCGTGGCCGTGGTGCTCAGCGGCGACCACATGAAGCCGTTGGCGACACCGAGGAGGGCGATGGGGAGCAGCAGCTCCCAGACGGCCGCCTGGGGGGTCATCACCAGGCTGAGCCAGGTCAGCGAGACCGGCATGCACAGCAGCCCGAAACCGGCGATGTAGCGCGGGTGCACCCGGTCGGCCATCTTGCCCACCGAGGGAGCCAGCAGCCCGGAGACCAGCGCCATCGGGACCAGCAGCAGGGCCGCCCTGGTCGGGGAGAGGCCGCGGACCTCCTGGGCGTAGAGCATGATCGGGAGGCTCATCGCGGTGATCGCGAACCCGACGGTGGAGATCGCCACGTTGGCCAGCGAGAAGTTGCGGTCGCGGAACAGCGACAGCGGCACCAGCGGCTCGCGTTTGTTGCGCGCCTGCAGCACCAGGAACAGGACGAGCACGACGACGCCCGCGCCGATCAGGCCCCAGACCACCGCACCCCAGTCGTAGTTCTGCCCCTCCTGGATGCCGAACACCAGGCAGAACATCCCCGCGCCGCTGAGCGCGACACCGAGCCAGTCGAAGGAGTGGCTGTGGGTCTCCAGGACCGGCACCTGCCGCCAGGCGAGCACGAACCCGACGACGCCCACCGGCACGTTGATGAAGAAGATCCACTCCCAGCCCAGGCCGTCGACGAGCACGCCGCCGAGGATGGGGCCGACGAGGGTGGCCACGCCGGCGACCGCGCCCCACAGGCCCATGGCCTTGCCGCGGCTGGTCGCCGGGAAGATGCGGGTGATCACCGCCATGGTCTGCGGGGTCATCATCGACGCGCCCAGGCCCTGGAAGACCCGGGCCACGATCAGCTCGGCGATGCCGTGGGTCAGTCCGCACCACAGGGAGGACAGCGTGAACACGGTGAGCCCGAGCAGGTAGAGGTTCTTCGGGCCGAAGCGGTCCCCGAGCCTGCCGGTGATCAGCAGCGGGACCGCGTAGGCGAGCAGGTAGGCGCTCGTCACCCACACCACCTCGTTCACGCCCGCGTGCAGCGCGGTCATGATCGCCGGCGTGGCCACGAACACGATGGTCGAGTCGACCAGGATCATGAAGAAGCCCAGGCACAGCGCTCCGAGCGCGGCCCACGGGCGGACGTCGGCGGCCGCGGGCGCGCCGGGGGTGGAAGGCGAAGAGGGCATGGGCTGATTCTTCCACCTGCCGTCGACAGGTTTCCGCCCAAGTTCCCCCGCCAGCGCGCGAGGCGGGCGGCCGGGGGGAGTCGTCGGCCCGGCCGCGGGCACAATGGCGCCATGGATCGACGAGACCTGATGGCCCAGCCGCCCGCGACGACGCTGCCCGAGGACCCGGCGGCGGTCGAGCTCGCCGGCGGGACCGCTGCCGTGGACGTCGTACGCGCCCATCCGGAGTCACCGCTCGCCTGGGCGGAGCTCGCCGAGCAGGCGCTGTCGGACGGCGCGGTCGACGACGTGACTGCCTACGCGTACGCCCGGGTGGGCTACCACCGCAGCCTGGACCTGCTGCGCCGGCACGGCTGGAAGGGTCACGGTCCGGTGCCGTGGGAGCACGAGCCCAACCGGGGCTTCCTGCGTGCGCTCGCCGCGCTGGCCCGGGCCGCCGACCGTATCGGCGAGGAGCCGGAGGCCGACCGCTGCCGGCAGTTCCTGCTCGACTCGAGCCCCGTGGCGGCCCGCGAGCTGCTCGACTGAGGGGCCGGGCCGGCCCCGAGAGACCGTCCCCGAGGAGTCCCGAGAACGGCCCGAGAAACCAGTCCCGAGAAAGGCGAAGCGTCGGAATCGTCCCCTGCTGCGATTCCGACGCTTCGACTGTGAGCGGCCGGCCGGTGCTCCGAATCCCCCGAAGCGAGCACCTGGCTCGGCCGCTGCACCTCACTCTGGCAGCCCTCGCGCCGGGCGTCGTGGCCGGTTCGTGACAGTGGCACTATGATGCCAATCATGACGCAGGTGTCCGGCGAGTTCTCCCCGCTCTCGGTGCTGGGGATCACCCGGGACCAGGAGGAGGTCTACCGCGTCGTCCTCCGCAGCGCATCCCTGTCGCTGGTCGAGCTCGGCGAGCTGCTGGCCGTCGCCGAGGCGACCCTGCGCGAGGACGTCGCCCGCCTGGCCGCCCTCGGCCTCGTCGACCTGCGCGGGGACGAGGTGGTGGCCCTGGCGCCGGACCTCGCGCTGGCCGGGCTGATCACCGAGGAGACCCGGCGGCTGCGCAGCGTCGAGGAGCAGCTGGAGTCGCTGCGGCGGCTGCTGCCGTCGCTGCGTGCCGAGCATCTGTCCTCCCAGGCGCCCAAGGGGCAGCCGGTGCCGGTGGAGCTGCTCGCCGCCGAGGACGTCGTGGACCTGGTCCGCAGTCTCTCGCCCGGGGCCGCCGGCGACATGCTGTGGCTGCGGCCCGACCAGTGGCGCAGCCCTCAGGGGCCGCAGGCGGACGCCGCAGTCATGGACATGATGCGCTCCGGCCGTCGCTCGCGGGCGATCTACCCCGCCCGGATCCTCGAGCTCGCCCCGGACGTGCTGCGGGGCCGCGCGGATGCCGGTGAGGACGTGCGGGTGCTCGCCGACGTGCCCTTCCGGCTCGGCGTGATCGGCGACGTCGCGGCGGTGCTGGGCAACCCGGACGACCAGCGCACCGACCGGGCCGTGGTCGTGCGCCAGGACATGCTGCTGCGCACCGTCCGGGCCTACTTCGAGGCGCTGTGGGAGCGGGCGATGGCGGTGCCCGGCGTCGGCGGCTACGACGGCGGGCAGAACGACCGCGCGCTGCTGCTCGACCAGCTCGCCGGCGGTGCCAAGGACGAGCAGATCGCCCGGGCGCTCGGGCTCAGCCTGCGCACCGTGCGGCGGCGGGTCGCGGAGATCATGGAGGAGCTCGGTGTGGACTCCCGGTTCCAGGCCGGGGTGGAGGCGGTGCGCCGCGGCTGGGTGTAGCCACGGGCACGTGGTCACGCCCGTCCCGGCGACGCTCGGGACCGGTCAGGGCATCGGCATGGAGAACGCCGCCTGCTCCACGCGCCAGGCCCGGTTGCTCTCCGGGCCGTAGAGCTCGCCGTCGGCGCTGCAGTAGAACGCCTGCCCGCTCACGGAGACGGCCGAGCCGCGCAGGTAGCTCACGTCCGGACACTGCCGGTGCTCGCCACGCCAGAACCGCAGGGCGTGCCCGATGCGGGCCACCGGCCCGGCCGCGAAGGCGATCATCACGTCGACCTTGCCGTCCCCCGGGTCCGCCTCGGGGGTGATCGCCGCGCCGCCGCCCACCGTGGGGCCGTTGCCCACGGCGACCATCAGGACCGGCTGCGAGAAGTCGGCGACCTCCTCCCCGTCCACCTCCACGCGCAGTCGCACGAACGGCGGGTGGAGCGCGGCCGTGGCGGCGCCGACGAGGTACCCGAGGCGGCCGAGCGGCTTCTTCCACGCGCTCGCGTTGCGGCTGGCCTCGGCGCCGGCGCCGATGTGCACGTTGTTGACCACCACCTCGCCGAGGCAGTCGACGAGGATGTCCACCGGGCGCAGCCCGCCCTCGAGCACCACCCGGGCCGCGTCCTCGGCGTCGAGCGGGATCCCGGCGCCGCGGGCGAAGTCGTTGCCGGTGCCGAGCGGGACCAGACCGATGACCGTGCCCTCGAGCTCGCGGCGCCGGTGCAGGGCGGCCACCACCGCGTGCAGGCTGCCGTCGCCACCGGCGACCACGACCTGCCGCCCGCCGCGCCGGTGCAGGACGCCGTCGAGCTCGCCGGGGTTGGAGGTGCTGCAGACCTCGACGTCCGCACCCGCGCGCAGCACGGCGAGCGCGCGGTCCACGTTCTCCTCGTCGTTGGTGCCGGCCTCGGAGTTGGTGATCAGCAGCATGGATTCCACGCCGGGGACAGTACCCAACGCGGTGCCGGGTGCGCTGTTCGTCGTACCACCTCGGTCCCGTCCGCGGGGCACCGCGGCGGACATGACTAGGCCGCGCCGCGGGCGGCTGCTACCGTGGCGCCGCAAGAGCCCCGGTGCTGTTGCACCCCGGGGCTTGTCTCGTCTCTGGCCACAGGCTCCGGGTCACGACCTGACCCGCGGCAGCAACCCCGCTGCCGTGAACCGGCCGGTGAGAGGGGTGCATCCATGCCCGCGATCGTGGTGCTCGGAGCCCAGTGGGGCGACGAGGGCAAAGGCAAGGCGACGGACCTGCTGGCCGCGTCGTCGCTGGATTATTGCGTGCGCACCTCGGGCGGAAACAACGCC
This sequence comes from uncultured Actinomycetota bacterium, assembly GCA_963709685.1. Taxonomy (GTDB): domain Bacteria; phylum Actinomycetota; class Actinomycetes; order Propionibacteriales; family Nocardioidaceae; genus Nocardioides_B. Next base: position 58,500 of record CAVPXH010000005.1, read on the forward strand.
GGGCACACCATCGTCGTCAACGGCGAGAAGTTCGACACCCACCTGCTGCCCTCCACCATCCTCGCCCCGGATGTGGTGCCGGTCATCGCCAACGGGGTGGTGGTGGACCTCTCCGCGCTGTTCGGCGAGATCGACGGCTTCGCCGCCCGCGGCGTGCACGTGGAGAACCTCGTCGTGTCGGCGAACGCCCACGTGATCACCAGCTACCACACCACGCTGGACAAGGTCACCGAACGGTTCCTCGGCAAGAACCTCATCGGTACGACGGGCCGCGGCATCGGTCCGACGTACGCCGACAAGATCAGCCGCACCGGCATCCGGATCGCGGACCTGTTCGACGAGAAGATCCTGCGGCAGAAGGTCGAGGCCGCCCTCGACGTCAAGAACCAGATCCTCACCAAGATCTACAACCGCCGCGCGATCGAGGCCGACCAGGTCGTCGAGGAGCTGCTGTCCTACGTCGACCGGCTGCGCCCGATGGTCGCCGACACCAGCCTGCTGCTGAACACGGCGCTCGACGAGGGCCGCACCGTGCTGTTCGAGGGCGCGCAGGCCACCATGCTCGACGTCGACCACGGCACCTACCCGTTCGTCACGTCGTCCTCGCCGGTGAGCGGGGGCGTCTGCACCGGTGCCGGCGTCGGCCCGACTCGCATCGACCGGGTGATCGGGGTGATCAAGGCCTACACCACCCGCGTCGGGTCCGGCCCGTTCCCCACCGAGCTGCACGACGAGGACGGCGAGAGGCTGCGCACCGCGGGCGGCGAGTTCGGGGTGACGACCGGCCGGCCGCGCCGCTGCGGGTGGTACGACGCGGTGGTGGCCCGCTACGCCGCACGCGTGAACGGCCTCAGCGAGTTCTGCCTGACCAAGCTCGACGTGCTCGGCGCGTGGGAGCGGATCCCGGTCTGCGTGGCCTACGAGGTGGACGGGGTGCGGCACGAGGAGATGCCGATGACCCAGTCGGAGATCCACCACGCCGAACCTGTCTACGAGTTCTTCGACGGCTGGGGCCAGGACATCTCCGGGTGCCGCAGCTTCGAGGAGCTGCCGAAGAACGCGCAGACCTACGTGAAAGCGCTCGAGGAGATCTCCGGCGCCCCGTTCTGGGCCGTCGGCGTCGGGCCGGGCCGCGAGGAGACCATCGTCCTGCGCTGAGCGGTCCGTGCAGCGCGGAAGGCGCCGCAGTCCGACCCGGGGAGACGAGAAGGAGACACGATGAAGGTCCTGGTGCTGGGCTCGGGTGGTCGTGAGCACGCCCTGGCCGCGGCCCTGACGCGCGACCCCGAGGTGAGCGAGGTGCACGCCGCTCCGGGCAACCCCGGGATCGCCGGCGTCGCGGCGCTGCACGCCGTGGACCCGACCGACGGTGCGGCGGTGGCCGACCTGGCCGCCGCCCTCGGGGTCGACCTCGTCGTCGTCGGTCCGGAGGCCCCGCTGGTCGCCGGGGTCGCCGACGCGGTCCGGGCGCGGGGCATCTCCTGCTTCGGCCCGAGTGCCGACGCGGCGCGGCTCGAGGGCTCGAAGGCCTTCGCCAAGGAGGTGATGGCCGCTGCCGGCGTGCCGACCGCGCAGGCGCGCGTGTGCACGACGCCCGCGGAGGTCGCTGCCGCGCTCGACGCGTTCGGGGCGCCGTACGTGGTGAAGGACGACGGTCTGGCCGCCGGCAAGGGTGTGGTGGTGACCGAGGACCGGGAGGCCGCGCTGGCGCACGCCGCCCGATGCGCCCGGGTGGTGGTGGAGGAGTACCTCGACGGTCCCGAGGTGTCGCTGTTCGCGATCACCGACGGGCGCAGCGTGCTCCCGCTGCGCCCGGCCCAGGACTTCAAGCGTGCGCTCGACGGCGACGCCGGCCCGAACACCGGCGGGATGGGCGCCTACACGCCACTGCCGTGGGCGCCGGCCGACCTGGTGCCCGAGGTCTGCGACCGGGTGCTGCAGCCGACCGTCGAGGAGATGGCCCGCCGCGGGACGCCGTTCGCCGGGCTGCTCTACGCCGGCCTGGCGCTGAGCTCGCGCGGCGTCCGCGTCGTGGAGTTCAACGCCCGCTTCGGCGACCCGGAGACCCAGCCGCTGCTGGCGCTGCTGGAGTCCCCGCTCGGGGTCGTGCTGCGGGCGGCCGCCGAGGGCCGCCTCGAGGAGGTCGGCCAACTGCGCTGGCGGGACGGGGCGGCGGTGGCCGTCGTCGTCGCCGCGGCCCACTATCCCGACGCGCCGCGGACCGGTGACGTCATCCACGGCGTGTTCGACGCCGAGCGGCTCGACGGGGTGCAGGTGCTGCAGGCCGGGACCGCCGCCGACGAGGAGGGCCGCCTCCTGACCGCGGGCGGCCGGGTGCTCGCCGTCACCGCGGTGGGTGCGGACCTCGCGGACGCGCGCGCGAAGGCCTACGCGGGGGTGGACAAGATCCGCATCGACGGAGCCCACCACCGCACCGACATCGCCGCCGGAGCGTCGGTGGTTGAGGAGGGCGCCCCGCGCCCGTCGGGAGCGTCGGTGGTTGAGGAGGGCGCCCCGCGCCCGTCGGGAGCGTCGGTGGTTGAGGAGGGCGCCCCGCGCCCGTCTCGAAACCACCCGGAGGGACAGCAGTGACCCAGCCAGCCGCGATCCCCAACGTCCTCGCTCACCGCTACGCCGGCGCCGACCTCGTCCGGATCTGGTCGCCCGAGCACAAGGTCGTCCTCGAGAGGCAGCTGTGGATCGCCGTGCTCAAGGCGCAGCGGGACCTGGGCATCGAGCTGCCCGACGGGGTGGTCGAGGCCTACGAGGCGGTCGTCGACCGGGTGGACCTGGAGTCGATCGCGGCGCGGGAGCGGATCACCCGCCACGACGTGAAGGCGCGCATCGAGGAGTTCTGCGCGCTCGCCGGCCACGAGCACATCCACAAGGGGATGACCAGCCGGGACCTGACCGAGAACGTCGAGCAGCTGCAGGTCAAGGCCTCGCTGGAGCTGGTGCGCGACCGCATGGTCGCCACGCTGGCCCGCCTCGGCCGGCTGGCCGGCGAGCACGAGACCCTGGTGATGGCCGGCCGGTCCCACAACGTCGCGGCGCAGGCCACCACGCTCGGCAAGCGCTTCGCCACCGTGGCCGACGAGCTGCTGGTGGCCTACGACCGGCTGGGCGACCTGCTCGACCGCTACCCGCTGCGGGGTGTCAAGGGCCCGGTGGGCACCGCCCAGGACATGCTGGACCTCCTCGACGGCGACACCGACCGGCTCGCGGAGCTGGAGCGGCGGGTGGCCGCGCACCTCGGCTTCGACCACGTCCTCACCAGCGTCGGGCAGGTCTACCCGCGCTCGCTGGACTTCGACGTGGTCTCCGCCCTGGTGCAGGTGGTCTCCGCGCCCTCGAACCTGGCCACCACGATCCGGCTGATGGCCGGCATCGAGCTGGTCACCGAGGGGTTCAAGGAGGGCCAGGTGGGCTCCTCGGCGATGCCGCACAAGATGAACACCCGCTCCTGCGAACGGGTCAACGGGCTTGCGGTGGTGCTGCGCGGCTACCTGTCCATGGTCAGCGAGCTGGCCGGCGACCAGTGGAACGAGGGCGACGTGTCCTGCTCGGTGGTGCGCCGGGTCGCGCTGCCGGACGCGTTCTTCGCCACCGACGGGCTGTTCCAGACCTTCCTGACCGTGCTCGACGAGTTCGGCGCCTTCCCGGCGGTGATCCAGCGCGAGCTCGACCGCTACCTGCCCTTCCTGGCCACCACGAAGGTGCTGATGGCCGCGGTGCGCAACGGCGTCGGCCGCGAGACCGCCCACGAGGCGATCAAGCAGGCCGCGGTCGGCGTGGCCCTGGACATGCGCCGCGGGCAGGCGGAGAACGACGTGTTCGTCCGCCTGGCCGCCGACGAGCGGCTCGGGCTCACCGAGGAGCAGCTCGCCACGCTGGTGGCGGACCCGATCACGTTCACCGGCGCCGCGGTGGAGCAGGTGCAGTCCGTCGTACGACGCATCGAGGCGGTCACGCAGCAGCACCCGCAGGCCGCGGCGTACGCCCCGGGCGCGATCCTCTGAGCCCGCCCCCTCGGACCCTTCCCGGGCCGGATTAACACGGTCCCGTGGCAAACGGGCACTCCCCGCGGTGATGTCACCACGGGCAGGGGCAGTTGTCCGTGGGAAGTGTCTCGCCTGCCGCGCGGCTACCGGGCCAGCCGCGCGGCGAGGTACGGCGCCGTGCGGCTGTCGTGCGAGGCGGCCACCTCCTCCGGCGTCCCGGCGGCCACCACCAGACCGCCCTCCGCGCCCCCGCCCGGGCCGAGATCGAGCACGTGGTCCGCGCCCGCGACCACGTCCATGTCGTGTTCGACCACGACCACCGTGCTGCCGGCCTCGACGAGCGCGTGCAGCTGGCGCACCAGCAGCGCCACGTCGGCCGGGTGCAGGCCGGTGGTCGGCTCGTCGAGGAGGTACAGCGTGTGCCCGCGCCGGGACCGCTGCAGCTCCGAGGCGAGCTTGATCCGCTGCGCCTCCCCGCCGGACAGCTCCGTCGCCGGCTGTCCCAGCGCCAGGTAGCCCAGGCCCACCGCGTCGAGGGTCTCCAGGGCGCGGGCCACCGGCGCGACGTCGGCGAAGAACGCGCGTGCGTCCTCCACGGTCATCGCCAGCACCTCGGCGACGTCGCGGCCGCGGTAGCGCACCTCGAGCGTGTCGGGCGCGTAGCGCCGGCCGTGGCACTCCGGGCAGGGCGCGTACGTCCCCGGCAGGAACAACAGCTCGACGGCGACGAAACCCTCGCCCTTGCAGTGCTCGCAGCGCCCACCCGCGACGTTGAAGGAGAACCGCCCGGCGTTCCAGCCGCGCTCGCGGGCCAGATCGGTGGCCGCGAACAGCTTGCGGACGGTGTCGAACAGCCCGGTGTAGGTGGCCAGGTTCGACCGCGGCGTGCGGCCGATCGGGCGCTGGTCGACCTGCACCAGCCGGTCGAGCTGGTCCAACCCGCGCGCGGCCGCGGCGCGCGGCTCCTCGTCGTACTCCTCCTCCGGCTCCTCCTCGTCCAGCACCGGGGCCGCTGCCTGGCCGAGGTGGTCGCGGACCGTCTCGGCGAGCACCTGCGTGACCAGGGTGGACTTGCCGGACCCGGAGACGCCGGTGACGGCGGTGAACACCCCGAGCGGGAAGGTCACGTCGAGGCCGTCCAGGTTGTTGCGCGTCACCCCGCGCAGCGACAGCTCCCCGGCGGCCCGGCGGCGGTCCGTCCGGCGCGGTGGCGCGGTCCCGAAGAGGTACGGCGCGGTGGGCGAGCCGGCCACGTCGGCGAGCGCGGCGACCGGCCCGCTGTGCAGCAGGTGTCCGCCCCGCGTGCCCGCGCCGGGGCCGACCTCCACCAGCCAGTCCGCGCGCCGCATCACCTCCACGTCGTGCTCGACGACCAGCAGCGAGTTGCCGGCCCGACGCAGCCGGTCGAGCACGGCGAGCAGCGGCTCGGTGTCCGCGGGGTGCAGGCCCGCGGACGGCTCGTCGAGCACGTACACCACGCCGAACAGCTGCGAGCGCAGCGCGGTGGCCAGCCGCGCGCGCTGCAGCTCACCGGCCGACAGGGTCGGGGTGGGCCGGGCGGCCGTGAGGTACCCGAGCCCGAGCTCGGTGAGCACCTCCAGCCGGGCCAGCACGTCGGGCACGACCGAGGCGGCCACCTCGCCGCCCGGCGCCTCGGCCAGCGTGCGCGCCAGGTCGGTCAGGGACAGGGCCGTGAGGTCGGCGATGGTGTGGCCGGCGAAGGTCACGGTCAGGGCCTGCGGACGCAGCCCGGTGCCGCCGCAGGTCGGGCAGTCGTGGGTCTCGACGTAGGCCAGGACGCGGCGGCGCAGGGTGGCGCTCGCGGTGCTGGCCAGCGTGTGCAGCACGTAGCGCCGCGCGCTCTGGTAGGTGCCCTGGTACGGCCGCTGGATCCGGTGCGCCTCCCGTTCGGGGTGCACGGTGACGACCGGCTGCTCGTCGGTGAACAGGATCCAGTCCCGGTCCCGCTGCGGCAGCTCGCGCCACGGCCGGTCCACGTCGTACCCGAGGGTGGCGAGGATGTCGCGGTAGTTCTTGCCCTGCCACGCTCCCGGCCACCCGGCGACCGCGCCCTCGCGGATGCTCAGGGACGGGTCGGGCACCAGGGAGTCCTCGGTGACCACGTGCACCCGGCCCAGGCCGTGGCACTCCGGACACGCACCGGCGGGCGTGTTGGGGGAGAAGGCGTCGGAGTCCAGCCTCGGCGCGCCCGGCGGGTAGTCGCCGGCGCGGGAGAGCAGCATGCGCAGCGAGTTCGACAGCATGGTCAGCGTGCCGACGGTCGAGCGGGTGGTCGGCACGCCGCGGGCCTGCTGCAGGGCCACCGCAGGCGGCAGGCCGGTCACCTCGCGGACGGCCGGGGCACCGACCTGCTGGAGCAGCCGGCGGGCGTACGGCGCGACCGACTCCAGGTAGCGCAGCTGCGCCTCGGCGTAGAGCGTGCCGAAGGCCAGCGACGACTTGCCCGACCCGGAGACGCCGGCCACCACCACGAACGCGTCGCGGGGCACGTCCACGTCGACTTCGCGCAGGTTGTGCTCGCGGGCGCCGCGGACCCGGATGAAGCCGTCCGGTGGCGAGGGGCTCAGAGCAGCGCCTCCCCGTCGTGCGTGGCCAGCCGGGCGGCGACGCTCTCGAGGTCGGCACGCCAGATGTCGTCGGGTACCGGCGGCAGCATGTCGTCCCACTCGACGGCCATCGACCCGAGCACCTGCGGCAGCCGCGCGGTGCGGGCGATGAACCAGACGTGCAGGTGCGCGCCGCCGTCGCCCCAGCGGCTGACATGCACACGGCCGATGTGCGGCAGGTTCTCCATGATCCGGGTCAGTCGCACGGTCAGCCTGCCCAGCTCGGCGGCCTGGTCCTCGTCGAGCTCGGGAAGGTCGAGGTGCTCGCGCGGCTGGAGCATCAGGATCAGTGGCATGCCCGAGGGCCGCTCCCGCCGGGTGACCACCCAGCGCTCGTTGCGCCAGATCGCGTGCGCGGGGGTGCCGTCCATGCACCAGCAGGGCCGGTTGCCCTCGCCCCCGCGCGGCTCCTCCGCGGCCACCGGGGGCTGCAGCACCTTGGCGCGCAGCTCGCCGTCGACGACCTCCCAGGGGAAGACCTCCCACGCGCTCATCGGCGGGGTGGGCAGCCGGCCGTCCTTCCCGACCAGCGCGACGACGCGGGCGTAGACCTCTTCTGCGGACTGCGGCATGGGCGCCACCCTCTCACGCCGGCGGCGCGGGTGCGGGTGCCCGCCGGCACCCCCGGGGCGCCTTCCGGGGGAACCGCGGGACCGCCGCGGTACCCGTGCGTAGGATCGCGGCATGAGTCATCCCGCGGGTATCCCGCCCGCGCCGGAGATCGCCGGCGCGGAGCACGTCCACTCCGGCAAGGTGCGTGACCTGTACCGGCTGGGCGACGGGCGGCTGCTGATGGTCGCCAGCGACCGGATCTCTGCCTACGACTTCGTGCTCGACTCCAGGATCCCCGACAAGGGCGCGATCCTGACCCGGATGTCGTTGTGGTGGTTCGAGCAGCTCGCGGACCTCGTGCCGAACCACATCGTCTCCACCGACGTGCCGCCGGAGGTGGCCGGCCGGGCCGTGGTCTGCGAGGCGCTGGAGATGTACCCCGTCGAGTGCGTGGTCCGCGGCTACCTCACCGGGTCGGGGCTGGCCGACTACCGGCGCACAGGGGAGGTCTGCGGCATCGCCCTGCCCGGCGGGCTGGAGGACGGCTCGCGGCTGCCCGAGCCGATCTTCACCCCGGCGACGAAGGCCGCGGTCGGCGACCACGACGAGAACGTGTCGTACGACGCGGTGGCGGCCGTGGTCGGCGACGCGGTGGCCGCCCGGCTGCGGGGCCTGACGCTGGCCGTCTACGGCCGCGCCGAGCAGATCGCCCGCGAGCGCGGCATCATCCTCGCCGACACCAAGCTCGAGTTCGGCGCCCGCGCCGACGGCACGATCGTGCTCGCCGACGAGGTGCTCACGCCCGACTCCTCGCGGTTCTGGCCGGCCGACGAGTGGCAGCCCGGCCGCGCGCAACCGTCGTACGACAAGCAGATCGTGCGCGACTGGCTCACCTCGCCGGCCAGCGGCTGGGACCGGGCCTCGGGAGAGGTGCCGCCGCCGCTGCCGCCCGCGATCATCGAGCGCACCCGGGCACGCTACCTCGAGGCCTACGAGCTGCTCACCCGACAGTTGTTCTGAACCCTGCGAAAAGAGGTACGTCGTGCTCAACCTGTCCGTCTTCCTGGAGGACTCCGCACGCTCCCACCCGGACCGCGACGCGGTCGTGCTGGGGGACATGAGACTGACCTACGCGCAGGTGAACGGGTTCGCCAACCAGGTCGCGAACCTGCTCGTGTCCCGCGGCATCGAGCCGGGCGACAAGGTGGCGCTGTCCTGTCCGAACCTGCCGTACTTCCCGATCGTCTACTACGGCATCCTCAAGGCCGGCGCGACCGTCGTACCCCTCAACGTGCTGCTCAAGGGCCGCGAGATCGCCTACCACCTTGGTGACTCCGACGCGAAGGCGTACTTCTGCTTCGAGGGCTCGCCGGACCTGCCGATGGGCGAGAACGGCCACGCCGGCTTCGGGCAGGCCGAGGGCTGCGAGCACTTCTTCATGATCACCGCCGACCTCGGCGCGGCCTCGCCGATCGAGGGCACCGAGACGCTCATGCAGGCGCTCGGCGGCCAGCCGGACACCTTCGAGTCGGTGGCGACCGAGCCCACCGACACCGCGGTGATCCTCTACACCAGCGGGACCACCGGCCAGCCCAAGGGCGCCGAGCTCACCCACTCGAACATGGTGCTCAACGCGCTGACCAGCAACCGGCTGTTCGGCACGCTGGCCACCCAGCACGACACCCACCTGCTCACCCTGCCGCTGTTCCACTCCTTCGGCCAGACGGTCAACCTCAACGCCGGCTTCTCGGTGGGCGCGACGCTGGTGCTGCTGCCGCGCTTCGAGGCCGGCCAGGCGCTGGCGCTCATGCAGAAGGAGGACATCACCTTCTTCGCCGGGGTGCCGACGATGTTCTGGGGCCTGCTCGGGGCGCTCACCGACGACGTGGACGTGGACCGGATCGCCGGCAACCTGCGCCGGGCCGTCTCCGGCGGGTCCGCCCTGCCCGTCGAGATCCTGCGCCAGTTCCAGGAGCGGTTCCACGTGCAGATCCTCGAGGGCTACGGGCTCTCGGAGACCTCCCCGGTGGCCACCTTCAGCGACCCGGAGCGGGACCCGCGTCCGGGCTCGATCGGGGTGCCGATCTGGGGCATCGACGTGAAGCTGGTCGACGCGGACTGGAACGAGGTCAAGGGCGGCGGCGACGAGGTGGGCGAGATCGCGATCCGCGGCCACAACATCATGAAGGGCTACTACAAGCGCCCCGAGGCCACCGCCGAGGTGATGCGCAACGGCTGGTTCCGCACCGGCGACCTCGCGCGCTGCGACGAGGACGGCTTCTACTACATCGTCGACCGCTCGAAGGACATGATCATCCGCGGCGGCTTCAACGTGTACCCGCGCGAGGTCGAGGAGGTGCTCATGACGCACCCGGCGGTGTCGCTGGCCGCGGTCGTCGGGGTGCCGCACGAGAGCCACGGCCAGGAGATCAAGGCGTACGTCATCCTCGACGAGGGTGCCTCGCTCTCGCCCGAGGAGCTCGTGGCCTGGTCGAAGGAGCAGATGGCGAACTACAAGTACCCGCGCATCGTGGAGATCGCCGACAACCTGCCGATGACGGCCACCGGCAAGATCCTCAAGCGCGAGCTCTCCTGACCCCTCTCCTCGTTGAGGCGCGCGTGTTGGCGCGTCGAAGCGCGCCTCAGCGGGAGAGGGTCCGCCACAAGAAGCGGTAGGACAGCGCGTAGGTGTGCGCGGTCTGGGCGTTGGTCGCGCCCGCGCCGTGGCCGCCCTCGATGTTCTCGAAGTACCGCACGTCCTTGCCGGCCGCGAGCATCTTCGCGGCCAGCTTGCGGGCGTGGCCCGGATGCACCCGGTCGTCGCGCGTCGTGGTCCAGATGAACGTCGCCGGGTAGTCCCGTTCCCCGTCGAACAGCTGGTAGGGGGAGTACGTCCGCAGGAAATCCCAGTCGGCCGGGTCGTCGGGGTCGCCGTACTCGGCCATCCACGACGCGCCGGCCAGCAGCAGGTGGTAGCGCTGCATGTCCAGCAGCGGCACCTGGATCACGACCGCGCCGAAGAGCTCCGGGTAGGACACCAGCATGTTGCCGACCAGCAGCCCACCGTTGGAGCCGCCCATCGCGCCGAGGTGGTCGGCCGAGGTGATCTTGCGGACCGCCAGGTCGCGGGCCACGGCGGCGAAGTCCTCGTAGGCGCGGTGCCGGTTCTCGCGCAGCGCGGCATGGTGCCAGCGAGGCCCGTACTCCCCGCCGCCGCGGATGTTCGCCAGCACGTACACGCCGCCGCGCGCCAGCCAGGCGGCGCCGAGCACACCGGAGTACGCCGGGGTGCGCGAGACCTCGAAGCCGCCGTAGCCGTAGAGCAGCGTCGGCGCGGTCCCGTCGAAGGCCAGGTCGACGGGGCGCACCAGGAAGTACGGCACCGACGTGCCGTCGTCGCTGGTCGCGAAGTGCTGCTCGATGACGTGCGAGGAGGGATCGAAGAAGGACGGGCCGGACTTGAGCGGCTCCGGTTCGGCGCCGTCGCCCGACGCCAGCGACAGGGTGGTCGGGGTCAGGAAGTCGGTCTCCGTGAGCCAGAGCTCGTCACTGTCGCGGGAGTCGACCGCGCCCACCGAGAGCGCGGCGAACTGCGGCGCCCCGCCGAGGGGCCGCGGCGGCCCAGCCGTCGTCCCCGGGCGTGAGCACGGTGAGCCGGCTCTTGACGTCCTCGAGCACGTTGAGCACCAGGTGCGCGCGGGTCCACGTCCAGGCCTCGAGGGAGGTGTGCTCGGTCGGCGTGAACAGCACCTCGAGCGCGCGGCCGCCGTCGAGGAAGTCCTCGAGCCGGGTGCCCAACAGGGCACCGGCCGGGTACGTCGTACCGTCGACCGTCCAGGCGTCGCGCAGCCGCAGCACCAGCCACTCCCGGTGCAGGGACTTGTCCGCGGAGTCGGGGGCCTCGATCTTGGTGAGCGTGGCGCCGTCGCGCAGGAACAGCTCGTAGCTGTAGAAGCCGGTGTAGCGGTAGACCAGGTCGCGCTCGAAGCCGGGCGTGTGGTCGTGCGCGGCGCCGATGATCATGTCGTCGGCCTCGCCGGCGAAGACCTGCACGGCCTCGCTCATCGGGGTGCCGCGGCGCCACTCCTTGACGATGCGGGGGTAGCCCGAGCTCGTCATCGAGCCCTCCCCGAAGTCGGTGGCGACCAGGACCCGGTCCCGGTCGATCCAGGCGAGCTCGCCCTTGGCCTCGGGCCGGAAGAACCCGTCCTCGACGAACGACTTCGTCGTGACGTCGAACTCCCGGGTGACGTCCGCGTCGGCGCCGCCGCGCGAGAGCGAGATCAGGCACCGTGCCCGCTCGGGCGGGAGGAACTGCGCACCGTGCCACACCCAGCGCTCGTCCTCCTCGGCCGCGAGCGCGTCGAGGTCGAGCACGGTCTCCCAGTCCGGGTCCTCGGTGCGGTAGGACTCCAGCGTCGTGCGCCGCCAGAGGCCGCGCTCGTGGTCGGCGTCCTGCCAGAAGTTGTAGTACCAGTCGCCGGCCTTGCGCACGAACGGGATGTTGGCGTCGGAGTCGAGGATGGCCTTGATCTCCGACTGCAGGGCGGTGAACTCCTCGTCCGTGGCCAGCTCGGCGTCGGTGCGGGCGTTCTGCTCGCGGACCCAGGCGAGCTGGTCCTCGCCGAGGACGTCCTCGAGCCACAGGTGCGGGTCGTGCGGTGCGGGGATCGACATGCGGGCCAGGATAGGGCTCGCGCGTCAACCACCCGCGCCTCGGACGGAATCGCTCGTCGGCGTCCTCGGTGTCGTCGCCGACCGGGTGCGCCGATAGACTCGCAGTCGCCGGATCCTCACCGACTCCTCAAGGAGCCTCCCGTGGCCCGTGTCGTCGTCGACGTCATGCTCAAGCCAGAGATCCTCGACCCGCAGGGCAAGGCGGTGCAGGGTGCGCTGCCGCGGCTCGGGTTCGAGGGCGTCACCGACGTCCGTCAGGGCAAGCGGTTCGAGCTCGAGGTGGACGGTGAGCTCACCGGGGCCCGCCTCGCCGAGGTGCACGAGATCGCGGAGAAGCTGCTGTCGAACCCGGTGATCGAGGACTTCACGGTGCACGTCGAGTCCGGCGACGCCGAGGAGCCGGCGCGATGAGGATCGGCGTCGTCACCTTCCCCGGCTCCCTCGACGACGTCGACGCCCGGCGTGCGGTCGCGGTCGCCGGCGCCGAGCCGGTCGCCCTCTGGCACGGCGAGCACGACCTGCGCGGGGTCGACGCGGTGGTGCTGCCCGGCGGGTTCTCCTACGGGGACTACCTGCGCGCCGGGGCGATCTCGCGGTTCTCCCCGGTGATGACCGAGGTGGTGGCGGCGGCCGAGAGCGGGATGCCGGTGCTCGGCATCTGCAACGGCTTCCAGATCCTGTGCGAGTCGCACCTGCTGCCCGGCGCCCTGGTGCGCAACGACCACCAGAGGTTCGTCTGCCGGGACCAGCGGCTGCGCATCGAGAACGACCGGACGCCGTGGACGAGCGGGTACGACGCGGACGCCGAGGTCACCCTCGTCCTGAAGAACGGCGAGGGTGGCTACGTCGCCGACGCGGCCACCCTGGACATGCTCGAGGGGGAGGGCCGGGTCGTGGCGCGCTACCTCGAGGTGAACCCCAACGGGTCGCTGCGCGACATCGCCGGCATCTGCAACGAGCGCGGCAACGTCGTGGGGTTGATGCCGCACCCCGAGCACGCCGTGGAGGACCTGTGCGGCCCGGGCACCGACGGTCTGCCGTTCTTCACCTCGGTGCTCACCGCGCTCGTCGGCTGACCGTTCCCCACGGTGCGTCAGCCGAACGTCAGCCGGAAGATCCGGTCGTCCGGAGGCGCAGGGCTGCCCCGGCCGTCCCGGTTCGACGTGGTGAACCACAGGCTGCCGTCCGGGGCGGCGTCGACGCGGCGCAGCCGGCCGAACCTTCCGGCGAAGTACCGCCTCTGCCGGCCCCGCTCGGCGCCATGCAGCTGGACGGCGTAGAGGCACTCGCCCTGCAGCGCGCCCAGCCAGGCGCGGTCACCGAGCACCGTGATCCCGCTGGGGGAGCAGGCGTCGGTGTCCCACTGGGCGAACGGGTCGTGGTACTTCGGGCCGTCCTTGCCCTGGACGTAGGGCCACCCGTAGTTGCTGCCGCGCTCGATCAGGTTGAGCTCGTCCTTGTCCTGGTCCCCGAACTCGCTGGCCCACAGGTTGCCGTCCCCGTCGAACGCCAGGCCCTCGACGTTGCGGTGCCCGAAGGTCCAGACGGGGTTGCCGAACGGGTTGTCCGCGGGCACCGAGCCGGTGGCCGTGAGGCGCAGCACCTTCCCGTTCAGGGAGCTCGTGTCCTGGGCGTCGGCGGGGCGTTCGGCGTCGCCGGTGGAGACGTACAGCAGCCCGTCGGGACCGAACGCCAGGCCGCCCCCGTTGTGGTGCACCGCCTTGCGGATGCCGGTGAGCACCGGGCGCGGCGGTCCGAGCCGGCCGGTGCGGTAGCGCATGCGGATCACACGGTTGTCGCGGTCGGTGCTCAGGTAGGCGTACAGCCACCGCGCCTTGCCGTCGAGCACGAGCCCGAGCAGCCCGCCCTCGCCACCGAGCGAGACGTTGCTGACGACACCGGGCACCGGTCCCACGACGCGCGGCGTTCCACCCCCGCCGACGCGAAGCACCCGGCCCTTGTCGCGCTCGCCCACCAGGGCGGTCCCATCGGGCAGAAAAGCGAGGCCCCACGGGACTTCGAGGTCGCGCGCCACGGTGCCGGCCAGGTGCGGATCGCCGGTGCCGGGGGCCGGGCCCGCGGTGTCGCTCGGCGTCGGCGCGGGGCTCGGCGTGGGGCTCGGCGAGGGGGTGGTCCCCGGGCCTGGCGCGGACGGCGTCCGGCTCGGCGCCGAGGACCCCTGGTTCCCGCCGGTGCAGCCCGCCACCAGCGCGGCGGGGACGGCAAGCCCGGCCTTCAGCAGGCGGCGACGCTCCATGCCCCCGGGCGTACCCACGCTCCGCGCCTCCATGACACCAGTGTGGACGTCGTACGAGCCGGTCGCGTGGACAGCCGTGGCGTATGACGTCCCGCGGGACGTCATACGGGTGGGTGGTCGGGGCGAGCGCGGCGTATGACGCCCGGCGAGCGGGTCAGGTGCCGTACGCCTTCGCGATCAGCTCGTAGGACAGCCGCCGCTCGGCCGGGTCGTGCACCTGGGTGGTGATGATCAGCTCATCGGCGTCCGCCTCGGTACGACGGCGTTCGAGCTCGTCGCGCACCTGCTCGGGCGTGCCCACCGAGATGAACCGTCGCCGCTGTCGGACCGCCTCGAGCTCGTGGTCGGTCCACGGGTACGACGCGGCCTCCTCCGGTGTCGGCACCGGGCCGGGACGGTTCTGCATGAGCCGCAGCGAGGCGAGGTCGTGCGCCTGGGCGAGGGCGTCGGCGCGCTCCTCCGTCTCCGCGGCGATCGCCGCGACCCCGAGCATCACCCGTGGCTCGGTCAGGCGCGAGGACGGCTCGAACCGCGTGCGGTAGCCGGCCACCGCCTCGGCGGGGTCGACGGACCCGAAGTGGCCCGCGAACGCGAACCCGGTCCCGAACGCGGCAGCCGCCTGGCCGCCGTACAGGCTCGAGCCGAGGATCCACAGCGGCGGCAGCGGCACGTCGTCGGGGACGGCTTTCAGCGGCCTGAAGGGGTGGTCCTCGGGGAACCCGTCGACGTAGGCGAGCATCTCGGCGAGCTGCTGCGGGAACTCGTCGGCCTCCACCCGGCCACGTCGCAGCGCGTAGGCCGTGAGCTGGTCCGTCCCCGGTGCGCGGCCGAGACCGAGGTCGATCCGGCCGGGGTGCAGGCCCTCGAGCACCCGGAACGACTCGGCGACCGCGAGTGGCGCATGGTTGGGCAGCATGATGCCGCCGCTGCCCACACGGATCGAGCGGGTGCGCGCGGCCACGGTGGCGATCATCACCATCGGGGCGCTGCTGGCCACGCTGGGCAGGTTGTGGTGCTCGGCGAGCCAGTAGCGGGCGTACCCGAACGACTCCGCGGCCTGCGCCAACGTGATCGTGTCGTGCAGGGCCGAGGACGGGGGTCGCCCGGACGGGACCGGCGACAGGTCGAGCACGGACAGCGGCACGGTCGTCGTCGGAGTCACCACCGGACAACACGGCGCCGCGCGGCGCTGTTCCCCAGATCCCCGCCGGCCGGCCGGCACCCCGCGCCGGCCCCGGCCGCTCGGGACCGCTCGCGGGGAAGCGGCGAGCTCGCGCTCAGCGCGGCGCGCGGTGCGCGGGGACGCGTTGGCGGGGCAGCCGGTCGGTCACGAGCTCCGTGGCGCCCAGCCCCTGGCGGTCGCTGGCCGCGGCGGCGAGCTGGTCGGCCGAGTCGCCGAAGGCGCGGATCGCTGCGGCGTCCAGCAGGGCCAGCTCAGCCTCCACTGCGGCACGCCGGCTCTCGGGCACCGACGCGTGCACGGCCTCCAGGAGCGCCCGCAGGCGGCGCATCACCTGGAGGGAGCCCGAGCCGTAGTGGCGGGTCTCGTCGATCGCCAGGCTGAGGTAGTCCTCCCAGGAGGGCGCCCGATAGCGGAACCGGACCGTGCCGGACCCGTCGCGGCCCACGCCCGGGACGAGCCGTCGGTTGCCGACCTGGCGCAGCAGCAGCTCGATCTGGTCCAAGGCCTGCGTCGAGGTGGTCGGGTCGTTCACGCCGGGGGACAGGGCCTTGGCGGAGATGTCGGCGAAGAGCCGGAACGCGAAGGCCGGGTCCTGCCGCATGGTGCGCTCGTCGCCCGTGGCGACCGTGCCACGCAGCCACTTGTCGTCGATCCGGTCATGCTCGTCGTGAACCGTGAACAGCGCGGAGCCCTCGTCCACGAGCTCCCCGAAGCGCGGCACGAGCTCGATCACCGCGTCGCTGCGACGGGCGCGCTCGACCAGGCCGCGGACGTCGACGCTCTGCACGACGCCGGGCGTGCCGTGGTAGGCGACCGTGCGGGAGGTGCGCGGCATCAGCGTGTCGTCGGCAGGCAGCACGTCGGCAGGCTCCTCGGCATCGACCGGCTCCGGGTAGACGGCGTCCACGCTGTGGCGCGCGTCGCGGCCGAGCTCGGCCAGCACGGAGGCGACGCGGAGCCCTTGCGTGGTGCGACTCATCAGCCGCAGGAACATCAGCATGCTCAGCAGCAGGAGGACGACCGCGACGGAGATGGAGTTGTCGGGCACGAACGCCGCGTCGGTGCCGGTGCCGACCACGCGGAGCACCGCCAGGGCGTAGACGAACGTGGCCATGAAGGTGCCCAGGGCGAGCTTGGTGGTGGGGTCTCTGAGGAACCGGCGCAGCAGCCGCGGCGAGAACTGGCTGGACCCGAACTGGACGGCGATGAGCAGGATCGAGAACACGAAGCCGGTGAACGTGATCATGCCGCTGGCGATGGCGCCCAGCACCGCGCGTGCGGCGTCCTCCCCGAACGAGATCCCGACCGTGGCGCTGGTGCGCTTGTCGACCTCGGGCAGCGCGAGGGCCAGCCCCACGGCCAGGACGACGAGCACGAGCGGCACGATCCACAGGCTGTTGCGCACGTACTCGTAGGTGCGCCACCGGACCCGCCAGGACAGCATCACGGCCACCCCCTCCGACCTGACATCTCGGCTCATTCTTCGTCGAGCGAGGGCTGCGTCGCCTCACCTTCGGCGGGTGAGCGTCGCCGGCCGGCACCCGTCGCGGCCTGGCCAGAGCGCGACGGCGACCGCGATCCCTCGACGGGCGACCGCGGTCAGGCCGACGACCGGTAGATTCGGGTCGTCGGGGTCGCCCGCCGAGCGACGCCGAGACCGCCCAGCGAACCCTTCAGCCCCACGGAGCCCCTGCGTTGACCGACCAGCGCCCCCGCCTCGACACCGTCGAGTCCGCCGTCACCACCCCCGACCACCACCAGCCGTGGGCCGACCTCGGCCTCAAGCCCGACGAGTACGCCAACATCCGCGAGATCCTCGGCCGCCGCCCGACCAGCAGCGAGCTGGCGATGTACTCGGTGATGTGGAGCGAGCACTGCTCCTACAAGTCGAGCAAGGTGCACCTCAAGCAGTTCGGCGAGAAGGTCACCGCCGAGATGCGCGAGCACCTGATGGTCGGCATGGGTGAGAACGCCGGCGTGGTCGACATCGGCGACGGCTACGCCGTCACCTTCAAGGTCGAGTCGCACAACCACCCGTCGTACGTCGAGCCCTACCAGGGCGCCGCGACCGGGGTGGGCGGCATCGTCCGGGACATCCTGGCGATGGGCGCGCGCCCCGTGGCCGTGATGGACCCGCTGCGCTTCGGCCCGCTCGACGCGCCCGACACGCACCGGGTGCTGCCCGGGATCGTCGCCGGCGTCGGCGGCTACGGCAACTGCCTGGGCCTGCCCAACATCGGCGGCGAGGCGGTCTTCGACGAGACCTACGCCGGCAACCCGCTGGTCAACGCGCTCTGTGTCGGCGTGATGCGCCACGAGCAGCTGCACCTGGCCAAGGCCAGCGGCGCCGGCAACCAGGTCATCCTGTACGGCGCGAAGACCGGCGGCGACGGCATCGGCGGCGTGAGCGTGCTCGCGTCCGAGACGTTCGAGAACACCGGTCCGACGAAGCGCCCGGCGGTCCAGGTCGGGGACCCGTTCATGGAGAAGCTGCTCATCGAGTGCACGCTCGAGCTGTTCGCCGAGGAGCTCGTCGTCGGCATCCAGGACCTCGGCGGCGCCGGGCTGTCCTGCGCCACCTCGGAGCTGGCCAGTGCCGGCGACGGCGGCATGCACGTGTGGCTGGACCGGGTCCCGCTGCGCGACTCCACGCTCGCGCCGGAGGAGATCCTCATGAGCGAGTCGCAGGAGCGGATGATGGCGGTCGTCGAGCCGGCCAAGGTCGACCGGTTCCTCGAGATCTGCCGCAAGTGGGACGTCGACGCCACCGTCGTCGGCGAGGTCAACGACTCCGGCCGGCTGACCATCGAGTGGCACGGCGACCAGGTGGTCGACGTACCTCCGCGCACGGTCGCGCACGAGGGTCCCACGTACCGCCGTCCCTTCGCCCGCCCCGACTGGCAGGACGCGCTGCAGGCCGACGCCGCCGAGAAGCTGCCGCGGTCCGCGACCGGCGAGGAGCTGCGGGACACCCTGCTGCGCCTCGTGGCCAGCCCGAACCTGTGCGACAAGTCGTGGATCACCGACCAGTACGACCGCTACGTGCAGGGCAACACCGTGCTCGCGCAGCCCGAGGACTCGGGCATGGTCCGGGTGGACGAGGAGACCAACCTGGGCGTCGCGGTGTCGACCGACGCCAACGGCCGGTTCGCCAAGCTGGACCCGTACGCCGGTGCGCAGCTGGCCCTGGCCGAGTCCTACCGCAACGTCGCCACCACCGGTGCCCGGCCGCTGGCGGTCAGCGACTGCCTGAACTTCGGCTCCCCGGAGGACCCGGCGGTGATGTGGCAGTTCGCCGAGGCCACCCGCGGGCTCGCCGACGGCTGCCAGGCGCTGGGCATCCCGGTCACCGGCGGCAACGTCAGCCTCTACAACCAGACCGGCGAGACCGCGATCCTGCCCACCCCGGTGGTCGCCGTGCTCGGCGTGATCGACGACGTCACCCGGCGCACGCCGGCCGGGTTCGTCGCGGAGGGCCAGCAGATCTACCTGCTGGGTACGACGCGCGAGGAGCTGTCCGGCTCGGAGTGGGCGCACGTCGTGCACGGACACCTCGGTGGACGGCCGCCGCGCGTGGACCTGGCCGGCGAGAAGGAGCTGGCCGACATCTTGATCAACGCCTCGCGTGACGGGCTGATCGACGCCGCGCACGACGTCTCCGACGGCGGCCTGGCGCAGGCCCTGGTGGAGGCCTGCCTGCTCGGCGACCGCAAGCGCGGCATCGGTGCGCGGGTCTGGCTGCCCGACGACACCGACCCGCTGGTGGCCCTCTTCAGCGAGTCGGCCGCCCGGGCCGTCGTCGCGGTGCCGCGCTCGGAGGAGGTGCGGTTCACCGACATGTGCACCGCCCGCGGCTTCGCGCACGCCCGCATCGGCGTCACCGACGGCCGCGGGGACGAGGCGCTGCTCGACGTCCAGGACCGGTTCTCGGTGCCCCTGGGCGAGCTGCGGGCGGCCTGGTCGGGGACGCTCCCGGCCGCCTTCGCCTGACGTCTTCCGCCGAGGGGTCAGCCACCGTGCGACGCGCCGCCGTGGCGCGGGAGCCGGTGACGACCCCTCGACGGGAAGCGGGTCAGCGGTCGGCGGCGGCCAGCAGGCGCCACATCCGGCCGGTCACGACGCCGCTGGCCTCCAGCCCGTGGTCGCGCTGGTAGCGCTTCACCGCCGCCGCGGTCGTGGCCTCGAACGTCCCGGTGATCGCCAGGCCGGCCCCGTCCGCGGCGTTGAGCGTGCGCTGCAGACGTCGAACGGCGGGCGAGGCCGCACCGAACTTCAGCAGCGGCTTGGGACCGCGGGTCAGCACCGACATCCACACCCGCGGCGGGAGCGTCCGGGCGTGGCCCAGGCCGTGCGCGGTGCGGTACTGGCTCACCACCGCACCGAGCCGGTCGTTGAAGACACCGTCGAGCGGCCCGTCGTACATCCGCATCTCGGTGAACAGGCACTGGGCGGCCAACACCTGGTCGCCGCTCCAGCCCGGGCGCGTGTAGGTGTAGCTGGGGAAGTCGATGTTGACCCCGCCGCAGTGCGCCGGCGCCGGCCGCGGCACCGACCCCTTCCCGAGGTCGAGGTAGCTGTTGTCGACGTTGATGGTCACCCCGCCCCAGGTCTCGTTGTGCCCGCCGCGGTACTGGTGGGCGCGCCCGCCGGGCAGCCAGCCGTCGGCACGCACCCAGGGGGTGTCGACGGTGTCCTGCCCGTTCCAGTCGGCGACCCACACCTGGTCGGGCATCGAGTACCGGCCCGGCCGGGAGGTGCGCGCGTCATCGAGCATCGTGATGCCCGCGCCGCCGCTGGAGTAGACGCCGGACCTGTAGCCGAGCCGGTGCATCTTGTTGGTCCACGCGCTCAGGAAGCTCAGCGCAGACTCGCGGCAGTTCTGCTTGGAGATGTCGAAGTTCTCGAGGTCGTACCACAGCGTGCTACCCGGTGCGATGCCGAGCGCCTGCGCCGCGGTGCGGGTCTTGACCGCCTCGCGGCGCCCCTGCCGGCGCGCGTTGGCGTACCACGTGGTCGGGTCCGGGTTGATGCGCACCTTGTTCCGGTAGCGCGGGTTCGCCGAGCACCAGGCCTGGGGGCCCAGCGTGATCGGCAGGATGCGCCAGCCGCGCGAGAGCTGGGTGTCCACCCACTGCGCGGTCAGGTTCGGCTGGTCGGGGCAGAACCGCGAGTCGCCGGAGATGTAGACCCCGACCGCCCAGTACGGCGAGTGCAGCAGCCAGCGGTTCATCGCCTGCTGGTCCGGGGTGTGGCACTGGTCGAAGGCGTAGCCGGTGAAGTCACCCGGGGTCACCACCGACGAGGCCTGCGCGGCCGGCGCGAGCACCGTCCCGGACAGGACCGTGGCCAGCGCGGTCAGCAGGAGAGCGAGGGCCCGGCGGGCGGACCGGGGACGGGTCGACATGAGGACTCCCGGGATCGGCGTCACGTGCGGAGATTCACTCTAGTAACAAAATCATCAACCGTAACAAGGTTCGGCGAAACTCCCGCCCTGCGACACGCCGTGTCAAACAGGCAAGGCGGCCGCGGCGGAGTGGGCGGCGCGCTCAGCGCAGGCCGGCCTGCAGCCGCCGCCACACCGGCGTGGCCACCTGGCCCGTACGGCGCACCCCCTGGCGCCGCTGGTAGCGCCTCACGGCCGCCAGCGTGGCGCCCCCGAAGTGCCCGTCGACGGCCAGCTCCTCGTGGCCGGTGGCGTTGAGCGCGCGCTGCACCCGCCGTACGGCGTCGTTGCCCGCGCCGTACCGCAGCCGGGGGGTGCTGCCCTGGGCGAGCAGTGAGATCCACGTGCGCCGGTTCACCAGACCTCGGGCGGGCAGCCGGTGCCGTTCCTGGAAGCGCCGCACCGCCTGCTCGGTGTCGGCGCCGTACCGGCCGGTGACCGGCACGTCGGTGAGGTCGCGCTCGCGCAGGAAGCACTGCAGCGCCGCCACGGCCGCGCCCTGGTCACCCGGCCACAGCGACGGGTAGCGGCCGAAGTCGCGCGGCAGCCGGCAGCCGGCGCCGCGGGTGGTCGGCACCGGACCGCCGCCGAGCCGGGCGAAGTTGCTGTCGATCTCCAGGCGCACGCCGCCGTAGCTCTCGTGGTGGCTGCCGGTGTACTGGTGGACCAGGCTCGCCGGCTGCCATCCCGCGGCACTCACCCAGCTCGACAGGTCACCGTCGCGGCCGTTCCAGTCCGCGACCCAGACCTGGTCGGGAAGGGTGTACCGGTCGGGGTCGAGGACCCGGACCGCCTCCAGCACCCGGATCCCCGAGTTGCCGCCGGAGTAGAACCCGGACCGGTAGCCGAGTCCGTGCAGCCGCACCGTCCAGGCGGAGACGAACGCCAGCGTCGAGTCGCGGCACCGGCTCCCGGAGATGTCGAAGGCCTCCATGTCCAGCCACATGGTCGTGTCGCGGGCGATGCCCAGCCGGCGTGCGGCCGCCGCCGTGCTGTCCGCCTCCAGTCGGCCCTGGCGTCGCGCCCGGGCGTAGCGACCCTGCGGACGGTCGCTGATCTTCTGCCAGTGCGGGACCCGCGTGCAGGCGGCCTGCCGGCCGACCGTCAGCGGCAGCAGCTGCCAGCCGTTGCGGGCCTGGGTGCGCACCCACGCCCGGGTGAGGTTCGGCTGGTGGGCGCAGTACCGGTTGACCCCGGCGAGGTAGAACCCGACCCCGCGGTACGGCGAGTGCGCGCGCCAGGCGTCCATCTGGCGCTGCGAGGGCGTGTGGCAGGCGTCGAAGGCGTAGCCGGTGAAGGGCGCCGTGACGGTCTCCGCGGAGGCCGGCTCGGTGTCCGCGGAGGTACGGCGTCCCGAGCGCGCCGGCTCCGCTGACGGGGCGCCGTGGGACCCGGCGGGGTTACCGGCGGGCGGACGGTCCGACCGCAGCAGCAGCGCCGGGACGGTGCCCAGCAGGGTCGGCAGGAGGGCAAGGATCAGCAGCACGGCGCCCAGGCGGTAGCGCGCCGAGTGGAACAGCGACAACGGCCGGCTCCCCGGTGGTCAGCAGCAGGGACCAGCAGGATATGTCGGGATCCTCAGTGACGTGTCCGGTTCGCGCCGACGAGGCTTATCCGCAGCACTCGCTCGCGCGCGCGGGCCTCCTGCTGGTCGCGCTGCCGGCCCGCGAGGAGCTCGGTCAGCGACACCACGCCGACCACTCTGCGAGGCCGGTCGCGGTCGACCACGGGGACCCGGCTGACCTCGTGCAACGCCATCAGCTCGGCCACGCGGCGCAGCGGCTCGTCGCCGTACGTCACCGCCCGCGCGGGGCGCCGGAGCTCGCCGACGAGAGTGCCGGCGCCGGTGCCGTCGGCCTCGAGCAGCTGCCGGAGCGTGACCACGCCCAGCATCTCGCCGGCGCCGTCGACGACGGGGTAGAGCCGCTGGCGCCAGGTCGGGGGTCGGTCGGGGAGCCGAGCGTCGCCAGCGCCTGCGCGACCGTCACGTCGTCGTGGAGCTCGAGCACCTCATCGGAGACCACCTCGTCGACGAACACGATCTCGAGCGGGTCGACGTCGTACTCGCGGGAGAGGTGGTAGCCGCGCCGGGCGATCTTCTCGGTCAGCACCGAACGCTTGAGCAGCAGGACGGACACGGCGAAGGCGGTGGTCGCGCCGATGACCAGGGGCAGGAGCGCGCCGTAGCGGTGGGTGAGCTCCAGGGCGAAGACCACGCCGGTGAGCGGGGAGCGCATGACGCCGCCGAGTACGCCGGCCAGCGCCACCAGCGCCCAGAAGCCCGCGCCGACGTCGGGGAACAGGTGGGCCTCGAGCGACCCCAGTGCCGCCGCCGATCATGAAGATGGGGGCGAGCACGCCGCCGGAGGTGCCCGAGCCCAGCGACAGCGACCAGATCAGCGTCTTCACGACGAGGATGCCGACCACCAGGCCGAGGCTGATCGAGCCGGTGAGCTCCAGGCGCAGATGACGTCGTAGCCGACCCCCAGCGCCTGCGGCACGAACAGGCCGCCGACGCCGATCACCACGCCGCCGATCGCGGGCCACCACATCCAGTGGATGGGCAGCATGCGGAACACGTCCTCGGAGGCGTAGACGAGGGCGGTCGCGACCACCGCGAGCAGCCCGGAGACCAGCCCCGGAGACCAGGCACAGGCCGTACGTCGAGAGGGTGATGTGCAGCGGACCGTGCGCGGGGAAAGAGCGCGTGGCACCGAGCAGCGGCTGGCGCACGATCGTGGCGACGGTGACGGCCGCGGCGACCGGGACCAAGCTGCGGGGGCGCCACTCGAACAGCAGCAGCTCGACGGCGAGCACGAGTGCCGCGAGCGGCGAGTTGAAGGTCGCGGCCATGCCCGCGGTGGCGCCGGCGACCAGGAGCGTCTTGCGCTCGTCGGCGGTGAGGTGCAGGAACTGGGCGAACAGCGAGCCGACCGCGCCGCCGGTCATGATGATGGGGCCTTCGGCGCCGAACGGGCCGCCGGTGCCGATGGCGATGGCCGAGGACACCGGTTTGAGCACCGCAACCCGGGGCTGTACCTTGCTGCCGCCCATCAGGATCGCCTCGATGGCCTCCGGCATGCCGTGGCCGCGGATCTTCTCCGAGCCGTAGCGCGCCATCAGCCCGATCACCAGGCCGCCCAGGACCGGCGCGAGCAGGATCACCCACCACTGGTGGTGGCCGGCGCCGGGCGCGACGAGGTGCGTGGACAGCCGACGGTAGAACACGGCGTTGGTGATCAGTCCGATGAGGTTCAGCAGCGCCCAGGAGACACAGGCCGCGACCGCGCCGATGGGGACCGCGAGCGCGGTGATCACCAGCATCCTGGGCGTTGCTGAGAAGTCGCCCAGGTGGCGTACGTCGCGAGGGGCGGCGGGGGCGGACATGGCGGGACGGACCTCGGGCTCGGGGGAGAAGCGTCGCAATGCGACATATTACGATGGACGCGTGGCGGGTGACAACGCGTACGAACGGCTGCTGGCCTTCCGCAACCAGCTGCGTCGCTTCGACCAGTGGAGCCGCCAGGCGGCTGCCGAGCACGGGCTCACCCACGCCCAGCACCAGCTGCTGCTGGCGGTGCGGGGGCACACCGAGCCCGGCGGCCCCAGCATCGGCGAGGTGGCCGAGGACCTGCTCGTGAAGCACCACACCGCGAGCGGGCTCGTGGACCGCACGGAGGCGATCGGCCTGGTCCGGAGGGTCCGCGACGAACGAGACCAGCGGCGGGTGAAGCTCCGGCTCACCGAGCGGGGCAACGCGGTGCTCGAGCAGCTGACCGAGGTGCATCGCGAGGAGCTGCGGCGGCTGGCCCGCGTGCTCGATGCCGTCTGAGCGTCAGCGACACTGGGGGCATGCCCGTCCGACTGCGCCCCGCGGACCCCGCCGTGGTGACCCCTGCCCTGGCCCGCTTTCGCGCGGGCGAGGCTGACGCGGCCGACCTGCGGCTGCTGACCAAGCACCTGCTCGCCGTCCTGGTGAGCAGGGCACCTGGCGGTGCGGTGGAGGTGCGCGTCCCGCCGTACGCGGTCGCCCAGTGTGTGGAGGGCACCCGGCACACCCGGGGCACCCCGCCGGCCGTCGTGGAGGCGGACCCCGCGACCTGGATCGCGCTGGCGGTCGGCGACCTGAGCTGGTCCGAGGCGCTCGAGCAGGCGCGCGTGAGCGCATCCGGGGAGCGCTCGGACCTGAGCGTGCTGCTGCCGCTGGCCTGATCTCGTCCCGCTGCGTCCGCGCACGACGGGGCGCGCCGCGGACGTCATACGCGCCGGTCGCGCGGGGCGCCGGCGTGCATGACGCAGGCGGGGACGTCATACGTACCGGGTGCGCGGGGCGCCGCAGCGTATGACGTTCGGGGCTACCTCAGTGGCGCTTGGCGTGGTGCCGTCGGGCGTGCTTGCCCGGGTGGTGGTGCCGGCGGTGCGCCGCCTGCCGCGGGTGCTTGCCGGTTCCGTGGTGACCCGCCCGCGCGGCGCGGTGGCGCCCCTTCCGGTGCGCATGGGTGGCGTGGCGCGGGCGCGGGGCGGTCACCACGCCGCGACCCAGGTCGGCCCAGGTGCGTGCGGCCACCACGCCGGTGACCGGCTCACCTACCCGCGCCTGGTAGGCGCGGACGCGCGCCGCCGTGCGGGCACCGAACACCCCGGAGACGGGGACGTAGCCGGGCAGCGCCGCGTTGAGCGCCCGCTGCACCCGCCGCACGGGTGCACCCACGGTGCCGCGCTTGAGGACCGGGCGGGTGCCGGTCGCGAGCAGCGCCGTCCAGGTGGCGCGGTCGAAGCGACCGGTCTCGGGCACGGCGTGTGCCTGCTGGAACGCGCGCAGCCGCGACGCCGTCGCGGCAACCTCGTTCGCAGTCGCGGCTACGCCGGTCGCGCCGGTCGAGTCGGTCGAGCCCGAGTCGGTCGCGCCGGTCGAGCCCACCCCGGCCCCGTCCTGGCCGCTCGCGTTCTCGCCGGCGGTGTCCCCGGCCGAGGCACCCCGGGCGAACCCGTCGGGTCCCACCGGCGCCGGAGTGAGCGGGTCGGCGACCGCCGCAGCCGCCGCGGGCACCTCGTACCCCGCGAAGCCGAGCAGGCAGCGCACGACACCGGTGCGCCAGCCGAGGTCGGCCACGGCCAGCGGCGGGAAGTGCTCGAGGTCGGCCGGGCGGCCGCACGGGCCGGACTGTGCGCGTTCGAGGGGCGGGTGTCCGAGGTCGACGAAGCTGCGATCGATGGCGAGCCGCACACCGCCGTAGCGAACGGTCACGTCGAGGGCGTACTGGTGCACGCGGTGGTGCACCTTCCACCCCGGCCGGCCGGCGCCGGTCCCGGCCAGACCGGAGTCGGCGCGGTGGTTGACCCACGCGAACCACACGTGGTCCGGCGAGGCGTAGCCGTGCGGGCCGCCGGGCGCGTGCGCGAGCGCGGCGACCGCGCCGCTGACCGTCGAGTAGACGCCCGAGCGGTAGCCGTGCCGGTGCAGGTCGAGGGTCCAGGAGGACAGGAACCGCAGCGCCGAGCGGCGGCAGCGGGCGCTGCGGGTGGAGAACGGCTCGATGTCGTACCAGACCGTGGAGCCCAGCGGCAGGCCGAGCGCGCGCGCCGCCGCCGCGGCCCCGCGCGCGGCCCGGATGCCCTGCTGCCGAGCCCCCGGGTAGAGGCCGCGGCGTCCCCGGTGGCTGTCGATGCGGCGGGAGTACCCGGTGCACGACGCCTGCGGGCCCACCCACAGCGGCAGCAGCTTCCAGCCGGCGTGCAGCTGCCGGCTCACCCAGTGCGGGGTGAGGTGCGGTTGCGCGCAGGCGCGCAGCGGGCCGCCGATGTAGATGCCCACGCCGAGGAAGGGGCTGTGCGTGCGCCAGCGGTCCA
The DNA here is from genome assembly GCA_963709685.1 of uncultured Actinomycetota bacterium. Lineage (GTDB taxonomy): Bacteria > Actinomycetota > Actinomycetes > Propionibacteriales > Nocardioidaceae > Nocardioides_B. Next base: position 85,090 of record CAVPXH010000005.1, read on the forward strand.
TGACTGCCTGGGACGGGGCGCGGCAGGCGTCGAAGGCGAACCCCGTCCACGCCGAGGCGTCGGCGGCCGCGCGTGCCTGGCGGGCTCGCGCTGCGGCCAGCCCGACCGCCCGGGCCAGGTCGCGGGAGGGCGGGGCGGTGCGCGCGGCCGGCCCGGAACCGGTCGACGAGGCCGCCGGGGGCTCGGCGGGCCGGGCGGAGCTCGGTGCCTGCGCGGCGGTGACGAGCAGCAGGCTGAGGACGGCCGCGGCCAGGGTGTGCAGGGGCCGCGGCAGGGCGGAAACGCGCATGAATCGGTCCAACTCGGGGGTGCACGGAGCGAAAGCGCGTTGATCGTAGGCACGGGTGCCCGTCCCGCGAGGGCGAAACGGACAACTGGGTGACTAGGGTTGGGGACATGGCGAAGAGCATCGAATCGGTCCGTACCGCCGTGCAGTCCGTCCTGCCCTCGGTCCGCGCCGACCTCGAGGACCTGGTCCGCATCCCGTCGGTCTCCGCGGACCCGGCGCGCGCGGACGACGTACGACGGTCCGCCGAGGCGACCGCGGAGCTCTTCCGCGCCGAGGGGTTCGACGACGTGCGGATCCTCTCCGCGGGCGGGGGAGCCCCGGCCGTGGTGGCCCGCCGCCCCGGCCCGGAGGGCGCGCCGACGGTGCTGCTCTACGCCCACCACGACGTCCAGCCGACCGGCGACCAGGCGCTGTGGGAGACCGAGCCGTTCGAGCCGACCGAACGCGGGGACCGGCTCTACGGCCGGGGTGCGGCCGACGACAAGGCCGGGATCGCCGCGCACCTGGCCGCGATCCGCGCCCATGGCGAGGACCTGCCGGTGGGGGTGACCGTCCTCGTCGAGGGCGAGGAGGAGATCGGCTCTCCCACGCTCGAGCAGTTCCTGTCCGAGCACGTGGACCTGCTCGCGGCCGACGTCATCGTGATCGCCGACTCCGGCAACTGGGACATCGGCGAGCCGGCGCTCACCACGAGCCTGCGCGGCCTGGTCGAGGCCTACGTCGAGGTCCGCACCCTCCAGCACGGCGTGCACTCCGGCATGTGGGGCGGCGTCGTCCCCGACGCGATGATGGCCATGGTCAAGCTGCTCGACTCCCTCCACGACGAGCAGGGCAACGTCGCGGTCGAGGGTCTGCACGCCGGTCCCGCCGCCGACGTGGAGTACCCGAGGGACCGGCTGCGCGCCGAGTCCGGCATCGCCGACGGGCGTGGAGCTGATCGGCTCCGGGCCGGTGGTGGAGCGGCTGTGGACCAAGCCGTCGATCACCACGGTGGGCCTGGACATGACGCGGGTGGCCGACGCCAGCAACACGCTGGTGCCGACCGTGAAGGCGAAGCTCTCGGTCCGCGTCGCGCCCGGCGACGAGGCCCGACGCGCGATGGAGGCGCTGCGCGCGCACGTGGAGCAGCACGTCCCGTGGGGCGCGCAGGTGACGTTCACCGAGGGCGAGCTCGGCCAACCCACGCAGATCGACGCCACCGGTCCCGCCTACGACGCGGCGCGTGCGGCCTTCCGGGAGGCCTGGGACGGCGTCGAGCCCGTGGACATGGGTGTGGGCGGGTCGATCCCGTTCATCGCCGCGTTCCAGGAGGCGTTCCCGCAGGCGGCCGTGCTGGTGACCGGGGTCGAGGACCCGGACACCCGCGCCCACGGTGCCAACGAGGGCCTGCACCTGAAGGAGTTCGAGCGCGTCTGCCTCGCCGAGGCGCTGCTGCTCAGCTCCCTCGCCGACCGCTCCTCGTGACGCGGCGGGCGGGGGATTCGGCGCGAGTGCCCAGCCCCCCGTAGACTCGTGGCCGTGCCTTCCCACGGTTCCGAGCGCACCTCTGACGGCAAGCCAGGAAACCCGCCCGCACCGGCGCGGGTGCGGCGCGGCGACGGCCGGCTCACCGCAGCCCTCGACCCCCACGACCTCGGCCCGCAGGACGCCTGCGGCGTGTTCGGGGTGTGGGCGCCCGGCGAGGACGTGGCCAAGCTGACCTACTACGGCCTGTACGCCCTGCAGCACCGCGGCCAGGAGTCGGCCGGCATCGCCACCAGCAACGGGCGCCAGATCCTGGTCTACAAGGACATGGGGCTGGTCTCGCAGGTCTTCGACGAGGCGACGCTGGCCTCGCTGAAGGGCCACCTCGCCGTCGGACACGCGCGCTACTCCACGACCGGCGCGAGCACCTGGCACAACGCCCAGCCGACGTTCCGCCCCACGGCGAGCGGGTCCATCGCGCTGGCGCACAACGGCAACCTCACCAACACCCGGGAGCTGGCCCGCCGGGTCGGCGAGCTCGGCACCGTCCACGGCGAGCTCGACCTGCCGGTGCGCACCCTGGAGTCCACCAACGACACCAGCCTGGTCACCGCGCTGCTCGCGCACCACCCGGACACCAGCCTGGAGGAGAACGCCGTCGCCGTGCTGCCCACGCTGCGGGGCGCGTTCTCGTTCGTGTGGATGGACGAGAACACCCTCTACGCCGCCCGCGACCCGCAGGGCATCCGGCCGCTGGTGCTCGGCCGCCTCGAGCGCGGGCTGGGTGGTCGCCTCGGAGACCGCGGCGCTGGACATCGTCGGCGCCTCCTTCATCCGCGAGGTCGAGCCGGGCGAGATGGTGGCCATCGACGAGGACGGTCTGCGCAGCCGCCGCTTCGCCGAGGCCGCGCCCAAGCACTGCCTGTTCGAGTTCGTCTACCTGGCCCGTCCGGACACGCTGATGAGTGACCAGCGGGTGCACAGCGTGCGCGTGGAGATCGGCCGCCGGCTGGCGCGGGAGTACCCCACCGACGCCGACCTGGTGATCCCCGTGCCCGAGTCGGGCACTCCGGCCGCGATCGGGTACGCCGAGGAGAGCGGGATCCCCTACGGGTCGGGCCTGGTCAAGAACGCATACGTCGGACGCACGTTCATCCAGCCCTCGCAGACGATCCGCCAGCTCGGCATCCGGCTGAAGCTGAACCCGCTCCGCGACGTGATCGAGGGCAAGCGGCTGGTGGTGGTCGACGACTCGATCGTGCGCGGGAACACCCAGCGTGCCCTGGTGCGGATGCTGCGGGAAGCCGGCGCGCGCGAGGTCCACGTGCGCATCTCCAGCCCGCCGGTGAAGTGGCCGTGCTTCTACGGCATCGACTTCGCCACCCGTGCCGAGCTGGTCGCCAACGGCCTGACCACCGACGAGATCTGCCGGTCCATCGACGCCGACTCGCTCGGCTACATCTCGCTGGACTCCCTCGTCGAGGCGACGAACGTCCCGATGGGCAACCTCTGCCGGGCCTGCTTCGACGGGGTGTACCCGGTCGAGCTGCCCGCGGCCGAGGACCTCGGCAAGCACCTCCTCGAGCTCGGTGAGGCGGAGCAGCCGAGGCGACCCGGGCTCGAGGTCCCGGGCCTGTCGCTCACGCCCGGAGGCGGCGCCGGCGACTCCCTCGACCGTCCCTGAGTCCCCCACCGAGTCGAGGAGCCCCCGCGATGTCCGACGTACCACGACCGGCCGGAGCGACGTACGAGGCGGCCGGCGTCTCCATCGACGCCGGCGACAAGGCCGTCGAGCTGATGAAGGTCTGGATCGACAAGGCCCGCCGTCCCGAGATGGTCGGGGGCATCGGCGGCTTCGCCGGGCTCTTCGATGCGACCGCGCTGAAGAAGTACGACCGGCCCCTGCTGGCCACCTCGGCCGACGGCGTCGGCACCAAGGTGGCGATCGCACAGGCCATGGACAAGCACGACACGATCGGGTTCGACCTGGTCGGGATGCTCGTCGACGACCTCGTGGTGTGCGGAGCCGAGCCGCTGTTCCTCACCGACTACATCGCCACCGGCCGGGTGGTGCCCGAGCGCATCGCCGCGATCGTCTCCGGCATCGCCGAGGCCTGCGTGCGCGCCGGCTGTGCCCTGGTCGGCGGCGAGACCGCCGAGCACCCGGGCCTGCTCGACCCCGACGAGTACGACGTCGCCGGGTCGACCACCGGCGTGGTGGAAGCCGCGGAGCTGCTCGGCCCCGGCCTGGTCCAGCCCGGCGATGTGCTCGTCGCGATGGCCTCGAGCGGCCTGCACTCCAACGGGTACTCCCTGGTGCGCCACGTCCTGCTCGACGTGGCCGGGTGGTCGCTGGGCCGGCCCGTCGCGGAGCTCGGCCGCACGCTCGGCGAGGAGCTGCTCGAGCCGACCACCATCTACGCCAAGGCCTGCCTGGACCTCGCGCGCAACACGGCGACCCATGCCATGTCGCACGTGACCGGCGGGGGGCTCGCCGCCAACCTCGAGCGCGTGCTGCCCGAGACCGTGGTGGCCCGCATCGACCGCGGCACCTGGACGCCCGCGCCGATCTTCGACCTGGTGCGCTCGGTGGGGCGGGTGGCCCAGCCGGACCTGGAACGCACCCTGAACTGCGGGGTGGGCATGGTCGCCGTGGTGGCCGCCGAGCACGCCGACGCCGCGGTGTCCCTGCTCGAGGGTCACGGCGTCCGTGCCTGGGCGTGCGGGGAGGTCGCCGCCGCGACCGGTGATCCGGGTTCACCCGCCGGCGGCTCGGCCACCCTGCACGGGCGGCACCCCGGCTGGTCCTGACCAGTTGACGCCGCGGCGCGACGGCGGCGCGCCGCGGCGTCCGCCACGCTGCTGCCCGCCGTACGCCGCGAGCGAACGTGGGCCGAAATACCGGGAATGTGGCACCTCGGATGTGCGGGAATCACCACCGGGCAGGTACCGTTGGCACCACGAGAAACCAAAGGTGAGACCGGACGCGCGTGAACCTCGGTCTCGGCGGCCCAGCACGGGAGTCGGGAGCGGGGAAGACGTGACTCCGGCCGAGTGTGCGAGGGGGTCGACCCTATGGGGCGCGGCCGAGCTAAGGCGAAGCAGACGAAGGTTGCCCGCGACCTGAAGTACCGCTCTCACGAGACGGACCTCAGTGCGCTGGCGCGAGAGCTGCACGGGCAAGCCAGCACCGACGACGAGTCCCCTGGGTCCTCCGGGGACGAGTACGACGAGTGGGCTGACTACTCCGAGTCTCGCCGCGACTGACCTTTCCCGGGCGACCTCGTGTCCTAGGCATCAGAAGGCGCGCCCACCCCGGTTCCGGAGGGGCGCGCCTTCTTCCCTGCCGCCGCTGGCGTGCGGCACCGTCCGGTGCCGGCTCAGGGCAGCCAGATGCCGCGCAGCCTGCCGACCTCGGCCATCCGCCGCTCGGCGAGCCGGTCCGCGGCGACGGCGGGCGGCACGCCCTCCTCGGTGGCGAGCGCGAACACGCGTCGGCTGGTGTCGAAGATCTTCGCCGCGCGCTGCTTGGCGCGGTCGAAGGAGAACCCCTCCAGCTCGTCGGCCACCTGGATCAGACCACCGGCGTTGACCATGTAGTCGGGCGCGTAGAGGATCCCACGGTCCTGCAGCTGCTTCTCGATGCCGGGGTGGGCGAGCTGGTTGTTCGCCGCGCCGCACACCACCGAGGCCCGCAAGGTGGCGACCACGTCGTCGGTCAGCGCGCCGCCGAGGGCGCACGGGGCGTAGACGTCGAGGTTCTCGTCGACGAGCGCGTCGGTGTCGGGCACGGCGACCACGTCCGGGTGCTCGGTGCGCACGCGCGCGACCGCGTCCTCGTCCACGTCGGTGACCACCACGGAGGCCCCGTCCTCGACGAGGTGGCGCACGAGGTGGTGGCCCACCTTGCCTACCCCGGCGACGCCCACCGTGCGGCCGTGCAGGGTGGGCGCGCCCCAGCTCACCTGGGCCGCGGCGCGCATGCCCTGGAACACGCCGTAGGCGGTGAGCACCGAGGAGTCGCCGGCCCCGCCGTGCGCGACCGTGCGCCCGGTCACGTACGCGCACTCCCGGGCGATCTGGTCCATGTCCTCGGAGAAGGTGCCGACGTCGCAGGCGGTGTAGTAGCGCCCGTGCAGGGACTGCACGAACCGGCCGTAGGCGCGCAGCAGCGCCTCGGTCTTGAGCACGGCCGGGTCGCCGATGATGACCGCCTTGCCCCCTCCGAGGTCTAGTCCAGCCAGGGCGGCCTTGTAGGCCATCCCCTTGGCCAGGTTGAGTACGTCCTCCAGGGCCTCCTGCTCGGAGGGGTAGGGGTAGAAGCGGGTGCCGCCGAGGGCCGGGCCGAGGGCGGTGGAGTAGACGGCGATGATCGCCTTGAGGCCGGTGGTCTCGTCGTGGCAGTAGACCACCTGTTCATGGCGTGAGGCCAGGTCAAATACCCCGGTGGGGACGGAGCTTCCGGTCACGGTGGTGACCCTTCCGATCGGGCCCGCGGAGGTGGTGCGGGCGGGTGGGACGCGCCCGAGCGGGTGTTTCGAGCGCCTATTCCACCCTAGAGAACTGCCTCACCGGATGCGACCTAGGTCACGTTCGCCAGGGTCCGTCGGCAGCAAATTCGCCGTCATCCGGAGGGGGCCATATGTGGCTCATCTAGGCCATTGTCCAGTTTTTCCTGGGGGGCCTACGCTACGAGTGTCACACTGGGGGACAGATGGACGGGACGTTCTCGTTCATTGTGGTACGACAACTGTGAGGGAGGGTCGCCCAATGAACACGCGGCCACCTGAGTCCGAATCCTTGCTGACGCCTGCCGAGGTCGCGGCCATGTTCCGGGTTGACCCGAAGACGGTCACCCGCTGGGCCAAAGCCGGCAAGCTCAGCTCGATCAGGACTCTCGGCGGACACCGCCGTTACCGCGAGTCCGAGGTCCGCGACCTGCTGACGGGGATGGTTCCGGAGCAGCGCCGCGGGGACGACCGGGACTGAGCGCCCGGGCACAGCGGCACCAGGCATTGGCGCGCACGCGACGTAGGGGGCTCGTCGCCCAAGGCCGAATTGTGAGACGACGTGGCTCCGGCATGCCGGAGCCACGTCGCCGTCTCTGAGCCGCGCACCGCGCGGCGCGACGCGTGCTGCGGCGCGCTCAGTGCTCAGCGCAGGTGGCGGACGTACCCCGCGAAGTGGCGTGCCTCGGCCAGGCGGCGCTCCCAGCTGACACCGAGCGCGACGAGCACCGCACCCGCCACCCCGATCAGCACCCAGCGTGGCACCGCGGTGCCGAGGTACGGCGCCGCCAGGCGCAGCACCTCGAGCAGGCCCACCGCCGCGCCCCACACCAGCGGCGCGCTCCACCGCAGCCGCACGCCGAGCAGCACCAGGCCGAAGCACGCGGTGCCCAGGAGCAGGGCACGCACCCCGCCGGAGCCCGCCACCGGCTGCGCGAGCACCCACAGCAGGCTCGGCGCCAGCGCCAGCGCGAGCCCGGCGCTCAGGGCCGGCAGCGTCCCGGAACGACGGTGGCGATGCAGGCGGACCAGGCCGAGCACCAGCAGCGCGGCCGCCGTGGGCAGGGTGTAGGCCTCCGGCGCGGACACGCCGAGGTCGGCCAGCCGGACCCAGCTGGCCAGGACCAGCAGCGCACCGCCCGGCCAGCCCAGGAGTCGGCGGTCGGGGCGCAGCAGCGCCATCGCCACCACGGCGGCACCGGCCACGGTCAGGTAGACCGCCGTCCACGTCGCGGTCGCGGCGGCCGGTGCAGCGAGCACGCCGGCGGCGGCCACCGGCAGCGCGGCGGCGGCCGCACCGGCCTCCGTCCCGGTGCGGGCCGGCGCGGCCGGGGTGGCCCACCACGCCGCCGGCACGAGCGACCCTCCCAGGCACAGCAGGGCGAGGACGAGCAGGGCGGCCAGCGCCACCACGGTGCGGGAACCGCCGACGAGCGCGCCGACCGTCCACGCCTCACCGGCCACGGCGAGCGCCAGCACCAGGCCCGCCGCGGTGGCCGCACCCGGCTGCCGCCCGCGCAGGTGCACCAGGACCGCCAGCGCCAGCACCTCCGCGAGCAGCGCAGCGGTCAGCGGCGTGCTCACGAGCGCAGCTGCGGTGCCGAGCGCCGTGGCCAGGGTGGCCGACGCGAGCCAGCCCGGGTGCCCGGTGCGCCACCACGCCGCTCCGGCAGCCATGCCCGCGGCCGCGAGCAGCAGCACCGGCGCTCCGACCGCGACCGGGTACAGTGCGAGCGTCGCCGTCGCGGTGGCCACCACGAGCCCCGTGCCGAGCCGTACGTCGTGCAGCCGCCGGGTCGCCGCGGCCAGTACCGCGGCCGCCCGTCCCCCGCTGAGCACGGTCGCGGCGAGCACCAGCACCGCCAGCGGCAGCACCCACGGTGACGGCAGCGTCGGGTCGACCGGGGGGAGCCGGTCGCCGGCGGAGCCGGTCCACGGCTCGCCGACCGTGACGGCCAGCCGGCGGGCCGCGTCGGCAACCAGCTGCACCGCCAGCCCGGCGGCCGCGACACCACCGACGGCCTGGGTGAGCCCCCCGACGAGTCCCCACGGCGCGGGCAGCAGCCGGACGGCCACGGCCGTGACGCCGAGCGCCGCGAGCATGGCGAGGGAGACCGGGGTGGCTGCCTCGTCGAGCGCCGGTCCGAGCGCGGCCAGCGCCACCAGGGCGTAGCCGAGCGAGGCCGCGGCCACCCGCAGCGGCATCGGCACGGTGCGCAGCAGCGCCGGCGCCGCCACCAGGGCGGCCGCGACCAGCAGCGGCCACACGTCGAGCCGTCCCCACAGCCGGTCGACGGTCGGCTCGGCGCCCAGCCGCTCGAGACCGGTCCCGGCCAGGAACAGCCAGCTCGTGGCGGTGACGACGGCGCAGCCGACCGCGGCCACGCGCAGCCGCAGCCGGGTGGCGCCGGCCGTGGCCGCGGCCGAGACGAGGACGGCGATCACGAACGCGGCCGCCGAGGAGAGGCGGTCGCCGCCGACGATGCCCGCGGCGACCACCCCGATCCCGAGCGCGGCGGCCACCTCGGCGCCGGTCAGCCGGGCCGCCGCGGTCCGTCGTACCCCCAGCGCCCCGGCGCAGGAGGCGAGCGCCAGCACGGCACCCGCGAGCACCAGGAATCCGGTGGTCGACAGGACGGCCAGCCAACCCGCGTGACGGGCCCCGACCAGGTCGAGGACCAGCAGCCCGAGCGAAACCAGCGCCAGCGCCTCGGTGGCCGCCCGCAGCCCGCGGCGTGCCACCCAGCCGGTGAGTGCGGTCGCGACCGCGGTGAAGGCCACCAGCGTCACGGTGCGTCCGGCGACGCCGAGCGCCTGCCAGGCGACCGCGAGGAAGACGAGCGCGGCCACGAGCAGGCAGGCGGCGCCGAGGGTGAGCAGGATCCGCGGCACGGACGCGGCGCTGAGCCGAGGGCCGGCGGAGGCGACCGGGTGGGTGGCCGGGCGGCCGGCCGGGGGCGGGGGCACGGGGACCGGGGGCACCGGGGCGGGACCGGCGGGCGCCGGGGCGGCGGGCGCCCCGGCGGTGCGCGGGTCACGCAGCGTGTGCAGCAGGTCGTCGGCGCGCGAGAGCGTGAGGAACAGCTCCTGGGCGACCTGGCCGCGCAGCGGCAGGCCACAGTGCGGACACACCGGGGCGCCCCTCGCGATCGCGCCGAGGCAGTCGGGACAGCGCCGGGGATCGGCGTAGCGGCTCATAGTAGAAGGAAACGTAGTGGCGGTGGGCCGCGCCCAGGGGCGAACGGCTCACCTGCTCTGGGTAGGCGTACTCACCCGGCCAACTCGGGCCGGTGGGCCCTGGTCCGGTCCGCAACGCCGCGGGTTGATGGAAGGAAGCTGCCGCCGGTGAGGAGGACCGCGATGACTGTGTCGCTGGCAACCCTGGACAGGTCGACCGTCCGTGACCTGGTCCGGCCCGTGGAACCCGTGGCCGTGGTGTACCTGGGAGCCGCCCCGGACGTGGCCAACGAGTACGAGCTGGAGTGGTCCACGCGGTGGGCGCCGATCCTCGAGGGTCTCGAGGGCCGTGGCGTGGACCCGCAGACGATCACGGTCCTGGAGAGCGCCGCGCACCGCTTCGCGTCCGCGCGCGCGGTCCGTGGCGCCGCACCCGTGGCCTTGTTCGCGGCCCGGGGGGAGATGCTCGGCGTCTTCCCGGCGCCGTCCGCGACGTGGCCCGACAGCGTCGCGTTCGCGGCCCCCGCGCACGTGTACCCGCTGCTGGAGTGGGTGCAGCAGCACCCGGCGTACGTCGACGTGGTGGTCGACCGCGCCGGCGCGGACCTGCACCTGTACCCGGGCGGGGCGGCACCCGCGATGTCGACGACGGTGTCCGGGCCGGACGACGCCATCGAGAGGCCGGTGCCTCCGGGGTTCTTGTCGCAGGGGCGCGCCGCGCGTCGTGCCGAGGACTCGTGGCTGCACAACGCCCGTGCCGTCGCCGCGCGCGTGCAGCGGGCCGTCGAGGAGGTGGAGGCGCGGCTGCTCGTGGTCTCCGGCGACGTCCGGGCGGTGCAGCTGCTGCTCGAGAACCTGCCGGACCGGGTGGTGCGCATGGTGGAGGTCCGCCAGGTCAAGGGTGGTCGCTCCGCCGACGGGTCGCAGCAGTCCCGGGCGGCGTCCGCCGTGGCGGCCGTGGCAGCCGCGGCGGAGCACCAGCGTGAGCGACTGCTCTGGCTCTTCGGCGAGGAGCGGGCTCCCGACGGGCTGGCGGTCGAGGGCGAGGACGCCACTCTCGCCGCGCTCGCCGAGGGCCGGGTCGGCACGCTGCTGGTGGTCACCCCCGTGGTCGACGACCCGCGCCCGGCCTGGTTCGGCGTGGCCGGCACCGAGGTGGCGCCCGCGGCGCGCCCCCGGCCGACGTGGTCGCACGTCGGCCGCGGCCCGCTGCTGGACGTCGCGGTGCGTGCCGCGCTGCTCTCCGGGGCGGAGGTCCGGGTGCTGCGCCTGCGCGACGGGACGCCGGCCGAGGGACTCGGTGGTCTGTGCCGTTACCGCTGACGCGTCGGCCCGGGACCGAAGTCCCGTCCGATATGACCCACTAGCCCTGTGCGCGCCTGGTTCCCCCCGCCACGATGGGAGCACCATGCGGCCGCGGTGCGGCCACCATGGGCACTGGAGGAGGCAGCCATGTGGGTGAAGGAAGCGATGACGTCGCCGGTGGTGACGGTCACCGAGGAGGTGTCGGTACGCGCGGCGCTGAAGCTGCTCGACCGGCACGCCGTCACGTCGTTGCCGGTGGTCGACGACGTGGGCCGGGTCGTCGGCATCGTCAGCGAGGCGGACCTGGTGCGTGACGCGGTCCTGCGTGACCAGCGCAAGCGGATGATCCCCCAGGACGTGAAGGACGTCCCGCCGCCGCGGAGGGTCGGCGACGTGATGACCGCGCACCCGGTCACGGTGACGACCACCGACGATCTCGCCGACGCCGTCGACCTGCTCACCACGACGACCGTCAAGAGCCTTCCGGTGCTCGACGGTGGGCGCGTGGTGGGGATGCTCAGCCGACGCGACGTGGTGCGCCTGCTCGCCCGCGACGACGACCGCATCGAGGCGGAGGTCGCCGAGCTGTTCCGTGCCGAGGAGGTCGACTGGCTCGCCGAGGTCGAGGACGGCGTGGTGCACATCAGCGGACCGGTCGACGACCCGCAGCGCCGCCTCGCGCAGGCGCTGGCGGGCAGCGTCGCGGGGGTCGTCGCGATCCGGGTCGACTGACCGTGCGGATCACCCACGCCGGGCGGCTCGCCCAGGTGTTCGCCGAGCTGCCGGAGAACCCGCGGGTGGTGGTCAGCGGCAACGGCGCGACGCCGTGGACGCTGGTCAAGGTGCTCGACGGGTCGCTCGAGCGCTACGTGCTGCACCTGCTCAACGGCCAGCCGGGCCTGCCGGACCGGGACGGCGTGACCCTGGAGACCGCGTTCGTCGGCGCGGGGATGCGCAACAGCTCCCGGCTGGCCTACGTGCCCGCCCGGCTCTCGCTGGTGCCGGTGCTGTACCGCTCCGCCCTGCCTCCGGACGCGGTGGTGGTGCGCACGTCCGTGCCCAGGGACGGCAAGGTGTCGCTCGGCACGGAGGTGAACGTCCTGCCCGCCGCGGTGGAGGCGGCGCGTGCCCGCGGCGGCGTGGTCGTCGCCCAGCTCGACCCGGGCACGCCGTACGTGTTCGGCGACGCGGAGCTCGACCTCGACCGGGTCGACTGGGCCGTCGAGGCCGCCGACCCGCTGGTCACGCTGCCGCCGACGTCGTACGACGAGATCGCCGCGCGGATCGCCGAGAAGGTGGCCGCGCGGATCCCCGACGGAGCCACGCTGCAGCTCGGCATCGGCGCGGTGCCCGACGCGGTGCTCGCCGGCCTGACCGACCGGCGGCGGCTGCGGGTGTGGTCGGAGATGGTCAGTGACGGCGTGATGGCCCTCGAGCGGGGCGGCTGCATGGACCCGGACACGCCGCTGACCGCGTCGTTCCTGCTCGGCAGCGAGGAGCTCTACGGCTGGGCACACCTCAATCCGCGGCTGCGGCTGCTGCGCACCGAGACCACCAACGATCCCGGACGGATCTCCCGGCACGCGGCGATGGTGTCGGTGAACACCGCGCTGCAGGTGGACCTCTACGGTCAGGTGAACGCCTCGCGGGTGCGCGGTGCCATCTACAGCGGCTTCGGGGGCCAGACCGACTTCATCGTCGGGGCGCTGCACGCCGAACGCGGGCAGGCGCTGATCGCACTGCGCTCGTGGCACCCGCGCGCCCAGCTGTCCACGGTGGTCCCGATGATCGACGAGCCGCTGACCTCCTTCCAGCCCTCGGCGATCGTCACCGAGCAGGGGACCGCCTGCCTGTTCGGGCGCACCCAGGAGCAGCAGGCGCGCGAGCTGATGGAGCACGCCGCGCACCCGTCCGTGCGCGAGGAGCTCCTCGAGGAGGCGCGTGCCCTGGGGCTGGTCCCGCGCGCCTAGGGGCCGAGGCCGGCGTCTTGTCCAGCACCGTCACGGGCGTGTTGTGTGATTTCACCGCCTAAACCCGCACATTCCCTTACCTTCGTTCTGTGCTCAGCAGACTCACCAGATCACAGGCGCCACACCGGCACCCGCGCGCCCGTGTCGGCGCCCTGGTGGCGTCAGCGGTGGCCGCCACCGTGCTGCTCCCGGCGGCGACAGCCACGGCCGCCGACCCGACGGGTTCCTCCGCATCCTCGGCAGCCGCGACCTCGGACCCGTCGAGCCCGGCCGGTGACGGCGTGCTGACCGACCTGACCGTCGCGTCGTTCAACGTGCTGGGCGGCAGCCACACGCGGAACAGTCGCCGCTACGCCACCGGCGTGCAGCGGATGGGTGGCGCGCTCCGGCTGCTGGCACGCCACGACGTGGACGTCGTCGGTTTCCAGGAGCTGCAGGGTGACCAGCGCACGGCCTTCCTGGCGGGCACCGCCGGCACCTTCTCGCTGTACTCGCCCAACAAGGTGCGCTACGACGGGACGCCGATTCCCGGCACGCTGGACCCGGACAACTCCATCGCCTGGGACGCCGCGCAGTGGCAGCTGGTCTACGCCACCCAGGTCACGATCCCCTACTTCAACGGGCGGCTGCGGGGGATGCCGCTGATCCTGCTGCGCAACGTGCAGACCGGGATGGCGGCCTGGTTCGCCGACTTCCACGCGCCGGCCACGAACCCGCGCCACCGCGGTCAGGACGGCTACCGGGCGGAGGCGATCCGCAGCATCGCCGAGCTCGGCGATCAGCTGAGACGCACCAGCTACCCGCTGTTCATCACCGGCGACATGAACGAGCGGGCGGACGCCTTCTGCCCGATCGTCGGCGACGGGCACCTGCGTGCCGCGCGCGGGGGCTACGTGCGCCGCGGGGTCTGCAACCCCAAGCATCCCTGGTTCGTGGACTGGGTGTTCACCCATCGCAAGGTGCGCGTCACCGGGTACACCGAGGACCACTCCCGCCTGGACAAGCGCATCACCGACCACCCGGTGATCGCGGCCGACATGGAGATCGACCCTGCGAACTTCCCGTACGCGACGCTGCCCGCCTCGCCGTACGGCTACTTCCCGGTGACCGGGGTGCTGGCGGGCCCCGGGAGCGAGCTCGGAAGCGATCCCGGCGGCAGCACCACCGACCCCGGGAGCGACCCGGGCGCCGCCCCCACGACCGGCAGCGGCGTCGGCACGACGCCCTGACCCGCGGTCAGACCAGGACGGGACGGCCGCCGGTGACCGCGAGCACCTCGCCGGTGACGAAGCTCGCCTCGGCGGAGGCGAGGAACACGTAGGCGGGCGCGAGCTCGGCCGGCTGGCCGACCCGTCCGAGCGGCGCCTGGGTGCCGAACCCCTCGACCTGGTCCTCGCCCATCGTGGCGGGGATCAACGGGGTCCAGGTGGCGCCGGGCGCGACGGCGTTCACCCGGATGCCGTCGCCGGCGATGCTCGTGGCCAGGCCGCGGGTGAAGGCGGCGATACCTGCCTTGGTGGTGGCGTAGTCGAGCAGGTGCGAGGACGGCGAGGAGGCCTGGATCGAGGAGGTGTTGATGATCGACGACCCCTCGCGCAGGTGCGGCAGCGCCTTCTGGCACATCCAGAACAGCGCGTAGAGGTTGGTCTTCATCACCCGGTCGAGCTGCGCGGTGCTGATGTCGGGCAGCCCACCGGGCTGGGACATCTGGTAGGCGGCGTTGTTGACCAGGACGTCGAGGTGGCCGAGCTCCTCGACGGTGCGGTCGACGAGCTCCTGGCAGAACTCCTCCGACGTCAGGTCGCCGGGGACGGTGAGCGCTCGGCGCCCGGCCTTCTCGACCAGATCGGCGGTGCGCCGGCCGTCATCCTCCTCGCCGGGGAGGTAGGTCAGCGCCACGTCCGCGCCCTCCCGCGCGAAGGCGACGGCCACAGCGCGGCCGATCCCGGAGTCGCCCCCCGTGATCAGTGCGACCTGGCCGGTCAGCCGCCCGCTGCCGCGGTAGCTGTGCTCCCCGTGGTCGGGCTCGTCTCCCATCCGCGGGGTGATGGAACCGGGCGCGCCGGGCGGCGGCAGCCGCTCGTCGCCGGTGTCCGGCTGCGGGTGCTGCTCCCTCGGGTCCGGAAGGGTCGGGCTCATGCGCTCTGGTCCCACCGGAGCAGGGCGGCCACCGGCGCGCCGCCGAGAGAGGCGCGGGGCATCACCGCGATCTCGGCGTCGGTGAGCACCGCGGCGGCGATGAGTGCCTGGTCCGCGCGTACCGGCTCCTGGGGGTTGACGGCGCCCAGGGCCAGGCCCGGGTGCTTGCCGGGGTCCAGGGTCAGCTCGGCGGCCGGCTGGGGATCGATCAGCAGGGTCTCGACCTGGCCGCGCACGAAGGCGTCCGCGACGTCGCCGACCCCGGTGGCCACGGCGCGGCCCTGGCCGAGCCGGTCCTTGAGCTCGTGGCCGCGCTCGAGACGTCGCTGGACCACCTGGTCGAGCAGCGTCTCCCGGATCGCCTGCGCGAGCGCCTCCTCGCCGCCGTCCTCCGCCCGACTGTGGCTGCCGATCTCCACCACGGTCGCCGCAGTGTCGCCGAGCTTCTCGCGCACGAAGTGCCGGGAGTGGGGGTCCCCGGCCAGGAGCACCAGCCGGTTGCCTGCCCGCACGGCCGAGATGATCTCGTCGGTGAGCGCCTCGGCGTTCTCCTTCCAGACGTTCTCGGTGTAGTGCATGTAGCGCAGCGCCGACCAGCCGCCGACGGGCACCTTGTGGATGTGCTCGGTCTCGCCGTCGACCGTGGTGCGGTCCTCGGCCTCGGGCACGTCGGAGTCGTAGACCGCGACCTGGCCGCCGGCGTGGTCGACCTCCGCGAGGACGAACCGGGTGAGCGCGTCCTGCTGGGCGATCCAGGTGCCCAGGTCCGGCAACGGCCCCCAGGTCGCCGTGGGCTGGTCGACCCGCGCGCCGACGGTGTCGTCGAAGACCACCCCGTCGGCGCCGGCGACGACGAGTCGCGCCACGGGCGCCGGGCGGTTGACGGTCTCCGCGAGCCTGCTGCAGACCGCCTCGACGGTCCGCTCGTCCGCGCCCTGCTCGGTCAGCGCCGTGCGGGTCTCGCGGACGCGCAGGTCGTGCTCGTGACGGCCGTTCTCGGTGTCCTGGCTGACGTCGAGGAGCGCGGTCGCGAACGGCCCGGTCGTCTTGAAGATGACGGAGAGGGGTTCGGATCTCATGTAGGGATCGCTACCCGATCGACCGGGGGAGTAACGGCAGGTGTCGGGCGGCCCCATGGAACCCCCTGTCATTCCACGGGACCGCCCGAGATCGGGGCGGCCGCGGACCTCAGCCGTCGAGGAGACGGGAGGGCGACCTCAGGAAGGTCTGTGCGATGCGGGCGCGCAGGTCCAGCAGCAGGACCGGCACCGGGTGCCGCACGGGAACGGGCAAGGGGCGCCGGTGGGCGTTGCGCGAGGAGCCGGAGCCGTCGATGGCGAAGCCCATTCAGACCTCCAGGGCAGATACTGATTGCCACCGGAGTCTGGGGTGGCCGGCCCGTCGCAGTCACGGCGGGCGGGGAAGATCGGTCTTCGACACGGTAACCCGACACGCCGGTCCAGGACAACGACTCGGTCACAAGTGGTCCGCATCGTCCGGCAATGACCACCCGCGTGGGCGGAAGGGCAGGGCACTTCGGCCCTGGACCCGGGCGGCGAGGTCGGCTACCCGGCCGCGTCCACGTCCAGCTGCCCCGAGAGCACCCGGGCGGCGACCACGCGCAACGCCAGGTGATGGCTGCGGGCGTGGTGCCGCATCATCGCGAACGCGTCCTCCGGATCCAGGCCCTTCTTCCCCGCGAGGTAACCCTTGGCGCGTTCGATGACCAGCCGGGTGTCGAGGGCGATCTGGAGCTGCCGGGCCCGGGTCTCGGCCTCCTCCTGCGCGGTCCGGCGCGGGCTGAGCCGCAGGTTGCACACCACGCCGCGCACCAGCGGGTCGTCGAGGAAGTTGGTGAGCGTGACGTCCGCCCAGGCCCAGCCCTCGTCACGCTTGACCCTCACCTCCACCGGCGGGTGGGCGCCCGGCTCGTCGACCACCCGCGGCAGGAAGCCGGCCAGGGCGAGGCGGTCGTCAGGATGCATCAGCGGCATGAGCGGCTCGCCCAGCAGCTCCTCGGGTTTCCAGCCGAAGAGCTGTTCCACCGCCGGGCTGGCGTAGGTCACCGCGCCGTCGGAGCGCAGCACCAGCGCTGCGTCCGTGGACCGCTCCAGCAGCGGGCGCAGGGCGGCGCCCAGGTTCGTGGACACCCCGACGATGCCGACCAGCTCGCCGTCGCGGTAGACGCCGGCGTCGGTGACCAGGCTCGGGAACATCGTGCCGTTCTTACGCCGGACCGGGAAGCCGCCGGACCAGGGGACCCCGGCGCGGAGCGCCTTCATGATGTCCTCGCTGGTCTCCAGGGCCATGGGCGGCGCGCAGAGGTCCGCGATGTCCCGCCCGATCGCCTCCTCCGCGCTCCAGCCGTACAACAGCTCGGCCGCCGGGTTCCACGCCACCACGGTGCCGTCGGGCGTCGTGGTGATCACCGCCTGCCCCATCGCGGCGAGCTGCTCTGCGGCGCTGATCTCGCCCGGCTGCCCCGACGTGCTCATCCGGCGTCCCCCGTCGTGTCGCGAAGGCTCCGCACGATAACCCGTCGCCGCCTTCCTCGGAGCCGAAAACCGGTGGAACCGGATCTCGTCGGCGCCGCCTCGTGGTGGCACCGGTGCAGGGGATGGTGTCAGCATGCGCCGGGAAGTTGCTGTACGCAAGGGTCGCAAGCGCCCAGGACCCGGACCTTCGGCGCAGAGCGACGGTGCGCGGCTCACCTCAGGCGGTCGGCGAGGTGCCGCAGGGCACCGGCCACCAGGCCGCCGTGCGTGAGCGGCACCATGTGCGCGCCGGCGGGCAGGGTCATGGCCCCCGCCGTGGCAAGCCGGGCCGCCCAGTCGGCGGGGCAGATCCGGTCGCGTCGACCGCGCAGCACCAGGGCCGGGCGCTGGACCCGGCGTACGACGTCGGGCAGCGGGTCGCTGCGTGCGACGTCGAGCGCGCGCGCCATGGACGCCGGGCCGGTCCGCCACCACATCCGGAGCAGCGCCGGCGCCTGGCGGGGGTCCTCGCGGATCGCGGTGGCCAGCCAGCGTCTCGCCAGGGCCGGCCAGGTGCGCGCCCGCGGGTCGCCGACCGGGCCCACGAGCACGACACCGAGCACCGCCTCGCGCGCGTGCAGCGCGGCGTGCACCGCCACCGGACAGCTCGCGGAGTGACCGACCAGGAGCCGTGGCCGGCCACCGGTGGGGAGCGCGGCGGCGAGCCGGCGTCCCAGGGCAGCGGGTCGCAGGTCGGTCTCGGGCCCGGCCGGCAGGCCGTACCCGGGCAGCCGCAGAACCCAGGCCGGGACGCCGTGCTCGGCCAGTGCCGCGACGGTGGGCGCCCAGGCCTCGGCGCCGAGCCCGAGTCCGGGGAGCAGCACGGCTTCGGAGGCGGGAGGCACGAGAAAGGCGCGGGACACCGCGGTGCCGTACCCGAATCCCGCCGCTGCACCGGGGCTGGTGCCACCGGGTCGGGACCTGTGGCCGTCGCACCGGTGACCTCGGCCCCCTGTCGCCGTCGCATTGCTCGACAAGGCTGGACACGGCCGGCAAATCGTACGGTCGTCGCACCACGAGCACGGGACGAAGGGGGCAGTCATGCGCGCAGCACTGGTGGAGCCGCAGCGGCTCAGGGACGCGGTCAGCGAGGCGGTCATGGCGGGCGCGTGGTCGCCGATGGAGGTGATGGCCCTGGTGGCCGCTGACTTCGGCGCCGACCGCGCAGCCGTGATGGCCATGCTGTGGGACCTCGCCGGCGAGGGTCTGCTCGCCTACGACCCGAGCGGGCAGTTCCCGGCGTTCCGGCCCCGCTGATCCCGCCCGACTCCGCGGGCCGACGCGGCCGGGTTCAGTGCGTGGCCAGGAACGCGTCGACGACCTCGTAGAACCGCTCCGGACGCTCGCGGCGGACGCAGTGGCCCGCGTCGGGCACCCGGACCAGCGTGACGTTGGGGTTCGCGGCGTGCATGATCACCCGCTCGGCCGAGTCGTCGACCACCACGTCGCCACCCCGGACGCCCGCCGGGTCGCCGGTGACCAGCAACGTGGCGGTCATCAGGCCCTCGAGCAGCTCCGGCCAGCGCATGGACGGCTTGTAGTCGCCGAGCGCCAGGAACGTGGTGTCGACCTGCTGCTCGGCTCGTCCGGTCACCAGCAGCTCGTCCTCCGGCCAGTCCGGGTGCTGGCGCCTGCGAACGACCAGCAGCGCCTCGTCGTCGGTGGCGGCGCGGCTCTCGGCGAGCCCGCGGGCCAGCTGCTCACCGCGCACGGGCGCCCGCTGCTCCTCCTCGGGCATCAGCGCGGCCGGATCCTCCACGACCAGGGCGCGCACGAGGTCCGGCCTGCGTACGCCGGCCGCCAGCGCCACCGCGCCGCCGAGGGAGTGGCCGACCACGACCGGTGGCTCGCCGAGGTGGGCCAGCAGCGCGACGAGGTCGTCCACGAGCACGTCGCCCGGGTGCCCCACGCACTCCTCGACCGTGAACCGAGGCGAGGAGCCGTGTCCGCGTTGGTCGTAGGTGAGGATCGAGTAGTGGTCCTGCCAGTGCGCGACCGCACCCGGCCAGCCCTCACCGGAGTCGGTGAGCCCGTGGACGAGGACCAAGGTGGGCGCCTCGTTGTCGGCGCGCCCGACCCGGCGCACGACCAGGTCCGTGTCCAGCTCGGTTGTCATCGGTGCCTCCCTCCGTGACCGTGTCACCTCGCTACCCCACCGGACGCCGGTCATGCCCCGTGGGTCCACCGGCCCGGTGTTCGGGACGGTCGTCCCTCGACAGGTACCCGGTGACCGGCCCACGCTCGACACGTCGGGTGTGGTGTGCGCCCGGCAGCAGATGGACGGGAGGCTGGTCATGATCCTCTTCGTGGTCCTGGCGCTGAGCGTCGTGGCGCTCGTGCTCGTCGTCGCCCTCGCCCTTCGGCGGTTCACTCTCGACGAGGTGGGCGTGGAGGACGACCTGGAGAAGCCCGGCACGCCCATGGCGACCTACGCCGTTGCGCCGGGGGAGGACGCCGCGGTGGTCGTCGCAGCGCTCACGGGCGCCGGTTACCAGGCGGTGGGCGGCATGGAGCACGGCGTCGAGCGTGTGCTGGTGCGCTGCCGGCCCGAGCAGCGCGCCGACGTACGCGGCGTGATCGAGCACGTCGAACGAGCCCGCTCGGCGGACCCGGAGATGTACGTCGGCCACGTCCGGTTCCAGGACGAGACCTGAGGCGTCGTGCTGCTCAGCTGCTCGGCAGACTGAGCAGCCGGATCCGGGTGCCGTCGCGCGTGGCGTCGATCTCGACGGAGTCGCACAGCTGGCGCGCCAGCCACAGGCCGCGCCCCGTGAGGTGCTCGATCCCGGGCGGGAAGTAGCCGCGCAGCGGGTCGTGCAGTCCCCGTCCGTGGTCCCCGACGTGGCAGACGACGGCCGGCCCCTCGCGGTAGACGACGAGCCGTGCCGGCGGGCGGCCGTGGGTGACGGCGTTGGTGAGAACCTCGTTCGCCGCGAGCACCAGGTCCTCGACGCCTCCGCGGTCCAGGCCGAGCCGCGCCGACTCCTGCGCGACCAGCTGCCGCGCGGCGGCGAGGTCGTCGATGCTGTCACACGTGAGGGAGGCAGCGGTCTGCGGTGGCTCGGGGATCGCGATGCTGGCCCGCAGGTAGTCCGCGGGCTCGACGTAGTCGGTGCTGGCGACCAGCCCGTTGTTCTCGAGCAGGCCCTGGTGGGTGTGCCGGCAACCGTCGACGACGTAGCCGGGGAGCGCCGCCGCGTCGTACGTGCAGAGCAGCTTCGCCGGGAAACCGGCGAAGACCAGGTTGCTGCTGGCCTCTTGACGGAGGTACGCCGCGATCTCCAGGTCGGTGCGCGCGCTGAGGTCCTGCTCGGCGACCAGTCGGGTGCGTCGGGTGGGCTGCTCGCCGACGTAGTCCATGGCGACCTGCAGCGAGCGCGCCTGGGGTCGGTAGGCGGCCGTGGAGTCGTGGAGCTCGAACTCGTGGGCATGGTCCGCGAGCGCCTCGCCCAGCGGCGCGAGCTTGCCCGGGGGCGCCATCACCATGACCCGGTCCCCGGCGGCGAGGCCGTCGCGGACGAAGCCACTGACGCGGTCGACGAACTCGTCCACACCACGGTAGATCAGGGCGTTGTGGCTCATGAGATCACCAGCCGCGGGTGCTGCAGTCCGGCCAGCACGAAGGACCGCTGCACCTGGGGGGAGGCGTTGCGCAGAAGCAGCTCGAGGCCGTCGCGCTCCGCGACCAGCTCGACGAAGGCCCGCATCGCGCGCAGGTCGAGGAACTCCAGCTCGGCGAGGTCCACCTCGACGCGGTCACGGACGCGTGCCCGGGCCGCCAGCACGTCCACGAGCATCTCCACGTTGGAGATGTCCACCTCGCCGACGATCCGGACACCGCGGAGGTCGGCGTAGAAGCCCGCAATCGGGAGCGGCGTCTCGCCGGGCGTGGTCGCCGTGTGCTGGCCGGCCACCGCGCAGAGCTCCTCGGCGGTGAAGCGGCGCGCGTCGT
Organism: uncultured Actinomycetota bacterium; assembly: GCA_963709685.1. GTDB lineage: Bacteria > Actinomycetota > Actinomycetes > Propionibacteriales > Nocardioidaceae > Nocardioides_B. The sequence goes on from CAVPXH010000005.1 coordinate 106,428, forward strand.
ACTGACAGACGGCGGAGATGCCCGTGTCGCGGAGCCAGGGCGAGGCCGCGCGCTCCCACCGCAGCAGGCGCTCCAGCGAGCCGAAGTGGCGCACCACGTCCCCCATCTCGGCGGCCACGCGCAGCCCCCCCAGCCCGTCGGCGTGCGCCCGGACGCCCAGGGCGCGGTAGTCGCGCTGGAGCTGCGGGAGGTCGCCGCCGTACACGTCGGCGAAGAAGCGGCACAGGTGAGAACCCACAGGGAGGTCGACGAGGTCCGCCGTGGGCAACGGCACCGCTCACCCCCAAGGGCTCGTACTCGCCGGCGTGTCACCGGCCCGTGAGGGCCATGCTGCCACACCAGCCCGGGACGACAAGTCGGGCGAGGAGCGCGATCTCCCGTTTTCCCGGTGCGGAGGGCGATGCGGCGGTAGGACAGACGGTGAGAGCACGCAGGAGGTGCACGATGGGTGAGCCGGTGATCGAGGTCGTCCCGCTCGAGGTCCCCGACGGGGTGAACCTCGTCCTCGGGCAGGCGCACTTCATCAAGACCGTCGAGGACCTCTACGAGGCGCTGGCCGGCTCCTCGCCGCACCTGCGCTTCGGGCTCGCGTTCTGCGAGGCGTCCGGGCCGCGGCTCGTGCGCCGCGCCGGGAACGACGCGTCGTTGGTCGACCTTGCGGTGCAGCACGCACTGGCCGTGGGTGCCGGGCACTCGTTCGTCGTAATGCTGCGCGAAGGGTTCCCCGTCAACGTCCTCAACCAGGTCAAGGCGGTTCCGGAGGTCTGCCAGGTCTTCTGCGCGACCGCGAACCCGGTGCAGGTGCTCGTGGCCGGCACCGGCCAGGGCCGTGGCGTGCTCGGAGTCGTCGATGGGGAGGCGCCCCTCGGCGTGGAGACCGAGGACGACGTACGGGCGCGCACGACCCTGTTGCGCGACCTCGGCTACAAGCTGTGAGCTCGCCCGGTACCGGCTGACCACGTCGCGCTGCCTTCGATCGGCCTCGCGTTCGGGGCCTCGCAGGTGCAGCCCAACCTGGTCGCGGTCGGCTACTCGCTGGGCCTGGCGGCGCCCTGGCGGCGCCGGTGCTCTACATCGGCGCGCTCGACGACCGCCACGTGCGCAAGGCGATGCTCGTGCTCGGCACCGCGCTGGCCGTCCCGCAACGGGACCTCGGCGGCGCCCTCATGCAGTCGATCTTCGGAGCCCTTCTCGCTGCCGGCTACGCCGCGGCGATGACCTCGGCGATCGGCAGCGCCGGAGGCAGCGGATCACCAGCGCCCCGCAGGACACGCTGACGAAGTCCTTCAGCGGTGCCGGGGCGGTGGCGCAGCGCTACCCGCAGTACGCGCCGCAGATCACCGCCGCGGCCAAGACGGCGTTCCTGCAGGGGGGCCGCTGGGCCTACCTGGCGGGCATCGTCGCGGTTCTCCTCGGGGCGGCGCCGGTGTTCCTCCTCTTTCCCCGGCGCGACGCCGAACGCAGGCTCCTCGTCGGCTACCACGACACCGACCTGGCGCGGCCCCCGCTCGTGCCCGACCGCCGGGCCGGGGCCTCGCGGACCGAGCCGGACTGTCGCGCGCAGCAGCGAAGGCGTATAGTTGAAGACTGAACGGCCTGGCGCGGTCTCCCCCGTCTGCGCCAGGCCGTCTTCCCTCGTCTCCTCGCCGGTGCGCGTCAGGGGCCTTGCGCCCTTGACCGTGCTGCCAGCAAGCGTTGCGCGCCGCGACGGCCGAGGCATCTGCAGCGCCACCAGTGACGGGGCCCCGCGGCGGACGCTCGGGTGTCGGCGGAGCCGCCGCGCGCCGTCAGCGGGCCGCACCCGGGGGTGTGGCCCGCTGACTCGGTGATACTGCGGATCATGCGCCGTTCGGCGTGGCCCCCCGCGTGGGGATCCTCGGCGTGCGGGCGCCCTTGCTGACCGTCCACTCCAGGGTCTTGGCCTCGGAGGTGTTGCCTGACGGGTCGGTTCCCCGCACCGAGAACACGTAGGTTCCGGTCTTCAGGTCGGTGTAGGTCTTGGGCGACGTGCACGGGGCCCAGGCCTCGGTCACCCGGCCGTTCTTGGTGAGCTGGCACTCGAAGTCCACGCCGCTCTCGTCGGTGGTGAACACGAAGGTCGCCGTGCTGCCCGGGGTGCCGTCCGCACTGAGGTCGACCACCGGCGCGGTGGTGTCACCGGCCGGCGGGGCCGCGACCGTCCAGGACCGCGTGACCACGGTCGAGACGAGCCCGACCCGGTCCGTGCCACGGGCGGAGAAGACGTAGGAGCCCGGCTGAAGACCGGTGTACGTCTTGGGGGAGGTGCATGCCTCCCAGGCTGCGTCCGCGTTGTCCTTGCTCAGCATGCACTCGAACGTCACGCCGTCCTCGTCCGCCGCGAGCGTGAAGGACGCGTTCGTGCCCAGGGTGCCGACCGGCGTGACCGTCACGACGGGCGCCGTGGTGTCCTCGCCCGCGTTCGGCGGCTGCTCGCCATGGGTCTCCGGGGCCGAGATCGCGACCACCGCGGGGTCGAGGGTGTTCCCTCCGTCCAGGCCTACCCCGAAGGCGTAGTTGCCCACCGGAGCACCCTCGGCGACCGTGGCGTACCAGGTGACCGGGGTGTAGCCCGCGGTCACGGTGGCGTCCCAGGTTCCCGTCAGCCGGCCCTGCCCGTCGAGGGTCAGGGTCATGGGCACCATGTTCGTCCCGTCGCTGCCGTAGACCCTCACGTCACCGGCCTTGAGCGCCTCGACCACATCGGGGGTCAGAGGGTCGTCACCGGGACCCGTCACGGCCAGCGTCAGCCGAGCGGTGCCCGCGTCCGGCGAGTAGACCTGGAGCGGGAGCTTCACGGCCGTGCCCTGCGTGGTGTACTTCGGGACCGAGCCGGCCCACAGCACCATGGCCGCGTTGTCGTTGACGGTGAGGGTGCCGGACTCCGTGGCCAGGACGGTCGATGGGGCGCTTGCGGTCACCAGGTCGAGGGTCAGGGCGTAGGCACCGCTGGGTGCCGACCCTGCCACGGTGACGTTGAACGGCGTGGAGGTGTTGTAGCCCGGTGCGACCGGGAAGCCGCTCTCCGGACCCCACCAGCCGACCAGGTCGCCATTGCCGTCCGCACTGAACGGCACGGTCTGTCCGTCAGCCGAGGCGGTCGCCGTCACGTCACCGGCCGCCAGAGCGGTCGGGGCGTGCACGGTCAGCCGCAGCCGCGCGTCGCTGATCTGGTCGCCGCCCCACGGGTTGAGCAGGGACGCGGTGACCTGGAAGGGAAGCGTCTTGAAGACGTTCGTCGGAAGGGTGCCGAGGTCCACTGCCGGGTCATGGATCGCCTTCAGCTGTGCCTCCGTGGTGTCCACGCCCGGGACGTCCATGGCGAAGCCGGGGAGGTAGGTGTTGTCCGGGATGAAGTTGCACAGCGCGCGGACGTCGTCGGCCAGCTGCGCGAACGCGGTTACCCCGTGGAGCGTGCTGTCCCCGATCTCGGGCAGCGAGGAGAGGTTGGTGAACGGCACGACGTCGGTGATCTTGCTGACCTTCCAGGTCAGGGTCGGTACGTCGAGCCAGGTGACGCTGCCCTTGAAGGTCTGCGAGCGGTTGTAGCTGAAGCCGCTGTAGTCGACGAACCGCTCGCTGCCGGCAAGCTCGCTGCCGGGGTTGCCCGGGTCCGCGGATCTCACGAAACTCACGCCCCAGGGGGACACGTAGTCCGGAACCGGCGGCGTCGCCGTGGCGTCCGCCGGCGGCGGGAACCCGATGACGCGGTTGTAGTACTCGACGGCGTCGATGCTGAGCGGAACGCTCTTGCTGGCGGCGGCACCGAGGGCCATCGCCGCGAGCTCCCAGGCGTCGAAAAGGCTGTTCGAGGTGGCGTCGGTCGGAGCCGGGCCCACCTCGGCCGGCGGACCGGCCATGGCGGCGGGAAGCCCCGGGATGGTCCCGGACTGCATCAGCGACTGGTAGATCGCGGCGTTCTCCGGGGAGGCGTCGATGGGTGTGCCGTCGTAGGTGATGCGCCCGGTGGACTCGAGGGCGATCACGTCGGCGAACCGCAGCTTCGTCTGCACGTCAGCCAGCTTCTGGGCGATGACGTCCTCCGACGTCCGTGCCAGGTTCAGCCGCTCGAGATCGGTCTCCTTGACGAACATGGCGTACTGCGGCTGGGGGTCGCAGGCTCCGATCGCGTCCTGCGCCACCGGAGACGCCGGGTCGCCGATCCATTGACCCTGCAACGGCACCACCCAGACGGTGCGACCGTCCACGGGGTTGGTCGTGGAGGTGATTCCCGCGACCGGTTCGTAGGACACCGGCTGCACGCAGTACTCGGTGGTGGCCGGCGTGGTCTCGGTCGCGGGCACGTCGTACTTCTTGAGGATCGGCGTACCGTTCTCGGCGCGGAGCGCGAGCACGAGGTCGGAGTAGACCGATCCCGTCGTCTCCCCGCCGCCACCGCCACCACCGCTGCCGCCGCCACCGCCACTTCCGCCACCGCCGCTGCCACCGCCTCTACCGCCACCGCCGGGGCCGGCCGCCAGGGCCGGGGAGGAGAACATGAGCAGTGCGGTGAGGGCACTGGCCATCATCACGCCGCGTCGTCGTGGTCTCATCGAGCATCTCTCCTTCTGCGCGACGTCTGCCGCGCCTTCGGTGCGGCTCAGAGACAGGCGCGCAGCCCGAGCTGTGCGCGGCTGCGACCGCTGCAGCACCCCCGTGAGTGGCGCCGCCCGCGAAGTCGGCGACGGTGCTGAGACGCGGCCTCCCCTGCTGAACCGCTCGGTTGCCACTGTTCGCCTGCGCGACCACGCAGGGCAGAGCCGAAGGACTCCGCCACCCGGGCGAGCGGCCCGTTCCCCTCGCGCTGCCGCACTATGTGCGCATGCACGCATGGGTGGCTCCGGCCCGGCCCGTTCGGGTTGCCCCCCGGTGTCAGCCGCGCGTGGCGAGGTCGTGGATCTGCACCTGCTTGATGGTTTCCGGCCCCGACCGGTAGAGCAGCGGTTTGGCCGGTCCCTCGACGAAGCGGTTGACCTGCACCACGACCTGGTCCTCGTACGCCGCGGTGCCGTTGTCGGTCAGCGTGAACTTCAGCTGGAGCTTCGTGCCGACCGGGAGGCCGGTGTTCCCAGGCCACTTCACGAAGCCGACCCCGTTCACCTGGACCGGGACCGGCCCGCCGGTCCCGGCAGCGGCTGCCACGGCCGGGTCGCCGCAACCGTCGTCGCCCTCGTCACCGCAGCTGATGTCGCCGACGGCCACCCGGTGCACCTCGAAGGCACCCACGCCGAGGTCCCCGTACCTGGGGATGCGCAGCATCAGGGAGCCCCAGCACTTCAGGGTCCCGTCCCCGGGCCCGCAGGAGGAACTCGCCACCCCGCCGGCCTCGGTGTGGGCGGTGAGCGAGAGGCTCAGGTCACTGCCCACGCGCGAGCCGGGCGGGTTCACTGCCGTCACGGTCACGCCCGGCGTGGACTCGCCCGCGGCGGAGGCCGGGCCGGCGAGAGTGACGGCAAGCGGTACGACGGCCAGCAGCGCGAGAAGGCGCGCGCCGTACGACGCGGGCGTGAGTCGGGGCTTCATGTCTCCCTCTCCCTGACGCACCCACCCGGTGCGCCGTCGGGAACCGGAACCTAGCCCCCACCATCGGGCGTGGGGGCGCTGCCCGGCAGAGGCCCTCGGCTCCCGGAGCCGGGACCAACTTCCTGGGCGCGCCGGCCGCGGCAAGGCGCGAGTCTCACACGGCGTTCTTCTGCTGCAACCTCGTCAGGGCAAGCCAGCCCAAGGGGGCGGGCAGCCAGAAGGTCGCGGCGCGAAAGGCGAGGACCGCGGCGAGCCCGGCCGAGAACGCGACTCCGAACGCGCTGAGCCCACCCACGAGCGCCGCTTCGACGGCGCCGAGGCCACCCGGCGTCGGCGCCACCGAACCCAGGGTCGAGGCGGCGAGGTAGACGACCACGAGCGCCGGGAGCGGGACCGAGACGGAGAAGGCGTACAGGGACGCAGCCATCGCGGCGACGTACCCGGCGTTGAGGAGGAGCACGCCCACCGTCGCGGTGCCGAGCCGTCGCGGGTCGCTGGCGGCGTCGACGAGCTGGGGGAGTGTCCGTCGAAGGACAGGCTGCACCCGCCGCTGCAGCTGCCGGCGCGTCACCGGCAGCGCGGCCAGCAGGGCCAGGACCGCCGCGACGGCGGCCAGGACGGACAGCACGCTGCCGCTCGGCAGCAGCGTGAGCCGTGAGGCCGACACGCCGCTGAGCCAGCCACAGGCCAGCAGCAGCGGCACCGTGATGGCGACGGTCGACGCCTCCTTGACCGCGACCGTGGTCGCTGCCACCGACGTGGGGGCACCCGCCTTCTGCAGGTAGCGCACGTTCAGGCCCACGTGGCCGACCGCCGGCGGCGTGATCAGGGCCAGGAACGAGGTCGCCAGCTGCACCAGGCTGGTCCGGCGCAACGACAGGGAGACGGTGGCGAACGCATGCAGCGCCAACGCGGAGCCCAGGTAGGTCACCGCCGAGCCGAGAGCGGCGACCAACAGCCAGCCCGGATGCGCCCGCGCCAACGCGGAGCCCAGGCCCACGGACGACAACTGGGCGGCGAGGACGTGTGCGGCGATGGTGGCCGCACCCACCATCACCACGGTGCGCGGGCGGAAACGCTCCAGCCGGATGACCTCCGTCGTCTCCGTGGCCGCGTCCCCCGTCAGCGCAGCGCGCACCTCCTTGAGCACCGCTGTCCCGCGGATCTCCGTGCGCAGTGCGCTCGGCAGCGCCAACGGCTGCAGCAGCGCGGCCAGCCTCGCCTCGGAGAGGTCGTCGCTGCCGTACTCCGCACGCAGCGCAGACACCGCCGACGGGGCTCCGCAGCGGCTCGCCACGGCCACGAGCAGGGCGACGACGTCGAGCTCGCGCTGCAGCCCGGTGGCCGCCGGTTGCGCGGCCCCGAGGTCGAGGAAGCCGGCTTCCCCCTCGGGCAGCACGACGACCGCGTCGGCGGACAGGGCGCCGTGCGACAACCCCGCGGAGTGGAGTCGCTTGAGTGCGCGCATCACCCGCGCGGCGTCACCGGCCGGGTCGCGGGCGAACAGCTCCGCGCCGGTCACCGGGCGTTGCACCAGCATCAACGACCGTCCCAGCGCGACCATGGCCAACGGTCTCGGCGCGGCGACTCCGGCGGCGCCGGCAAGGGACCCGCTGAGCGCCTCCCGCTCGAGCTGTCCGCGCAACGACAGGGAGGGACGTCCCACGGCCGAGGTGCGGAAGCGGAGCAGCCGCCACGCCGGCCGCAAGAACGGCACTCCTCGCCGGTCGGGGTCGACCACCGTCACCGTCAGGCGTGCCTCGTCCGGCAGCACGGCTGCGTACCGGATCCGCCCCGCCACCTCCTCGGACGGTCGCAGCTGGTCGACCCGCCACCCCGCCTCGCCGAGTGCGTCGCGGATGGCTCCCCCGGCGGGCCGTTCGGAGGGAACCCCGACGGCCACGCGCACGGCCAGCGCGGCCGTGGCGCCGGCCAGCAGCGCGTACACCGCGCTGAGCACGGTGAGGCTGCCCAGTGCCAGCGCGCACACGATCGCCAGCGTCAGGGCCATCGCCAGCCACCGCGTACGTCGTCGCCGTGGCAGCCCCATCCCCAGCGCCAGGCCGACCGTGGCCATCACCGGCAGGGCATCGGCGTCGTCGAGCTGCCCGACCAGCACTGCGAACGAGCCGCTGCTGAAGGCCTCCGCAACCGCGGCGACCGCAAGCCCCACGAGGAGCGCCAGCCCGCCCGCCAGGGCCGATGAGACAAGGGTCAGGCGGCGCCGTCGCAGCGCGTCGGCCGCCATCAGCACCAGCAGCGCGACGACCGCCAGGGAGGACCCGACGTTGGCCACGGCCACCGCCGTCCGCGCCACCGCGGACACCGCGCGGGGGACCAGCGTCACGCCCCAGGCGGAGCGGTGCGGGTCGAGCCCGACCCACGAGACGAGGCCGGCCAGCGCCACGGCCGCTGCGGCAAGGCGCGCGACGTCCGCCGTACGACGCGTCCTGGCCGGGGGCGCCTCGTCCCCCGAAGGCCAGGGACCGCCCCAGCTGCGCGGAACGACCGCCGCCGTCCGACCCAACCTCGCGTGCCTCCGCCTACCTACTGTCCTCAAGCTCCATCCCTGCAGGGAACGCCGATCCTCGCTGTGGCCGCGTTTCACGTTGGCCCTCAGCGCTGCACCAGGCTGACCCGAGGGCTGGCCCGGCGAGACCCATTGTGCTGCCTGTCTCGGCGTCGGCTGCAGTGCCCGGCCGAGGGGACATGAGGAAAGCCGTGAAGCCGGAGACGTGCGCCGGCCTCACGGCTGTCGGTGAGGGGGCGAAGCATCCCCGCGCCGCTGCCGGCGGCAGGCTGGGTCAGCTCGCCGAGGTGCGCTCCGGAGGCCGGGGGAAGCCACCGGCCTGTGCCTCGATGGCCTTGGCCACCGTCAGGCAGGTGGCGTCGTCGAAGTGCTTGCCGACCACCATGATGCCGGTCGGCAGGCCGTTGACCAGGCCTGCGGGGACGCTGGTCGAGGGGTGTCCGGTGCAGTCCGTGGGGGCGGTGTTGACGATCATCTCCAGGGCTCGGGTGACGCTGGTGGCGAGGTCGTCCTCGTCGCTGACGAGCGGGGTCGCGGTCATCGGCAGTGTCGGCAGGACCAGCACGTCGAAGCGGTCGAGGGCCTCGTCGTACGCCCGTCGCAGCCTCGGCACGAGGTTCTGGGCCATCGCGTAGAACCGGCCGTAGTTGGTGGCCAGCGAGTGCCCGCCTGCCAGGGCGACGAGCTTGGTGGTCACCGAGAAGTGATCCGCGCGCTCGCGCCACCGACGCCCGTAGTGGGCCATCAGCTCCGGGTCGTACCAGCCGTTGAAGTTGTAGCCGTAGGCGTTGCCCTCGATCATCTGCGCGGTGGCGCCGTCCGTGGCGATCACGTTCCAGATCGGCAGGCCGTACAGGTGCCAGGGAATGCTCACGTCCTCGACGGTCATCCCGGCCTCACCGAGCCGCTGGGCGGTGGCGCGTACTGCTGCGTCCACCTCGGGGTCGGACAGGCCCTCGTGCCCGAACCCCTCGGCCACGACACCGACGCGAAGCCCGGCCGGTTCGCCGTCGCTCTCGGCGTCGTAGTCCGCGGACTGCACTCCCGTGGGCTGGCGCGGGTCCTTGCCGTCGTCGTACCCGGCGATCACCGACAGCATCCGAGCGGCGTCCGCCACCGTGCGCGTGATCGGTCCGAGGTGGTCGATGGTCAGCTCGATCGGGAAGGCGCCGGTGTAGGGCACCAGGCCGTAGGTGGGCTTGTGGCCGACCGTGCCGCAGAACGCGCTCGGGATGCGTACCGAGCCGCCTTGGTCGCCGCCGAGGGCCATGTCCACCTCGCCGGTGGCGACCAGCACGGCGCTTCCGCTCGAGGAACCGCCGCTGGTCCGCGTCGGGTCCCACGGGTTCCGAACTGGTCCGCTGTCGGAGGTGTGGCTGGCACCGGAGAAGCACAGGCTCTCGCAGACCGCCTTGCCCACCACGCTCGCCCCGGCGTCGAGGAGGCGGCGCACCGCGGTGGCGTCGTACCTGGGGACGAACCCCTCGACGGTGCGCGAGCCGTTCATCAGCGGGATGCCCGCGACCGACACGTTGTCCTTGACCGCGACCCTGGATCCCGACAGGAGCCCGCCGGCGGAGCCCTTGATCTCGGTCCGTACCTGCCAGGCCCCGAACGGGTTCTCCTCGGGGGCCGGCGTCGTGGCGCTGCGACCGCTCGGTGCCGGCGGCGCGGTCCGGTCGTAGACCTCCTCCACCAGGTCGTACGCCGCGGACGAGGCCTCGATCAGCTCCAGGTAGGTGCCGAGCTGTCCTCGGAAAGACCCAGCCCGAACCTCGCGGCAGCCGCGGTCAGGTCTTCACGGTCGGGACGCTGAAACGGCATGTCGAACCCCCAGGTTTGCGCGGACCGGCGACCCGGCCAATCTCGCACCCTCCGCCCGCACTGTCCAGGGTCGAGCGCTCGAGTGCCCGGGGTCGTCGGCGACGGCGCGGGATCACGCCTCCTGTGTCGAGGGCGTGGGCTCCTGGAGCGTCGTGGCTCCGGTCATGATGGCCACCGCCTCGGCCGGCGTGTGCGACTGCGGGGTGATGACGCCGGCGGCACGACCGAGCCGCTGGATGTGGATGCGGTCGGCCACGTCGAAGACGTGCGGCATGTTGTGGCTGATGAGGATGACGCCGAGTCCCCGCTCGCGCAGGTCCCGCACGAGCTGCAGCACCTGGCCGGACTCGCGCACGCCGAGTGCGGCGGTCGGCTCGTCGAGGATCACGACCCGCCCACCGAAGGCGGCGGCGCGGGCGACGGCGACCGCCTGCCGCTGGCCACCGGAGAGGGTCTCGACGGCCTGGTTGATGTTCTGCAGGGTGCTGATGCCCAGGTCGTCGATGTGTCGTTTGGCCTCCCGCTTCATCTTCGGGGTGTCGAGCATCCGGAACACCGACCCGAGGATGCCGGGCCGGCGTTGCTCCCGGGCCAGGAAGAGGTTGCTGGCGATGTCCAGCGCCGGGGCGACGGCGAGGGTCTGGTAGACGGTCTCGATGCCGGCGTCGCGGGCCTCCTGGGTGCTGCGGAAGTGAACCGGTCGGCCTTCGAGGAGCAGCTCACCGGCGTCGGGGACCATGGCGCCGGACAGGCACTTGATCAGCGTGGACTTGCCGGCGCCGTTGTCGCCGATGACTGCCAGGACCTCGCCGGGGTAGAGGTCGAGGTCGACGCCGGCAAGGCCGACGACGTGCCCGAACTTCTTGACGAGGCCGCGTGCTTCGAGCACTGGCTGAGTCATGACTTCACGCTCCTGATCCACTGGTCGGCCGCGACGGCTGCGATGACGAGGAGGCCGACGGCGAGCACCTGGTAGTTGGGGTCCATGCCGGCGAGTGCCAGCCCGTTCTCGAAGACCTGGACGATGAGGGCGCCGATGAGGGAGCCGACCACGGCACCGCGGCCGCCGAAGAGGCTGGTGCCGCCGATCACGACAGCGGTGATGCTCTCCAGGTTGGCGTTGAGGCCGGCGTTGGGGTCGGCCCCGTTGATGCGCCCGACGAGGATCCACGCCGCGAACCCGAACACGACGCCTGCGACGACGTACGCGCTGAGGAGGACGCGGTTGGTGCGGATGCCGGCCAACCGTGCGGCCTCGACGTCGTCGCCGGTGGCGTAGAGGTGCTTGCCCCAGGCAGTCTCGCGCAGGGCGTAGGCGAAGAAGGCGTAGAGACCGAGCATCATCAGCACGCCCACGGTGAGATGGAAGCTGCCGATCGGGATGTCCGCGCCGGTCCAGGTGAGCACCGATCCCGGGGAGAGGGAGATCGTCATGCCCTGTGCGTAGATGAGCGTGGCGGCGGTGAAGATGCTGAGGGTGCCGAGGGTCACGATGAACGGCGGCAGCTTGATCTTCGTGACCAGGAAGCCGTTGAGAGACGCGGCGCCCACGGCGACCACGAACCCGACCACGAGGGCCGCGATCCCCGGCAGCGTGCCGTCGGAGACGAGCTTCGCCATGACGAGGCTGGCCAGCACCATGACCGCTCCCACCGAGAGGTCGATGCCGGCGGTGAGGATGACCAGGGTCTGGCCGACCGCCAGCGCACCGATGACGGCAGCCTGCTGCAGGACGATCGACAGGTTCGCGGGTTGGTAGAAGCGGCTGTTGGCGAACCCGAACACCAGGCAGGCCGCGACCAGCACCACGAGCGGGCTCAGCGCCGGGAATCGGTGAAGAACCTGGTGGATGCGCCGCGCCGGCGTGTTCTCGACGTGGAAGAGCCGGGTAGCGGGGATCTCCTCGGCTGCCGGTGTGTGGGCCATGGTGGGAGTTCCTTCCTGGTGGTGTCCCGGACGGGTCCGGGGTGGTGCCGGGGCCGGGCCGGCCCAGGTGCGCTGGCCGGCCCGGCGGTGCCGTGGGCGGGTGCAGGTCAGCCCCAGCAGGCCTGAGCGGCCGTGGCGGGGGTCTCGCTCTTGACGCCGCTGACCGGGTTTGCCGTGGTCAGCGCGGTGCCGGTGTTGATGAACTGCTGGCCGGAGGGCAGCGACGGGGCAGAGCCGCCGCGGGCGAGCTTGGCGATCGCCTGGACGCCGGTGCTGGCCATCTTTCCGGGGTACTGCACGGCGTCCGCGGCGATCTTGCCGTCCTTGACCAGCCCGTTGACGTACTTGCAGCTTCCGTCGATGGTCACGACCATGACGTTCTTCTTGCCTGCGTCGGCGAGGGCCTGCAGTGCACCGTCGGCCGCCGGTTCGTTGATCGTGTAGACGACGTTGATGTCGCCGTTCGCCGACAGGCAGTTCTCCATCGCCGTCTTCCCGCCCGGGATCGATCCCGAGGTGGGCTGGTGGCAGACGACCTGGTACTGGCCACCCGCGCCGCCGGTGTACGTGCCGGTCTTCGCCTCCTGGCCGTTCTGCGTGGTGCTGCCGGGGTCGATGCCCATGCCCTCCAGGAACCCGTGGTCGCGCTGGACGTCCACGGAGACGACCTGGTTGTTGAAGACGTCGAGCATGGCGATGACGGCCTTCTGCCCGTTGAGCTTGGCTGCGGCGTACTGGCCGATGAGCTTGCCGGCCTGTTCGTTGTCGGTGGCGTAGGTGACGTCCACCGTGCTCGGCGGGTTCGGCACGGTGTCGAGGGCGACCACGAACAACCCGGCGTCCTTGGCCTTCTTCAGCTCGGAGTTGACCGCGTCGCCGTTCGAGGTGATCAGGATGCCCTTGTCGCCGCGGGAGATGGCGTTGTCGATCGCGCTGATCTGGGTCTGGGTGTCACCGTCCGTCTTGCCGGCGGCGACCGAGAGGTTGACGTTCACCTTCTTCGCCTCTGCCTCGGCGCCCTTCTTCATCGACACGAAGTAGGGGTTGCTCAGCGTCTTCAGGATCAGCGCCACCCCGACCTGGCCTCCGCCGCCGGACGAGCCCCCGGAGCCGCTCGAGGTGGTTCCCGAGGACGACCCGCAGCCGGCCAGCGCCAGTGCGCAGGCCGCGCTCCCGGCGACGATGGTCGCCACCCGCTTCGGCTTGCCCGTCCTCCTCGTCGGCGCTGTGAAGCTGGTCATCGCTGCTCTCCTTCCTCGAGATGTCGCCGTGGTCGGCGCTGTGGTCCTGCATGTGGTGTGGGCGCGAGGCTCACTCATCGGTGCGTCCCGTCCTCTGCCGCGACGCGGCCGGGGAGGTCCACGACCAGGTCCGCCCGTCCACGGGTGCCGAGGACGAGCGCGGCGTTGCGCTGGTCGGTGCCGTGCACCCAGGCGTGCGCGGCTTCCGGCGTCTTGCCGAAGGTGATGTGCCGCTGCAGCAGCTGCTCGAGGCGCGTCTCCTCGTCGATCTCGACGTACCACGCCTCGTCCAGGAGCGGCCGCACCGCGGCCCAGGGGCCGTCGTCGAGCAGGAGGTAGTTGCCCTCGGTGACCACGAGCGGGGTCTTCGGCGGCACGGGGATCGTCGCCGAGACCGCCTCGTCCAGGTCCCGGTCGAAAGCGGGGGCGTAGACGGTGTGCGGCTCCCCGGCCCGGATCCGGCGCAGCAGCGCGACGTACCCCGCTGCGTCGAAGGTGTCCGGGGCACCCTTGCGGTCGCGGCGACCGAGGCGGAGCAGCTCGGCGTTCGACAGGTGGAACCCGTCCATCGGCACGTAGCAGGCCAAGGGGGCGAGCCGCTCCACCACCGCCTGGGCCAGGGTGGACTTCCCGCCTCCGGGCGGGCCGACGATGCCGAGCAGGCGTCGGCTTCCCGACACCGTGAGCCGCCTGGCTCGCTGCTCGATCGCGTCGAGCGTCTGCTCCCAACCCATGTCCCGTCCTGGTGGTGGTTTGCTGTGTGCTGCGTCACTTTACTTAAGGCAAGCGCTTGCGGCAAGCGCTTGCGTTTAGGCTGAAAGACAGGTCTGGTCCACTTTGGACCGGTAGGGAGGTGACTCATGGCGACGATGGCCGACGTGGCCGCGCGCGCAGGCGTCTCGACGACCACGGTTTCGCATGTGCTCAACTCGACGCGCCACGTCTCCGAGGACGCGCGACAGCGGGTGCTCCGCGCGATCGAGGAGACCGGCTACACCCACAACACGATCGCCCGGTCGCTGGCCACGGCGAGCACGCGCACCATCGGCCTGGCCATCTCGGCGATCTCGAACCCCTACTTCATCGACCTCGTGCACGTGCTCGAGGAGGAGATCCGCGCCGCCGGATACCTGCTCCTGCTGGCCGACACCAAGGACGAGCCGGAGGAGGAGCTGAAGGTCATCCGGTCGCTGCACTCACGCAGGGTCGACGGGTGCGTGCTGGCACCTTCGGGCGACCCGGAGCAACGAGCCCTCCGCTACCTGACCCAGCAGCGGCTTCCCACGGTCCTCGTCGACCGCCTCGCCTCCGACGCCTTCGACCAGGTCGGGGTGGAGAACCGGGAGGCCACCAGCCAGCTGGTGGAGCACCTTGCCGCACTGGGCCACCGGCGGGTCGCCATGATCGGTGGGCACACCGGACTGAGCACGACCACGGAGCGGCTCGCGGGCTACCGGCTCGGACTGGAACGCGGCGGCCTGGCCTTCGACCCGCGGCTGGTGGCGTCCGGGTCGAGCGAGGAGGAGCCCGCACGCGCGGCCGTACACCGGCTCTTCTCGATGCCGGAGCCGCCCACGGCGATCGTGGCCGCCAACAACCGAATGACGATCGGCGTGATGGAGGGGCTGCAGGACCTGCGTCTCAACGTCCCCGACGACATCGCGCTCGTCGCCTTCGACGACTTCGAGTGGGCGGACCTGTTCCACCCTCGGCTCACCGTCGTTGCGCAGCCCATCCACGACATCGGCACCGAAGCGGCCCGCCTGCTGCTCAAGCGTCTCGAGGATCCCGACCGGCCGGTGGCCACGGTGCAGCTGCCGGCCCGGTTCGTCCATCGAGAGTCCTGCGGCTGCGCGACCGCGGCGCCTTTCTGACCGACGCGACCCTCAGCGCAGGGCGGCGGCCTCTCGGGCCAGGCGGGTGACGCGGTGCCAGTCCCCGGCGGCGAGCGCGTCGGGGGGTGTGAGCCACGAGCCACCCACGCAGCCGACGTTGGGGAGCGCGAGGTACTCCTCGGCGTTGGTCGGAGAGACCCCGCCGGTGGGGCAGAAGCGGGCCGCCGGCACCGGCGAGGCGAGCGCGTTGAGGAACGCGACGCCCCCACTGGCCTCGGCCGGGAAGAGCTTGAGCTCCGTGCAGCCGAGCTCGAGCAGCCGCAGCACCTCCGAGACGCTCGCTGCCCCGGGCAGGAACGGCAGACCGGTGGCCCGCATCGCGGCGGCGAGCGCGTCGGTGGTGCCCGGAGAGACGAGGAACTGCGCCCCGGCCTCCGCGGCCTGCTGGGCCTGGCCGGGGGTGGTCACCGTGCCGGCGCCGACGAGGATCTCGGGCACCTGGGTGGCGACCGCCTCGAGGGCGTCGAGCGCAACCGGGGTGCGCAGCGTCAGCTCCACCACGGGGAGGCCGCCGTCGACCAGCGCGCGGGCCACCGGCACGGCGTCGGCCGCCTCGTGCAGGACCACGACGGGGATGACCGGGACGAGGTCCAGGAGTGAGTCGGGCAGGTCAGGCATTCCCGGCCTCCCGGACGTCGGCGGCGCCAGGCGCCGCGAACACGGTGGCGCCCTGGTCGGCGGGGCCCACCGCCGCCCGGAAGCTGGAGAACAGCTCCCGGCCGGTCCCGACGGGCGGCCGATCGTCGCGCTGCGCCACCTCGCGCAGGTGCAGCTCGGCATCGGGGACGTGCAGCTCGAGGATCCCGGCGTCGGCGTCGAGACTGACCAGGTCACCGTCGCGCACCTTCGCCAGCGGCCCGCCGGCCGCAGCCTCCGGCGTCAGGTGGATGGCGGCCGGAACCTTGCCGGACGCGCCGGACATCCGACCGTCGGTGACCAGGGCGACCTGGTGCCCGCGGTCCTGCAGCAGCCCGAGTGCCGGGGTGAGCTTGTGCAGCTCGGGCATGCCGTTCGCGGCCGGCCCCTGGAAACGTACGACGGCCACGAGGTCGCCGTCGAGCGACCCGGCGGCGAACGCCTCCAGGAAGTCGGCCTGGTCGTCGAAGACCCGCGCCGGTGCCTTCACCTGCCGGTGGGCGGGATCGACGGCGGAGACCTTGATCACCGACCGGCCGAGGGTGCCGTCGAGCATCCGCAGCCCACCGTCGCGGGCGAACGGCGCGGCGGCGCCCCGCAGCACGGTGGTGTCGTGGCTCGCCTTCGGACCCTCGTCCCAGACCAGGGACGAGCCGTGCAGCGTCGCCTCGGCGGTGTAGCGCCACAGGCCGTCCCCGGCGACGGTGTGCACGTCCTCGTGCAGGAGCCCCGCCTCGAGCAGGGAGCGCACGACGAACGCGAGCCCGCCTGCGGCGTGGAAGTGGTTCACGTCGGCCTTGCCGTTGGGGTAGACCCGCGCCAGCAGGGGCACGACCGCCGACAGGTCCGCGAGGTCGTCCCAGGTGAGCGTGATGCCGGCGGCCCGGGCGATCGCCACCAGGTGGAGGGTGTGGTTCGTCGACCCGCCGGTGGCCAGCAGCGCCACGCAGCCGTTGACCACCGCCTTCTCGTCGAGCAGCTCACCGAGCGGGGTGTACTCGTCGCCGAGCGCCGTCAGCTCGGTGACCCGCGCGCCGGCCGCGGCGGTCAGCGCCTCGCGCAAGGGTGTCCCCGGGTTCACGAAGCTGGCACCGGGCAGGTGCAGGCCCATGACCTCCATCAGCATCTGGTTGGAGTTCGCGGTGCCGTAGAACGTGCACGTGCCGGCGGAGTGGTAGGAGGCGGCCTCGGCCTCCAGCAGCTGCTCGCGTCCCACCTCTCCGGCGGCGTAGGCCTGGCGGACCTTGGCCTTCTCGTCGTTGGGCAGACCGGAGGTCATCGGGCCGGCCGGGACGAAGACCACCGGCAGGTGGCCGAAGGACAGCGCTCCGATGAGCATGCCGGGGACGATCTTGTCGCAGACGCCGAGCATCAGTGCGCCGTCGAACATGTCGTGCGACAGGGCGATGGCCGTCGACATCGCGATCACGTCGCGGCTGAACAGGGACAGCTGCATGCCGTCGCGTCCTTGGGTGATCCCGTCGCACATCGCCGGTACCCCGCCGGCGAACTGGGCGATGCCGCCGGCACGCAGCACGGCGCGCTTGAGCTGGGCGGGGAACGCCTCGAAGGGCTGGTGGGCCGAGAGCATGTCGTTGTAGGCCGACACGAGGGCCACGTTGGGCTTGACGTTGCCACGCAGCGCTGCCTTGTCCGCCGTACCCGACGCGGCGAAGCCGTGCGCCAGGTTCGCGCAGGCCAGCCGGCCCCGCGCCGGTCCGCGATCGGCGGCAGCCCGGATCCGGGCCAGGTAGGCCGACCGCTCGGCGCGGCTGCGGGCGACGATGCGGGCGGTGACGTCTGCCACCACCGGATGGACGGGAGGGAGGGGACGAGCCATCAGAGGTTGCCTTCATGCCAGGAGCGACCGTCGCGCTCGATGAGGGTGGTCGCGGCGCTGGGACCACTGGTGCCTGCGGGGTAGGGGCGTGGACCACGCTCGTCGGCGGCCCACGCGGAGAGGATCGGCTCGACCCAGGCCCAGGCCGCCTCGACCTCGTCGCGGCGCATGAACAGGGTCGGGTTGCCGCGCACCACGTCCATCAGCAGACGCTCGTAGGCGTCGGGGGAGCGGCGCTGGAAGGTGTCGGCGTAGGAGAGGTTCAGCGAGACCGGCCGGAGCCGGATGCCCCCGGGGCCGGGTTCCTTGGCGGTCATGTGCAGCCGCATCCCCTCGTCGGGCTGCAGCCGGATCACCAGCCGGTTCGGCTCGTGCACGCCCTCCGCGCCGGGGAACATCGGGTGCGGCACCGGCTTGAAGGTGACGACGATCTCCGAGGAACGGCGGTCCATGCGCTTGCCGGTGCGCAGGTAGAACGGCACGCCGGCCCATCGCCAGTTGCGCACCTCGGCTCGGATGGCGGCGAAGGTCTCCGTGCGGCTGCCCGGCCGGTCGGCCTCCTGCTGGTACGACGGGACGGGCGCCCGGTCCACCAGCCCCGGCCCGTACTGTCCCGCCACGGTGTCGCGGGCCGCGTCCGCGCCGGCGACCGGCTTGAGGGCCTGCAGAACCTTGAGCTTCTCGTCGCGCACGGTCTCCCGGTCGACGTAGGTCGGCGGCTCCATCGCCACCAGGCACAGCATCTGCAGCAGGTGGTTCTGCACCATGTCGCGCAGCGCCCCCGCCCGGTCGTAGTAGTCCGCGCGGCCGCCGACGCCGATCTGCTCGGCGACGGTGATCTGCACGTGGTCGATGCTCGTGCTGTTCCACAGCGGCTCGAGGAAGGTGTTGGCGAACCGTGTGACCAGCAGGTTCTGCACGCTCTCCTTGCCGAGATAGTGGTCGATGCGGAAGATCTGATCCTCCGCGAACACCGCGCCGACCTCGTCGTTGATCGCCCGGGCGGAGGCGAGGTCGTGGCCCAGCGGTTTCTCGAGCACCACGCGCGACGCGTCGTCGACCAGGCCGTGCTCCCGCAGGCGCGCCGAGATGGGCCCGAAGAGCTCCGGTGCGCACGCGAGGTAGAACACCCGGTTGCGGCCTGGCGGCGAGTCGTCGAGCAAGCGGGCGAGCATCGGCCAGTCGCCGCCGTCGAAGACGTCCAGGCTCAGGTGCGACAACCGTCCGAGGAAGCGGTCGACGGCGGCGGTGTCGAGCTCCTCGGCGGCCACGAACCGGGGCAGCTCGCCCCGGATCTTGTCGCGGTACCCGGCGTCGTCCAGCCCGCCTCGCGATGCACCGAGGATCCGGAACTCGTGGGGAAGCTGGCCGTCGCGGTCGCGCAGGTACAGCGCCGGCAGCAGCTTGCGGACAGCGAGATCCCCGGTGGCTCCGAAGACGACGAAATCGCAGGGATCGACGACGGGCGCAGGGGACGCAGGGGCGGGCATCGAGGCCTCCGAAGCGGCAAGGAGAAGTCGAGGGGTGACGCTACGCACCTCTTTGGTATCAAAGCAAGCATTCCTTTCGTATTTTGGACTACCTAAGTCTCGTCGAGTGACGCGCAGGGACTTGATGTTCAATGACCACCGTGGCGAGCTCCGAACTTCCTGCCTCCGACGGTGTCCCGGCCCGGTGGGCGCGCAGAGCGCCGTCCGCTGGCGAGGTCTTCCAGCTCATCAGGACCGGTGCCGCGCAGACTCGACGTGACGTCGGGCGGCTGACGGGGCTGTCGCGCACCGCCGTCGCGGCGCGGCTGCGACCCTTGCTCGCCTCGGGCCTGGTGGTGGAGGGCGAGGAGGGTCCCTCGACAGGGGGGCGTCCGCCGGCGCGGCTGCGCTTCGACCACCGGTCCGGCACCGTCCTCGCGGCCGCCATCGGACGCAGCCGCACCCAGCTGGCCGTCTGCGACCTTCGCGGGGACATCCTCCAGGCCGTCGACGTCGAGCAGGAGCCCGGCGCGGACCCCGCGCTGTTGATGCCGGCCGTGGTGGGCGGCCTCGCCGGGCTGCTGCGTGACAGCGGGTGGGGCGCCGAGCGTGTCCGGGCGGTCGGGGTCAGCCTCCCGGGAACGGTGGACGTCGCGCGGGGCGCGCTCTGCGACTCCCCGATCCTCTCCGGCTGGAACGGCGTCGCCCTGCCGCCGTACTTCCGGGAGCTCGCGGACGTGCCCGTGCTGGTCGAGAAGGACACCAACGTCCTCGCGCTCTCCGAGCGGCACGCGTACCTGCAGTCCTTCGCCGACCTGCTGTTCGTGAAGGCGTCCACGGGACTGGGGGCTGGGGTGGTGTCGGACGGGCAGGTGCGTCGAGGAGCGCACGGCGCGGCCGGCGAGATCGGCCACACCAAGAGCCCCGCGGCCGTCGGTGCGGAGTGCCGGTGCGGGGACACCGGCTGCGTGGAGGCGGTGGCGGGCGGCTGGGCGCTCGTACAGGCGATGCGCGCTCGTGGTCGGTCGGTCTCCCACCTCCGTGGGCTCACGTCGCTTGCCGCGGACGGCGACGCGGAGGCCCGAAGGGCGATCCGGGAAAGCGGCCGCCGGGTCGGCGAGGTGCTCGGTGGCGCGGTCAACCTCCTGAATCCCCAGGCGGTCGTGATCGGCGGGGACATGGTGGGCGCCTACGACGTCTTCGTGGCGGGTATCCGGGAGACCCTGTACGGCGCGGCCATGGCTGCGTCCACCGGCGAGCTGGAGATCCTGCCTGCCTCGCACGGTGAGGCCGCCGGGCTGGTCGGCTGCGCTGCGCTGGCGCTCGACGACGTGCTCTCGGTGCGGGCGGTCGACGCGTCGTCGTCGGGGACGGGATAGCAGCGCGGCCGCCGTCGCAAGCGCTTGCCTCTGCCAGGGTGAGGCAGCACAGACCGAGGGCCCCGGCGGCGAAGGCGGGCGGAGCGGCAGCAAGGAGCGTGCCGCGGTGCCGGTCCTCTCAGCCCGAGGAGAGCACTCGTGAGCAAGCTCGAATGGACCGATCCGGGCCGGCCGTGAACGGGTCGCGATCTCCGTCGCCGCCACGGTGGCTCGCCGGGGATGCAAGAATCCGTCCGTGTCTCCGGTCCAGGAGAGCCGAGGGGCTCCGACGCTCGAAGCGGTTGCCGCCCGTGCTCGTGTGTCGCGCGCAACGGCCAGCCGGGTCCTCCGGGGCGAGACCAACGTGAGCGAGCGGGCGCGGGTCGCCGTCGAGGCCGCCGCGCGCGAGCTGTCATACACGCCGAACCGGGCCGCCAGGTCCCTGGTGACGGGCCGCAGCGACTCGGTCGCGTTCCTGGTGGACGAGGGGCAGGAACGGGTGTTCACGGACCCGTTCCTGCTCGGCCTGCTTCGGGGTGCGCAGAGCGCCACGGCGCAGATGGACAGCCAGCTCATCTTCAGCCTGGCGTCCACCCCCGAGGAGCACGCGCGGTTCCTGCGTTACGCGGCCGGCCGGCACGTGGACGGTGTGCTGGTCGCGTCGCTGCACGGCGAGGGCAGGGTGCTCCAAGACTTGGAGGCGGCCGGAGTGCCGACGGTCCTGAGCGGCCGCCCCATGGCGCGCAGCGAGCAGGTCTACTACGTGGACGTCGACAACGTCGGAGGCGCCCGCCTGGCCGCTCGTCACCTGCTCGACGCGGGCCGTCGGCTGGTGGCCACCGTGGCAGGACCCCAGGACATGTGTGCCGGCCGTGATCGGCTGCGGGGGTACGCCGACGAGCTCCGGGAGTACGGAGTGCCGATGCGCACGGACCTCGTGGTCGAGGGGGACTTCACCATGGCAACCGGGGACCGCGCGATGAGCCGGCTGCTCTCGGCTGAGCCCGCGGTGGACGCGGTCTTCGCTGCTTCGGACCTGATGGCGCTCGGCGTCATGCACGCCATCGAGCGGAGCGGGCGCCGGATTCCCGACGACGTCGCTGTGGTCGGTTTCGACGACATCCCGGAGGCCGCGCGGACGACGCCGGCCCTCACGACTGTCCGGCAGCCGAGCCTCGAGATCGGCGAGACCATGGTCCGCGTGCTCATGGCACGGATCGCCGGCCTGGACGTGCCGCGGGTGACCATCCTGCCGGTCGAGCTGGTGCAGCGCGCGACGGGTTGAGGGCTCCCCGGACGCTGTCGCCTCGCTGCAGGCCGGCCGCTCTCGGGCCACCGACCGGGAGTCCGGACCGCAGGCGGCCGCCCGGAACACGCGACCCACGCATGTGGCCGATTTCCTTGACACCGCCGCCCCATAGCACCCATGCTTCCTGACACATGAGAGCGCTCTCACGAGCGCAGGCGATTGGGGAGAGACCCGGCATGAAGATTTCGAATTCGATCCGGCGCTCCGCGGGCGCAGCACTGGCGGTCGCGGTGGCCGCCGGCCTCGCGGGATGCTCCTCGAGCACTTCTGCGAGCCCGGCGTCGAGTGACCTGAAGCTGTCCGGACCGTGCGGCACCTCGGCGCCCACCACGGTGACGGTGGGGATGTTCGGCACCTTCGGGTTCAAGGAGAACGGCCTCTGGGACCAGTACAAGAAGGTCTGCCCGAACATCACCGTCAAGGAAGACGTGGTGGAGCAGTCGGGAGACTACTGGACCAGGCTCAAGACCCGGCTGGCCTCGGGCAGCGGCCTCGACGACGTCCAGGCGATCGAGATCGGCTTCGTGTCCGACGTGGTGCAGCACCATGCCGACCAGTTCGTGAACTTCCAGCAGGTTCCCGGAGCGGCTGCTCTGAAGGCGGAGTACTACGACTGGAAGTGGAAGCAGGCCACCACCCTCGACGGCAAGCGCACCGTCGGCCTCGGCACGGACATCGGGCCGGAGGCGATCTGCTACCGCTCGGACCTCCTGAAGCAGGCAGGGATGACCGCCGACCGGCAGCAGCTGGCGCAGAAGTGGTCCACCTGGGACGACTTCATCAACTTCGGCAAGCAGTACACCGCCAAGACCGGCAAGGCGTTCGTCGACAGCGCGGCCAGCATCTACTCGACGGCCATCTACCAGGGCTCGGAGGCGTACGACAACGCCCAGGGGCAGCCGGACGTGCAGAACAGCGACGGCGTGAGAACCGCCTGGGCGGAGGCCACGAAGGCAGCCCAGGACGGCATCACGGCCGGGCTGCCACAGTTCTCCGATCCCTGGAACAAGGCCTTCTCCAGCGGCACGTTCGCGGCTCTGGCCTGCCCCACGTGGATGATGGGCTACATCCAGGGTCAGGCGGGTCCCAAGGGGGCCGGCAAGTGGGACGTGGCGCCGGTCCTGCCCGGGGGCGCCGCCAACTGGGGCGGCTCGTGGCTCGGGGTGCCGACCGCAGCCAAGAACAAGGCAGCCGCCGTCGCCCTCGTCAAGTGGCTCTCCGCCAAGGACCAGCAGGTCGAGATGTGGACGTCGAGGGCACAGGGCGGCCACTTCCCGTCGAACAAGCTCGCTGCCGAGGACCCCGCCGTCGCGAACGCCAAGAGCGCGTACTTCGACAACGCACCCGTGGGAGCCATCTTCGGCGACATCGCGTCGAAGATGCAGATCCCGCCGATCGGTCCCTACGACACCCAGATCTCGCAGGCCTTCACCAACCAGCTCACGAACGTGGAGACCAAGCACGTCGCTCCTGACAAGGCGTTCAACGACGCCCTCGACGCCATCAAACAGATCACCGGCTGACCACGTCCTTCCGACGCGAGCCGCCAGCCGGGTGCCGCACGGGGTCCTCCCGCGCGGCACCCGGCACAGCCCAGAAGGCACCCTTCCATGACCGCCAGCACCATCCCGCAAGCCCTCCAGGACACGGCCCGCCGGCGCCGCTCGCAGCGGCTCCGGCAACCCGGTCGCCGCTCCGGCTACGCCTACATCGCCCCCTTCTTCGTCGTCTTCCTCGCCTTCAGCGTCTACCCGTGGCTGGACACCGCCTGGGTCTCGCTGCACGACGTCCACCTGACGACGTACGACCAGCAGACGTGGGTCGGCCTCGGCAACTACCGGGACCTGCTGACCAACCACTTCTTCTGGAACGCCTTCTTCAACACGTGCACGATCGGTGTCATCTCAACCGTGCCGCAGCTGTGCATGGCCCTCGGCCTCGCCCACCTGCTCAACTACCGGTTGCGGGGGCGCACCTTCTTCCGCGTCGCCATGCTGATGCCGTACGCCACGAGTCTCGCTGCCGCGACGGTCATCTTCGTCGAGCTCTTCGACAAGGACCTCGGGATCATCAACTGGGCGCTCACCCACGTCCTGCACCTGTCGGCCGTGGACTGGCAGGGCTCGAAGTGGCCGAGCCAGGTGGCGGTGTCGACGATCGTCACCTGGCGGTGGACCGGCTACAACGCGCTCATCTACCTGGCGGGCATGCAGGCGATCGACACCTCGCTGTACGAGGCGGCCGCCCTCGACGGTGCGTCGCGGTGGCGGCAGTTCCTGCACGTGACCCTGCCGGGGCTGCGCCCGACGATCGTGTTCACCATCGTGGTCTCCACGATCGGCGCGGCCCAGCTCTTCGGCGAACCGCTCCTCTACGACCCCTCGGGCGCCCCGACCGGGGGCAGCGCGAACCAGTACCAGACGCTCGGGCTGCTGATGTACCAGCAGGGGTGGGCGAACGACCGGCTGGGCTACGCCTCGGCGACGGCCTGGACGATGTTCGTGATCATCGTGCTCGCCGTGCTGGCGAACCTGCTCATCACCCGGAAGAGAGGTGCACTGACGTGAGCGTGCTGGTACGACGTCGCGGTGGCGACCCGATGCAGGCAAGCTCGTCGGTCTACGCCCTGGTCATCCTGGCCACGCTGATCGCGGTCTTCCCGCTGTACTACACCATCGTGATGGCCTCGCACACGAACGCGGAGATGTCCGCGGCCACCCCGCCCTTCCTTCCCGACGCCTCCCTCTTCCAGAACCTGAAGAAGGCCTTCGAGCTGGCCCCGTTGAACCACGGCCTGATCAACTCGCTCATCGTGGCGGGAGCCATCACGGCCGGGACGGTGGCGTTCTGCACCCTCGCCGGTTTCGCCTTCGCCAAGCTGAGGTTCCGCGGCCGCAACGCGCTGCTCGGGGTCTGCGTGCTCACCATGATGGTGCCGATGCAGATGGGCGTCATCCCGCTCTACATGATCATGGCCAAGCTCGGCCTGGCCGGACACCTGTCCGCGGTGATCCTGCCGACGCTGGTCAGTGCCTTCGGCGTCTTCTTCATGCGCCAGTACATCGCCGGTGCCGTGCCGGACGAGCTGTTGGACGCCGGCTACGTGGACGGCGCCTCGACCCTGCAGACCTTCCTCTACGTGGTCGTCCCGGCAGCGCGGCCGGCCATGGCGGTGCTGGGCATGCTGACGTTCCTGACCGCGTGGAACGACTTCTTCTGGCCGATCATCGCGCTCAGCTCGCAGAACCCCACCATCCAGGTCGCCTTCCAGAGCCTCGCCACCGGATACGCCCCGCAGCAGTCGATCATCATGGCCGGCACGCTGTACGGCACGGTCCCGGTGCTCCTGGTGTTCGCCTTCCTCGGCAAGCACATCGTCGGCGGAATCATGCAAGGAGCAGTCAAGGGATGACCGATCACCTCTCTTTCCCCGACGGCTTCGTCTGGGGCACCGCCACGGCGGCCTACCAGATCGAGGGCGCCGCCGACGAGGACGGCCGCACCGCCTCCATCTGGGACACGTTCTCCCGCCTCCCCGGGAAGGTCCTCAACGGGGACACCGGGGACACGGCCGACGACCACTACCACCGGTTCCAGGAGGACGTCGCGATCCTGAAGGAGCTGGGGGTGACCTCCTACCGCTTCTCCATCGCCTGGCCCCGGATCACTCCGCACGTCACCCCCGACACGCTGGGCCCGGTGAACCTCCGCGGGCTCGACTTCTACTCGCGCCTGGTCGACGAGCTGCTCGCGCACGGCATCACGCCGGCCGCCACCTTGTACCACTGGGACCTCCCGCAGGCCCTGGAGGACGGGGGTGGGTGGACGGACCGTCGTACGGCGATGAGGTTTGCCGAGTACGCCGCCGTGGTCGCCGAGCGCCTGGGGGACCGGGTCGGCACGTTCATCACCCTGAACGAGCCGTGGTGCTCGGCCTTCCTGGGCTACGCCACCGGGGTGCACGCACCCGGACGGAGAGAACCGGACGCCGCGCTCGCTGCGGTGCACCACCTGAACCTCGCGCACGGACTGGCCACCGGCGTGCTCCGGCGCAGCGCGCCGGAGGCGAAGATCGCGCTCACGCTGAACCTTGCCTGGGTGCGCCCCGCGACCCAGTCCGCGGCCGACACCTCCGCTGCGCGCCGCATCGACGGGCTGCAGAACCGGGTCTTCCTCGAGCCCGCCCTGCAGGGCCGCTATCCCGACGACGTCCTCCGCGACACCGCCTCCGTCACGGACTGGTCGTTCATCCAAGAGGGGGACCTCGACCTGATCCGCCAACCTCTCGATGCGCTGGGTCTCAACTACTACAGCCCGACGCTGGTGCGGGCCCGCGCCGGCGACCAGGCTCGTGTCGACGCCGACGGTCGGACCACCGCCGAGGCGTGCCAGTGGCCGGCCTGCGGCGACCTCGAGTTCCCGCCGCAGCCGGGGCCGTACACCGACATGGGCTGGAGCATCGACCCCGGGGGGCTCTACGAGCTCCTGATGCGCCTGGCCAAGGAGAACCCGGGCCTGGACCTCTACGTCACCGAGAACGGCGCGGCCTTCCCCGACCAGGTCGCCGCGGACGGCGCGGTGCACGACCCCGAGCGGATCGCCTACCTCCGCCGGCATCTGGAGGCCGTCCACCAGGCCATCTGCGACGGCGCCCCCGTGCGCGGCTACTACCTGTGGTCCCTCCTCGACAACTTCGAGTGGGCGTACGGATATGCGAAGCGCTTCGGGATCGTGCACGTCGACTACGCCACTCAGCGGCGGACGGTGAAGGACAGCGGACGCTGGTACAGCGCTGTGGTGCGCGGCAACGCCCTGCCGCTGTCGGAGCCTGCACAGCCGAGGTGACCCCGAGGCGGTGCCGGTGCGGCCAGCAGCATCGAGCCCGGAACCGGGACCAGGAGAGACGAGGACGCCCCGCCAGATTTCTGACGGGCGCGTCCTTGCAGGTCAGGGACCTGTTTCGGTGGTGGGCAGGTGCGGGGTCGAACGCCCACCTTCCACTTTTGAGGGAGAGCGTTTCCGCAGGCGGATGGCTCAGGGATGTCGACGTGCAGCCCGTGTGCAACTTCTGGATGTGCTTTGTTCTGAGCAGCGCTGGACCGGGATACCCGGTGGTTTGGGTGGGGACCATCGGTCCACGCGAGAATCGGCGGCGCTGGCGGCGTCGCGAGGGATGTTCGCCGCTCCCGTCCGGCCCGCAGCCGGGCTGGGCGGCTTCCGGGAGGCGCTGGCGAGGGCCGCAGCTCGTCACAGACTTCGAAGGCGCTGCCTCAGGGGGCCGAGCTGGTGGTCGACGATGTCGAGGATCAGTTGGGATTCACTCGGAAGTACTCATGGACGACGATGTTGCGTAGGCCCGCGATCGAAGCCCAGGGAACATCGGGCATGGCGTCACGGGTCTCGGGCGGAAGGGCTCGAACGGCTTCACCGATGACCCCGAGGTTGCGCAGCACGGCGTCGTACGCCATGGATCCAAACTCGTCCGAGCGGAGGTACTGCTCATAGTCCTGGCAGCGATCGATCGCATTGAGGATGTCGGCGACCCGCTCTTCGTCGGAGCGCGTCACACGGCCACCGAGTCGGCGAGCGCGCTGGCAGAGACCTCGTCACGCAGCAGCGATGTCGCCACCACGTCGACCCGGATTCCTAGGAGTTCGCTCAGCTCCTCCGCGATGCCGGCGACCCGAAGAAGTTCGTTGCCCCCGCCAGGGGTGAGATCGACGAGGAGATCGATGTCGCTCTCAGACGTGGCATCACCCCGGGCCACCGACCCGAAAAGTCGGGGGTTGGCTGCCTGGTAGCGCTCAAGAACCGTGTCGAGACCATCGCGATGCGCTGCGATCGCTGCACGCAGCGATGCGCTCTCGGCAGTCACCATGCTCATGGCACCAGGGTAATGGCGCGCGTTCCGCCTGGCATGGGCTAACCCCCGACGCCACAGCCGTCGCATTGCCGCGAGACCGGGCCGGGCGGTGAGACTTCTCCTGTTCGCAACCTCCCCATCCGGAAGATCCGCGCCTTCGCTCTCCGCGGCAGTTCCGTGAACCTGGTCAGTCGTAGTGGAAGCGGGCCTGGAGGATTACCAGGTCGTCGTCTTCCACGAGGTAGACGAGGCGGTGCTCCTCGGTGATGCGCCGGGACCAACAGCCTGCCAGCATGTGGCGCAGTGGCTCTGGCTTGCCGATACCGGTGACGGGATCGCGCAACGCGTCGTCGATGAGTCGGTTGATCCGCTTCAGGGTTGCGCGGTCCGCGGTCAACCAGCGCGTGTAGTCAGCCCAGCCGTTCGGTGTGAAGACCAGCCTCATCGCACGAGGTCGTGCTCGTCTCGTCTACCCTCGCGGGCCTGCTGGAGGCTCTCCAGCAGATGGCGGGCGTTGGCGGGGACGCGCAGCAGGTGTGCGGTCTCCTCCAGAGCTTCATAGTCGGCACGGGAGATCAGGACCGCATCGCCACGCCGGGAGGTGATCTCGACCGGCGTGCGGTCCTCGTTCACCTTCTCGATGAGCGGGAAGAGGTTCTTCCGCGCCTCGCTAGCGGTCACTGCCATGACAACCTCCGACTGGTACGAGATCTAGTACCAGTATGCGTCACATGCAGCGTCCACGCAACGCCCTGAATTCGGCACGGACAGAGTTTCCCTGTCCGCGGCATGTCCGGTAAACCTCTGGACTTGTTCTTGCACTAGCGACACAGAACAGGCCTTCGGATGGGGCCTTGGTCGTGCGGATGCCGAGCCGGCAGCGCGCCGGACGGCTCTCGCCCGAGCGACCCGTTGACCCGCGTCGCCGCACTCGCTAATGTACAACCAAATGGTTGTACGCAGCGCTGATTTGACCGACGCCGAGGTGGACCGGATCTTCCGGGCCCTCGCCGACGCGACCCGCCGCGACATCGTCCGCCGCACGCTGGCCAGCGACGAGACGGTCTCGCATCTGGCGCAGGACTACGCCATGTCGTTCGCAGCGGTCCAAAAGCACGTCGCAGTGCTGGAGAGGGCGGGGCTGGTGACCAAGCAACCGCACGGCCGCGAACGTCTGGTCCGAGGCAATCCCGAGGTGATCCAGCGCGCCCAGGCGCTCCTGGACTCCTTCGAGCAGCTGTGGAGATCGCGAATCGCTCGCCTCGACGCCCTGCTCGCGGAAGACGAGCACTGACCACCCTCCGACCACGCCGTGGCCGGACACCGAGAGGACGAACCTCATGCCCATCACCTCCGTCCACAAGGACCCCACCACGCTCACCCTGACCGTCGTCGCCGACTTCGCCGCCCCGGTAGAGCGGCTCTGGGACGCGTACGCCGACCCGCGCCAGCTGGAGAAGTTCTGGGGCCCGCCGACCTATCCCGCGACGTTCATCCGGCACGACATGTTCCCGGGCGGCCGCTCGGCCTACGCCATGACAGGGCCCGACGGTGACGTCTCCCGCGGGTACTGGGAGTTCCTCGACGTGAAGGCGCCACACTCCTTCGAGGTGCGCGACGGCTTCTGCCACGCCGACGGGACGCCGAACACCGAGATGCCCTCGATGCGGATGACGTTCCAGTTCGAGGGCACGGGCTCCGGCTCCCGGCTGACCACCACCACGTTCTTCAACACCATGGAGGAGCTGGAGCAGCTCGTGAAGATGGGCATGGAGGAGGGCATGCGCCAGGCGATGGGCCAGATCGACGCCGTGCTCGAGGATCTGCGCAGCTTCGCCGCGGACCTCCCGGCCGCCGCGCAGGTCCTCAGCGACACGACGGTCCGCGTCAGCAGGGTCATCCGCGGCTCGGTCGAGCAGGTGTGGAGGGCGCACCACGACCCCGCCCTGCTCTCCCAGTGGCTGCTGGGACCGGACGGCTGGTCGATGCCGACGTGCGAGGCCGCGACCGAGATCGGCCAGACCTACCGCTACGTGTGGCAGGAGGGCAGCAGCGGGCGCAGCTTCGGCTCCACCGGCGAGCTGCTCGAGATGGCCGCTCCGTACCGTGCGGTGACCACGGAGCGGATGTACGGCGACGGCATCCCCGAGGACGCGCCCAGCACCGTCAACGAGCTCACCCTCACGCCGGTCGCGGGCGGCACCCTGCTCGCCGTCGTGATCACCTACCCCGACGCCCAGACCCGCGACATCGTCTTGGGCACCGGCATGGTCGGCGGCATGGAGGCCAGCTACGCACGCCTCGAGCAGACGCTCGCGAGCTGAGCCGAAGGCACCGCCCCACGACGGGGCATGCGCCAAGACCGACCTGTGAGCGCAGAGGAGGCGCGGGTCTCTCCCGGGGCCCGTCGACCGCGAGGTCCGGCACGCCGGGGAGCCCGCGCACGCCCCGCCGATGTCCTCGACGTGTTTCTACGTGGTCGTGATCAACCTGACCGTGAAGCGGCCCAGATGATCGTTTGATCACGCGAGTATTCCGCCGTGACCGCGTAGACCCGGCCGGTGAAGTCGCTCGTGCAGGACCCCGCGGACATCGGCTATGAGAGCGAAAGTCGCGGCGCTCGACAGCGGCGGAGTGACCAGACTCGGCGTGACCAGCGGTCAACGTACTCGCCGAACTGGACAATTTCGACGGTGGCGGCGGATAGGTTGCCGCCGTGGTGTGGCTCATTCTCTTGGCGATCACGGCCACCGGATCGGTGGCGTATCTGATCATCGGTGCACTTCCTGCGACCAGCGGTATCTGGGAAGGGCGTAGGAAGAAATTCCACCGTTCGGGAGTGACGCTGATCGTCCTAACCATGGTGGCTTTGGGCTCGCACCTCACCCATGCCCCTTAAGCTGAGACCTCGGACCGGGAGACCATCGCCGCCGACGGAACTCCTCGAATGCAGTACCTACATGAGTCGGTGTGACGCGAGCCCGGTGGGGTTACGACAACTGGAGTCCCAACTGGAGTCCAGGACACAGCTCTGCAGGATGTGCCACTCAACGGTGTGGGCCGGGGTACTGCTCGGGTCGCTCACGTGGCGGCCCCGGCTGCGGTGATCGGCCGGATCGCCTCCACGAAACCACGAGGCCAAGCGCAGCGCCGGCCACAAGAAGGGCGATGTCGGCCAGGCCGAGAAGAACCGAACTGTTCCAGACCTCCCGTGCACTGGCGGCATAGCCCTCCTCCAAGCCGGCGAGGATGTGCAGGTTCAAGACCACTATGGCGGAGACGGTCAGCCCAACCGCCCCTCCCGCCACGGCGAAAGCGACCCTCCTGAATGGATGGTCGCTGTTGCTCATCGGAGGTCCACGGTCTTGTCAGCGGGATCGGTTCGCGCTCACTCGACAGGAGACCCTACCGATCTCGGACTGGTCCAGAGGCGAAGTGCCCGGACACGGAGGCTGACCACACCGCATCGCCGCTGCGCCGATGACTCGGTGTCACCTTTGTGCGGCTTACTCGGCGCTCGGACCCGTCTGCTCATCAAGCATGAGCGGAGTGAAAGTCGAGGACGGCCGGCTCGCGGTAAGACACGGCCGCTTCGCGGCGTTATGACCAGCCTCTTCGAGCTGGTCGCCGCCGCGGCCCGTCGCTTGCCACGCGTCGCCTGGACCTTCGGGTAGCGGTGACGCCGTCGGTGCCGGCAGGCACAGTGGGAGTCGTTGATGGGCGCGAAGGGTAGCTCACGGGCGCCCTCAGGGCGTACTCGCAGGCCTGGCCGCCGGTTTCGACACCGGCGTGCGGCAGGACGACCAGCGGCTCCGCGCAGCCTGGAACGGCGCGTTGGCGCAGGCTCTGCGACCGGGGGATAGGTGTTGGCACCAGGGCAGGCCGCGGGTATTGATCAGTCCGGGGTGGGTGCGGTGCGGAACGCCTCTCCGCTCACAGTCCAAAGGGGCCTCGCATCGATGCGGCGGCTGCGGCGTAGCCGGGCGGCCTGATGCCGAGGAGGTCTGCGGTGGTGCGCAGCAGGGAGTAGTGGTCGAACCTGGCGCTGGTGGTGGCTCCTGGAGACGTGGTCGGTGAGACCACGATCAGCGGAATGTGCTGACCTATGTCCCGCTTGCCCTCGTCCCACGTCAGGAAGACCGCGGTACTGCCGTTGCGGTAGGAAGCGCTGATGACGATGCGGTGGATCCACCGCGACAGCCAGGCGTCGCCGCTGGCCACCGGGCATCGGTGGGTGGAGTGGCAGAGGTTGGGGATCACCAGGCTGAATGCGGGCAAGCGGTTGTGGGACAGCGCGCTGGCCAGGTTTCCGTGGTGGACCTTCCCCATCGGGACGTCCCAGTGGCGGCACCGCGTGTTGGAGCCGGCGAAGTACGCAGCAGGGTTGCGGGCGTAGCCGAACCTGCCCATGGGCTGGCAGTTGCTCGACATCGACTCGCTGTAGGTACGCCACTGTCGCCCGGAGCCGGTCACCTCACTGAACACGGTGGGAGCGGCGATCGGCTTCGGTGCGGGGGCCTGGTCCTTCCTCACGCCGAATGTGCCGCCGCCGGTCGCGGCGAGGTAGTTGGGCAAGGACGGATGCGTCACGGCGTAGTAGTTAGTGGCGAGTCCGCAAGCGTGGGCGAGGCTGTTCTCGAACGGAGCCTTGTCCGAGCCGATGACCTGGGAGTAGGAGTGGTTCTCCATCACGATCCAGATCACGTGCTTGTACCGCGTGGGCGCGGTAGTCGACCGCCCGCACGGCTGTGCCGCCAACGGCTGTGATGCGACCGGCCCGGCCGCGGTGTCCGGGTCGATGGCCTGAGCCACCGGGCTCCTCGCCACCATCAGTCCCACGAAGAGCAGGAATAGCAGCGCGGCGACGATGTAGGGCCGACCGCGAGCCTGGCGAAGACATCCCCGTGACGTCGAACTCCGTGATGGCCGCATGCGTGCCCTTCGCGTTGCCGGATGGTCCCTGCGGTCGCAGGCCCCACTGGCCGCCAGTCTCCGGGCACTCACTGAGATCGACCTGAACACGGGCAATGGCCCAACTGTCAGTGGCCGATGTGCGTCCCGGGCCGCACCTGGCGTGAGCCAGTGGTCCGGCGCGGCAGCGGACGCGAGAGGAGAGATCACCCCACTGAGCGGGGGAATGGCGGCGGAAAGACGTAGGGCACTTGCTCCGGTCCGGCAACGCGCGATCAGTGGCAGTTAGGTGGGTTGCCGCTCAGGGGGTGGTCGCGGCGGTGAGTAGGTCGCGTACTTCGGCAGTGGTCGGGACTCGTCCGGAGGAGAGGAGCTTCTCGTCGACGACCAGGGCGGGGGTGGACATGATCCCGTAGCTGACGATGGTGGGGTAGTCGGTGACCTTCTCCACGGTGGCGGCCAGGCCGAGGTCGTCGATGGCCTCTTGGGTGACGCGTTCGAGGTTTTGGCAGTTCTTGCAGCCGGGGCCGAGGATCTTGACGTGCATGGTGGATTCCCTTCGAGCGTTGTGGCGGGTCAGATGAGCAGGGCGTTGAACAGGTAGCCGACCGCGATGATGGCGGCGCCCACGACGGCGATGAACACGGCGAGGAGTTGGGGTTTGAGGACGCGGCGCAGCAGGATCATTTCGGGTAGCGACAGCGCGACCACGGCCATCATGAACGCCAGCAGGGTGCCCATCGGCAGCCCCTTGTCGTAGAGGACCTGCACCAGCGGGAGGATGCCGGCGGCGTTGGAGTACAGCGGGATCCCGATCAGGACCGCCACGAGCACGCCGGAGGCGTTGCCGGCGCCGGCGTAGCGGGTGAAGAAGTCTGCGGGTGCCCAACCGTGGATGACCGCGCCGAGGCCGATGCCGAGCAGCAGATAGGGCCAGATCTTGCGGAAGATCGAGGCGACCTCCTCCGCGCCGATCTGCAAACGCTGGTTGAACGTCAGACCCAGCGTGGAGGAGACGACCTGGCCGCCGAGCTTGGTCTCGAACACGAACGGCTCCACCCACCGTTCGAGGCGCAACCGGCCCAGGACCCAGCCCGCCACCGTCGCGATCAGCAGGCCCGCGCCGATGTAGATCGCGGTCACCTGGATCCCGAACAGGCTGAGCAGCAGGCCGATCGCGATCTCGTTGACCAGGGGGCTGGCGATCAGGAAGCTCAACGTCACCCCGAGTGGGACACCGGCGGCGACGAACCCGATGAAGGCCGGTACCGCGCTGCACGAACAGAACGGGGTGACCACACCCAGGCCGGCCGCGAGCAGGTTTCCGGCGCCCTCCCGGCGTCCGCCGAGTAGCGCGCGGGTGCGCTCGACGCTCATGTAGGAGCGCAGGATCGTGACCACGAAGATGATCCCGGCCAGCAGCAGTGCGATCTTGACCGTGTCGTAGAAGAAGAAGTGCAGCGTCCCGGTCAGCCGGGCGTCCGGGGCCATGCCCAGCAGGTCGTAGAACACCCGGTCCCACAGCCAGCCGTTTACCCAGTACAGCGCCGCCCATAGTGCCGCCGCTGCGGCGAGGGTTCCCCAGCGTCCCCTCGTCGAGGCCGGCATCCGGTCGATGACGCTCATCGTCACGCCTCCTGCGGCACCGGTAGCGCGGCGGCCAGTCGGTCGCCTGCGTCCGTGGCCAGCCGGTAGTCCACCCAGCGGCCACGACGACTCGTGGTCACCAGGGCGGCGTCGCGCAGCACCTTCAGGTGGTAGCTGAGCAGGTTCGGTGCCACGTCCACGATCGCCTGGAGGTCACACACGCAGGCCTGCCCGGCCGTCAGCCGCTCCAGGACCGTCCAGCGCACCGGGTCTGACACCGCGGCCAGCACACTCACCGCGGCCTGTCGCTCTTCGGCTGTCGGCGCCGGACGCCGCCTCACTTCAATTGAAATTGATTCAGCCACGTTTGAACAGTAGCACCGGCGTGTGGGTTCGGGGCGGAACAAGCTAGACCACCCGGACAGGAACGGTCCTACGGTTCGGACGCCCGCCAGGCAGGTGATGACGCCGTTCCTGGTCGAGCGCCCTCCTGTGATCCCCGCGTGCGCACCGGGCTCCGCCGCACCCCGTGGCGCGGGTGACCGCCTCCGAACCCAGCAGCGCACCTTCGCGACGACTCGCGCGCTGACGGGAAGTGCCCGCTGTACTGAAGGCGAGGCGGCCACAGGCGGTAAGACACGGCCGCTTCGCGGCGGTATGACACGGCCGCCACAGGCGGCGGAAAGTCGCAGGTCGCGCAGCGGCCGCCACGCGCGATCAGCGGCAGATCCGCGCACTTACGGTCGTGTCGGCGGCCAGTTCTGCAGCCGGTTAGGAGAAGGCCCACACGACGAGGAGCCCAAGAAGTCCTACAAGCAAGGACACAGCTCCCGCGAGCATTTGCCGCTTGCCCCCAGCCATGACCGCTCCTGAGATGGTGGGTCGGGATCTGGGTTTGCTGCGCCTTCGTTGCCACTCGTTCGAGTAACCGTAGAGGAGCAAGACGAGGCCGATGAACGTCAGAAGCCCGAACACCTCGCCCGGCCCATGCGACAGGTCCAAGGTGCGGCCGCCTTTCGAGAGTGTGCCTGGATGTTCGCACGGCGGTTTATGGCACGCACTCAAATCCGGGGCATCGGGTCCCTGTTCAGCGGGCCAGCGGGTCGCCCTGGGCTGCGGCGTCGGGCTATGTCGGGTCGGGACTATCGGCCTAGCGTCGGCTGGCGGGGAATCGTGTCGGGGGGAGAGGGTGTGATGTCCGAGGATCTCAAGGCGATTGCCGCGCCGATGCCCGAAGAGGTGTTCAGTCAGGGCAAGGTGGAGGTGATCGACGAGGTGGTGCACCCGGACTTCGTCGACCACGGCCGGCCCGAGTGAGGGCATCTCGCCTGACCGCGAAGGCGTCACGGTGATGGTGCGCAGGCTTCGTGAGGCGTTCCGCGACTGGACTGGCACGGTGCATCACACGAGTGCCGGGCTTGTTCGGTCGAGCGGTCACGCGGGTGCCGGCCATTGGCTCAATCGGGTCATGGCGCCGGGCGCCCTCGGAGTCCTAGCGTGACGATCCCACGAGGTGAGGCTCCAGTTGGGCCGCCTCGACGAGGTGCAGGGGGTCTCCATGAAATTGCGTGCATCTATCAGCGGCGTCGCGGTTGCGGTGGCCACAGTCCTTCTGGCAGCGCCGGCTTCAGCGGCCGGCAGCTACGACCCGAACGTCACCCGGATCGCCAACCCGGCCAACACGTGCAAGTCCATCCCAGGCAGTATCCAGCACTTCGCCGAGATGACCGGCCAGACGATCGACACCTCCGGTTTCGACTACAGCGGCTGCGTCACCACGCTCGCCCGCGGCGAGGCGTTCGTGGAGCCGGCCGATGAGTTCGGCAGCCCCTACGAGCAGTGCGACCGGCTGCAGGAGTTCGGCGTGACCTACCCGTACGTGTTCCACAACGGCGACTCGCTCGAGGACATGGTGCTGCCCGACCTGAAGGCGAACAACCGCAAGGAGTGTGGCAGCGCGCTCTACGCCTTCCACGCCATCTTCACCGCGATCGCGCCGTACCTCCCGCCCGAGGCCCTGGAGTGAGGCCTGTCGCCCTGCGGTCGGCCGGTCTGGCGTGTTCGCTCCTCGTCGCGCTGGGGGCCGGGCTGCTGGCCGGTCCTGCGCAGGCAGCGCCCGAAGCCCCCGTTGGTACGCCCAGCAACATGGGTCTGTGCTCCCCCTACCTCGCCGCGCTGCCCGCGCCGGTCGACCCAGTCACCGGGGAGTTGCTCGGAGGCAACGCCCGTAGCGGGGTGAACCAGCTGATCATCCGCTACGGGGAACTCCAGCCTGACGCCTTGTCCAACCCCGGCGAGCTGTACAAGGTGCGGGCTCGGGAGCACCCGCTGACGGCGGCCGAGCAGGAGTGCCTACCGAGGCGGCAACCGTGACGCCGCGACTGGTCGCGGGGACCATCGCCCTCGGCACTGCGCTCATCCTCGCGCCGTCCGCGTCGGCGTCGGCCGAGCCTCCTCCGGGCAACCCATCCCAGCTGTGCGGTGACCAGGACACGGTCACGATCCTGTACACCCATCCATCCGACGGATGGACCAAACCGGTCACCCGGGCGACAGCCACCCACGGCGGGTGCGCGAGCGCCTGGGCGACCGGGCAGATGACCTCCGCAGCCGTCACCAAGCAGTGCTCAGAGGTGCTCAGCAGGTTCTTCCCATTCTCGCCGTACGGCTACCTGATCGAGAACCAAGGCGACTGCATCCGTGTGATGGGCGGACTGTCCCGTGGCGAGCTCGACCCTGGACCAGGCGTAGACCCGTTCCCGTACTAAGGCCAAGGTCCGCGTGCACCACCGGCCAGCCACGGGCTGGCACGCGACAGAGCCCGACCACCACCAAAATGTGGCGCCCCCTGCGGCGGTAGACGCAGGTGAGCCGAACCTCGATGTCGCGGTATGACACCACCACCGACAGGCGGCGAAGTGACGCACCAGCCGCACGCAGGCTCAAGGCCGGGCGGTGGCGAATGCGAGAGATTGCCTCGTCCAAATTTTGCGATTCGTGGGACGAGGGCGCACCGCGCTCTCTACCGTACTTTGGCCGCACACCGCCAAAGGAACTTCATGTCATACCTCTCACCGCATCCCACGCAGCAGCTTTCAAGGCGCTTCCAGTTCGACGGAGGCGCTGGATCCTTCCTTGTGGTTGGAATCTTGTCGTCCCTCCTAACTCTGTGCACGTTGGGTTCGCGACCCCATGGGCTGTCGTGATGCGATACCGCTGGCGCACCGAGCACACCATCATTGATGGCCGACGTCTGCGATTCACCGGTAGCGGCATTGGCCTGTTTGGCAACTGGATCAAGTGGTGGCTGCTCTGCGTCGTTACTCTCGGGATTTACCTCTTCTGGGTCGTCCCACGCCTGACAAAGTGGATCACCGAGAACCAGGACTTTGCTTAGTCAGCGAACTTGGCGAACCCCCATACGGGTACTGCGATTCGCGCCCTGGCATGGTCAGCTGCCCTGCTTGCGGGTGTGACGCACTATCGGTGGCATGTAGTGCGTCCAGAGGGTCTCAGCCTCGCTGCATCTCCCACGCGAGGTCGATGGCCTCGCGGACGGCACGAGGCTGTGCCCGGTCGAGGTACGCCTCGACCTTGTGATGTGCCTCCATCCGGGGCGGCACGCCGAAACTGTCCGGGTAGGTCTCCAGCAGGCGTTCTCGCTTGCTCAGAGGCACTCGAATCACCACGGTGCTCTGGTCATGCAGGCGCACCACCAAGCGATCGTTGACGTACCACGCTGGATGCGAATCGGTTCCCTTGCGCTTTACCTGCGGCAGCGACTCGGCATACCGACCAACCTCGTCGGGGGTCACCCGCGAAGCGTAAGCCCAGCCGATGACTCGAGCCATCATTTGGCCGGCGCCTATCGGCGATGGACGCGCCACGGGCCTGCGCCGCTGGCGGCGGTATGACACTGCCGCTTCGCGGCGGTAGGACGCGGCCCGGGAGCGCGGCGGAGTTGCCTCGGCGGCCAAGCCCGCTTCGCTCCAGTCCGGGTCTACGGGACGCGGCTGCTCCAGTCCCATAGCATCGGTGCGTGCGAGCGGCGTCGGTCGCAGACAGGGGTCCCGATGCAAGCGGTCATCCAGGACAGGTACGGCACTCCGGACGTCCTCCGGTTGGGCGAGCTCCCGGAGCCCGTCCCCGCCGCCGACGAGATTCTGCTGCGAGTGCGAGCGGTCTCCTTGAACGGCTCGGACCGTGAGAACCTGACGGGAAGTCCGGCGTACGCGCGGTGGTCCAACGGGCTGCGCCGACCGCGGCACCCGGTGCCGGGATCCGACGTCGCAGGCGTCGTCGCCGCGGTCGGCAGTGCGGTAACGGAGTACACCGTGGGAGACGAGCTGTTCGGCGAACTGGCCGGATACCGGGGCGGGCTTGCCGAGCTCGTCTGCACGCGACCCGACCTGTTGGCCCGCAAGCCTGGCGGGCTGTCGTTCGCGGAGGCCTCGACGATCCCGCAGGCGGGCGGCATCGCGCGCAGGGCGACCGCCGATGTCCGGCCGGGAGATCGGGTTCTGGTCAACGGCGCGGGCGGTGCCGGCGGTGTGTTCGTTGTCGCGCTGGCCAAGCATGCCGGGGCGGAGGTCACGGCGGTCGACAGGGCCGACAAGGGCGACTTCCTGCGCGAGATCGGGCCGACCGCACGATCGACTTCACCACCGAGGACTGGGCCGACGAACGCGACAGCTTCGACCTGATCGTGGATCTCGTGGCCCATCGCTCGCCGCTGCGCGTGCACCGCGCCCTGCGGCGCGGCGGCAGGTACGCGATGGTGGGCGGCCTGGCCAGGATCCTGCTGAGCACCGCGATCGCCGGCCCGCTGGTGGGACACATCACCGGAAAGAGAGTCGGCGTGCTGGTCGTCCCCCAGTCACGAGCCGAGCTCGAGGCGGTGACCACCCTCGTCGCCCAGGGTGTCGTCACGCCGCGGATCGACCACGTGTACCCACTCCGCGATGCACCCGCCGCATTCGCCCGACTCGCCGCCGGCGAAACCCGAGGCAAGCTCGTGCTCGAAGTGTCCGAGGCTGCCAGCCGGTGATGTGACCCTCCCCGCCCCCATGTGGGGGCAGGTCCGGACTCGGATTCGGGCGCGGTGGGCGAGAGCATCGGTGACTTGGACGTCCTTTGAGGTTGCTGTTCCGGCCCCACCTCGGCGTCCCAAACGCTTTGCGGCGGTATGACACTGCCGCCGACAGGCGGCGATAAGACGCGGGTCGTGCTGTCTGTCTCGCGCTCAGCGGATGGGGAAGGACCGGCCAGTCGTCCGCGCGGCCTGATCAGTGGCGGAGCCACTCACCCAGGTCGGCGTCGATTAGTAAGTTCGCGTGCTTCTCCCGCCCGCTCGTCCGGAACAAGAACCCTCTGCTGGATGACTTCGCTGAACCCGTCGAGGCTGCTCGCGTGGCGGTCAGTGACGTGGTGAGGGATCTGCGCGGACATCAGCAGTCCCCGGGATCGCAGACAGCAAAGCGGGATCGTTGGTCCGAACCAGTTCCGCCACGTCGCCGACTCCTCTGAATCGGTCTCGGACAGAGCTTGGATGCTGCACCGGCCGCCGCCGCTGCGGCGAGGTCTGCCCAACTACGGCACCACCACGCTCGAGGCGGCTCGATGACCTAGCGTGGGCGAGGACGGTCCAGGCATGCCGACCGGATCATCAGCCTTGTCTGCGCCTACCCTTCAGAAAGTAGGCGATGGGAACCGCGCCGGCGGAGTTGATCATGATGACGGCGGCAGCCCAGCTCTTCTTGGATCCGCGGACTTTCTCGACCGGCCGCCGCTTGAGGTCGACCAGCGCTGCGACCTTGAGCGCGCCTTCGACGGTGGCGGCGGCCACGATGAGCCGCCGTTGCCAGGGCTGAGCTCGCGCCAACGCTTCTTCGCCATTCTGATGCTCCCTGACTCGACTTTCCTTCAAGTATCTCGGAAGCCCGGCCCGCAACCGAGGGGAGGCATGGCGTATGTACAGCGTCGACATAATCGGGGCAACGTTGTTGGACGTCACCCCTCCCGCCGACAGGCAGCGGAAAGGCGCAGGTCGCGCAGCCGCCGCCAACGCGCGATCAGCGGCATGAGGGTGAAAGTCTGCAGGCAGCTGGCGGCAGCATGCAGCGACCGCCGTGTAGGACGTGGATGTCAGTGCTTCCGATGAGCGGCCCGGACAAGCAAACTTCCTACTGATCCGATCACGACGAGGCCGGCGGCCACCGCCAGCAAGTACTGCCACGTCCAGTCGATTTCACCGTCGAGCGCGTCCGCAACGATGGCCGCGATCGCGCCCAGGATGACGGGCAACCAGACCCTTAGCGTGGTCTTCACCGGTGCCTCCTCTGCCAGGCCCACGAAAGCTCGCAGCGGCACCGAGGCTAACGGAAAGGGGACCGGTCTGACACGGCCCGGCCGCGGCCGGGGGACGCGGATTCCTCGTTCCTTCCAACTTTCCTGTCCGCGGCATGTCAGTGCGTTGGTCGGGGCCAAGTGCAGTGCGCGCGCGACAAGGTGTGTCAGCCTGTAGCGCGCAGACTTGGCTTCGCCATGAGCAAGACGATCAAGGTGCCAGATGACTCCAAACAAGCCGCCGCTCGACCTTCGTGACGCCTGGAGCCGGCGGCATGACTGGCAGACGCGGCGTGACGCGCTCCCACACAGGGTGGACGTGTCCCTGGAAGTGGCGGCCGCGGAGCGAATGGTTCCCGAGTATCTGCACGGGGCGCGCCTCGTGGACCCTGGCCGGGCTCGCGCTTGCCAGGAGGTGATGCCGGCCCTGTGGGCCTGGTGCGCCCGACCGGAGGGCTCCGAGCCGTTCGATCGTGGACTGGCCGAGGCATTCTGGGCGCTGTCCGAAGACGGCGAAGACGCATGGATCTCGGAGCTGGACGGCTTCGGAGACGAGGCATTCGAGGTCATCGCAGCTGCTTGCCATGCTCCGTGTCAACGCCGGTCGAAAATTGACCCCTTTCCGCCGGTTGAAAATTGACCCCCTCGGTGGTCATGGTTCCTCGGTGGTCGACCTGGGCACTCGGCCGAGGTCGCGGTCTTTGAGCCGGTAGGAGTCGCCCTTGAGGGCGACGACTTCGGCGTGGTGGACGAGCCGGTCGATCATCGCGGCGGCGACGACGTCGTCGCCGAAGACCTCGCCCCAGCGGCCGAAGGGCTTGTTGGAGGTGACGATCAGCGAGGCGCGTTCGTAGCGGGAGGAGACGAGCTGGAAGAACAGGTTGGCGGCCTCGGGCTCGAAGGGGATGTAGCCGACCTCGTCGACGACCAGCAGCGGGTAGCGGCCGAGCCGGACGAGCTCGTGCTTGGAGCCTGCCGGCGTGGTGGGCCTCGGCGAGCCGGGCGACCCACTGGGTGGCGGTGGCGAACAGGACCCGGTGGCCGGCCTGGCAGGCGCGGATCGCCGAGGCCGGTGGCCAGGTGGGTCTTGCCGGTGCCGGGCGGGCCGAGGAAGACCACGTTCTCCCGCGCGGCGACGAAGTCCAGGGTGCCGAGGTGGGCGATCAGGTCGCGTTTGAGGCCGCGGGCGTGGTCGAAGTCGAACTCCTCCAGGCGACTTGCGGGCCGGGGAACCGGGCGGCGCGGATGCGGCCCTCGCCGCCGTGGGACTCGCGGGCGGCGACCTCGCGTTGCAGGCAGGCGACCAGGAACTCCTCGTGCGTCCAGGACTCGGCCCGGGCGCGTTCGGCCAGCCGGGGCACCGCACTCGCGCAGGGTGGGCGCCTTCAGCGCCCGGGTCAGGAACGCGACCTCAGCGGTCAGGTCCCGGCGCCGGCGGGCCGTGGTGGCGGTGGCCTTGCGGGCGGCCATCACGCGCACCCGCCGTCGGTGCTCAGTCGGTCGGTCGATGCCGAGGGCGGTGTCGTAGTCGCTCAGCGGTCGCTGCTCGACCTGCGAGCTCGGCGGTGCGGTCGCGGCCGGGCGCAGCGCGCCGACGCGGGTGCGGCGCAGCGACCGTGGCGGCCGCGAGGTGCTCGGGGTCGGTGATGGTCTGGTGCCGGGCCCAGACCCGTTCGTGGTCGGCGACGGTCTTGCCGTCGCAGAAGGCCCGGACCCGGTCGCAGGTCGGCGATGACCTCGATGCGGCGGCCGATCACGCGCGGGGTGGACGGAGTAGTCGTTGGAGTCCAGCCGCACGTAGTGGTCGCGCGCCAGCCGGGTCGAGGTGCCGCCATCCGGTCGCCGGCGCGACCGGCGGCAGCGGCAGCATCGGCCTGGCGGTCCGCGCCGATCCGGTCGGTCGGCGCGCAGCCCAGCGCCCGGCGCGGCCGGGCGTTGACGCCGCGCAGCCAGCCGCTGCAGCTGGGTGTTGAAGTCGCCGGGCTCGGTGAAGGTGCGGCCGGGCA
This sequence comes from uncultured Actinomycetota bacterium, assembly GCA_963709685.1. GTDB lineage: Bacteria > Actinomycetota > Actinomycetes > Propionibacteriales > Nocardioidaceae > Nocardioides_B. The sequence continues at coordinate 148,709 of CAVPXH010000005.1, forward strand.
GGAAGGAGCGCTCCAGGTAGTCGTGGGCCCGTTCGACGAGGCCCTTGTCCTCGGGGTCGGCGGGCTTGCAGACGATCACCTTGGTGCCGAGCGTGCCGCGGAACGCCTGGCAGTCGCCGGTCAGCTCGATCCGGCCGCCGCGGCTAGCGGCCGATCGCGCCCTCCCCGTCCCAGACCAGCGTCCGGGGCACCGCGCCCAGCGCCGCGATCAGCTGCCACCAGCCGGCGAACAGGTCCTCGGCCCGGCGAGTCGGGATCAGGACCGCCGACAGCCAGCGGGAGTAGCCGGTGACCATCGTCAGCACCGGCAACTGGGCCGGGTGGCGGGTCTGCCCGAACCCGACCGGCAGCTCGATCGGCGGGAACCACAAGTCGCACTGGGCGACCTCCCCGGCCTCATAGCTGGTCCGCGACGCCGGGTCCGGCGGCAGATAGGCCGGCCGCAGCTCCGCGCACCCGCTCCTTGAAGCACCGTGATCCGACGCGTCCAGCCGATCCGCTCGGCGATCACCGTCGCCGGCATCGTCGGCACCGCCTGCAGCAGCTCCGGATCGCGGCCTCGACCGCATCGACCGCCGACCCCGCCGGCTTGCGCTCGTACTTCGGCGGCGCGTCCGAGGCGATCGCCGCCCGCACCGTGTTCCGCGAGATCCCCAGCGTCCGGGCGATCGTCTTGATCGGCAACCCCTCCGCCCGATGCAGCCGACGGATCTCAGCCCAGTCCTCCACAGTCAGCAACTCCCTTCGCTCCTCTCGACTCGACTGAGCCGAGAGTCCGGCCGAAGGGGGTCAAAATTCGGCCTCACTCCGGTCGATGCTCCGGCCGCCGCCGCGCACACTCCGCTCGGGCCGAAGTTCCGCGATACCACCAGCGCCCAGGCGTACGAGTTTGTCCAGCTTCGACGCGCCGAAGCCGGCCACCCGGGCCGCCTTCGAATCTTGGGGGCCAATTGGAGAGGCCATCAACGCCTTGTACGACACCAGTCACTTTCGCATGGCGGAGACCGCCCTCCGGATCGCCGAGGCACGAGGGGCTGCGCTGACCAGGCGGGATGCATGGGATCTGGAGGCCCGCTCTGGTGAGTTGCTCGCCACCCACGGCCCCGAACTGCTGGACCTGTATCGCGAGTTCCTCCAGGCGCGAGCGGGCTTCTACGTCGATCACTTCAACCCCGACGCGCGACGGGGAGCAGCCGTGTGTACATCGAGTGCGCCCAGCGAGCTACCTCCGCCAAGGCACGACACGCACACCGAAGGCATGCGCTCGAACAGGCGAAGCGCGTCGGGGCGGACGACCTGGTCGCCTACCTGACCGCTCACACCTAGGCGCCAACCGAAGTCCATCCAACGAGGAGTGGCAAAGCGGCACGCCCGCGCGGACAGCGGCAGATCCGGTTGGCCGCAGCGCACGCTATCTGCGGCATGTGCGGATGTCCGTTCAGGGACTCCAAACGGCGTGGTCGTGCGCGAAGACGACCCGTTTCGGGTCGAACTGAAGCAGTCGATCCATCCAGGGGCTCGGTCTCGGGTGAGGCGGCTTGTGTCCGAATTCGGTCTCGGGCGGCCATGACGTCGGCCGACCACTGCGATGCGACGTCATGGGCCTGGCCGGCCAGCACGATCGAACCGTCGTCGCACTCAAGGACGATCGACTGATGCCCGTCCACGTGGCCGGGCGTCGGGATGATGTGAACGCCGGACCCGATCTGGACTTCGCCGTCAAGCAACTCATAGCGGGCCCTGGCGAAGTCGACGAGCGCGGGAACGGTGTACTCGGTGGTGCGCGCGGTCTCCAACTCACGACGCTGGCAGAAGATCGGCCGACCGGCGAACTCCGGGTTGCCGCCTATGTGGTCGAAGTGTAGGTGGCAGTTGACGACCAGGTCGATGTCCTCGACCGTCAGGCTCACGGTGCGCAGGGCGTCTTCGATCTTGACCCGTCGGGCCCGGTACCAGTCCTCGGTCTCCTCGTCCGCTTCCCCCAGCCCGGTGTCGAGCAGGAGCACGCCAGCGGGCGTTCGCGCCACGTATCCGAGCACGGTCTCGACCCGATGAGTGCCCGTGTCGGTCTCTTGTGGGGGTCGGACGAAGGTTCCCAGCTCGATCCTCGCGACATCATCGACACGCATGAGGTAACGCTAGGGACAGCGACGAGTTAAGTGAACTGGCATTGGCCCGGCGCACTTCGCCGTCTGCGGCAGATGCGGACGCTGGACAAGGCTGGGGTGGACGGCAAGTTCTCTGCCGCCGTCCATGACTGGATTTCGTCGCGGAGGAGTCCCGGTCGGGCGCCGGAGCAACTCGCGGTTAGCTCACTGCGCGGACTACTGCGATGGGGCAGCCGGTGAGGTGCAGCAGCTTGTGGGTGACCGAGCCGACTGCCAGGCCGTGGAAGCCGCCGCGGCCGCGGGACCCGAGGACGAGCAGGTCCCGCGTGGTGCGAGGCGCGCGCGAGCGTGTGCACGGGTGCGGTCCGGTGCACGTCCTCGACGACCTCGACGTCGGGGTAGGTCTCGCGCCAGGGTGCGAGCTGGTTCTGGACCTCGTGGAGGCGCTTGGCGGTCTCCTCGTCGTCGGGTGGTTCGGGGCGCAGCAGATGGGTGGGCCAGCCTTGCGGGAGCCCGAGGGCGCTGACGACGTGCAGGCGTGCGCCGCGGAGGGAGGCTTCAGCGAAGGCGAAGCCGAGGGGCGGTGGAGTCGGGGGAGCCGTCGGTGCCGATCACCAGGCGCCGGTGCCCGGCCGAGGGGTGCCCGACCACGATCACCGGGCTGGCGGCGTGGCCGACCAGCTGCAGGGTGGTGGAGCCGAGAGCGACGTTGCCGATGTCCTCACCCTTGGCGCCGACCACGACCTCTTGTGCCTGCCGGCTCTCGGTGAGCAGGGCGGCTGCCGGCGTGCTCATCGGCTGCTCGGCGCTGAGCGGCAGGTGCGGGTAGGCGTCCTGGACCAGCGCGGTGGCCTCCGCCACGATCCGCGTCCGCGAGCCTGCGCGGTCTCGAACCGGCCGGGCGGGAAGAGAGGGAAGTCGCCTTCCCAACGCGGCAACGTGTGCACCAGCCGAAGCGGACGGCCACGAACGTGGGCGTCGTGAGCGGCCCACATCAAAGCGCGCAGGCTCCGCCCGGTGCCGTCGACGCCGACCACGACGGGAGCAGTCATCACCCCACCTCAGCCGTCACCGGTGCGGGGCTGCCGCAGCTCGTTGAGCTCCTCCCGTACCCGGGCGACCTCCTCCTCGAGGTCTTGCAGGTAGTCCTCGAGCTCTTCGGGGTCCCGCCGGCGTCGCCGCCGCGGCGGTCCGCCATACGGATAGGGACTGGGGGCGGTGGAGGGCGCGGTGAGGCGGCCGGTGGCCCGTAGGGCGGTGGGTAGGCGTACCCGTAGTGATGCCAGGGTCCATGTCCGCACCAGCGACCCATCGCTCGACCTTCTCGAGGGCTGTCTCCACCCAACCCCGAAGCCGACGACCGGCTACAGAGGCGAAATGGTCCGGTTGGACAGCGCCGTGCTGGTGCGGGACGAAGGGTCCCGCGCCGGGTACCGCGGACGCGTACTCGCGGGCCGGCTGTTCGGGGTCATCGAGAAGGGCGACCGCGAGCAAGGCGAGCAGGCCGGCGCCGAAGATTGAGGTGTCCAGCATTTTCTGCCGGGGTACCGGCGAGGTGGTGATCTCCGGAAGCAGGTCGGCGACCGCGATGTAGAGGAAGTTGCCCGCTGCGAAGGGCACCAGCACCGCAGTCTCGAAGTGCCCCGCCAAGGCATAGGCCACCACTCCGCCGACCGGAAAGGTCAACGCAGAGGCGACGTTGAAGATCAGGACATAGACGCCGGACTCCAGCCACTGTGAACAAGGATGCCGAAGTCGCCGAGCTCCTGCGGAACTTCATGCATCGCGGCCACCAGCCGGGTCACCACGCCCAGCTTCACGTCGACCATCAACGCGCTGCCCACGGCTACACCCCCGACCAGATTGTGCAACCCGTCCGCGGCGAGGAGCAGGTAGCCAGGGGCTCGTGCTCGCTGACCGGTCGATGGCAGTGGTGCCAGTGCAGGAACTGTTCCAAGACGTGGAACGAACAGCCCCGCGACCACCCAGACGTAAACCGATAGGTGGTTTCCGTAGGCGCCCGACGGGGATCATGAATACGCCCCGCCAAGCAACGCCCCGCCGCGAGAGCGACCAAAGGGGTCACCACCCGGCGAAACGCCCGCTCCGGGATCGCCAACGTGACGCCACCGATCAAGGCGATCGCGCTCATCGCCAGGCCGGACACGACTATCCACGCCAGCACCGGCATGGACTGACCGTACTGATCGCCGGTACGACTCCGTCGCGTTTCAAGCTGAGCCGCACACCTACAAACGCACGGTCATCGGCATGAGAGTGAAAGTCGGGGCTGGGGGAGGTCAGCTCGCGGCGGTATGACACGGCCGCTTCGCGGCGAAAAGACGCTGGTCGCGCAGGGCGCGCCTACGCGTGATCGGGGCGACCGAGGATGCCCTGTCTGCAGCAAATCCGTGAAAGGCTGCCGCGCCAAGGCTGGCGAGTGTGGAGGCCGCGTTGGTCGACACGGGGCGCGGGCAACGGTTTTCGCGGACACCGCGTGGGAAAGGACTGGTCAACGCTGTGACAGCTACTGAGACCGCGGTCATCGTCCCCAGTCGGTGCCGTCGAGGTGACAGTTAGGACGTCGGCGCCCAGTTCGACGTGGCCAACGCCTGGTGGATGCCGGCCGGCGTTTCTGGAGCTGTACCCCTTTGTGCACCCAGACGCGATCGACGACGAGGTCATCAGCCGGCTCGCATCCGCCCTGAGTTCCGTGCCGGCGTTCGAGTGTACCTTCGGTCGCTGTGACTGGTTCGGCCAGGACGTCCTGTGGCTGGCACCGGAGCCGGACCGGCCGTTTCGGGAGTTGACCTCAGCGGTCTGGCGTGCGTTCCCGGATCATGCGCCGTACGGCGGGGCCTTCGAAGACGTTGTGCCGCACCTGACCGTGGGCGAGCGCCGCCGAGGCAGCGTTTCGGCGCTGCGGGCGGCCGAGTCGTCCGTCAGCCGCCAGTTGCCGATTCGGGTTCATATCGATCAGGTGGCGCTCGTAGCTGGGTCCGCCGAGCCCGACTCGTGGCACCGCGTTCAGGAGTTCCGTCTCGAGCCGCCGCTACTACAGCCGCCGCTCTGCTAGGCCCTCCAGTTGACTCCGATGCCGCGCCAGTCAGTATTAGCGTCGACCCAGCCGTAGCAGTCCGCGAAGGAGTCGTCCGGCGAGGAACAAGACCACGACCGCGGCGAGAACAAGAATGACAGCTTCGGCCGGTCCGACTCCGAACATGAGTCGAGACTACGACTCGGCGGCCCACCGTGCCAGGGACCTGTGCGACGTCCGACATTCGGCACCTCAGCGCTTTCCCTCTCTGCGGCAAATCCGTGCGCTCGGCCGTGCCCAGGTTCAGCACCATTGGTGCTCGGCCTGACGTGCCCCGTCTCCGCGGCATCCGGGAGTAGTCGTGTTACCGCGGTGGTCAGCGAGCTTCCCATTCGCTGCGGAGAATGCTGTAGAGGTGGCAATCGTGGTAGGCACCATCGCGCCACTGGGCGCCTCGGGTGGTGCCTTCGCGCGTGAAGCCGGCCTTCTTCAAGGCACGCTGCTCGGCGACATTGTCAACGTCGGTACCCGCCTCAACCCGGTTCACAGCGGTGTGACGGAAGAAGAGGTCGACGACGGCTTGCTGTGCCTGTGTGCCGGTTCCCGCGCCCGAGCCGCGGATCCGAGCCAGATACCGATCATGGGATTGCGCGATTCGGGCGTCGGTCCGTTGCCGCCAAACCCAACTCACATCCCCGAGGAGCGTCTTCGTTTGAGCATCGCAGACAGCGAGCGCGGGGCTTGGCCCCCCAACGGCGTTCACGGCGCGGAACTGCGCTTCGGACACGGGTTGGCCGATCATGCCTAAGAACCGTGTCCGACGGCGGCGTAGTAGGCCCGATAGGCGGCGTAGCCGAGCGCCCACACGAGCAGCGCGGCCGCGACCGTTCGCTGCCGACGATGGGCGTCGAAATGCCTGCGCGTGACAGTGTCGCTGCGGGTGTTGTGCACCACGGTCTCCCAGATCCCAAGTCGGCTGTCGATGGCCGCGCTGCACGCTCGCGTGCTGCGGCGTGCTGGAATTTCTGCCGAGCAGGGCCGCGGTGCGGCGCGCGTGTGCCACCGTCACCCGCTGGGCCTTCGTGCGCGTTTACGGTGCGTCAGGCATCACGCCCAGGCTCGAGAAATAGGTGCCGCTGATATCGTGCGCGAGCCTGCGATCGAGTACTACCTTGTCCTGCTCGAACAGCGGCTGGACAGGTTGGACTCGCATCGAGCGCGTCGACCGCAAGCACTCCTGACCGATCGCCCAAGACAGGCGCCCCGGTTTCGTGCCGGCCCCTCCGGGTGCAACAAGCAGATCCGGATGATCGTGTGGTTCGGTGCGAGTGGTCCCGGTAGTCCTCGGCAGGTACGAGTGCCAACGCCCGAGGATGTCAGGCCAGCAGAGCGACCGTGAATGTCTCGCGGTTGGCGGCCAACCAGGCTTGCATGCGATCCCACCGCTCCCATCCGCCGCGTTCGGCCAGCGCTTGGAGGTAGACGGGGTTGCCGTCAGACACGCGGCGGGCGACGAAGGCCCGGCAGACCTCAGTGGCCTGTTCGATCACCCTCGGCAGTCCGGCCCGATCCCTCGGCGAGAGGCCGTAGCTGTCGGCGAGGATCCGCAGCCGTGCGGACACGTCCAGTCCGGCGGGATACAGGGCAGTCGCGGACACCGGATCAAGCATGGGCGCCCAGTAGCGGGCAGCCATGGCGACGTCCCAGAGAGGACGGCCCGGAGCTGCCAAGTCGAAATCAATCAAGGCGGCGGCACGGCCGTCGCGGAAGACGACGTTGTCGGGGCACACGTCGTTGTGGCACACCGTCGTTCCCCCCTCCGGGTCGGCGAGGTCCTGGGGCCACTCGGCCTCGGTGGCGCCCGTGATGGTCGCGCTGACCTCATGCAGGCGGCGCAGCAGGCGCCCCACCGATTCGAGGGCGCTTGTCGTCATCACCCAGGGCGGGAACGGCGGCGAAGCTACTTCGCCGGGGACGAAGGTGAGCTGTTCACGGCCGTCAGCGGTGAGGCGCAAGGGAGTCGGAGCCCCGTCGAAGCCGTGCTCTCTCAGCGCGAGCAGGTGCGCATGGAGGGTGTGTGCGTTGTGCGGTGCCGGGCGTTCCACCAGCGCCCCCCTGCGGAAGACCGCCCCCGCGTTCACCATGCCTCCGACGAGCGCCTCGTCGTCCGCACAGTCTTCAGTCATCATCTCGATCACGCTAGCGCCGAGTCGGCCCCGTACAGGCCGGGCATACAAAGCCTCCGGGGTGCGGCCGACGCAGGTCGTGTGCGTCATGCGGGTCACAGGCCGAGAAGGAGACTGCCTCGAAGAGGGGTGCCCCCGGCCGCACCAACGCTTCGAGACACATCGTCGACGTCCGACCCGACACAGCGCGCGACCCGGTGGAAGACCTCCGACACTCTGTGGCAGGACTTCGCCGATGACTACCTCGGCTGCGTGCTAGACCGGATCATCCGTTGGTGGGAGTCAAGCGACGCTGGTCGCTCGGAGGTTCGTCAGTTTGATCCCTGGCTCCCACTACACGACGTCCGACGCCCGTACGAATCAATCGGCCGCCGGGTCCTGTAGCCCATCGGCTTGGGGCATCCACGACCGCGATGTCGGCGCGTGTTCCCCACGACGGCAGGAACCCCCACGTCAGCGTTTGCCTCGGCCGAACCAGCGCCCCTGTCTCGGCTCAAGTCCAGCAATCACTCGGGTCAAGGCAGAGGACAGATCCTCGTGCGCCTCCCTGTGCCGCGATTCGAGGGCTTCAATTCTCGCTAGCAGCGCCTGTTCACTGCGACGTTGATCTACCTGATTGTGCACTTGACCCCACAAAGCAGCGCCCCAGCAGTCAATAGGGCCCAAACCAAGAACCCCATCTCGGCGCTATTGGATGGTGCGGTCGCCTTAGGGTCCGCGAGAAACAGAGAGAGCAGGCCGCCACTGAGGGCGGCAAGAACTCCTGCCACAGGAACCGCAGACGCCCGGACAACCGATGGCAAAAGTACGCCGGACCACGCGAGACCCGCCGCCGCGAACAATGACTTGGCCATCCATTCACCATCGGAATGGAGAACCAAGGCGATGGCCAAACGGGGCAGCCACAATGACGGTGGACCTGAACAGATGATCCCGGTCCACCGCAGCCCGATCGCTATTCCGTCTCGCAGTCGTCTCATGGCGCCAAGCATCAGCTAAGTCCGGCCGATCACCAGGTATTGACGTCTCCGCCAAGCGGCGGAAACACGCGCGTCATGGCACGGTCCGTTCTCGCGCGCGGGTCCGCCGCAAGTGCGTGCGCGCTGAGTGCTGGCCGCGCTGCCGAGGAGAGATCGAGCGGATTCAATCGCGGTTTGCCAACCCAAGGTCCAGTATGTGCTTCACGTCGGTGGGGCACTGGGTGACGAGCGGAGACACGCTCGGGTTTGGGCTCTTCCTCCGTCGGTTCCTGCATTGGGGCCGTCAGTACCCCGCGCACCAAACCCGCTATGGCGTACTGCCTATTCGACCCGCTGATCTCGAAGATAACCGGTCCTCCTGAGAATCCGGGGTTGGCAGTGGCGTCGACGTACCATCCCCGCTGGCCGTCGTGATTGAAGGAACCCGCGAAGATACCTTGCGTACGATCGGGATCTGATTCCCGTCCTCGCCGATCGGGCTTGCGAGACCGTACGGGTAGCCGAGCATGAAGCAGTCTTGGCCGTAGATGAGTCCGTCACTAGCCAGGTTCACCCGCCCTACGAACCACTTGGGCCACAACTGTTCAGGCAACGCGTATGCCGCCACGTCTGCTACAGGGTCGTGCCCAATCAGGTCCAAGTAGTCGGCGACTGGTTCTGCGTCTCCCCAGGCCTGTTGAAAGGTTACGAGTTCCTCGGGCAGACCGCTCGTAGATGGGCGGCGGTTACGAGCGCGAGCGTCAGCATGATCGAAAAGGAAGCCTGTGCCGCGGCGACCAAGTTCGGTGACGATTCTGACTACCCTGCGAATACCCCGGGGAGGGAACCACGGTGCCGAGGTTACCGATAGGAATGCGCGGTCCGGAAAGGAGACACTCGGAGAGCGGATCTCGCCGCAAGGCTCCCACTGGCTGACCCTACGTGCAAGGGCATCCTGCTCGCCTGCAAGCGGCGGTAAGAGGGTCGCAGCAGTCGGGTGGGTTATGCCGGGTGGGCACGGTGGTTTCCGGTGTGGGTTGCGCGGCCCTGGTCTGGGGGCGGATGCCGCGGGTCAGGAGGTAGCCGATCATCCAGAATTCGGCGATGGTGGCGGGGAAGGCCAGCGCGTCGACGAGCAGGTTGGGTCCGTTGGCGAGGCCGTAGTCGGCGAAGCTGCTGAGCACGTAGCCGACCCCGCCTGCCCAGAGCAGCCAGCCGAGGGTCGTCGGGAACCGGCCGCTGGTGATGGCTGCCCATCCCATCGGGATCAGCCAGAGCCCGAAGAACAGGGCGCCGATGCACCAGTTGGCGGTGCTGAGCTGGTGGAGCACTCCGACGGTGCCTGCAGTGTCGCCGGCGGGCGCGAGTGAGGGGTTCGCAGCTACTGCGAGGGCGGTGGCCATGAACACCGCGCTGGCCATGATCGCCACTGCGTTGACCAGCCCGAACGCAGCGACCGCGACACCGGCGATTCGTTCACGGATCGGTAGAGCTTGTAGAACCAGATGGCGGCCAGCGCCTGGGTGAGGACGATGCTCATCTCGAGGGCGACGCTGAGGTGTGCGAGGCTCGCGCGTTCGGTGAGGTGGGTGACGGTGGCCGACGGGTCACCGTCGATCCAGACCCGGGGCGGACAGCAGGAACCCGATCGCCGGTGATGGCCAGCCCGAGGTACCGCGCCTGTCGCCGTTCCCATGGTCCTGGTGGTGGCTGCTAGACATCGGTCATCCCTTTCCGGCGGGTGGTCCGCCTGGCGAAGGTGGGGCGACGGGGCCGGACGCGAGCTGGTACCAGCTCGAGTGCGGTGGGGAAGGCTGCCAAGACGCGGCCGGGTGGATGCAGTTTCTGCAGTTGAGCCTGCGAAGGGCGCGGTGGTGGTGTTGTCACTGGGTCTCCGGGGCGTCGGCGAACAGGACGCCGACCAGATCTTCCCGGCACACCTAGGCTCCGAACGTAGCACCGCATCCGTCTGGTGTCTGTGGCTCTGGATCGCTCCGTCCCAGGCCCCGTTCTTGGACCGGATCATGAAGCGCGCAGGCGCCCGATACGAGCCGGCCGGAGGTGTCCTTGAACTGCACTACCTCGGTTCCCCGTGGCGCAACTCGCATCAACGCGGGGCGTTGTGCACCGTACGCATCCGGGAGTGGTGATCGCGTCCATGTCTTCCGGGCATCGTGGCGAGGCTCGGGCTTTGCACGTCAGTGCCAAGCCGTCCGTGGCGCGCGCGGGGACGATGATGGTGCGCCGGCGCCGAAGCCGCGGATCGAGGAGCCTATTTCCGCCGGGATAAGCAACCAAAGCGCCGGATCACGGTCGACGGTGCGGCATCAGGCGGCGGAAGGCGCGGGTTGCGCTTCCTGTGAACAGGGATCTGGTGACATCAGTCCCTAGGGCGGAAGCTGGCGTCAGCGGGCCCAGGGTGCCCACCGGGTTTCCCGAGCAGGTGGGCGTCCTCGGCGTCGCTGCGGGTCCGGAAGGGGGCTTAGAGCAGCGTGGTGTTGCAGGGCTCACCTGGTCGGACTCCGGGCAGCTGAGTTCTTCGCCGGCGGGGACGGAGTCGTGTTCGAAGATGTGGCCCCAGCAGCACAGCCACCAGCGGAATTCAGTCTTGCTTGGGTTCATGGGGTTTGGCCAGGGTCGACGGACAGCAACGGCGGGTAGCCGCCTGAGCGGTCACGGGGGCGGCCAAGTCGAAGGGGTGTGCCCCGACCGAGCCAAACCGAAAGATCCCCGGCGTCGGTGGCCGAGGTCGGCGCCAACGCCGGCGAGGACCATGCCTGTCGCCAGGACCGGGCCATAATGGGGCATAAACTGCCCCGGTCCCGCCGCGTCATATCCGGTCGCCTGGGCGCGGCCGAGAGACACCGCCGCTCGCGGCTATGACACCGCCGCCGACAGGCGGGTCGTGCACTGCGCCGGCTGGGCTTGGCGGGCTTCCAGGTGTGGAGAGTCGATCAAGGACGGTAGGTCGCCAGGATCACGCCTGTGGATGTGGTGGCACTGTCGACAAGGCTCAGGGACACCGTGTCCTCGGCTGGGCCGAAAAGGCGCTGGCCCGAGCCGAGCACGATCGGGTGGATCATCAGGAGCAGCTCGTCCACGAGTCCGTGGGGCAGCAGCGATCGGATGAGGTGGCCGCTGCCCATGATGACCAGGTTGCCGCCGGGCTGCTCGCGCAAGGCAGCGACGGCGTTGGGTACGTCGCCGGTGAGCAAGGTGGAGTTCGGCCAGGGCAGGTCGAGGTCGGGGTTCGCGGAGGCGACGTACTTGAGTGTGCGGTTCAAGCCGTCCTTGTAGGGGCCGCCGACCTCGTTCCAGTGGCCAAGCATCTCCTGGTAGCTGCGACGGCCGAACAACCATGCGAAGCCGCGGCCCACCCGTTCGGTGACTGCGGCGCCGATCGCGGGGTCGTGTGCCGCGTGCTGTGCCCAGCCGCCCTGGTGGAAGGCGTGCCGGGTGTCCTCGTCGGGCGGCCCGGCCCTTGGAGAACACCGTCGAGGGTGACGTGGTTGACGACCAGGACGCGCATAGCGGGCTCCGTTCGAGCAGATCCGAGGCGACGTGGACCCCCGCGCCGCCGAGACTATCGCCGACGGAAGGTGCTGCGGGCTACGCCGCACTGGGGACTCGCAGAGGGCAGAATGCCGGCGCTCCGGCGCTCCGACGCGGAATGAAGCGCCCGGGCGGGCGCCCGGGGACGCGGTTCGTGGGGACGCGTTGGGGGCGTTCGTGTGGGTGTCGCCCTCGGGGTTCGGTCCCCGGGGTCTGGGGGGACCGAACGCCGAGTTCTGCCCGGCTGTTCTCGGCTCAGCATGGTCTTGGACCGGTCGTGGGTGACGACCCCGAGGGAGTCCGGGCGGCGTGTGGTGCGTCCCCTGTGAGGGAGTGGGGGCGCACACGTGGCTGGTGCCCAGGTCATCAGGGGCGACCTCGGCGACAGCCAGCGTCGAAGCTATGCCCAGCAGTTGGGTGACACAAGTGTTCTAAGAATTCCTTCAGGTTCTGGTCCGGACCGGCGCCACGCACTCCCGGGACTGGTCATCAGCCCCATGCGGCAGGTATCGGTGAGAGTGTGTTGATATGTCCGTCACCGAGCGGGCGCAGCGGTGGCAAGAGTCGCCATGGCAGTGGATCGACGGGTCGCGTCGAGGGCGGTGTCAGCTCGCGAGGGTCTACTCGGCCGCCGCCCGGGCGGGGGACGGTTCTTTCGGAGGAGGCGCTACTCCTGGTCGGGGATGTGGAGTCGACCGGCCAGCACGGCCTCGCAGACCCCGTGCAGGGAGCGGTGGTGGCTGCGTGCGTAGCCGCGCAGCAGCGCGAACGCGGCCTCGGGGTCGAGGTCGTGGCGTCCGGCGAGGTAGCCCTTGGCGCGTTCGATGACCAGCCGGGAGGACAGGGCGGTCTGCAGCTGGGCTGCGCGCTGCTCGGCGTGTTCGCGGGCGGCGCGTTGCCGACTTGGACGCGGGTGGACCCGCCGCGCAGCGCGGGGTCGTCGAGGAGGTTGGTCACCGCGACCTCGCACCACAGCCAGCCCTGGCCGCCGCGGAACCGCAGCTCGATCGGGCGGTGCGGCCGGTCACCGTCGAGGAGCGCTTCGCGTGCTGCAGCAGCCCGTCGCGGTCGTCCTCGTGCAGGAACGGGACGAAGTCGGTCCCGACCAGGTCTGCCTGCCGCCAGCCGAGCAGGTGCTCCACGGCCGGGCTGGCGTAGCGGACCACCGCGTCGGGCCCGAGGATGACCGCGGCGTCCCAGGAGCGGTCCAGCAACGGCCGCAGCGCCACGCTGATGTTGGTACACACGCGCAGCAGCCGTCCAGGATCCCGTCGTCGGTGTACACGCCGGTGTCGACTACCAGCACCGGGACCGGGGAGCCGTCCTTGCGTCGGGCCACGAACCACCCGGTCCACGTCTGGCCTGACTCCAACGCCATGCTGCGGGCCTGCTGCACCCCGGGAGGCAACGGGGCCGCGAAGACCTCGACGCAGCGACAGCCATGCACCTGCTCGGCTGACCAGCCGTAGAGCCGCTCCGCGGCGGGATTCCAGTACTCGATCACCCCGTCAGCGTCGGTCGCGACCACCGCGGTGCCCAAGCCCTCCAACAGCGTCGCGGTGTCGAACCGCATCCGCCCGCGCCCGAGCGCATCCCCCTGCGCGCTCCCTCGCTCATCGGACAACACCCCGGCTCCTGCTGCCAGACACCGGCGGCACGCGTGACCGCGAACCCCCGAACCCCCGAATCCCCTTCCCGCCATACGTATCGGACACCGTCCGGCCGGGTCCGCCAGGCACGCTCTTGCTGTTCCGCGACGCCGGCGTCCGGCTCCTCGTCTACGCCTGGGCAGCCACCCTGTACGCCGGCGCGCTCCTCCTCGGTGCGGCACTGCTCGCTCACGGCATCTCCCGCTGGCCGGCGATCTGCTCCTGGTCTCCGTGCTGGCCGTCCCGTCAGCCGTGCGGTCGGCGGCCTCACCCTCCACCTGCAAGCAACCGCCCGGCGTCGCACTGGCCGCCGTCGCCATCCAGACCCAAAAACCAGCCGCCCATGGATCACTCCCACCGCGTGGGGAGTAACCCCGGCGGAACGACGGCGACAGGCAACCAGATAACACCCCCGACAGGCGACGCTACGACTCATCGCAAGACGGCCGGGGTGCATCCCGGGCTTGCTCGC
>CAVPXH010000006.1:0-115949 GCA_963709685.1 uncultured Actinomycetota bacterium
CAGGCCGATCAGCAGGATTGCCGCGGTGACGATCGCGGCGAAGCCGAAGAACCCGAACAGTCCGGCGGCACCGAACATGCCGAGCCCGAGACCGGCCTTCTTGCCCTTGCGGCTCATCTCGGCCTGGGCGAGACGCATCTCGTCGCGCACCAGCGTCGACACCTGCTCGGACAGGTCGTGGACGAGCGCGCCCATCGTCTCGTCTCGTCTGGTGGGTTCGGTTGAGGTCATAGTCGTCGGGTACCCGGTGGGAGGCTCACGATTCCTGTCCGCCGCGACCCTGCCCCCACGCGATCGACAGCTCCACCGCCCGCTGCCAGGCCTCGTGCTGCGCCAGCCTGGTCTCGGCCGGCATCTCCGCGCGCCACTGCGAGGCGCGGTGCCAGTGCGCGCGCAGCACCGACCGGTCCGGCCAGTACCCGGCCGCCAGGCCCGCGGCGTAGCCGGCGCCCAACGCCACGCTCTCGGCCATCATCGGGCGCACCACCGGCACGTCGAGGACGTCGGCCACGGTCTGCATGAGCAGGTTGTTCCCGGTCATCCCGCCGTCAACGGCGAGGAACGACAGCGGCACGCCGGCATCGGCGTTCATCGCGTCCACCACGTCCTTGGTCTGCCAGGCGGTGGCCTCCAGCACGGCCCGGGCGATGTGCCCCTTGGTGACGTAGGAGGTGAGGCCGACGACCATGCCTTGGGCGCGACTCTCCCAGTAGGGCGCGTAGAGGCCGGAGAAGGCAGGTACGACGAAGCAGCCGCCGTTGGAGTCCACGGAACGAGCCAAGGTCTCGATCTCGGCCGGGGACTTGATCAGGTCCAGGCTGGTGCGGCACCACTCCACCAGCGCCCCGGCGAACGCGATCGACCCCTCCAGCGCGTACACCGGCGGCTCACCGTCGACCTTGTGCGCGACCGTGGTGATCAGCCCCGAACGCGACCGCACCAGGTCGGTGCCGGTGTTCATCAGCAGGAAGCTGCCGGTGCCGAAGGTGCATTTCGCCTCGCCTCGCTCGAAGGCGGTCTGCCCGAACAGCGAGGCCTGCTGGTCGCCGAGGACCGCGGTCACGGGGATGCCGGCGACCGGCTCGCGGGTCACCGCCAGCGCCCCCATGCTCGGCCGGATCTCCGGGAGCACCGCGCGGGGCACCCGCATCGCCTCGAGCAGGTCGTCGTCCCAGTCCAGGGTTTCGAGGTTCATCAGCATGGTGCGGCTGGCGTTGGTCACGTCGGTGACGTGCAGGCCGCCGGTGAGGTTCCACACCAGCCAGCTGTCCATCGTCCCGAACGCCAGCTCGCCCCGCTCCGCCCGCGCACGCAGGAGCGGGTCCGAGTCGAGGAGCCAGCGCAGCTTCGGCCCGGAGAAGTAGCTGACCAGCGGCAGGCCGGTGCGCTTGGCGAGCTCCGCCTCGTCGTACCCGTCGGTGAGCTCGCCGAGGCAACCGCTGGTGCGGGTGTCCTGCCAGACGATGGCCGGCCCGACCGGACGGCCGGTGGCCCGGTCCCACACCACGGTGGTCTCCCGCTGGTTGGTGACGCCGAGCGCGACCACCTGGTCGGCGCTGACGCCGGCGTCGCGCAGCGCCTGCGGCAGCAGCTCCTGCACCAGCTGCCAGATCTCCTCGGCGTCGTGCTCGACCCAGCCCGGCCGCGGGTAGTACTGGTGCTGGAGCCGCTGGGCGAGGGAGACCATGCGGCCCTGCCGGTCATAGAGCACGCAGCGCGTGGAGGTGGTGCCCTGGTCGAGCGCCGCGACGTACTGCGGTTTCACGCGGCGCGCCCGTGGCCGAACTCGCGCGAGATCCGCCGGGCTGCCGCCATCACCTTCGTGGCCAGCGACGCGCGCGGCCGCGCCCGGCCGTCGCAGACGTCCTCGACACGGCCGTGGATGCCAAGCGCCGCGATCACGTGTCCCGTCCCGTCCCGGACGGGCGCCGCGATGCTCGGCCTCGCCCGGTTGCTCCTCCTCCACCGCGGCCGCCCAGCCCAGGTCGCGGACGTCGGCCAGGTCGCGCAGCAGCCGGGACCGGTCGGTCATGGTGCGGTACGTGAAGCTCTCCAGCGGCTGCTGCCCGATCCAGCGCGCCGCCCTCGGGTCGTAGGCGACCAGCACCTTGCCGAGCGCGGTCGCGTGCAGCGGGTGGGTGACCCCCGTCTCCAGGCGCTGCACGCCGCTCTCGTCGTAGCGCTCGGGTCCGGGGGCCGGTCGGAAGACATGGTGCGCGATGAGGACCCGGCCGCCCGAGAACACCCCGACCTGAGCCGCCTCGCCGCTGTGGGCGGCCAGCGCGTCGGTCCAGTTGAGCGCGCGCGAGCGCAGCTCGTTGAGGTCCACCGGGCTCTGCCCCAGCTCCATCAGGCCGGGTCCCAGGGAGTACAGCCCGGTGTCCGGCTCCTGGTCGACGAAGCCGAGGTCGCGCAGCGTCTGCACCAGGCCGTGCACCGTCGCCTTGGCCAGCCCCAGCGAGGACGCGAGCTGCGCCGAGGCTGGTCGGCTCGCTCTCCACTGCCAGCAGCTGGAGGATCGCCATCGCGCGCTCGACCGACTGGACCCGTCCTGCCACGCCGCCCATCCTTCCCCGCCGGTCGACTCCGTAACCGCTCGGCACCGGCCGGCACTGCCCACGACCCGTCCAGCCCGTTCGACATGGACGAACGCGGCACCGTTCGGCGATGACGAACGCCGCCCGTTGTGGCCGCCGTCACAGCGAGCCTACTGTCCCTGAACTCGCCGCCATCGGGGGCGGCGATCGACAGGAGGGCATGTGATGGAGAGACGGACACTGTTCGGCGAGCTGGCCGCCGAGTTCGCCGGCACCCTGATCCTGATCATCTTCGGCTGCGCCGTCGTGGCGCAGGTGGTCACGGGGAAGGGCGGGCTGGGCAACCACGACTCCATCGCCTGGGCGTGGGGCCTCGGCGTCACCTTCGGCGTCTACACCGCCGCCCGCGATCAGCGGGGCGCACCTCAACCCGGCGGTGACGCTGGCGCTGGCCACCTTCGCCGACTTCCCCTGGCGAAAGGTGGTGCCGTTCGCGCTGGCCCAGACCGCCGGCGCGTTCGTCGCCGCGCTGATCGTCCGCTGGGTCTACGCCGACGCGATCGCCACCGTCGACCCGCACCACACGATCAAGACCCAGGGCATCTTCTCGACGCTGCCGGGCAACGGCTCGATGGACGTCAGCGTCGAGCACCGCGTTCCTCGACCAGGTCGTCGGTACCGCGATCCTGCTCTTCCTGATCATGGCGGTCACCGACACCCGCAACAACGCGCCGGCCGCCTGGATGGCGCCGTTCATCATCGGCCTGATCGTCGTGGCGATCGGGATGGCGTGGGGCACGAACGCCGGCTATGCGATCAACCCCGCCCGTGACTTCGGCCCGCGGCTCGCGTCGTTCTTCACCGGCTACGGCAGCGCGTTCCGCGACCAGTACGGCGGCCTCTACTTCTGGGTGCCGATCGTGGGACCGCTGATCGGCGGCCCGCTCGGCGCCGGCCTCTACAAGCTCCTCGTCGGCCGCTTCATGCCGGCCGATGAGGAGCCCGACGAGGTCGGGGAGCTGCCGACCGACGACCC
Source organism: uncultured Actinomycetota bacterium (assembly GCA_963709685.1). Lineage (GTDB taxonomy): Bacteria > Actinomycetota > Actinomycetes > Propionibacteriales > Nocardioidaceae > Nocardioides_B. The sequence goes on from CAVPXH010000006.1 coordinate 3,574, forward strand.
CGTCGACTACACCGTCGAGTCCGCGCACTGACAACCTGTTTGCACACACGTCCGAAGGAGACACCCATGGCCGAGTACGTCGGCGCCATCGACCAGGGCACCACCAGCACCCGCTTCATGGTCTTCGACCACGGCGGCAACGAGATCGCTCGCCACCAGCTCGAGCACGAGCAGATCATGCCGAAGCCCGGCTGGGTCGAGCACAGCCCCTTCGAGATCTGGGAGCGGACCAGCTCGGTCCTCAAGTCGGGCCTGGCCCGCGCCCACCTCGACGGGTCGGACCTCGCCGCGCTCGGGATCACCAACCAGCGCGAGACCACGGTGGTGTGGAACAGGCGGACCGGCCGGCCGTACTACAACGCGATCGTCTGGCAGGACACCCGCACCGACCGGATCGCCAAGGCGCTGGACTCCGACGGCCGCGGCGACCTGATCCGGCAGAAGGCCGGCCTGCCCCCGGCGACGTACTTCTCGGCGGGCAAGATCCAGTGGATCCTGGAGAACGTCGACGGGGTGCGCGAGGCCGCCGAGGCGGGCGACGCGATCTTCGGCAACACCGACTCCTGGCTGCTGTGGAACCTCACCGGCGGCACCGACGGCGGGGTGCACGTCACCGACGTGACGAACGCCAGCCGCACCATGCTGATGGACCTCGAGACGCTGGAGTGGGACGACGAGCTGCTCGCCCTGTTCGACATCCCGCGCCAGATGCTGCCCGAGATCCGGCCCTCGTCGCGACCCGTCGTTCTACGGCACGACGCTGAAGAACGGGCCGCTCGGGGACGAGGTGCCGCTCGCGGCGGCGCTCGGCGACCAGCAGGCCGCCATGGTCGGCCAGGTGTGCCTGGCCCCCGGCGAGGCGAAGAACACCTACGGCACCGGCAACTTCCTGCTGCTCAACACCGGCACCGAGCTGGTCCGCGAGCGAGAACGGCCTGCTGACCACGGTGTGCTACCGGTTCGGCGACGCGAAGCCGGTCTACGCCCTGGAGGGCTCGATCGCGGTCACCGGGTCGGCGGTGCAGTGGCTGCGCGACCAGCTGGGCATCATCTCCGGCGCCGCACAGAGCGAGACGCTGGCCCGGGAGGTCCCCGACAACGGCGGGGTGTACTTCGTGCCCGCGTTCTCGGGCCTGTTCGCGCCGTACTGGCGTTCGGACGCCCGGGGCGCGATCGTCGGCCTCTCGCGGTTCAACACCAACGCGCACGTCGCCCGCGCGACGCTGGAGGCGATCTGCTACCAGAGCAAGGACGTGGCCGACGCGATGGAGAAGGACTCCGGGGTGAAGCTGGAGGTGCTCAAGGTCGACGGCGGCGTGACCGCCAACGACCTGTGCATGCAGATCCAGGCCGACGTGCTCGGCGTGCCGGTCAGCAAGCCGGTGGTCGCGGAGACCACGGCGCTGGGCGCGGCGTACGCCGCCGGGCTGGCGGTCGGGTTCTGGAAGGATCCCGAGGAGCTGCGCGCGAACTGGAACGAGGACAAGCGCTGGGAGCCGCAGTGGACCGATGAGCAGCGCGCGGCCGGGTACCACGGCTGGCGCAAGGCCGTCGACCGCACGCTGGACTGGGTGGAAGTGGAGTGAGGATGAGCCGAGACGTGCACGGCTGAGCCCGCAGAGCCGGACCGAGGCGCTGCAGGAGATGGCCGCCGAGCCGCTGGACGTGCTGGTGATCGGCGGCGGCGTGGTGGGCGCGGGGGCGGCGCTGGACGCCGTCACCCGCGGCCTGCGGGTGGGCCTGGTGGAGGCGCGGGACTACGCCTCCGGGACCTCCTCACGGTCCAGCAAGCTGATCCACGGCGGGCTGCGCTACCTCGAGCAGCTCGACTTCGGGCTGGTGCGGGAGGCGCTGCGGGAGCGGTCGCTGATCCTCAACCGGCTCGCGCCGCACCTGGCCCGGCCGGTGCCGTTCCTCTACCCGCTGCAGCACCGGGTCTGGGAGCGGTTCTACGTCGGGTCGGGGGTGCTGCTCTACGACACCATGGGCGGCCGGCACGGGGTGCCCACCCACCGGCACCTGACCCGGCGGCAGGCGCTGCGCGAGTTCCCGTCGCTGCGCAAGGACGCGCTGGTCGGCGCGATCAAGTACTACGACGGCCAGGTCGACGACGCCCGGCACACGATGATGCTCGCGCGCACCGCCGCGGAGTACGGCGCGCTGTGCGCGACCAGCGCCCGGGTGACCGGGTTCCTGCGCGAGGGCGACCGGGTCGCCGGCGCCCGGGTGCGCGACCTGGAGACCGGCAGCGAGCATCGAGATCCGCGCCCGGCAGACCATCAACGCCGCCGGGGTGTGGACCGACGAGATCCAGGAGATGGTCGGCGGCCGCGGGCAGATCAACGTGCGCGCCTCCAAGGGCGTGCACCTGGTGATCCCCCGCGACCGGATCCAGGCCTCGACCGGGATCATCGCGCGCACCGAGAAGAGCGTGCTGTTCATCATCCCGTGGGGCGAGCACTGGCTGATCGGTACGACGGACACCGACTGGAACCTCGACCTCGCGCACCCGGCCGCCAGCCGCTCGGACGTCGACTACCTGCTCGAGCACGCCAACCGGCTGCTGAAGACGCCGCTGACCCACGAGGACGTGGTCGGGGTCTACGCCGGGCTGCGGCCGCTGCTGTCCGGGGAGTCCGACGACACCAGCCAGCTCTCCCGCGAGCACGCCGTGGTCTCCCCGATCGCCGGGCTGGTGATGGTCGCCGGCGGGAAGTACACCACCTACCGGGTGATGGCCAAGGACGCCGTGGACGCCGTGGTCCACGGGATCCCGCGCAAGGTGCCGGCCTCGTGCACCGACACGGTCCCGCTGGTCGGCGCGGACGGCTACGCCGCGGTGTGGAACCAGCGCGAGCGGCTGGCCGCCGCCTCGGGGCTGCACGTGGCCCGCATCGAGCACCTGCTGGGTCGCTACGGGTCGCTGGTGCACGAGCTGCTCGACCTGGTCGCGGACGACCCGTACCTGGGCGAGCCGCTGGACGGCGCGCCGAGCTACCTGCGGGTGGAGGCCTACTACGCCGCGTGGCGCCGAGGGCGCCCTGCACCTCGACGACGTGCTGACCCGGCGTACCCGCATCTCCATCGAGACCCCCGACCGCGGGGTCAAGGCCGCCGAGGAGGTCGCCGAGCTCGTCGCGCCGGTGCTCGGCTGGGACGCCGAGCACGTCGCCGACGAGGTCGACCACTACCGCAAGCGGGTGGAGGCCGAGATCGACTCCCAGAAGCAGCCCGACGACCGCACCGCCGACGCCGCCCGGCTCGGCGCGCCCGACGTGCGCCGGATGAGCGCCTGAGCACTCAGGCCCTCGGCGGCGCCTGAGCAGTCAGGCCAGGGACCAGGCGATGCCGTCGAGGATGTCGGAGTCGGAGACCAGCAGCGCGTCCACGCGGGTGCGGCGCAGCACCCGGGCGAGGATCAGCGCGCCGGCGCCGATCACGTCCGAGCGCCCCGGCGGGATGTGGTAGCGCTCGCGCTCGGCCACGGTCATCGCCAGCAGCCGGTCGGTGAGCGCCTGCACCTCCGCCACCGGCAGCCGGGCGTGGTGGATCCGGTCGTGGTCGTAGGCGTCGAGGCCCTGCAGCACCGCCGCCACGGTGGTGATGGTGCCGGCGACGCCGACGACCGTGCCCGCGTCCTCCGGGCGGACGCCGTACGACGGCAGCGTGTCGAGCGCCTCGTCGACCGCCCGCGTGGCGGCGTCGACCTCGTCGGGCGTCGGCGGGTTGGAGGGCATCAGCCGCTCGGTGAGCCGCACCGAGCCGATGTCGAGCGACCGCGCGGCGCGGACGTGGCTGTGGCCCCCTGCGCCTGTCGAGCCTGTGCCGGTGATCAGCTCGGTGGAGCCGCCGCCGATGTCGACGACGAGGAGGGGGGCGGGTACGTCGGGCAGCGCGCGGGTCGCGCCGTCGTAGGACAGCTGCGCCTCGACGTCGCCGGTGACCACCTCCGGGTCCACGCCGAGGCGGGCCCGGACGCCCGCGCGGAAGACCTCACCGTTGCTCGCGTCGCGCGCGGCGCTGGTGGCGACGAAGCGGATCCGCGTCGCGCCGTGCTTTGCGATCAGGGCGGCGTACTCCTCGGTCGCCGCGAAGGTGCGCTCCAGCGCCTCGTCGGCCAGCCGGCCGGTGCGGTCCACGCCCTGGCCGAGGCGGACGATGCGCAGCTCGCGGACCAGCGGGGTCTCCTCGCCGGTGGCCTGGTCCAGGTCGGCGACGAGCAGCTTGATCGTGTTGGTGCCGCAGTCGATCGCGGCGACCCGGGTCATGCGCCCACCTGCACGCAGGGGCCGGCGGACCAGTAGTCCCCGAGCCGGTCGAGCACCTCGTCGCCGAGCGGGTTGACCCCCCGGCCGGCGGCGAGGGCGTGCGCGGCGAGCACGTGCAGGCACTTGACCCGGGTGGGCATGCCGCCGGCCGAGACGCCAGCGAGCTCGGGGACGTGCCCGATGGCCTCGCGGACCTCGAGGTAGTGCTCGTGCGCCCGCCGGTAGGCCGCGGCGAGCTCCTCGTCCTCGGCGAGCCGGTCGGTCATCTCCTTCATCAGCCCCGAGGCCTCGAGCGTGCCGATCATCGACGCCGCGCGCGGGCAGGTGAGGTAGAAGGTCGTCGGGAACGGGGTGCCGTCGTCCAGCCGCGGCTCGGTGGTCACCACGTCGGGGTTCCCGCACGGGCAGCGGTGACCGATGGCGTGGATGCCTCGCGGTGGGCGGCCGAGCTGGGCGGCGACGACCGCCTCGTCCCCGGGCGTGCTGCCCTGTTCCCCGGGCGCGCTGTCCTGGGGCCGGGTCACTGCTTCTTGCTCTGCGGCGGCTTGATGCGGGTGGCCGGCTTCGGCGTCGCGGCCTTCTTCGGCGGGTTGCCCGCGGCCTCCATGCTCTTCCAGGCCGACTTCCACCAGATCGGGGGGCGCGCGTCGGTCGAGGTGTCCTGCGGCAGGGTGTCGTGGTGGCCGAGCGGCTTGCCGTTCTTGCCGATCACCTGGAAGCTGATCTCCCCCGGCAGCACCCAGCCGAGGCGCTCGTGGGCCATGGCCCGCACGTAGGCCGGGTCCGCCCAGCGCTTCTTCTCGCGGGTCAGGTCGGCGATGCTCTGCTTGGAGGCGGTGATCTGCTCCTGCAGGGCGAGGATCTGGTGGCGCTGCTGGAGGTAGGCCCGCATGCTCGAGGCGTACGAGATCATCAGCACCGCGAGCACCAGCACCAGGATCGCGGCGCGCCCGGTGAAGCGGGCCCGGGCGGGCGACTGGCCCGCGGCGCCGGGACGAGGCCTCGGGGCCGGCGGGCGGCGACCGGGTCCGCTGGTCGGGCGCGCGGCGGGGCGGCCCGACGCCGTACCCCTCGCGCGGCCCGTCGTACGGCGTCCCGAGGGCGGGCGGCCCGAGCCCGACCCGCGCGGCGAGCGACGACCGTCTGGCATGGCGGGCCTCAGGACTCCTTCGCGAAGCGCGGGAAGGCAGCGCGCCCGGCGTAGCGGGCGGCGTCGTCGAGCTCCTCCTCGATGCGGAGCAGCTGGTTGTACTTCGCGACGCGCTCGGAGCGCGCGGGGGCACCGGTCTTGATCTGGCCGCAGTTGGTGGCCACCGCGAGGTCGGCGATGGTGGTGTCCTCGGTCTCGCCCGAACGGTGGCTCATCATGCAGCGGAAGCCGTTGCGGTGCGCGAGGTCGACCGAGTCCAGCGTCTCGGTCAGCGACCCGATCTGGTTGACCTTGACCAGCAGGGCGTTCGCGGAGCCCTCGTTGACGCCGCGCTGGAGCCGCTCGGGGTTGGTCACGAAGATGTCGTCGCCGACGATCTGCACGTCCTCGCCGAGCAGGTCGGTGATGTGGGACCAGCCCGACCAGTCCTCCTCGCTCAGCGGGTCCTCGAGGGAGACGATCGGGTAGGCCCCGACCAGCTCGCTGTAGTACGCCGCCATCTGCTCCGCGCTCTTGGCGGTGTTCTCGAACTGGTAGGCGCCGTCGGAGTAGAACTCGGTGGCCGCCGCGTCGAGGGCGAAGGCGATGTCCTCGCCGGGCGTGAGGCCGGCCTTCTCGACCGCTTCGGTGATCAGGTCGAGGGCGTCGCGGTTCGACGGCAGGGCGGGCGCGAAACCGCCCTCGTCGCCGAGGCCGGTCGACAGCCCGCGGCCCTTGAGCACCGACTTCAGCGCGTGGTACACCTCCGCGCCCATGCGCAGCGCCTCGCGGAACGTCGGCGCCCCGATCGGAGCGATCATGAACTCCTGGATGTCCACGCCGCTGTCGGCGTGCGCGCCGCCGTTGAGGATGTTCATCATCGGCACCGGCAGCAGGTGGGCGTTCGGGCCGCCGACGTAGCGGAACAGCGGCAGGTCCGCGGAGTCGGCCGCCGCGCGGGCCACCGCGAGGGAGACGCCGAGGATCGCGTTGGCGCCGAGGTTGCCCTTGTTCGGCGTGCCGTCGAGCTCCAGCAGCCGCTGGTCGACCAGGCGCTGCTCCGAGGCCTCGAAGCCGACCAGCTCGGGGCCGATGGTGTCCATGACCGCACTGACGGCGCGCTCGACGCCCTTGCCGCCGTAGCGGTCACCGCCGTCGCGCAGCTCCACGGCCTCGAACGCGCCGGTCGAGGCGCCGGAGGGGACCGCCGCGCGGGAGACCGTGCCGTCGTCGAGGGCCACCTCGACCTCGACCGTGGGATTTCCTCGCGAGTCGAGGATCTCGCGTGCGCCGACCGCCTCGATGGAAGCCACGTCGTACTCCTGCGTTGCTGGGGAAACTGAGGACAGGGTCAGCCTAGCTGCGCGTACCGGCCGATCCCGGCAGGGCTCGCCCCCTTCCCGCGAGGGGGCACCAACTCCCCCACCTCACCGGCGTGTCGGTGAGCTCGTGACTCCTCGGCGTCCGGTCGCCGGCGGGCGCGGGGCGGGGCGGGTCCGGGCGCCGGCGGGTGCGGGCGCGGGGGCGGCAGAGATGGTGCGGGGCGGCAGAGATGGTGCGGCGTGGCTACAGACGAAGGCCAGGCCGGGGAGGACACTCGGGCTCATGACCGAGGACGCCCTCGCCCGGGTGACGCGGCTGTTCGACGAGCTGGCACCTGACTACGACCAGAGCGGCGTGGCCTTCTTCGCCCCGATCGCCGAGCGCCTGGTGGAGCTGCTGGAGGTGCGGCGCGGCGAGCGGGCGCTCGACCTCGGCTGCGGGCGTGGAGCCGTCCTGCTCCCGCTCGCGGTGGCCGTCGGACCGGCCGGGCGGGTCACCGCCGTGGACGTCTCCCCCGCGATGGTGGCGCTGGCGGAGTCCGCGGCGGCCGGCCTCGACAACGTGCAGCTGTGCTGCGCGGATGCCACGGCTCCCGGCCTCCCCGAGCGCGCCTTCGACGTGGTGGCCTCGTCCCTGGTGCTGTTCTTCCTGCCGGACCCCGCGGCGGCGGTCCGGCACTGGCTGCGGTTGGTGGGGCCCGGGGGACGCCTGGGCATCAGCACCTTCGGGCCGCAGGACGAGGTGTGGACGTCGGTCGACGCGCTGTTCGCGTCGTACCTTCCGGCCGGCATGCTCGACGCCCGGACCAGCGGAACGCAGGGCATCTTCGCGGACGTCGACGGGGTGGCCCGGCTGTGCCGGGAGTCCGGTGCGGCGGAGGCCCGGACGGTCACCGAGCGCCTGCCGGTCGTGTTCGACGACGCGGAGGCCTGGCGCCGGTTCAGCATGTCGGTGGGGCAGCGGGCGATGTGGCGCCAGGTCCCGGCCGGCCGGCGAGAGGAGCTGTACGGCGAGGCGGCCGCGCTGCTGGAGGGGGCGCGGCGGGGCGACGGGCGCATCGAGCTCACCCAGCAGGTGCGCTACACGCTGGCGCGGGTGTGACCAGCGGTCCGGCCCGGCAGCCGGATCGACGCGCGAGGCGGGTCGTGGCCGGGGAGGGACCTGCCTCGCCCCCCGAACGGGGAGGCTGCGGCCTCGGAGTCCGGGCGCCGCTCCGCTCAGTGCCAGTTGGCTGCTCCCGGGACGCGGGATGTGCATCTGGAACTGAGCGAGCGTCCGGGCGCGCTTCGGCGTGAGGGGGCGGGTCAGGAGGACTCGGCGGCGCGGACCGCGTCGGCGAGGCGGCGTACCGTGTCGCGCAGCTCCTGCTCCGGGTCCCGGCCGGCGGCGCGGGCCTCGACGACCAGCGCAAGCAGGCGGTCCCCGAGCGCCTCGACCGGCCCGGCCCCCGGCTCGCCGCCCTCGACCGGCCCGAGCCCGGGCTCGGCCCCGGGCGGCTGCGGTTCCACGCCGACCCGGCCGGCTCGACCGAGCACCTTGTCGGCCAGGGCCAGGGCCGGCAGCGCACGCGGGATCCCCTCGAGCACCGAGCTGCGCCCCTTCTCGGCGTGCTTGAGCGTCTCCCAGTTCGCCTCGACCTCGCCGACGTCCGCGACCTCGACACCGGCGAACACGTGCGGGTGCCGGTGTACCAGCTTGGCGATGATGCCCTCGGCGACGTCGTCGATGGTGAAGCCGTCCGGCTCCCGCTCGGCGGCGATACGGGCATGGAAGTACACCTGCAGCAGCAGGTCGCCGAGCTCCTCACGCAGGTGCGCGTCGTCGCCGGTGTCGATGGCCTCCAGGGTCTCGTAGGCCTCCTCGAGGAGGTACCTCGCCAGTGACCGGTGCGTCTGCTCCCGGTCCCACGGGCAGTGCACCCGCAGCCGGTCCATGACCGTCACCAGGTCCAGCAGCCGCGCGCCCGGGACGTCGTACGACCCGTGCAGCACCTCGACCTCCACGCCCGAGGTGCCGGAGACGATCTCCCCGGCCAGCACGGCGGGCAGCCGCTCGGCCTCCTCGTCGGAGGCCAGCCAGACCAGGTCGCCCTCCGCGGCAGCCGCCAGCAGCGCGGCCGCCGACCCGTCGGGGAGTACGTCGACCCGGTGCCCGGCCGCCGACACCGCGCGCGCCAGGGGCAGCTCGGCCGAGGACGCGCCCCGGCGTGAGGCGGCGGCCACCGCCTGCCACGCGGACCAGGACAGCAGCCCGGGGGCGACCCGCGGGCTGGTGACCAGCAGCGTCAGCCGCACTGCTGCGACGCCGGGAGCGAGGCGACCCAGCCGGCGGACGGGTCGGGGCTCTGCCCGTCGGCGGCGCGGGAGGACACGGCCACCGACAGCGAGCCGCTGCCGGCGTTGAGGGTGCCGGTCTTGTCGTTGAACGAGCCGAAGCGGGGGTCGACGGCGACGTTGACGTCGTTGCGCTGGACGTACCGCTCCCGCAGCTTCTGGCCGATCGCGAGGGCCTGCTGGTCGCCGGCCGCGGTCTGCCCGTGGGAGGCGAGGTAGCGACGGCCGGCGTCGAGGAGGATCAGCTGGCCCTCGGCGTAGTCGCGCAGCGCCTGCTCGAACGCGGGCCGCTCGTCCTGCGGCAGCGTGTTGATGTTGGAGCGCTGGTTCTCCACGGCCTTCGACACCATGCTGCGGTCGGCGGTGTAGCCCTTGGCCTGGCCGAACTCGTGGGACAGCGTGCTCTCCAGCAGCACCGACAGCGCACCCTGGCGGGCGCCGCGGCTGGCCAGCGGCTGACCGCCCCCGGAGTTCGCCGAGCACAGTGCCTGCGCCACGGCGTCCACGCGGTCCACGGAGATCCGCTGGCCCCCCACGACCGCGGCGGCGCCCGGGTGCACCGAGCAGGCCGCGAGGACGGCGGCACCGCCGGCGGCGAGGAGGGACACCTTCAGCTTGCGTGCACGGGTCACAGCGGTTCTTCTCCTAGCTGGTGCGGCCGACTAGCGGGTGCTGCCGACGGTTGCGGGGTCCACCACGGTATCGATCACCTGGCGTGCCCACGTGAGCAACGCTTCGTCGCGGAGGAGAGTTCCGCCCACGACGGCCGTCGACGGTCGAGGCACCAGCATGGTACGCAAGCCTGCCTTGACGATGCTCTTCGGGTACAGCCGGTTGAGCCGCACCGTCGCGGAGTCGGGCAGCTCGACCGGGGCGAAGCGGACGTACTTGCCCTGCAACGTGACGTCGGTCAGCCCGGCCTGCCGCGCCCGGGCCCGGAACCGCGCGACCTCCAGCAGGCTCACCACGGGGACGGGCGGCTCGCCGTACCGGTCCTCGAGCTCCTCGCGGATCAGCGCCACGTCCTCGTCGCTGCGGACCTCGGCCAGGCGCTTGTACATCTCCAGGCGCAGCCGCTCGCTGGGCACATAGTCGTGCGGCAGGTGCGCGTCGATGGGCAGCTCGACCTTGACCTCGGGCTCCTCCGGCTCACGGTCGCCGCGGAACTCCGCGACGGCCTCGCCGACCAGGCGGACGTAGAGGTCGAACCCGACGTCGGCGATGTGGCCGGACTGCTCACCGCCGAGCAGGTTGCCCGCGCCGCGGATCTCCAGGTCCTTCATGGCGATCGCCATGCCGCCGCCCAGGTCGGAGTGCTGCGCCAGGGTGGCCAGCCGCTCGTGCGCGGTCTCGGTCAGCGGCTTCTCCCCCGGGTAGAGGAAGTAGGCGTAGGCGCGCTCGCGGCCGCGACCGACCCGCCCGCGCAGCTGGTGCAGCTGGGAGAGGCCGAGCATGTCCGCCCGCTCGATGATGAGCGTGTTCGCGTTGGACACGTCCAGGCCGGACTCGACGATCGTGGTGCACACCAGCACGTCGAACTTCTTCTCCCAGAAGTCGACCATCACCTGCTCGAGCTGGTGCTCCCCCATCTGCCCGTGCGCGACGGTGACCCGCGCCTCGGGCACCAGCTGACGCAGGTGCGCGGCGGCCTTCTCGATCGACTGCACCCGGTTGTGGATGTAGAACACCTGGCCCTCGCGCAGCAGCTCGCGCCGGATCGCCGCCGTGACCTGGCGGTCCTCGTAGGCGCCGACGTAGGTGAGCACCGGGTGCCGCTCCTCCGGCGGGGTGGTGATCGTGGACATCTCGCGGATGCCGGTGATCGCCATCTCCAGGGTCCGCGGGATCGGCGTCGCGGACATCGAGAGCACGTCGACGCTGGTGCGCAGCCGCTTCATCTGCTCCTTGTGCTCGACCCCGAAGCGCTGCTCCTCGTCGACGATGATCAGGCCGAGGTTCTTGATCGTGATGTCCGGGTTGAGCAGGCGGTGCGTGCCGATCACGATGTCGACGGTGCCGTCGGCCAGCCCCGCGATCGTCTCGGCCGCCTCCTTGTCGGTCTGGAACCGGCTGAGGCCCTTGAGCACGAGGGGGAACCCGGCCATCCGCTCGGCGAACGTGGAGAAGTGCTGCTGCACGAGCAGCGTGGTGGGGACGAGCACGGCGACCTGCTTGCCGTCCTGCACGGCCTTGAAGGCGGCGCGTACGGCGATCTCGGTCTTGCCGTAGCCGACGTCGCCGCAGATCAACCGGTCCATCGGCGTCTGGAGCTCCATGTCGTGCTTGACCTCCTCGACCGTGGACAGCTGGTCGGGGGTCTCCACGAACGGGAACGCGTCCTCCAGCTCGCGCTGCCACGGGCTGTCCGGGCCGAACGCGTGACCCTGGGTGGCCTGCCGCGCCGCGTAGAGCTTGATCAGCTCCGCGGCGATCTGGCGCACCGCCTTGCGAGCCCGGTTCTTGCGCTTGGTCCAGTCGCCGCCGCCGAGCCGGTCCAGGGACGGCTGTTCGCCGCCGACGTAGCGGGTGACCTGGTCGAGCTGGTCGGTCGGCACGTACAGACGATCAGGGAGTGGCGCACTGGTCCTCGACGGCTTGGAGGAGCCGTACTCGAGCACGAGGTACTCCCGCGTCGCGCCCTGCACCTCGCGCTGCTTCATCTCCACGTAGCGGCCGACACCGTGCTGCTCGTGCACGACGTAGTCGCCCGGCTTCAGCTCGAGCGGGTCGATCTGCCGCTTGCGCCGCGTCGGCATCCGGCGCATGTCCTTGGTCGAGGACCGCTGCCCGGAGATGTCGTCGCCGGTGAGCACGACCAGGCACAGCTCCTCGTCGACGAAGCCGTGGTCGAGCGTCGCGGTGGTGACCACGGCGACGCCCTCGGGCACGTCGGCGTCGGAGTCGAGGGTCTCGACGTACCGCACCGGCACGTCGTGCTCGCCGAGCACCTCGACCATCCGCGTCGCCGGGCCGTGGCCCTCGGGGACCAGCACGACGCGCGAGCCGTTGGCCAGCCAGGAGCGGATGTCGCCGACCACCTTCTCCACGTCACCGAGGTAGGCCTCGACCGGCCTGATCGGGACGGCGCGCGACTCCACGGCGCCGGTCTCGACGTCCACGTCCACGCCCGGCTGGTCGACGCCCCGGCTGGTCGAGCCCCGGTTGGTCGAGCCCCGGTTGGTCGAGGCCGAACGGCGAGAGGCTCCACCACGGCTTGCCCTGGCCGAGGCTGCGCGCGCGGACGTCGGCGAGGGAGCGGTACGACGCCGCCTCGAGGTCGATCGGGGCCTGGCCCCCGCCGGCTGCCGCGGCCCACGACGCGCCGAGGAACTCCTCGCTGGTGGCGACCAGGTCGTGGGCACGGCTGCGCGCCCGCTCGGGGTCGAGCACGAGCACGTGCGTCTCGGGCGGCATGAGGTCGACGAGCATCTCCATCTCGTCGACGAGGGCGGGCGCCAGCGACTCCATGCCCTCGACCGCGTGGCCCTCGGCGAGCTTCTCGGTGAGCTCGCGCAGCTGCGGGTGCTTCTCCCCGAGCTCGTGAGCCCGCTCGCGGACCTCGTCGGTGAGCAGCAGCTCCCGGCACGGCGGCGCCCACAGCCGCTGCTTGGCCTCGAGGGTGCGCTGGTCGGCGACGGCGAAGGAGCGGATCTCCTCGACCTCGTCGCCCCAGAACTCGACGCGCAACGGGTGCTCCTCGGTCGGCGGGAACACGTCGACCAGACCGCCGCGCACCGCGAACTCCCCGCGCCTCTCGACCAGGTCGACGCGGTGGTAGGCGGCCGCGGCGAGACGCCGTACGACGTCCTCGAGGTCGGCCTCGCCGCCCACGGTGAGCTCGACCGGCTCGAGGTCGGCGAGGCCCTTGACCTGGGGCTGGAGCACCGAGCGCACCGGCGCGACGACCACCTTGACCGGGCCGTTGGACGGGTCGTCGCCGGGGTGCTGCAGCCGGCGCAGCACCGCCAGCCGCTTGCCGACGGTGTCGCTGCGCGGCGAGAGCCGCTCGTGCGGCAGCGTCTCCCAGGCGGGGTAGTAGGCGACCTCGGCGGGGTCCATCACGCAGCCGAGCGCGGTCACCAGGTCCTCGGCCTCGCGGGCCGTCGCGGCCACGGCGAGCACCGAGCGCCCGGCGTCGACCAGGCCGCGCACCACGAACGGGCGCAGCGCGGTCGGCGCGGTGAGGTCCAGGGCGGGTACGACGGCCCCGCGGGCGTCCTCCACCGCACCGGCGAGCGTCTTGTCCTGCAGGACGAGGTCGGCGAGGCCCTTGAGGCTCACAGGCTGCTCCTTCACGGCACCACGACGGCCCCCTGTCGACGAGGACGGGGGGTGGGTGCCCAGTCTACGGGGCGCTCTCGACCGTCCGGATGTGACGATCTCGTCGTCCCGGGCGGCCCGGGAAGGACCGCAACGTCACATTCGCGGCGGCTCCCGCGGCCACCCGGCCGCTACCCGCCGGCTACCCGGCGCGGGCGGCCAGCCAGGCGTCGACCTCCGCCTGGCTGCGCAGCGCGCAGAACTCGTTGCCCTCCGGGTCGGCGAGCACCACCCACCCGCTGCCGTCGTCGTTGCGACGGTCGTCGACCACCGTCGCGCCCAGCCCCAGGAGCCGCTGCACCTCGGCGTCGCGGGTGTCCTCCCCCGCCGGCCGCAGGTCGAGGTGCAGCCGGTTCTTCACGGTCTTGCCCTCGGGGACCTCGAGGAAGATCAGGCCCACGCCGCGGCCTTCCGGGTCCACGATCACGCACTCGGAGTGGTCCGGGGCGTTGGGGTCATCCGCCACGTCGACGTACCCGAGCACCGGCTTCCACCACTCGGAGAGCTCGTAGGCGTTGCGGCAGTCGACGGCGAGGTGGTGCACGAAGGAGGTCATGGACCCGCAGTGTGGCGGGAGGGGCCCAGTCGAGCGACCGGTTTTCCACCGCGCGAGTAGTCACGAGGTCCCCGGCACGCGGCGAAGGGGAGGAACTGGTGACCCCTCGGCGGGGAAGGGGAACGGCCGCTACGGTCGGGGGGTGGCGAGCAGCAAGAGCCCCGCCGTCGAGGTGGAGGTCGACGACAAGGTCGTGCGGGTCACCAATCCCGACCGGGTGTACTTCCCCGCGCGCGGCGAGACCAAGCTCGACCTGGTGCACTACTACCTCGCCGTCGGCGAGGGCATCGTCCACGCGCTGTACGAGCGGCCCTGCATGCTGCACCGCTTCCCCACCGGCGTGACCGGCGAGAAGGTGCACCAGAAGCGGCTGCCCGCCGGTGCCCCGGACTGGGTGGAGACCGTGCAGCTGTACTTCCCCCGCTGGAAGCGCACCGCCGACGAGCTCTGCGTCACCGAGCTCGCGCAGGTCATCTGGGCGGTGCAGATGTCCACCGTCGAGTTCCATCCCTGGAACAGCCGGCGGGCCGACACCGAGCAGCCCGACGAGTGGCGCATCGACCTCGACCCCGGACCGGACTGCGACTACGCCACCGTCCGTCGCGTCGCGCACGTCGTCCACGAGGTCCTCGACGAGCTGGGCGCGGTGGGCTACCCGAAGACCTCGGGCGGTCACGGCCTCCACGTCTACGTGCGGATCAAGCCCGAGCACGGCTTCGCGGAGGTACGACGGGCAGCGCTGGCGTTCGCGCGGGAGGTGGAGCGCCGCGCGCCCCAGGACGTGACCACGACGTGGTGGCGCAAGGACCGGGACCCGGCCAAGCTGTTCGTGGACTACAACCAGAACACCCGCGACCACACGATCGCGGCGGCGTACTCCGTGCGCGGCAACGCCGAGGCGACCGTGTCGACGCCGGTGCGGTGGGACGAGATCGACGACGCCGAGCCCGGGGACTTCACGATCGCCACGGTCCCCGCGCGGTTCGCGAAGGTCGGTGACCTGCACGCCGACATCGACGAGCACGTTTTCGACCTCCGACCGCTGCTGGACCGCGCCGAGCGCGACGACGCCGAGGACGACGCCGAGGACGACGGCTCAGACGGGTAGCCCGTGCTCGGCCAGCAGCGCGCGCAGCACGCCGATGCCGTCGGCCACGCACCACTGCTCGGCCAGCAGCCCCACGCCGCGCGCCGTCTCGACGTACGCCTCGCTGTCGTCGACGAACAACGTCTCCTCGGCCGCCGCACCGATGTCCCGCAGAGCGCGGACGAAGAAGTCGGGGGACGACTTCAGCACGCCGAGGTCGCAGGAGTAGAACTGCGCGTCGAACACCTCGTCGTAGCCGAGACCGCTGCGCATGTAGGCCGCCCGGTGCGCGTGCTGGTTGGAGGCGAGGTAGCAGCGCACCCCGGACGCGCGCAGCTCCCCGACCACCTCGAGGACCGCGGCGTGCACGTCGATGCGCCGCCAGTGGTCGAGCAGCTCCTCGACCCTCCCCGAGAGCCCCCATCGCGACGCCACCTCGGCGAGCACGGCTCGGAAGTCGCGCCGCCCCCGCATCGCGGGCTTCTCGGTGTCGAACACGTCGTCGACGAACTCCCGGCCGCGCCCCGGCGCGACGAGCGCGTGCAGCTCGTCGAACCAGCCGGCCGGGTTGTCCTGCACCACCCCGTCGGCGTCGAACAGCACCGCGTGCACCGTCATCTGCTGGCTCCTCAGGCCGGCGGGTTGGCTTTCCAGTACCGCCGCACGAATGCGGTGATCGGCGCGGCCAGCTCCGGCCGGCAGACCAGCAGGTCGGGCAGCAGCACGTTCTCCTGGTTGTAGGCGAGCGCGGCGCCGTCGGCACGGCTGGTGTGCAGCCCGGCGGCCCGGGCCACCGCGACGGGGGCCGCGGAGTCCCACTCGTACTGCCCACCGGCGTGCACGTAGGCATCGGTGACGTCGCGGACCACGGAGATCACCTTCGCGCCCGCCGAGCCCATCGGCACCAGGTCGGCACCGATCTCCTCGGCCAGCGCCTCGACGAACGCCGGCGGACGGGTGCGGCTGACCGCGATCCGGGGACGGGCCGCGCTCGGCGCCGGCACCGTCGGCGGCTGTCCGGTGCTGAACGTGGTGTGCAGGCCGGGCTGCGCCACGGCGCCGGCCACCAGGTCGCCGGTGCCCTCGCCGGTGTCCCCGCCCGAGCTGCGCTGCCACAGCGCCACGTGCACCGCCCAGTCGTCGCGCGGCGGCTCGGAGAACTCGCGGGTGCCGTCGAGCGGGTCGATGATCCACACCCGGTCCGCGCGCAGCCGGCCCTTGTCGGTGTGCGTCTCCGCGCTCTCCTCCGAGAGCACCGCGTCGTCGGGGCGGTGCTCGGCGAGCAACCGGGCCAGCAGCTCCTGCGAGGCCCGGTCGCCGGCGTCCTTGAGCTCCTTGCCCTCCAGGCCCTGGCCGCGGACCTCGGTCAACAGCTCGCCGGCCACGGTGGCCGCCCAGGAGGCGAACCGGTGGTCGTCGGCGACGATCTCGGCGGACGGAGTGGGTACGTCGGTCATGCCCGAAACCCTCTCACAGCGGATCGGCGGCCGGGAGGTCCCTTCCTCCGGCCCAGATGGGGCCACCCCCGGACAAACCGGCGAACGGCCCTGGCACGCCGCGGGGACGGCTATGTTCGGTGGTGTTGGCCGAGGGCGGGGGCGCTCGGCGGCCGGCGAGATCCTGGCACCTCTCGGGACGGGAGACTTCCATGGCCCCTTCGCCGCCGCTCAGCTCACGACTCTCGAGTCCGCGGGCTCGCTTCGCACTCGCCGCGCTGCTCGTCGTCGTGGTCCTCGTGGCCGTCGCCGCGAGCATGGCGCTCACCCGCAGCGACGAGCTCTCTGTGCGCTCGCGGTCTGCAGAAGCGGCCGCCCAGCCGCGGGTCTGCGGGTCCCCAGGCTTGGACGGGCCCGTGACCAAGCCACCCGGCGCGACCGCCGTGGAGCCGGGTGGGAACCTGGACGCCGTGGTCCAAGGCCACCCCGCCGGCACGACCTTCTGGCTGAAGCCCGGGGTCCACCACGTGCCCCAGGACGAGTTCGGCCAGGTGAGCCCCAAGCAGGGGGACACCTTCATCGGCGCTCCGGGGGCCATCCTCGACGGGCAGCGCGTGAGCCGCTACGCCTTCACCGGCGACGCGGAGAACGTCACGATCAGCCACCTGACCATCCAGCACTTCGGCACCGAGCGCTCCAACAACGGCGAAGGCGTGGTCAACCACGACTCCGCCAAGGGGTGGCGGGTCCTCCACAGCACCATCAGGGAGAATGGTGGCGCCGGGGTCTTCCTCGGCGACGGCGGGCTGGTGCGCGGCAACTGCCTGGCCGACAACGGAGAGTATGGTTTTCAGGCGGTCGGCTCCGACAGCGTGCTTGCCGAGAACGAGATCAGCGGGAACAACACCGCCGACTGGGAGAAGCTCCGGCCGGGCTGTGGCTGCACCGGCGGTGGCAAGTTCTGGGACGCCCGCAACGTCACGGTCCGCGACAACTACGTCCATGACAACCACGGCCCGGGACTGTGGGCGGACACGAACAACGCCGGCCTGCTCTTCACGGGCAACTGGATCGCCGACAACGACGGCGAGGGCATCCTCTACGAGACCAGCTACAACGGCCGGATCGTGAACAACACCTTCCTGCGCAACGGCTGGGTGGTGGGCCCGACGAACCCGGGGTTCCCGACGGGCGCCATCTACGTCTCGGAGTCCGGGAGCGATCCTCGGGTGGCGACCAGGTTCGGAGAAAGCTTCGAGATCGCGCACAACCGGTTCGTCAACAACTGGTCGGGCGTGGTCGCCTGGGAGAACGCCGACCGGTTCGCCGGCTCGCCCGCCAACACCAGCACCGGGTACAGCACGTTGGTCAACCGCGCGGTGGCCAACCTGCGGACCTGCGCACCGGGCACCATCGAGTCGTCGCCGTACTACGACGACTGCCGGTGGAAGACGCAGAACCTGCGGGTCGTGGACAACACCTTCGTGAGCGACGCCTCTGTCATCCCGGGTTGCCGCGCGGACACCGGCTGCGGCTTCCAGGGCCTGTTCTCGAACTGGGGTACGGCGCCCGACTGGTCGCCGTACCAGGGCCCCGTCGTCGAGCGGAGCATCACGTGGCACCAGGACAACCGCTGGCTGGACAACCGGTACGTCGGAACCTGGCACTTCATGGTCAAGGACCAGGCCACGGTGGCCAGGTGGCACACGTGGCGCACCGAGTACGGCCAGGATCGCGGCAGCACGCTGAGCCCCGGCTGACCTGCGGCCCCGGCTCGGTCACCGGGTCACCGGGTCACCGGTCGTCGAGGTGCGCGACCGCCACGGCGGTGGCGTACTCCTCGCAGTGCGACAGCGAGACCTGCACCGCGTCGATGCCCAGCCGGCCGGCCGCCTCCAGCACGGCCCCGGAGAGCCGCGCGACCGGAGCACCACACTCGTCGTGGACGATCTCGACACCTCGCCACGGCACGGGTCCGTGCCAGGGCGAGCGCAGCGCCTTGACGACCGCCTCCTTCGCGGCGAGGCGGGCCGCGAAGTGCTGGCCCGGGCGCGCCTTGAGTCCGCAGTACTCGATCTCGGCCGGGGTGAACCAGCGTTGGAGGAAGCGGAGTCCGTGGTCGGCGATGAGCTTGTCGACGCGGGCAACCGAGACGATGTCGGTCCCGGCGCTCGCCGTCATCGTCCGGGCTCCTGCGCGCTCCGCGCGATCAGGCGAAGCAGCTCGGCCGCGGCGATGTGCGACCCTGCCGCGTTGAGGTGTCCGGGGTCGGCGGCATAGCCGTCGTACAGAGCGAAGTACGCCTGGCCTCCGTGCTTGCCGCCCACCCTGGTGCCATCGGGGGCGGTCGACTCGAGGGCCGCGAGGTCGAACAGGTGGTCGTCGTGGTACTCCCGCCGCATCAGCGAGTTGAACCTCTCGCGGGCGGCGTTGTCGGCCGGCCCCATGCCGTCGTTGCGCCCGAGGACCGACTTCACCCTCGCCTTGAGGTCGGGCTCGGTGGTCAACGGGGTGGTGACGTGCACGAAGACCACCTGGGGGAAGGCTCGCTCGAGCGCGTCCATCGTCGTGCGGTAGCGGTCGAAGAGGTGGTCCACGTCGGTGCCGCTGTTGATGTCGACGTAGCAGAACTTCATGAACGCGACGTCGGCGTCCCGGCCGAGCCCGTTCCTGATCCTCGCGTCGAAGTCCGCGATCTTGCCGAGGGGATCGCCGTTCTGGCCGAGGAAGGCGTGCGCGAAGTACCCGCCCTGCGCGTCCTGCTGGTCCGGCAGCTGGCCCTGACCGAGGTCGAGGAGCGTCGGTGCGGGAAGATCGCGCCGCACGTAGAGGTCGGGGATCCCGGCGATGACGTTCATGCCGACGGACTGGTGACCGAAGAAGACCTTCTGCCCGGCCACCACCGAGAGGTCGTGGGCGCTGACCGCGCGCGCGGACGCGGGCTCGACCGGCGTGGCCTGTTGCTGGTCCTTCACGATGAGAACTCCCCCGACGAGGATGAGCGTGGCTGCGGCAACGACTCCGGCCACGCGGGCTCCGGCTCTGGCGAACATGGCATCAACTCCGACTGGTCCATCGCGGATCACGCGATCTCGAGCGGCCGCTGGAACATCTCGCGCAGCTGTGACTTCGCGACCTTCCCGCTTGCGGTGAGCGGCATGGCGTCGATCAGGTGCACCGCAGCGGGCACCATGTGCTTGGGCAGATGGGACCTCGTGAAGGCCAGGACCTCCTCCGCGGAGCACGCCGCGCCCGCTCGGGCCGTCACCGCGAGCGTGATCGCCTCACCGGCCGTGAGGTCCGGGACGCCGAACGCAGCGGCAGACACGAGGTCCTCCATCTGCAGCGCGCAGGCCTCGATCTCCTGGCTGGAGATCCGGTATCCCCACGACTTGATGAAGTCGTCCTTGCGGTCGACGATGTAGACGAAGCCGTCGGAGTCGACGACGGCGAGATCGCCGGTGTGCAGCAACCCGCCCCCGAACTTGGCCGCCGACGCTTCGGGGTCCTCGAAGTAGCCGGGTGAGACGTTGTCTCCACGCGCGACGATCTCGCCCGTGACGCCCGGGGCGACTGCGTTGCCCGCCTCGTCGACGACCCGGAGCTCGACGCCAGGGATCCCCCGCCCGATGGAGCCGCTCTTCTCGAGGACATCGGCAGGTGGGAGGTACGAGAGCCGCGCGGTCGCCTCCGTCTGGCCATACATCACGAAGAACTCCACCCCCGGCTTCGCCGCGACCAGCTCCTCGACCAGGACCGGCGACAGCTTCCCGCCTGCTTGCTGGACCAGCCGGAGACTCGACAGCTCCCGCGACTTGAAGCTGCTGGCACGCAGCAGCAGCTGGAAGGTGGAGGGCACTCCTGCCAGGCCGGTGCACCCGTCGGTCTCGATGCGGTCGAGGGCCGTGTCAGGGAAGACGAAGCTGTTGCACAGCGAGAGGCTGCCACCGGCTCGTAGGTGCGTGTGCAGCAACGAGGCGCCGAAGCAGTAGAAGAAGGGCAGGACGACCAGCATCCGGTCCGTCGTGCGCAGTCCGAGATAGGAGATGATGGAGGTCGTGTTCGCCCGGATGTTGCGGTGAGTGATCCTCACCGCCTTGGCGGCAGACGTCGTGCCCGAGGTGAACATCAGCGCCGCGTCACCGTCCACGTCCGCGGCGCTGTCGGGCCAGTGGGGCTCCCGGCCGGTCGTGAGCGCGTCCTCGGTGATGAGGGGAAGGTCGTCCGGGAGGACCGGGGCGACGGCCCGGAGGTGGGCAGCGTCCACGAACACGGCAGCACAGCGAACCTGGGTGGCCTGACCCGCGACGTCGGCCGCGGGCAGCTTGTCGGAGAGCGGAACCACCACGTGCGCCTTCATCGACGCCAGGTAGGCAGCCACCCAGAAGAAGGAGTTCGACCCGACCAGTCCCACCCGGGAACCAGGAGGAACGCCTCGCGCCCGCAGCTCACCGGCCAAGCCGGCCGCGGCCGCCCGCAGCTCCCCGTAGGTGAACGAACGCCCGGCGTCGATCAGCACCACGTCGTCCGGCGCGCCGGACCCCAGCAGGAAGTCGCTGGCGCATCCTTCGTCCGCTCCGGAAACCATCCCTACCCCCGCAGCGTTGCGACCGAGCCGACAGCAGGGACGGTACCCATGCCCGGGAGGCCTGTCTTTCGAATTCGGTTTTTCCTTGCGGGCACGCGAGGTTATGTACTCTCATTACCCAGCGGGCAATCGCACTACGGACCGGGGGAAGAAATGGGTCAAACCGTAGAAACGGACCTGAGGCGGTTCATCAGGACCAATTTCTTGTTCGGCGACGAAAGTAGGCTGATCGGCAACGACGACCTGCTGGTCGAGTCCGGAATCATCGACTCCACCGGAATTCTCGAACTGATCGAGTATCTCGAAGAGCACTTCTCCATCGAGGTGCTCGAAGACGAGACCGTGCCGCAGAACCTGGGCAGCATCGCGCGGCTGAGTGCCTACCTCGAGCGGAAGATGCAGCCTCCTGTCGCGCTCAGCTCCAGCCCGGCGGCCGTGCAGAGCAACACCTCAGGGGACTCACAGGTCAAGCAGGCCTGAGTCGACGGGAGACCCGACATGAAGCCACGAAGCATCGCGACCGCGGCGCGCCGAGAGACGTCCGGCGGCAGGACGGGCGCCTTTGCAGGAGATTTGGGACGGTATTACGAGAACACGATTCACGCCGATCGGCCGACGCTGGGAAAAATACGCCTCTGGACCGTGAATCGAGAATTCCATGTGGTGGCGGCATTTCGCTTCGAACAGGCGGCGCGCCGTATGGTCGCCCGCAACCGGGCAGCCGGCAGTTTACCGCTCCTGCTGGCACTGACATGGCGGCGCTGGAATACCACGATCCACCATGCGAATATCACCATCTCTGCCGATATCGGGCCGGGGCTCTTCCTCCTCCACCGCACCGGTCTCTACATCGGGCCGGTGACGATCGGCAAGAACTGCGTGCTCAACCACAACGTCACGTTGGGGGTCAAGTGGGCGGGTGGCGGCCGTGGCGTTCCCAGCCTGGGAGACAACGTGTGGATCGGTCCGGGCGCCACCGTCTCCGGTGACGTCAGCGTCGGGAACAACGTCACGATCGCAGCCGGCACCGTGCTGACCAAGAGCGTTCCGGACGGCTGTCTCGTCGCGGGCAACCCCGGACGGATCGTCCAGCACGACTACGACAACTCCCCGATGATCCATCGGTTCGGGCACGTGCGGCGGGCGGACTCGGCCGGGGCGTCGCTCGCCAACGGGCATGCGGGCTCGCTGGTAGGACCGAGGGCCGGTGAGGAGCCAGGCTGAGGGTCCCTCGGACACCAACGTTCGGGGGGCGCACGTGGAAGCGGCGAGTATCGGCGACGTCATCGAGGAGTACCTGTCAGGGAGCGCACCGGAGCGCGACGCCGAGCTGTCGGCCGTCAAGACCGCCCTCTTCCTCGAGGAGGTCTTCGCGATCACCCTGTCCGAGGACGAGATCGACCCTGAGGTCCTCCGCACACCGCAGACGATCGAGGCTCTCCTCAGGCGCAAGCTGGGTGAGATCTGATGTGCGGCATCTGCGGGGTCGTCACGGACGGACCTCCC
This sequence comes from uncultured Actinomycetota bacterium, assembly GCA_963709685.1. Taxonomy (GTDB): domain Bacteria; phylum Actinomycetota; class Actinomycetes; order Propionibacteriales; family Nocardioidaceae; genus Nocardioides_B. Next base: position 26,120 of record CAVPXH010000006.1, read on the forward strand.
CCTGACCTCGAGCTGGTCAGGAGCATGATGGGTCGCCTCCGGCACCGAGGGCCTGACGGAAGTGGTTACTTCCGGGATCGCCGTGCCGCCCTCGGGCACACGAGGCTGGCGATCATCGACGCCGTCGGAGGGGCGCAGCCTCTGTGCAACGAGGACGGGAACGTCTGGGTCACGTTCAACGGCGAGATCTTCAACTACGTCGAGCTCCGCCGGGAGCTGCGCGCCTTCGGCCACGAGTTCCGTACCGCGAGCGACACGGAGGTGGTCGTCCACGCCTGGGAGGAGTGGGGAGACTCCTGCTTCTCACGGTTCAACGGCCAGTGGGCGCTCGCGCTGTGGGAACGACGGGAACAGCGCCTGGTGCTCTCGCGCGACCGCATGGGCGTGCGACCGCTGTACTACGCGCGTACGGGACGTCGGCTGGTCTTCGCCTCCGAGGTCAAGGCCCTCTTCGCCGACCCGACTCTCGAGCGCGAGCTCGATCCCGAGGGACTGGACCAGATCTTCACCTACTGGTGCACGGTCGCCCCCCGCACCGTCTTCCGCGGCGTCGAGCAGCTCGAGCCCGGGCACGTGGCCGTCCTCGACCGAGACGGCTTCCGCACGTGGCCGTACTGGACGGCATCCTTCCCCCGGCCGACCGAGGAGCACGGCCAGGACCCCGTCGCGAACGCCGAGGCGCTCCGCGCCAGGCTCGTCGAGGCAACCCGGCTCCGGTTCCTCCGAAGCGACGTCCCGGTCGGTGCCTACCTCTCAGGCGGGATCGACTCCTCGGTGACGGCGGCGGTCATTGCCCACTACCTGGACGTCCCACTGCACACGTTCTCCCTTCGCTTCGCCGACGCGGACTTCGACGAGGGCGACTACCAGCGGGCCATGGCCGATCGGCTCGGAACCAAGCACGAGGAGGTCGTGGTGTCGGCCTCGGACATCGCCGACGTGTTCCCGCAGGTGGTCTGGCACACGGAGACTCCGATCCTGCGCGCCGCGCCGGCACCTCTGCTGCTGCTGTCACGCCTCGTCCACGAGAGTGGCTACAAGGTCGTCGTGACCGGCGAAGGCGCCGACGAGGTGCTCGGCGGTTACGACATCTTCCGAGAGGCCCGGGTGCGGCAGTTCTGGGCCCGCGACCCGGCGTCGCGCAAACGTGCCAGGGCGGTGGAGCTGCTCTACCCCTGGATGGCCCGCTCCCCGGGCCAGGCACCGGCTTTCGCACGCAGCTTCTTCGGCCGCAACCTCGACCCCGCCGACCCCGCGATGTCGCATCGCCCGCGGTGGGACTCCACGGCCGCCCTCAAGAGCATGCTGGCGCCCGACGTTCGACGCCAGGCTCCGGACATGCCACCCGAGGCGACGATGATGCCGGAGGGCAGCGACACCTGGGATCCGCTGTGCCGCGCGCAATGGTGGGAGATGACCACTCTGCTGCCTGGGTACCTGCTCTCCTCCCAGGGCGACCGGATGTTGATGGCCAGCTCGGTCGAGGGACGGTTCCCCTTCCTGGACCCGGATGTCGTCGAGCTCGCGAACGCGCTCCCGGCCCGCCACAAGCTCTTCGGGCTCGAGGAGAAGTACCTGCTCAAGCGAGCCTTCACCGACCTCGTCCCCGAGGAGATCCTCCGGCGACCGAAGCAGCCGTACCGCGCACCGGACGCCGCGAGCTTCTTCTTCGCCGGACACGCGCCGGACTGGCTTACGGACGCGACCTCACCCGAGGCGCTCGAGGCGTGCGGAGTCTTCAACCCGGCGGCGGTCCGGATCCTGTTCGACAAGTGCGCGCAGAAGGGCGGCGCGGCGATGGGAAACACCGACAACATGCGCGTCCTTGCCGTGCTGTCGACCCAGCTCACCTACCAGCAGCTCATTGCAGCCGACGGCGGACGCAACGGGAGCGAAGCTCCGCCAGAGCCGCTGGTCGCTGTCGACCTAGTTTCCGAGGACAACAGGAGCACACGATGACAGTAGTGGACTCGTTCGGCCCCGCCAGCCTTGCGATCGATGCGGAGGCCGAGACCGAACGCATCGGCGCGATGCTGACCGGCTACCTGTCCCGGGCCAAGAGGAAGGGCGTCGTGGTGGCCTTGTCCGGGGGCATCGACTCCAGCGTCGTCGCTGCGGTCTCCGTCGCCACCTTGGGCAAGGACCGGGTGTTCGGGCTGCACATGCCGGAGCAGGAGTCCTCCGAGGACACCCTCACGTTCAGCCGGATGGTGTCCGGCTCGCTGGGCATCGACTCGCACATCGAGGACATCTCCCCGATGCTGGAGGCCGCCGGATGCTACCGACGGCGGGACGAGGCCATCGGCAAGGTCTGCCCCGAGTACGGCCCCGGCTACCTGTCGAAGATCGTGCTGCCCAGCGTCCTGGACTCCGACAGCTTCCGTCTGTACTCGGTGGTGGTCATGGCGCCGGATGGCACGCAGACGAAACACCGCCTGACCCCAGAGTCCTACCTCGGCATCGTCGCGGCGACGAACTTCAAGCAGCGCGTGCGGAAGATGATGGAGTACTACCACGCCGACCGGCTCAACTACGTGGTCTCCGGCACCCCGAACCGGCTGGAGTACGACCAGGGCTTCTTCGTGAAGCTGGGCGACGGCGCCGCGGACGTCAAGCCGATCGCGCACCTCTACAAGTCGCAGGTGTACGCCCTGGCGGAGTACCTGGGACTGCCGGAGGAGATCCGCACCCGTCCGCCCACGACCGACACCTACTCCTTGCCGCAGTCGCAGCAGGAGTTCTACTTCTCCCTGCCGCACGATCGCATGGACCTGTGCCTGTTCGGCAAGGACAACGGCGTTCCGGTCGGTGCCGTCGCCGAGGCGACCGGGCTGACCGAGGAGCAGGTGCGACGTGTCTTCCGCGACATCGACCAGAAGCGCCAGACCACGGAGTATCTGCACCTGCCGCCACGGCTGGCGGGCCCCGTGCCGGTTGTCGGCCACCCGACGAGCTGACCCATGAGCGAGAGGGAGCCGACGCCGCGCCGGCAGCAACCCGACCACGACGGCCGGTCAGCCGGCCCTGAGCTGCGCGACCAACCGGACCCATACGGAGGGGGAACCATGCGGGAAACCTCGACCGCCCCGGCGCCAAGGGGACACCGTGGAACCTGCGGCCACGCATCCTGTCCGGTGGTGATCGCCTCGATCCTGCGCGAGTCAGGAAGCACGGGAGTGCACACCCACACGTGGCAGGTGCGCCGGTATCTCGAGAGCTCGGGGACGTCGACCTCCCTCGTCACGCCGTTCTCGTGGGGCAAGGCGCTCACCTACCCCGTGTTCGGCGTCCGGCTTCCCCTCGAGCGGGTCAGCCGCCCGGCGAGCGTGGTGTGGTACCGGCAGTGGCACGGCGCGTTCCTGCTCAAGGCGCTCCGGCGCCACCTCGCGGAGACCGGCGATACGGTTGTCTACGCACAGGGACCTGAGGCGGCCAGCGCTGCACTCCGTGCACGCCGCGGTCCGTTCCAGCGCATCGTGATGGCGGTCCACTACGAGACCTCCCACGCGAACGAGTGGGCCGCCAAGGGGCACATCCATCCGACGAGCAGCGTCTTCCGCGCGATCCGGCGGATGGAGAGCGACGTGATCCCCCGCGTCGACGGCCTCGTGTACGTCTCCAGGAAAGCGCGTGACGAGGTGCTCGGCTGGCTGCCCGAGGCCGCGTCCGTGCCGTCGGCGATCATCTCGAACTTCGTGGCGCCGATCACCGCCTCAGCTGCGGACGACCGCATCGGCGACCTCGTGACCGTCGGCGGGCTCGAGGTCGCGAAGAACCACAGGTACTTGCTGCACGTCCTTGCCGAGGCCAAGCGGAGGGGGCGCGAGCTCACGCTGGACGTCTACGGCATCGGCCACCTCCGCAAGGAGCTGCAGAGCCTGGCGGCGTCGCTCGGGGTGGCGGACAACGTCCGGCTACGCGGTTTCGACCCCGATGTCCGCAGCCGCCTCCCCGGCTATCGCGCCTACGTGCACGCGTCCTACGTCGAGTCCCAGTCACTGGCGATCATCGAGGCGATGGCAGCGGGACTGCCGGTCGTCGCGGCCAAGATCGGCGGGATTCCGGAGATCTGCGACGAGGGTGTCGAGGCGCGGTTCTGGCCGCTGGACGACGCGCCCCGGGCCGCCGACGTCCTGCTCGATCTGCTCGACTCACCGTCGGCCATGGCCAGCGCTGCGACGGCCGCCGAGGCGCGCTTCCACCGCGACTTCGACGCCGACGTGGTCGGTCCTCAGCTGCGCGCCTTCCTCCTGTCGCGGCACGCGTCCGCGCCTACGTCTACCTGAGGAACCTCGCGACCAGCCGCCGACCCGGCACGGTCAGCGAGGCGTCAGGTTGGTCCGACTCGCGCAGCACCACGACGAACTGCCACCAGTAGACGACGGCCTGGCACCAGGTGGCCATGGCTGCGCCCCACACAGCGCCTGCGGTTCCCGCCAGGACTGCGCCCGTGAGCGAGAACAGGACGTACATCACGGCGCTCACCACCGCGGCGGGCAGGCTCCGCCTCACCGCTCCGGTCCCCTTCAGCCCGGTGCCGGCGCCGGCGGCCAGGCAGGACCCCATGACACCGAGCGCGGTGGGCAGCACCAGCGGGTACGTGGGGCTCCAGATACCCTTCAGCAGTGCCTCCCCGAGCCCGTTCGGCAGGCTCACCAGGAGCAGCGCGCCCCACAGGAACGCGAAGGTCGCGAAGGCCAGGCCGATGGCGGCGCAGAACACGAGCAGCCGTTGTACGGACTCTCGCCGTATCCGCGTGGCTTCCGGGAGAAGGATCAGGCTGGTCCCGTTGACGAGCACCAGGACCGGAGCCATCAGCGTCGTGGCGGCCTGCACGTAGCCCACCGCGGCCAGGCTGAGGAGAAGGCCGATGCCGTACGTGCGCAGCTGGTTGGAGACGCTGTACGTCGTCCCCTCTGCCGTGAACCGCAGCCCCAGGTCCCGGTGCTGTGACAGCCACTGCCATGTCCTCCTGACGCGCGGGACCACACGGGCTTGGCCGACCCCGACCGCGGCCGCCAGCGTCGCAGCTCCGCCCCAGGCGAGCACCGACGAGAAGACATTCGCCAGATGTGCCCGCTGCAGTCCGACGAGGACCGGGATCACGACCGCCAGCCAGATCAGGTCGTTGACGAAGGCCTGTTTCCCACGGCCGCTCGAGAAGAACGCGAACCGCCAGCTGTCCTGCAGCAGCAGGCCCGGCAGCGCAACGGCCAGCGCCGCGAGGCCCAGCCCCAGCGTGCCACCGATGACCGCTGCAGCCACCAGGACCGCGGTGCCCAGCAGCAGGCCGAGGGAGACAGCCGTGCCTGCGCCGCTGCCGACGACGTCTCGCCAGGTGCGCCGGTCCACATGGCTGAACCGGACCAGGAGGGGGTCGCTGACCAGCCCCCGGGAGGCGTTCAGGGCAAAGGCGTAGGTCACGTAGACGACGCCGAACACGCCGTACTGCTCGGCCCCCAGGAGTCGCGCGACGTAGATGTTCACCGCGAAGTTCGACAGGCTCGACACCGCCTGGTCCGCGACGCCCCAGCTGAGCGTGCGTCCCGCCCGCTGCAGCCGCGCGAGGACGCGTGACGACCGGCGCGCCCGAAGCTGACGATCCCCGCCCTGGTTCACCATCGTGGCCGCGCCGGCAGCCCACCGACACTGCTGCGGCGGAGCCGCCAGCATGGTTGGCTGGCGGCCCCCCTCATGACTCACCCACGAGAACCCCGGCGGTGCCGCGCGTGCCACGCGTGCGCCGAACGCCGACCGCTGAGCAACACCGCGACCGCCGGCACCACGCGCAGGAAGCTGCCACTGAACACTGCCGGAGCCGTCGCTTGCGTCGTGGCGGTCCAGGCCTCGAGCTCGGCGAGTCCGACGTTGGTGGTGCCGCTGCTGACGCTGGTGACGGTGAAGGTCAGGCTGCGGGTGCTGATGTTCGGCACCGCCACCGACAAGGCTGTCCCGTCGTTGGGCAGGGCGGGCACGTTGATCACCGTGCCGTTGTCGAAGGTCAAGGTGCCACCGGTGACGCGGTCGGTGTCGTTGGGCCGGTCGTGCAGCACCACCCGGGACAGGGTCTGCTGGCTGGACCAGGTCAGCTTCAACCAGCTGCCGGCGCCACCCCCGACGGTGGCCCACTCCTTGGTGTAGTCACCGGGGTAGCCGTCCACCACCCCGTCGATGGCCTTGGCCGCGGTCTGCTGGGTGGAGGTGTTCTGCGAGGACGCCGTGGCGGTCGCGTTCAACGCCACGTTGCCGCCCCCACCCGCCGAAGCCACGGTGATCGCCACGGTGTCCGGGGCACTGTCGACCGTGCCGTCGTTGACCACCAGCTGGAAGGACAGACTCGTCGCCGAGCTCGGCGCGGTGAACGTCGGCCTGGCCACCGTCGCACTCGACAAGGTCACCGACGGCCCCGCCGTCTGGCTCCACCGATAGGTCAGCGAGTCACCGTTCGGATCCGAGCTCCCGACCCGTCCAGCTGCACACTCGCACCCGTGGACACCGTCTGGTCCGGCCCCGCATCCGCCGTCGGCGCCTGGTTGGTGGTCCCGCCAGCCGAAGCGACGGTGATCGCCACGGTGTCCGGGGCACTGTCGACCGTGCCGTCGTTGACCACCAGCCGGAAGGACAGACTCGTCGCCGAGCCCGGCGCGGTGAACGTCGGCCTGGCCACCGTCGCACTCGACAAGGTCACCGACGGCCCCGCCGTCTGGCTCCACCGATAGGTCAGCGAGTCACCGTTCGGATCCGAGCTCCCCGACCCGTCCAGCTGCACACTCGCACCCGTGGACACCGTCTGGTCCGGCCCCGCATCCGCCGTCGGCGCCTGGTTGGTGGTCCCGCCACCGGAAGAGCTGGCGGTCCAGGCCTCGAGCTCGGCGAGTCCGACGTTGGTGGTGCCGCTGCTGATGCTGGTGACGGTGAAGGTCAGGCTGCGGGTGCTGATGTTCGGCACCGCCACCGACAAGGCTGTCCCGTCGTTGGGCAGGGCGGGCACGTTGATCACCGTGCCGTTGTCGAAGGTCAAGGTGCCACCGGTGACGCGGTCGGTGTCGTTGGGCCGGTCGTGCAGCACCACCCGGGACAGGGTCTGCTGGCTGGACCAGGTCAGCTTCAACCAGCTGCCGGCGCCACCCCCGACGGTGGCCCACTCCTTGGTGTAGTCACCGGGGTAGCCGTCCACCACCCCGTCGATGGCCTTGGCCGCGGTCTGCTGGGTGGAGGTGTTCTGCGAGGACGCCGTGGCGGTCGCGTTCAACGCCACGTTGCCGCCCCCACCCGCCGAAGCGACGGTGATCGCCACGGTGTCCGGGGCGCTGGCGACCGTGCCGTCGTTGACCACCAGCTGGAAGGACAGACTCGTCGCCGAGCTCGGCGCGGTGAACGTCGGCCTGGCCACCGTCGTACTCGACAAGGTCACCGACGGCCCCGCCGTCTGGCTCCACCGATAGGTCAGCGAGTCACCGTTCGGATCCGAGCTCCCCGACCCGTCCAGCTGCACACTCGCACCCGTGGACACCGTCTGGTCCGGCCCCGCATCCGCCGTCGGCGCCTGGTTGGTGGTCCCGCCAGCCGAAGCGACGGTGATCGCCACGGTGTCCGGGGCACTGTCGACCGTGCCGTCGTTGACCACCAGCCGGAAGGACAGACTCGTCGCCGAGCTCGGCGCGGTGAACGTCGGCCTGGCCACCGTCGCACTCGACAAGGTCACCGACGGCCCCGCCGTCTGGCTCCACCGATAGGTCAGCGAGTCACCGTTCGGATCCGAGCTCCCCGACCCGTCCAGCTGCACACTCGCACCCGTGGACACCGTCTGGTCCGGCCCCGCATTCGCCGTCGGCGCCTGGTTGGTGGTCCCGCCACCGGAACCTCCGGTCTCGGACGCGGCGACGTACTGCCGGCGCAGCCATGCGTCGTACTGAGTCCCCGCACAGCTGGGGTTGCAGGCGTCGGTGTACTGGGAATAGGCGTTGAACGCGTTGACCTTCGCGGTGAGGTCTGCCCCGGAGACGTTCTGCGGCATGTACTGGGTGTCGTAGCCGACGTAGCCGGTGAACGTGTGGGGCGTGGTGTAGGACTGGTGCGCGGCCCTGGCGAAGTAGGCGGTGACGTAGTGGTCGCTGTGGTCGTTGGAGCTGGCGGCGAGGGAGGCCGTGTAGTCCTGGACGTTGATTGTCTGGGGCTGGATCGCCGTCATCAGTGCCAGGAGCGTGTCGGTGAGCCCCTTCTTGGTGTAGGCCGGCGAGCCGTCGACCGGGTGGATGCTGCTGATGGTGTTCTGCCACAGCTTCAGCAGGCTCTCGTTGTTGTTGCTGGGGAACCCCGAGCCGTCGAAGTTCCCGTCAGGAAGCCGCAGGAACAGGTGTTTGACGTTGGGCGCGCCCTGGAGCGTGTAGGTCACGATCTGGTGGCCCGCCGCGGTCGTCGTACCGGTGCTCCAGGTGTTGGCGACGCCTGCCATGTTGGCGTACGCGGCGTTCACGCCGGTCTCCCGGCGCGGCCAGCTGTCCGGGTACCCGTCGTCTCCGGCGCTCACGTACACCGTGGTGACGCACGCGCCACCCTGGACGTCGTGGAGGAGGTTCGGGCTCTGGAAGAGCAGGTCGTCGTCCTCGTGCGCCACGATGTACATCGCCGTTCGGCTGCACGGAGCCGCGGACGCGCTCGGCACCACCGCCATCGCGGCCACGAGTGTGGACGCCAGGACCAGGTACCGGCTGCGCCTGGTCGCCAGCGCGCCCCAGAGCCCGAGGCTGAGCAATCCGGCCAGGATGAGAACGGGACTGCCTGCTATCTGCGACATGATGCCTCCCGGGCTTTGCGTGCGGTGATCTCGTCGAGCCGCCTCTCGGCTACGACTGTCGACCGGCTGGAACAGCACCAGCCGGAGGCCGGCGACCCAGGGCGAGGACCCTGCTGCCGGCGGGCGGCTGTCGCCGCTCCTGGTTGAACGGCGCGGCGACTTCCGCGCCGGCGTGCGGACCGGTCAGCCCCAGATGTCGCGATGGACATTGAGCACCACCCTCGAGCCGTACGGGTCGATCTTGATCGGCAGTTCCTTCATCTCCGGCAGGGCGGCGCGCACGGCCGCCTGGTTCTGCACCGGGCAGACGGCCAGCAGGAACCCGCCGCCACCGGCGCCGGCGACCTTGGCTCCGGTCGCTCCCGCACCGAGGGCGGCGTCGACGGCCGCGTCCAGCACCGAGTTGGACACGCCGGACGCCAAGGAGCGCTTGGCCTCCCAGCTCTTGTGCAGCGCGACGCCGACCTGGTCGGTGTCACCGTTGCGGAGCCCGTCCGCCGCGCCCTCGGCGAGGTCACGCAAGAGGCCGAGCTGGGCCAGCTTGGTGCCGATGTTCGCGGTCTGCTCCTGCAGGATCGCGTTGGCGCTGCGAGTGACGCCGCTGTAGAACAGCATCAGCTCTCCCTGCAGGCTCCGGTGCAGCGCGGGCTCCAGGCGGATCTGCTCGACCCCGACCCGGTCACCCGGTCCGAACCGCAGGTCGCAGATGCCGCCGTACGCCGCGGCGTACTGGTCCTGCTTCCCGATCGGCTTGCCGCACCGGTCCAGCTCGATCGTGCACGCCCGCTCCGCCAGCTCCTGGGCCGACAACTGGGTCCCCTGGTAGGCGAACAGCGCCTGCAGCAGGCCCACCGTCACCGACGACGAGGACCCCAGGCCGGAGCCGGCGGACGGGATGTCGGCCAGCGTGGTGATCTCGACGCCGTGCCGGACCCCGGCCATGTGCATCGCTTCCCGGACGAGGTCGTGCTGGATGTCCTCGACCCTGCTGACGATCTCCTTCTGCGAGTAGTTGACGTAGATGTCGTCGTCGAAGCGCTGCTTGACGACGACGAAGACGTACTTGTCGATCGCGGCGTTGAGCACGCGTCCGCCGTGCTCGCGGTAGAACGAGGGCAGGTCGGTCCCGCCGCCCACCAGCCCCACTCGTAAGGGCGTCTGCGTGATGATCATCGAGCGGCTCCTTCCCGCCAGGTCGCGCGCGCCTCGGCCAGCGCCTCGGGTGTGCCGAGGTCACGGAGGTAGGCGTCGCCGATCCCGATGACCCGCGCCCGGCCCACCAACCGCGGCAGCAGATGGGTGCCGATGTCACAGGGCTCCGGGCCGTCGACCAGGTCCAGCACGTCGCGGGAGAACGCGTAGATCCCGGCGTTCGCGAGGTCGCTGCGCGGGCGGACCGGCTTCTCCTCGAACCCCACCAGGCAGCCGGTGTCGTCGACCTCGAGGATCCCGCAGGCCGACGGCCGGGGGGCGTGGAAGGCCGTGAGCGTCGCCATCGCGCCGCCACGGGCGTGGGCCGTGACGAGGTCGGCGAGGTCGTAGTCGGTCAGGTTGTCGGCGTTGACCGCCAGGAACCACGGCTCCGCCTGGAGCGCGGCGCGCGCGGCCCGCAGCGTGCCGGCACTGCCGCGCAGCGTGTCCTCGTGCAGCAGGTGGACCGCAGGCCGGACGCGTCCCGCGACGTGGGCGGCGACCTGGTCAGCGAGGTGGTGGGTGTTGACGAGGACCTCGTCGACACCGAGGTCGCCCAGCGCGTCCAGCCAGATGTCGAGCAGGGCGCGACCACCGATCCGCACCAGGCACTTCGGCGTGGTGTCGGTCAGGGGACGGAGCCGGGTTCCGAGGCCGGCAGCCAGCAGGACCGCCTTCACGACGTCCCCCGCACCACGCCGCGCGACCGCATGGTGGCGTCCGCGTGCGCGAGCACCCGGTCGAGGTCGGCCTGCGACTTGAGCCACTCGGCGTACGCCGCGACGGAGTCTCCGGGCGTGTGCCGGGCCCGCCAACCGAGGCCCTCGAGGGCACCGGTGTCGGAGATGATGTGGCGGGTGTCCCCGAACCGGTACTCGCCGGTGATCCGGGCGGGCTGGTCGGAGCCGTAGTGGGCGCGGACGATCTCGGCGAACTCGCGGGTGGTCCAGGGTCGCCCGCCGCCGACGTTGAAGACCCGGCCGACGGCGTCGTCGTGGGTGAGGACCAGCGTGTTGGCGTCGACGACGTCCTGGATGTTGACGTAGTCGCGGACCGCCCCGCCGTCCTCGTAGACGGTCGGCGCCCCGCCCTGGGCGTAGTGCAGGCAGAAGATCCGGCAGGCGCCCGAGTAGGCGTTGTAGACCGACTGCCGTGGCCCCTGGACGATGCTGTACCGCAGCGCCACGGTGGGGATGCCGTACCGCCGGCCCAGGTTGATCGCCTGCATCTCCTCGGCGTACTTCGACATGCCGTAGGCGTTCTGCGGGTTGGCGATCCGCTCCGGCGTCCGCAACAGCTCCAGCTCGCCGCCGCACCGCGGGCAGGGGATCTCCCACCGCCGTGCGGCGAGCTGCGACTCCGGGCGCATGTCCGGCGTCTGGTCACCGTCGTCCGCGCAGCGGTAGAGCCCCTCCCCCATGGCCGACTGGGACGACGCCACGACGACTCGCTGCAGGTCGAGGTGCTCGGCCACGGCGATCTCGTAGAGGAGGGCCGTGGACACGACGTTGACGTCGACGAACCTCGCGAAGTCGGGCAGGTAGTCCTGGTAGGCCGCGAAGTGGTAGACGGCGTCGGTGCGGCGCAGCAGGTTGGCGAGCAGGTCGCGGTTGCGGACGTCGCCGACGTACAGCTCCACTCCGGGAGTCAGGTACGACGGTCTGCCGTCGCGGTGCACCGGCGCCGTCAGCGCGTCGAGCACGGTGACCTGGTGCCCGAGCTCCACCAACCGGTCGCAGGTGTGGGACCCGATGAACCCCGCCCCACCGGTGACCAGGACTCTCATGACCGCTCCCTCCTGCCGGCGTGGACCTGGCGGTAGACCTCGAGCGTGCGCTCGGCGGTCACCGCCCAGGTGAAGTCCTGCGCCCGCTCGAGGCCGAGCTTGCGCAGCAGGGGCGCCTCCGGCCCGCATGCCTCCTCCAGCGCGGCGGCGATGCTCTCCGGGTCGCGAGGATCGGCCAGCAGCGCCGCTCCGCCCGCCGTCTCCGGCATGGCGCTGCGGTCGGACGTCACCACCGGGCAGCCGGTGGCCATCGCCTCGAGGATCGGCAGCCCGAACGTCTCGTTGTGCGAGGGGTAGGCGAACACCGAGGCGGCCCGGTAGAAGTGCACGGTCTCCTCGAGCGGTACGCCGCCGATCCAGTCGACGCGGTCCTCGAGTCCGAGGCGGTCCGCCAGTGCCCGGAGCTCGGCGACGTAGCCGACGTCTCGGCCCGGCCCCACCACGACGAGCCGGTGGCCCGGCAGGTCGGCCCGCGCGAACGCCCGCAGCAGCCCCTCGCAGTTCTTGTAGGGCCACAACGACGACACGAAGAGCACGAACGGGCCGCGGACGCCGTACCGCCGGGCGAGGCGCCCGCGCGACTCTTCCGGGTCGCCGGGGCGGAACAGGTCGTGGTCGACCGCCTCCGGGATGAGGTGCAGCTTGGCCGGGTCCACGTCGAGGTACCGGTCGACCTCGGCCCGCAGGCTCTCGGAGTTGATGATGATCGCGTCCGCGACCTCGGCCGTGTGCGGGTAGCCCTTCTGCCGGTACCACCGGACCAGCGGACGGATCGCCTCCGGAGTGGTGAACGCGTGCATCGTCTTGAAGTGCGCCACCAGCGCCGGCGCCGGCCGGACGGCGGGTGCGATCAGGGTGCTGAACACGTCGACCCCGTCCAGCGGCAGCCGCATCGGGGCGTACACCTGCTCGCTGAGCGTGCGCAGTCGAGGGTGCTCGTTCGAGAACGGGAACATCAGGTGGCTGACGGGCCCCGGATAGCCGCTGTGCATCGGCCGCAGCCGTGGGCTGACCAGGAGCCGCAGCTCCTCGTCGGCGCGCATCCGCACCGCCATCTCCGGGATGACCCGCGTCCAGAACCAGTACGCCCCGGACGGGTTCCCGGGGTCGTCGGTCAGCAGGTTGACCGCGATCCGCATGCCGTCAGAAGACCGTCGTCGCGACCGCATGGGGCGCCATCCTCGACTGTCGGGCGTACTGGGCGAGCAGGTGCATGATGGCCTGGTGCGCGTCCTCGACGATGCCGTAGTTCCGCGCGTCGACGTGGAGCGAGACCCCCGCGATGCTCCGGGCCTCAGCGCCGCCGAAGCCGGTCATCGCAATGGCTGCATGCCGTGGCTCTCGGCCCAGGCCAGCGCCCGCACGATGTTCGGTGACCGCCCGGACGAGGACACCGCGACGAGCACGTCACCCGGGCGCGCCATCGACTCCAGCTGGTACTCGAAGACGGCGTCGTAGCCGATGTCGTTGGCGATGGCGCTCAGGATCTCCACGTTCGACGACAGGCTCGTGACCCGCGTGTGCAGGTCGGTGCCGACGCGGATGCCCTTGACGTGGTCGCACTGGAGGTGGTTCGCGATGGAGGCAGACCCGCCGTTCCCACACACGAACACCGCCGCATCGCGGTCGAACGCGTCCGCCAACACCTTGGAGGCACGGTCGAACGCTCCTGAGTCGACCGTCGCGAGGGCATGGCCGAGCTCGCCGGCGTAGTGCTCGGCGAACAGGTACGGCGACTCGTAGCGGACCTGCGGGAAGGACGCCGGCGCACCACCGTCCACCAGGTGCGCGGGCTGGGCCAGGATGTGGGTGACGGCCGCGCGCAGGTCCGGGACCTCCACGGTGAACGGGTCGCCGCTGCCCGGACCGATGCGGACCGGGCGAGCGCCCACGGCGCGGGCGAGGTGGACATCACAGTCGTCGTCACCCACCACCCAGGACTTGGCCAGGTCCAGACCGAGCCGCTGCGCAGCCGCGAGGGCCATCCCCGGTGCCGGCTTCCGGTCGGAGCTCCCTCGGGCGTACTCCTCGACGACCCCGTCCGGGTGGTAGGGACAGAACAGCCAGGCGTCCACGTGCGCGCCGTGGGCTGCCAGCCGCTCGTCGAGGTGGGTGTGCACGGCGCGGACGTCGCTGATGCTGTACAGCCCCCGGGCCACCCCCGCCTGGTTCGTGGCCACCGCCACGGGGACCCCCGCGGCGTTCAGGGCCGCGATCGCGTCGGCGGCTCCGTCCAGCAGCACCACTCGCTCGACCGACCCGACGTAGCCGGTGTCCTCGATGATGGTGCCGTCCCGGTCCAGGATGACTCCGCCTCGCGAGGCAGACCTCTGCCTCGGGACTTCGGCCTCATGTGCGCTCATCGTGTTCCCCCGTCGTGTGGTTTGGCGTTGTCCAGGACGCCGGCGCGGTCGCCTTCCGGCGCCGGCCCGGCAGAAATGGGCGGTCTCCCCGTGGGAGGGCGACGCCCGCGCGTGTGCTCATGCCCGCCCCGCTCTCTTCGCCGTGAGGAGCAAGGACGCCGCCACCGTCAGGTCCAGGAGATAAGCCGACGGCGCGTCCAGTCCCGTCTCGGTGATGGAGGCGAACAGGCAGTAGACGACGAGGAAGAGGCTGATCGCCTTGCGCGGTCCCCGGGTGCGCGCAAGCGCGGTGACGAGGAGGAAGAGGAAGAGCAAGGCCACCAGCGTGACACCGAACCAGCCCTGGTCCTGGAAGGTGGCCACCCAGTTGCTGTCGATCGCCAGGCCGTCGAAGGACATGTTCGACAGCCCGGAGCCGAACCAGTTCTCGAGCGCCGGCCGGGTCTGCGACATCACCGCGGACCAGACCTTGGTCCTGCCCGTGAGGTCGGAGATCGACGTACTGTCCTGCCCGCGCGCCGCCCAGACCAGCAGCTCGTTGGCGAAGATCGCCAAGGTCAGGAGTCCGACCGTGGCGGACGTCACCGCCGTGCGCCGGACACGCGCGTTGACCAGGAACAGGGACGCGCCGCCCACCAGCAGGCCGGCGAGCACGCCGACCAGGGCGGTGCGCGTGTGCGTGGCCACGAGCAGCACACCGGACACGGTCACGACGAAGGCCACGTGCCGGCCGGTGAGCACCTTGCACATCCACAGGAGGACGGTGGTCCCGAACGTGATCGCCGCGTAGTGCGCCACCTGCGGTGGCGGTATCGGCCACAGGACGCCGGAGAGCCGGCCGCTGCCGAAGGCGGCCCCGGGAGCCATTGCCGCCCCGAGTACCACGGAGCCGAGCACGAACCCGAGGCAGAGCCGGTGGCACCGCAGGAGCAGCATGTCCCGCCGGCCCCACCAGGGGGTCAACAACCACACGACGAGCAGGAAGACGAGGTAGCGCACCGCCCGGTAGATCGAGCCGACCACGAACACCGAGTGGATGCTGCTCATCAGGGCCACGACGGCGGCCAGGGTGAGGATCAGCAGGAAGGTGTTCGGCCGCATCACCGCGCGCGGGTTGAGCATCAGGGCCAGCGCGAGTGCCAGCAGCAACGCTCCCTGCGTGAGCGCCTGGCCGACCGGACCCGGGAGCGGGAGGACCGGGGACGGGTCGGCGAAGGTCAGGACGTTGAGGAAGAGCGCGCCCCAGATGAACGCCACCCGCTTGTCCGCCGGCCTCCACCGCGCCGGGGCAGCAGGGGACAACGCCGCGGCGCTCGAGGCGGGAGCCATGGTCATGACGACCTCCGCGTCGACTGGTGCCCCGTGCCGGCCTTCTCGAGGAACCCGGAGCTGTCGTCGGTGTCGTCTGCGCCCACGAGCAGCGCGAAGTCGGGATAGATCCCGGACTGCCGGAGAAGGGTCGCCGAGGAGCGGAGCCGCTCGGCGCTGGCTCGACCCGTGCTGACCAGCACCACGCAGCGGTCCGCGAGCTCTCCCAGAGCATCGATGCCGGCGCCGAGGTCCAGCTCGATCAGCGTGAGGATGACTTCGGCCTTGCCCAGCTCCTTGGCGGAGCTGATCCGAACACGGCTCCGGGACGCGAGCTCCGTCACGCGCACGTCCTGCCGGTGCACCTTCACCCGCGCCCGGTCGGGGATCGGGTCTCGGCGGCCGGACAGCCGCCGCGGGCGCCTGGCCAGGGCCCCCGAGCTCGACAGGTCCACGACGGCGACCGGGGTCGACTCGCGCGCCAGCTCGTCGGCGAGCGCGCCGATGACGTGGGCACCGTCCCGCACGTCGCCGACCGAGGCAACGGTCAGGCGGGCGACGTCAGCGTCCTCGGGCAGCGCGGTCGCCAGCCCGTGCGCCAGTCTCTCCGCATTGCGCCTGACCTCGCCCCTGGGTGCCCGCCACCACCGGGTGCTGACGATGCCGGCGCTGAACCGGACCGGAAGTCCGAGCGCGCGTGCGACGTCCTCGCGTCGGCGGAGGCGCGTCGACACGACCGCGGGCACGAGCACCAGCCCGAGCCCGAGCGCGGCGCCGCCGATGAGTCCGGACATCACCGCAAGCACGGAGTTCTTGACCCGCGGCGAAGGCACGACGGCCGGCGCGTCGACGACGTGGCTGGCCGCGACGATGGCCTCGTTCTGGAGCTTGGTCTGGGCATTCGTCTGCTCGGCCTCGTCGACCGCCGTCTGCAGCTGGGCCCGCTGGGTCAGCAAGGTCGTCGCCAGCTGCTCCTGGCCGGAGGACTGCGCCACCGCGTCGTACCGCTTGGTCAGATCGGCGATCTGGCCATTGAGGCTGTCGATGCGCCGCTGGTTGGCGGTGAGGGTGGCGTTCGCGAACGCGCTGAGCTGCTTGGCGCGGAAGTCCAGGTACACCGTCGCGAGCTCGCCCGCCCTCCTTTCCGCTGCCTTGTCCGACGGGGCGGCGACCGTCAAGACCATCAGCTGGTTGGACGCCTGGGTGGCCGCCACCGTGGTCAGGAAGACCTCCGGCCTCATCGGCAGATGGAGGTCCTGGACGACTTCCTCGGCGACGGCCCGGGTCTGCGCCAGGCTCACGTTCGTGGCCATCGCGGCGGTCGGGTCGGCCGTCGGGTCGCTGATGAGCAGGAGCGTGACGGTTGCCGCGTGCTGCCCGCCGATGACCTGCGCCAGGCCGAGGGCAAGCAGCGCGCACACACCGGCCGTGGCGACGATCCGCCGCCACTTCCGGCGCACTGCCGCAACCAGGAACGGCATGCTCACCAGGCCCGCCTCGGCCGTCGGCGAGGCCGCGAGCTGAACCTCACCGTCGTCCGGGACCTGCCACACGGGGGTCTTCATCACCGGCCGCCGTTCCGCTCGCGCCACTCATCGGCCTCGACGCCGATGAGCTTCATGGGCATCGGAGGCTCGGCGGCGCGCTCGCCCTGCAGGAGTCGTCCGGTCGTGCGGTCGAGGCTGTCGGGGTCGGCCACCACGACGCCGCGGAACCGACCTCCGGCCTCGTAGGACGTCACCGCCACCCGTGCCAGGTCATCCTCCGTCGCCACGCCCGAGGAGACGATCAGGAGGACTGCGTCCGCGTGGCTCAGGTCGGGCAGCACGGGCTGCTGCCGGTCGACGATGACCAGCTCCGCCACGAGATCCGCCGGACTCTTGCGGCGCCGCGGATCGACCCAGAGCCCGGGGCGGAGCTCGTGGCCCCGGTCGTGCATGGTGCCGGTGGCCCAGAGCGGATCGGCGAAGGCGTGCCGCTGCCGCGTCGTCAAGCACGTGGACACGCCGAGCGAGGCCGTGTGGGAAGCCAGCTGCCCGGCGACGGCCAGAGCGCCGGAGTCCTCGGCCATCACCACGAGGACCAACCGCAGCTGGTGCTGCTTGGGTCCCGGACGAGCGCCGGCGACGGCCGCCAGGAGCGGCGCGGCACCGATCCGGTCCAGGACCAGGCGCAGCGACCAGACGTCGACGGTCGAGGGCCGGTAGCTCTGGAGGAGCGTGCTCCACTCGGCGGTGGTCCGAGCCCGGATGCTCTTGAGCGAACCGATCACCGGGGTCCCGAGCGCATCGGCGATCTCGTCCCGCGTCCGCAAGCGGCGGTCGCGACGGGCGAGACCGACACTGACCGCGGCGGCCAGTCCGGCGCCGACGAGCATGCCGAGGACGGCCGCCACCACCTGCCACACCAGCAGCTGCGGACGCTTGGCCGGGGTGGCGTGCTGGACCAGGGTGGCGTCCGGCCCGGTCGACCGGGCACTGCGCTCAGCCTTGATGCCCTCGATGTCGAGCACCAGCGTGGACTGCTGGGCGGTCAGCTGCGCGACCGCTGTCTGGGCAGCGCCGGCCCGCGGCGACTGTGGCGGCTCGGTCTGCAAGAGCTTCCTGGCACGCGCGATCTCGCGCGTCACCGTCGCGAGCTGGTTCTCGAGCTTGGACTGGCGCGTGCGCAGCGCGGCCTGCTCCGCGTTCGACAGGGAGCTCGACGCCTGCTTCTCGTACGCGAGCTCCGAGGCGGCGACCGCCTCGGCCAGCGACTCCGCAGCATGCGCGGTCGAACCGCGCGCCGTGATGTGCAGCATCGACTGGCTCGGCGAGTCGACCGTGACCAGCTGCTTGATGCGCCGCGGCCCGAGAGCCGGGCGGACCAGGGTCCGCGCCCTGCCGAGGACGGCATCGCTGGTGGCGATCCGGGCCTCGGTCGCCATGTCCCGTTCCACGACCTGTCCACCGTTGTTCGGCGGTGGCGCCAGCAGCACCAGGGTGGTGCTGCTGTAGAGGGGCGGACTCTCGACCACGAGCAGCAGACCCGCGACGGCGCCGAGCAGGCCGGAAGCCGCGAGCACGCGGCGCCGGCGGTAGAGGACGGACATCGTCGACCCGAAGTCGAGCGGCTCGCTCATCGACCGGCCTCCCGTCCCGGCAGGCTCGGCCGCGCGTCGTCGTGGAACCGGAGGGTGGTGCGCACCTGCAGGGTGCCGTGCACCCGGGTGGCCCCCACGAGGGTGGTCGAGGGGACCCGCTTGCCGAAGGCCGGGGAGTACCAGCCGAGCGGTGGGCCGATCTCGCCGCGGTGCGTCGTCCAGGCGAGCTCGCCGGGGAGGGTGAGGCTCGCCGCACGCCCGGAGCCTGCGGTCGGCCAGCTCAGCCGAGCCTCGGCACCGTCGAGCAGCGCCGTCACCTCCGGCCCCAGGTGGAACAGCAGCTCGATGTCGTGGTGGCCACGGGCCGCGAGCCGGTCGACGATCACCAGCGTGCGCTCCGCACCCAGGCGTACGACGCGCTCGTGGCGCACCCCACCGCCCGCGCGCCCGCGGTACCCGTCGTGCGCGGCCGCCCAGACCTGGTCGCCGTCTGCCGTGACCTCGTCGCACCGCGGGTGGGTCCGCGCGTGGGAGGTCCAGAGGAACGGCCCGCCGGACACCGACTGGTCGCGTCCGTCCACGCGGACCGTGTTGTGGGCCAGGGTCGAGCGGAAGTAGCGGCGCCACTCCGGCTCACCGTGGTAGCAGTAGGTCCCCGGGTCGGACAGGATGTCGACGCCGTCATGGCGCACCTCGACCGACAGCGCGTCGGCGTGGGCGTGTGCCGCGATCGAGCCGAACCCGTGCGGCCCGCCGTCGCAGCGGCACCAGATCTCGGGCGCCCCGTCGTCGGGCGTGCGCAGCAGCACCATCCCGGAGTCCGGGAGCGACCGCGGCCGGCTCGTGGGTCTGCCGTTCCTGACCGGCGCCCGGTTCGCCAACGCGCCGAGCATGACGCCGGCCACGGTCGGCGACGTCGGGGGCCACCACTCGAGCGCCCCGATCGTCGCCGCGCCGGCGGACAGCAGCGCGGCCCAGGCGTCCAGGTGGCCGTCGAGGACCAGTGCCCTGCCGTCGTCGCCATCGCCCTGGCGTGGCGGACGTCCCCCCACGTCGAGGATCGCCGCCGCGGCGTCGAGGCTGGTGACCAGCGTCCGCCAGACCGCACCGCCGAGGTCGCGGCCGGCCGCGCGTGCCTCGACGGCGGCGACCAGCACGAGCTCGGTGACGAAGCGGTGGTAGTCGGTGGCGAGCTCGCGGTTGAGTCCGTCGCCGGCGGTGTTGTCGGCCAGGTGGCGTCGCAGCCGGGTCGCAGCGGTCTCGCACCAGGTGTCACTCTCGGCGAACCAGGGCAGGCCGCAGGAGGCCACCAGCAGCCCGACGTCCTCGGCGACCGCGTGGTTGTTGCCCGACGAGCCCTCGCTGTGGAACGCCGCGAGGTACTCCGAGTGCCAACGCACCTGCCGTTGGCAGTCCTCGTTGTGCTCGAAGAGGTCCTGCACCTTGGGCCACGCGTCGAGCAGCCGGCGGATCCAGACCCAGGACACGAGCCGGACACCGAGCTCGATGCCGCTGGTCCAGTGGATTCCGGACAGGAACGGGTTCTGGGTCCACCAGGACCGCAGCTGCCGGTCACAGGCCTCGGCGTACCGCTCGTCGCCGGTGAGCCAGTACGCCGCGGCGAGCTGGGTCAGGTGGTGGTGCCGCGAGAGCTCCCACACCTGCTTGACGTTCCCGGTCACCGACTCTTCGCGCTGGTCGAGCGAGAACGCGAGGACGTCGCGGGGCGCGCATCGTCCGGTGAGCGGGTCGCGGAACCAGTCCGGGTCGGGGAGGTCGTCGCGCACCACACCGAGGACCGGCCAGCTGCCCGCCAGCACCTGGTCGGCGGCCTCCACGGCCACGCGCGCGCAGCTCGGCGCGGGCTCCACGGCCCGCTGCTCGAACCCCGCGGGCCCACGCAGCGGGAGCTGGACTCCCGCAGCGCACGGGGCGTCCGACTCCTGACGCACTCGACGCGCCGCCCACTGCCGCTGCCGGGCGAGGTCTCGCGCCCGGTGGGCGACCTCTCCCGGGGACATGGCTCGAAGCCGCCGGACGTACCAGTCGACCGTGCTCACAGGCTCATCCCCGCCCTCGTCCCGGTTTCGGCCCGCAACGTGGCGCGGGTCGTGGCGGCCAGCGAGTCGAGCGAGATCGGCATCGGGCCACCGCGCTGGACCGACCGCAAGAACGCGTCGAGCTCGTGCCGTTGGCCCTTGTCGGGACCCTTCAGGGACCGCTTCGACTCGCGACCCTGGGGGGTCCACACGCTCACCCGCGTGAAGTTGTCCAGGCGTGCGTTGGCGCCACCCCCGGTCACGTCGAGGGTCTCCTTGGGGAAGCGCCGGTCGCCTCCGGTGGCGTAGGTGACCGACCCCAGCGACCCGTCGGGGTAGCGCAGCATCACCTGCACGTCGCCGGACGCCGCCGACTGCCCGCACACCTCGACGGGGTCTTGCCCGACGAGCGCCGAGAGTGTGTCGACGAAGTGGCCGCCCTCCCCTGCCCAGCGCGACCCCTCCGCGTCCGAGTTCAGGTACCAGCTGCCGGCGTCGAGACCCCCGGCGTTGACCAGGTAACGGGCGGAGACCGGCGCTTCGGTCCGCCGGAACCGCTCGCGCAGGTGCACGAACAGCGGCGCGAACCGGCGGTTGAACCCCACCATCAGGCGGTCGTTCCCGGTCTCCTCCACGGTAGCGAGCACCTGGTCGAGCTGCTCCTCGGACAACGCCAGCGGCTTCTCGACGAAGACGGCCTTGCCCGCCCGCAGCGCCCGGCACACCAGGTCGGCGTGCGTCCGGTGCCGGGTCACGACGAACACCGCGTCGAGGCTGTCGTCGGCCAGCACCGCTTCGGGATCCGTGCCGACCCGGGCGAAGCCGAACTTGTACTGCGCGTTGACCGCCGACAGCGACCGGGTGGTCGCCACCGACACCAGCCGTGCCTGCGGGTGCTCGGCGAGGTGCGGCAGCAGCATCGACGTGGCGTAGCTGCCGGCGCCCACGAACCCGAGGCGCACCTGCCCGCCGGCCCCCGACCGTCCCCGTGCCGGCGCGGCCGGACCGGTCGCGGCGGCGCGCCGCGGGGTCTCCGCGACCGACTTTTGCCTGGGGTACTCGAGCAGGTAACCCACCCCTGGGAGCGATCCGTCCTCCAGCCGGGAGTACGCGGTCACCGCCTCCTCGATGGGGAACGTCCCCGAGACCAGGGAGGCGACCTCGAGCTGGTCGGTGACGATGAGGTCGAGGAAGCACTGCAGGTTGCGGCGCTCGGTCCACCGCACGTAACCGGCCGGGTAGTCGACGCCCTCGAGCTCGTACTTGTCGTCGTAGCGGCCGGGACCGTAGGACCGGGAGAAGCGGACGTCCAGCTCCTTCTCGTAGTAGGAGTTCCAGGGCAGGTCGAGGCGGGTCTTCCCGATGTCGACCACCCGCGCCCGGTCCCGCGCCAGGCGGGCCGCGAGCTCGACCGGTCCGTTGGAGTTGCCGCCGGCGGCGAGGAAGACGTGGTCGGCGCCCAGCCCTCCGGTGACCTCGCGCAGCACCTGCTCGACCTGCACGACGCCCTCGGCGTCCGGGCTGGCACACGTCAGCGCCCCGGCCTTCTCCGCCAGCCGGCAGCGCGTCTCGACGGTGTCGACGCCCACGACCCGGACGCCGGCCGCGACCAGCAGCCGGACCACGAGCTGGCCGACCAGGCCGAGCCCGATGACGCAGGCGGTCTCGCCGAGCTGGGTCTCGGCGCGTCGCACGCCCTGCATCGCGATCGCACCGACCGTGGCGAAGGCCGCGTGCTCGGAGGCGACCCCGTCGGGCACCGGCACGCACAGGTTGGTGGGCACCCAGTTAACCTCGGCGTGCAGCGCGAACTCGTTGCCGGCCGCGGCCACCACGTCCCCGACCGAGAACTCCTCGGCCCCGGCGCCGACCTCGACCACGACACCGCACAGCGAGTAGCCCAGCGGGGTGTAGCTGTCCAGCCGGTTCATCGCCTTCTTGTACGTCGCGACCGCGCCCTGCTGGGCGACCGAGTCGACGAGCTTGCGCACCTGGTCGGGCCGGGCGCGCGCCTTGCCGAGCAGCGACATCCGCGCCTCGGAGACCTTCATCATCTCGGTGCCCGTGGAGATCAGCGAGTGCAGGGAACGCACCAGCACACCTCCGGGCCGGCACGCGGGTGCGGGCACGTCGAGGACCATGAGGTCGCCGGACCGGTAGTTCTGCGCCACCTGCTTCATCTCTCTCCCCCCATCAGGCCGCACCCACACCGGCGGTCCGCGCGTTGCGGTACCAGAGCTCCAGGCTGAGCAGCTGCCAGATCTGCTTGGACCGGTCGCGTCGCCCGCTGCGCTGGTCGGCTACCAGCTGCTGCAGGGGCTCACGCCGGAGGAACCCGGTGGACACGAGCTCCCCTGCGAGGAGCACGTCGTCGACGAGCTCGCGCAGGTCGTTGGTCACCCACGCGCGCAGCGGCGCGCCGAAGGAGGCCTTGGGCCGGTCGATGATCTCGTCGGGGACCCAGGCCCGGGCCGCCTCCTTGAGGGCGGCCTTCTGGACCCGCCCGTGCACCTTCGCGTTGCCGGGCAGCGAGAAGGCGGCACGGAACACGGCCGGGTCCACGAACGGCACCCGCACCTCCGTGGACGCCGCCATGCTGGCGCGGTCGGTGTAGGTGAGGTTCAGCCCGCTCATGAACATCCGAGCGTCCGCCAGGCACATGCGGCTGACGTGGTCCTCCAGGTCGTTGTCGTCGTACACGGCCCGGTGGCCGGCCAGGACGGCGTCGACGTTGACCGCCAGCCCCGGATCGACCAGGTCCGCGAGCTCGTCACGCGAGTAGAGCGTGTAGCTGCGGCGGAACGCCTCCTCCTCCTCCAGCTCGGCGAACGTCAGGAACCGCTGCGCCCAGCGCACCGTCCTGATCCCCCGACCACCGGCGGCCACCGGGAGCCGATGCACGAGCGGCTCGACCACGCCGGCCCGCACCGGGCGGGGAATCCGGCGGTAGCGCCCGCTGAGTACGCAGGCCAGGTGCTTGCGGTACCCGCCGAAGAGCTCGTCGGCCCCCATCCCGGACAGCAGCACCTTGACCCCGGCCGCGCGCGCCGCGTCGCACATGAGCAGCGTGTTGATCGCGGCCGGGTCACCGATCGGCTCATCGAGCATGTCGACGACCTTCGGCAGCATCTCCACCACGTCCGGCGCGAGCTCGATCTCGTGCAGCCGGATGCCGAGGTGGGCCGCCATCTTCCGGGCGTAGCGCGCGTCGTCCGGCATCGCCTCCAGCCGCTGGTCCTCGCTGCGGAACGCGATCGTGTAGGCCTCGATCGACGGGTCGCTGCGATGCGCCAGGGCGGTGACGATGCTGGAGTCGAGGCCCCCGCTGAGGAACGACGCCACCGGCACGTCGGAGACGAGGTGGGCGAGCACCGACTCCTCGACGGTCCTCGCCAGGTCCACGGGCGGCCCGCCGGCGGCCTCCGCGGCCACCTCCGACGAGCTCCAGTACCGACCGTGCGCCGAGGTGCCGTCCGGCCGGTACTCGGCCCAGGACCCGGCGGGGAGCTTGTGCACGCCGCGCACCGCGTCGTACTGCTCCGGCAGCCAGTAGTACAGCGCCGAGGCGACCATCCCCGTCGGGTCGACGGTCAGCTCCGGCCCGAGCGCGGCCACGATGGCCTTGAGCTCGGAGGCGAACACCACCCCCTCGCCGCGGCGCATCGCGTAGAGCGGCTTGATGCCGAGCGGGTCCCGGGCGAGAGTGAGGTTGCCGGTGCGAGCGTCGTGGATGGCGAGCGCGAACATCCCCCGGAACCGCGGGAGGCAGCCGATGCCCCACGCCCGCCACGCCTCGAGCACCACCTCGGTGTCGGAGGCCGTGGCGAACCGGACCCCACGAGCCGCGAGGTCGCGGCGGATCTCCCGGTAGTTGTAGACCTCGCCGTTGTAGCTGAGGGTCAGCCCGTCCTTCGCCAACGGCTGGTCGGCCGCGGCGGACAGGTCGATGATCGACAGCCGTCGGTGACCGAGCACCACCGAGGTCCGGGGGTCCACGATCTCCACGACCCCGGACGCGTCCGGGCCCCGGTGCCCGATCCGGTCGACCATCGTGCTCACGAGGAGCTTTCCGTCCGCCTGCTGGTAGGCACCCGCGACTCCGCACATCGGCCTCACGCCTTCCGCGGCATGGCCGGCGCGTACGGCGCGCCGCCGGCCCGGGCCGGCCGGGACCGGCCGACGAGCTCGTCGTACACGGCCACGTAGGCGCCCTTCTGGTGCGCCCACGCGAGCTCCTCCTCGACCCGCGCCCGCCCGACCCTGCCCATCTCCGCGCGGCGCTCGGGGTCGTCGACGAGCTCGACGACGGCCTTCGCGAACGCGTCGACCCGGTTGGGCTCGACGTAGGCGGCGGCCTCGCCCGCGGACACCCGGGTCTCCCGCAGGTCGAAGGCGACGACCGGGAGCCGGAACGCCATGTACTCCATCGTCTTGTTCATCGTGGAGACGTCGTTGAGCGGGTTCTTCGGGTCCGGGCACAGCCCGACGTCTGCCGTCGAGAGCACCTGTGTCACGGTCTCGTCGGGCACCCGGCCGGGCAGGTCGACGTAGTCCTGTAGGCCGAGCTCGTCCCTCGTGGCGACCAGGTCGGCGTGGCAGTCGCCGCCGCCCATCAGCGTGAAGGCGATGTCGGTGCGGCCCATCTCGTGCACGATCACGTCGGCGGCCGCCAGCGCGATGTCCACACCGTCCTGCGGACCCATCACCCCGAGGTAGGCAACGAGGTGCTTGCGGCCGCGTCGGCCCGGCGGGAACGGCTCTGCGGGCCTCAGCTTGTCCGGGTCCGGACCGGTGCGCACCACGGTGACGTGCTCGGGGCGCTTCCGGCCGCGCTCGACCGCGATGTGGGCGTACGACGCGTTCGTCGAGGTGACCCGGTCGGCGGTCCGGAACGTCGCCCGCTCGAGGAAGAGCAGGCCCTTGAGCGGGAGCCTGGCCCCGTCCGGGAACCGCGACTCGTACAGCTCGGGACAGAGGTCGTGGTGGTCGAACAGGAACCGGGACCCGTCGCGTGCGCGGTACCAGCGTGCCAGCGGCCAGAACACGTCGGGCGGGTTGCACGCCTGGACGACGTCGAAGCGGCCCCTTCGGCGGGCCCGGGACGCCTCGCGTGCGGTGGCGAGGAACGAGTAGGCGTACTCCGCCACGAAGCCCATCTTGCTTCCGCCGGGGGCGTAGGGCGGGTAGGTGTAGATGGCCACGTCGTCGATCACCTGGAACGGCAGCGAGTCCTTGCCCCGGGGGCAGACCACGCTGACGTCGTACCCGGCCTCCACCAGCGACTGGCACTCGAGCCAGACCCTCCGGTCGAACGGGACCGGCAGGTTCTGCACGATGATCAGGACGCGCGGCCGTGCGCCGGGGCGTTCCGGGCGGCGTCGCAGTCGGCTCACCATCCGATGCCCTGGTAGCCGTCGAGCCGCTCGACGCGGTCACCCAGCCTGCCGTGGAGATCGAGGATCATCGCCGGCGCCGCGGCCACCAGCGCGTCCAGGGTCGCCGGCTCCGAGGACGCCACGACGGCGACCTCGGCGTCGGCCAGCGCCTCCCCGGGCGAGCAGGCCAGCAACCGGTCGAGGTGCGGCAGCCGGGCCTTGACGTAGCGCCGGTTCGCGCCGATCAGCCGGTCGGGGTTGATGATCGGGTCGTAGATGCGGACGTCGAAACCCTTGCCGATCAGCCGCTCGGCGAGCTCGACGTTCGGGCTCTCGCGCAGGTCGTCGGTGTCCATCTTGAAGCTCAGCCCGAGAATGCTCACCTGGCGCGCCCCGAACGCGATGATCCGCTCCACGGCCTCCCGGACCACCAGCTCGTTGGTCATGCTGGTGCCCGCGAGCAGCGGCACGTCGAGGCTGTTCATCCGCGCCATGTGCTGCAGCGAACGCAGGTCCTTCGGCAGGCACGAGCCGCCGTAGGCGAACCCGGGCCGCAGGTAGGTGGGCGCGATGTTGAGCTTGTGGTCCTCGCAGAAGATCCGCATCACCTCGCGGGTGTCCACGCCGTAGACGCGGAAGACACGGGCGAGCTCGTTGGTGAACGAGACCTTGGTCGCGTGGAAGGCGTTGCAGGCGAACTTGAGCGCCTCGGCGGTGGCCACGCTCACCGGCTCGACCTCCCCCTCCACGAACGAGAAGAGGTCGCTCAGCGCCTGCTGGGTGCGTTCGTCTCCGGTGCCGACCACCACGAAGGGCGGCGCGAAGAAGTCCTCGACCCCGCAACCCTCGCGCAGGAACTCCGGGCACATCGCGGTTCCCACGGACCACCCAGGGGGAAGGTCCCCCGGAGCGAAGACCGGAGCCACCACGCGTGCGCCGGTGCCCGGCGGGACGGTGCTGCGGATGACCACCGAGTGGAAGCCCGACGACGGCGGCGTCGCCGTCGACATGGCGCCCCGCAGGTCGGCCAGCGCTCTCGCGACGTAGCTCAGGTCGGTGTCCCCGTTGCTCGCGGACGGGGTGCCGACGCAGATCAGCGAGACGTCCGCCTGCTCGAGTGCGACCCGGACGTCCGTCGTGGCCGTCAACCGACCCGCGCGGACCGCGGTTGCCACCGCCTCGTCGAGCCCGGGCTCGACGACGGGGCTGCGTCCCGCCCCGATCGCGTCGACCTTCAAGCGGTCGACATCGACACCCACGACCTCGTGCCCGCACGAGGCGAGGCCCGCGGCCGTGACGGTGCCCACGTAGCCGAGCCCGAAGACGGCCACCTTGAGAACTCTGGATGGATTGGTCGTTGCGGGGTGCCCCTCATGGGCACAACCCACGGAAGTTGCTGTCATCGGTTCCCCCTGACCCGCAGCCGTGTCGGCCGCAAAACCCTCCCCTGTCGGTCCGCCGGAACGGGACCGACACCGTGGCCGGCGGGTGCCGACCACCCCCGTGGGAGAGGTGGTTTTGCTGCCATGCGGCCCGATCCACCGAGCCGCTCCCCACGCCCATCGTCAGTAGCGCGGAGGTGTGGCACAAGGCGGATCGACCCAAGATGGCCCTGCGTGATCAGACGCAATCCCCAACTGGAACCACGCGCCCCCTGGCACGTTTCACCGCCGGGCACACAAGGGCGCAGTGGTTCGCGCAGATGGCCCTACCGTGGCCGTTTCCCCTTGGTTGCAAGGGCTCTGGACCTTTTCCCGGTTTCGACGACCGGGCAGTCCTCGGCTGCCGTTGACCGTCGCGACTCACAGGTCGGGGACTCTCCGGAGGCACCGCCGCGACCGGGACGGCAGTCCGGAGGCTCAGCCGTTGAAGCGGCTCTGCGTCTTCTCCAGGCCCTCGGTGACGAGGCACTCGACCGCGTCGGCGGCCCTGTCCACCTGGAACGGGAGGACCTTGCGCTCGGCCGAGGAGTAGTCCGAGAGCACGAAGTCGGCCGGGTCCTGGCGTCCGGGCGGGCGGCCGATGCCGACCCGCACCCGGTAGAACTCGCCCGAACCGAGCGAGCGGCGCATCGAGCGCAGCCCGTTGTGACCGTTGTCCCCACCACCGAGCTTGACCCGCAGGGTGTCGAAGGCGATGTCGAGCTCGTCGTGGACCGCGACGGTCCGCTCGACGGGGACCTTGTAGAACTTCGCCAGCGCCGACACCGGCCCGCCGGACTCGTTCATGTAGCAGCGGCCCTTGGCCAGCACGACCCGCACCGCGCCGATGCCCGGGGCCGCGAGCGAGCCGCCCAGGCGGCCCTCGACCACGTCGGCGCGCCCGGACCTGTGCGGCCGGAACGCCGACCCCATCCGGGAGGCGAGCTCGTCGACCACCATGTAGCCGATGTTGTGCCGGTTGCCGGCATAGGAAGGGCCGGGGTTCCCCAGCCCCACGACCAACCAGACCTCACTGGTCGTCGCTTCAGCCACGGGATCCCCGGCCTTCCTGTGCCACAGATGCTTCACGCGCCGCCGCCCGGGCGGCGGCGTCGTGCCCGGCTCACTCGCCGGCGGACTCCTCCGACTCCTCGGCGCCCTCGCCCTCACCGGACTCCGCCTCGGCCTCCGGCTCCTCGCGCTCGATGCCCGCCTCGGCCTCGGCGCCCTCGAGCTCGGCCTCGAGCTCCTCGGTGGTCGGCGCGTGCGACACGTGGACGACCAGGGTGTCGTCGTCGAGGTGCAGCGTCGAGCCCTGCGGGACCTGCAGGTCGCGGGCGAGCACCTGGGTGCCGGCCTCGGCACCCTCGACCGAGACCTCGAGGTACTCGGGGATGTGGGTGGCCTCGGCCTCCACGGTGACGGTCGGGTGCTCGGTGACCACCAGGGTGTCCCGGGCCGGTTCGCCGACCACGTGGACGGGCACGTCCACGGTGACCTTCTCGCCGCGCTTGACCACGAGCAGGTCGACGTGCTCGAGGAAGCCCTTGATCACGTCGCGCTGGACCTGCTTGGGCAGCGCGAGGTGCTCCTTGCCCTCGACGGTGATGGTCAGCAGCGCGTTCACGCCCCCGTGCTTGAGCGCGAGCATGGTGTCGTGGCCGGGCAGCGTGATGTGGATCGGGTCGGTGCCGTGGCCGTACAGCACGGCCGGGACCTTGTCCGCGCGGCGGATGCGGCGCGCGGCGCCCTTGCCGAACTCCGTGCGCAGCTCGGCCTGGATGTTGCTCTCGGACATGGGGGTGTGTCTCCTCAGCTGTGGTGGTCGACGACCGTCGTACGTGTGTGGCCGCTTCGGCGGGAAGTACCGCGCTCCGGAGACGTGCACGGGCCCACGGTGCGCGTGGCGCACGGGGCGGCCGCGTCGATCACGGAGCGAGCACTGCTCTCCCTCGCCGAGGCAACCCCGAGAGTCTAGCCAAAGCGGCGCCGCGGACGCGAATCCGTTACTGCGCCTGGCCGTCGAACAGCGAGGTGACCGACCCGTCCTCGAACACCTCGCGGATCGCGCGGCTGATCAGCGGCGCGATCGAGAGCACGGTGAGCTTGTCGAACTGCCGGTCCGTGGGGATCGGCAAGGTGTTGGTGACCACCACCTCGGTGGCCGGGCAGTTCTTGAGCCGGTCCACCGCCGGGTCGGAGAGGATGGCGTGGGTGGCCGCGATCACCACGCCGGCCGCCCCGTCGTTCATCAGCGCCTCGGCCGCCTTCACGATCGTGCCGCCGGTGTCGATCATGTCGTCGACGAGCACGCAGATGCGGCCCTCGACCTGGCCGACGACGCGGTTCGCGATCGACTCGTTGGGCCGTTCGATGTCGCGGGTCTTGTGGATGAAGGCCAGCGGCGCGCCGCCGAGGCGCTGCGACCACTGCTCGGCCACCTTGATCCGGCCGGCGTCCGGGGAGACCACGGCGAGCCGCTCGTCGCCGTACTTCCGCTTGACGTACTCCGACAGGATCGGCAGCGCCATCAGGTGGTCCACCGGTCCGTTGAAGAAGCCCTGGATCTGCGCGGTGTGCAGGTCCACCGCGATCAGCCGGTCCGCGCCGGCGGTCTTGAACAGGTCCGCGACCAGGCGCGCGGAGATCGGCTCGCGACCGCGGTGCTTCTTGTCCTGGCGGGCGTAGCCGTAGAAGGGCATCACCACCGTGATCCGCTTGGCCGAGGCCCGCTTGAGCGCGTCGACCATGATCAGCTGCTCCATGATCCACTCGTTGATCGGAGCGGTGTGGCTCTGGAGCACGAACGCGTCGCAGCCGCGGACGGACTCCTCGTAGCGGACGTAGATCTCGCTGTTGGCGAACTCGTAGGCCGAGGTCGGCACCAGCCCGGTGCCCAGCAGGTCGGCCACCTCCTCCGCCAGCTCGGGATAGGCGCGTCCGCTGAAGACCATCAGGTTCTTCTCGGTCGTCCGCTTCATTCCGCTCACGGGAAAGGCTCCTCGAGGTGTCGGCCGGGGGTTACCGCGATTGTCCCTCAGTGCCCCCGTCGGCGGCGACCTCAGGGGGGTCGGTGTGAGACGAGGCAGCGGACCGCGCCGCCAGAGCCGCGGCTGCTGCGCGCTCGGCCGCCGTCCCGGGACGCTTGCGCAACGTCCACTCCTCGAGGTTGCGCTGGGTGCCCGCGGAGACGGCGAGCGCACCCGGCGGCACGTCCTGGCGTACGACGGTCCCGCCGCCGGTGACCGCGCCGTCGCCGATGCTGACCGGCGCGACGAAGGTGTTGTTCGAGCCGGTGCGGGCGTGCCGGCCGACCGTCGCACGGTGCTTGTGCACGCCGTCGTAGTTGGCGAAGATCGTGCCTGCGCCGATGTTGCTGCCCTCGCCGATCTCGGCATCCCCCACGTAGGACAGGTGTGGCACCTTGGCGCCCTCACCGATGTGGGAGTTCTTCGTCTCGACGAAGGTGCCGATCTTGCCGCCGGCGTCGAGGACGGTGCCGGGGCGCAGGTAGGAGAACGGGCCGACACTGGCGCCGGGCCCGATCACCGCGAGCTCGGCGTGGGTGCGTACCACCTTCGCGCCCTGCCCCACCTCGGTGTCCTTGAGGGTGCAGTCGGGGCCGATGACCGCGTCCTCGGCGACCACGGTGGCGCCGTGCAGCTGGACGCCGGGCAGGAGGGTCACGTCCGGGGCCAGCACCACGTCCGCGTCGACCCACGTGGTGGCCGGATCGAGGATCGTGACGCCGTCGCGCATCCAGCGGCGCAGGATGCGGCGGTTGAGCTCGGCGGCGAGGTCGGCCAGCTGGGCGCGGTCGTTGGCGCCCTCGGTCTGCCGGACGTCCTCGATCAGGTGCGCCCCGACCGGGCGGCGCTCGGCGACCGCGATGGCCACGACATCGGTGAGGTAGTACTCCCCCTTGGCGTTGTCGTTGGTGACCCGCGTGAGCGCCTCGGCGAGGAACGCGCCGTCGAAGGCGTACACCCCGGAGTTGATCTCGCGGACCGCGGCCTGCTCCTCGGTGGCCTCCTTCTGCTCCACGATCCCGGTGACCGCGCCCGCCTCGTCGCGCAGCACCCGCCCGTAGCCGAAGGGGTCGGCCACCTCCCCGGTCAGCACGGTCACCGCCCGCCCCTCGGCGTCGTGGTCGGCGACCAGCGCCTCGATCGTGTCCCCCTGGAGCAGGGGCGTGTCGCCGTACATCACCACGACCGTGCCGTCCGTCGTACCGGCGGCCTCCCGCAGCGCCTCGAGCCCGACGCGTACGGCGTGCCCGGTGCCGTCCTGCGACTCCTGCACCGCCAGCAGCGTCTCGGGGGCCTGCTCGAGCGCGTGCGGCCCGACCTGCTCGCGGCCCACCCCGACCACCGTCACCAGGTGCCCCGGCTGCACGGCCTGCGCCACCCGCAGGACGTGGCCGATCATGCTGCGGCCACACACCGGGTGCAGCACCTTGCTGGTCTTCGACTTCATCCGGGTGCCGCTGCCCGCGGCAAGAACCACCACCGCGGCCGGTCGGCCGGAGTCTCCGGGCTGCACTGCTTCTCCCTCACGTTCGTCGGCGACCGCGCGCTCACTGTCTTGAACGGGGTCGCTCGGGCTCGACCTCGCAAGCTCGGCCGCCTTCTCGCCCTTGCTCACTGTCTTGAACGGGGTCGCTCGGGCTCGACCTCGCAAGCTCGGTCTCGCTCCTCGCTCCCCGGGTAGGAGTCGAACCTACGTCGCTTGTCCGCATTCAAAGTGCGGCGGGCCCTGCCGACAGACCAACCGGGGATCGGGCGGGGACAGCCTACGCAATCCTCGCCACGCTCGCGGCCGGTCGGGCCTCCCCACCGGGTGCGTCATCTCTCGTCCACGGGGTAAGGGACCGCCCACGAGTGCCACGACCTCGCGCTCCGGACTAGATTGCCTACGGTTGCGTAGGTTACGGTGTCGTAGGTAAGCAGCCGACTCTTTGCGAGGCTCATTTCATGACCGCTTCCACCACGCCCCCACCCGCCACCTCGACGGGCCGGGCCACATCCCGCCCGCCGGCCGCAGTCACCGACCTCAGCGAGGTCGACGCGACCCTCGGCGGTGATACCCAGTCGCGGTGGGAGCAGGTGGCCCTCGGGCTGTTCATCGTGGTGCCCTTCGCCGCCGTGGTCGCCGCGATCCCGGTGGCCTGGGGCGGCTGGCTCGGCTGGTCCGACCTCGCGATCATGGTGCTGATGTACTGGCTCACCGGCCACGGCATCACCGTCGGCTTCCACCGCCTGTTCACGCACAAGTCCTACAAGCCCAACCGTGCCGTGAAGATCTTCTGGGCGATCGCCGGGTCGATGGCGATCCAGGGGCCGGTCGTCCGCTGGGTGGCTGACCACCGCAAGCACCACAAGTTCTCCGACCGCGACGGCGACCCGCACTCGCCGTGGCGCTACGGGCACAGCCTGAAGGCGCTGACCAAGGGCTTCTGGCACGCCCACATGATGTGGCTGTTCGACCCGGAGCAGACCCCGCAGCGCAAGTACGCCCCGGACCTGATGAAGGACCGGGACATCGTGCGCATCTCGCGCCAGTTCCCGATCTGGGTGGCTGTCTCACTGGCGCTTCCCCTCGTGCTCGGTGGGCTGCTCACCATGTCCTGGCAGGGGGCGCTCACGGGCTTCTTCTGGGGCTCGCTGGTCCGCGTCAGCCTTCTGCACCACGTCACCTGGTCGATCAACTCCATCTGCCACACCATCGGCGACCGGCCGTTCGTCTCCCGCGACAAGTCCGCCAACGTCTGGTGGCTGGCGATCCCGTCGATGGGCGAGTCCTGGCACAACCTGCACCACGCCGACCAGACCTGCGCACGGCACGGTGTGCTGCGCGGTCAGGTGGACACCTCGGCGCGGGTCATCTGGTTCATGGAGAAGGTGGGCTGGGTCAAGGACGTGCGCTGGCCGGTCCGCGAGCGGGTCGACGCGAAACTGGTGAAGAACCAGACCGCGGCCGCCGCCTGAGCGTGGC
Organism: uncultured Actinomycetota bacterium; assembly: GCA_963709685.1. Classification (GTDB taxonomy): domain Bacteria; phylum Actinomycetota; class Actinomycetes; order Propionibacteriales; family Nocardioidaceae; genus Nocardioides_B. The sequence continues at coordinate 59,476 of CAVPXH010000006.1, forward strand.
CACGCACAACGTGCCGGCCGCGGTCCCCCGGGCCGCGGCACGGCTGTCACCGCATGGGCTGCGACAATGGCTGTCGTGACCGTCGAGCCGAACGAGGGCAAGCCGCGCAAGGCGTCGCGGCGGATGACCGCGGCGGAGCGCCGGGAACAGCTCATCGCGATCTCGCGCGGCCTGTTCGCCGACCGCGGCTTCGACGGCACCTCGATCGAGGAGATCGCCGCCCGCGCGGAGGTCTCCAAGCCGGTCGTCTACGAACACTTCGGCGGCAAGGAAGGCCTCTACGCGGTCGTGGTGGACCGTGAGGTGCGCCGGCTGCTGGAGATGATGCAGCAGGCACTCACCGGCGGCCATCCCCGCGTTCTGCTCGAGCAGGCGGCGTTCGCGCTGCTGGACTACATCGAGCAGTCCTCCGACGGCTTCCGGATCCTGGTCCGCGACAGCCCCGTCGGCTCGGCCTCCGGCTCCTTCGTGTCGATCATCGGCGACATCGCCTCGCGGGTGGAGTACATCCTCGCCAACGAGTTCAAGGCGCGCGGCTACGACCCGAAGGCCGCGCCGATGTACGCCCAGATGCTGGTCGGCATGGTGGGTACGACGGGCCAGTGGTGGCTCGACGCGCGCAAGCCGTCGAAGGAGGTCGTGGCCGCGCACCTGGTGAACCTGGCGTGGAACGGCCTGGCCGGGATGAGCAAGCGGCCCACCCTGCGCAGCAAGCCCGGCGCCTGAGCTCCCCTCCCGGGCACCCCGGACGTCATACGAACCGGCCGCCCCGGCGACCACCTCGTATGACCTCCCCCGGGACGTCATACGGTACGGCGGCCCCGGCGACCACCTCGTATGACGTCCGGAGGATGCGGTCACCGCGGGGCGAGCAGCTCCACGCGGTTGCCGCTGCCGTCCGCGCTGTAGAACCGCCGGTAACCGGGAAAGTCGTCGTCCCAGGTGACCGGGAAGCCGCTCTCCTCGACCCGGGCCGCGAGAGCGTCGATGTCGTCGACGACGAACGCGGGGTGCGCCTTCTTCGCGGGACGGAAGTCCGCCTCCACACCGACGTGCACCTCGACGCCGTCGCCGCGGAACCAGCAGCCACCCCGCGCCGCCAGCACCGGAGGCTTCGCCACCTCGGGGATCCCGAGGGTCTCCCCGTAGAACCGGCGCGCGTCGTCCTCGCCCCCGGCGGGGCAGGACACCTGGACGTGGTGCAGTGCGATCATCATGCTTCCTCTCTCTGACTGACCCGGCGCTGCGCGCGGGAACCGTGCCGACCGGGCGCCTGCGCGCCGCCTCCGACTCTCACTGCCGCGGCACCTGGGCCACCGCGAACACCCGCCGGAAGGGCAGCACGACCCCGTGCGGCCCGGGCGGGTACGCCGCACGCAGCCGGCGTTTGAACTCGGCCTCGAACCGGGGCCGCAGGTCGTCGGGCAGTGCCTGCAGTGTCGGGCGCGCGCCCGTGCCACTGACCCAGGCGAAGACGGGGTCCTCCCCCCGGAGCACGTGCAGGTACGTCGTCTCCCAGGCGTCCACGGTGCATCCGAGGGCGAGCAGGCGCTCGAGGTAGACCTGCGGCCCGAAGGCGTGGGGTGCGGCGACGTCGCGGGTGTGGTCGACGTACGGCGTCTCCGCGGCCAGCTCGCGGCGGATGGCGTGGCTCGGCTCCTCGAAGTTTCCCGGGACCTGGATGGCGAACCAGCCGCCCGGCGCGACCGCCGCGACGAGCTCGGGCAGTCGGTCGAGATGGCCGGGCACCCACTGCAGTGTGGCGTTCGAGACGAGCACGTCCACCCGCGCCTCAGGACGCCAGGTGCGCAGGTCGGCAACCTCGAAGGTGACCCTCTCGGCGTCCGTGGCGCGGGCGGCTGCCACCATCTGCGCCGAGGAGTCGACGCCGAGGACCGAGGCACCGGGCCAGCGCTCAGCCAGCAGTGCGGTGAGGTTTCCCGGACCACAGCCGAGGTCGACCACCCGGGACGGCGCCACGGCACCCACGCGCGCGAGCAGGTCCACGAACGGGCGGCCACGCTCGTCGGCGTAGGTGAGGTACCGGGCGGGGTCCCAGGTGTGTGCGCTCATCGACGCTCCAAGTCTCTTGACGTCAAGACAAGTGTGTGGGCGGGTATATCTTGATGTCAAGACATATGCTCGGGCGAGCGGCAAAGATTCTCGATGTCAAGAATCTCGACGCGCTACGATGGCGGCATGCGTGACGAGGTGGACCGGCTCGTCGAGGCGTGGGCACGGGAACGCGCGGACCTCGACCTCGCGCCGATGGAGGTACTGTCCCGGCTGGGCCGGCTCAGCCATCACCTCGACCGGGCGCGCCGCCAGGCGTTCGCCGAGCATCGGCTCGAACCCTGGGAGTTCGACGTGCTCGCCGCACTGCGCCGTTCCGGGGCGCCGTACGAGCTCTCCCCCGGCCGGCTGATCCGGGAGACGTTGGTGACCAGCGGAACGATGACCAACCGGGTCGACCGGCTCGAGGCGCGGGGGCTCGTCGAGCGGCTCAAGGACCCGCATGACCGCCGGGGGGTGCTGGTGCGGCTGACCGCGGAGGGGCGCACCACCGTCGACGGCGCGCTCGAGGGGCTGCTGCGCCGGGAACGCGACCTGCTCGCCGGGCTCAGCGCGGCAGACCAGCAGCAGCTTGCCGGTCTGCTGCGCACGCTCGTGCTGCCGTTCGAGTCCGAGTGACACCCGTATGACGTCCACGCAGACGTCATGCGCACCGGCGTCCCCTACGACCGCACCGCATGACGTCCGCAGGGAGACCCGGGGACGTGGGCGCGGGGCGGGTCACTCCAGGACGGAGGCCGCGTCCAGCCACTCCTCCTCGAGCGCGTCCTTCTCCGCCGTGAGCGCACGCAGCTTCTCGTCGAGCTCGGCCAGCTTCTCGTAGTCGGTGGCGTGCGCGGCGATCTCGGCATGCAGCTCGGCCTCCCGGTTCGCGAGCTTGGTGAGCTGCCGGTCGATGCGCGCGATCGCCTTCTTGGCCTCGCGCTCCTCGGCCGCGGAGGGCCCGCGTGCCGGCGCGCCGGCAGGCTTGCCGCCGGCCGCAGCTGCCGGGTCGCCCGGTGTGCCGCCGGTCGCCGGGCTGCCGGCCCGAGCGCCCGCGGCCGGGCCGCCAGCCGCTGAGCCATCCGCCGCCGAGCGATCCGCCGGCCCCGCACGCAGCGCCGCGTCCTCGGCGGCGAGTGCGGCCTCGCGGCGTTCGAGGTACTCGTCCACCCCACGCGGCAGCATCGAGATCTTCCCGTCGTCGAGCAGCGCCCAGATGCCGTCGCAGACCCGCTCGAGGAAGTACCGGTCGTGCGAGACGACCACCAGCGTCCCGGGCCAGCCGTCGAGGAAGTCCTCGAGCACGGTGAGCGTCTCGATGTCGAGGTCGTTGGTCGGCTCGTCGAGCAGCAGCACGTTCGGCTCCGACGAGCAGCAGCCGCAGCAGCTGGAACCGCCGGCGCTCGCCACCGGACAGGTCGCCGATCCGGGCGGTGAGCCGGTCGCCGGTGAAGCCGAACCGCTCCAGCATCGACGTCGCGGTCACCTCCCCGCCGGCCACCGCGGCCACCCGCTTGAGCCGTTCCACCGCCGGCAGCACCCGGTCCTCGGGGTCGAGGCGGTCACCGGTGCGCGTCGCGGCGTCGAGGTGCTGGCTCAGGTGTTCCAGCGCCACGGTCCGGCCGCGACGTACCCGGCCGGCGTCGGGATCCAGCTCGCCCGACAGCAGCCGCAGCACCGAGGTCTTGCCCGCGCCGTTGACGCCGACCAGGCCCGACCCGGTCGCCCGGGCCGAGGCGCCAGGTCGCGTGCGAGAGCAGGGTCCTCTCCCCGCGTACCAGGTCGACGTCCTCGAGGTCGAGGACGTCCTTGCCCAGCCGCCGGGTGGCGAACTGCTGCAGCTCCAGCCGGTCCCGCGGCGGCGGCTCGTCCTCGATGATCGCGTTGGCGGCCTCGATGCGGAACTTCGGCTTGGAGGTGCGCGCCGGCGCCCCGCGGCGCAGCCAGGCGAGCTCCTTGCGCATCAGGTTCTGCCGCCGCGCCTCGCTGGCCGCCGCCTGCCGCTGCCGCTCGGCCTTGGCCAGCACGAACGCGGCGTAGCCGCCCTCGTAGGCGTCGACGGCCGCGTCGTGCACCTCCCAGGTCGCCTCGCACACCGCGTCGAGGAACCAGCGGTCGTGGGTGACCACCACCAGCGCAGACGTACGGCGGACCAGGTGTCGGGCCAGCCAGGCGACCGCCTCGACGTCGAGGTGGTTGGTGGGCTCGTCGAGCACCACGCAGGTCGTGCTCGCCGAGCAGCAGCCGCGCCAGCGAGCACCGGCGCCGCTCACCACCGGAGAGCCCGTCGACGGTCCGGTCCAGGGACACCCCGGCCAGCAGCACCTCGACGACCTCGCGGGTGGACGGCGTCGGCGGCCCACTCGTGGTCGGCGCGGCCCTCGAGCACCGCTTCCCGGACCGTGGCCGCGGGGTCGAGGTCGTCGCCCTGGGTGAGGTAGCCGAGGTGCAGGCCCGCGGCTGCGCGAGACCCGTCCGTCGTCGGGCTCCTCCAGGCCGGCGATCAGGCGCAGCAGGGTGGTCTTGCCGTCGCCGTTGCGGCCGACGATGCCGATCCGCTCCCCGGCGCCGATGCCGAGGCTGACCTGCGCGAGCAGCGGGCGGACGCCGTACGCCTTGGCGACGCGCTCGAGGTTGACCAGGTTGGGTACGGGCACGCCTCAGCGCTCCACGGCCGTGACGCGGGCGCCGGGCACCGGCCCCACCGCGAACGAGACCGGACCCAGCGCGCGCACCGCGGCGGCCGACCCGCGCCGGCGTGCTGCTGGTCCGCGCACAGGAACAGGCAGCGTGGGTCCGGACCCGGACAGCAGGGCGCCGTGCGCCGAGCCGGCGAGCCCGGCCCGCAGCGCGTCGGCGAGCTCGGGCCGCAGCCGGAGCGCCGCGAGCTGCAGGTCGTTGGCCAGCGCCGCGCCGAGGGCCGGCGGGGTCGCTGGCCGCGCAGCGCGGTCAGCAGCGCCTCGGGCACCTCGGGCTCGGCGACGGCGGCGCCGGCGTGCAGTCGGTCGAACTCGCCGGTAGACCGCGGGCGTGGAGAGCCCGGCGCTCGGCTCGAGCGACCACCCACCAGTACTCGCCGCGTGTCTCCAGCGGGGTGACGATCTCGCCGCGGCCCGAGCCGAGCGCGGTGCCGCCGAGGAGCGCGAACGGCACGTCGCTGCCGAGCTCCGCGGCGAGCGCGAGCAGCTCCTCGCGCGGGGTCTCGGTGCCCCACAGCGCGTCGCAGGCGACCAGCGTCGCGGCCGCGTCGGCGCTGCCGCCGGCCATGCCGCCGGCGACCGGGATGCCCTTGTCGATGGCGATCGCCGACGCCGGCGGTCGACGCCCGTGGTGCTTGGCGAGCAGCCGCGCTGCCCGCAGCGCGATGTTGGAGTCGTCGGTCGGGCACCTCGTGCAGCGAGCGTCGCGCCCTCGCCGGTGACCGTGACCGGAGGTCGTCGGCCGGTGTCACCGTCACCTGGTCGTGCAGGCCGATCGGCCTGGTAGACGGTGGCCAGCGGGTGGAAGCCGTCCGGCGCGGCCGGGCCCCACCCCGAGGCACAGGTTGATCTTGGCCGGCGCGCGCACCGTGACCGACGAGAGCGTCATCAGGTCTCCGTCCCGAGTGTGCAGGCGCCTCCGCGATGCGGGCGAACTCCTCGATGCCGAGCGACTCCCCGCGCGCCCGCGGGTCGACACCCGGCGTGCGCCAGCGCGGCCTCGGCGGCCGCGCGCCGAGCCGGCCAGCGCCGTGAGCGTGCCGCGCAGCGTCTTGCGGCGCTGGGCGAAGGCGGCGTCGACGACGGCGAACACCTGCGCGCGGGTCGCCGCCATCGCCGGCGGCTCGCGTCGCTCCCAGGCCACGAGGCCCGGAGTCGACGTTCGGCGCGGGCCAGAACACGGTGCGCCCGACCGCTCCGGCGCGGCGCACCTCGGCGTACCACGCGGCCTTCACCGACGGCACGCCGTAGGTGCGCGAGCCGGGCGGGGCGGCGAGCCGGTCGGCGACCTCGGCCTGCACCATCACCAGCCCCCGCTCGCAGTGAGGGCAGCAGCGCGAGCAGGTGCAGCAGCACCGGGACCGCGACGTTGTAGGGAAGGTTCGCCACCAGGGCGGTCGGCGGCGGCCCGGGGAGCGCCGTCCACGCGCAGCGCGTCGGCCTCCACGACCTCGAGCCGGTCGGCCCGGTCCGGGGCGTACGTCGACACCGTGCCCGGCAGCGCGGCGGCCAGCAGCGGGTCGATCTCGACGGCGACCACCCGGTGCGACCACCTCCAGCAGCGCCAGGGTGAGCGACCCGAGGCCGGGTCCGACCTCGAGCACCACGTCGTCGGCACCGACGCCGCGGCGCGCACGATGCGGCGCACGGTGTTGGCGTCGATGACGAAGTTCTGCCCGCGCTGCTTGGTGGGGCGCACGCCCAGGGAGCCGGCCAGCGCACGCACATCCGCCGGCCCGAGAAGTCTCGGACCGGCGGATGCGTCGAGCTCGTGGCCAGGTCGCGACTCTATCCCCCGCGGGTCGCGCCCTCGACGCCATGGCGTCCGGAGCGGTCGATCGCGGGTCAGGCGCGGCTGAGCCGAGCAGACCGGCCAGGCGCCGTAGCCGCCGCTGGCGGCGCGCAGCCTGCTCGGCGATCGCGATCTGCGGTCTCGCGGCTGTTCTGGTCGGGCAGGCCGGTGCCGCCGTAGGCCTGCCAGGTGCAGAGGTTGAACTGCAGGCCGCCGTAGTAGCCGTTGCCGGTGTTGGTCGCCCAGTTGCCGCCGGACTCGCACTGCGCGATGCGGTCCCACACAGTGCCGCCGCTGGCGAAGTTGGCCGCGGGCGGGCGGGCGCGGGCGCCGGGCGGCTCTTGGTGCCGACCTCGACGATCGCGGCGACCGGCTGGTCCAGGACCGTCGGTGCGAGCGGACCGCGGTGCGCTGACCTCGTGGCCGTTGACGAAGCGCATCCGGTAGACGACGCGCGCGGTTGCCGTCGCTGGCCGGCGCGCACGGCTCGCTCTGGCCCTAGAACATGCGCGCGTCGTCGCGCTGCACGGTGCCGTGCGCCGATGGCCTCGCGTCGACGCGTCTTGGTGGCCAGTCGACGAGGTGACGACGATCGTGTCACCGTCCTCGCAGGCGGTGGCCCGCGCCGGGCGGACCCGGTCCAGCTTGTCGACCTTGACCTTGAGCTCGTCGCAGCGCCTGCGCGATGGTCGAGCGCGGCGACGGTCGCGGTGGCGCGGCTTCTTGCCGCCGATCGACGACCGTGAGGTTCTTGGGGGTGACGACCGAGAGGTCCATGCCGCTGGCGGCTGATGGCGGCCCACGGCTCGCGGACAGCTCGGCGTCCGGCGTCGCGCAGGCCGACCTGGCTCAGGGCGCTGGCCACGTTGGTGGCGGTGACCCAGTAGCGCAGGTCGCTCGCCGTCGACGGTCAGGTCGAACGGCCGGCCGAAGCGGACCGCGATGCGGGTGCCGTCGGTGACCGCGGCGTAGAGGCCGGGCACGACGACGTCATGCTCGCCGAGCGTAGACGCCCTGGTCGGCGAGGACGTCGTCCACGGTCCCGCCCATGGTGCGTGACCTGGGTGGTCTTGCCGTCCACCGACAGGGTGACGGTCTTGCTCATCGCGGCGTAGCCGATGCCGGTTGCGCCCAGGGCCAGGGCACACCGCCACCGCGAGGATGACGAGGGCCTTCTTGCTTCTGGTCAGAAGTGCGACTGTGCTCCGCACGCTGCTCCCATGGTGGTGCTTCCCGGGCCGCGGGCGCGGCCGCCCAGCATCCCGGCCCCCCGCGGTGCGCGCACCGTGGCACGAAGAGACGGCCGGCCACGCGGTGTCCGGCCGTCCCCCCGGACGGGCCCCGTGCGACCCTGGGTGCCGCCCGAGAACTTCCCCGCTCCCGGCCAACCCGATCGACGATACGGAGGGGCGTGGGCGTTGCCAAACCCGCCGTCGGCGACTTGTCCCCGTTCGGGACGGGTCCTGAAGGGGGCAGCTGGCCAAGGTCACCCGAATCGGCTCGCGCACGGGCGGGCAGGGTGAGCGACTGGTCAGCCCCAGGGGCCGCCGAAGGCCGCGTCGGTGTTGGCGTCCACGGCGGCGCACAGCGTCGGCGAGGTCGTCGCCCGCGCGTGCCGCCATCGCCCGCAAGGTGAGGGGGACCAGGTAGGACGCGTTGGGCCGGCCGCGGTACGGCGTCGGCGTCAGGTACGGCGCGTCGGTCTCCACGAGCACCCGGTCGCGCGGGGTGACCCGCAGGGCCTCGCGCAGGCGGCTCGGCGTTCTTGAACGTCACGGTGCCGGCGAACGACAGCCAGACGCCGCGGTCCAGGCAGGCCCGGGCGAAGGCGGCGTCGCCGGAGAAGCAGTGCATGACGACACCGGTCCGGGACACCCTCCTCGTCGAGGATCCGCAGCACGTCGTCGTGGGCGTCGCGGTCGTGGATGACCAGGGTCTTGCCGAGCCGCTTGGCCAGGTCGATGTGCGCGCGGAACGACGCGTGCTGCGCCGCGCGCCCGTCCTCGCCGGTGCGGAAGTAGTCCAGCCCGGTCTCCCCTACCGCGCGCACCCGGTCGCCGGCCCCGGCCAGCCGCTCGATCTCGGCGAGCGCGGCCTCCAGGTCCCCGGCAGCGGCGTGCTTCGGCGCCTCGTTCGGGTGCAGCGAGACACCCGCGACCAGCGCGGCGTGCTCGGCGGCGGCCGCGACCGCCCAGCGTGCCCCGGGCAGGTCACAGCCGATCTGCACGATCCGGGTGACGCCCACCTCCCGGGCCGCCGCGACCGCCTCGGCGGTGGGCAGCCAGGACCCGTCCGGGCCGTCGGCGATGTCGAGGTGGCAGTGGTTGTCCACGACCGGGACGGGCAGCGGCTCGGGGGCGGGCGGCCGGGCCCGGTCGCGCTCGTTGCCGCCGGCCCGGGAGCGGGTGGGTTCGTCTGCGGCCATGCGGGACACCTTAGGCGGGGCCCGGGGGCCGGCCGGCCGCCGCGGGTGGTCAGAGATTGGGCTCCGGGCCGCGGCGAGCGCCGATTTTCTGACCACCCGCGAGACGGGGCAGCGGGGCGCGGCGGGTCAGGGCTTGTGGACGGCGTCGTAGACGACGCGCTTGGGCACCCCGGCACGGCGGGCCACCTCCCGGATCGCCTCCTTGCGGGGCGTGCCGGTGGCCTCCCGCTGCGCGACCTCGGCCGCGAGCGACGCCGGTTCGGCGGGCACGGTCACCGGCTCCGCCCCGGTCACCACCAGCGTCACCTCGCCGCGCACCCCCGCGCGCGGCCCACGCCACCAGGTCGGCCAGCGCTGCCCGTCGTACCTCCTCGTGGGTCTTGGTGAGCTCGCGGCACACCGCGGCGCGACGGTCACCCCCGAACGCCTCGGCCATCGCGGTCAGCGTCGCCTCGGTGCGGTGCGGCGCCTCGAAGAACACCATCGTGCGCGGCTCCTCGGCGAGCGCAGCCAGCCGTCGCGCCCGGTCGCCGGGCTTGCGGGGCAGGAAGCCCTCGAAGCAGAACCGGTCCACCGGCAGCGCCGAGACGGCCAGCGCGGTGAGCACGGCTGAGGGGCCGGGTACGGCGGTCACCGCGATGTCGCGCTCCACGGCCGCCGCGACCAGCTTGAAGCCGGGATCCGAGACCGAGGGCATCCCGGCGTCGGTGACCAGCAGCACCCGGCTGCCCTCCTCGAGCGCGTCCACGAGCACGGGGGTGCGCGCGGCCTCGTTGCCCTCGAAGTAGGACACCACCCGACCCGTGATGCTCACCCCGAGGTCCGCGGTGAGCCGCTTGAGCCGCCGGGTGTCCTCGGCGGCGACCACGTCGGCCCGCTCCAGCTCGGTGGCCAGCCGGGGAGGTGCATCCTCCGCCCGGCCGATCGGGGTCGCGGCCAGCACCAGCACGCCTCGCATCTCGTCCACGCGCCGATCATCGCGCACGCGTCCCGGCGAGCCGCGGCGGCGGGGCTGCGTGCGGGAACTGTGGGCGCTACGTCTGGGGCGCGGTGTTGTCGGTCCCGCCGAGCCGGCGCAGGAACTCGTGGCACCGCCGTGCCCGGGCGGAGTCCTCGGCCATCACCGTGCGGAAGAACTCCGCGATCTCCTCCTGCCCGGCGTTCTTCCGTCGCGGACGTACTGGCCGTAGTCGTGCCCGGCCTTCAAGGCGTGGTACTGCACCGAGATCAGGTCGTAGGTGACGTCGTCGAAGCCGGTCTCTCCGGTGGCCATGGCACTCTCCTCTCGCGGGCGACAAGGCCGGGTCGTACCCGGCGCGTCCCCGGTCCATGCCGCCCCGTTCGTGTCCAGGCCCCGGGCCGCCCCTGCGCCGTTCGCACCCGATCCGCCCGTACAGTGGCGCGGTGAGCACGAGCGTCCGCCACGAAGGTCAGCGCACCATGGGCCTGTCGCGGACCGCCGACGGACGGGTCGTCCCGACCGCGCGGCGGCGACTGGTGCCGGCGGTGCTGCGCGAGGACCGGCTCACCGGCTGGCTGCTGACCGTGGCGATCACGCTGCTGGCGCTGTTCCTGCGGCTGTGGCACCTCGGCCGGGCGCACGCGTTCTTGTTCGACGAGACGTACTACGCCAAGGACGCCTGGTCGCTGATCCACCACGGCTACGTGACCAACTACGTCGACGGCGCGAACCAGAAGATCCTCGCCGGGCAGGTGCACGGCCTGTTCACCGACACCCCGAGCATGATCGTGCACCCCGAGATCGGCAAGTGGCTGATCGGCCTGGGCGAGTACCTGTTCGGCATGAACCCCACCGGGTGGCGGGTCGCCTCGGCGGTCGTCGGCAGCCTCATGGTGTTCGTGATGATCCGGATCGCACGCCGGCTCACCGGGTCCAACCTGCTCGGGGCGACCGCGGGGCTGCTGCTGTGCTTCGACGGCCTGGAGTTCGTGCTCTCCCGCCTGGCGCTGCTGGACATCTTCATGGCGTTCTTCATGCTCGCGGCGGTGTCCTGCCTGCTCGCCGACCGGGACTGGGGCCGACTGCGGATGGCGCGCCTGGTGCCCAGCGGCTACCGGACCACGGCCGCGGACTGGGGTCCGGTGCGCGGCCTGCTGTGGCGGCCGTGGCGGCTGGCCTCCGGGGTGCTGTTCGGGCTCGCCTGCGGCACGAAGTGGGACGCGGTGTTCCCGCTGGCGGCGTTCGGGATCCTGGTGTGGCTGTGGGACGCCGGCGCCCGGCGCGCGCTCGGGGTGCGGCTGCCGCGGCTGCGGGCGATGCTCGTGGACGCCGTACCGGCGTTCTTCTACCTGGTCGTGGTGGCGCTCGTGGTCTACGTCGCCACCTGGACCGGCTGGCTGCTGCACGCGCACGTCTACGAGACGTCGCTGTCGGACACGCAGTACGGGCCGTACTGGGGCAGCTACCTGCAGAAGAACACCCACGGCTTCTTCCCCGAGCTGGTCCGCTCGCTGCGCTCGCTGTGGAACTACCACCAGGACGTGTACACGTTCCACACGCAGTTCCTCAACGACGCCCACCACACCTACCAGTCGAAGCCGCAGGGCTGGCTGATCCTGAACCGTCCCGTCGGGGTGGAGGCGGACCTGGGCATCAAGCCGGGCCAGCAGGGCTGCTACGCCCCGCAGGGCAGCACCTGCCTGCGCCAGGTGATCCTCCTCGGCACGCCCGCGCTGTGGTGGGGCGGGGTGCTGGCGCTGGTCTACGGGCTCTACGCCTGGATCGGTCGGCGCGACTGGCGCTTCGGCTTCGCCCTGGTCGGCGTCCTGTGCACCTGGCTGCCGTGGATCCGGTTCGACGCCCGGCCGATCTTCTCCTACTACGCGATCGCCATCATCCCCTTCACGATCCTCGCGATCGTGCTCACCCTGGGGGTGGCGATGGGTGGCCCGGAGGCGACGGACCGCCGGCGCACCTGGGGTACCGCGCTGTCCGGTGCGTTCGTGGTGCTGGTGATCGTGAACTTCGCGTGGTTCTGGCCGATCTACACCGGCGAGCTGATCAGCACCGGCGACTGGCTGAACCGGATCTGGTTCAAGCAGTGGATCTGACCTGCTCGCCGGCGGGGAGCTGAGGCGGCGCCTCAGTCGCAGTTCGGCAGCAGGTCGCCCCACTCCTGCCAGATGACCTTGCGCAGCAACGGGTCGTCGGGCCGCCGCCCGGCCGCGGTGTCCACCAGCGCGGCCGCGAGCGCGTTGAGCTTGACGTTGTGCGCCTGGGAGACCGACCGCAGCTCCTCGAAGGCCTGTTCCGGCGACTCGCACCGGGCCGTGGAGAGGACCCCCTTGGCCTGCTCGATGAAGGGGCGGGTCACGAGCGCTGCGCTCAGCTGCTCCTCGAAGTCGTCGGCTTCCATGTGTGTGCTCCTGGTTCGTGCCGCCGCACGGCTGCGCGGCACCTGTAGTCCTGCCACCGTGACGGTCCGGACAAACCGCCTGTCCAGACAGACCGCCGCACCCGCCGCCGAGGCGCGCCCGTTGCCGCGCCGCCTCCCCGCTCAGCGACCGGTCAGCACCGAGGGCGGCAGCTCGATCCCGGGCACCAGCTCGGCGAGCAGGTCGCGCACGCGCGCGTCGAGGTCGGCGATGATGCCGCGGACCGTGGCCTCGTCCTGGCCGCCGGGATCGGCGACCGGCCAGTCGACGTACCTCACCCCCGGGACGTAGGGGCACTGCTCGCCGCAGCCGAGGGTGACCGCCAGGTCGCTGGCGGCGACGGTCTCGCGGGTCAGCAGGGTGGGCCGCTCCCGCGAGGTGTCCAGGCCGAGCGCGTCCAGCGCGTCCGCGACCTCCGGGTGGATGTGCTCGCCGGGCTGGGTGCCGGCCGAGAGCGCGGTCACCCGGCCGCGCGCGTAGTGCTCGGCGAGCACCCGGCTGATCACGGACCGGCCGCCGTTGCGGACGCACGCGAACACGACCTGGGGAACGCGGGGCGGGACGCTCGTCACGGGCGTGCTCCCTTGCCGCCGTGCACCTGCGTCGCGGCCCGCTCGTCGGGGAAGAAGCGCCGGGCCCACAGCCCGACGTACACGAGGGCGACGAGGGCCGGCACCTCGATGAGCGGTCCGACCACACCCGCGAGCGCCTGGCCGCTGGTCACTCCGAAGACCCCGATGGCCACCGCGATCGCGAGCTCGAAGTTGTTGCCCGCCGCGGTGAAGGACACCGCCGTCGCCTGCGGATAGCGGAACCGCAGCGCCCGGGTGAGCAGCATCGCGCCGCCCCACATCAGGGCGAAGTAGGCCAGCAGCGGTACGGCGATGCGGGCGACGTCGAGAGGGCGGGAGGTGATGGTGCCGCCCTGGAGGGCGAAGAGGATCACGATCGTGAACAGCAGGCCGTAGAGCGCCGCCGGGGCGATCCGGGGCAGCAGGCGGGTCTCGTACCACTCGCGGCCGCGGGCGCGTTCGCCGAGAGTGCGCGTGAGGTAGCCGGCCAGCAGCGGGATGCCGAGGAAGACCAGCACGCTGCGGGCGATGTCCCACACCGAGACGTGCAACGGCGCCTGGGCGAGGCCGAGCCAGCCCGGGAGGATCTGGAGGTAGAAGTAGCCGAGGACCGCGAAGGCGAGGATCTGGAAGAGCGCGTTGAGGGCCACGAGGATCGCCGCGGCCTCGCGGTCGCCGCACGCGAGGTCGTTCCAGATCAGCACCATCGCGATGCAGCGGGCGAGACCGACGATGACCAGCCCGGTCCGGTAGGCCGGGAGGTCGGGCAGGAACAGCCAGGCCAGGGCGAACATCAGCGCGGGGCCGACCACCCAGTTGAGCACGATCGAGACGACCAGCAGCCGTCGGTCGCCGGTGACGTGGCCCAGCTCGTCGTACCGCACCTTGGCCAGCACCGGATACATCATCACCAGCAGGCCGAGCGCGATCGGCAGGGAGACACCGCCGACCTGGACCGCGGCCAACGCGCCGTCCAGGCCCGCGATCAGCCGGCCGAGCAGCAGCCCGGTGACCATGGCGGCGATGATCCACACCGGCAGGAACCGGTCCAGCGTGGACAGTTTCGTGACGACGTTGCCGGCGGCACCGGGCCGCTCGCGCACGAGGTCGCTCATGGCGACACCTCCCCGAGGGCGGGTTCGGGGGCCGGGCTGGTGAACAGGGTGCGCAGTGCCTCCATGGCCTCAGGGCGGGCCTTGTAGAACACCCAGGTCGCTCGCTTCTCCCGGTCCAGCAGCCCGGACTCGTACAGCACCTTCAGGTGGTGACTGATCGTGGGCTGCGTCAGGTCGAAGAAGGGGGTCAGGTCGCACACGCAGGCCTCCCCGCCCTCGTGGGAGAGGACGATCGACAGCAGGCGCAGCCGCGCAGGGTCGGCCAACGCCTTCAGCAGCGGCGCTACCTCGGCGGCCTTCTCGGCGGTCAGCGGCTCGTGAGCCAGCGGGGTGCAGCAGGCCAGGAGGTCCGGCGGGACCGGCAGCGCGACGCCATAGTTCGACATACATCAATGTTGACACACGTCGATCCGGCGGCACCACGGCCTCACGACCCGTCTGCGTGAGGGTCGGACGGCCTGCGCCCCCACGGCGCCCGGACCGGCTCATCCGGCGCAGCAGCCGCCGCGTTCCTCCACGGGAAGGTCCGCAAGGTGCGCGCCCTCCAGGTCGGCGTGCGCATCGGCGAGCACGACGTAGTTCTCCCAGCGCTGGCCGTCGGGCCCGGTGACCCAGTGCTTGTCCTGGCGGGCGTAGCAGCAGACCACCTCGTCCTCGGTGTCCAGCTCCAGGCCGGCCGCCTGGAGCCTCTCGGCCTCGCCCTGCACCTCCTCGCGTGACCCGCGCTCCACGCCGAGGTGGTTCAGGGTTCCGGTGGCCTCCGGGTTCTCGAACAGGACCAGCTTCAACGGCGGGTCCGCGACCGCGAAGTTCGCGTAGCCGGGGCGGCGCTTGGCGGGCTCGGTGTCGAACAGCCGGGAGTAGAACTCCACGGCGGCGTCGATGTCACGGACGTTGAGGGCGAGCTGCAGACGGGACATGGGTGTTCTCCTTCAGTGAGGTGAGGGTGCGTGCGGGGACTCAGGCGCAGCACGGCGAGACGGCACGGCTGCCGGCGGCGTGCGCCCGCAGACCGGCCAGCGCGGTTGCCGTGCGCGAGCGGGCCCGGGCCGCCAGGGCACGCACGGGGTGCACAGAGCCGGCGGAGGCCGCGCGCAGGAGCCGCTGCCGCTCGGCGGCGCGGAGCAGATCGGCTTGGCGCTCTGCAGCCAGAGCGGCGATCAACGTGGGATGCATGGCGGTCTCCTCGCAAGGCTCATTGATATCTGTCTATGTGATGCGAGCATGCCCCATCCGGGCCGGAGACGCAAGGATAGACAGACATCTATTTCAACTTTTTGCCTGAGCACGCCCGGCGTCGGGACGGCCGCTCCCGCCCGTCCGGACCCGGTTCCGTCCAGACCCGGCTCCGGCACGCGCGCGATAGACACCCGCCTATGCCGTGCCACCATGGAGTCATGCCCAAGGAGCTTCCCGTGATCGAGCCCGTGCCGAGCGCGGCG
This sequence comes from uncultured Actinomycetota bacterium, assembly GCA_963709685.1. Taxonomy (GTDB): domain Bacteria; phylum Actinomycetota; class Actinomycetes; order Propionibacteriales; family Nocardioidaceae; genus Nocardioides_B. The sequence goes on from CAVPXH010000006.1 coordinate 74,972, forward strand.
GTGTGCTGCGCACCGTTGACCGCTGCCCCGCTGTCGAGCGCGCAGGCGAGCGAGCTCGCGGGGCGGTTGAAGGCGCTCGCCGACCCGACGCGGCTGCGGTTGTTGTCGCTGATGCTCGCCAACCCCGACCTCGAGGCGTGCACCTGCGACCTGACCGAGCCGCTCGGACTGACCCAGCCGACGGTCACCCACCACCTGCGCAAGCTGGCCGACGCAGGGCTGGTCGTTCCCGACCGGAGGGTCGGGAACTTCACCTACTACCGCGTCGTCAACGAGACGCTGCGCGAGCTCGCCGGGCTGCTGGCCCCGAACGCGAGCTGACGCCCGGGGACGACGGCAGGCCGGACACTCCCGGTGAGTCAGCCGGCGCTCAGGGCGTGACGATCGCGAAGTCGGGGTCCGGGGCGTCCAGCGCGGCGACGAGCCGGACGAGCGCGCCGGGGTCACCGGCGACCTCGACTCCGAGAGCCGCAAGAGTCTCCGGCGTGGACGAGTCCGCCGCCAGCAGAGCCGGCAGCGCCGCGCGCGACATCCGCAGCGACACGTCGGCCGGTGCGCCGTCGAGCGCGGTGGTGTGGGTGAGCACGCCGTTGGCGAGCCGGACCCGGTAGCTGCCCGCGTCCCGCAGCTCGAGGTCCACGGTGACGCGCTCGTCCCAGCACCGCGGCCCGTTGACCCGGACCGCCATCGAGTCGAACAGCTGCGCCGGGCTGAGGGAGGCGAGCACGTCCTCGGACACCGAGTTGACCGGCGTGCCGAAGCTGCCCTTGCGCAGCTCGTGCGCACCGGACAGGTAGGCGCACCGCCACGTGCCGTTCTCGGCGCCGTAGCCGAGCTGCTCGAAGGTGTCGGCGAGCAGCTCGCGCGCCTCGGCGTGCTCGGGGTCGGCGAACACCACGTGCGAGAGGACCTCCGCGGCCCAGCGCAGGTCCCCCTCGTCGTACGACGTCCGCGCCCGCGTCACGACCGCGTCCGCGCCGCCCATGAACTCGACGTAGCGGTGAGCCCGCTCCACCGGGGGATGCTGCCACAGGTGGGCGGGGTTGCCGTCGTACCAGCCCATGTAGCGCTGGTAGATCGCCTTCACGTTGTGGCTGACCGAGCCGTAGTACCCGCGCGCGTGCCACGCCCGCTCCAGCGCCGGAGGGAGCACCATCGCCTCCGCGATCTCGGCACCGACCATGCCGGCGTTGAGCATCCGCAGCGTCTGGTCGTGCAGGTAGGCGTAGAGGTCGCGCTGCAGCGACAGGTACTCGACGACCTCGTCATGCCCCCACGTGGGCCAGTGGTGCGAGGAGAAGGCGACGTCGGTGCCGTCCGCGAACAGCTCGATCGCCTCGGTGAGGTAGTGCGCCCACGCGTGCGGGTCGCGCACCAGGGCGCCTCGGAGGGTGAGCAGGTTGTGCAGCGTGTGGGTGGCGTTCTCCGCCAGGCACAGCGCCCGCAGGTCCGGGAAGTACACGTGCATCTCCGCAGGCGCCTCGGCGCCCGGAGCCATCTGGAACACCATGCGGACCCCGTCGACGACCTCCTCCTGCCCGGTCGCGGTGACCTCGACCGTGGGCACGATCAACGAGAACGTGCCGGTGGAGGTCGTGTGCCCGAGGCCCGCGCCGACCTGGCCTTCCGTGCCACGTGCGAGCACGGCGCCGTACATGTAACCGGCCCGGCGTGCCATCGCGGTGCCGGCGAAGACGTTCTCGGAGACCGCCTGCGCGAGGAAGCCCTCCGGCGCCAGCACCGGCACCCGACCGGCGTCGACGTCCGCGCGGGTGGTGACCCCCTTCGCGCCGCCGAAGTGGTCGGCGTGGCTGTGGGTGTAGAGCAGCCCGGTCACGGGCCGCTCTCCGCGGTGCTTGCGGTACAGCCCCAGCCCCGCGGCGGCGGTCTCGCAGGAGATGAGCGGGTCGATCACGACCACGCCGGTCTCGCCCTCGATCAGCGTCATCACCGACAGGTCGAGGCCGCGTACCTGGTAGACGCCGGGCACCACCTCGTAGAGCCCATGCTTGTTGAGCAGCTGCGACTGCCGCCACAGGCTCGGGTTCACCGTCGGCGGCGCCTCCCCGTCGAGGAACGCGTAGGACTCCAGGTCCCACACGACGCGACCGTCCTCGGCGCGGACGACCGGCGGGTCGAGCGCGCCGAGGAAGCCGCGCGTGGCCGCTTCGAAGTCGGCGGTGTCGTCGAAGGGCAGGGTCTTCAGCAGGTGGTCGCGCTGCCGGGCCACAGCTGGCGAGACAGGAGTCGTCATGGTCCCAGTCATGCCGGGGCCGGCATGGCCGACAAGAGCCCAACGTCCCGCCGAGCGGCGGCCTGCGGCCCCTAGCGCATGGCGCGGCCGAAGAGGAACAGCAGGCTGACGACGAGCACCCAGCCGGGAAAGAGCAGCGTGGCCCACAGGCTGAGGTTGGTCACGAGCAGCAGCGCGAGGGCGAGCGAGTAGGTCAGCGCGATCAACCAGAGCGGCATGATCCTGGTGCGCAGCCACATCGTGCCCAGGGAGATCATGAACGCCCCGGCCATCCGCAGCCCGTAGACGTTGCTGATCTCGATCATCGTCGCGCGACCGAAGCGGACGACGGCCTGCTGGTCGGACTGTCCCGGCGCCGCAGCGATGCTCGTCAGGATGCCGCCCGCGATCGCCATCGAGACGAACGCCATCGCGAGGAAGAGCAGTCCGCTGCCCAGGAACACCGTGGACAGGAACCGGTCCTCGTGGGTCCCGAGCCGATCGCGGACCACCCCGATGAACCACAGGAAGGCAAGTCCCGAGAACGGCATGAGCATCACCGCGACACGCAGCCGGCCCGCTCCCGCCGCCAGCCACCCGGGATCCGCCGACGGGTCGGGCGGCACAGTCGTCCGCACGAGCACGAGGCTGAGCCCGAAAAGCACCGCGAACAGCACTCCTGCCCAGGCGGCGGCCCGCGGAGTCGTGAGCCGACCCAGTCCGGCCGCGCCGTTGGTCACAGCCCCATCGTGCACGGCGCCCCGGGAGCACCGAGCGAAAAGCCCGAACCCCGCCCCCGGTCACCGGCCCAGTGCGCCGGGCCGTGCGCCGACCCGGGGGCGGCGACCCGGGGCGGGCGACCCGGGGGCACCGACCCGGGTGTGCCGACCGAGGCGCCGGGCACGCGACCTCGGGGGGCCGCCTCGGGGGCCGCTCAACCGGCCCCCGAGGCCGGGCTTGCACCGGCCTTGTTAGCGTCGAGGGGTGCGCATGATTGCAGCTGCCCTGTTCCTGCCGGCGCTCGCTGCAGGCCTGAGCGCCTGCTCGGCCTCGGGCGCCCCCGCCTCCGCGGCGGCCGGGACCGCGACGACCTCGGCGTCCGCCGCGCCGCCTGCCTCCCCGGCCGCGAGCGGGTCCGGGCAGGCCGACATCGCGGAGAACGTGACGATGCCGGGCTCGGTCCGGCACCAGCTCGTGGCCGTTGCCGCCGCCGCGAAGCACGTGCCTGCCCGTGACTTCGTCGGGCTCGACCCGCACGCTCGGTACTACGCCTACGACGACACCACGGCGACGTACTGGGCGGCGGCGGCGCTGGTCCCGCGGCCGTCCTCCGCGGCCGCCGCGACGTCGGTGCAGGACAACGGCTCCTTCGACCTGTTCGAGAAGCCGAACGGCGGCCGTTGGCGCGTCTTCGAGGTCGGCCAGGCCGGGACCGGCGGCACGCAGTGCCCCGTCGAGGTCCCGGGCGCGGTGGCGGCGCGCTGGGGATGGACCGGACCGGGCTGCCGTCCGCCACACGGGTCCTGACCGGCCGAGAAGCTCCCCCACGGCCGTGGTCGTGTCGGGGGCTATCCCTGGTCGGGGATCTGCAGGCGACCGGCCAGCACGGCGTGGCACACGCCGTGCAGGGAGAGGTGGTGGCTGCGTGCGTAGCCACGCAGCAGCTCGAAGGCGACGTCGGGGTCGATGCCGTCGCGTCCGGCCAGGTAGCCCTTCGCGCGTTCGATGACCAGCCGCGAGGACAGGGCGGCCTGCAGCTGGGCTGCGCGCTGCTCGGCCTGCTCGCGGGCGGCGCGTTGCTGGCTGGGGCGCAGGTGGCACACCACCCCGCGCAGCGTCGGGTCGTCGAGGAGGTTGGTCACCGCGACCTCGCACCACAGCCAGTCCTCGCCGCCGCGGAACCGTAGCTCCACCGGGCGGTGCGGCCCCTCCCCGCCCAGCAGGGCTTCCAGCGCTGCGAGCAGTCCGTCGCGGTCCTCCTCGTGCAGGAACGGCACGAAGTCGGCACCGACCAGGTCCGCCTGCCGCCACCCCAGCAGGTGCTCCACCGCCGGGCTGGCGTAGCGGACCACCGCGTCGGGGCCGAGCACCACCGCGGCGTCCCAGGAACGCTCCAGCAACGGCCGCAACGCCACACTGATGTTCGTGCACACCCGCAACACCCCGTCCAGGACCCCGTCCTCGGTGTACACCCCGGTGTCCACCACCAGCACCGGGACCGGCGAGCCGTCCTTGCACCGGGCCACGAACCACCCGGTCCAGGTTCGGCCCGCATCCAACGCCACCCGGCGAGCCTGCTGCAGGTCGGAGGGCAACGGAGTCGCGAAGACCTCGGCGCAGCGACAGCCGTGCACCTCTTCGGCGGACCAGCCGTAGAGCCGCTGCGCGGCGGGGTTCCAGTACTCGATGACCCCTTCGGCGTCGGTCGCGACCACCGCGGTACCCAAGCCCTCCAGCAGCGTCGCGGCGTCGACCCGCATCCGCCCGCGCCGCACCGCCCACCCCCTGCGCGGTCCCTCGGTCATCGGACAACACCCCGGTTCCCTTGGTCCCATGGTAAGCCGCGGCGCGCTGGTCCGCGACCTGCGCCATCTGCGCCATCCGCGACCTGCACCATCCGCGCCGCCGCCGGCACGCGCGTCGGACACGGTCGGCCCCCGGGCTGCGGCCTTGTGTTCAGCCCGCTTGCGGTCGACCCCCGATGCCTGCGCTGGCTGCCGGCGGGGATTCAGCTGTCCCGAGCCCGGACGCACAACGCCTGCCGACTTACCGTTGAGGGGTGCAGCCGACCTGGGCACCGCTGTCCGCCTCAGCACTCGCCGTGGGTGCGCTGTGCCTGGCCCTCGGAATGGTCCTGGACCCGCTCTTCCGGCCCGCGGACCTGGCCGAGGCGATGGAAGCCGTGGAGAGCCACACCTACCGCTGGTACGCGATGGCAGCGATGTACCTCACTGCCGCACTGGGCCTGATGAGCGGCCTGCCCTCCTTGGTGCCCTTGTTCGACAGCCGGGCGCGTCGCCTCGGTCGCCTCGCGCTCAGCGTCCTGGCCCTGGGCGCATGGGGGTTGACCATGCACGCAGCCCTCCTGGTCCTGCTGCGGATCCTCGTGGTCCGGAACCTGCTGAGCCCCGAGGAGGTCGACGTCCTGTTCCAGGACGCCGGCGCACAAGCGCTGCTCTACGCCTGGACCGCCACCATCTACGTCGGGGCGTTCCTCCTGGGCGCTGCCCTGCTTCGCTCTCGGCGGCTCTCCCGCTGGCCCGCGATCCTGCTGCTGGTCTCGGTGCTGGCCGCACCCGCCAGCCGCGCGGTCGGCGGCCTCACCTCGCACCTGCAAGCAACCGCCCTCGGCATCGCCCTGGCCGCGGTCGCCATCCAGACCCACGAATGGGCGACACACCGAGCTGTCCGGCCGCGGGAGCAGGACTGAACCGGGCAGATCCTGCGGTCCGCTACCCGTAGGGTGCCCGCCTACGACGCGCCGGCGGACCGTTCACTGCTGGGGCGGCGGGCCGAGTAGTTCGATGGAGTGCTGCTGGGCTGCATGCGCGAGCGCGGCCGGGTCGAGGGGCCCGGGGTCGGGGAGTCGACGCTGGGAGGCCGACTCCCCCACGGCCGCAGCGAAGTCCTCGAAGCCCGACGGCGTCGTGATCTGCAAGGCACGGAGCGGCTCGTCGGGACCGACGAGGAACGTGTGCGGCAGTCCCACGGGCAGGAGCACGAAGTCGCCCGCCCCCGCGGCGAATGCCTGCCCGTCACAGCGGAACTCCGCGGTTCCGGAGAGTACGTAGAACAGCTCGTCCTCGGCGAGGTGGCGGTGCAGCGGCGGGGCGAAGCCGGGCGGGTTGAGGAACTCCGCGACCGTCAGCCGGCCCCGAGTCTCGGCGCCGGCAGCCTTCAGCGTGACCAGGTTGCCGAGGAACCACAGGGCCTCGCCTTCCTCTGCCCGGAGTAGGTACGGGGTGGTGGCCGTGTCGTCCATGACGCTCCATCTTTCAATATGCCGCCGGTATGGTGAATATATTGACGGTATGCTCGAACTGTGAGTGACGTCAAGAGCGGTCAGGGAAGACGGCAGTACCGCTCCCCGGTGCGCGAGGAGGGGGCGCGACGCACCCGCGGCGCCATCGTCCTCGCCGCGGGGACCCTCTTCGCCGCACGCGGCTACGGCGGTACCTCGCTGGTGGACGTTGCGGCGGCAGCGGGTGTCGCGCGGCCCACGGTCACCGCGGCCTTCGGGTCCAAGCCTTCGCTGCTCCGAGCGGTTCTCGACGAGGCGCTCGCCGGGGACGACGAGCCGGTGCCCGTGGCGGACAGACCATGGTTCCGCTCGGTCTGGGAGGGACACACGCATCAGGAGGTGCTCGCCGCCTACGCGGAGGTGTGCACGCTCATCGGCGCCCGCGCTGCGCGGCTGTTCGAGGTGGTGCGCCGGGCCGCCGACACAAGCCCCGACGTCGCGGACCTGTGGGACAGCACCCGGCGTAACCGTCGCGCCGGTGCAGGCATGGTGGTCGACCACCTGCGCGGGCTCGGACCCGTGGACGGAGAGCCCGCGTACGACGAGGCCGTCGACGCGCTGTGGTTCTTCAACGACCCCGCCCACTACGACACGCTGGTGCTGCAGCGCGGGTGGCGGGAAGGCGACTTCACCGGCTGGCTTGCTTCGCGGATGCAGGACGCCCTGCTCCACGGTTGACGTGGGGCGGCTCCCCGATGTGAGGTGACCGGCGGTTCAGTCGGCGAGGAGTGCGTCCACCCACCACGCCGGTGGAGCGTGGGGCTCGGTCATGGGCGGCCCGGACACCTCGGTCGGACCAGAACTGGCCACGGGACGGGATCCGCGACCGCCTGTCGGACCACCGGGCCACCTTCGGTGAGGTTGAACACGGTGAGGTGCCACGTCACCGACATGCGTGCGCCCCGCGCACGCGAACACCTTGCCGGCCAGCGTGGCGCTGGTGTGGACGCGGTTCACGACGTGCTCGACGAACGCGGTCGGGACGCCGGCCTTCTTGGCGTAGACCTCCGGGGAGGGGAACGTCTCGTGGATCGGGAGAACCGCCCCGGTGGCGGCGTCGACCAGCGCGCGGCACGGGCGAGTGGCGCCCGAGAACACCACGCTCCCAGGAGAAGCCACAGCACCCGACCTGCCGGCCGTGGGTTGCGGCCTGTCGGGTCGGCTCATGGGCCGGCCAGTCTCCTTTCCGCACTGCCGGCCCGACCGGGGCTCATCGACGTGGCTTTGCGGGGAGGATCCTCCCCGGAGCGGGGAGGGGACGGCGCGGCAGTCCGCGCACCGGTAGGTCGCGGCCGTCCCGGAGGCCCTGTGGCTTCCCGCCGACGGCGTGCCCGTATCGGGTAGCCAGTGGCGCGGCGGTGATGCCGTGCGCGAGGACGCTGAGGAACACGGTCAGTCCGATCACGGCGACGGCGTCGTCTACCCCGGTGCCGAGCTCTTCAAGGGCGATGAGGGCGAAGACGAGGGACGCCAGTCCGCGGGGGCCGAACCAGCCCACGAACAGGACCGTGTTCCGGTCCAGGCCGGCGCCGAGCGTGGCGAGGGCGACCGGAACCATGCGCGCGAGGGTGAGGCTGAGTACGGCGTACCACACCATGGGCACGTCGACGCGGTCGAGCATGATGGGGATCGCGACCGCACCGAAGGCGGTCCACACCAGAAGCGAGACCAGGCCGCTGGCCTGCTCGAGGAAGACCAGCTCGGTGGGTCCGCGTCGACCGGCGATCGCGCCGAAGGCAAGACCCCCGCAGAAGGCGGCCACGAAGCCGTTGCCGTGCAGGCTGACGGCGACGGCGTAGGTGAGCACGGCGAGGGCGAGGACGGCGATGCCGGTGAAGTCCTCTGCCGCCCAGTGACCGCGGCGGGCGCGGCGCAGCAGCCAGCCGCCGCCGAGCCCGACGGCGACGCCGATGGCTGCGCCGATGGCGAGCTCGAGCAGTGCCCCGCCGACACCTTCGGCTGCCGCGAGGCCTTCCGCGGACGCGGCAGCGGCGATGGCCAGCATCACCACGGGGGTGGCGATCCCGTCGTTGAGACCGCTCTCGACGGTGATCAGCCGACGGATCCGGGCGGGCACCGCCGGGTTGGTGACCACCGGGATACCCAGCGCCGCGTCGGTGGGGGCCAACGCGGCCGCGACCAGCAGGGCCAGCCACAACCCGAGTCCCGGCAACAGCCACACCGCGAGCAGCCAGCCCGCGAGTATGGTCAGCGGCAGACCGACGCCGAGCAACCGAACGTACTGCCCCATGCCCCGGCGGAAGTCCTGGATCCGGATGCGGGCAGCGTCGGAGAACAGCACCCACACCAGGGTCAGCTCGACCAAGGGCTTGAGGGTCACCGGCGCGGTGGGCGCGTCGACCAGGCCGAGGACCACCAGCAGCGCGCCTACCAGCGTGAACACGATCGGCGCAGAAAGGTCCGCCCGTTCCAGTCTTGCGGAGACCGCACCCCACACGAAGATCGCCGCGGTGACCACGGCAACCGCCGTCAACCCCATCTCGCGCTCACGCTCCCCCCGGGTCCACCTGCCGCTGGACGTCTGTCTCGGATCAGCCGCGGCCGACAGGTGACCCGAAAGGACCCAGCAGCGCCGCACGACGGTCGGCCGCCACCGCAACGCGCACCGGGTCCCCCTCGTCAGTCACCAGCGTGGCCACCACCGGCTCCTCCCCGAGCCGGTGCAGCTTCTTCAGCTCCTCCGGCTCCAAGACCCCGACCCGGGCGCCGGTCACGCAGAAGAGGTCCTCGCGCCAGGCGGCGGGGCTGCCACGCCAGGCGAACACGTCGGAGACCCAGACTGCGTGGCCACGAGTCCAGCGGTTCTTCCCTGCACGTAGCACCCGGACCGGGATGTCGCCATGGCGTTGCCGCAGGGCCTTGTTGCGGTACACCAGGGCCAGGATCCCCAGCGCGCACAGCCACAGCGGCACGCCCAGCAACGCAAGGATGGCCCAGACCATCTCCACCACCTCCTGGTCCAGGCTGCCCGGAACCCACGGTGGGCGCCTCACCCGCGAGAGATGAGGGAGCTCGGCGAACGGCGGCTCATTCGCGATGGGTGACGCACGCTGTCCCGGATCCTGTGACGGTCGAGGCGACGGGCCGGCCAGAGGGGTTGGCGTGCTGGCGGGAAGGGGAGCGAGATGACCACAGATACGCTGGAGAAGCGAGCCACGACGGTTCCGCTGAACTGGAACGAGGTGTTCTTCACCAACTGTCCGATGGTCTCGGCGAACAACATCGACCAGGAGCTGGGCTGGTGCCGCGAGGAGTTCAAGAAGATCGGCGTGGAGTACGCCTACTTCCGCTCCCGGGACGAGAACAACTGGTACCCGCACTACGTCCACAACCTCGACAACCTGATCCGCTTCGGCGGCCTGTACCCACCCATCCACGTGCACGCCGACATCCGTCGTACGAAGCTGCTCGGCGCGACGCAGGTCTACGAGGGCGGCGCCATGCTGGTCCGGGCACGTGACGACATCTTCACGATGAGCGATCTGAAGGGGATGAAGGTCGGGCTGACCAAGAGCCTGAACACGATCAAGAACGACTGGTGGCGGATCCAGGAGCACGCCGGCGTCGAGCTGATGCTACGGGTCAACCACATGACCATGGACGACGTCGAGATCGTCGATTTCCCCTATCCGGACGACTGGTACGACAAGCCCGAGATGCTCCAGGTCCGGATGAACAACCCCTCGGAGCTGTGGCTGCGCCGCGACCACAAGCACGACCTGGCCTTCCGGCCGCTGGAGACCGCCCTGCTCAACGGCACGGTCGATGCGATCTACACCCAGAGCAAGGTCTTCCAGCACCTGCAGGAGGCCACCGGCAAGCTCAAGGCCATCGAGGACCTGTCACGCTACCCCGACTGGACCCTGCAGATGGCCAACTGCCCGGCCGTCATCACCTGCACCGACGTGATGGCCGAGGAGCACCCCGAGCTCGTCGTGGCCTACATGAAGGCCATGATCAAGGTCGGCCGCTGGGCGAACGAGAACAAGCACGCCGCCGCGGTGATCTTGAACCGACAGACGTTCTACCGCGACGAGCAGGACACCTACGAGGGCATCAAGCACGTGGACCTGGTGCCGAACCTCTCCCCGCAGAACCTCGCATCCATCGAGATCGGCAAGGACTTCATGGTCAGCCACGGCTACATCAAGCGCGACTTCGACGTGCGCGAGTGGGCCGCACCGGAGTTCTTCGAGCAGGCGGCCAAGGAGCTGCTGGAGGAGGAGTGGACAAGGCGCAGCACCGCGAAACTCCCCGAAGGCACCGCGCTCGACGTGGCCCCCACCCTGCTCGGGTGACGGCGGCCGCGCGAACAACGAGGAGGGACGAGATGACCGCATCCGTGGTGGAGATGATCGGCAAGGCGCGCGCCCGCGTGCAGCTGGTGACCCCGACGGTGGCCGCTGACGAGGCCGCCTCCGGCAACGCGGTTCTGGTCGACGTGCGACAGGCCGCGGAATGGGAACACGGGCACATGGACGGCGCCGTGGCAGCGCCTCGGGGACTGCTGGAGTTCTTCGCCGACCCGGCCAGCCCACGACACAAGCCGGAGCTCGACCCGGGCAAGCGGATGATCATGGTCTGCGCCTCCGGAGCCAGAGCTGCGCTCGCCGCCGCGACCCTGCTCGACATGGGCTACACCGACGTGGCCCTGCTCGACGGCGGCTTCACCGCCTGGCAGGAATCGGGACTGCCGACGACCGAGCAAACCTACGCCGGCATCTGAGCCGACGAAACGTCTCGGCCCGGCGTTGAGGACCAGGGAGCCGGCCGCCTTGGAACTCTCGCCCGAACCGCAAAGGAAGAACCCCACCCCGACGGTGGTGTCTCCGCTGGTGGGACGGGGTTCGTGGGTGGTGGAGCCGAGGGGATTCGAACCCCTGACCTTCTCATTGCGAAGGCTTCTGTTGGTGGCCACGAGAAATTGCCCAGAGGCGGCCACAACAGCGAGGAGATTGCGTCCTTGTGAAGACGCCGCGTCGACATGGGCGTAGCCCGTCACTGATCCGTCCGTAGCGAGCAGCCTGGGACGAGCGACGGTGACGTCGATGGATCACGTTCGCGTCCTGAAGCTGCGGCTGGGCGGCGGGCGCCCCACGGGCGTGGCGTCGGCCGAATCGGCTGGTCAGGGGGCCAGATTGGCCATCTCGTTGGGCGCGCGGGCGCCCCGCGCTCGGCGGCGACGAGCGGGGAGCGGGGAGCGGTGGCGACTGAGGGAGAGTGCGGCTGGACGACGCGGCGGAACGTCAGGTGGTTGGCGGGCAGGTCCGCCCAGACCACCGTGGCCGCGAGCGGATAGCGTTCATGGCCGCCAGCGGGCTGACTTTCGTGTCCGCCACTGGGCAATTTCCGATGGCCGCTGACAGGCTTCCCCTGGCTCTGTGTCGTTGTCTGGCCCTGTCCGGACGCGTGCATTTGATGGACTTCATGTCCGGTACGCAGGTTCGGGGGTGCGCGCGGGGTGCGCGGTTCTTGACGGCCAGGAGAGAGCCACCGACCCGATAGCCAGCCCCCTTGCTCGCCGGTGTCCGGTGTCAAGGGTGGCCGAAGGCCATCGCATCGCGACGCGGAGCGCGCTTGATGCCGGGCGCCGGCGTGCACATCGTCGTCGATCGGGTCGGCGGCTCGGAGGTGACCGACGCGGCGGACCATGACGGCCGGCATCACGCTTTGTCGTTGGGGCGCCCGTGCCATCGTGACGCGGGCGCGCTTGAGCCAGTAAGGAAACTCGTAACCGATTCAGCGCCGCGGGGGCGCCTCCTGGGACTCGCTGTCCTTCGCGGTCTTGCCGAAGCGCTGGAAGGCCGCTTGCCGAGTGGTGTCGAGTGCCGCGCCGATCACTGTCCATGAGTCGCCTGCATCTCGTGCCGCGTGGACCGCGTCTCGGAGTTCCTGCTCTGCCTCGGCCACCTTCTTGCGGGCAGCGATGATCTTGCGGAAGTGGAGGGCGTCCCGGGACTGCACTTCGCTCGGCGCGAGCGCGTCGAGTCCGGTCGCGTCTGCGTTCTTTCGCTTCGTCTTCATCTGCATCACCTGAGGAACTCGTAGAACTTGGGCCGAAGGCGGTCCGCGTGAATGATCCGAGTTGGCTCGTCGGCGGGGACGGCAACCAACTCCAGCATCCGGCCGTGGCAGTCAGCTCCGATCACCAGGAGCCTCTCGTCACCGTCGTAGTCGTACTCCACGTACCGGATCGCGTTCGCCCATGCGTGCACGATGTCCTCTTCGTCGACACCGTGCTTGCGGGCCGACTCCGAGATGCGCACACGTAAAGACTACCTTTACATCCGTGAGCGTCAAGGGGTCTTGACGGTCAGGGGGCGTCGGCGCAGACCGGGCCGGACTGGAGCGTCTCAACGCGCCGGGGGGCGCGGGGGTGCGCATTCGGAGAGGAACGTCGAATGACAATGCGAGAACCCCGCCCCTGCGGTGGTGTTTCCGCTGGTGGGACGGGGTTTCGGTGTGGTGGAGCTGAGGGGATTCGAACCCCTGACCTTCTCATTGCGAACGAGACGCGCTACCAACTGCGCCACAGCCCCAAAGTGCCCTCACCGGGCACGGGAAGAAAACATATCACCTGCTCCTCGGGGCGAGGAATCAGGACCCGACCGCGCGCTGCGACTCGGTCTCGACGCCTGCCTCCGCCTCGGCCGCCGCCGTCTCGGCGACCAGCGCCGCGTCCTCGGCGGTCCGTCCGGAGGTCCAGGTGTTGGGCTCGCTGAGGTCGATGGTGCGCACGGTGCGCCGCGCCTTCGGCTTGGTGACGTACGTCGGAAGCGTGACCGGCAGCGGGTCCCACAGGGAGCCACCGTCCTCGGTCGCCATCACCATCGCGTCGACGACCGCCGGGAGCGTCATGGTGTCGTCGTCAGCGGCAACCTCCTCGAACCCCTGCTCGTTGCGCACCACGGTGCGCTCGGCGGGAGCGTGGACCGTCTGGTCATGGGCCTCGACGCGGGCAGCCGGCCGGCGTCCGACGGTCTCCTCGTCGGCGGAGGCCTGCAGCTCGCGCTCCCACGTGAGGGTGTCCTCGCGCCGCACCTGGGTGCGGCACAGGAACAGGTACAAGACCGTGAGCACGGCCGGGACCGCCTCGGTCCACCACGGCGCGAGGGCCACAGCGGCGAGCACGACCACCAGCAGGTCGAGGGCCAGCAGGACGGACAGCACGCGGCGCCGGCGGCGGGCGGCGGCACGTGCGGCCGCCCGGCGAGCGGCCGGGTTCACCGCGCGTCCGGCAGCCACCGGCGCCTCGGACGCGGCGGGGGGAACCAGCATCCGCGGGTTGTCCGCGGCGCGGGGCGGCGTGACGACGAGGCGGGCGTCGCGACGGCTCACCGGCTCGCGGCGAGCCAGGACCCGCATCGCGGTGGAGAAGCGGTCGACCGAACGCGTGCGCGCCACCTCGTCATGGTGCCGAAGCGCCTTGGGAATCAGGTAGCCGGCCCACGCGACGGCGAGTACCACGAAGATGATTCCTGACAGGTCCACGCTCAGACCATAAGAGCGAGCGAGTTCCGCGCCCCGCACATAGAGCGGTGTGTCGCAAATGAACTGCTGTGACTGTTGTGAAAGATGACCGATTCGTCACTCGGCACTCTCGCCGCGGCCGGTGCGGAACCGGCGCAGCAACCCGCCCTGGACCTCCTCCGCGGTCAGCGCGAACAGCCGGTGGTCACGCCAGTCGCCGTCGATGTGCAGGTAGCCGGGTGCATAGCCGACCTCGGTGAACCCCAGCTTCTCGACCACCCGCAGGCTGGCGGCGTTCTCCGGACGGATGGCCACCTCGATGCGGTGCAGCCCCACCTCGAACAGGCAGTAGTCGACGACGAGCGCCACCGCCGTCGGGATCACGTTGCGGCCCGCGTAGCGCTGGTCTATCCAGTAGCCGACCTGTCCCCACCGCGCCGAGCCGCCGACGATGTTGGACACGGTGAGCTGCCCCGCGAACACCTCATCCACGGTCACCGCGAACGGCAGTGCCCGTCGCGCGCGCGCCTGCCGGCGCAGGTCGCGCACCAGCCCCCGGAAGTCACGCGGTGCGCTGTCGTCGCCGGGCGGGACGGTGGCCTCCCAGGGCCGCAGCCACGACGCGTTGCGACGCCGTACCTCCAGCCAGGCCCGCTCGTCGCTCATCAGCAGCGGACGCAGCCCCACCTCGCCGGCGCGCAGCTCGACCCGCCAGGGCCGGTTCAGTGGTCGCTCCCCACGATCTGCTCCACGGCGTGCTGCAGGAGGGGTACGAGGACCGCGAGGCCGTCCTTGACCCCGCCGCGGGAGCCGGGGAGGTTGACCACGAGCGCCTGTCCGCTCACGCCGGCCAGGCCCCGCGACAGGGCCGCGGTGGGCACGCCCTGCGCGACGCCGTACGCGCGGATCGCCTCGGCGATGCCGGGCACCTCCCGGTCGAGCAGCGGGCGGGTGACCTCGGGGGTCAGGTCGGTCGGGGTCAGGCCGGTGCCTCCGGTGGTGAGCACCGCGCGCGCGCCGTCGGCAACCGCGGCGCGGATCGCCTCGCCGACCGGTTCGCCGTCGGGCACCACCACCGGACCGGTGACCTCGAAGCCGATCTCCTCCAGCGCGGCGACGATCAGCGGCCCCGTGGTGTCCTCGTAGACGCCGGCGGCGGCCCGGTTGGAGGCGCTGATGACCGTGGCCCTCACGCGCCCTCCCGCCGGTAGGTCCCAGACTTCCCGCCGGTCTTGGACTCCAGGCGGACGTCGGTGATCTGCGCGTTCTTGTCGACGGACTTGACCATGTCCACCACGGTCAGCGCGGCGACCGACACCGCGGTCAGCGCCTCCATCTCCACGCCGGTGCGGTCGGTGGTGCGCACGGTCGCGGTGATCTGCACCGCGTCATCGGCGACCTCGAGGTCCACGGCCACACCCGAGATCGCCAGCGGGTGGCACAGGGGGACCAGGTCGGGGGTGCGCTTGGCGGCCATGATGCCGGCGACCCGGGCCACTCCGAGCGCGTCGCCCTTCGGCACGCCTTCGCCGCGCAGCAGCGCCACCACCTCGGCGCGGACCAGCACCCGGCCGGTGGCGACCGCCTCGCGGCGGGTCACGTCCTTCGCCGAGACGTCGACCATGTGCGCCGCACCGGTCTCGTCGACGTGCGTGAGCCGCGGTTCGTTCCGGGGCTCAGCCATCAGAAGTCCCGGTCCAGCACGAGCACCTGCACCTGCTCCCCCGGCTGCACCGCCGCAACCTCCTCGGGGACGACGATGAGCGCGTTGGCCTCGGCGAGGTCGCCCATCAGGTGCGAGCCGTGGCCGCCGACCGGCACCACGTGGGCGCCGCGGCTGTCGATCTCGAAGCGGGCCCGGACGAACTGCCGCTTGCCCCGCGCGGAGGAGAAGCCCTGCTGGGTCAGCGCCCGCACCATCGGACGGCGGTAGGGCGTGCGGCCCATCATCCGTCGGATCGCGGGCACAGCGAACACCTCGAAGGAGACGTACGACGAGACCGGGTTGCCGGGCAGCGTGAGGATCGGCGTGGAGTCCTCGCCGACGAACCCGAAGCCCTGCGGCTTGCCGGGCTGCATCGCCACCTCGCCGAAGGAGACCGTGCCCAGCTCGGCGAGCACCTCCTTCACCACGTCGTACGCACCCTTGCTCACGCCGCCGCTGGTGACCACCAGGTCGGCACGGACCAGCTGGTCGGACAGGGCGTCGCGGAACTCCCCCGGGTCGTCGGAGACGATGCCCACCCGGTAGGCGATGGCCCCGGCGGCGCGGGCTGCCGCGGCGAGCATGTAGGAGTTCGCGTCGTAGATGGAGTCGTGCCCCAGGCCGGCGCCGGGCTCGCGCAGCTCCGACCCGGTGGACATGATCACCACCCGCGGACGCGGCCGCGAGCGGACCTGCGCCCGGCCCACCGAGGCGAGCAGCCCGAGCTGGCGCGGGCCCAGCACGCTGCCGTCCTCGAGCAGCACGTCGCCGGTGCGCACGTCCTCGCCGCGGCGCCGGATGTGCTGACCGTGCGTGGGAGCCTTCGTGATCCGCACCGTCGCGACCCCGCCGTCGGTCCACTCCACGGGCACCACCGCGTCGGCGCCCTGCGGCACCGGCGCGCCGGTCATGATGCGCACCGCGGTCCCCGGCGAGAGCGCGAGCAGCGTGGTCTGGCCGGCCGCCATCTCGCCTACCACGGGCAGGTGCACCGCGTGGTCCTCGGAGGCGGTGACCACGTCGTCGTGGTAGACGGCGTAGCCGTCCATCGCGGAGTTGTCGAAGGCGGGCAGGTCGATCGGTGCGGTGATCGACTCGCAGACCGGCAGGCCGAGCGCCTCCAGCAGGGGCTGGTCGTAGGGCGGCAACGGCTGCAGGGCGTCCAGGATGCGCTCGACGTGCTCGTCGACGGTGCTCATCCGGTCACCCGGCATGAGAGGGGCTGACATGCTGTGAACCCTAGCTGTTCAGCCGATCGTGGTTCCCGGCTGCACCCGCCCGGGCGAGCCCTCCGCGTCCAGCGACGCGTCGCCGACCACCGTCACGTCCCGGCCGAACGTCCAGTCGCCGTTGACCACGAACGCGTGCGCCTGCCGCAGCGACGGCACGCCCTCGGGGAACCGCGCGTCGAAGTCGGCCATCACCTTGTAGTAGCTGGGGTCGAGGTCGACGAACGGCACCTTCTCGGGGACCTGGCGCAGCGCGTAGTCGTCGCGGACGTCGTAGCAGTCCGACCGGAGCACGGTCAGGTCGTTGGTGGTCTTCACCGGGACGAACCGGGCTCGCGTCACCTCGATCGTCTGCGCCCCGTCGAAGACCTCGATCGCGGCCCCCATCGCGGTCTCGATCTGGATCACCTCGGGGCTGTCGGGGTCGGCCGGGTCGACGGTCTTGCGGTTGGTGATCATCGCCAGGCCGAGGATGCCGTCGCGGCGCCGGAGCTCGTCGCGCATCGCGGCGATGTCGAACCACAGGTTGTTCGTGGAGGTGAACTGGTGCCGGGACAGGTCGGCCAGCGCCTCCTTGTCCTCCTCCAAGGTCTGCGCGCTCTCCCGCAGCACGATGCGCCCGTCGCGCGTGCGGGTGGCGAAGTGCCCGCCCTTGCGGTCCGACGGCGTGCGGCGCACCGCCTCGATCGCGAACGGCGCGCCCGAGCCCGCGAACCAGCCGGCGACGCGCGCGTCGGGCACCGCGCCGAGGTTGTCGGAGTTCGAGACGAACACCTGCGTGAAGCCGGCCTCCAGCATCGCGTCGAGCAGGCCGTGGGCGTGCAGGGCGGTGTAGAGGTCCCCGTGGCCGGGCGGGCACCACTCCAGCGACGGGTCCTTCTCCCAGGTGACGGGCGTCAGGTCGTCGGCGCGCAGCTTGGGTTCCTTGTTCTGCAGGAAGTCCAGCGGGAGCCCGTCGACGGCGAGGCTTGTCGTACGGCGCGAGCGCAGCCAGCGTGTCCTCGGAGGTGCGGAAGCTGTTCATGAACATGAGCGGCAGCGGGACGTCGTACCGCTCCCGGAGGGCGAGCACCTGCCGGGCGATCACGTCGAGGAAGGTCAGTCCGGGGCGCACCTCGAGCAGCGACTTGGCGCGGTCCATGCCCATCGAGGTGCCGAGTCCACCGTTGAGCTTGATCACCACGGTCCGCGCCAGCGCGTCGCGGGCGGCGTCCCCGGGCACGTCGGCGTCGGCGAGCGCCGGCATGTCCAGCGGCTCGATCGACGACTCCGGGACCATGCCGGTCTCCCCGGACTCGACGAGCCGGTAGTAGTGGGAGAACACCTCGACGGCGACCGGGTCCACGCCCGCGGAGGCCATCTTGTCTCGTGCTTGCTGCAGCCCTTCCTCGCTCATGCCCTGAGGTTATCCGTTGCGCACCGGCTCATGCCCGGCTCGGCTCCGCCGCGGCCGCGGGCAAACACGCGCGCCTCAACGGGGCAACACGCGCGCCTCGACAGGTGGGCTGGGGTGGGTAGCGTCGGGGTGTGGATGCGACCGAGGCCCGCAAGACGGCGCTGCGCGACCAGCTGCTCACCGCCCGGCACCGCCGCTCGCTGCTGGAGGTGAACGAGGACGCCCGCGCGATCGCCGAGCTGCTGCTGGCCACCCCGGAGGTACGACGGGCCGCCACCGTCGCGGCGTACGTCTCGATCGGCACCGAGCCCGGCACCGGCCCGCTGCTGCAGCTGCTCTCGACGCGCGGCACGCGGGTGATCGTCCCGGTGCTGCGGGCCGACAACGACCTGGACTGGGCCGTCTACCGGGGCCCCGACGACCTGATGCCGGCCGGCCGGGGCCTGCTGGAGCCGCCCGGGCCGCGCCTGGAACTCGACGCGGTCGCCACCGCCGACGTGGTGCTCACCCCCGGCTTGGCCGTGGACACCACCGGGCTGCGGCTCGGTCGCGGTGGCGGCTCCTACGACCGGGTGCTGTCGCGGGTGCCGGTGGGCACGTTCGTGTGCACGTTGCTCTACGACGGCGAGGTCCTCGAGGAGGTGCCGGCCGCCCCGCACGACCGGCGGGTGACCGCGGCGGCCACGCCGTCGGGGATCAGGAGGTTCGCGGCTTCAGCGTGAGCGTGTCCCGGCCGGCCGCCTCGACCGCCTTGCGCGAGAACGGCCACGGCAGGTGCCGGCCCTGCACCCACAGGTCCGTCTGGTCGGTGTAGTGGGCGTTGAACGCGTGCCCGGACACCCCGGTCAGGTTCACCCACGTCGAGTCGTCGAGGTCCTTCAGCGAGACCACCATGCGCATCGACGGCGCGACCGTCACCACGTAGGGGTCGTCTGCGGCCGCGTTCCAGTGCGTGGCGTCGACCGCGGCGCTGCCACCACCGACCGGCCAACCGCCGCGGTTGAACAGCCACCGGACCAGGCCGATGCTCGACTGGCCGAGGGTCTGGTTCTCCAGCTTCAGCTGGTGCGCGTGCCCCCACGTCCAGTCCACGGCGAGGCGTGCCTGGTCGCGGGTGAGCTCGTCGCGGGCGTCGGCCATCGCCTGGGCCAGGATGTCGTCGCGCGTCTCCACCACGCCCTCGGTGTCGGTGTTGTCCCACCAGGGGCTGTGCGGGTGCACGAGCAGGCGGCGCATCACCTCGTACCAGCGGCCACCGCCGTCAGGCCAGATCGACTGCTGGAGCTGGTCGTGGAAGGTGAGCGCGAGGAGGTTGCGCCACACCGCGTTGTAGTACGCGGCCGCGGCCGACCCCGGACGCTGCTGGTAGTCCCAGCTCTCCAGCAGGCGCTGGCCGGCGGCGAGGTAGTCCGAGGGCATGAAGACGTTGAGCAGGTAGGGCACCAGCGTCGGCGCGAAGCCGTTGCGCGCGTCGAGCTGGATCGCGCTCATGTCGGCCATGCTCAGCCTGCCCTTGCGCTTGATCAGGTCCGCGATGCGCTGGCTGCGGTAGCCGTAGGCCCAGGAGTCGCCGAGGTAGTAGGGGTAGTCCGGGCCGATCACGGCCTGGTTGGCGGTGGCGATGAACCCGTCCTTGGGGTCCAGGACGTGCGGCAGCGCCCGGAACGGGATGAACCGGCCCGTCCAGTCGTTGGACGGCTTCCAGCCCTCCGCCGGGTAGTCGCCGCGGTTGCCGGGCTTGCGGATCGGGATGAGGCCCGGGGCCTGGTAGCCGATGTGGCCGGCCCGGTCGGCGTACACCAGGTTCTGCGAGGGCACCGCGAAGTCCTTGGCCGCGGCCCGGAACTGCTGCCAGTCGGTGGCCTTGTCGAACTCGAAGATCGCGTCGGCGGTGTTGTGCGGGGTCAGCGCCGTCCACGACAGCGCGACGGCGTAGCCGTTGCCGCGTGGCGGGGCGCCCGCGGAGACCGGTGCGTTGGCACCGACGGTGCTGAGCTGGGCGGAGACGTCCGAGAGCAGCGGGCCGTGCGGCGTGGACCGGACGGTGAACCGGAACGGCTCGCGCTCCCCGGCGATGCGGATCGACTCGTCGTGCATCTGCAGCGGCCGCATCCGGCCGTCGTACAGGTAGCGCTTCCCGTCGACCTTCTCGAGGTAGAGGTCGGTGACGTCGGGCCCGAGGTTGGTGAAGCCCCACGCGATCTGCTGGTTGTGCCCGATCACCACGCCGGGCAGGCCGGAGAAGGTGAAGCCGGTGACGTCGAACGGGCAGTCGGCGCTCACCGTGCGGCAGTGCAGGCCCATCTGGTACCAGATGCCGGGCATCGAGACGCTCAGGTGCGGGTCGTTGGCCAGCAACGGCATGCCGGTCGTGGAGTGTGCGCCGTCGACCGCCCACGCGTTGGACCCCACGCCGTCCCCGCGCCCGACGAGCTGCGGGATCGCCCGCAGCCCTTGGTCGACGCGGCGCAGCGCCCGCAGCGCCGCGGGGGCCAGTGCGGGCCGGGCCGCCTGGCGCGCCGGGCGCGGGGAGGCGTCCTGCTCGAACCGGCCCTGCACCAGCGCGCCCTGCGTGACGATCGGACGGTGCCGCCGGTAGGGGTAGGGCGGGTAGAGCTGGGCGATCTCCGCGGGCGTGTGCCCGGCGGAGGCGATCGCGCGGGTGATCTCGTCCTCCATGTTGCCGCGCAGGTCCCACGCCATCGCCTTCATCCAGGACACCGAGTCCACCGGCGTCCAGTCCTCCGGCTCGTAGCTGAGCCCGTTGAGGCCGAGCACGGAGTACTCCAGCGAGATCTGCGACAGCGTGTGGCTGTGGAGGTAGGCGTTCACGCCGTCGCTGTAGGCCTGGAGGTACCTGCGGGTCTGCGGGGCCAGCAGCGCCAGCTCCTGCTCGGCGACCCGGCGCCAGCCCATCGTCCGGATGTACATGTCAGTCTGGAGCGTGTCCCGACCGAACAGCTCCGAGAGCCGGCCGGCGGTGGTGTGGCGGCGCACGTCCATCTCGAAGAACCGGTCCTGGGCCTGCACGTAGCCCTGGGCGTAGAAGAGGTCGTGCGGCGTGTCGGCGTAGACCTGCGGGATGCCGTGGCCGTCGCGGATGACCGTGACCGCGTTCTCCAGGTGCGGCACGGTGACCGTTCCGCTGGTCTGGGGGAACGGCTTGCGCACGACGACGATCGCGGCGACCAGCGCGGCGACCAGCACCAGGACCAGCACCACGACGCCGTACGTCGACCAGCGGGCGGCCCGCGACCAGGACCGGAAGGTTCGACGGGAGGGTCCCGCTGCGCTGTCGGACACGGCCGCCATTGTGCCCCACGGTGCGGGTTACCACGGCGCACCGGCACGTCAGCGGCCCGTCCACCTCGCGCGGGAAGTTTACGAACCCGCCTGCGGTTGGGATAATTGGCAGTCGAGCCCCGAGAGTGCCAAACCGGCCGGGGCCTGTGGCTTGAAGATCGTGGAGGACACGTGCCCACCTACCAGTACGCCTGCACCGAGTGCGACCACGCGTTCGAGCAGTTCCAGAGCTTCCATGAGGACTCCCTGTCGGTCTGCCCGCGGTGCGAGGGTCGGCTGCGCAAGGTGTTCAACGCCGTCGGCGTGGTGTTCAAGGGCTCGGGGTTCTACCGCACCGACAGCCGGTCGGACGCGAAGTCCACGGCCGCCGCCGCCTCGTCCAGCCCGTCCGGCTCCGGCTCCGGCGAGCGGCAGCGGCACGGCGGGCAGCGGCACGACGGGCAGCAGCACGGCGGGCAGCGGCACGGGGTCCTCGAGCAGCAGCGGGTCCACGACCACCGACGCCGCCTGACCGCGAGGCAGCCCTGTGGACGGCGGCCGACGAACGGCCGCCGTCTTTCCTAGCCTCGGGGCATGACCCGACGCGCGCTCGCCCTCCGCAGGATCCGCCGCACGCTCCTGGCCCGCCGCCGGCCCCTCGCCGCGGTCTGCGCCGGCCTGGCCGTCGCCGCCGCGCTGCAGGCCCATGCTGCCCCGCCGCCCCCGCGGAGTCGGGTGCTCGTCGCCGCCCACGACCTCCCGGCCGGGACTCGCCTGTCCGCCGACGACCTCGCCGTCCGAGCGTTCGCCCCCGGCAGCGTCCCGACCGGGATGCTCCGTCGCGCCGACGCGCTCGGGCGGACCACGGTCGGCCCGGTCCGCGCCGGCGAGCCGCTCACCGACGCCCGGGTGCTGACCCGCTCCCTGCTGGCCGGGTACCCGGGTGCGGTCGCCACCCCGGTCCGCATCGGCGACCCGGGCGTGACCCGGCTGCTGCGCGTCGGCGACCGGATCAACGTGCTCGCCGCCGACCCGCAGGGCGGCGGAGCGCGCGTGCTCGCGACCGACGCACCGGTGCTGGCGCTGCCCCGTCGCGCGAGCGCGGGGACGGACCTGGTCTCCGGCGCGTTGGTGGTGGTCGCCGTGCCCGCCGAGACCGCGCGTGCGCTGGTCGCCGCCGGCGTCGACTCGGTGATGTCGCTGACCGTGAGCGGCTAGCGTGAGCGCGGCGGCCGCCTCCCGGTGCCGCGCAGGCCCTACCGAAGGAGACGCGTCATGCTCAAGGGCTTCAAGGACTTCATCGTGCGCGGCAACCTCGTCGAGCTGGCCGTCGCCTTCATCATCGGCGGCGCGTTCGCCACCGTGGTCACCAGCTTCACCGCGATGCTGCTGTCGGCGATCAGCAAGGTCACCGGGAAAGGCGTGAACTTCACGGGCTGGCAGCCAGGGCACATCCCGGTCGGCGCGTTCGTGACCGCGCTGATCTCGTTCCTGATCCTCGCGGCGGTCGTCTACTTCTTCGTGGTCACGCCGTACAACAAGCTGCAGGCGCGGATGGCGCGCGGCGAGGAGTCGGCACCGCCGGCCCCCGACGTCGCCCTGCTCACCGAGATCCGCGACCTGCTCGCCGGCCGCCAGGGCAGCGGCACCGTGTCCGGGGGCGGCGGCCTGAGCTGAGCGCTCGCAGCCGGGCCACGCGCCCGGCTCACCCGTGGTGTGGGGGCACCTGCCGGCGCAGCCACTCCTCCGAGGAGGTGTCGCGCTCGCCCCAGGCGTCGGGCCGTTCGTCCTCGGTGCGGTCCGGCAGCACGTCTCCGAAGACCCGGGCGCGGCGCCGACGGCGCTCCTCCATCTCCCGCGAGCCGGCCGTCCGGGCCTGGCCCTCCCCCGGCTGGCCCTCCCCCGGCTGGTCCCCGCCCGCCCGGGTGCCGCCGGCCTGGGGCTCGCCGCTCATCCCATGACCTCCGAGGCAGGCGGGACGCCCTCGAGCCACTGGGCATCGAAGGCCGGGCGCGTCGGCACCCAGCCGGTGCTCGCGGTGAACGCCTCGGAGCTGACCCGCAGGGAGCGGGTGAGCGGCTCGAAGCGGGTCCCCGCCAGGCGCTGCATCGTCGGTCCCACGAAGCCGATGTTCTCTCGGCCGACCGCCGCGGAAAAGCCCGAGGTCACGTCCGCGCGCCGCACCGGCTGGGCGCCGACGTTGTAGACGCCGTCCGGGGCGTGCAGGGCGGCCACCACCGCGGACCCCAGGTCGTCGGTGTGCAGCAGATGCGCCCACCCCTCCGGATCGCCCACCCCGACCGGCCGCCCCTGGAGGGCCGCCTGGAGGGTACGACGGGTCAGCGCGTCGTCGCCGACGATGCGTCCGAAGCGCAGCACGACTCCGACCCTCGACTCGCAGGCGTACTCCTGCACGTGCGACTCGGCCACGGCGGCCGGCTCGGTCGCCCGGTTGATGCCCAACGGCGAGCGCTCGGTGATCCACTCCTCGCCCTGCGGCGCGTAGAGCAACGAGACGCTCTCCTGGACGAACCGGCGCACCCCCGCCTCCCGGGCCGCGGCGACCACGCACCGCACCCCCTCCGTGCGCAGCCGGTCGTCGGCCCGCCACCGGGCCGGCCACAGCGCCGCCCACCCCACCGGCACGTGGCTGGCGAAGTTCGCCACCGCGTCGGCGCCCCGGAACATCGCCACCAACGCGTCGTGGTCGTGCAGGCCGGCCCGCACCGGCTCGGCCCCCAGCCGCTGCAGCAGCGCCGCCTTCTCCGGCGTCCGGGCCAGGGCCGCCACCCGATGACCAGCGGCGACGAGTGCCGGCACCGCGCTCCTGCCGATCACGCCGGTGGCACCGGTGACTGCGACCTTCACGCGCGGCCTTCTCTCTGTCCGTGCTGACCGTCGACCCCCGGGCCGGTGTGACGCCCGCGCTCGGCCCCCGTGTCGGTGGCGGCAGCGCTCCCTGCCGTGCCGCCCCGGGCCAGTGTCGTATAACGGATAGATAACGGCAACCGCTTCGCCCGATCGGTGTCGGTAAATCTTGCACGCAGGTCCCGGCCGCGCCGCCGAATCTCGCGTGATCCGCCGGTCGGAGCCGGAGGACCACGTCCACCGGGAGGGGGTCAGCGCAGGCTGCGGTACAGCTCCACGGTCCGCGCGGCGATCGCGTCCCAGCCGAACTCCGCCACCGCACGAGCCCGGCCGGTCCGACCCATCCGAACGGCGAGGCCCGGGTCGGCGGCCAGCCGGTTCACCGCCGCCGCGAGCCCGGCCTCGAACGCGGCGGGGTCGTCGGCGGCGTAGTCGACGAGCAGGCCGGTCTCCCCGTCCACGACCACCTCCGGGATGCCGCCGACCCGGCTGGCCACGACCGCGGTCTCGCAGGCCATCGCCTCCAGGTTGACGATGCCCAGCGGTTCGTACACCGACGGGCACAGGAACGCCAGCGCCCCGGCGAGGACCTGCCGCACCTCCTCGCGCGGCAGCATCTCGGAGACCAGGAACACGCCGTCGCGGGCGGCGCGCAGCTCGGTGATGGCCGCGTCGGTCTCGGCCGCGAGCTCGGGGGTGTCCGCGGCGCCCGCGAGCAGCACGATCTGCAGGTCCTCGGCGAACGACAGCCCGGCTCGCAGCAGGTGCGGCACCCCCTTCTGGCGGGTGATCCGGCCGACGAAGGCGACGTACGGGCGCTCGGGGTCGACGCCGAGCCGGTCCAGCACCGCCCGCTGGGGGTCGGGGGCGTAGAAGTCGGTGTCGATGCCGTTGTAGATCACGTGCACCTTCGCCGGGTCCAGCGCCGGGTAGCAGGAGAGCACGTCGGCGCGCATCCCGTTGCTCACCGCCACCACCGCGTCGGCAGCCTCGAAGGCGGTCCGCTCGGCCCACGAGGAGATCCGGTACCCGCCGCCGAGCTGCTCGGCCTTCCACGGACGCTGGGGCTCCAGGGAGTGCGCGGTCAGCACGTGCGGGACGTCGTACAACAGCTTGGACCAGTGGCCGGCCATGTTGGCGTACCAGGTGTGGGAGTGGACGAGGTCGACGCCGTCGGCCCCGCCGGCCGCCAGCGCCGCGGTCATCGACAGGTCGGTGGAGAGCACCTGGAGGGCGGCGTTCGCGCCGGGCAGCCGCGGGTCGCGCTCGGCGTGGGCGGTGGCTCCCTCGCGCGGCTCCCCCATGCAGTGCACGTCCACCTCGATCAACCGGCGCAGCTCGCGCACCAGGAAGTCGACGTGCACCCCGGCTCCGCCGTACACGTCGGGCGGGAACTCACGGGTCAGGATCGCGGCGCGCATGAGACGAACCTAGCGGTACCGGCAGGTAGCGGGACTAGGGTCTGGTCATGGCGAAAGTTCTGGCGATCGTCCTGGCCGGCGGCGAGGGGAAGCGGCTGATGCCGCTGACGGTGGACCGCGCGAAACCGGCCGTGCCGTTCGGCGGCAGCTACCGGCTCATCGACTTCGCGCTGTCGAACCTGGTCAACGCCGGCTACCTCAAGGTCGCGGTGCTCACCCAGTACAAGTCGCACTCCCTGGACCGGCACATCTCGGTGACCTGGCGGATGTCGACGATGCTGGGCAGCTACGTGACGCCCGTGCCGGCCCAGCAGCGGCGCGGGCCGCAGTGGTACCAGGGCAGCGCGGACGCGATCTACCAGTCGATGAACCTGATCAACGACGAGCGGCCCGACATCATCGTGGTCTTCGGCGCCGACCACGTCTACCGGATGGACGCCTCGCAGATGGTGCAGGCGCATCTCGACTCCGGCGCCGGGGTGACCGTCGCCGGGATCCGGGTGCCGCGCAAGGACGCCTGGCAGTTCGGGGTGATCAAGACCGCCGACGGGCAGCGCATCGACGAGTTCCTGGAGAAGCCGGCCGACCCGCCAGGGCTCCCCGACTCCCCCGACGAGGTGTACGCCTCCATGGGCAACTACGTCTTCAGCGCCGACGCGCTCGTCGAGTGCCTGGAGGCGGACGCGGACGACCCGAACTCCCGCCACGACATGGGCGGCGACATCATCCCCCGGATGGTGGAGCGGGGCGACGCGGCGGTCTACGACTTCCGCAGCAACGTGGTCCCCGGCTCCACCGCGCGCGACCTCGACTACTGGCGGGACGTGGGGACCGTCGACTCCTACCACGAGGCGCACATGGACCTGGTGTGCGTCGAGCCGGTGTTCAACCTCTACAACACCGACTGGCCGATCTTCACCTCGCACCCACAGCTGCCCGGGGCGAAGTTCGTCGAGGACGCCGCGGCCCGTGACTCCATCGTCTGCGCCGGCTCGATCATCTCCGGGGCCACCGTGGACACCTCGGTGATCGGCACCCACGCCTACGTCTCCGCCGGTGCCTACGTCGAGCGCAGCGTGATCTTCGACAACGTGACGATCGGTCGCGACGCGGTCGTCCGCAACGCCATCCTGGACAAGAACGTCATCGTCCCCGAGGGGGCGCAGATCGGCGTCGACCACGACGAGGACCGGCGGCGCGGCTTCACGGTCAGCGACGGCGGCGTCACCGTGCTCGGCAAGAACCAGCTCGTCGTCCCCTGACCGCAGGGCGTTTGTCGCACCGCACGGCCGGTTACCCCCTCGGAGAACGACACAGACGACGAGAGGGAGACACATGGCCGACAACACGCTGCAGGGCAAGACCGTCGCGTTCCTCGTGGCCAACGAGGGCATCGAGCAGGTCGAGCTGACCAAGCCCTGGCAGGCCGTCCAGGAGGCCGGCGGCACGCCGAAGCTCCTCGCTCCCGAGTCCGGGAAGGCGCAGGCGTTCAACCACCTCGACAAGGCGGACACCTTCGAGGTCGACGTGCCGGTCGGTGATGCCAAGCCCGACGAGTTCGACGCGCTGGTGCTTCCCGGGGGTGTCGCGAACCCCGACAACCTGCGCCAGCACGACGACGCGGTCTCGTTCGCGCGCCGGTTCGTCGAGTCCGGCAAGCCGGTGGCGGTGATCTGCCACGGCCCGTGGACGCTGGTCGAGGCCGGCTGCGTCGAGGGCCGCACCCTCACCTCGTGGCCGAGCCTGCAGACCGACATCCGCAACGCCGGCGGGACCTGGGTCGACGAGGAGCTCGTCGTCGACGGCAACCTGGTGAGCAGCCGCAAGCCGGACGACCTCCCGGCGTTCTGCGACAAGCTGGTCGAGATGGTCGCCGCCGCCTGACGCGCCGCGGGCGGGGCCCGTTTGACACGGTCCCCTGTCAATCTGTCGCTCCCCATGGTGATATCACCATGGGGAGCGACAGTTCTGCGTGGGAAGTGCGACCCGCTCAGCCGAGCCGCGCGAGCACCTCGCGGGCGGCGCGCTCACCGGCCCGCACGGCGCCGTCCATGTAGCCGGCCCAGTACGTCGAGGTCTCGGTGCCCGCCCAGTGGGTACGCCGGAACGGGTCCCGGATCGTCGAGCCGTACGCCGTGATCGCGCCGGGGGTCTGCAGAGCCACCGGGCTGCCCTTCGTCCACTGCTCGTGGGTCCAGTCCTTCTCGACGTACTCGATCGGGCGCAGCGCCTCCTCCCCCACGATCGCGGCGAATCCCTCGAGGACCGCCTTGCGGCGCTCCGCGCGCGGCATCGTGCCGTACGTCGCCCAGGTGGAGCCGCCCACGAACGCCAGCAGGACCCCGACCGCGGCGTCGGCCGGGCTGTTGTCGAAGCACACCCGCACCGCGCCGGTGTCGTTCAGGCCGCTGCCGGACAGGCCCTTGTCCCGCCAGAACGGCCGCTCGTAGACCGCGTCACACTTCATCAGCGCGCCCATCGGCATCCGCTGCAGCAGCTGAAGCCGCGGCGGTGGCAGCACCGGCTCCCACTCGATGCCGACCACGAGTGGCGGAGGTACGGCGACCACGACCCGCCGGGCGCGCACCGCGCCGCGGTCGCTCGTGACGACCACGTGGTCGTCGTACTGCTGGATGCGGCGCACGGCGGCCTCGAGCACGACGGCGTCCCCGAGCCGGTGCGCGAGCCGACGCGGGATGAGACCCGAGCCACCGACGAACCGCGAGTCCTGGGCCGCGTCGGGGGTGCCGGCGGAGCGTTCGAAGGTGCCGGGGTTCTGCTCATTGCCGGCGGTGGCGATGTACCACAGGAAGAACAGCAGCGACATGTCGAGGCCGTCGCTGCCGAAGCACGGCTGCAGGTAGGACAGGATCAGGTTGCGCACCGCGGGGTTCACCGTGTTCCGGCGCAGCCACTGGTCCACGGTGAGCGAGTCCCACTCGACCGCCTTGGCCGCGTGCCACGGCGCGTCGACCGGCACCTGGCGGGCCATCTGGTCGATGCGGGTCTGCAGGAGCGCCGCATCGGGCAGGATCAGCGGGTCCGGCGGAATGGTGCCCGTGTAGGTCTGCGTGCCGGTCGTCTGCGAGACGTAGACGTTGTTGCCCTCGACGTACTCCTTGAACGTCCGCACCCCGAGCTCGCGTGCCAGCGCCAGGATGTGGTCCTGGGTGGGACCGACGAACGCGCCGCCCTCCTCCACCACCGAGCCGTCGCGCAGCACGTGGTTGTGCACCCGTCCGCCGACCCGGTCACGCGCCTCGAGGACGAGCACCGACCGGCCGGCGGCGCGCAGCCGGCGCGCCGCCACCAGCCCGGAGATGCCGGCCCCGACCACCACCACGTCGACCTTCCTCGGCAAGGCGCCCTGCCGCGTGGCCGCGCCGGCCGGCTCCGCACCGGTCAGCCCACCGACCGCGAGGGCTCCTCCGGCGGCGAGTCCGCCGAGCAGCGTGCGCCGGCTCACCCCTGCTGCGTTGGTCGAGTCCATGGGCTCTCCTCGTCGTACGGCGTCGTCCTGCCGCCCGGCACAACGAGCCACCGAGGCCCAGGCCACGCACTGTGACGCAGCGCACACCGCGGCACCAGGCGCGGCTCAACCCGGCAACAGGCGCGTCTCAACGCAGCAACAGGCGCGCCTCGACGAGGGGGTCAGGCGCAGAGGCCGTTCTCCCGGGCCTGCTCGGCCTTGGCGGCAGCCTCCGTCTGTGACGGACCGCCGCTGGGGGCGCTGGGCGAGCCGCTGGGGGACGCGCCCGGGTGCCCGCCCCGCCCCTCGTCGGCAGCGGTGGTGACGCCTGCCTTCAACGACTTGCCGAGGGGCTTGTCGTGCCGGATCCGGTTCCACAGGCGCTCGGCGTCGGGCGCCCACTGCAGCCGGTTGGGGTCGGGCTGGTACACCTCGAACGGCACCGTGACGAACTGGATGTGGTCCAGGCCGATGCCCTGCATCGAGCTGGCCAACCCGGCGAGGCCCTTGAGGCTGGCCAGGCCCGGGTCCGTGGTGAGCGACCGGGTGGCGGCGTCGAGGAAGTTGTACAGCCGCACCGGGTTGATCAGCGTGCCGGCGGAGATGGCCTTGTTCGCCATCGAAGCGAGGAACGCCTGCTGCCGCTTCATGCGCCCGATGTCCCCGTTGTTGGAGATCACGTGGCGGACCCGCACGTAGTCCAGCGCCCGGTTGCCCTTGACCGTGTAGCTGCCGGCGGGCAGGTCGATGTGCCCGGTGGTGTCGTGCACAGCCTCGGGGACGCAGACCGGGACACCGCCCAGTGCGTCGACCATGGCGCGGAAGCCGTTGAAATCCACGACCACGAAGTGGTTGATCCGGATCCGGGTCAGCTTCTCCACGGTCTTGATCGTGCAGGCCGGCCCGCCCACGGCGAAAGCGGCGTTGAACATGCTCAGCCCGCCGGGGTCGACGCCCTGGCCGTCCTTGCGCTCGCACGGGGGGCGCTCGACCATCGAGTCGCGAGGCAGGCTGACGCCGTACGCGAGTGTCCGGGCCGCGTTGATGTGCAGCAGGATCGTGGTGTCGGACAGCCCGGGGGTGACCCCGCCGATGTGGCCGGTCTGGCCCTGCCGCGTGTCCGACCCGAGCAGCAGGATGTTCAGCGGCTGCTGCGGAGCGCTGTGCTGAACGATCTCCGTGGGCCGGTCCGTGCCGAGCTGACCGGAGACGTCGAGGGCGGTGATGTTGCCGTCGAGATGCCGGTAGACGAAGAACCCGCCGGTGAGGACCACGAGGAGAACGGCGGTCATGGAGATGACCACGGCACGGATCACCCGGCGCCGGGGCGCGTCCTGACGGTGGCGTGGCGAGTGCGGCATAGATCCAACAACTGGTCGTCGGGGGCGACTGGGGGCCGCCCTGGCCTGAGGGCAGCTGGTGCTCACCCTCCCGGTGGAGCCACGTCATCGTGGCTCAGCCCGCCCATGATGCCCTGTCCGCGCCGACCGGGTGAAATCGTGGCCTTAATGGAGGCTGTGTATGTGACGTACGGTTGGTACGCCGGATGCCGGGTCACTCCTCCTGGCGCTGATCGGCCTCCGCCTTCGCGTCCGGCGCCGAGCTGGGGTGCACGAACACGTGCCCTTGACCGTCGCAGTCCGGCCGCACGCAGGGCAACGTCCCTCGCGGTGAGCGGGCCTCGCACATGTCGTCGTCCTCCCGGGTGTCCCCGCCTCCAGTGTCGACCCCCGTCTTGAGTCCTGTTGACGGTCGCCACATCGATGACACACCGGTCTAGGCAGGGCGGGTGGACGGTCCTCCGGGAGCGGCCGACCGGCCGGCCGGCACCCTCCACCGAGGGGTCACGAAGCCTGCGCCACGCCGCCCAGGCTGAGGACTTGGTGACCCCTCGGCGGAGCTCAGCCGCGGCGGGCGGCGCGCCGGCGCAGGAGCAGGCTCGCTCCCGCGGCCACGAGGGCGAGCCCGGCCAGCAACGGAGCCATGACCCGGCCCGCACCCGTGTTGGGCAGGAAGCCCGCCGCGGGCGCGAGTCGGGCGGGCCGGCCGGCCGCCACGGGCGCCGCACCGGCCCGCACCGCCTCCACGCCCTTGACCTGCGGGCTGCGGGCGGTTTCGGCCTGCCGCACGCCCAGCACCCGGGTCGGCACCTCGGTCAGCGCCTCGGCCACCACGGCGGTGGTCGCCGGCGTCACCTGCGAGGAGTCGCTGATCGTGGTGGGTGCACCCGCCTCGGCCGCCGTGTCACCGGACTCCGACGTCGTACCGCCGGCCTGGGGCGCGGAACCGCCCGGCAGGGTGGAGCCCGCCGCCGGGCAGGTGCCGTCGCTCGACGGCATCACGTCACCGTGGGCCAGGTGCGCGGGCAGCGCGTGCTCGTCGAAGGTCAGCAGGTGGTAGCCACCGTTGCCGAGCAGGTGGCACACCGTCGCCCGGGTGTGGCCGGGTCCCCGCCGGCCCTCCCCGTGGGCACCGGTGGTCTCGCTGCCCGATCGACCGCCCGCGACGCTGGACCCGCCACCGGTGTGGGTCGTGCCCGCCGGGCAGGTGCCGTCGCTGGACGGCATCACGTCACCGTGGGCCAGGTGCGCCCGCGCGGCGTTGTCGTCCACGGTCAGCAGGTGGTAGCCACCGTTGCCCAGCCGGTGGCACAGCGTGACCGGAGTGTGGCCGTTGCCGTGCGCGTCGGCGGCAGATCCGGACGGCTGGGACTCCCCGGACGACTGGGACCTCCCGGACGACTGCGCGCGCGAGGACGGCTTCGGCGTCGTAGCGCGGTGTCCCGTGGACTGGCCGGCCGCCTTCGACGCCGACGACGAGGTTGCATGAGGGGAGGCGTCGTTCCCGCTCTTCCCCCCGGTGTCCGCGCGGACCGGCGCGACCGCGCCGAGCGTGACGAACAGCGCCGTCGCCGAGGCCGCGGCGACGCGCATCATGGACTGCCTCGTGAGCATGACTGTGCCTTCCCATCCCCGTGGTCCGAGATCCGGACCCGATGTCCGTCCGACGCGCGGGAATGTGCGCCGGTACGACCAACAACGCGTCCGACACGATGGGGTTACGTGCGAGTAGCCCGAAATGACCAGTACGAGGGACCCCCGGCCTCACCGGCCTGGACCACGGCGCCACCACCCGTTTGGACTGGTGGCGGAGCGGGCACTGTGGGCGCCGCGAGCCGGACGGTTCCGAGGGCGGATCACCCTCCGAGCAGGTCCTCGGCGTCGCTCTGCCCGCAGGACGGGCAGTCCCAGACCGCCAGCGCCTCATCGGCGTAGTTCAGGGCCTTGACCTGCCCCTCCCCCGCACGGACGGTGCCGGCACTCAGGTCGACCTCGAGGGAGCTCCCGCATCCCGCGCACGAGGTCGCGATCGCGGGACGCGGCGCCGTGGTCATGCTGTGCCCTCTTTCTGGAGCGTGGAACTCTCACGGCCGGGACCGACTCGGCCTCGACCACCGCCAACGCTGACAAGGTTCCCGGACGGCGCGCGGCATACACGTGGCGCGGGCACTGTATCCGCGCGGCAGTCCGGGCCGGTCCGTCGGACACCTGTCAACGTCGCCTCCTGCACAGCACCAGGACCTCCTGGTGGGCGGTGTGCGGGAACATGTCGAAGACGCGCGCCCGCAGTGGCACCAGCGACGGCATCGCCGCGAGGTCGGCCGCCAGCGTCGCCGGGTTGCAGCTCGAGTACAGCAGGTGCTCGACCGGTGACTGCTCGAGCCAGGCGGCGAGCTGGGGACCCAGGCCCCGCCGGGGCGGGTTGACCACGACCAGCTCCGGGGCCTCCTCCCGCGTGCGCACCCAGGCCAGCGCATCGGCCGCCTCGAACTCCACCGCCTCGAGCCCCGCCTCCGCCGCGCTGCGCCGGGCTCCGGCCACCGCCTCGGCGCTGAGCTCCACCCCGGTCACCCGGCGGCCGGGCCGGGCCAGGTGAAGGGCGAAGCCACCGACCCCGGAGTACAGGTCCCACACCGAGCGCGGCGCCCGCTCGGCGACCCAGGACGCCGCCTCGCGGTACAGCGCGGAGGCGACTTCGGTGTTGGTCTGGAAGAAGCCCTGCGGGCGCAGGTGCAGGGTCAGCCCGTTCACCCGCAGTGGGAGCGCCTGTCCCCGCAGCAGCTCCTCGCGCTGCCCTTCGAGCACCGCGGCAGGACGCGGCTGGAGGTTCACCGACACGACGCGAAGGCGCGGCAGCCGTTCGAGCAGCTGCGGCAGGTGCTTGCGGATACGGGGCACCGCCTCGGTCGAGCGCAGCACGAACCGCACGAGCAGCTCACCGTCCGGCGAGGCGGTGGCGAGCACGTGCTTGAGCTCGCCGCGGCGTGCCGGCACGTCGTACGGCGTGAGCCGGGCCCCGGCCACGAAGTCGGCGAGCGCGGGCAGGGCCGCGTGCAGGGCGGGGACGTGCAGCGGGCAGTCGCGCAGGTCCGTGCCGCCGGTGACGGGGTCGACCAGCCCGAGGGTGGGGCTGTCCACGGTTCCCGCGACCGCCATCTTCGCCTTGTTGCGGAACCCGGACTCCGCGCTGCGGGCGGGCGGTGACCAGCTCAGGTCCGGCCAGGCGGCGAGCACGTCCGCGGCCGCCTGCTGCTTGGCGTGCAGCTGGTCGTCGTACGGCGTCCGCAGCCAGGCGCACGAGCGGCACGCTCCCGCGTCGAAGTAGCCACAGTGCACGCCACCGCACCCTTCCGCTCGAGGTCCACGGGCGCAACAGCAGCGGACCGGCACGCATTCCGGAGTTGAGGAACGGAATTCAGGACCTT
Source organism: uncultured Actinomycetota bacterium (assembly GCA_963709685.1). GTDB lineage: Bacteria > Actinomycetota > Actinomycetes > Propionibacteriales > Nocardioidaceae > Nocardioides_B. The sequence continues at coordinate 108,852 of CAVPXH010000006.1, forward strand.
GGCCCTGTCTTTACCGAAACCTTCCCGTTCGGGCGGGTCGCGTGCCTAGGCTCCCTGCTGCGGAGATCCGCCCCCGGCGCCGCGCCGCGGCGCCACGTTCGCGAGGCAGGGAGAACACCAGCACCATGGAGCAGATCCTCGGGCTCAGCATCGCTGTCACCCTCACCGGCGCCCTCCTGGGCATCGGCCACGTCGTCGGCCGGAGGCTCGCCGCCCGGCAGCAGGCCGGCCGGCACGGCCGGCTCCCGTGGGACCACGCCAGCCGGCTGGCCGGTTACGCGAGCATGCGCGGGCCGGTGCCCGAGCTCGAGATCGTCCGGCTCGGCGAGGTGCTCGCCGCACAGGTCGAGGAGTTCCTCGCCGCGCAGGCAACTTCCTGACCGCGCCGCCCTGGGCGGGCCGGTAAAGAGAGCCCGATCCGCCTGACAACCCGTCGCCGACCTGGTTTCCTGAAGATGGAAAGGCCGCCGGTGACCCGAGACGCCAGCGGCCTTTCCTCGTGTCCAGCCGCGCTCAGCCCCGCGCCACCCACCGGGTGAAGCTGCGCGGCTCGCCGAGCCAGTCGACGAGACCGGCGCTGGTCCCGTCGCTGCGCGAGCCCGACACCCGGACCGCGACGCGCACCTTTCCGGGATTGCCGAGCGCCTGCCGCGACATCCGCATGCGCACCCGGTCCCGGGCGTAGTCGACGGTCATCTCGTAGGAGCCGGTGACCGGGGCGCCCCAGTGCCGGTGGTGGAAGCCGTCGGTGTGCAGCAGCCGGTAGTCGGTGCCCTCGAAGTAGCCGCCGACGAAGACGTACTCCGGTCCGGGGTGGCGGCGGTCGGTGTCCAGGAACACCGCGCCGGCCGAGCCGGTCGCCGGGTCGCGGCGCAGGTCCGTATGGCGGGTGACGACCACGACGTTGCGCGCGCCGTGGGTCAGCGTCACGGCACGGAGGTCCACGCCGTGCGCGGTGTCCTGTGAGTCGTGCACCGTGCGCGTGGCGGCGGCCGCCGGTCCGACGAGGCCGACGGCGAGGGCAGCGGCCGCCAGGGCAGCGGTCGCGGCGGGGATGGTGTGCATGGGTTGCTCGTCTCTTCTCGGGGTCGGTCCGCCGCACTCCGACGGACCCAGTGACAAGACGCGAGAGCCCGAGCCCGGGTTGCACGGCGCCCGGCTGCCGGTCCCCGCTGCCTCCGGGTGCCCGGCGGCCGGCGGCGAGACGGCCGCGCTCAGGCCGGGTGCAGGCCACCGTCGAGGGGGATGACCTTGCCGGTCAGGTAGCCGTTGCGCAGCATCGCCAACATCAGGTCGGCCACCTCCTCGGTGGTGCCGAGACGACCCACGGGGATCGGGACGGCGGGCTGGTCGTCGGGGCCGAGCGGCAGCATGCGCGTCCCCGCGACGAGGGCGGGCGCGACCGCATTGACGGTGACCCCGCGGGATGCCCCCGCGCCCGCGAGGCTGTGCACGAGCCCGTGCAGCGCGGCCTTGCTGGCGGTGTAGTGCGGGCCGAGGACACCGCCGGTGTACGCCGCGACGGACGAGACCAGCAGCACCCGGCCCCACCCGCGCTCGAGCATCCCGGGCAGCGCGGCCTGGGCGAGCGCGAAGGGGCTCCAGGTGTTCGCCGTGAACGTGCGGGTCCACAGCGCGTGGTCCACCTCGTCCCAGGCGGCGCGGACTCCCGCCCCCGCCGCCGGCACGACGATGTCGAGGGGACCGAGCGCCTCCTCGGCCTCCCGCGCCAGCTGCGCGGAGCCGGCGGGCTCCGCCAGGTCGGCAGCGAGGGTCACCGCACGCACACCGCGGTCGGCGCACTCCCGCGCGACCGCTTCGGCGTCCCCGCGGTGCCCGCCGTACCCCAGGGCCAGGTCGACGCCCGCCTCGGCCAGCCCGCGCGCCAGCGCGCCCCCGATTCCGCCCGATGCTCCGCTGACCAGGGCCGTCCTGCCGCGCAGCTCGTCCATCTCTCTGCCTCCCAGCGGGTTCGGTGCACCGGCCCTCGGTTGCCCCAGCGGCGCACCGGTCATGCGTCACCGACTCCCGCCGTCCCTCGCGACGTGGCACGATCTCGCGTGTGGCCAGCACAACCGCCGAGGCGCAGCGCCTGCGTGACCTTGCCCGGCTGCGCCGGGTCAGGGACCGGATCGACCGGGAGTATGCACGGCCCCTCGACGTCGAGACGCTCGCCCGCGACGCGCACATGTCGGCCGGGCACCTCAGCCGCGAGTTCAAGCGTGCCTACGGCGAGTCGCCGTACGCCTACCTGATGACCCGTCGCGTCGAGCGTGCGATGGCCCTGCTGCGCCGCGGCGACCTCAGCGTCACCGAGGTGTGCTTCGCGGTGGGGTGCGCCTCGCTGGGCACCTTCAGCACCCGGTTCACCGAGCTGGTCGGGGTGCCCCCGAGCACGTTTCGGCGCGAGGCGCGGAGCGCCGCGGAAGGGATGCCCGCGTGCGTGGCCAAGCAGGTCAGCAGGCCGGTCAGGAATCGAGAAGCGCGGCGCGCCGAGCCGCGGCTAGCGTGACCGTCATGGACCTCACCATCCACCTCAGCTCCCTCCCCCACCAGGACCCGGAGGCCTCTTTGGCGTTCTACCGGGACACGCTCGGGTTCGAGGTGCGCAGCGACGTGGGCCAGGGCACCCTGCGCTGGATCACGGTCGGCCCTCCGGACCAGCCGGACACCGCCCTGCTGCTCGCGCCCCCGGCGGCCGACCCCGGTGTCACCGACGACGAGCGCCGCACGATCACCGAGATGATGGCCAAGGGCACCTACGGCTGGATCCTGCTGGCCACCAAGGACCTCGACGGCACGTTCGAGCGGATCCAGGCCGGGGACGTCGAGGTCGTCCAGGAGCCGACCGAGCAGCCGTACGGCGTGCGCGACTGCGCCTTCCGCGACCCCGCGGGCAACCTGGTGCGCATCCAGGAGCTGCGCTGAGCGGTCGCGGACGGCGGACGAACGGAGACGGCATGGCGACGAACACGCCGGCGCGGCGCGCAGCCGACAGTCACGACGTGATCCGGGTGCACGGCGCCCGCGAGAACAACCTCAAGGACATCAGCGTCGAGATCCCCAAGCGCCGCCTGACCGTGTTCACCGGCGTCTCGGGGTCGGGCAAGAGCTCGCTGGTGTTCAACACCATCGCCGCCGAGTCCCAGCGGCTGATCAACGAGACCTACAGCGCGTTCGTCCAGGGCTTCATGCCGACCCTGGCCCGGCCCGACGTCGACGTGCTGGAGGGACTGACCACCGCGATCATCGTCGACCAGCAGCGGATGGGGGCCGATGCCCGCTCCACGGTCGGCACCGCCACCGACGCCCACGCGATGCTGCGCATCCTGTTCAGCCGGCTCGGCGCCCCGCACATCGGCCCACCGAGCGCGTTCGCCTTCAACGTGCCGTCGGTGCGCGCCAGCGGTGCCCTCACCGTCGAGCGAGGCGCGGGTCGGACGCAGGCCAAGCGGGCGAGCTTCACCCGGCTCGGCGGGATGTGCCCGCGGTGCGAGGGCCGCGGCGCGGTGAGCGACTTCGACCTCACCGCGCTGTACGACGCGCGCAAGTCCCTCAACGAGGGCGCGCTCACGGTCCCGGGCTACAGCATGGACGGCTGGTACGGCCGCATCTTCCGTGGCTGCGGCTTCTTCGACCCCGACAAGCCGATCGCGAAGTACACCAAGAAGCAGCGGTACGACCTGCTCTACAAGGAGCCGACCAAGATCAAGGTCGACGGCATCAACCTCACCTACGAGGGGCTGATCCCGAAGATCCAGAAGTCCATGCTCGCCAAGGACGTCGAGGCGTTGCAGCCTCATGTCCGCGCCTTCGTCGAGCGCGCCGTCACGTTCGGGACCTGCCCCGACTGCGACGGCACCCGGCTGGCCCCGGAGGCGCGCTCGTCGACCATCGGCGGGATCAACATCGCCGACGCCTGCGCGATGCAGATCACCGACCTCGCCGCCTGGGTCCGCGGGCTCGACGAGCCGTCCGTGGCGCCGCTCCTGACGGCCCTCGGGGAGACCCTCGACTCGTTCCTCGAGATCGGGCTCGGCTACCTCAGCCTGGACCGGCCCTCGGGCACCCTGTCCGGAGGGGAGGCCCAGCGCACCAAGATGGTCGGCCACCTCGGGTCCGCGCTCACCGACGTGACCTACGTCTTCGACGAGCCCACGATCGGCCTGCACCCGCACGACATCCGGCAGGTGTTCGACCTGCTGCTGCAGCTGCGGGACAAGGGCAACACGGTCCTGGTGGTGGAGCACAAGCCGCAGGCCGTCGACGTGGCCGACCACGTCATCGACCTCGGCCCCGGGGCCGGCACCGCGGGCGGCGAGGTGGTCTTCGAGGGCACGGCTGCCGACCTTCGGCGCAGCGGCACCGTCACCGGCCGCCATCTCGACGACCGGGTCACCCTCAAGGAGCAGGTGCGGCCGGCCTCCGGCGTGCTCGAGGTACGCGGGGCGACCACGCACAACCTGCGCGGGGTCGACGTCGACATCCCCCTGGGGATGCTGGTCGTGGTCACGGGGGTGGCCGGCTCGGGCAAGAGCTCCCTGGTCCACGGATCCCTTCGAGAGGCCTCGTCCCTCGGCTCCTCAGGACAAGCGGTGTCCGGCCGCGACGGGGTCGTCGGTCGACCAGAGCGCCATCCGCGGCTCGCGGCGGAGCAACCCCGCGACGTACACCGGCCTGCTCGATCCGATCCGCAAGGCGTTCGCCAAGGCCAACGGGGTCAAGCCGGCGCTGTTCAGTCCCAACTCCGAGGGCGCGTGCCCGGCGTGCAACGGCGCGGGCGTGGTCTACACCGACCTCGCGATGATGGCCGGCGTCGCCACCCCCTGCGAGGCGTGCGGAGGGAGGCGTTTCGACGCCTCGGTGCTCGAGCACCGGCTCGGGGGTCGCGACATCAGCGAGGTGCTCGCGATGTCGGTCACCGAGGCCGCGGACTTCTTCGGCGCCGGCCAGGCGCGCACCCCGGCGGCGCAGGCGATCCTGGCCCGGCTCGCCGACGTCGGCCTCGGGTACCTCCGCCTCGGCCAGCCGCTCACCACGCTCTCCGGCGGGGAGCGGCAGCGGCTCAAGCTCGCCACCCGGCTGGCCGAGAAGGGCAGCGTCTACGTCCTCGACGAGCCGACCACCGGCCTGCACCTTGCCGACGTCGCCCAGCTGCTGGCCCTGCTCGACCGGCTCGTCGACGACGGCAGGTCGGTGCTGGTCATCGAGCACCACCTGGCGGTGATGGCGCACGCGGACTGGATCATCGACCTCGGCCCGGGCGCCGGCCACGACGGCGGCCGCGTCGTGTTCGAGGGCACGCCCGCGGACCTGGTGGCGGCCCGGTCCACGCTGACCGGGGAGCACCTGGCGGCCTACCTCGAGACCTCGCGGGCGAGCAGCCGGGCATGACGCTCGTCGCCTGCCACGACCTGGCCCCCGCGGCCTGGATCGCCCACAGCGACCTGCCGTGGTCCCGGCTCGTCGGGTTCGGCCCCGCCGGCTTCGAGGCCTACGCGCGGTTGCGGATCCTCCCCGACCCGGTCCGCCCCGGGCAGAGCGAGGCGGATGCGGTGCTGGAGCCGTGGCGCCGCGACCAGGTCCCCCGGCTGCTCGAGCTGCTCGCGGCGCACACGGCGACGCCGGAGGACTGCTGGTTCTGCGTGTGGGAGGGGTACGGCGGGAGTGGCGGCGGCGCAGCCGCGGGCACGCCCCGGGTGTACCGCGACGACGGCCTTCGCGCCGCAGCGCGGCCCGGGGCGAGACCGGCGCGGCATCCCGGCCGCCCGGCGTCTCCGGCGCCCGGGCTGTCGAGGGTCGTGGTGCCGCACCGCGCCTACTGGGTCTTCCACGGCCGGGTGGCCGACCACGGCACGTGGGACCGCGCCGACGGGTGGACCGGCGCGCCGTTGCACGCCCCCGAGGCCGCCTTCGTCTGGCCGGCCGACCACGCCTGGTGCGTCGCCCAGGACGTCGACGCGCACTGGGCCGGCATCGGCGCGCCCCGTGCGGTGATCGACCTCCTCGCCGCCGACCCGCTGCTCGACGTCGTACCGGCGGACCCGGAGGAGGAGCAGCCGACCTACGCCTGACCCGACGCGGAATGCGGAGAAACGGAGCCGGGTACTCCCCGGCGGTCGGTGACAACAGCGCCCCGAGGAGACCCGTGAGCAGCACCCGTCGGCTCCTGCACGGCCACCCGCAGGACGAGGCCGCCCCGCAGCAGAAGTGCGCCGGTTGGCACTGGGAGGAGTGGCTCTCGCAGTACCTCGGCACCGCGAAGCGCTGACCTGGCACCGCCCGGGGACCTGGCCGCCCGCAGAAGGCGCAGCATCAGCAGCAGTCCTCGCCGTTCCAGGCCTCGCGCCCCTCCTGCACCGACCACACGGCCAGGCCGAGGGCGATGACCGGGTCGACCCAGCTGATCCCGGTCGCCGCATGCACCCCGAGACCGACGAGGACGGCGCCGGCCTGAGCGGCACACAGCAGGTTCTGGGTGCCCTCCCCCGCGGTCGCCTCCGAGCCCAGGCGCGCGCCCAGCCGCCGCTTCACCGCGCCGAGCACGGGCATCACGACCAGCGACGCCGCAGTCACCGCCATCCCCAGGGCGGTCGTCTCCACACTCGGGCCGCCGACGAGGTCCCGGACGGCCTCGGCCGTGATGCCGGCTGCGAGCAGCCAGAACGACACGGCGACACCGCGTTGCGCGCGCAGCTCGGCGTTCTCCGACAAGCGCCGGCTACCGGTGAACCGCCAGATCACGATCACGCTCGCCAGCCCCTCGATGGCGGAGCCGAGCGCCCACGCGACCAGGGAGACGGAGTGCGCCTGCAGGCCCGAGTAGAGGCCCACCACGCCCTCGCCGACCATCCACAGCAAGCTGAACCACGACAGCAGCAGCACGGTGCGCACGGTGCGAACGGTGCCGGCGGGTGGGGCGGGCGGCGGAGTGGCACAGGTGTCGCGGCAGTCCGTGTCGACCGCCGGCTGCGGGACCCGTTCGGTCGGTTCCATGCTCCCCTTCCCTTCCCCGCACGTGGCGTGCGGTGTGCCGTGCGGCGATCGTAGCCAGCCGGCGAGGGGGCATGGACCAGCCCGCTTGAGCGGTCGTCCGGA